>NZ_JBFFMZ010000001.1:0-411341 GCF_041563495.1 Sulfurimonas sp.
AATTGTTGTATAGATGCTATACTAACATAAAAACTTTAAGGCACTATTATGAAAACTATAACTTTTATCGGAAACGGAAACATGGCACTAAGCATTGCCAAAGGATTAAAAAACAATTATAAAATAGAAGTAGTCGGCAGAAATATTGAAAAACTTGAGAAATTTGAAAAAGATATCGGTACGAGTATAGATAAGTTTTTACTTGATGATTTTAATGTTAACAATAAGACTATAATGCTTTGTGTTAAACCTGCAAATGTTATAGAAGTCTCTTCCAAAATCAAAGGTAAAGCAAGAGTTATCTACTCTGTTTTAGCAGGTACAAGCATCTCTACATTAAAGCAAAACTTAGGTCCTAATGCAGTGGTTAGAACTATGCCAAACCTTGCTGCAAGTATAAACAAATCAATGACTACATTAACAGGAGACATAGAGTTCAAAGAAGAAGCCGAGGAACTTTTAGGGGCTATAGGAAATACAAGGTGGTTAGCAAGTGAAAAAGAGATAGACATTGCTACCGCACTTGCCGGAAGCGGTCCTGCTTATCTTGCTCTAATTTCAGAAGCGCTGACAGACGGAGCGGTTAAACAAGGACTAAAAAGAGATGATGCTATGGCTATAATGAGAGGTCTTTTTGGCGGATTTGGAGAACTGATACAAGATATTCACCCTGCACTTTTAAAAGACGGTGTTATGAGTCCAGGGGGAACAACGGCTGCCGGCTACGGAGCACTTGAAGACGGAAACGTAAGAAGCGCCTGTATGGATGCTATTGAGAAGGCTTATAAAAGGGCTATTGATCTTTAATATCCTTATTATAATCTATCAAATGTAACTTAATAGTCAGTCATTCTATTTGTCTTTGAATAATAACCAGATTTTTTGCACAAATGAATTATATTAAGTTATTAAGTGCTAGAATCAGTATATGAGACAAATAGGGAAAATTCTTTTCTTCAATGCTAATGATGGAAAAGGTATTATAATCACCTCCAAAAAAGATAAAATCAACTTTACCGTTCAAGAGTGGGATGATTTTGACACTATGCCATCGTTAGGTCTAGAAGTCAGCTTTAACTATGAAGACAGTCAAGCATTTGCCATAGTTTCTTTAGAGAATGAAGACACTGTTTCGGACAAACAAAAAGATGAAGCAACTCAAGAAGAAATCACTAAAGACCTTTCAGAAAAGACTCCAAAACTTGAATTAACAAACAGCGAGCCAGAGCCAGAACCCGAATTAACGACCAGCGATCCAGATCCAGATCCAGATCCAGAACTAGAAACAAAAAAATATCAACTTGAATCAAAAATTGATAAAGTAAATGAAAATAAAGATGATGATTTTAAATCAAAAAAAACAGAAAATGAACTTCCAAATACTAAGATAGAGGACTCTTATCCCGAACACTTTGAGTCTGATGAACATGTAAATATTATAAACAATTTTGAAGATATTGAAGAAGAGATAGGTCCAAGAGAAGAGAGTGTAACGCTAACACTAAATCTTCATAATGCAGTTGCAAATTACTTTAATATTATTGAAGAAAATATATCTAAAAGAAACTCTTATAAAAAAGTACAAGGCAGATTAGATTACATTCAAATAAGACGATTTATCTGGACAACTTTTAATAACTTAAGTGAAATAGACTTACATATAGTGACACCAAAAATAAAATCACTTAAAAATGATTTAAAAGCGATGTCAAGTGTGTATGATGATTTTGTAAAAAAAACAAGATACCCACAACTTGCTTATGAAGAGGTATTTCTTGCATGCCAGGCTGAATATCAAAAAATTAAGAATGGTGCTCAAAAGACTATTGAAAAACTGGATCAACTTAAAGGAAGTGAACAGCATGTTGGGACTATTTTAAAAGTAAAAAAAAATGAATTGGAAAAGAATATAAAAAGTGAAGAGTTTGACATATTGAAAGAGAACTTTAAATCTCTAAATGGATCCTATGTTGACATTGTTCATATGATGGCTGAACTTGATGAAAGATATAAGCATGATATGGAGCTTCTCACAAATTTTGAACAAGAATACAGAAATGATTTTTATGAACTCTTTAGCAATGCAGCTATTAAATATAAGGTAAGTATAGTAGACATATTAAGTGCACAGACTTTTATACTTGATCAAAAACTATGGCATGAAGCTAAAGCCTCAAAAGCAGTTAAAGCCCACCTGCATAAGGCAGGTATTTCCGGTGAGTTTAATACAAAAACATATTTAAAATATTATTTAGACTCACAAGATTCTAACAAAATGTCAACCGATACTAAAAAGCTTTTTAATTTATATAAATACCTTTCTTCATTAGAGAAAGACAATATAATGATTGTTGTAAATTCTACAGAAGATGCTATGGAATATACTGCAACAATAAAGAATATGCACAAGTCTTATGAAGTAAAATCATTTATAGATGAAAAACTGGCTCTAAAATGGGCTTTAAAAAACAATGTGAAAATTTTAATTGTTGAAGACCAGTTATCAAAGATGCAAATTGACATATTTTTAAAATATTATAAAAAATATATTTTTTCTATTCCTAAAATAATACTTTTAGGTAATAGTAAAAGTACAGATATATATACTGTACACAGACTATTATCAAAAAATTCATCACCAAGATCAATTGCACAAAGTATTAGCGGATTGATTAAAGACAAATAGTCATAATTGTTATAAAAACTTAAGTATCTCTTCTTCTATATTCTCTTTTTCTATAACCGTATCATGGATTATCTTTTTGCTGAAGAGTTCATTTATCATCGACGGTATTTCGACATTGGCTGTTTTAGATATAGACTCTAATGCTACAATATCTTGCGCGTCTTCTTCACCAGTTAGAGCATTTGCAATTACAGGAGAGAACTTTGTCCACTCGGCTGTTGAGTAGATGATTGTAGGTATATCTTTGGTAGCACATGTCTCATAAGCTTTAAAACATGTAGCAGTATGAGGGTCCATCAAATAACCTTCATTAAAAGTATTCTTAATATATTCTTTACCCTCAGCATCTTTACAATAATCGGCAACAAAAATCTCTTGTAATTTTATCAATTCTTCCTGAGTAAGCGTATATATCTTTTTAGTGTCAAGATCATGCATAAGCTCTTTTGTTCTGTCTGCTCCGTATAATCCGTAAAGAACACGCTCAACATTAGAAGATTTTAAAATATCCATAGCAGGAGAAGTCGTAAGTATAAGCTCTTGGTCACGCATATCATAAACACCTGTTTGAATCAAACGTGTTAAGATATTGTTCTCATTTGAAGCAATGATCAACTTCTCTACAGGAAGTCCCATAAGCATCGCATAATAACCCCCAAGTACATTTCCAAAGTTTCCGCTTGGGACATTCAAATATACTTTATCCCCTATTTTAGCAGCGTTTTGTCTTACTAGTTCTAAGTAATTGTGAATATGGTAGATGATTTGAAAAATAATACGTCCGAAGTTTACAGAGTTTGCAGCTGAGAGTGAAATATGTTTTTCTTTTAAAGTAGCATCAAAACTAGGAGATGACAATAGGTTTTTGAGTGCGCTTTGAGCATCGTCAAAATTACCTTTTATTCCAATGACTTTTAAATTCGATGCTTCTTCGGTAACCATTTGCAGTCTTTGTACATCGGAAGTCCCGTTTGCAGGGTACATACAAACAACTTTAATATTTTTTTGATTTTTAAAAGTCTCTAAGGCAGCCGGTCCCGTATCTCCACTTGTAGCAGCCAAGATCAAATAGTTTTCATCTCTTTTTTGGGCGACCGATGAAAGTATCTTACCAAAGGGCTGAAGGGCCATATCTTTAAATGCACGAGTCGGACCATGGTAAAGTTCACTTACAAAAAGATTTTCTTTTACTTTCACAACCGGAACAGGGTTTTTAGAGTCATCAAATTTATCGTAGAGGTTAAGCGCTTCATCAATCACACTTTGCTCAATATCTATCTCAAAACGGCTAAGTAAATCAGATGCCAACTCTTTATATGAAGAGTTAAGATGTTTATTTAAAAATTCATTTCCAAGTTCCGGTAATGATTCCGGCACGTACAGACCGCCAAAAGAAGCTATAGGACTTAAAATAGCTTGGGAAAATGTAACACTTGCAAGTTTGTTCTCATCGCATCCGCGAGTTTGGATAAAGTTCATGTTTTTCTCTACTTATTTTTTTTGCAATTATATCTAATCAGAATCTTCATCATACTTAAGATACATTATAAATATACTAATCAGTGCAAGCGTAGCTACTATTTAATAGCCAATTGCCCAGACAATAAAAAATACCGACATATTTTCTTATTGAAAAAGCCTTATAGGATTAATGTGAAAGGATTTTTGCGTTACTTCAAAGATTAGCTCATCACTTACACGGCCTATTGTATAGCCTTTTTTAATCTTTTTGCCTTTTTTAATATTTGGTGATATTTGTGAAAGGTTTGCATAAATAGTGTGAAGTCCATTTTCATGTTCTATGATGACAATATTATCTAAAACTGCCGTTTTATCTGCATATATAATCTTGCCGTTAAACACCGTTTTAACCTTTGTGTTTTTACGTTCAGGCTTCAATGAAATAGACTCATTAAAGACCTTGATGCCATATATAGGATCTGTATATGTGCCGTATCTTTTTGTTATTGTATATGGACTAAACGGTGCAATAGTCTTGTTCCCGACATAACGTTTTGTTTTTATTGCTTGATAACTACTGCCATGTTTTTTAACCTTTGGCAGATCTTTATCTGAGATAATACTTTTAGAATCAAAAGCTTTTCTTCTCTCTTCTTCTTGTTTTGCTTTTCTAATCTCATCTATTTTTATAATATTTAATTTAGCGAGTGTCTTTTTAAGTGCATCTTGCTTTTTAAGAAGTTTTTGTAACTCTTTTTTATACGAAGATTTTGCAATATTGAGTTCTTTTAATGCTTTTTTATTCTTCTTTTGTGTGTTAAGCAAATCTTTTCTCTTACTGTCTATATTTGCTATTTCTACCTCTAAAAAACTTGCATGCTCACTTAAAGCGTCTATTTCTTTAGAGTTTTCATAAAATCTTCTGTTTAACTCTTTTACCTTCTTTTTTGAATTTTCCAACATTACCTTTAGAACTTCAAATTCTATAAGTGACTCTTCGCTTGCGGCAATCTCTTCTTCTAGTATTACTGAAAGCGAAACACTCTGTGCTATAGTAAAGACCAGTTCTTCTTCGAGTTTATCTTGAGTTGCTTTAAGAGTTGATTGAACTTTTTTTAGCTCTTTTAGCTGAATAGTATTTTCATTATAACTACTTTCTTTTTCACCAAGTTCTTTTTTTAGAGAGTCTAAATGCTTTTGCTGTATCTCAATCTCTTTTTTTTGTTTTAATATCGCCTCTGCGGTTTGCGCTACTTTTTTATTTATGTTTGAATAATTTTTAGAAAAAGCGCTTAATTTATTGCTGGTCTTTTCTATATTTACATCTACACTCGTTTTTGCCGATACATAGATACATGACAATATAAAGATTATAAGTAAACGAATCATACCTCTTCTTTATGTCCTAGAACAATAAGTGAAGCTAGTAAAATAGACAATCCCATCGCTGCACCAAAAAGTAATGCCGAATCATTTATAAGATCATAAATAACAACATTAATGCCTATGTTATTAAACTGTTCTTGCACCCACAAAGATGTTGATATATACATAAATATACTAAAGGCTATAACACTTGCAATGATTGCATCCACGATTGCCAGTCTAAAAAGAACAGCTGAGCGGAGCCATACAGGTGCACCAAAGAGTCCCATGATACTCATACGTTCGCTATGTTTAAACTGCCATATGCGAAGCTCTTTAAATATAAGGAGTATGGTAACTATCAACACGACCACTGCAAATATTAAAACAACATTTTTAAAAAGAAGCAGAAGCTTATATGTTGTGTCATGGTTATGCGAAAAATCTTCGACTTTTTTTATAGAGCTGTTTTTGAGCAAATCTTTTCTGAGTCTTTTTATCTCTTTTGGACTAGGATAATATGCAAGACCTAGCTTATAAAATTTTGGTAGAGTCAGTTTTAATAGTTCTATGTTTTTTTTATTTATTCCACTGTTTAATCTTTTTATGACGCTTTCTGCGGACAACTCACTCACGTTTGAAATCATATCGTTTATATCAAAGATAGCTTCATCTGAAAGTTTTTTTTGACTTACGATTATTACCGCATAATTGTTAGATAAATTTTCTTTATAAGCCTCTATAGACCTATCTACAATAATAAATATTTGAATAGAAAAGAGTATGCTAAGAAGCGCTACAACTAAAGAGAGATGATTTTTAAACGACTTCATGCACGCTCCCGTACTCAATATTATAGTGTTTATAATCTACATTTATTGTCTGAGGAATGTTATGTGTAACTACTATTACCGTAGTTTTTAACTGCTCATTTGCACCTTCTAAAAGATTCCAAATTAGCTGTGAAGAGTAATCATCCAAGTTTCCCGTCGGCTCATCTGCAAGTATTAAAATAGGGTTGTGTGCTAAAGCTCTTGCCATTGCAACACGCTGTTGTTCTCCACCACTAAGTTCTAAAGGATACTTTCCTGATTGATGTTTAAGTCTGACATGCTTCAAAAGAGAATCAACTTGATTTTGTGTTACATTTTTTTCATATCCGTTTATAATAAGAGGAAGCATGATATTTTTCTCAATAGTCCACTCTTTAACAAGTTTATAATCTTGAAAGACTATGCCGACATGTCTTCTTAAGAAGTTTAGTTTTGCACTTGAGACACCGCGTAGCTCAACACCACCGACTATTAAACTACCTTGTTTAGGTTTTAAGGCACCATAAAGAGATTTTAAAAGGGTAGATTTTCCACTACCGCTTGCACCGGTAATAAAAATAAAACTACCTGAGTCAATAGAAAAATTCGCTTTATTGATAATCGTTTCATCATTAGAATATGAAAGCGATAAATCCTGTGCCATAATTACCTTATCCATTAAATACTCCGTCTAAATATCTGTGTGCCAAGAGATTACTTTTTGATTTTAACGGGAGGGCAGGATAATAAGAAGCAGACTTCTCTCTTATAAGAACATAGAGATGCTCAGGTCTGTCAAAACTTCCAAGAGATACACGAAGCATCACACCATCATCTAACTTGTAAACTCTCTCAAAGTGGATAAAACCACCCTCAAATCTTTGAGTGATACCATGAAGTTCTATTAGTTGTTCATCCGATAAGCCAACCGTAGAAAACTCAAAGCTGCCGTCTAAACTAAGCTTATCTGATTCTTCTTCATTTATCATGGTTAAATCATAGATGTTTTTCTCCATCTTCTTCCATCTATCTTCATATTTAGAACTTATTGCAATATCTTTGTTCTTGTTTATGTGAAGTATAGTTTTATGAAAGTTTATAAATGTTTCGTAAGAGTAAGCATAATAGTTTTCACTGTCTGTACGAAGTTCCAGTCGTCCGTCTACTTTTAAAACCCTTCTTGATTCTTCTATAAAAGAAGTAGATATTACTCTGCGATGCGGTTTTTTATCCCATGGCACCGGAAAGTGAACATAAATCCTGCCTACAATATTTGATGGAACAAGTTCCATAAAAAGTCTTGCATCATAATCCAAAACCAGCAAATTTTCTATCTTCTGGATGCTGACTTGTTTTAAGACCTGTTCAATGGAAGGTCTATGTATTTCTATACCAATAAATAAAATATCCGGGTTTTGTGTAGCTTGATGAATCAGATGTCTACCCGAACCAAAACCCACTTCAATCCTTATCTCAGATGCTTGGGGAAAATTATCTGCAAAATAACTTATATGTTTAAGTGCTGTTGCTTCTTCTAAGTGAATATTTTTTTGTTTTTGAGGAACGTTTGAAGAAATAATCTCTAAATCTGCAAGTTGAGCATAAGATAGAAGTGCTTTATGCACGTTATGTATAGATGCTGGTCTGGTTAATTTATCTGTCTTTAAAAGGTTCTTATTATCTTCTTCTTTTACAAGCAAAAAGAAATCATCTTCTTCGACAGTGACAGAGATAAGAGTCTCATCACTGTGTTTTGCATTTTTAGCCATGAAGTTAAATGAAACTTCATCATGGCTTTGAGGAAAACTTATCTCTTTAAACTCTTGAATATGTAGATGCGGCATTAATTCTCGTTTTAGTTAAAATCTTGAGTAGGTATGATTACCTCTTCACTTTTCTTTTGAGTTTTAGAATTAGGTTCTGTTATCTCTTCTTCTTTTTTTCTATTATCAGCAACTGTGTTTGGAGTCTTGATCTCCACTTCAATACTTGGTTGTGATTTTATACCAAACTCATCAATAGCAAATACTTGGTAATAGTAGGTAACATTCGGTCCGATTTCAGAATCTAAGAATTTTGTACCTTTTATCTCTACAAACTCTTCATCTTTAGCGTCAAACCAGCCAGTTTTAGCTTTTTTAACAACAGTGTACGTTTTAACTCTTGGATCCTTATTGTTCCATTTGATTTCAATCTTATTCTCTGCTATCTTAGCTTCTACTAATGACGGAGTTTCAGGTTTAATAAGAGTTATACCTTGAATTGAAAGCTTATCGTGAATACTCTCTAGTCCATTTTTCTCAACAGCACTTACTCTGTAAAAATACTCTTTTCCATCTTCTTCGATTACATCAGTAAACGTATTGTTGTAAAGTTTTGCTATTAACTCATAACTTCCATCTGATGTTTCTGATCTGTAAAGATAATAACGGTCAAAATCCTCAGTAGTTGATTTTTCCCAGTTTATCTCAATTTTTCTCGGTAAGTCTGTAGTTGCAACAATATGTTTAACGCTTATCGGCAATGCTTTTGTGACAACTTGAACTATTTCACTCGGTGTTGAAACAATACCGTCATATGTTAAAACACGAACACGATATTTATATACAAAATTATCTTTAAGATCTACATCTATGAACTCTGCATTTAATCTGCCATCAACTGTTGCAATCTTGCTCCACTTATCTTCTTCTAAAGTTCTTCTCTCAATAATGTATGATTTTACTTTTTGGTTTGCGTGAGGTCTCCAGATAATTTTTGCAGTTCTTGGCATATTTTGAATACTTTGAATCCAAACGACAGACTGTAATACAGGAAGAGAATTAACAACCTTTACTTCACTCATTGGAGATTCTGCTTCTTTTGAAAAAGTCTTAAAGCTATAGTTGTAAGTCGTTTCGGGCTTTATATCTCTGTCAAGATAATGAGTCGTAAAACGATTGTTTATTGTTTTGTAGTGTTCAAGCTCAGCTGCTTCTTCGCTCACAACCTGCTTATAGATATATATACCCTTAACTCTCTCGTCTTCAATTGCTTTCCATTCAAACGCGACTGCATTCATGTCTTCAACAGTTCCGTTTTGCGTGAGTTTTACTATCGGCAGTGTTTTATCTATCTTTATCTCATCGGCAGGTTTCGGTATTGCACCGCCACAACCACTAAGAATTAGTAGAGAAGCCGCGCAAAATGTTGCTAGTTTCCATAACTTCATTTATTTGCTCCATATCAAATTTTTTGTCTATATAATTTTTCATCACATTGTCCAGCTCTGCGACAAAAGATATCTCTTTTTTACTAGTTGGATGAATGAAATATATCATGTAAGCATGTAGCAAAATTCGTTCCGACTTCTCTTGCTTTGGGCTTAAAGAGTATATATGATCTCCAATAATATGACGGTTAATTGTCTCTAGATGCACACGTATCTGATGCGTACGTCCAGTAAATAATTTACAAGCGACCAGTTGCTGTTTTTCATCACTAGAAAGCGCAAGAACTTTAAACATGGTTTTTGCATATTTTGATTTAGAGTTGTCACTGCAAGACATTTTCAACCTGTTATGTGAGCTTCTACCGATATTTTGTTCTATTGTCGTTATATCATCTTTTAAAGGCGGATTTACAACTGCCAGATAGTATCTTCCCATACTTTTATCTTGAAGCTGTTGTGATAAGAATTCATGAGATTCATTGTTCTTTGCAACCACCATAGCTCCACTCGTGCCTTTATCCAGTCTGTGGACTATTCCGTGTCGCTCTTCACCGCTTATATTTGAAAGTCTGATGCCTTTATGTTTCAGCCAATCAACAAGTGTCGCCTCTTTTACACTTGGTGCCGGATGCACTGTAACACCGCTTGGTTTATTAATAACCAAAACATCATCATCTTCGTAAAGAATCTCAACATCAAAATCAATATCCATAGCGGGAGATTCTTTGGCTTGTGGAAATTCAACCTCTATATTTTGCCCCGCTTTTAGTTTTACTCCGGGACGAGTTACCGGTTTAGCTTCTATTTTAACACATCCGTGTTTTATTAAAGAAGCTATTTGTGAGCGTGTTTGCCCTATCTCAGATGCTAAAAATATGTCCAATCTCTGTGGATTATCGCAAATATAGCTTTTTATATCGCTCATTATGTCCCTTTGTGATACAATTTTAAAAATTTTTTGGAGTTACAAACTTGTGGAGATTTGATAAGCGTATTTTAGCACAATTTGATTTTTTTTCTATTATCTTAATTATACCGCTTGTTTTTACTTCCAATTGGCTGATAGGTGAAGTTGTTCCTGCTCTTGCACAAAAACAAAGCACATATGTAGGTATTGCAGTTATAGCATTTTTATTTGTCTTTTTACTCCCTATTCGCAGAATGAGTTGGCTGATACCATTGATTTACTGGGCAAATGTCGCTCTTTTACTTGCTGTTGAGTTTTTTGGACATTCAAGGCTTGGAGCACAGAGGTGGATTGACATTCCGTTTATCAACGCAACTATTCAACCCTCAGAGTTTGTAAAACCTGCACTCATTTTAATGCTGGCATACATTATTCAAAGAAACCCGCCTCCGATGAATGGATATGGAGTCAAGGATTTTTTGTATATCAGCTTTTATATACTTCTTCCATTTGTTCTAATAGTAAAAGAACCTGACTTGGGAACTGCTCTTGTTCTTCTGATTATTGGCTACGGTGTTCTTTTTTTTATAGGTGTCTATTGGAAGATATGGGTAAGCATCTTGGCAGCTATTTTACTTTTTTCTCCACTGGTATATAAATTTGCCCTGCATGATTATCAAAAAACAAGAATTACAGATTTTTTAAGTGAAAAGCCATCTTACCATGTTCAGCAATCAATCATTGCAATCGGTTCAGGAGGCTTAACTGGGAAGTCAAAAGAAGAAGCTACGCAGACACAGATGAGATTTCTGCCTATAGCTACAAGTGATTTTATCTTTGCTTTTCTTGTTGAGAGAACCGGGTTTTTAGGTGCTCTTGCAATCATATTGGTATACGTTATGCTTATTCTTCATCTAATGAGCCTTAGCATCTACAATACCGACTATTATATTAAGGTAGTAACCATCGCTATCTCTTTTATGATATTTGTCTATATGGGTGTTAATATATCAATGACGATAGGTTACGCACCTGTTGTCGGAGTTCCTTTACCAATGTTTAGTTACGGTGGTAGCAGCTTTATTAACTTTATAATTTTATTTGCGATTATGCAGAATCTAATCACATTTAGATACAAAGATATGTATGACGTCAGAGGCACAAAAAGCTTTTTATAAAGTTAAAAGAGGATCAACCGATATACTCATAATAAAATTCCAAGGAAGAGTTATTAAATTACTTATATTTCTACTATTTACTGTAACTCTTTACGGTTCCGTATATCCGTCATTTACAAAAAATGAGATTTTTTATATACAAAAAAGCGCGGGACAAGAAGCCTGTGACAGAATCCAAGAGTACGATAGAACGATTAGCTCAATTAAAAATGATTCTGAATTTATACAACTTACTAAAATCAACAACTATCTAAACAGACTAAAATATCAACCTGATGGATCAATAGACAACCATAGCGATTATTGGGCTACACCAAAAGAGTTTTTAACTACCGGACACGGGGATTGTGAAGACTACGCTATCATAAAATACTTCACACTTTTAAAACTTGGATTTGAAAAAGACAAACTTTTTATTACAATAGCATATGATAAATACTCAAAAAGAGACCATATGGTTCTTAGTTATTTTGCCCAAGCAGACAAACCTCCGCTTATCTTGGATTCTCTAAGCTGTGAAGTTTTAGACTTAAATAAAAGGGCTGATTTAGAGGTAAATGCTTTTATAAACACTAACGGTGTTTACAGACTCAGCAGAACAAAAAAACTTAGAAAGACAAGACAGGTTTCCAATAAATTTAAAGAGTTGCTAAAAAGAGTACAAGAAGAGAGTTAAAATAAGATATTTTGAATTAGTTGTGCTTAAGTTTTTAACGAAGAATACTCTCTAGTATGTGAGCTGAAAATTAAGTTGCATATAATCAAAATGAAGTGGCGCGGTGGACGAGACTCGAACTCGCGACCCCCTGCGTGACAGGCAGGTATTCTAACCAACTGAACTACCACCGCGCATAATTGTAAAAAGTGTTACTAAAATGGTGGGCACTACTGGACTCGAACCAGTGACATCTACCTTGTAAGGGTAGCGCTCTACCAACTGAGCTAAGCGCCCATTTTGTAACTTTGCATAACACCAAATAAGTGGCGACCCCTAAAGGATTTGAACCTCTGTCCCTACCATGAAGTGATAGTGTCCTTGGCCACTAGACGAAAGGGTCACTTTCATAAACAAAAGGCTTATATATATGGTGGGCACTACTGGACTCGAACCAGTGACATCTACCTTGTAAGGGTAGCGCTCTACCAACTGAGCTAAGCGCCCATCAATTAACCAAAAAACAGTGGCGCGGTGGACGAGACTCGAACTCGCGACCCCCTGCGTGACAGGCAGGTATTCTAACCAACTGAACTACCACCGCATAAATGTTTTTTAGTGTAAAAAATGGTGTCCTGTGATGGATTCGAACCATCGGCCACATCATTAAAAGTGACGTGCTCTACCAGCTGAGCTAACAAGACTTTTTCCTCTTATTCTTAAGAGGTCGAAATTATAGACAAATAGATTTTAGATGTCAAGATATTTTTGGACAAATTTAAAAAAACATCTCTTTATCTATTAAAATAAGCATTTTTATTGCAAATAATACACTTTGATGCTGCACATAGTTCCTGTCTCCATCCAACTTAAGGTGCATCTGTGCCTGATGAGTCTTGGAACTTGCTCCGACAAAAACAGTACCGACCGGTTTAAATTCAGTTCCTCCGGAATCTCCTGCAATCCCGCTAATAGAAAGTGCATAATCGGCATTACTTACATTTAGTGCTCCTTCACTCATCTCTTTTACGACATCTTCACTTACTGCTCCAAATTCTTGCAATGAAGTGTGCTCAACTGCAAGCCAATTTTCTTTTATCTCATTTGAATAAGTAATCAATGCTCCGTCAAGTATTTTAGAAGCACCGTTTTCTTTTGTGAAATAGTAACTCAACAGCCCCCCGCTGCAACTCTCTGCAAAAGTAAGTCTCTTTTGATTTCTTGATAGTGTTTCTATGATATACAGAACTATGTTTGATGCTGCTATGAGGTTTCTTGGAAGTAACTGTTTGGCTGAATTTATAAACTTAGAGATATTTCCATACTTTTTACTCACTATATCAACTCTCACCCAACCGTCTATTAAAGTGATGACATCTATATTTACATCGAAAGTTTGAGCTATGGGGTTTAGCATCGCATATGTCGAGTCTCTGCTTTGCTCAAAAACATGTACAACAGCCTTGCTCTCTTCAAAATGAAGTAGTATCTCAGGCATCTTCTGCATTTCGTCTATATGTAATACGTTTGTTATAGAATCTTTGTACTCAAGCAGGTAAGAAGCCTCTTCAAAAACCGAACAGTTAGATGGAATAAGCATATTGTCTTTTAGAACTTGATTGTCGCTTGTTACCGTGGATATCAACTTGCCAATTGTTGAAAAGTTCTGTTTAGTAGTTATGATAATAATCTTATCGGATGAGTTTAGTTCTTGTTCAAGGTATAAAAATAGTGAATTATCACTCTCTTTAAAATATGTGATAGCATCTATAAAATCAGATTTTTGCCTTATTTTTCTTAAAATATACTCTTGTAAAGATACGTTATAAATAAATTTGTTACCAATAAATATAAGATGCAGTCTCATGTGTCAATAGCCCTTTTAAGCAAATTTGGATTGGCTTATTATAGCACCATTATCACAGTTTAAAGAAGCTTTTAAACACACAATAGATATAATCCAAAAATTTTAAACACTTTTGAGGTACAGATGGACTACAAAGAGACACTACTTTTACCTACTACAAACTTTGCTATGAGAGGCAATCTAGTAAACAACGAACCTGTGCGTTATGCGTCATGGGATAAAAATAAAATCTATGAAAAAATGAAGGCTAACCGTAAAGGTGCACCAAGCTTCACTCTTCATGACGGACCTCCTTATGCAAACGGAAACATACATATCGGTCACGCGCTTAACAAGGTTTTAAAAGATATTATTATCAAATATAACTACTTCGACGGTAAATCTGTTCGTTTTACTCCGGGCTGGGATTGTCACGGTCTTCCAATCGAGCAACAGGTTGAGAAAAAGCTTGGCGGTAAGAAGAAAAAAGAGCTTTTAGAAGTTTCAAAAGTAAGAGAGCTTTGTCGTGCACACGCCGCTAAATTTGTAGATATACAAAAAGGCGAGTTTAAACAGTTGGGTATTTTGGCTGACTGGGAAAATCCTTATGTAACAATGGACTATAAGTTTGAAGCAAACATCTACCGCACACTTTGCAGTGTTGCAAAAAAAGGTCTTCTGATTGAGCGTAGTAAACCTGTTTACTGGTCATGGGCAGAACGTACTGCACTTGCTGAAGCAGAGGTTGAGTATGAAGACAAAGAGTCTCACTCAATCTATGTAGCATTTGAGTTGAGTGATGAAGCTAAAGCTAAAGCCGGCTTAACAGGTAAAGCATCTCTTGTCATCTGGACAACTACGCCTTGGACTCTTCCGTCAAACACAGGTATCTCTCTTCATCCGGAAGAAAAGTATGTTCTTACTACCGACGGTTATATCGTGGCTAAGGCACTTTTTGAATCTCTGCTTGAACTTGGCGTTGTAAAAGGTGAAATAGCAAAAGAGATAGATTCTAAACTTTTTGAAAATCAAGTAGCTACTAATCCGTTAAACGGAAGAAGTTCAAAGATTGTTCTTGGTGACCATGTTCTTATGGACAGCGGTACCGGCGGTGTTCACACGGCTCCCGGGCATGGTGAAGATGACTACCGTGTCGGGCTGAAATATGACTTGGAAGTTATTATGCCCGTTGATGAGACCGGCTGTTTTGATGAAACGATTGTTAAAGAAAAACTTCTTCCGAACCCTGAAGAGTTTGTAGGTCAACTTATCTTTAAAACAAATGATAGAATCTTGGAGCTTTTAGGCGATGCTCTTCTTTACGAGTCAAAGTTCACTCACTCATACCCGCACTGTTGGAGAAGCCATACTCCTCTTATCTTTAGAGCAACTAGACAATGGTTTATCTCTGTGGACGGAAAACCTGAGGGCGAAGACAATACTCTAAGAGAGATAGCGCTCAGCGAAGTTGAAAAGACTCTTTTCATCCCTGAGACAGGAAGAAAAAGACTTACTTCCATGGTTGAAAACCGTCCTGACTGGTGTATCTCACGTCAGCGTGACTGGGGTGTTCCTATCGCATTTTTTAGAGTTAAAGAGACAGGTGAAGTTCTTTTGGACGAAAAAGTACTAAACTTCACGGCAATGATATTTGAGATGCAAGGAAGTGATGCCTGGTACTCAATGCCTATCGAAGAACTTCTTTATCCGGGTGCAGGATATAAAGCTGATGAACTTGAAAAAGTAACTGATATCCTTGACGTTTGGTTTGACAGCGGTTCGACTTGGAACTCAGTGTTAAAGTCCCGTAACTATGACGCAGGTGAATACCAGTCAGACCTTTATGTAGAGGGTTCTGACCAACACCGCGGTTGGTTCCAATCATCTCTGTTCTTATCTTGTGCAGTTGAGCACAAAGCACCTTATAAAGGTGTTTTAACTCACGGTTTTACGGTAGATGAAAAAGGCGAGAAGATGTCAAAATCCAAGGGCAATGTTATTGCTCCTGAGAAAGTCTTAAAAGAGTACGGAAGTGAGATTCTTCGTCTATGGGTTGCATCTAGTGATTATCAAGGGGACTTGAAAATCTCTCAGGGCATCTTAAAACAGACATCTGAGAACTACCGTAAATTAAGAAACACTTTTAGAATCATGCTTGCAAACATTAACGACCTTGAAAGTTTAACTGCTTATGAAGATATGGGTGAGTTAGACAAGTGGATACTTGACGTTGCTCAAAAAGTCCTTGCAGATGTCCATAAGTCATTTGCTAACTACAACTTTGTTAACGGTATGAGCATGCTAAACAATTTTATCGTAAATGAGTTGAGCGGTATGTACATCGATATGACAAAAGATTCTCTTTACTGTAATGCAAAAAATGACCCAAGAAGAATGGCAAGTCAGAGTGCTATGGCAATCATCACAAAGACTTTACTTCTTCTAATGGCTCCAATACTCACTTACACGGCAGATGAGATTGTTGAAAATGCTCCGGCTATCATCAAAGGTGATGCACAAACTATCTTTGACATGACATATGAAGAGATTAAAACAGGTAAATCTACTTTCAATGCCGAGTATATGACTAAAGCACGTGAAGGCTTTGGAACAATCATAGATACTCTCAAAAAAGAAAAAATCATCAAAAGCACTCTCGAAGTTGTTATTTCAACTGATTCAGAGATTGCTCTTGCAATTGACAGCACAGATGCTGAAGACTGGTTTGTAGTATCTGCCGTATCAGATGAAGCTTCGGGTGAAGAGCTTGGCAGTTTCAAAGTTGAAAATGATACGTTTACAATACAAAAAGCGACTGCTCACAAATGTCCTAGATGCTGGAAATATCAAGCAGCCAGTGAAGAGTGTACATGTGAAAGATGTGCGAGAGTTGTAAATGCCTAATTTCGCAGAGCCTGTTTCAACTTCATTTATAGCTATCAGCATAGCTGTAATATTTGTAGTTGTTGCTCTTGGAATTTTTGCTGTGCAAAAAGTAAAAAAATCAAAGGAAATCTAGTGATTACGTTAAAAGAAGCCTTAAAATTATCAAAAGATGAACTAAACAAATTTAAAGAAGAACTAAAAACTAAGATACAAGAAAGAGCAGAACTGAATGCTTACATAGATGTAAACAATGTCGGTGACGGTGTACCCATTGCTATAAAAGACAACATCCAGGTAAAAGGCTGGTCTGTGACTTCTGGTTCAAACATACTCCAAGGTTACATCGCTCCATACAACGCAACTGTAATCGAGAAGATGCAAAAAGCAGGTCTTAGTCCGTTTGGTAGAACAAACATGGATGAATTTGCTATGGGTTCGACTACAGAATCCAGCTTTTACGGTAAGACTTTAAACCCTCACAACTCTGAGTGTGTTCCGGGAGGGAGTTCAGGCGGTTCTGCTGCTGCTGTTGCCGCAGGTCTTGCTATTGCCGCCCTTGGTTCAGATACAGGCGGTTCTATCCGTCAGCCTGCGTCATTTTGCGGTATCGTAGGGATGAAACCGACTTACGGAAGAGTAAGCCGTTACGGTTTAGGTGCTTATGCTTCTTCACTTGACCAGATCGGACCAATGACACAAAATGTAGAAGATGCCGCAATTTTGTACGATATCATCAGCGGACATGACTTAAAAGATTCGACTTCTGCAGACATGGATGACAAAGTCTCAGATAAGTTAGATGCCAACAGAAAGTTGACTATCGCTGTTCTTCCAAAGCATGTTGAAAATGCAAGCGAAGATGTAAAGAAAGCTTATCAGACAGCTATAGAGGCACTTAAAGCTGCAGGTCATACCATAGTTGAAAAAGAGTTGATGGATGCCAAGTTTGACATCTCTGCTTACTACATTACGGCAACTGCCGAAGCTGCTACAAACCTTGCACGTTACGACGGCATCCGTTACGGTAACCGCGTAACCGGTTCAAACCTTGAAGACACTTTCATCAAGACTCGCAGCAACGGTTTCGGGGATGAAGTAAAGCGTCGTATTTTACTTGGAAACTTTGTACTCTCAAGCGGATACTATGAAGCTTACTACGTGAAAGCACAAAAGACAAGACACATGATTAAAGACCAATACAACGAAATCTTTAAAGATGTAGACTTAATCCTTTCACCGATAGCACCGGGAACTGCACCAAAATTTGGTGAGCTTGAAAATCCGATGGATATGTACTTAAGCGACCTCTACTCTATCAGTGTAAATCTAGCGGGACTACCTGCCCTTTGCCTCCCAATATCAAAATCTGATGAAGGAATGCCTGTAGGACTTCAGCTTATCGCTAAACCTTACGATGAGCAGACTCTTTTTGACGGCTCTCTTTCTTTAGAAAAACAAATAAACTACACCAAATAATATTTTCTTTTCTTGTTCCCACCTTTAAAGTGGGAACTTACACACAACAACAATCAACGCCCTGCATCTACACAATAAATATTTAACAAGCTATAATACTGCAATATTTTTCAAGGAAACGATATGTTTAAAAAAATTCTTATGAGCTTATTGGCTACTCTTTTTATTACAGCATCCGGCTATGCAAAAGATGCAGATGCATTTGATATATATGAGTGGATGGAATCGCTTCGCGGTGAATGGGTTTTATCTCCTGCTGATAAGCAGATAGGTACCAACTCTTACAAAAATAAATATGTTTTGCCAATGGTCGGAACAGACAAAACAGGCATAGCGTTTAAGTCCATAGGCAGAAACTCCACCATACAAGAAGACCTGCTTCCAAACTCTCCAAAACAAATGGTTACGATGTACCACTGTAAAGACATAAAGTGTGAACAGATTAAGGCAACTCACTACTGTGTAAAGCAAAACCAACCTGAGTTTATAGCAAATTTTAAAAAAAGCACACCGACTAAAATAGTATTTGACTGCGATATGAGCACGGAGATATGCCAATCTAATGAAGACCATGTACACACTATCATCCATGAAATCACAAACGACGGTAAGCATCTAAAGACTTCATATCTAAGCTGGGAAAATAAAAAGCCTAAAACTAACAGCTCAATATATCATTTTGATAGAAGATAACTGCTTGTTATCTCTATCATAAATTTTCTCTTTACCTCTTTTTAACCACAAAAAAGATATAATCCAAAAATTATAAAGAAATAAGCATATTATATTCTTAGCACCAAAGGATAACCATGAGAATTCGTAAACGCGCCCTAACATTTGAAGATGTACTGTTAGTACCACAATATTCTGAAGTATTACCAAAAGAAGTTTCACTAGAGACAAAACTGACTCGTAATATTACTTTAAAAATTCCTATGGTTTCTGCAGCAATGGATACAGTAACTGAGTATAGAGCAGCTATCGCTATGGCTAGACTTGGCGGTATCGGAATTATCCATAAAAATATGAATATAGAAGCTCAGGCTAAACAGATTACTAAGGTTAAAAAGAGTGAAAGCGGAATTATTATAGACCCTATCTATGTTCATCCAGATGCTACACTTGCTGATGCTGATGCACTGATGAAAGAGTTCAAGATTTCAGGTGTGCCTGTTGTAGACACTCACAACAAACTTCTCGGTATCCTTACAAACCGTGATATGAGATTTGAAAAAGACATGAGTAAACTTGCAAGTGAAGTTATGACTAAAATGCCGCTTGTCACTGCAACAAAGGGTATCTCACTTGACGGAGCGGCAGATATTATGCACCAAAACAAGATAGAAAAACTTCCGATTATTGATGAAGAAGGATTTTTAAAAGGTCTTGTGACTATCAAAGATATCAAAAAACGCATCGAGTATCCTAACTCAAATAAAGATCCATTTGGAAGACTTATAGTCGGTGGAGCAATCGGTGTCGGTCAACTTGACCGTGCAAAAGCATTAGTAGATGCAGGTTGTGATGTTCTAGTTCTTGATTCTGCTCACGGTCATTCTAAAGGCATTTTAGATACTGTTAAAAGAATAAAAGAGACTATGGAAATCGATGTTATTGCAGGTAATATCGCTACTGCAGAAGCAGTTGAAGCTCTTATAGAAGCTGGAGCAGACGGAGTAAAAGTAGGTATCGGACCTGGTTCGATCTGTACTACTCGTATCGTTGCAGGTGTCGGTGTTCCTCAAATTTCTGCAATCTCTGAGTGTGCTGAAGCTGCAAAAAAACACGGAGTTCCTGTTATCGCCGATGGCGGTATAAAATACTCTGGAGACATTGCCAAGGCTTTAGCTGTAGGTGCTTCATGTGTAATGGCAGGTTCACTTCTAGCAGGTACGGAAGAGTCTCCTGGTGAGACTATCATGTTTCAAGGACGTCAGTATAAATCATACCGCGGTATGGGAAGTATAGGTGCTATGCAAACCGGTTCAACTGACAGATATTTTCAAGAAGGAACGGCAGCAGACAAACTTGTTCCTGAAGGAATCGAAGGCCGTGTACCTTTTAGAGGTTCTATTGCCGGTATTGTTCACCAGATGATGGGTGGTCTTCGTTCATCAATGGGTTACTGCGGAAGTGAAAGCATCCAGATGTTCTGGGAGAAAGCTGAGTTTGTTGAGATTACAAGTGCGGGGCTTAAAGAGTCTCATGTTCACGATGTTATCATCACTCAAGAAGCACCCAACTACCATGTATAACATAAAGATGAGCAAAAGCCCATCTTTATTACGCTAGCCGCTAGGGCACTAAAGCTTACCTCTTTCGAGGTAGAGTTATCTCAAGGATAAATTATGAATGAAGTAAAATACGCAGGTTTTTGGATTCGTTTTATTGCTTCATTCTTAGACACTCTTTTTCTGGCTCTGCCAGTAGCCGTTGTCATTTATTTTTTAAGTGATGGCAACTGGTTTGACTTCGCACAATATCAACAAAACATCGCTTACGCTATGAGCGGAAATGCTCAAAAAGCTCTGGAATCTCAACCGCAAACTTCTTTGAAATGGGAACTTCTTTTTGAAATGGCAGTTTTACTTGTTACAATGCTCTTTTGGAGACGATGGAGAGGTGCTACTCCCGGTAAAAAATTTGTCCATATTAAAATCGTAGATGCTAAGACTCTTCAAGATATTGACAATACACAGGCCGTAACCCGTTCTTTTGGCTACATCGTATCTACATTAGCACTTTTAATAGGTTTTTTTATGGTAGCTTTTAGACGTGACAAAAGAGGTCTTCACGACCTCTTAGCGGGAACTGTAGTTATTTACGAATAGAAAAAGAATCTACTTAGATATCTGAGATATCAAATATATTTTCATCTTCCTTCTCAGCCAAAAATATATTCATCTTAGTATCTTCATGCATTATATGATCTATCAAAGCACGCTTTGAGACTATTCTCATCTTAGACTTTATGATATTTAATTTTGCCGGTGTAGAAATAACCTGAGCAATGCTTTCAATAATCTCTTGATGTAATTTTTTATGCTCTTCAAGAGTTGGAAAATCTATAGATGCCATATACTCTTCTTCATCGCGGAAATGAACTTTCATATAGTCACTAAACTCATATAATATTTTTCTAAGTTCTTCTTTATCACTGTTTGAATCTTCAAGGTCAAAGAGTCTGTTAACCAACTCAAACAGCTTCTCATGCTGAGTATCTATAGCATCAATACCTAGTTTATATCTATCATCCCAATGTACTTTTTGATTAGATGACATTCATCGGTCCCCATAATTATAAATTTTATTATTATATATTTTATCATAAGCATTTTATATATACACTGTTTTATTATATTTTTCTCAATAATTATGAATAGGTATTTAATATTACTTTAGATATTATTTTAAGAAATTATGATTACATCTGCGTGAATTATTTTGAAGGGAAAAACCATGAAAGCTGAGTATTTACCAAAGAGGGAGGGTCTCTATAATCCGGAATTTGAACATGACGCATGCGGTGTCGGTTTTGTTGCCCACTTAAAAGGAATTTCATCTCACGACATTGTACAAAAAGGTATTACACTTTTAGCAAATCTTGAGCATCGCGGTGCTGTCGGAGCTGAGAAAAACTCAGGTGACGGTGCGGGAATCCTAACACAGATGCCAGACAGATTTTTACGAAGAATCCTCAAAGATGACTCCATTGACCTGCCTGAGTTTGAACACTACGGTGTCGGTGTGGTTTTCTTACCAAAAGACCCTGAAGCTTACGCAGAGTGTAAGACAATAGTAGAAAACTGCATCGAAGAGCTTGGACAGAAGTTTATCGGGTGGAGAAGAGTCCCTACTTCAAACGAGACACTTGGATATACGGTTAAAAATGTTGAACCGTATGTACATCAAGTTATTGTAGGCAGAAACCCTGACCTTGAAAGCGCAGATGCTTTTGAGCGTAAACTTTTTGTAATCCGTAAGTATGCACAGTCAAAAGTAACGGCTTCACCGATCAACGGTACTGGATACTTTTATATGCCTTCGATGTCACACAAGACCATCTCTTATAAAGGTCAGCTTATCACTGAGCAACTGCCTCTGTATTTTCCTGACTTGAACGAACCGGATTATGAATCTGCTATCGCACTGGTTCACAGTCGTTTCTCAACAAACACTTTTCCCTCATGGCCTCTTGCTCAGCCCTTTAGATACATAGCTCACAACGGTGAGATAAACACTCTTCGCGGAAACATAAACTGGATGCGGGCACGTCAATCTATGCTCAAATCAAAACTATTCACTGATGATGAGTTGGAAAAAATCTACCCTTACCTCATCAACGAAGCCAAAGGTTCAGACTCTTCAGTTCTTGATAATGTTATAGAACTTTTAACCCTTGCAGGTCGCCCGCTTGCTCACGTTATGATGATGATGATTCCTGAAGCTTGGAAAGATGAAGAGATGGATGAAGAGAGACGTGCTTTTTATGAATACCACGCAACATTTATGGAACCTTGGGACGGTCCTGCTTCCGTAGCCTTTACAGATGGAAAAGTAGTCGGTGCAACGCTTGATAGAAACGGTCTTCGTCCTTCACGCTACTTTCTTACAAAAGACGATATTTTAGTAATGGCATCTGAACAAGGTGCTTTGGAATTTCCAACTGAAGACATAGTTCTAAAAGGAAGACTGCAACCGGGCAAGATGTTCTTGGCAGACTTGGAGCAAGGCAGAATAATCAGCGATGATGAGATTAAAGCAAATATCTCAAGTGTCCATAATTACGGCGAGTGGATAGAAAAACAAAAAATCGACCTTAATGATTTACAGCTTAACAACGAAGTAAAACAACCAAATCATGAGACAATTCTTCAACGTCAGAAATGTTTTGGATATACTCAAGAGGACTTAAAAGTCACTCTAACACCAATGGCAAATACGGCATACGAAGCAACAGGTTCTATGGGTAACGATGCGGCACTTTCAGTCCTTTCAAATGCTTCCATCAATCTCTACAACTATTTCCATCAGCTTTTTGCACAAGTGACGAATCCTCCGATTGACCCTATCAGAGAAGAGTCCGTTATGTCTTTAGTCTCTTACATAGGACCTCAGGGAAATCTTTTCCAAGAAGTGGATGAAGATCGCAGGTTCATAAAACTAAACTCCCCTATTTTGACTAATGAACAGTTTGAGAAACTCAGCGGTATCAACGAGTTTAATTTCCGTGCTAAAAAAATAAGCATACTTTTTGACTCCAAAAAACCGGGTTCAATGAAAGAAGCCCTTGACTCTGTCATAAAACAGGCAAGCGATGCGGTAAAGAGAGGTTTTGAAGTCATCATACTCTCAACCAGAGGCACTTCTATCAACCAAGCTGCCATTCCGACTCTGCTTGCTACAAGTGCCGTTCATCATCACCTCATTTCCGAGGGCATCAGAACAAACTGCGGTCTAGTCGTAGAGACAGGCGAAGCAAGAGCTATACATCACTTTGCTACGCTTATCGGTTACGGAGCAAATGCCATCAACCCTTACTTGGCATTTGAGTCCATTGAAGATATGCGCGCTCGTAAACTTATAGATGAAGACATCACTCATGAGCAGGCTATACAAAACTACATAACAGCCATCGGAAAAGGAATCTTTAAAGTAATGTCAAAGATGGGTATCTCGACCATACGCTCTTACACGGGCGCGCAGATATTTGAAGCGATCGGTCTTTCTCAAAACCTTGTTGACAACTACTTCAAAGGTACGCCGACTCGTCTTGAAGGTATAGACATAGACACTATCGAAGAAGAGACTCTTTTATGTCACTCTATAGCTTATCCTCGTGATATTATTGAGGCAAATGACTTACCTGTCGGAGGTCACTATGCCTACCGTCAACGTGGAGAAAACCATCTCTTTACACCTGAGACGATTTTCCTGCTTCAAAATTCTACAAAAAACAATAGTTACGAGACTTATAAGCAGTATGCAAAACTTATAAACGAACCTCAAGAAGCTTATGTGACTCTTCGCTCGCTTCTTGATTTTAAAGGACAAGAGCCTATAGACATTGACGAAATAGAATCCGTTGAGTCCATCATCACTCGTTTTGCTACGGGAGCTATGAGTTACGGTTCTATCTCAGAAGAAGCTCACACTACACTAGCCATCGCTATGAACTCCATCGGTGCAAGAAGCAATACAGGTGAAGGCGGAGAAGATGCTGCGAGGTTTGGTACTGAGAAAAACTCCAGGATCAAGCAGGTCGCGTCCGGGCGTTTTGGCGTAACTGCAAACTATCTTGTAAACTCTGATGAGATTCAGATTAAACTAGCCCAAGGTGCAAAACCGGGTGAAGGCGGTCAGCTTCCAGGTCACAAAGTAGATGAGATTATCGGTCGTACCCGTCACTCAACCCCGGGTGTTGGGCTTATCTCCCCTCCTCCGCATCATGATATCTACTCTATAGAAGATTTGAAGCAATTGATTCATGACCTTAAAAATTCAAATACCAAAGCTCGTATAAACACCAAACTTGTATCTGAAGTAGGTGTCGGAACCATTGCCGCAGGTGTTGCAAAAGCGCACTCAGACGTTGTTCTTATCTCAGGCTTTGACGGGGGTACGGGAGCATCTCCGCAGACTTCCATCAAACATGCCGGTCTTCCTTGGGAACTTGGTCTTTCTGAGACTCACCAGACTCTAGTTAAAAACGGTCTTCGCTCACGCATCGTAGTACAGACTGACGGTCAGCTTCGTACAGGTCGTGATATTGCTATAGCGACTCTGCTGGGTGCTGAGGAGTGGGGAATCGCTACTGCTGCACTTGTTGTCGAGGGTTGTATCATGATGCGTAAGTGTCACTTAAATACTTGTCCTGTCGGAATCGCTACACAGGATAAAGAACTGCGTGCAAAATATACTGGTAAGCCTGAACACATAGTAAACTATGTAAAATTTATTGCACAAGAGTTACGTGAGATAATGGCAGAGCTCGGATTCAGAACTATCAACGAGATGGTGGGTCGTACAGACAAACTAAAAGCTCGTGAGGGTGTAAACCACTGGAAAGCAAAGCATCTCCAACTTGACAAACTTTTACACCGTGTTCACCTGAGAAGCGACGATACGGCTTACAAGACTACAGAACAAGACCATGGCTTGGATATAGCGCTTGATAACAGACTTATTGAGTTAGCCCAGCCTGCACTAAAAAATGCAACTCCGATTAAAGAGAAGATAAGACTCCGCAACATCAATCGTACAGTAGGAACAATGCTCTCAGCAGAAGTTACGCGCAAGTATGGAGATGCCGGTCTTGCTGATGATACTATTTACTTCAAAGCCACGGGAAGCGGCGGACAGAGTTTTGGTGCATTTGTAAACAGCGGAATAACTTTTGAGATAGAGGGAGATGCAAACGACTACTTCGGTAAAGGTCTTTGCGGCGGTAAGCTTATACTCTACCCTCCCCACAACGCGACTTATGAGGCAAACGAAAACGTAATACTGGGAAATGTATCTTTTTACGGTGCTACAAGCGGTGAAGCTTATATCTACGGTCTTGCAGGTGAGCGCTTTTGTGTACGTAACTCAGGTGCCAACGTAGTAGTAGGTGCCGTCGGCGATCACGGTTGTGAATATATGACAGGCGGTCGTGTAGTCATCCTTGGTGAAATCGGAAAGAATTTTGCAGCGGGTATGAGCGGCGGTATAGCATATGTCTATGATGAACACGACAATCTTTCTAAAAGAATCAACAGAGGCATGGTAGACCTTGACAAAATCGAGACAGATGAAGATGAAGCAGAAGTAAAAGGTATGATAGAAAATTATGTCAAATATACCTCTTCAAAAGAGGCATCTGATATTTTAGCAAATTGGCAGACAAGTAAAGGGAAGTTTATTAAAGTCATGCCTGTAGATTACAAACGGGTTCTTGCACATCTAAAAAGAAGAAAAGATGAACAAGATGTTACAGCACATATAAGCGCATAGGAGGGTTTGATTATGGGAAAAATAACAGGATTTAAAGAGTACAAACGTCAAAACTTTTCACTAGCGCCGGTACATGAGCGTATCAAGCACTCCAATGAATTTGTAACTCCTGCATCTAAAGAAGAAATGGAACTCCAAGGCGCCAGATGCATGGACTGCGGAGTTCCGTTTTGTCACAGTAGCTATGGCTGTCCGCTTGGCAATCTCATACCTCAGTTTAACGACCAAGTATACAGAGACAAGTGGGAAAACGCTTTTCGCTCGCTTATGAGCACAAACAACTTTCCTGAGTTTACAGGCCGTGTATGCCCTGCTACTTGTGAGACTGCATGTGTGCTTGGTCTCAATGATGATGCAGTGACCATTAAAGGAATCGAGTATTCTATTATTGAGAGAGCTTACGAAGAAGGCTGGATGAAAGCTCAGATACCAAAAGTGTGTACGGGTAAAAAAGTTGCCGTTGTAGGTTCAGGGCCTGCAGGACTCAGCGTTGCAAATCAGCTAAACAAAGCCGGACATGCCGTAAGTGTCTATGAGAGAGACAAGCGCATCGGCGGACTTGTGCGTTACGGTATTCCAAACTTCAAACTTGACAAGAAAAAAGTTGTTCAGCGTCGTGTAGACATTATGGCAGAAGAAGGCGTAGAGTTTATCACTGAGGCTCATGTCGGCGTAGATATACCTTTAAAATCTCTGCAGGAACAGTACAATGCCGTAGTTCTGTGCGGTGGTGCATCTCTGCCGAGAGATTTACCGATACAAAACAGAGATGCTAACAACATCCACTTTGCTATGGAGTTTTTATCTCAGTGCAACTCCCGCATCGAAGGTGAAGAGATTCCAAAAGAAAAAGAGATTCTAGCAACTGCTAAACATGTAGTAGTTATCGGCGGCGGTGATACTGGAAGTGACTGTGTCGGAAACTCTGTTCGTCAAGGCGCTGCATCTATCACGCAGATAGAACTGATGCCAAAAGCTCCGCTTGAGCGTACCGATGGGATGCCGTGGCCTACTTACCCGAGAGTATTTAAACTATCTTCTTCTCAGGAAGAGGGTTGCGAGCTTGACTATAACATCCTCTCAAAATCGTTCATCAAAGATGAAAATAATAATGTAACCGGCATCAACTGTGCAAGAATAGAATGGGGAGATAAAGGTTTCACTGAGATAGATGGGAGCGAATTTATACTAAAAGCAGACATCATCTTTTTGGCTATGGGATTCTTAGGACCTGAGCAGACAGGTATGATAGAAGAACTCTCACTTGAAACTGACCCAAGAAGCAACGTAGCAACAAATAACTATGCAACTTCTGTAGAGGGCATCTTTAGTGCCGGAGACATGCGCAGAGGTCAGTCACTAGTAGTCTGGGCAATACATGAAGGACGAGAGTGTGCCATCGCAGTAGATGAGTTTCTCTCTCAAAAACCTACCCTTCTTAATGCTAGAAGTAAATCTCTTTACGAAAAGCGTTAATCTGCAACCAACTATATGGTTGTAGAAGTTTTTATATCTAAATTTTATTGAAGACATCTTTGTTATAATGAAAGTAATTTTTAATAACAAAGGCTATCTATGAATTTCACGTTGAAGTTTTTTATATTTTTTATGTTGCTCATATTTTCAAGTGTAGTATTTGCCAATGACAAAGATGCTCATGCGTCAAAGCCATTGTTGGAAAAACCTCTGATTGAAAGATATATTTTAGACGAACTAAAAGATTTGCGTATAGAAAATATGAAATTAAGAAATGAAGTTGAGAGAAGAATAACAAGAACAGAAGTTGAACAAACAGATCGAGCTGCAAGATACATGACTGATACAATTGGAAATGTATTTTATTTAATTGCCGCTGCTACGTCAATACTTATTTTTGCAGGCTGGAACTCTCTTAGAGATATTCGAAGTAAGACAGAAAATATTATTGAAGAAAGAGTGAATAAAATCACGCAAAAATACAATGCTCAAATGCAAAGCCTTGAAGAAGGCATGACACAACAATCAAAAAAAATACTAGACAATCAAAATAAAATATACAACACCCAATATATTCACTCTCTATGGATGCGTTCAAATTTGGAAACGAACACTCAATCAAGAATAGATATATATGACGAAATACTAAAAGTAAATGAGAATGATGCGGAAGTTTATGCCTACAAAGCAGATGCTGTTATTGATATGGATGAATATGAATGGGCTCTAAATCTAAGCAACAAGGCGATAGAGATTGATGCTGATTACGGATATGCGTATTGGCAACGTTCTTGTGCAAACGCTGCACTTGGAAATCAAAAAGAAGCAATAGCAGATTTGACAACAGCAATAGAAAAATCCCCTAATCTTAAAGATGAAATTGATAATGAAGAGCTGTTTGAGAATTTAAAAGAGAGCGAAGACTTCAAAAGGTTATTTGCCTAAAAGGTTAAAACAACAAATGAAGACACAAGAGATAGAAGATATTATAAAAAATGAAGAGATTGTTTTTAAAATTTCTGATATAGAAAAGATATTAGATGATGAAAGTATTTTAAAAAAATATGAAGATTATTATCCTGATAACTTATATAAAACTATTCTATCTTCCATTACGCATGAACATTTTAAAAGTAATGAAGAAGCAAAAAAGCTTTTTATAGAGATAATTTCTCATTATAAAAATTTAAATAATATTTTGCAAAGAGATGTAGGCTTGGTTGTCGCTTCATTAGATTATTTAACAAATATTGTCAATATTTTATCTGAACCGAAAATCATTGAAGAAGAAAAAAGTAATGTATTATCCGAAATGGCAACAATTGATGAGCTTACCGAACTCTATTTAAGAGATGTTTTTGATGTTGTTTTAGCTAAAGAGATCAGTGAGTCAAAACGAAGTCATAGAAAACTCTCTTTATTGATGATTGATATTGATGACTTCAAAAAAGTAAATGATACATATGGACATCAAAAAGGTGATGAAGTACTAAAAACAATAGGTAAGTTTTTAAACAACAATATTAGAGAAATGGATATGGCAGCCAGATATGGTGGAGAAGAGATAGTTATTCTTATGCCAAATACAACTGTCAATCAAGCTTTTAAGATAGCTGATAAGATGAGAGAGAATATATCAAAACTAACATTTGATGACTTTAGTGTTAAAGTAAGTATTGGAGTTGGTCAAACAGATGACAATGTAAATAGTGCAATGAAATTAATTGAAACAGCAGACAAAGCTTTATATAAAGCAAAAAACAGTGGAAAAAACAGAGTAGTTAAATGACAAAGAAAATAAACTTATATTTCAATTTAGAAGATGTTTCTCAAATAGCCATCGGCGCTTTTGCACTTGCTGTGCCTATTTCTTTTTCAGAAGAAGCTTGGAAGATTGGAGAAACACTTCCTATATTTAATTTAATGATTTTAGTTTTTTTATCATTTGGTTTTTTATCATTTTATGCATATGAGAATGTATTTCAAGCAAATATTCAAAAAAGATTTTTAGTATTTGTATTTCGTGTTTTTATAGCTTATTTAATAACTGTTTTCGTAGTCGCTATGATACTATTGGCAATTGACAAGTTTCCAATATTAGACAATTCATTTATTGCAATAAAGAGAATGATAGTTATTGCAATGCCGGCATCTATGGGTGCAATAATAGTTGATAGTTTTGATAAAGAATAATTAATCTAACTTTTTTAATTAAGTCAGCATTATTACAATTTTGTTAGAATTACGACTATTAAAAAATTACTAGGGATTGAAATGATTAGAATAATAATGAGTATTGTTTTTTTGTTAAATATAACTTTATCCGCTACTTTACTAACAGATGGGCTGGCTGAATGTAAAAAAGGAAATATGCAACGAGCTGCCGAACTCTACGATGAAGCTTGTGATGGTGGAGACAAGTATGCTTGTATAGAGCTTGGAGTTTTACATGTTAATGGTGACGGGGTAAAAAAAGACAGAAAAAAAGCGAAAAAACTATTTACCAAATCATGTAAATCAAGACATTCTAAGGCCTGTTTTTATCTTGGTGTTTTATATAAACAAGGTAGTGAAGACATAAAACAGGACAAAAGAAAAGCAAAGTTATTATTTGGTAAAGCCTGCAACATTGGATATGAAAGAGCTTGTGAACAATACAGACTACTACATGTAAAAGGCTACTAAAGAGCTTCTACGCAAACACCAATATATTACATATTTTTATATTAAGCAATTTTTGATAAAATTGCTCAAATATTTTAAACCACCTCTATTGGAGATATTATGGATTTACAGACAAAAGCACTGCATGCCGGTTACGAAAAAGACGCTCAGGGGACTATGGCAGTCCCTATCTATCAGACAACAGCTTATGAGTTTCGTGATGTTGAACATGCTGCAAATCTATTTGCTCTAAAAGAGCTTGGAAACATCTACACTCGTCTTAACAACCCTACTACGGATGTGTTTGAAAAACGTTTTGCAGAGCTTGAGGGCGGTGCTGCGGCAATCGCTACTTCAAGCGGTATGAGTGCTATCTTTTTTGCTATCGCAAATGCTGCTGAAGCCGGAGATAACATTGTTTGTGCCAAACAGCTTTACGGCGGTTCTTTAACTCAGACTGCTCATACATTAAAGAGATTTGGAATCGAAGCAAGATTTTTTGATGTTCATAAACCAGAGCAGATTGAAGCACTTGTAGATGCTAAGACTAAAGTCATCTTCTTTGAATCTTTGACAAACCCTAGCATTGACGTTGCCGACATCGAGGCTATAACTGCTATTGCAAATAAACACAACATTCTGACAGTGGTGGATAACACGGTAGCAACTCCTGTTTTATGCCGCCCCTTTGAGTTTGGTGCCGACATCACGGTTCACAGTGCATCTAAGTACACAACAGGTCAAGGTCTTGCTATCGGCGGTATTATGGTAGAGAGAAACGGTCTGGTCGATAAACTAAAAGGCAATGACAGGTATTCCCATTTTAATGAACCTGACGCTTCTTATCACGGTCTGGTTTACACAGATATTCCTCTTCCTCCGTTTAGCCTTAGAGCAAGACTTTCACTTCTTCGTGATTTAGGCGCAGTATCGTCTCCGTTTAACTCATGGTTATTCATCCAAGGAATGGAGCATCTCTCTCTTCGTATGCGTGAACACTCTAAAAATGCACTTGCACTTGCAGAGTTTTTAGAGTCGCATCCAAAAGTCAAGAAAGTAAACTATCCAGGACTAAAAAGCAACTCAAACTATGAAAATGCACAAAAGTATTTTGAAGACGGACAGTGTTCCGGTCTTCTAAGTTTTGAAGTTGCGTCTTTAGAAGAAGCTACAAAGATAGTAGATGCAACTAAGCTTTACTCTCTGGTTGTAAATATCGGTGATTCTAAATCAATCATCACTCATCCTGCATCTACGACTCACCAGCAACTTACTCCAGATGAACTTATCGCATGCGGTGTTCCTGAGGGACTTATCCGAATCTCTTGCGGACTTGAATCCATAAAAGATCTTATAGATGATATGAAACAGGCTTTAGAAGCTTAGCGTAGAGAAATAAAGGGCAGATTATTTTGCCCTTTTTCCCTCAATCAAATTAGTATTAAGTCATTTTCGCTAAAATAACACAATTATTTTATGGAGAGCTACAACTTGCCCTTGAACCTACAAACACATACTGAGCATTTTACAAATCCTCTTTATCTTGAAAGCGGTCGTATTTTAGAACCTTACGACATCACATATGAGACATATGGTGAGCTAAACGAAGACAAGAGCAATGTAGTTGTAGTTTGTCATGCACTGACAGGTTCACACCACTGTGCAGGCGTATATGAAGATGAGACAAAACCCGGTTGGTGGGATGGACTTATCGGTCCGGGCAAGGCTATAGATACAGATAAGTATTTTGTAGTCTGTTCAAACGTCATAGGCAGTTGTTTCGGTTCAACGGGTCCTATGAGCATGCAGCACCATCATCATGATTATTACCGCTACAAGTTTCCCGTTGTAACCATAAAAGATATGGTAAAAGCTCAACGCATCCTTTTTGACAGACTTAATATTCACAGAGTTCATGCTATTGTCGGCGGTTCTATGGGCGGAATGCAAGCTCTTCAGTTTGCTATCCACTTTCCAAACTTTGCAAACAAGATTATCTCTATGGCATCTACACATGCAACACAGCCTTGGGCGATAGCCTTTAATAAAGTTGCACAAGAGTCAATCCTAAAAGATCCGGAATTTAAACAAGGTTATTATGATCCTGAGCTTATAAAAGAACAGGGTCTCGCAGGTATGGCGGTCGGTCGTATGGCGGGACATATCAGCTTTTTATCTCATGAATCAATGGCAAGTAAATTTGGCAGAGAGTATAAAAGGACTGACGGTCTTTACGAACTTTTCGGTAAGTTTCAAGTTGAATCATATTTGGAATATAACGGTTACAACTTTACAAAATGGTTTGACCCGTTAGCTTATCTGTATATTACAAAAGCTATAAATATTTTTGATCTCTCCCGTGATTTTGATTCACTTGCAGAAGCTCTTAAAAAGATAACTGCAAAAGTGCATCTCATCAGTTTTAGAGATGACCTGCTCTTTAAAAACACGGAGATGAAAACTATAGCCGACACTCTTAGTCAAATAGGCAATGAAAATTATGACTATATAGATATAGACAGCGACTACGGTCATGATGCCTTCTTGGTTGAACTTGACAAATTTGAAGATTATGTAAAGGATGCACTCAATGAGTAAGACAGAGAATTTCGAGACAAAACTCGAAAATGCAAAAAAGACTTTAGAGACTCTAATGAATCCTGAGATCACACTCCAAAACAGTGTAAAAGCGTATGAACAAGGTATGAAAGAGTTGGCTGAAGCCAGCAAGATACTCGAAGAAGCCGTTATAAAAATCAACGAAATAAAGAATAGCTGATGCGTTGTGCGGTGCTACAACTCAGTGCGCAGGGAATGAGTAGTACAAAACTATACAATTACATACGAGTCGCAAACAGCAAAGGTGTTAAAGTCCTACTTCTTGGCGAATATGTTTTAAACCCTTTTTTTAAAGAACTTGAAAACATGTCTGTCTCTATGATTAAAGAGCAGGCGGAGCATCAGAGCAAAGTGTTAAGAGAACTCTCTTCTACTTACAACATGACGATAGTCGTGCCTCTCGTAATCGTAAAAAAGCAGCAGGTTTATAAAACAGTAGCCAAATTTGCTCCCTCTTCTACCGCTTACTATCAACAACAACTTCTTATAAACTATACACATTGGAATGAAGAGAAGTTTTTTGCAAACGACATCAAACCTATACAGACACCTATGATTTTTAAGGTTGACGGTTTCAAGTTTGCAATCATCAGCGGTTTTGAGCTTCACTTTGATGAGTTGTGGACACAGATATCTGCTAAAAACGTAGATGCCGTCCTGCTTCCAAGTGTCTCGACTTTTGACTCTTACGACAGATGGAAGAGTCTGATACTTTCTCGTGCATTTACTCACAACTGCTACATTCTTAGAGCTAACCGCATAGGTGAGTACAAAGATAAAGAGTTTACGTGGAAATTTTACGGAGACTCCATACTGGCATCTGCAAACGGAGAGCTGCTTACCCACCTAGGCAACAAAGAAGAACTTATGATAGTAGACATGAGCCATACGGAAGTTATTCGAGCAAGACGCTCTTGGGGTTTTAAAGAGATGATGAACAAAAGGATAAGAACATGATGAATTATTTTCACCGTCAGGTGCAACTGTGGGGCGAAGAGACTCAAAATCTTCTGCAAACTAAAAAGATAGCTGTTGTCGGTTCAGGCGGACTTGGAAGTTCTTTGGCTTTTGCTTTGGGCGCAAGTGGAATCGGTGAAATCCATATGATAGATTTTGACGAAGTATCTCTTCACAACATTCACCGCCAAATAGCTTTTAAAAGCGGTGATGTAGGCAAAAACAAAGCTGTTATCAATGCACAGCTTATAGAGCAAAGATGCCCTTATGTTAAAGCCATAGCTCATGAATGTAACTTTGAAGAGTTCTCTAAAAAAAATATTGATGTTGATTTAATCATAGATGCTACGGATAATCTTCCAAGCCGCGGTGAGATAAACGAGTATGCAAAAAGAAAAAACGTGCCGTGGGTATATGGAAGTGTCGAAGCTTTTCACGGACAAGTATGTTTCATAGAAAATTCATCTTTTACGGATGCTTTTAAGATTATCCAAAAAACACCTGCAGGAATAGCTGCACCTATTGTTATGCACATAGCATCTCTGCAGGCTAATCTGGCTCTTAGATATTTAGCAGGCCTGAGTGTTAAAAAAGACACTCTATACTATCTTTTTTTTAACGATGAAGGCGAACTTATAACTCAAAAATTCGGACTCCCTAAGCTATAGCTTAGAGATGTAGTCCGACACTGCTTTAATCTTTTCATCATCAAGTTTAGAAGCTTGACCTACCATAACGCTTTTCATAACTCCGCCGTAAGTTCCTTCTTTATAGCCTTTTAATGCATCTGCAATTTTTCCTGCATCCCAGCCTTTTATAATCTTAGATTTTCCAAGTGCTGATTTTTCGGCATTTTGACCGTGACAAGCAGAACAAACATTAAAGATAGTCTTGCCGTCTACTTTGACTTCTTCTTGTTTTACAACGACTTCTTTTGGTGCTTCAACAACTTCTGTTGAAGGTGTTTTTTTAACTTCACTAGCCTCTTTTACAACTTGCTTTGGCTGAGCCTGTTGCACCTCTTTTTTACCGTCTTCACCGCATCCCAGAAATAAAAATGCGAGAACTATCGAGAGTATTATTTTCATCTTGTACATCCTTACGCTTTTTATAAGAATATCGTTAAAGTGCTTCTAATAGATTTAAGATATAATTGCAATAATTTAAACTAAGCGAACAATATATGAAATTTGAACCATATCCATTTGAAAAACTAAATGATTTACTGAAAAATATTGTACCTAACCCTAATTATGCTCCCTCAGTTTTGACAATCGGTGAGCCTCAGTTTGAGACTCCCGCATTTATTCAAAACAGACTTTGCGACGATGCATATTTACTTAAAAAATATCCAAAAACTTCAGGTGAAGAGAATCTAAGAACTGCTCAAAGAAATTTTGTACAAAAAAGATTTGGAGTTGAACTAAGAGATGATGAGATTATTCCTACTTTTGGAACTCGTGAAGTACTTTTTAATTTTCCACAATTTTTACTCTTTGATAAAGAAAACCCTGTTATGGCTTTTACAAATCCTTTTTATCAGATTTACGAAGGCGCTGCCATAGCTTCAAAAGCTAAGATGCTGCTTATGAACTTAAATGAAAGTAACAACTTTAAACCGGAAATTGATGAAAAAGAGTTAAGCAAGTGTGATCTTGTAATCATCAACTTTCCAAACAACCCGACATCTTCCGTACTGACTCTTGAAGAGCTCTCAAAGTGGGTAAAACTAAGTCTAAAGCATAACTTTGTACTTATAAACGATGAGTGTTACAGTGAACTTTATACAGATGCTAAGATACCCTCACTTTTAGAGGCATCAATGAATGCAGGAAATTATAATTTTAAAAATATTTTAGTAGTAAACTCTATCTCAAAACGTTCATCGGCACCTGGTCTTCGTTCAGGTTTTATTGCAGGCGATAAAAATATTTTAAAAGAGTACATGAACTATAGAACATACATCGGTTGTGCTTCTCCTCTTCCTCTTCAAGGTGCAGCGGCAATTGCATGGAGTGAAGAAAAACATGTTGAATCAGCCAGAAAAATATACAAAAAGAATTTTGCTCTTGCAAAAGAGATACTTGGTATTGAGATGCCAAAAGCAACATTCTACATCTGGCTAAAAGTGCAAAATCCTTTGGAATTTACAAAAAAACTCTACGAAGAGTACAACGTAAAAGTTCTGCCGGGTGAATATCTTGCAAGAGAAAACAGCGAAGGCGAAAATCCCGGAAAAGATTTCGTAAGAATAGCTTTAGTTGAAGATGAAGAAAAGACAAGAAGCGCATTAACAAGAATCAAGGAGTGTTTAGCATGAGTGCAGAAGATTTAAAAGCAAAAGTACTAGAAGCTCAACAAAACTCTGATATAGCTTCTTTGTACGTCCTAGAACAAGAAGCACATGAGCTATTTGATGAAGATACTCTTCAAGGCTTTTATGCAAATATCCTCGATTTGGCGTTAGAGAGACTCACAGAAACACTTGAAGCCCACAGAGTAATGGATATGACTGAAGTTCAAGACTTTGCAACTCTAAGAGCACTGTATGAGTACGCTATGGAGTATTATCACTCAGGAAACATCTCAGATGCAAGTGCTCTTTTTGAAGTTCTAAGCGGACTTACAAATGATGAGAAATTTTCCAATGCCCTAAAGTTTCACTGGATAGCTTCTTCAGAGAATATAAATCTTGACGATTTTATGAATAAGATTGCGGACATGAATGCAACTCAAGATGCAGGTACATTTTACATAAGTGCTTTCACAAAAGAGGCACAGAAATTGCTAGACAAATCCCAAAGTAACGGGGAGTAAGCGTATGAAAATTCATTTCATCGGAATTGGCGGCATAGGTATCTCAGGATTGGCTCAATACATGCACTACAAAGGGCATGAAGTCAGCGGCTCAGATATATCTGATACAATAATCACCAAAAAACTTCGTGACTTAGGCATAAAAGTCACAGTACCTCATAGCGCGGACGCTATTGACTCCCAAGATCTGGTAATACACTCGGCAATTATCCGTCCCGATAATCCGGAAATCATAGAGGCGAAGAAAAAAGGCATAGAAGTACTTGCCCGTCGCGAAGCACTGCTTCAAATCCTTGATACTTCAAAAGTCTACTCTGTTGCCGGTGCTCACGGAAAGAGTACGACTACAGCTATTTTAACGGCTATTATGGACGGTTCTGCGATAATCGGTGCAGAATCAAAAGCATTCGGTTCAAACGTAAGATATGATGAGACAAACGATGTAATGTTGTTTGAAGCTGATGAGAGTGACGGAAGTTTTATCAACTCAAATCCTCATTGCGCAATAGTTATCAACGCCGAACCTGAGCACATGGAGTATTATGACTATAACTATGAACTATTTTACGATTCATACAAAACATTTATTAACTCTGCTCCGTGTCGTGTTTTAAATGCAGAAGACCCATTTTTAAATACTTTAAAAGATGAAGTAGATGCTCACTGGCTCTACCCTAGTAAAGATATAAAAGACATAGAGTTTGTTCTTATCAACGATGAACCTCACACAAGATTTACTCTTAAAGATTTAGGTTCATTTGATGTATGGGGCTTTGGTAAACATATTGCTCTTGATGCGGCACTTGCAATTTTAGCTGCAAACGAGTCTATGGATATCGAAGAGATAAGAGCCAAGCTTCTTACATTCAAAGGTATCAAAAAACGTTTTGATATAGTCGGAGCTGAAATCGACAGCGTTATCATTGACGATTACGGACATCATCCTACTGAGATAAAAGCAACATTTGAATCTGTAAAAGAGTATGCACATCTAAAAGGTTTTGACAAGATCACGGCTATCTGGCAACCGCATAAATATTCACGAACGATTGACAACCTTGAAGAGTTCATAAAATGTTTTGAAGGCGCTCAGGAGCTTATTATACTTCCTGTATGGTCAGCAGGTGAAGCTCCTCGTGATATAGACTTCAAAGAGAAGTTTAAAAACTACAACCTTACTATGGCAGACACTATAAAAAGAGCAAACAACAATATAACCGTCATTAAAGACAAAGAGACTCTAAAGACTTTAGACAAAGGTCTTATCATAGGCTTTGGTGCCGGAGATATAACTTATCAAATAAGAGGAACAGCATAGTGGCTTATATTGCAGGTCTGATAATCGTAGGGTTTTTATTTTTAGCCCTGCATTACTTTACGGAACTAACTCGTCATCAAAAGATAATTGTCGCTGCTATCGCTTTAGGCATAGTCTTTAGTGCTGTTGCCTTTAACGCTTACAGTAATACCCAAAGAGACAAGATGCTAAATGTTGTCATGAAATTCAATCAAAACAAAACTGTAAAATGTAACGGCATAGATGTTAATAACTCTCAATACACAATCAGCATCGGAACTTATACATTCATAGGCAAAGAAAAGACTCCCCATTACGGTCAAATGATCAGTGCTTCTACTTGTGAGTAGAAAGCACTAAAATCTAACTAATCCCAAAGCAATTCAAACTTCTTTACTAATCGTACTTTACATTTTATAAAACACTGCACAACAACAACATATTTTTCAACATTTAACATACAGCTTGCATGTTTATTTATTTTACATATACGGTATTAATAGTGTTATAATGTTTGTTGAATAAATAGTTATACTAAAGGATTATTATATGGCAAATTCAGTAGATGTTGCACAATTTATGTTAGATAAATTCAATGTATCAAATGGATATTGTTTATGATATTGAAAACACATATGGAGATGAATTTGTATATGAAAATGAAAATGGAAACATGGCAATTAAAAAAACAGTTTTGACCGCTTTTAGCAAACTTAAAAAAGAATACGATATTGAGTGGAACAAAAGTGAAAAAGCTTGGTTTTTAAACTGAAATAGTATAACAAACCTTTGGAGAGAAATAGTTGACCCTGCGGGTAACTATTTCTCAACTCAACCGTTAGATAGAATGCAAGGATATGTTTATTTTGAACCAAACATTATGTGCGTATTGTGGAAAGGGTAAAGCCACCGACAAAGAACATGTTTTCCCAAGGAGCTTATATCCAGCCTCAAAGGTGAGTTCAAAGGTACAGCGACTTACTATCCCTTCCTGTAACGTGTGCAATAATGGATGGGCAAATGACGAGGCTCATTTCCGAAATGTCCTAGCATTAGCGGGTGAACCGAATAATAGTCGCAATAAACTCTGAGAGAGCAAGATTCAATGCAGCTTCGAGGAAAAGGATGCTCACCGTCGCATTCATGATATTTTGCAATTAATCGAGGTTGATTGTAAATCCAGACATATAATTTATCCAGGAGAAGATGAAAGAGTTCTTCGAGTCGTTAAGAAAATCGTTCGTGGGCTAAGTCATTACCATAATATTTTATCTGCTGTACCAGAATCACATGTCTGGATAGATGTCATGAAATATCAAATACCTGAAAAATTCTTGGAACATATGAATTATGATCATCGTGAACTAGATATTGTTAAGTATCGGTACTCAGTTATTAAAGAGGATGAAATGCAATCAGTTTGGTTTATAACATTTTTTGAGAGAATCACATTTGTTAGAATCGTGATGTTACATCCATATGAGTGAATTTCATGTGATAAAAGCTTTTAGTTCTTTATGGGAATCCAAGCTATTGTATAAAATAAAAACGCCAAAAACTACGGTCAAATAATCAGTGCTTCTACCTGCAAATAGCTAAATTATCACAAAAGTACATATTTATTAGTATATTTGTGATTATTCAGATATACTGTTGCTAATGAAAGATGATTCTAGTTACATCTTTAGTCGGCTTTGTATTGATAACTCCTTGTTAACAGTTAAATTCACCTAAAAATAAGACTTTATATTAGATTTTCAACCACTTTAGAAATAAGGTGTATTAACACACAAGGATTCACAATGGCAGAATTAGTAAATGGAACAGTAAAATGGTTCAACAGCGACAAAGGTTTCGGATTTATCGAACAAGAAAACGGTGGTAAAGATGTATTCGTACACTTCCGTCAAATCAACAGCAACGGTTACGACCGTGTTTCACTAAACGAAGGTCAAAAAGTTACTTTCGAAATCGGTGAAGGCGAAAAAGGCCCACAAGCAGAAAACGTTACAGGAATGTAATTTTTCTCATTGAGCAGATTTTTCTGCTCAATACCCTCTAAACAACTCCCCCAAAAACCCCAACATAATCAAAATTCAGCTAAAATTGCAAATATAAAAGCAATCAATAGGTAAAATAATAAATTATGGCAATAGACAAAACCTCTAAACTAGAATTACTCATAAATCAACTCGACTTGAGTGAACATATAGAACAATTTAAAAACTTTTTTTCCCGTCAAAGTTCACTATATATCGAAGGTGATCAAGAACTGCATTTTCGTTACATCAAAGCACTTGACAAAGTCGAATTCAAAGCTCCCCCAAAAGTTGCAGACTTTTACGACATAAAAGGACATCTTAAAAAAAGAGGTGTGCTTAATTTTGAGCAGATATTTGAGATAGTAAAGATAGTCAGATATTTTCGTTACTTTAAAAACCGCGAACTTGAAGGCATCATCGGTGATTGGATGAGTAACTTTGAAGTTCATGAAAAGTTTCACGATGTTGAAAAGTATTTTACCGTCGATGGCAAGTTTGAAGAAAATCTGGACCAGACACTTTTTGGTTTGAGTGCAAGAATAAAAGAACATAAAAACAACATGAGCACATCCATGAAAAGGATGATGTCAAGCTCCAAACTTGCAGGTTATCTTGTAGATACTCAGGTTCACTACGTAAACGATGAGGAGTGTCTTTTGGTTCGCGGCGGATTTAACCATGTTTTAAAAGGTGCTGTCATCGGGCGAAGCAGCGGCGGATTTTTCTACGTCTCGCCAGATAGCATCTTAAAATCAAAAGAGCAGATAAGATACATAGAACAAGAAAGAGAAGCAATCTTTTACACCTATGCAAAAGAGTTTTCTACTGTATTATGGGAACTTCAGCCTTTCATCGCTTACATAGACAAAGAGTTTACAAAGTTTGACAACTATCAGGCGAGAGTCCTCTTTGCCAGAAGTAAAAACCTTCAAATCGTAAAATCCAAGAATGACTCCAAAATCATACTTAACAACTTTACCCACCCTGCTCTGCACAAACCAAAACCGGTGAATGTCGACTTTACTAAGAACATACTTATGGTGACTGGTGTAAACGCCGGTGGAAAGACTATGCTTTTAAAGTCTATCTTGGCATCTGCTTTTATGGCAAAATACATCATTCCAATGTCAATAAATGAGCACAAGTCACACATAGGAAGTTTTAAAAATATTCTTGCCATCATAGATGACCCTCAAAATGTAAAAAATGATATCTCGACGTTTGCGGGACGTATGCAGGAATTCTCAAAGATATTCGAGTTCAAATCCGCCCTTGTCGGTATAGATGAGATAGAACTGGGAACCGACAGTGATGAAGCGGCAGCCCTTTTTAAAGTCATACTTGATGACCTTATTAAAAGAGGACAAAAAGTTGTAGTCACTACTCACCATAAACGTCTTGCCGCTTTGATGGCTGACCGCGACGATGTAGAGCTTATGGCAGCCATTTATGATGAAGAGCAGAGAGTTCCGACATATGAGTTTATGCAGGGAATCATCGGTAAAAGTTACGCTTTTGAGACAGCCAGCAGATACGGCATCTCAAATATTTTAGTAAATGAGGCAAAAAATGTTTACGGCGACAACAGCGAGAGACTAAACCTTCTTATAGAGAGAGGTTCTCAGTTAGAACGTGAGCTAAAACAAAAACACAAAAAAGTCGATGAAAGACTTGAAGAGTTGAGACTAAAAGAGTTAGATTTAAAAGAGCAAAAAGAGACACTATTTAAAGAGATAGACAAGCAAAAAAAAGAGCTGATGGAGAGTTACGAACTTGCTATAAACGAAGCAAAAATGGCAGCAAAAGCCGGAGACACAAAAGCCATCCATAGAGCTATGAACAAAGCAAACAAAGAGTTGCCAAAAGAGAAAAAAGAACCTCTTCCTAACAACTACCAATTTAAAGTCGGTGATTTTATCAAATACAGAAACAACAAAGGCTCCATCGTATCTATAAAAGATAAAAAAGAGGCTCTTATAGAAGTAGGCGGTATGAGGCTCAGAGTAAAAACAAAAGATCTAAAACCGACTAAAAATATACACATAAAACCTCAAACAAATGTCAAAGTAAATGTAGAAAAAAGAGCAGGCTTAAAATGTGACTTACACGGCATGAGGGCAGAAGAAGCCGAAGAAACACTAGACAAATTTCTCTCAGATGCACTGCTAAACGGCTGGGATGAAGTCATCATTTACCACGGCATCGGAACAGGTAAACTCTCTTATGCAGTTAAAAACTTTTTAAAAGCACATCCAAAAGTTAAAAAATTTGAAGATGCTCCACAGCATCTTGGTGGATTCGGTGCTAAGATTGTTACTCTTTAAACGGTAATTATGCTAATATTTTCTAATTATCACAAAGGTTTTCAATGAAAATACTTCTATTCATATTACTGACATTCTCTTTTATATTTTCTGCACAGATAGATGAGTTTGCATCTGAGGTAAACTACTCAAGAGATTACACTTCTGCATTAAAGATTGCAAAAGAGCAAAATAAGCTGCTTATGCTTGTAGTAGTAGGTGACTACTGTCCCTGGTGTAAAAAATTTGAGAGAAAAACATTAAGTTCTTCTTTGGTTCAAGGACAGACAAAAAAAGATTTTATACCTATAATCATCGACAAGAACAGAGACAAAGGCAAATATCCGTCGGAATTTTATTCAAGACAGATTCCTACTGTCTTTTTTATAAATCCTAAAACACAAAAACACATCTTTGAATCTCTTGGATACTCAGATAAAACGACCTTTGCAATAGATATGGATTTAGCTTTAAAAGCTTATAAAAGAGAGCATAAACAATGAAGATAATATTCTTTTTATTACTCGTTACTTCACTTTTTTCAAAATCTTTTTATACACTTGACAATGTTAAGAACCTTAGTCTGTTTATGCCTAACAAAGTAGGCTTTATGGATAAAGAAGAGAAAAAGAAATTAAAAGAGAGTGTATTAGAGAGACTAAGAAAAGCAGGTTTTGTATTTGGCAAGACAGATTCTACGACTTTCATGATAAAAATAGAATCTATTCGCGTCAATGACACAGAAGTAATACATGTTCAGCTAGGTCTAGGTGAAGAAGTTTTAACTCACCGTCCCGGCAATGTACACAGTTTTGCACTGACTTATTTGGCAACCGACTTTATGGAATCCGATGAACCTATAAAAGACACAATAGAATCAGTGGATTCTTTGTTATCTGAGTTTCTTGAAGCTTATAAAGACGATAATGAGTAAAATAATAAATTAAGTCCTATTAAATATAGAGCGCAGTACAATCTAAACAATTAACATACCTCAATAAAAGTAGCCAAGATGCAACAATATAGTGATTTAAAAGCTCATTACAAGTTTTCAGAAGAAGAAGCACAACTCTTAAAAGATTTGCAACCAAGAATGGCAGAACTTGCCGATACTTTTATAGATGAATTTTATGACCATATTTGGGGGTTTGGAAAAACTGCCCAATTCTTAAAAAACAAAGAAATAATCACTCATCATCGCAAGAAAATACAAGAGTGGTTCATTAACCTATTTTGTGGAAACTATGATATATCCTACTTTACATACCTATATAAAATAGGAGAAGTTCATGTGAAGATTGGTCTACCTACACATTATGTAAACTCTGCCTTTAACTTTGTTAGAACATTTATCCTGCAAAATATTGAAGATAATTTTCAAAACAAAGAACAACACATAAAAGAGATAAAGGCTATTGAAAAGATTATAGATATGAATCTTGATGTACTTACAAGCTCATACAGAGAAGAAGAACTAAGCAAATTTCTATCTTTATCAAAATTTGAAAAAACAATTTTATCAGGTCTAAAAAAATTCAACTCTTATATTAATTTCTTTCTTGCAGGAGCATTAGCTCTTGTTGCTTTTTTTGCTATTGGCTTATTTTGTTATGATGTTTATCTGCTCTTTTTCTCAAATATTGGAATAGAAAAAGGTATTTTAACTGTTCTTGGGAGTTTACTAATCTTATGGGCGGCTCTTGAGTTAATTCACGAAGAGATACACCATCTTCAAGGTAAAGGCTTTGCCATAAGTGCCTTTATTATGTTGGCAATGGCGGCACTTATAAGAAAGATATTAATCTATTCATTATCTTCTGATAAAGCTGATGATTTATTGGTTATAGGAACTGTAATAGTAGGTTTGTCCATCGCCTATTGGTTGGTTAATGCAAAGAAGAAAAGTGTCTAAAAAAGTAGCCGTTATCGGAGGTGGAGCTTCGGGACTTTTGTGCGCCATATTTTGTGCAAGAGCATCTTGTGAAGTTGATGTTTTTGAACAAAATTCAAAGTGTGCCAAAAAGATTTTGGTCTCTGGAAACGGTCGCTGTAACATTACAAACAAAAACTTATCCACACATGACTTTTTTAGTGATAACCCGTCATTCGTTGCAGATGCACTGCAGAGTTTTGGCTTTAAAGAGTTTAGCCAATTTGCATCTAGCATAGGTCTGCTTTTAGATGTTAAAGATGACGGCAGAGCTTATCCGCTTAGCAACGAGTCAAAAAGCGTAGCTTCACTTCTACTCTCTCATGCTACAAACCTTGGCGTTAAAATCCATACAGACAGTAAAATAACTGATATCAAAGAACTGCTAAATAGATATGATTCGATCGTTGTCGCAACAGGCTCGGAAGCGGCGGAGCATCTGGGCGGAAACTCTAACGGATATGAGTTTGCAAAAGAGTTCGGACATAACATCATCCCGACCTACCCTTCGCTTGTGCAATTTCATCTAAACTCTAGCATTGCTCACAAGATGAGCGGAGTAAAAACGGTTGCAGATGTGACCCTTCTTATAAACAACAAAAAAGATATCTCAACTCACGGTGATGTACTTTTTACGAACTACGGAGTCTCTGGTTTTGCAATTCTTGACATCTCTCAAAGAGCAAGCGTGGCTTTGATGGAGTATGCAAAAGTAGATATCTCCATAAATCTGCTTCCCTCATTTAACGCTCAAAAACTCTCGACTCACATAAGCAACCTGGCAAAGTCCATGCCCGAGTTTTCTGCTCTTGATGTCTTAGCGGGACTTGTTCCTCTAAAAATAGCTCAGGGACTGCTTCAAAGTCTTGAACTACCGCAAAATACAAGTGCGCAAGATATCCACACAAAACTTAGCAAAAAAATAGCCAACCAGATGCTAAACTGGCGTTTTGAAGTTACCGATACTCATGGTTTCCGTCATGCCGAAGTCAGCGGCGGAGGAGTTGACACGACTGAGATAAACCCAAAGACCATGGAGTCTTTAAAACAAAAAAACCTCTATTTCTGCGGAGAAGTGTTAGACGTTCTAGGAAAACGCGGTGGATATAACTTCGCTTTTGCCTGGGCAAGCGGCTATTTATGTGCAAAAGATATAACAAAGTCATAGTTTGATAAACTACATTAAAAAGGATTAAGAGATGCCGACAAGTTTAATTGTATTAATCGTTATTGTTTTAGTTTTAGTTTTTATGTACAACTCCTTGGTTGCAAAGAAAAATCAAGTTGAAAATATATTTGCAAGTGTTGATACTGTTTTAAAGAAAAGATATGATCTCATACCAAATCTTGTTGCAACAGTCAGCAAATATATGGAGCATGAGAAATCACTTCTAAGTGAAGTCACAAAACTGCGCGCAGAAGCAAATAAGCCTAACATAAGCGATGAACAAAAAATAGCTCTGGATGCAAAAGTAAGTTCAGCCCTTGGTTCCATCATGGTCGCAGTTGAGAACTATCCTGATCTTAAAGCAAACGAAAATGTTATGCATCTCCAAGGCACTCTGCATGAAGTCGAGGAACAAATATCTGCTGCTAGACGTGCTTACAATCAAGCTGTTACGGACTACAATAACGCTATAGAGATGCTGCCTACAAACTTTATGGCAAGTGCTATGAACTACAAAAGAAAACAGGTCTTTGAGATAGTTGAGACTGAGAGAAAAAACGTAAATGTCAAAGAGCTCTTTAACTAAGCTTCATGAAAACAACCAGCGAGTTAACTGATTTTTACTACAAAACTCTCCACCCTACACTTCAAGAGCTCGAAATTGAGAGAAAACATCTGCGCCACAGGATTATTGTCGTAGGCGTTATCTACTCTTTGATAGTTTTATTGTTGGCTATTGCAATAGCTCCGCTTGTCAACGAAACTTCCAATTTTATTTATTTTACCGCTTTTGGTTACTTTGCTCTTGGAGCCATAATATATAAATTTCTTATCAAAGACTACACGTCCGTATTTAAACAAAATATTATCAAACCGCTTATACATGCCATAGATGAGAAACTATCATATAACAGCGAGCATCATATATCAGAACATCTCTTTAAGCGTTCAGATTTATTCGGTGTGCCCGACAGAATGAACGGAAATGATTATGTTAGGGGAAATATAGACGGCACAAACATAGAGTTTTCTGATTTGCATGCCGAGAAACGTCATAAAAATTCAAAAGGCAAAGACAACTGGAGCACTATATTTAAAGGGCTCTTTATAGTTGCAGAGTTCAACAAGAACTTTCACGGCAAGACCGTCATACTTCCAGACACTGCACAAAGCACTTTTGGAAATCTCATAGGCAACTGGCTGCAGTCAAACAACTTCAGCAGAGATGAACTTGTAAAGATGGATGACAACAACTTTGAGAAAGAGTTTGTAGTCTACTCATCTGACCAGATTGAAGCTAGATATATTCTCTCTCATGCACTTATGAAAAAGCTTCTTATTTTTAAAGACAAATCTAAGCGTCCGGTATATATCTCTTTTATAGGCAATCATATCCATATGGCTGTGTACTATGACAAAGACCTTTTCGAGCCGTCTGTATTTCGTTCACTATTAGAGTATAAAATAGCAATGGAGTATGTAAAGACCCTTCACTTGGCTATCTCGATTGTAGATGAGCTGAAACTAAACCAAAAACTTTGGAGCAAACAATGAACGATATAAACAGTGAAAAAAATCTTATACTCCTAAGTATACAAGACTTCTTTACAACGCAGATGCTGAAATACTCTCTGGCACCTTTTATCATCACAATAGTGCTTATGTACATTATTTTCTTTGTTGTAGCTGGCATTGGAGTTGAGAGCATGGGACAGATGCAAGTTCACACCAGTGAGACTACTATGCAAAACGGAATTCCGCATACCGAGAGTGTCAGCGCCATGCTTGAAGGTTCTGCTATAATTCAGTTTTTGATGAGCTATGCCATCACCTCTTGGATAGCGACTTTTCTTATCTACGCAATCGGAAGTTTTCTGATTCTTTACGCTTCAATATTCATAGCCGTCTTAGTCATCGGTTTTTTAACTCCCTTTGTCTTAAAAGAGCTTCAAAAAAGACACTACAACGATATTGAGATGATTGGATACTCAAACATCTTCTCTGGATTGTTTTTAGTTCTCAAGTGGACAGTTACAATGTTGCTTTTGTTTATATTGTTAATCCCATTTTACTTTATACCGCTTGTAAATGTCATAGCATTTAATCTGCCCCTGTATTACTTTTTTTATAAGATGATCACATTTGACATCTCTTCAAATATCTGTACAAAAGAAGAATACAAAAAGATACACTATTTCTCAGGCAATAAAATAATACTCAAAACTTTAGCTCTTTATATCATTTCCCTAGTGCCGTTTGCTATCTTCTTCGGTGCTATTTACTATGTGATTTATCTTGGTCATACTTACTTTTTAGAAGTAAGAAAGATTCGTAATGAAGTAGTAGTTGCCTAACTACTCTTCTTCTTTATCCATCTCTTTTTCAAGCAAGGCTCTAAAGGCTTCATCTTTTGGAACAAGCCCGGCTTCATATAAAAACTGAGATGCTATAAAGTTTTGTTTTTTTATCTTGTCGTATTTTGCATAACTAAGATACAGGATATCTTTTGCCCTTGTAACGGCTACATAAAAAAGTCGTCTCTCTTCATCGAGCGAACCGCCTCTTTGCATCAGCTTTCTGTTTGGAAACCTACCATCCATCAAATCAACTATATAGACCTCTTTATATTCAAGACCTTTAGATGCATGGACACTTAACAAGTTTACGCCCTCGCCCTGAGTCAAATCGGACGAGCCTAAAATCATGGCATTTAAAAATCTATCATGCTCTGAATACGGTTTGGACAACTCTTCTAAGAGCATCATCTTTCTTGTAATTCTTGTCATTGACTCAGCTTTTTGCTGTTCATCAATAGAACCGTCTTTAAGCTGTGCTCTTTTGTTTGATAGAATCTCGGCAATATACTTAAACACCGCAGATGCAGCTATTTTGCGGACAACAGTTTTTGGCTGTTTTACACCTTTTAGATCACGAAACAAAAGATAAAAATCATGCAAAAATGTAGCACTGTCTTTTGTCAGTTTTGGATGCTTTAAAATAGGGTTTTTCATAAACTTGTCTTCAAAGCCGAGCTTTGCAAATTTTCCTACTGCGCCAAGTTCCAAAAAGTCGTCAAAGAGACCAAGCTGATGATTTAGTTTTCTCTTCTCAAAAGGATTTTTAATAGACTCATCAGGAGCATAAAGACCGTAAAATATACTTCCGTGTCCCAGATTTTTTAAAGCTATATATATCTCTTTTGCCATTGCACTGCCGATACCTCTGGCAAACTCAAAAAGATGGATAAACGACATCATATCAGACTCGTTTACAAGCAGAGTATAAAAGTCTAAAACCGCCTTTACCTCTTTTGAATCAAAGAAACTTGTCCCTCCTTTTCTCTTACAAGGGATGCCAAGCTCACGAAGCCCTACTTCAATGCCATCAGCAGAAGAGTTGTTTCTAAATATGACTGCTATCTCTTCTTGAGGCGTGTGAGTATTTCTTATCTTTGCGGCAATTGCATGGTATTGGTCAAAAAGTTCATCGTATGCTAAAAGTGTCGGTGAAGAAGCTTCTTGGTTTCTTGTCACCTCCAACTGCTTTGGATAGATGCGTTCATTATGTTCTATCACTCTCGTAGCAAGTGAGAGTATCGGTACGGTTGAACGGTAATTTTTGGTAAGTGTATGTACAACGGCATCCGGATATTTTTCAGAAAATGAACCGATTATGGAAATATCGGCACCGTTAAAAGCGTAGATGCTCTGATCATAATCTCCAACACAAAACAAAGACGGTGGCTTCATTGCTTCTATAAGTGTACCTTGAAGAGCATTTGTATCTTGATACTCATCTACGAGAACTTCTTTATAACCCAACTCTTTTGTTTTACATATATCTCTGAAATTTAGAAGCAGATCATTAAAATTTACAAAGCCGTACTCTTTTTTCAGGGCTTCAAACTCATCGACTATATCTGCATATATCATTGCAAACAACTCATGTTCCGGATAAGTATCTACTATCCAGTCTTCAAAGTTTTTTTGCAACTCTGTGTTTTGATAAAAAGAGTACAGATCATATAGATAATTTCCGCCATAAGGCATTATCTCAGCACCGATATGATCAAACGAACGTTTCTCAAACACACTTCTAAATAGGGTCTTAAGTTCACGTTGCTGTTTTAAAACCACTCTTCCGTCAAGTTTTTTAAGCCATCTGTAACTAACAGCATGAAAAGTACCTGCATCTATCTTTGAGGCTACCTCTTTACCAAAGAACTCTGCCACCCTTTCCACCATCTCAGCTGCTGCTTTATTTGTAAAAGTAAGAAGCAAAATTTCTTGAGGTTTTACATTGTTACTTAAGAGATGTGCGATTCGTCCTACTATGGTAGATGTCTTTCCGGTTCCCGCAGATGCAATGATTAGATTTTGTGATTGATTTGAAGTAGCTGCAATATATTGTTCTTCATTTAAACGAGATAACGGCAAATATAAACCCCTGCACAAAATTTTAAAAGTGTGATTATACTAAGATAAACTTCACTATATTTTATTCACTATCCAATCATCAGATAATTATAAGTATAATTAATATTAAATCTATATTTAGTTTTAAAACTTCACAGACTATAATGATAACGATTAGATATTAGTATTTTATCAGGGGGCGTGTAAATGAAAAAACTAAACTCTCCGGATAGACGATTTTTTCTGCAAAAAATAATGCAGGGAGTCGGATACAGCGCATTTGGCATTATTATGTGGAGTGCTTATCTAAATCAGGCACAAGCAAAAAAATTAATTCTAAGACCACCTGGGGCAATCGAGGAAAAAGATTTTGTCTCAACCTGCATCCGTTGCGGAATGTGTATCCAAGCCTGTCCCTATGATGTTTTAAAACTCTCTACTATATCAGATACCATTTCCATCGGAACTCCATATTTTACCCCAAGAAAAGAAGCCTGTCATCTGTGTCCTGATATACCGTGTGCATCGGCTTGTCCGACTAAGACTCTTGATTTGAATCTATTGCGGGTTGATGATAAACTATCTATAAACAACTCCAGGATGGGTCTTGCGACAATCAACACAAAAACCTGTCTTGCCTATCTTGGACTGCAATGTACAATGTGTATCCGTGCCTGTCCACTGGCTGATACGGCGATTGTTCTTCATAATGAACGTAACCCACGCACAGATATGCATGCTTTTTTAAAACCTGTCGTAAATCCAGACTACTGTACCGGCTGCGGCATGTGTGAACATGCCTGCCCTACAACAGTCGCTTCTATTCAAATTCTTCCACTCTCTCTAAGCAAAGGTGATATCGGTTCTCACTACGTAGTAGGATGGAAAAAGGAAGATGAACAGAGGTTGGATGTAGCCAAGTCAACGGACATAAAAATACAAAGAACCAAAAGAAATGAAAAAAGCGCAATAGACAATGTCAATGATGTAGACGGCATCTTAAAAGGACTTTACAATGAATAGCTTTTTGTATAGAAATCGCTTTTTAATCCCAAGAAGATTAACACAATTATTGATAATGACTTTATATTTTGGAGCCAATGCTTATGGTTGGAATATCGTAAAAGGTGATTTAAGCAGCTCTATAGTCTTTGGTTTTATTCCTCTCTCAGATCCATTTGTAGTGTTACAGATGTTTTTTGCTGGTGCGTTTATATCTGCCAATATTCTTATGGGTGTTGGGGTTGTACTATTTTTCTACGGCGTTGTAGGAGGCAGGTTCTTTTGCTCTTGGGTCTGTCCCGTAAACATAATAACCGAAACAGCTACCTGGCTAAAAAAAAGATTCAATCTTTTGGAAAAAGAAAACTCTATTTCATTTAGTCGCAATATTCGCTATTGGGTAATAGCCATAACCCTTATATTGTCATTTATATTTTCTATTGCCGCATTTGATATGATTAGCCCTATCGGCATCGCTCATAGAGGTATTATTTTTGGCTTTGGTTTTGGCTGGTTCTTTCTTCTTGCCATTTTTATCTTTGATCTTTTTTCGCAAAAATACGGTTGGTGCGGACACATCTGTCCGCTAGGCGGTTTCAATGCACTTATCGGCAAATATTCTCTTATAAAAGTTACTCACGACAAGGACAAATGTTTATATTCTATGGCTTGTTTTGAAGCCTGTCCAGAAGTTGAGATACTAGATATGGTTGGAATGACCAGCAAACCAATCACAGGAGCCGCTTGTATAAAATGCGGACAATGTATAGAGTCATGTCCAAATGATGCTTTTAAAGTGTCTGTTGTAGGTCTGGCAAAACAGTTAAAAGGATAATCAATGAAACTCTTAATACACTTATTTCTTCTATCATTGTTAAGTCTTTGTGCAAAAGATATTGAACCCTATAAATTTATACAGGCGAGTGAAGCAGTTTCGGACTTTGTAAAAGTAGGTGGCAAGCTAATAATAGGTACAGAGGAAGGAATCATTGATATATATGATTTAAAAAAAGACAAACTGACAGATCAGGTGATACTTAAAAAACAAAAAAGCATAATGGGTGATAATATACGATCATTAATTTTAAGTGTTGATTATCTTGATGGAAAACTTATTTTTATAAAACGTTTACTAAGTACAGTAAGAGAACTTTATATTTATGAAAATAAAAAACTGACAAAATTGCTTGATGAATCTAAAGGTATGGAGTTACAAAAGATAAAATTCGTAGATGCAGACACGATTATGATGGCAACTATGGATAATGCACTTATTCTCTTTGACTTAAAAAATAAAAAAATAAAATACAAGAAACAACTCAATTTAGCCAGTTTTTCGGACTTTGCAATAAGTGAAGATAAAAAATATATTTTTACGGCTGATGAAACACCTCAAATAACAAAAATAGAAATTAAAAGCGGCAAAATTATAGATGTATTCAATAAAGCTAACAAAAGAGATGTTTTTTCTATTGATTATAAACATGGATTGCTCCTAAGCGGAGGTAAAGACAAACGTGTAATCTTGTATAAAACACCTACATCCTACAAGATGACTAAAGGGTCTTTTTTCATCTACGCTGTTGCACTGAGTCCTGATGGTTCAAAAGCAGCTTTTGTTAAAAATGAAAATAGTGAAATCTCTATTATTGACACCCAAACTCTTGAAGAAAAGCATCTATTAAAAGGTCATAAACAAACTGTTTTTAAAATTGATTTTCATACTTCAAATGAATTAATAACGGCAGATGAAGCAGATAAACTTATGTTATGGAAATTAAAATAGGCATGTACTTAAAATGTCATCTTTAAATATGTAATAGTTTTTTATGTGTTATAATTACGGTATACTTAATATACTAAAGGTACAAGGTATGCAAGCCAACAAAGAAGCGTTAAAAATTATCTCCAATGAAACAAAGCACTCTATAGATCAACTCGCAGTTGTGACTCCTAGTATGTATGCTTCGATCTTTGCTAAATATGCCAATAATCACAATACTGATATAACAGATGAAAAAGCTCTTGCCAAAGATTTACTTCTTATGGAATGCTCAAATTTAACAGATTTACAAAATCAAGCTTCCAAAAGTGCAATGCAGTTAAGCGCAAGCACAAGCAGAGCTATTGATGCAATTAAAGAAAAAGATGAAAAACTACTAAATACAGTACTAAAAGAGACTGAAAATTTACGTCGTGAAGTAGAAAAATTAAAAGAATCAGTATATAAAGATGAACTTACAAATGTACAAAACAGGAAATGGCTTCATGACCATTTTGTACAAGAAGATTCTGAGGCTTTAAAAGAGGCAGGAACTCTTGCTATCATAGACTTAAATTATTTTAAAATTGTCAATGATACTTTCGGTCATATTATTGGAGACAAAGTTCTTATTTTTATAGCCAATCAACTCAGAAAGACAAAACATAGTGTAATAAGATACGGTGGAGATGAGTTTGTAGTTATGTTTTCAAATAAAGTCTCTCAGGCAAAAGCGATTGAGAGTTTAAATAGCATTAGGGATGATATAACATCAAAGAAACTAAAGGCACAGGAAGCTTCGTTTCATGTAAGTTTTTCATTTGGTGTGAGTGAATTCAAAGCTGGAGCAAATTTATCAGAAGTCATTACAGAAGCTGATAAAAACATGTATAAAGATAAGATAGCGATTAAAAAAATAATTACCGGAATATAAAAGTTTAAAAGGAATGTTTAAATGTCAAAAAGACCATTCTTACACACTGGTCTTTCTCAAATAGAAACAGCTCAGTTTCTAGTTGAAAGACTGCAGCCGCCTATAGAATATTTGACATATAACATTAGACGTTACCATGTGCCCATCAGTCTGGTTTTGTTTTATACACAAGAAGATATATCTAAACAGATAAAGAAAAATATGAGACTGACAGATGTATTAAAGACAATAAAGATAGGTGGGTCTTACTTTAGTTTTGTATTTTTATTATTTGCTGAAGAAGTGGATAGTTATACCTTTATAAAACATGTCGAGAAGACTGACCTAACTAATATCAACAGTTTTTTTCATTTTGAACAACTAAAACCTACCGTACATAATTATTATAATTTTATAAACTCTTATCTTTTTGAACTTGAGAATAAAGAAACCTTCTTCTAAGCAAATACTCACCTCTTTTTAGATATAATCGCGAAATTTTAAGCACTATTAACAAGGCGATACAGATGTCAAACGGCTATGAACCACAAAATATAGAAAATCAATTTTACAAAATCTGCGAAGATAGAAAATACTTCGAGGTAGACGGGAACAAAGCAATCCAAGAAGAAGGAAAAAACTTCTCTATTATGATGCCACCTCCAAATGTGACAGGTCGCCTGCACATCGGTCATGCACTTACTTTTACACTTCAAGATATTATCACCAGATATAAAAGAATGGATGGTTACAAAACACTTTGGCAACCGGGAACAGACCACGCGGGAATCGCTACTCAAAATGTTGTAGAGAAACAACTTTTAGCCGAAGGAACAACTAAAGAAGAAATAGGCCGTGAGAAATTCTTGGAACGTGCATGGGCTTGGAAAGAAGAGTCTGCAGGAATAATGACAGATCAACTTCGTAAAATGGGTGTATCTCCTGCATGGGAACGTGAACGTTTTACTATGGATGCGGGACTTCAAAAGTCGGTTAAAGAGGCTTTTGTTCATCTTTATAACGAAGGCCTTATAATTCGTGGAAACTACATGGTTAACTGGTGTACACACGATGGTGCACTCAGTGACATCGAAGTAGAACACGAAGACCATGACGGTAAGTTTTATCACATCAAATACCCTTTTGCAGACGGAAGCGGACATGTAGAAGTTGCAACAACAAGACCTGAGACATACTTTGGCGATACTGCGGTAATGGTTCACCCTAATGACAATCGTTACAAAGACCTTATAGGTAAAAAAATTCGTCTTCCACTGCTTCAAAGAGAAGTAACTATCATTGCTGATGAGCACGTTGATATGGATTTTGGAACAGGTGTGGTAAAAGTTACTCCTGCACACGACCAGAATGACTACGAAGTCGGAAAACGTCATGACTTGGAATTCATAACAGTATTTGATGAAAAGGGTATTTTAAACGATTATGCAGAAGAGTTTAAAGGTCTAGAGAGATTAGAATCTCGTGATATCATTGTAAAGCGTCTTGAAGAAGAAGGCTATATGGTTAAAATAGAAGACCATAAACATCAAGTAGGACATTGTTACAGATGTAAAAATGTAGTAGAACCGTATATCTCAAAGCAGTGGTTCGTAAGAAGCAAAGTAGCCGACAAATCTATAGAAAAAACTAATAACGGAGAAGCAAAGTTTTTCCCTCCGCACTGGATAAACTCCTATAACTCTTGGATGGGTGATTTAAGAGATTGGTGTATCTCTCGTCAGCTTTGGTGGGGACACCAGATTCCGGTATTTTACTGTGATGATTGTGACCATGAGTTTGCATCTCAAGAAGAAGCTCCATCAGCGTGTCCTAAATGTGCCTCTAAAAATCTCACTCAAGACCCTGACGTCCTTGACACATGGTTTAGTTCTGCTTTATGGCCGTTCTCAACTCTAGGCTGGGGTAACGGCGACTCTGAGATGGATAAACTCTTCAAGTCAGATGATATGAAAGATTTCTATCCAAATACTCTGCTTATAACAGGTTTTGATATTCTTTTCTTCTGGGTAGCGAGAATGATGATGATGGGTGAAAGCTTTAACGGTGAACTTCCGTTTAAGCACATCTATCTTCATGCTCTTGTGCGCGATGAAAAAGGTGACAAGATGAGTAAGTCCAAAGGAAACGTAATCGATCCCCTAGACATGGTTAACAAATACTCTGCAGACATTTTACGTTTCACTCTTGCAATCAGCGCAGCTCAAGGTCGTGATATAAGAATGAGCCAAGAAAAGCTGGAGTTAAACCGTAACTTTACCAACAAACTTTACAATGCATCTAAATACCTTCAGATGAACGTAGATACTTTCCCTGACATGAAAGGATTCTGTGTTGAGAGTGACCTAGGTCGTTACATGATGTCTCGCCTAAACTTAGCTACAAAAGAAGTCCGTGCTGCCCTTGATGAATACAAGTTCAACGATGCTGCGACAGTTATGTACAGATTCCTTTGGAATGAATTTTGTGACTGGGGTATCGAGCTAAGTAAAGCTGACAAAGGTGCCATCGTAGAACTTGGCGCAATTTTTAAAGAAGCTATGAAACTTCTTCATCCTTTTATGCCTTTTATTACAGAGTATCTTTACCATGAGCTATCTGGAACTTCACTTGAGAATGCTGAGTCTATTATGATATCTCCATACCCAAGCAAGACCAAACAGAGAAAAGAAGAGAAAAAGTTTGAAATTATCATGGACGCTATTGTATCTATCAGACGCGCAAAAGTTCTTGTTGATTTAGCTAATCAAAAAATAGAAAAAGCATTTGTTAAAATCGACGGAATCTCAGATGCAGATAAAGAGATGATGCTTCCATTCATCGCTAGACTTGCTAAGGTAACAGAAGTAGAGTTTATTGAGACTAAGGTTGAAAATGCAGTAAGCGATATAGCCGATACTTGTGAGACTTTCATACCTACTGATTCTATTGATTTGAGTTCAATCATCTCAAAACTCTCTAAACAAAATGAAAAACTACAAAAAGAGATTGATAAACTTAACGGTATGCTAAACAATGAAAGATTTGTTGCTAATGCACCTGAGGATGTACTGGTGAAAAATCGCGAAGCACTAGCAGATGCACAGACTAAGCAAGTAAAAGTACAGGAACAATTAAACTCACTTAAATAATTTTAAGTGAGTTTAAAAAATCAATGTTTCGTTAATCTTGAAACAATACTATTGATACTGTCTGAAAAGAGTTCATTTAAAAACGGCTCCATATCTTTAGATCTGTATGATGGACCTATCCACTTTGATGCTGAAGGTTTAAAGTTTTGAGTAATAGTCTCATTGCCTTTTTTAATAATAACTTCTAGTTCAATCTCACCCTTAATATTTTTATCAAAAGTTTTATCATTATGAATGAGTTCTATATTTTTTATACTTATGCTCATTACTAAGTCTGCATTAGAACCTGAGCCAACTTTAAACCCAGCTATACGAAGTGCACTACTTAAGCCGTCTTTATAATTTTTCGCAAAATCTTCAGTACTGAAAAGATTTATAGTTTTTATACCGTCTTTAAGAATATAACCTATAGTTCTTTTATCGACCCTTACATCTTTTACCGACTCAATAAAGACACTTTTTTTCTCTTTAGAAATCTCGCCCGTATACTCTGCGTTATATGAAGAGAGATTTATCGATTCGTTCTTATAAGAACACCCACCTAAAAACACTACAACTGCTACCAAATATAATATACTTTTCATATCATCTATCTCCTTATTTAACTTATCTTAAGTATAGCATAGCTTCTTAACTATACAAGCAAATTTTCATTACTCTTTAGATATAATCGCGAAAATTAAAAATACTACCTTTAAGGCATCTCTCAATTGTTTGATTTAAAAAAATACTCATCTGCCAATATCAAAAATGATATTCTATCTGGTTTAGTTGTAGCTGTTGCATTAGTTCCGGAAGCTATAGCATTTAGTTTTATTGCAGGAGTCAGTCCTGTTGTCGGTCTTTACACTGCTTTTATCCTAGGTCTGATTACTTCTCTTATCGGTGGTAAGCCAGGTATGATATCCGGTGCTACTGGTGCTGTCGCTATCGTTCTGGTCGGTCTCAGCCTAGAAGCAAATGCACTTCTATCATCTCAGGGTTTAGCTGGAGAAGCTCTTGCCATGGGAGTTCTTCACTATATCTTACTTGCTACTATAGTTGCAGGTTTAATCCAGATAGCAATTGGCATGCTCAAACTTGGTAAATTTATACGCTTGGTTCCTACTCCCGCAATTCACGGCTTTGTAAACGGTCTAGCTATCGTCATCGCTACCGCTCAGTTCAAGTTTTTTGATGGACAAGGATATATGATGTATATCTTAGTAGCTGTTACAATGCTTATCATGTATATTCTTCCTAAGTACACAAAAGCTGTTCCGGCGGGTTTAATTGCTATCATAACTATAACATTAGCAGTTTATTTTGCCAAAGTAGACACACTTTTGCTTAGCGGTTTAGCAGATATGAGTCAGTTTGCAGGACAACTTCCTTCATTTGTTATACCAGAAAAACTATTGAGTCTAGATGCCATTATCATGATTCTTCCATATGCCGTAATCGTTGCTCTTGTTGGTATTATAGAATCACTGCTTACTCTCTCTGTTTTAGATGAACTCAGCAATACTCGCGGTTCAGCGAACAAAGAATGTATCGCTCAAGGTACTGGAAATATTACTTGTGGTTTCTTTGGAGGTATGGCAGGTTGTGCTATGATTGGTCAAAGCATCATCAACTATACATCAGGCGGTATAGGAAGACTCTCTTCATTTGTTGCAGCAGTAGGTCTAATCACTTTGGTCGTGTCAATGTCTGGTGTTTTAAACGCTATTCCCGTAGCTGTCTTGGTCGGAATCATGTTTATGGTTAGTATTGGTACTTTTGAGTGGTCTAGCTTCTCCCGTTTGAGCCGTATGCCAAAAACTGATGCTTTCGTAATGCTAGCCGTTACAATCATTACAGTCGTTGAAGATTTGGCTATTGCCGTTATAGCAGGTGTGATTATCTCTGCACTTGCTTTTGCCTGGAAACATGCGAGAATCTTTGCAAAATTTCACACAGAAGCAGACGGTACCAGAGTCTATGAGCTTGAAGGTCCGCTTTTCTTCGGTTCAGCTACTACGTTTGCAGATAATTTTGATATTCCAAATGATCCTCCAAAAGTAGTCATAGACTTTAAAGATGCAAGAGTTATGGACTCTTCAGGCGTGGAAGCGATAGATGCCATAACTAAAAAATACGAAGATGCAGGTAAAAACCTTCTTCTTCGTCACCTATCAGCAGACTGTAAAGCAATACTTAAAAAAGCCGGTCCACATTGTGCATACGAAGAGGACGATCCTACTTACAAAGTTGCATATAATTATTAATCTTTTCTAACTACTACAAAACTCTCAGGCATGAGAGATTTGTATTTTGGCATGCTCTGACCGATACTGGCATTAATATATGTAGGATCGGCTATAATTAACTTTCTTCGCCCTGTTTTTACACTGTCACCTTCCATAGGAACATAAAGAGCCGTCGCCATATGATCTTTGTATTTAACACCTACAACACTGATGCCAAAGAGCTCCTTTACAAGATAAGAAAAAAGTACAGCTCTATCTTCACAATCCGATTTATCAAAATAAAGTGTCTCGTTCGCAAACATAACCTTTTCTCTTCCAAACTGTTGATCGTCTCTTTCATACTTGAAAGATTTTTGTACAAAATGAAGTACAAAGTTCATTGCATCTCCTGCTTTTTTCCCATCAACATATTTCTTTATATCTTTTGCAATCGACTCATAAGTCCTGCTGTCTATCGGAGCATTAAAATACGTTTCATAATCAGCTTGCGGATATGTAGACATAAAATCTATAAGATTTTTGTTATACTCAAACGAAACACTGTATTTTTTCCCATAATCACTGAAAGAAAGTGTTTTTTGCTTCATATCCGACATGAGATTTGGAAGTGTTTTCAATGAGAGATCCATCGGCTTATCCGCACCTGGGTAGTTTTGTTTATATGAATATAATCTGCCTACACTTCCTTTTGCATAATTAGCAACTACGTAAAACTTTTTATTTGAAAAATTATAGTTTGGAGTTGAATAAATTGTTTTTTTAGAATAATGCATTAAAATGATATGTCTTTTGGCAAGTCCTACTTTTACAGCATATCCAAGCTTATTAAATATGAACCAGCTAAGAAGGTTTGAGTTATCTTGATCTTTGTATACATTTTTTGCAATATCTAAAACAAGCAGATATACCCCCCAGTCGTTTAGATTCATAACACTACTTACTCTTTTTATCTCATTGATCAAACTATCATATTCGCTTGATGCAACACTGTCAAAAAAGTTTCTAATACCTTCTTGATTTTGGGGATAAAATTTTGCCTTTTTAATACCTGAGGACACATCAAAACCAAGCTTAGAGCCGTAAAAATCAAAATTTATATCTTTAGAAACAACCTTGACTTTTGGCTCTTCTTTTTTAGGTTCTATTTTTACAATTTTGATTTGTTCTTTAGGAGTAACAATTTCTTTTTTAACTATTTTTTCTTTTACTTCTGGTTTTTTTACTATTGTAAATTCTTGAACAGGTTTTGGTTCAACATGTTCAATTTTTTTAACTTTAATACTTATCTTCGGTCCGACACTTTTGATTTTTTTAGGTTTTGCAGAAGGTATTTCTCGCGGTTTCGGTTTTTCATATAATGGTTTGCCTTTGTAAACATTGTAAGCTTCCCACTGTTGTTTTAGATACTTATTAAAAGCATTGTCACGTTCATCTTTGTACTTGGTAAAGGATTCAGCTTGAGACCGTTTAAAATCTTCAAAACTTTGAGCACTCAGTGCAGATGCACAGAGCAGAATTACTATACTAAAATGGCCAAGCAGCCTGAATAATTTTGGTTCCCCATCCTTGTTTTGTCGCACGGTCCACATCCCCCTGAGTTCTATAAAGAATTTTAGCTTCGCTCATCTGAGCAGAAGTTATTTTGTTATATTGGTCTATATCGTAAGGACGAATAACACCACTGATTTGAATAATCTGCTTTTGATCATCAACCAATATCTCTCTTTTGCCAGAGATAAAGTAGTTTCCATTTTGTAATACTTTTACTATTCTGGCAGAAACAGTCGTAGTAAAAGAAGCATCTTTTGAAGCACTGCCGGATCCTGAAAAAGCGCTGGTAGAACCTCCCGTAAAGCCTATGTTAGATAAGCCGTTAAGCTTATTCGCGTATGCACTGACAGCGGGATTTCCTCCAGTTGCGGTAAATGCACCGCCACCTAAAGTACTGCTATCTTCTTCACTTAAATCTTTTGCCGCACTGGTTGAACTTGTTGCTGTTTCAGATATCACTACTCTGACTATATCATTTACATGCATCGCTTTATGATCTGAAAACAGAGGGTTATCCCCCTGCCCGAAGATACTTCCTGTTGAGACATAATCCTGCTTATCTTCTTTAGCCGGCATCTGTTCTACATATGCGGGAGGCGCAAAGTCTATCTCTGGATCTGTAAGATTTGCTGTACATCCAGATAAAAAAAGTATAGCATAAAAAGGCATGACGAGTATTAAAATTAGTTTTTGCATTATTGTCTCATTTATAAATAATAGATTTTGCTATAATACCAGCAATAATAGTTCCAAAGGATATTTATGACTATAAGAGAAACGATCAATCAAGATGTAAAAGATGCTATGAAAGCTAAAGATACAAAAAAAAGAGATGCTCTTCGTCTTCTTACAAGTGCATTTAAGCAGATAGAAGTTGATGAGAGAAAAGAATTAAACGATGATGACGTTATCAAAATAATACAGACTCAGGTAAAAAGAAGAAATGATGCCGCTTACCAATACAAAGATGCAGGCCGTGACGATTTGATGCAAATAGAACTTGATGAGATTGCTTTTTATACTCCATACCTTCCTGTTCAGCTGAGCGATGATGAACTCTCATCTGCGCTAAAAAATATAATCTCTAAAGTTGGCGCTACGACTGCTAAAGATATGGGAAAAGTCATGGGAACAGCCAGTAAAGAGTTAGCCGGAAAAGCTGATGGAAAAAGAATCAGCGAGTGTGTAAAAACACTACTTCAATAATCTAACACCTCTTCTCACACCTCTCCTGAGGCGTGAGACATCACTCTACTTTTTAACCAAACTTTAGTTTTCTAAGAGCTGCTTCCTCATCATCTTGACGCATTAGAGACTCACCTACCAAGAAGGCATCTACACCTGCTTTACTAAGATCCTCTAACTGTCCATGCTCATAGATGCCGCTCTCAGCCACGATAATTTTACCGTTTGGAATCATTGGAATCAACTCGTATGAGAGATTCATATTCATCTCAAAAGTTTGAAGATTTCTATGGTTAATGCCTATGATATCACTTCCTGCATAAATAGCTTTTACCAAGTCTGACTTGTCATGAACTTCTACCAAAGCTTCCATCCCTAGATGTCTTGTATATCCTAAAAGCTCTTTTAGCTCTTTTTTACTAAGTGCTGCAGCAATCAGTAAAATAAAGTCTGCACCGTGAACCATTGCCTCTAATATCTGATATTTTGAGACAATAAAATCTTTTCTTAAAAGCGGAATACCTACATATCTTCTGATGCCGCCAAGATAATCCAGTGAACCTTGAAAAAAGTGAGGCTCTGTAAGTACCGATATAGCACTCGCCCCTCCTCTCTCATAAGCTTGAGCAATTGCTAAAGGGTCAAAATTCTCACGTATGACACCCTTAGAAGGAGAAGCTTTTTTTACTTCTGAGATAATTCTATACGGATCTTCCTCCGTCGCTTTTAAATAAGGAAAGACATCTCTTGGAACTCTTGCATTAAAGGCAAGTGAACGACCAAGCCAGTCCATTGAAAACTCTTTTTCCCTTTTTACTAAATCTTCTTTGGTCTTTTTTATAATATCATCTAGAATCATTTTTTATTTTTACCCTTGTTTTTTTTATTTATACATTCATGTATAGCTTTTTCATGTGCGATTACTTCAGAATCATCCCCACCATCTAACTTTCTTACTTCAGAAATGATTTTGTACGCTTTTTCACAATTGCCTAATTTATAATATCCCCAAGCAAGAGAATCAAGATAAAAAGCAGAGTTAGGCTGTAGTTTTAATGCCTCTCTTATATACTTCATACCGCCTTTAATATCTATAGAATGGTCTATAAGCAGATAACCTAGGTAGTTTAAATATAGTGGTTTTTTTTCTGCGCTTACTGCTTCTTTTAATTTTTCAATAACAGAGTCCTGCATCTTCTTGTCGGCTTTGTTTTTATTACTCTCATATTCAAAGATTGCACTTTGCCCCAAATAGTTGGCATCTCCTGTCTCTTCATAAAGAGTGTTTGCCAACTTTGAAGCTTTTTTATAGTTTTTTGCATTTATATACACCTGCAAAAGCAGTTCATTGTCGCTTTTACTTTTTTCTAAAAAGCCCATTAGTTTAATGTACTCTTTTTTATAAGCATATATCTGAACTATTTTCTTTGCAATATTATCACTTTTTTCCATCTCATAATATCTTAAATATACGGATAAAAGAGAGTCAATATTGTTTTCATTTGAGTAAAAACCTATAAGTCTTGTACATATGATCTTTGAACAGCCGTGTATTCTTGCATGAGTCTCAAGCTGTGCGATAGCTTCTTTATTTCTTTGCAGATTTACATATAAAATGATTGACATTCTATCTAGTATTTTTTCATTGTAATCTTTAGTATATGCACTCTCAAGATACTTTAACGCCGTGTCGTATTTTTTTTGTTTTACATATATTTCACTGACTAGTATATAATCATTGACTTCTTTTGATTTTTCAACCAGTTTTATGGCAAGTACTCTGGCTTCTTCAAACTTTTCATCCCCTATAAGGGCAATTATTTTTAGTCTAACAAGCTTAAAATCATCCATGCTTCCATCTGTTACTGCATCTATTTTAGCAACAACCTGTGCATTTTTATGCAGAGTTAACTCGTTTTGAAGGGATTGGTAAAGATACTCTTTTTTATCTGATTTTTCATACAGAGAGTTAAATATAGTCGCAGCCGATTCATAATCTTTTAGCTGTTCAGCCCTGAGTGCAAATAAAATATATATATCTTCTTCTGCAAAGGTCTTTTCATACGGTTTTGGTGCAGGGCTGCCTAACCCACCGAAACATCCGCTAAAAAGAAGTGCTAAAAACAGAGTTATAAATATTTTAATCATCATTGTTTCCTATTATTATTCCAGGGCATTCTTGTTGCAATTCATCTACTCTGTGCTTATAATAATCCCAAAACGGGAAAGTTATGCACTGAGACGGACGAGCTTCATAAATCTTGCAACCATTTATATCTCTATCATAGAAGATACACTCGTGTGAGTCATTATACTTTATCTCTTTGATAGAATACTTATAGCCCTTTTTAAAAAGATACTCATTAACAAAATCTCTAATATCTAAATCTAATAATTTACTAATTTCTTCTATTTCACTTTTAGTTACATAAATGTAACCGCTCTCACCAGTACAGCATCTACCTTCGCAGGTGGAACAAGCCGAAGCGTCAAAAGCATACTCAAAGCCCTCTTTTTTAATTACAGATGACATTTTATACTCTGTGTTGAAGCTTTTTTATAGATGCGCGCTGCATCTTTGGAAAATTCACTTCCATCAAAGCTTATCAGCGGCTTATGGACATTCATAAGAGATGAAGAGCCGTTTCTAACATGCAACATTACTAAAGTAGCTCCTCTGTCTGCTTTTGGATGCACAAACTGAACATCCACTACTCTTAACTTTACGCGATCCAGTTCTGCACATATTAAACCAAACTGCGATGCATCATAACAAAAAATAAAATGGGACCTAGGTTTTAAGAGCCTTGAGACTTTTTTAAAAAATGCTTTTAAAGGTAAGTTGATATTATACCTTGCATTGAATAACATCTCATTTTTACTTACCGAAACATTGTCATGATAGAACGGAGGGTTGGATATTATGTAGTCGTACTTTACATTTTCATCAAGGTCTAGAAAGTCAGTTTTATGAATCTTATATTCTATTTTATTTACTCTTGCATTGATAGTCGCATACTCTACAAAAGCATCTTGCTTCTCAACTGCTTCAAGTTCTACTTTTGGATTATCACGAGCGACCAACAGCCCTACAATTCCACATCCTGCACCAACATCCAACATTTTGCCTTTTGGATTGAAAGAGTCTATAAAATCATATAAAAAAACTGAATCACTGTTATAACAGTAGCCTTCTTGAGGCTGGTAGAGGAGCATAATTAGAGTACCTTGAAAACATTTTGGATATAATTTTGTTATTATATCTCAAAGCTATTAAATAAAGGCATTTTTACTATGATTATTATTCCGGCACGACTGGCATCTACAAGGTTTCCGCAAAAAGTTCTGGCAGATATAGGTGGTCTGCCTATGGTTGTCAGGACTGCCAAAGCTGTTTCTCATATTGACAGAGTAGTAGTGGCTGCAGATGATGAAAAAATCATTTCTACCTGTAAAGAACACGGTGTTGAGGCGATGCTTACTTCTACAACTCACAAAAGCGGCACGGACCGTATAAATGAGTGTGCCAACATCTTAAAACTCGATGATAATGAGATAATAATCAATGTACAGGCGGATGAACCTTTTATAGAGCCTGAAGTTGTGGAGTCACTTATAAATAAACTCAAAGAGCTTCAAGAAAAAGATGAACCTTTTATAATGGGAAGTTGTTACAATGCTATCAACGCAGAGTCTGCAGAAGATCCGAACCTTGTTAAAGTAGTTTTAGACGATAAAGACAATGCAATATATTTTTCAAGGTCTCTCATACCTTACAACCGTAGCGGAAGAGCTACTTATTTTGGGCATATCGGAATCTATGGATTTAGTAAAAAAAGTCTAAAAGAATTTTGTAACTTAAGTGACGCGCCGATAGAAGATATCGAAGGTTTGGAACAACTTCGCGCTATTTACCATCAAAAAAAGATAACTATGTTAAAAGTTTCAAGCACAGGTTTTGGTATTGACACGCCGGAGGATTTAGCCAGAGCTATAGAAATATTTCTGTAGCCTCTAAAATAAAGTTTTTAAACTGCCCCGGCATCTGACTCAGGATAAACTTTACAAAGCTCAAAAGATATTTTTGAATCACTGATTTTATATTCACAATCGGGTTTGTTTTTACTTAAAATAAGTTTGACTACATTTTCAGGCAGTTCATCTATTTTCGTCAAAGTGAAATATTGTAATTTATCTGATTCTTCTATGTAGATGCTGCTTTCTATAGACAATTTCACCTGCACTTCTGCAATAGAAAATATTGTTCTGACAACATCACTTAAAAACTCATTCTTCTTTGTTATATTTAGAAGAAAAAACTCCCAAAATTCAGATAATGAATCTTCTGATTTTATAATAAAATTTGTATGTCTCGAATATATCTCATTTGTAAAAATATTTATAGATTTGGAGTTCAGCTTTTCATGTCCTCTGGATTCTATGAGAGTGATATAATTTTCCATTCTGCTTGAAAAGATATTGGCATCTATGGGTTTAGATATATAATCTTCTGCCCCAATATTTAGAATCTCTTTTTTTCTATCACTATCATCAAGTGCGGAAACTGCTATAATCATTATCTCTAAGTCAGTCTCTCTTATGATTCTGGTGGCTTCAATACCGTCCATATCAGGCATCATTATATCCATGAAGACAATATTAAAATTACCTTTTTTACATTTTTCTACTGCTTCTAATCCATCAGTAGCTTCATCAATCATAAATTTAACATCATGTTCGACTTCGTAATTTTGCAAAAAGAACTTTAATATTACCCTGTTATTTGCATTATCATCAACTATTAGTATATTCATACTTTAATCCTTTTGATTAGTTCTTTTACACACTGATTATACCTCAATGAAGTGGAACAAACAAAAATTTATCTTCTATTTCTGATAAAATAAAGTGTTATCTATTTTTTTGGCCTTAAAAACAGATACTATTCTATCCATATTTTCGGCATCTCCCAAAAAAATATAGCCGCTTGGATTTAACATGTTATAAAATCTCATTGCTACTTCTTCTCTTGATGCATCATCAAAATAAACAAACATATTTCTTGAAAAGATAATATCAAATTTACCAAGTTCTCTCATCTGAGTTTTATCAAATACATTTACTACCCGAAAATCCACATTTTCTTGAAGTTTTTTATTAAGCTCATAATATGAATTCTTTTTCTTAAACCATTTCGATAAAAGTTCTTTAGGTATGGCTTCAACTGAACGTTCAGTATAGTTTGCGCTTTTAGCTTTTTGTATAACGGCAGAATTAATATCTATTCCTATAATTTCAATATCTCTTTTTTTTGAAACAGCGTCTTTTTCAACTATATGAAGAGCAATAGAGTATGGTTCTTCTCCAGAAGAACAAGGTGATGATAATATTCTTATTCTTTTTGGATCTCTCAAAGATTCATTTATTTTTGGCAATATTTTGTTTACTAAAACCTCAAACTGATTTTTTTCTCTAAAAAAATAGGTTTCGTTTACAGTAAGGCTGTTTATAAGTTCTTGAAATTCCTGCCCATCATGATCTTCAAAACGAAGCTTAAAAAAATACTCTTTAAACTTTTTAAAATCAAGCAGAGATGCTCTTGCATCTACATATTTAGCCAACTCTTCATAGTATTTGTACTCTTGGAGATATATTCCGCTTTTTCTATAAATAAATTCACTGATCTTTAAAAAATCTTCTTTTGATAAAAGATATGACACTACTGCCCTTTAGCACAATTTTTCTTCTTGTATAGCTTACAGTCTAGGCACTAAAAATAAATTTAAATATATGGGATGTTTTTTAAGTGAGTGTGGGATTGTTCTTAAACTCCTCATGCAAGAGGAATCTAAGATATAGAGTATAAAAAGTAATTAGATGTTATCTCTAATACCTAAATCTTCTACTAGTTTAAGATAAGCGTCTTTATCTTTTCTTTTGAAATATTTCATTAAACGACGACGCTGACCAACTAGTTTAAGTAAACCTAGTCTAGAAGCATGATCTTTTTTAAATATTTTTAAGTGCTCTGTTAATTCACGAATTCTTTCTGTTAAAAGTGCAATTTGAACTTCACTTGAACCTGTATCACTCTCTGAGCGACCGTATTTTGTTACAATTTCTTGTTTTTTAGCCGAATCTAAAGCCATAATAGCCTCCTGATGGGTATAATAATCTAACGTTTATACACAATGTATAAAGTTGAAATGGGATTATAGCAAAACTATATTAAAAATGGTTTAGGCTCACTAAAATAGTATCCTTGTGATTTTTCAATTCCTAATTCCTTTACTTTTTCAAAAATCTCTTTACTCTCGACATATTCAGCGACAACCTGAATATTCATTTTTTTAGCAAAATCAACTATAACAGATGTAATTATTTCAGAATTTTTATCACGCAATATCTCTTTAATGATTGAACCGTCTATTTTTATAAAATCAGCTTCAAGGCGCATAAGGTATTCAAAGTTAGAGTAACCTGTTCCAAAGTCATCTATGGCAATCCTACAACCTAATACTTTGACATTTTTTATAAACTTTTGTATCTCATAGAAATTTTCAATACTCTCAGATTCAACTATCTCAAATATCACTCTCTCAGATATATTGTAAATTGCAAGCATCTCTAGAATATAATCATTTATCTCTTTGTCTAAGATATCATCTATACTAAGGTTTATTGAAAACTCAAAATTGTTTTCTCTAAATTCTTCAAAACTTTTTTGGATTACAATTTTTGTAAGTTGTTTGTAGAGTTTTGCTTTTTTCGCAATATCCAAAAAGAAATACGGAGTTATGATTTTATCATCTTCATCTACTAATCTCATCAATGATTCATATCTATTTATTTTAGAGTCGCTGTTATTTACTATTGGCTGAAAATAAAGAATAATTTTATCATTCTTTATAGCTTCTTTAATCTTTTTGGTCCAAAACATATTGTTTTCATACTCTTTATCCAAGCTCATCTTAGAGTCATAGATAATAATGTCTTTTGCCTCTCTTCTAGCTATTTTAAGTGCCATATCTGCAGTTATAAGCAACTGTTCTTTTTCTTCAAGAGAAACACTTATGGTGGCATTTAACTCTATAGTCTCATCTTCTACTTCATAAACATGAGAGTTAACAAATCTTGCAATTTCCTGAGCCGTTTGAACAACACTGTGAGCAGGTATGTCAATTGTAAGTATTGCAAATTCATCACCGTTTAATCTAAACATTTTAAGATTTTCGTTTGTCTTGCAAAGTTCTGAAAGTTTTATGGCAAATGCTATTAAAACTTCATCTCCGAGTTCATGTCCGTAAAAATCGTTTATCTGAGAAAAACTGTCTATATTTATAAGTATCAAAGAAAGACCATCAGATTTTTGCATCTCTTCTCTCAGTGCATTTCTATTACTGAGTTTCGTAAGAGCGTCTGTATTGGCAATCGTACGAAGTTCATTTTTTTGATTGATGAGTTGAGTGATATCATGTCTGATTGAAATATATTCAATTATCTCGTTATTGGCATCTACTATCGGTGAGACAGTTGCATCCACCCAGTAAAGAGAGCCGTCTTTTTTAACATTTCTTATTCTACCATGCCAAGTCTCTTTAGCCGTAATGGTTCTCCATAAATCTTCATAAATGGCTTTAGGAGCTGATTTGTCTCTTAAAATATTGTGATTTTTACCAATTACTTCATCAGAGCTATATCCTGTGATATTGCAAAAATTGTCATTCACATATGTTATGTTTCCATTTAAGTTACTCTTTGATACTATCAGATTACTGTCTATAGCATCTTTGTAACTCTCAAGAAAAGAGAGAGAATCTTTTAACTCATGAGTTCTCTCATCAAGCTCATCTTCCAATTTAACCTGCAATTTTGAAAAGAACTTGACCAAATAAAATGCTATAAAAGAAACAAACAACATTAGTAAAAAGTCATATATCAGTGATCCAAAAAATTGCTTATTTATTATTTTATCAACATGATATGTCGGTACTTTAACACTTAAAATACCTCTGATTTCACCTACTTTATATCCATATGCCTTATCATATTTTTTAGATATAAATTCCGGAGCTTCTTCTCTTTTACCATGGCAGGTAAGACATTTTTTTTCTATTTTTAGTGGTGTGGCGTATTGATAAAAACTGTCTTCTTCGCTAAAATATTCTTTTGCATCAGATTTATTTTTAAAATAACTAATAGCTTTTAGTTCATACTTATCAGCTTGATTTTTTGGATTTCTAGCTCTGTCGCTAACTGTTTGCATCGTTATCTGCAATCTATTTTGCTCTGAAAAAGTTTTAGAAATCTGTGCAGCAGAAAATGCAGGCAGACCGGCAAGGGTTTTTTCATCAAGTTTTATAGTTTTGTTCAGGTAAAGATTTTGGTAGTAATCTCTGTGAATCATATATAATGAATCTACAAGTTTTGCTTGTTCAGATATAAATTGTTCAACACTCTTCTTATTGTCATGATAGTTTAGGGAAATTCTGACAATTGCGATAATAAAAAACATAATAGGAACTATTATGATTAATCTTTTTGAAATAACTTTATATGACATGACGATATTATACATCTTTTTTTTATATTAGAAACTTCAATTAAAAATTTATCTTCTTTGGATATAATCTCTTCTAATTAAAATCCTAATAAAAAAAGTAAATATTATGTTAATAACTCGTGCAAGTGAATACGCAATACTCTCTCTTATAGTCTTGTCAAAAGCAGATTCACCTATGGATAGCGAAACTCTTTCTAATCAGCTTTCCATACCTAAAAGTTTTTTGGCAAAAATTTTACAGTCTCTTGCAAAAAGTGGCATCTTAAAGTCTTATAAAGGTGTTAATGGCGGTTTTACCCTTTTAAAAGATGCAAAAGATATAAGTATGCTTGATGTAATGAGCGCTGTAGAAGGAAAAGCACCGACTGTGTTTGATTGTTCCCCGTCTCCAAAAGATTGCCCAAGCGATAGAGCAGGATTATGTTCTATCTGGCCGTTTTTAAATAAGCTTCAAGGCAAAATAGATGATTTTTTAGCCGATTTATCCCTTGACGATATTTTAGAGTAATAATTTGGCAAGAAAACTCACGACAAGAGAACAAATCGGTACGACCTTAAACTTTCTAATTGGACAGAGAGATTTAAGTGTAGTTTTATTTGTAATGGCGATTTTAGCCATCATTATCGTTCCTCTTCCATCAGGCTTATTGGATGTACTTTTAACAATATCTATGGCATTAGGTGTTTTGATTTTATTAATCTCTTTATATGTTCCAAAACCAACGGATCTGACAACTTTTCCAACTCTAATTTTAATTTTAACTCTTTTTAGACTCTCATTAAATATTGCAACAACTAGAATGATTTTAAGCCATGGTCACGAAGGACCTCAGGCGGTAAGTAGTATTATTACCTCCTTTGGTGACTTTGTTGTTGGTGGTAACTTTGTAATAGGTATTATAGTCTTCTCAATCTTAGTCCTTATTAACTTTATGGTTATAACAAAAGGTTCAACAAGGGTTGCAGAAGTTGCTGCACGTTTTACACTGGACTCGATGCCTGGTAAACAAATGGCAGTTGATGCCGACCTTAATGCCGGACTTATTGACGATGCTGAGGCTAAACAACGTCGTGCTGAAATCCTTCAAGATGCAAACTTTTATGGAGCAATGGACGGTTCGTCCAAGTTTGTAAAAGGTGATGCAGTTGCAGGTATTGTAATCACACTTATAAATATTATTGGCGGTTTTCTTATAGGTGTTTTTCAACATGATATGACAGTTTCAGATAGTGCATCTACTTTTACACTCCTCACTATAGGTGATGGTTTAGTTGGTCAAATTCCTGCTCTTATTATCTCTACTGCTACAGGTATTATGATTACCCGCTCTTCAGGAGAGGGAGACAACTTCGCAGAGGGTACTATCAACCAAATGATAGGGAACTCAAAAATTCTTATGATAGTTGGTTTTATCATGATTCTTTTTGCTTTAGTTCCAGGACTTCCTACTGCTTCTATGGGTTTTGTTGGTATTTTATTTGCACTTCTTGGTTGGTCTATTTACAAATTTGAAAAAGGTGAGCTGACTATTCTTGATGTTAGCAAAATACTCTCTCCAAGGGACCAAGAGCAACAAGAACGTGAAGAGGCGGCTGCCAAACCTGAAAAATCTAATGAAGAGATAGCAAAAGAAGAAGAGACTGCATTAGAAGATATACTCAAAGTAGAGATGCTAGAACTCACACTTGGTTATCAGCTTATACGTCTTGCTGACCATTCTCAAGGTGGAGATTTACTTGAGAGAATCCGCTCTATGAGGCGTAAGATTGCATCTGATTTTGGTTTTTTAATGCCTCAGGTTCGTATCAGAGACAACCTGCATCTGCAACCTGAACAATATCAGATTTTACTAAAGGGTATCTCGATTGGTGAAGGCAGTATCAAACCTGATAAATTCTTAGCAATGGACAGCGGTATGGCAACGGGTGAAATTGAGGGAGAACCTACAAAAGAACCGGCTTTTGGCTTAGATGCTATATGGATACTCCCTGATCAAAAAGAGGATGCAATTATAAACGGCTACACTGTTGTAGATCCTGCCACTGTCATATCTACACATATGAGCGAACTTGTTAAACGAAACGCAGAAGATCTTCTGACTCGCCAAGAAGTACAAACTCTCATAGAAAAAATCAAAACTGATTTCCCTGTTATAGTGGATGATGTCCAGAAGGTCGCCTCTATCGGTCTGATACAACGCATATTAAAAGCTCTTTTACATGAAAAGATTCCGCTCAAAGATATGCTGACTATACTCGAGACTATTGCGGATATCGCAGAGTTTACCAAAAATGTAGATATCATAACCGAACAGGTACGCTCAAAACTGTCCCGCATTATTACACAGATGTACTCAAGCGATGACGGAGTCATAAGACTTCTTACTTTTGATACTTCATCAGAGCAACTTATGTTAGAAAAATCACAAGAACAAGATGGTGTAAGAAATCTTTTACTCAGTGTCGGAGAGATAAACCAACTTATTCAGGCAACAAGTGCAAAAGCACATGAACTGCTTCAAAAAGGTGTATCTCCTGTTGTCATAATCGTAGACCCTCAGCTTCGCCGCGGTGTAGCAGAAATCTTTGAGAGATTTTCTCTTGATGTTGTGACACTTTCACATGCAGAAATAGATTCAAGTGCAACTTTTGAGGTAATGGGCTCAATCTCAATCGGACAATAAATTATAGTATAATACCTCCAAGGAAAATAATGAAGAAAAAAACAATTTACCATCTATCACATATTGATTTAGATGGTTATAGCTGTCAGTTAGTGATGAAATTCACTCCATATGAATTATTTAATTATAACGCTAACTACGGGGCTGAAGTCAAGCAAAAACTGGAACTTATACTGGAGAAGATAAACAAAAGCAATACTGACTCCATCATCCTAATAACAGACTTAAACCTTACTTTTGATGAATCCAGATGGCTTAATAACGAAGTAAAAAAAATCAATGAAAATAAAAAGAGTGTAACCCTTATCCTGCTTGACCATCATGGAAGCGGAGAAGACAGTGCAAACAAATATGACTGGTATTATCTTGACACTTCTAGATGTGCCACAAAAATAACATACGATTATGCACGTGAACATTTTGAACTTGATGAACCAAAATGGATGAATAAGTTTGTAAATATAGTCAATGCAGTTGATTTATGGAAACAAGAAGAAGTAGAAAACTTTGAATACGGCAAAGTATGTATGAAACTTGTCAATGAGACAAGAGAACTAAACAAAGTTATGTTTGCAGATATAGATAACAACTATAAAATATCTCTACTGCTTGAAGCAACAAAGTATATAGATGAGGAGAATGCTCCGATAGTCTTAGATGAGAAAATTCATCTTCTTAAAAAAGAGTTTTTTAAAGAAGACAAAAATGACACTCTTGATAATTTAGCAACAAAATTTATTGTAAAACTATTAGGCCAAGCAAGAGATGAAAAGACTATATACTATAAAGGTTATAGAGGCTTTTTAAGTTACGGTGTCGGAAATACGTCTATCATAGGCAATGGTTTTTTACTTGCTTATCCTGAGTATGATTTTATTGTAGATGTAAGTTACCGCGGTACTATGAGCTTAAGAGCAAACGACAAAGTAAGTGTTTCTCAAATCTCAAAAGAGTGGGCAAACGGTGGCGGGCATCCAAATGCTGCCGGTGGAAGAATTATAGGATTTAAAGAGCAATACCGTTACGATAAAGTTAAAAAACAGATAGAAAAAATCATAAATGATAAAGAAGCTGTTGCCGGCGACTTAGAGTACAAGAAAGAGGACTAACATCCTAATTCTTGGCAAAATATCTCTCAATACCGTTTGCTAAACCTATAGCCATTGTTTTTCTATAATTGTTATCTACTAATCTTTTTGCTTCCTTAGGATGAGAAATAAAACCGACTTCTACCAAGACTGCCGGCATCTGGGCACCGACTAAAACCCAAAAAGGCCCTTCTCTGACTCCGCCGTCTCTGACCTTATATTTTTTGTTTAATGAACCGAGCATTCCTCTTTGCAAGTCTATCGCAAGTTTATTTGATGCTAAAATCTTGTGATGGTTTAAAAAGTTTAAAAAAGTATTCTTTCCATATTTATTCATGTCACTCAAATCTGCCGAGTTCTCTTTTGCAGCAACTTTTTCAGCTCGTGCAGAACGCGAAGATGATAAAAAGTAACACTCTATTCCGTGGGCTTTATCCGCATTTTTATGTCCGACAGCATTAGCATGAATGCTTACAAATATATCTGCTTTTCTCTTATTTGCGTACTCTGTTCTTTTACTTAGTTTTACAAATTTATCTCTGTCTCTTGTCATATATACTTTATAACCGCGAGAGCGTAATATTTTTCTAAGTTCCTGTGAGATCTTAAACACTACAACTTTTTCTCTATACTTTCTATATCCTACAGCACCAGGGTCTTTTCCACCATGTCCTGCATCTATTACTATTGTCTTATTTCTATCCGCTCTTCTAGGTGATGTAGATTTGGGTAAAGGCAATGCTGTCTTTGAGATTTTCTTACCAGATGCTGATTTAATATAAATAACCAACTTAGTAGACTCTCTTTTAAATTTTACCTTTACTTTCTCACTATTTTCAATAACCAGTCTTAAAGTATTTGTGTCAAATTGAGCCAATTTTATTCTGTTTATATCACTTTTTCTCAAGTTCTGGGACTTTGTAAGCATCGAAGCATGAATATCAAAGACATATCTATATCTGCCTTTTTTAGAATCATACAAAGTAAAGTAATTTATTTGATTATTATTTAAGCTGTTGTCAAACTTTAAGATCAGGTCATCACCTTTCCATCGCACTGATTTTAGCTTATGAGAAGATGTTATTTTTATGTTTTTAGCTTTTTTGGATTTTTTTATAGCTTTTGGAGACGGAGCTCGATATGAAGTTTTTGGTTTTATCTTTGAGAGTTCATCCGAGTATTGAGAAATATCTATATGAAGTTTATTTCCACTTTTTACTATGCCTTTTAAGGCACTGATTTTAAGATTGTCATCTTCTGCCATAATAGCACGTAGATATAGATTTTTATAGTCATTATATGCACGAAACTGATTTGATTTTGAACTGCTTTTCATAAAGCCGTCGGCTCGTTTTAAAATCTCACTATCACTTTGTGCATATAATGTAACAACAATAAAAAGCAAACTCAGCCAGCGAAACATCCTTTGTCTATTCGCCTTGCATCAATTTATCAATCAACTCTTTAACTGAGATAATCTCATTTAACTTATAGCCGTTAGTCCCTGAGAAAAACAAACCAGTTTCAGTATTACCCATAAAAGCGTCACTTAGTCTGTCAGCAATACAAAAACCGACTTCTTTTGCTTCTTCACCGCGGTTACAAGGTGCGACACAGTTTGAAATACACTTAATTGCAGGACCTTCTCTTTTCTCAACCAAATGAGTAAGATTTGTAACAACCCCTTGTGCCGGATATCCGACAGGAGAGCCCATCAGTTTGATATCTTCCTTTTTAGCGTTGATCAGGACATTTTTAAGATTTATATGCGCATCACACTCATGAGTACCGATAAAACGTGTTCCCATCTGAACTCCGGATGCACCAAGAGAGAGCATCTCCTCAATGTCATTTTTATCCCAAACACCGCCGGCAGCTATTACAGGTATATCACCCCAAGTAGCAGCTTCTTCAACAACGGGACCTACAATATTTTCAAGTTGATTTTCAGGAAGCTTGCACTGCTCATAGGTAAAACCTTGATGTCCACCGCTCTTAGGTCCTTCAACAACTACGGCATCAGGAAGTCTGTTATATCTTTTTTGCCATCTTTTACATATGATTTTAAGAGCTTTAGGTGATGATACGATAGGAACAAGTGCTACATCTGGAAAACCTTCTGTAAACTCAGGCATATTTGTAGGAAGGCCCGCACCTGTAATAATTATATTTACTCCTGCTTCACAGGCATCTTTTACAACACGGCCGTAATCGTTCATTGCGTACAGAATGTTTGCCGCAAGCGGTTTATCGCCGCATATCTTTCTTGCATTTTCTACAATCTTATGAAGTCCCTCAGGAGAGTAGAAATTTGCCTCGCTTAGCGGTCTATCAGAGACAAGTTTTTTTGCATATGTTTTATCTTCGTAATAACCGGTACCGACTGCACTGACAACACCTAAGCCACCCTCTTTCGATACATTGCCGGCTAGTTTATCCCAACTGATTCCGACACCCATACCGCCTTGAACTATAGGTTTATCTATTACATATTTTCCAATTTTTAACGACTTAAAACTCATCTAATTAACCTTTAATTTTGCAAACTTTCTTTTTCCGACTTGAAGTATATATTCTCCACTCGAGAGTTGTAACTGCATATCCAATATCTTTTCTTGGTTTATTTTAACAGCACCTTGCTTAATATCTCTTCTTGCTTGTGAAGTAGATGGCTCAATGTTACAATCTACTAAGGCTTGCGCTATCCATATTTCCCCATCACAACTATATTCATCTATATCTGTTGGAATCTGGCTTTTTGCATGAACTCTGTCAAACTCTGCTTTTGCATTTTTTGCCAACTCATCATTATGAAATCTGGCAGTTATCTCTAATGCCAAATCCTCTTTGACAGCTTTTGGATGAAGCGATCCATCAAGAACGCCGTTTTTAATCATTTGGATTTCTTCTAAAGATTTTGTACTCAGTAGTTCGTAAAATCTCCACATAAGCTCATCTGAGATGCTAAGGACTTTTCCAAACATATCATTAGGCTCATCAGTCACACCTACATAGTTGTTTAATGATTTACTCATCTTTTGAACACCGTCAAGACCTTCTAAAATCGGCATCATCAAAACTGCTTGTTGTTTTTTTACATCATAAGTTTTTTGAAGCTGTCTTCCCATCAAAAGATTAAACTTCTGATCGGTTCCGCCTATTTCTATATCACTTTTAAGATGTACGCTGTCATAACCTTGAAGAAGCGGATACATAAACTCACTTACCGCTATGGGTGTTTGAGCTGCATATCTTTTTGAAAAATCATCACGTTCAAGCATTCTTGCAACAGTAAGAGTCGAAGCAAGTTCAAGCATGCCGATTGCACCGAGCGGTTCAAGCCAGTCATTATTGTAAACAATCTCTGTTTTACTCTCATCAAGTATTTTAAAAGCCTGTGTAGTGTAACTTGCAATATTCTTTTTAATATCTTCCTTGCTTAAAACTTTTCTAGTTACATTTTTACCAGTAGGATCGCCTATTGTCGCAGTAAAATCACCTATGAGAAACTGTACGGTAGCTCCATATTTTTGAAATGTAGCAAGCTTTTGCAGAAGCACCGTATGACCTAGATGCAAATCCGGCGCTGTAGGGTCAAAACCGGCTTTTACCGTATAAGTTTTTCCCTCTTCAAAGTATGCCTTGAGTAATTTTTCAATTCTTTCATTGTCAATTATTTCGGCAGAGCCTCTGTTTATTTCTCTTAAAGCTTCTTGTAACATAACTATAACCACACCTTTGTAATTTTTAAATATTCTGGCTCACAGAGCCTAGCTTCAGCGACCTCAGCGGTCCAAGCGCAGTAAAATGGACTTTGTTCATTTTGCGCAACTAATTTAACGATAAGCATCATCGGTTCGTATAAGATGTATAACTTTTATTTTTTGCTCCATTCTAGCACGAAGTGAATTAATATCGGCTTCTTTTGATTCAAAGCCAAGTTCACAAAAACGCGATGATTCACTCCTGTTTTTACCTAATTCTATAGAGTTTATATCTATATTTAGTTTCACTAAAAAGTTTAAAAAATCTGCTAGAGTTCCTTTTCCACTGTGAAGAGAAACTATCATATTATAGTTATAGACATTCTGTTTTTCCCATTTTACAAAAACCATAGGTTCGTTTGCTTCTATCATTTTTGCAGCGCTTTTACACATCTTATGGTGAATATGAGCTTTGCCTTTTTCTAAAAATGCCACTATCTCATCATCTGATTTTGGATGACAGCAATAATCAAATACAATATCACTGATATTTGAAGTGCTGTATACTTCTATTCCTCTGATACTGTATAGTTTTAACTTAAATCTATGACGGGAAAGAAATCTTTTAAATCTTGAGTTTTGACTTATTTCCAAAGTATACTTATGGATTACATCGCGAAAACTCTCTATATCTGTAGGAATATTTGCTCTTTTGTCACAGCTGTTTCTGTCAAACCACTCTTCAACTCGTGAATGGTTTAGATTCATAGCAGCTGCTACGATATTTAGACTCGATTTTGCATTGATATCTCTGACTCTAGCATTACAGTTAAGTCTCATATTTGTTTTTGCTTTAGATGTTTTTACCGCATCTATCCATGAGCATCTTGTAACAACCTCTTTAGCTACATTTATTCTAACTATATCACCATTATGCAATTCACTAAGAAGAGGTGTTTTTACTTTATTTACAAGTGCGGATTTTGCCGTATTGCCGACCGCCGTATGAACGGCATAAGCAAAATCCAGTACAACTGCACCGCGAGGAAGAGTAAACGGTTCTCCACGCGGTGAAAAAACAGCTATATCTTCAGAATAAAGATCGTTTTTAATTAACGCATAAAAATCTTCAACAGACTCATTTTGATAACTTAAGTTATGTAACCAGTCCAGCTTAATATTATTTCCGCCACTTTTATATTTCCAGTGTGCGGCTACACCCAGTTCTGCAGTTTTATGCATATCAAATGTTCTGATTTGCACTTCAAATATTGCAGTATGATAAAAAACCGTAGTATGAATCGTTTGATAACCGTTATCTTTTGCTACTGCTATATAGTCTTTAAACCTTGAAGATAGCGGTTGGAAGTGCAAGTGTATAAGCCCCAGGATGTTATAGCATTTTACAGGATCTGTAGTTAAGATCCTGACAGCCAAAAGGTCAAGTACTTCATCAATAGAAACACCTTTTCTTTGCATCTTCAAATAGATAGAATATCGGTGTTTAACACGAGAGAGTATTTCAAAGTCATCTTCACAAAAACCGTTTTTAGATAAAAGCTTATGAATTGATTCTTTAAACTCTTCGAGCTTCATCTCGATCGCATGATAGTTTGTGTCAAGATAGTTGTCTATATGATGTTTTTCTTCTTTGAAAAGATATGAGAAACTTAAATCTTCTAATATGTTTTTCAAAAAAGAGATACCAAGTCGGTGAGCAATCGGGGCATAAACGACTAACGTTTCTTCCGCAATTCTGTTTTGTTTATGTTCAGGAAGTGCTTCTAATGTAAGCATATTATGAAGTCTGTCGCAAAGTTTTACTACCAAAACTCTTACATCTTCTATACTCGCTAAGAGCATTTTACGGAAGGAGAGAGCTGAGACAACCAGTCTCTCATTTGAAGTTGATGGTATCAACTCAGAATCTCTGATAGTATCTATCTTAGTCAAGCCCTCAACTAAATGTGCGACATCCTGACCGAAAAGCTCTGTGACTTTCTCAATGGTTATATCCGTGTCTTCAACAACATCATGTAAAAGTGCTGCAATAGCCATAGCTTCATCACTAGTAATCGATGAGACAATACTTGCAACTAAAATCGGGTGTACTATGTATGGTTGTCCACTCTTTCTAAACTGCTCAATGTGCGCAGTTTTAGAATATTCCAGAGCTTGAAGAAGCTTATCACTTGGAGTTATTTGAGAAAATAAATATTCTTGTGCCGAGTCAACATCATGCAGATGCTTAACTTTTTCTATATCTACTTGACTCAGACTCAAATTGTTACTTTTGTACGTCTACAAAACCTTTAACTTTTATAAGGCCTTGTGCAATCTCCATTAAAGCTAAATCAGCTGCTTTAATGCTTTTTGGGTCAATATTTAACTTACTTGTAGAACCGTTTAGAAGTTCATCACTTCTTTTTGCTACGGCTAATGCTAACTGGTAACGATCCATGTTTTGGTTTTCTTCTAAAATTTTTGCTGTTAATTCTTCAACTTTCATTTTATCTCCTCAGATTATTTTACTATTGAGCAATTTTGCATATTGCCATTTAAGATGTCTAAAAGATTACCCTCTTTAGACATATCACAAACGATTATCGGTAGTTTATTATCTTTTGCCAAAGCAATCGATGTATCATCCATAACTTTAATATGATCATTAAGTGCTTGTTCATAGGTAAGTTCTGAAAGTTTTACCGCATCGCTGTACTTTGAAGGGTCTTTATCATAAACACCATCCACTTTTGTTGCTTTGATTATAACCTCAGCACCTATCTCGACTGCTCTAAGCGTTGCCGCCGTATCTGTTGTAAAGAAAGGGTTACCTGTTCCTGCTGCAAAAATAACAACACGACCTTTTTCCAAATGACGAACTGCACGACGATTTATGTAAGGCTCTGCAATCTGTTCCATTTTAATAGCTGTCTGCATACGAACTTGGAGTCCTGCATGTTCACAAGCCTCTTGCATCGCAACACCGTTTATTACGGTTGCCAACATTCCCATGTAATCACCGCTTGTTCTTTTAATAATTCCATCTTGGGCTGCTGTAACACCACGGATAATATTTCCGCCACCGATAACGATACCTACTTCAATACCTGCATTTACCAGTGACTTTATCTCCTGAGAGATATAGTTTAAAATCTGTGTGTCAATCCCATGACCTGCTTCACCTGCAAGAGCTTCACCTGAAAACTTAACCAATACCCGTTTGTTAGCCATGAAATTCCTTTGTATCTAATCCGCGAATTATATTCAAAAATGTCTTTGATATTGCTTTGAGAGAATCTACTCTATATTATTTACTCTTTTATAAAAGCATATCATCAAATTTTTCCTCTATCTCTTTGAGTAAATTATCTATTGTCGAATAAATATTTGCATCTATGCATAGATGCATAGGCTGATAGAGTATGTTACTTCTATCGAGTCTAGTGTCATTGTAATCTTCCACGGTCGATATATAGGATATTTTATTGATAACATAATCTACAATATCTTTTAGATTATGTTCTCTAACAAACACATACCTGTTATGTCCGTAATAAGAGACAAAGACAGAATGTTCATCAAGCTCTTTTTTTTCTTTTTTGAGCACTTTTGCAACATTTTCATCAATATGTTTTCTTATATCTTTTCCATGCCATTTAATCATTTTTTCTATATTTTCAATTACAACTAAATCAATTACAAAAAGTACACCTTTGCCAAGTCTGTATTCAATCTCTGAAGTCATTGCATACCTGTTCGGCAAGCCCGTCTTTATATCGATATTTATAAGTTCCTCTTCTTCTGTAATATCAGTAAATGATATAACATATTTATCCTCAGCAGGAACTTTTTTACATTTTAACAAGTAGATATTCTCTCGAGTATCTTTTTTCATAATGACTTTATTAATCTCATCTTTTTTAGATTCTAAAAGCTCAATAAGTTCTTTGTTGCTATTTGCGCTTATATACTCTTTACGAACTTCAAAAAGCGATGATACATGTACAATCTCTTGATAAAAAGCCTCTTGATTTTCATAACCTGCCATACTTAAAAACTGTTTATTAACCTGTGTAATTTTTCCGGCATCTATGATTATAATACCGTGTTCAATCATATCAACTATTGTTTGTGCCTGCAATATATTTTTTGCTATTTCTTCTTGAAGAAGTTCATTTTGTTTTTTATTATAAATTTGCTCGCTTATTTTATACAGTACAAGTAAAAATTGCTTGTTGTTAAATGGTTTTAATACAAATTTATCAACACCGCTGTCAATTAATTCTACAAGATATTTTGGTTCATTATATGCAGAAGTAACGATAATCTTTTGCTCTTCATTAATCTCTTTAATAGCATGAATCATCTCTATACCATTCATCTTGGGCATATTTATATCACTGATAACAATGTCATAGTTTCCATTTTTATAAAGCTCCAATCCTTCTTCACCGTTCCCGGCTAAATCTATACTTGGAAAAAAACGTCCTAAAAAGTCTCGTATTTCCTCTCGGATATTATCATCATCTTCAACATAAAGCACTTTTATATCAGATGCATATTTTATCAGCTTGCTAATAGTAATCATTTTTGCTCCAAAATCTTTCTTTTGGTATCGCTTTTATTTTATTTACATGTATTTTAGCATAATGTTTTTATCATTACTATTATGTTATTATTTATGTGCACCTATTAAATTATCATCTCTCTCAAGCGAAAAAAAGGAAGTTTATGAAAAAACTAAATACGTCGTCGCTCCGCAAAAGTGTAATTACGTATATTGCCGCTACAATGTTTTTTTTAATTATTGTCATAATTGTGGTGACTAATCTGGTTCATAAACATATTCACAATGTGGATGATCAAGCACATTCAAAAAAAATTCAAACAAGTATTGATAAAGTTATTGATCATTATGTTAAAGAGTATCAATATATTTCAAAAAGAATAATACAAACCACTAATCTTGTGCAACTTCTTAAAGAAGAAGATTGTGAAACAATTTACACAACCTTTAAGCCCAAGTGGGATCTGATGAAAGAACAAGAGAGTTCTCTTAGGACTATGCATTTTTACAGGAAAGACGGCATTACTTTTTTGAGAATTCATATGCCTGAGTCATTTGGTGATGAACTTTCAAATCTTAAAAATATGATAGATGAAGTTGGCAAATCACATAAGTTCATGAGTGGTTATGAAACTGGAAAACATGCCTCGTTATATAGAATAATAACACCTATATATGATGAAGATCAGGTATACATAGGAGCACTTGAATTTGGACTTGATCTAAAGTTCATTATTCGCGAGCTTCATGATATAAATGGCATTAACGGGCTTGTATTTATTAAAGATGAAAAATTATCAGACCTTAATCAAACAAATTATCCGATTATAGACGGGTATAGATTGATATCCGAACCTGAAGGAGAATTGGAGACAATCTATAAAGAATTAAAGACTATTAATTACAAAAAAAACGATGTTATACTCAAGGCAAAAGAAAATAACTACAAAGTTCATATTTTTACGTTAAATGATTATAAACATCAACCAAAAATAAAAATCCTTATCTTTCATAGCATCATAGAAAAATGGACTTTTGAAAATCTTTTATTAATAATCCAATCATCTTTAATATTAATATCTCTTGCTTTACTAATTTGGATTGTTTACAGACGCATTAGACTCTATGAAAAAAGCGTTTTACAAATATATAAAGAGCAAACCAGAAAGATTTATGAAAGTGAGCATCTTCTTGCAAAGTCGCAGCAAATTACCCATATTGGCAGTTGGAGACTAGACATTATTTCAGATGAGCTTATTTGGTCAGAGGAGATTTTCAGGATATTTGAAATAGATCCAAAATTTTTCGATGCTACATATGATGCCTTTTTAGAGGCTGTACACCCGCTAGACAGAGAAGTTGTCAACACCAAATATCAAGAATCTTTGCAAAATAAAACACCTTACTCTTTAGAGCATCGTTTGCTGATGAAAGACGGACGCGTTAAGTTTGTAAAAGAGAGATGTGAGACTACGTTTAATAAAGATGGTAATGCTTTAGTATCTATAGGTACATTGGAAGACATTACAAAACAAAAAGAGCTTCAACACGAATTAGAGTTTAATCGTGACTATCTTCAAAATATTATAGACGTGATTCCAAATATAGTTATAGTTACAGACGGAGAAAAGATTAAAAGAGCAAACCGTACCATGCTTGATTTTACGGGATATAACACTTTAGATAAGTTCAAAGAAGAACACGATTGCATTTGCGATTATTTTATTGAAGAAAAGAACACTCTTATGCCGCTTATGGATGATATGACCTGGCTTGAGTATATGTTTAGAAATCCGGCTGATATACATGAAGCTTCTATGATGCATAAAGGTAAAATACATCGTTTTATTGTTCAGGCAAAAAAACTGCCTATAGATAATATAAATGAAGCAGAACTCTCTGTTGTAACATTTACGGATGTAACAGAGATTCAAATCATACAAAACGAACTAAACAATAGTAATGCAATTCTTTTAGAGAATGAAACGAAACTAAGAGCCATAACAGACTCTGCTCTAGACGGCATTATTATGCTTGATCATGAAGGCAAATTTATATTTTGGAATCCAAAAGCAAAAGCAATACTCGGTTATGAAGAAGAAGAACTTTTAGGAAAAGATTTTCATAAAATAGTTGCTCCTGAAGCCTTTCATGAAGCTGCCAAAAAAGGGTATGAAAAGTTTGCCAAAACCGGTAAAGGAGACGCAATTAGCAAAATATTAGAACTCTCGGCTATTAGGAAAGGCGGTATTGAATTTCCTGTCTCACTCTTACTTAGTGGTGTTCAAATAGATGGAAAGTGGCATGGAATCGGATTTATGCGTGACATAACCGAGACTAAAAAAATGCAAAATGAACTTAAAGAAAAAGATAATATTATGCTGGCTCAATCACGCCAGGCTGCTATGGGAGATATGATAAGCATGATCGCGCATCAATGGCGCCAACCGATTACAGCCATAAGTATGAGTGCTCAAAATATGCAGCTTGATCTTGAATTGGAAGATATTGATCCAAAACGATTTGATGAAAAACTAACTAAGATTGTTGAACAAACTGCATTTTTATCTCATACTATTGATGACTTTAGAAACTTCCTTAAACCAAATAAAAAACCTGACACATGTAGACCATCGAGGATAATAGAAGGCGCACTCGGACTTGTCGGAAAAAGTTTAGAAAACAACAATATCTCTATAGAAAAATCAATAACCAACGATACGGAGATTGTTACATATTTTAGTGAAGTGATTCAAGTATTGCTCAATATCATCAACAATTCAAAAGATATTATAATCATTAAAAATATAGATAAAGGGACAATTAAAATTCTTGTAGACAATGATGATGAGAATGTTTATATTGAGATATGTGATAATGCAGGAGGTATTCCCGATGACGTCATGCCTAGAATATTCGAGCCGTATTATACTACTAAAGATGAAAAGGGAGGCACAGGTTTGGGACTTTATATGTCTCAGATGATTGTGGAAAAACATCTTAAAGGTATGATAACAGCACAAAATATTAATGGGGGTGCTTGTTTTAAGATATCACTTCCCTTAAAGAGTATTAATGAGTAATAACGTGGTTGATTATAAAAAACTAAAAGAATACACAAAAGATATGCATCTCCTATATGTTGAAGATGACGCGTTAATCCAAAAAGAGATGAATGAGTTTTTAAAAAGATTTTTTCCTGTTGTGGATTTAGCGCATGATGGAAAAGAAGGTCTTGAACTTTATAAAAAAGGCACTTATGATTTAGTTATCAGTGATATCAATATGCCAAATATGAACGGCATAGAAATGACTAAGGCAATCTTAGAGAAAACACCGAACCAGTCTATTATCATAAACTCTGCATATAGTGAATCCGAATATCTTCTGGAACTAATAAACACGGGGATAGAGTACTATGTTCTAAAGCCGGTTGATATAAAACAACTAATGAAAGTAATCTTTAGATTTGCAGAAGCTAAACACAATGAAAGAATGGCATATCTTTATCATGTATCAATTAAAAAACAAAACATGGATCTTGAGAAAAGTCTTGAAGAGAAGAGTCAAATAATCAATACCCAAATATACAGAGACAGTTTGACGGGTCTAGACAACTTATGTGCCTTCATGTATAACGCTGATTCAATCAAACGTAAACATCTTGAATTTACTGTTTTAATTCTTTTAGATATTGACAGCCTGCAATATATAAATGATCTTTATGGGAATGAAGTCGGAAGCAAGGTTCTTATAAGTTTTTCTGAATTTCTAAAGAATTTTGCCAAAGAAAACTCATATGAGCTCTACCATACTGCAGGTGATCAATTTGTCCTTTTAGATCAGGTAGCTTATATAGACACAGAAAAATATGAAATAGAGTTAGAGCTTTTACTTAAACAAATCAAAGAATTTACTTACTGCATAACTGGCACACAAGAAGAGCTCGATGTAAATGCCACTATCGGTATGTCGATGGGACAGGAATATTCACTTAAAAATGCAGATATGGCATTAAAAAATGCAAAACAAAACCATAAGACTTACTCCGTTTACAATACTCTATTAGATACGACAAAAGAGATACAGCAAAAAATGCAATGGAGACAGAGGGTTACAAATGCTATAGAAAATAACCGTATTGTTCCCGTATATCAACCTATAGTAAACACAAAAGGAGAAATCGTCAAGTATGAATCACTTATGCGAATTCTTGAAGTAGAAGATGGCATTGAGAATTTAATCTCACCGATTCATTTTATGGATGTTGCGATAGAAGCTAAGCAGTATTCTCTAATCTCTGCCATGATGATTTACAAAGTCCTTGATTTTCTTAAAACAAATGAGCACATCATCTCTATTAATCTGAGCTATTTTGATATTTTAGATAAAGATTTTATGGATAGTATTTATAAAAGAGTCGCTAAAGACGGTATCGGGGATAGACTCATCGTCGAGATAACCGAAAATGAAAGTATACAAGACTATAAAATCCTAAAAAACAGCATTAAAAAATTCCGCCGTTTGGGTGTACGAATTGCTATTGATGATTTTGGAAGCGGATATTCTAATTTTAGTCAAATACTTGAAATTCATCCTGATTATATTAAAATTGACGGAACACTTATTGAAAACATAGATATTGATTCTCATGCTTTTATTTTAACAAATGCTATTGTTTCGTTCTTTCATGAACTCGGTATTAAAGTTATTGCAGAGTATGTGCACAGCAAAACAATTCACGATATTCTGCAAGGATTTAAAATCGATGAGTTTCAAGGTTATTACTTCTCTGAACCACTAAGGGATATATAACATATCTTAACTCTCATAAAGTGCTATAATTGAATCTATTTCAGAGAAAACCAATGCTCTGTCTTGCTCTTTTGTAGAGAGTATCTTCTCTAGCATCAAAGCAATATTTTCATCAATATTTGGAACTAAATCCCTTATGTCTTCAAGCTTTTCATTTTTAAGAACATTTGTAAATCTGTCATATGCCGAGTACGCCTCTTTTTTACAAAGAGCGTAATAGAGTCTGCGTCCTGTCTCAAAGACTTCAAACTCTTCATTTTTACCAGTATATGTTTTTTCACTAAACCCAAACTCTGCAGTTATATTTTTAGCTCTTAAGTAAGCGCCCAGTTTCATCATAAAACCAATAGATGCCGAAGTATATTGCTTTAAAACTCTTGTGTGAAACCCCTCAAAGTTTTCATCTTCTTTTTTGTGTTTTTTATACTCTAACATCAAAGACTCGACATAAAAGTGGGCATGAGAAAGCGGAGCAGACTTTAACACCGTATAACCTTCTACGCCTTCACTTACAAGCTGTCCTCCAAGAGAGATGTTCACACCGCCTACGGCTTCACCATCTACCTTAGTCTTACAACCTTCAAAACCGATATCTCCAAGACCGTGGATGCCACACCCTTTTACACAAGCAGACCAGTACATTCTGACTCTGCCTTTTTCTAGCGGAACTTTTTCATCCAGATATGTAGACATGTTAATAGCATCATTTTTGTTCTCAATGACTCCAAAAGGACAATGCTCAGTTCCCGCACAAGCAATGAGATGGTTAAAATAAGGAGAGTTAACACTCTTGTATTTTTCAAAAAACTTTTGACTTAGTAAAGAGTCTACATCCTTGACACCGAGTATATATAAGCTCTGCTCCATGTCAAAACGTATCTCTTTGTTTCCATAAACCTCACTAAGATCTGCGACTTCTACAAGAGCACTTCCGCTAAAGACTCCTGAAGGCACTACTACGTGAACTCCAAACGAGCCGTCACGAAGCTGCACTTTTCCCTGATCAGAATCATTGAAGTCTATCTTCGTCATAGTCTCGCCTGCTTTTGCAAAGTCGATTCCGGCATTTTCTCTTATGGCACTTGATATCTCATCCATGCCGACGGCATCTACAAGAAAGTGAAGTCTGTTTTTGTTTCTGTTATCTCTAAAACCGAACCTTTTAAATAAATCTGTGATTGACTCAAAAGCTTTTACGACTTCATCCTCGTTTGTCAAAAATATGTCTGCGCTCTTAGCTATCTTTCCAACCTTTCCGCCAAGATACATGTTGTAGCCGTAAACACCATCTTTTTGAGCCAGAACAAAACAGCAGTCATGTCCAAAGACATTACATCTGTTTGAGAGTGAACCAGATATTGAAGTGTTAAACTTTCTAGGAAGTGTTGATATCCACTCTGGTGAATAGAGAAAAGTCTCTTGGAGTTTTAAGAGCAGATTGTACGAAGGCAGAACATTATCAAACCCAAGAGTATCTAAAGGGTCTGTCATAATATTTCTGAAGTTGTCAACACCAGTCTGATAAGAATCGACTCCGACTTCTTTTAGCTTTTGCAATATTGTAGGAATATCTTTGATATCCAAATATCTGAGTTCACATTGAGCTCTTGTAGTGAGGTCTATGTAATCTTGACCGTATGCTAAAGCACACTCACCTATTGCTCTTGCCTGAGCAGAATTTAGGTATCCTCCGGGGATACGAAGTTTAATCATAAACTTCTGAGGTGTCGCAGGTCTGTCGTAGATGCCAAAACATTTTAAAAAGTATTTTTTGTCTTCATCAGGGATAGAGTCATAACCGTTTTTTGCATACTCCTCAAGCTTGTCAAATGCTTCTTGAGGGTTTTTAAGTTCTTTAACTTCTTCAATTTTATTTAGTTTTTTGCTTCTTGCTTCATAAGCTTTTTGTAGTGCTTCCATAGTAAAGCTCCAATATTATTTATATATATAATATTAGCTACTTTACAGGTCATGATAGGCAGTTTTATGATTATATTTTATACAATTTTTTGCTTTTCTTTAATACTGATTCCTTTATAAGCGCTCTTTACATGCTCTATCTGTCCAGATATTTCTCCACTTTATATATCAAAACCTAAAAAATCTTTTAATTTATTTATCATAGTGGCTCTTTATATTTAGTTGATATAATTTTAGCGCAAATGACAAATAGGAAGACCTTCTAATAACTCATTTATTAGTCAGTTAGGAATTTACATTGAAGAAAATTATTTATATACTTAGCATCTTATTTTTTACCGCTTCTTATGCTTACAACATGGAAGATTTTGAATTTTACACAGAAGCTTGTAAAAGAGATGACTATGTGAGTTGTTCTCATTTAGCCATCATATATGAAGAAGACCTGCTTGTTAAACAAGATATGAAAAAAGCATTTAATCTATACTCAAAAGCTTGTGGAGGCGACTATGCTTTTGCCTGTCATAATGTAGCAGTAACTTACTCAAAAAGTGACAATAAAGCGATTAAAGATATAGCTCTAAAATTTTATGACAAGGCTTGCAGTGGAGGTTATACTGAATCATGCATATATCTTGGACGACTCCATAGAGATTCACATACACTCCATAGAGACTATAAAAAAGCTAAAGAGTATTTTGCAAAAGCTTGTGATGGCAACAATCGTCTAGGTTGTAAAGAAGAAAGAATTCTTGAAGAGTCTGGTTACTAAACCGGTTCTATCTTGACTTTCCTACGAAGAATCCACCTGCAATTCAAAGGGGAACAACAGTAAAATAAAATAAAAATCTGTCACTAAACTCTCTCGCAAAAATCAAAAGCAATGATAGGGGCAACCAATGGAACTGCCACTGTTCACCCTCTTGCAGTTTTGGTATATCTATAGAGTAATTACCGCACTGCATTAGAGTATCAGCTTTGTAATCTATGAAACTATCTAAAGCTGTCTGCACGACTTAATTCTCCATATACTCGTTAATGTGAAAATTATATCTTGATTATTCGTATCACTAAAGTATGCTTAAATTTCAAGCATAAATGTAGTAGAATATTTTAAAAAAAGATATACTTATACTATGAAACATAATATAGATGACACAGTATTTTCTGTTATCAACGCTATTCCAAATCCGGTCATTGTGGTCAGTAATGACAAATTACAAAGTGCAAACAATGCATTTTTGGATTTTTTTTCTCTCTCATCCATAGAAGAGTTTAATGCTGTCTATGGTTCCGTAGCCAAGCTTTTTATAAAAAATAATAATTTTTTCTCTCCATCTGATATTAAGAATAATGAATATTGGACAGATTATCTATTCTTACGACCTGAAATAAATCGTATTGTGTCTATTATGAATAGTGATAATGAGCTAATAGATTTTGAAATAACTTTGAAAAAAATAGAAGATGAATCAGAATATATTGTTGTTTTCAATGATATTAGCATATATATCTCTGAAAAAAATGAGTATGAATATTTTGCATACCATGACCATCTAACCAAAATATTTAACAGACAAAAATTTGATGAATTGTTTTTAAAAGCATTTGAAAATAAAAAGCGATACGGAGATACACTTTCTGTGATTTTAATAGATTTAGACCATTTTAAAACAGTCAACGATACTTATGGACATCTTATCGGTGATCTTGTACTTATTGCGATTGTAGGAATCATTGAAAAAGAGTTGCGTATCAATGATATTTTTGCTCGCTGGGGCGGTGAAGAGTTTATAATTTTGCTACCAAGAACAGATGTAAACGGTGCTTATATAAAAGCTGAAGTATTACGCAAGAGTATAGAATCTTATGTAAATAAGAAACTGCCTTCAGTCACAATAAGTGCCGGGGTGACTGAAGTAAATAGCACTGATAATATAAATAGCTGCTTAAAACGTGTAGATGAAGCTCTGTATAAAGCAAAAGAAAAACGTAACAATGTTGTAAAAATTATTTAAACTTTTTACAGTTGGTCGGCATGTCCGAAAAATATCTCCTGATTTTCATTTTTTCTCATGCTCTCTAAGATCTTCTTTGCTTTTACTTTTGTCTCTTTGTCGAAATATATAAACATATTTCTTGAAAAGATAAAATCAAATTTTCCAATATTTGTAAAAGACGGTTCAAACAGATTATGCAGTTTAAAAGTCACAAGAGATTTGACACTGCTTCTTAAAACATAGAGTCCATCTTGTTCATCAAAATATTTAGTCAAGATCTCTTTTGAGAGATTTCTTACATTTCTCTCTTTATATATAGCTATTTGTGCCCTCTCCAATGCTTCTGAGTTTATATCTATACCGACTATTTTAAATTTGCTCGAAGGCACCCCTGCTTCAAGAAGTGCTATGGCTATGCTGTAAGGCTCTTCACCCGTTGCAGATGGAGCGCAAAGTATATCTACATTGTTAAAATGATTTTTAACAAGCCCTACCAACTCTTCCACCTGCCTGAATTCACGGTAAAAGAACGTTTCGTTCGTAGTCAGATAGTCGATTAGTTCTTGTTTTATATTTGCATCTGTGTCTACCAGTGTAAGAAGTTTTGAAAATGAGTTGATACCTCTTTGGGTACAAAAGGTCATTGCTTTATTTGTAAGAATACTTAATTGTTTATCAAATGTCACGCCTGTCTCATTTTTAAAATACTCGGCTACTATAGTCGCATCTCTATAATCTGTTTCTTCTATGACTTCAACCTCTTGTGCTTGCACTGATTTTTTCTTCTTAAAAAAACTAAACATTAACTGCAAAACTCCTTTATTGTATTTACTATCTCATTGATATCTTGAACTCTAATATTTTGAATTTCTTTTCTTGCTCTACTTGGCATACCGTCTACTATAGCACTATGTTCACTCTCTGTTATACATAGACTTCCACCCTCACTCAACCTTTTACAAGCCTCAACACCATCATGCCCGATGCCGGTCAATATCACACTTAGTATTTCTATCTCTTTGGTGAATGAAATAAAAGAGTTAAAAATATTATTTATATCCGGATTGAAACTGTTTTGCGGTGATTTTTCCTGAGAAAATATAAACTCTGAACCTTTTTTATTTATTCCTGTCAATCCACAACACACATATATTCTCCCACTTTTAAGGATGTCATTATTCTCAGCGATTGCTATAATATTTACATGGTTCTCTTGCAGCCTTTTTGCAAAACTAGACATAAACCCGATTGCCATATGTTGAGCAATGATAACGGTTGTATTATGCAGCTCAGGAAGAGCATTTATAATTTTTTCTATTTGCCCAGGTCCTCCTGTTGAAGCACCTAAGAGAACAATTTTACTGGGAGTTGAGTCTTTCAAAAACTGCCTTTAATCTTTATAGAATGATTATATCAAGAGATAGTTTTTTATAACTTAAAACAGATAAAATATTTTTATTGCACATATATTCAGCATAATGAATTTCACAATATGATTATTATTTAATCATAATATAGTATATTTTAGTTCACTCTTGCATTATAATTCTCTCATAAATTAATTACAGGATAATAATATGGCAGGATTTAAGGATTTAAAAGGTCAAGGACATGCACCGACACTGTTCATGGCTTTTTTATACTTCGATATGAGTTTTATGGTTTGGACTATGCTCGGTCCGCTCTCTACAGAGATAGCTGAAGCATTGGCACTAGGCGGTCATATTATGAGTGCCGGTGAAAAAGCTACACTGCTATCACTTCCTATTCTATCAGGCGCACTTTTAAGAATACTTCTTGGTTTCGGTGTTGATAAACTAGGTGCTAAAGTAACGGCTTTACTGGCTCAAAGTGTTGTAATCATTGCACTTCTCACCGCTTTTATGCAAGGTAACACTATATCTTACAATACACTGTTGCTTGTAGCACTTGGTCTTGGTTTTGCAGGAGCTTCTTTTGCCGTGGCACTTCCACAAGCCGGTCAATGGTATCCGCCAAAACTTCAGGGCGTTGTTTTAGGAATCGCAGGTGCCGGTAACATCGGTGTTGTAATCGACTTCTTGTTTGCCCCAAAAATAGCGGAGCTTTGGGGTTGGGAGTCAGTGTTTGGCGTAGGTGCTGTTATGGCTATAGCTGTATTTATAGCTTATGCTTTTTTAGCTAAAAATGCTCCATCAGAAGTTTATACGGCACGTCCTAAAAAACTAAAAGACTACGCAAAGCTTTTAAAAGACAAAGACACTTGGTGGTTTAACCTTTTTTATGCAGTAAGTTTTGGCGGTTTTGTAGGTTTTGCAGGATATATGAAGGTATATCTTATGAACACTTATCAAGCAGATATGAGTGCATTCGGCGTTGATGTGTTTAATGAAGAAAACGTAAAAGTAATCGCTGGATATTTTGGTGCATTATGTATCTTTGCAGGAGCTGTTCTTCGTCCCGTCGGAGGAGCTATTGCAGATAAACTAGGCGGAATCAAGTCTCTTTACATCTTCTTTGGTCTGGTTTCACTTTTAGCTGTTTTAAATGCTACTGTGGCTCTGCCTTTTGGTGTTGCGATTTTTGTACTTTTTCTAATCATGGCTAACCTTGGTATGGCAAACGGTGCAGTTTTTCAACTCGTACCTCAAAGATTTGGTAAAGATATCGGAATCATGACTGGTATTATCGGTGCTGCCGGCGGTCTTGGCGGTACTGCGCTTATTAAGACTCTTGGATGGAGTAAAGGCACGTTTGACGGTTATACGGCAGGTTTCATGATATTTGCTGCAGTCGTTCTTGTTGCCATTATGGGAATAAGCCTGGTAAAAACCAGATGGAGAACCACTTGGGGTGTTGTGGCAGGCGGTAGAATCTAACAAGATAAAGGACTCTGCTGATGCGGAGTTCTTCATTTGGATAATACACTGTTTTAGTTATTTAAGGTTAGGACATATATAATGTTCTTTTATTAACTATAAGATGGATAAAATTTATGAATTCAAAGAAAATCTTATTGCTGCTGCTCTTTTTCATAACTTCCCCAATATTTGCAGGCAGTGCCGTTGTGTTTATGTATCACCGCTTTGGCGAGTTTAAATATCCTTCTACTAACATCACAATAGAACAGTTTAAATACCAGTTAGACTACCTTCAAAAAAATGATTACAATGTCTGGCATCTATCAAAAATACTAAGACATATCATAAACAAACAAGAGATTCCGCCAAAGACCGTTGCACTCACCATCGACGATGCTTATATCAGCACTTACACAAATGCCTACCCTATGTTAAAGAGCAAAAATTTTCCTTTTACCGTGGTTGTCAGTACAAATCAGGTAGACAGCCACTCTAAAAACTACATGACATGGGATCAGATGCGGGAGATGCAAAAAAACGGTGCTGAATTTGCAAACCATTCCAGCTCTCATGACTTCCTTCTTGCGCAAAACGGTGAGACGGAATCAATATGGAGGAAAAAAATAACTGCGGATATAGAAAAAGCACAGGAGAGACTTCATCAAGAACTTGGAGCGCAGACAAATGAAAATCCGCGTCTTTTGTCCTACCCTTTTGGAGAGTATGACCTAAAGAGTTCAGAACTTATCAGAAATCTCGGTTACATAGGCATCACACAGACTTCAGGACCCCTCGGAAAAAATTGCGATTTAAGAGCAATACCAAGATTTCCTATGGCAGAAGCTTTTGCAAATCCAAACAGCTTCATAAGCAAACTAAACACTATACCTATGCCCATAGAATCAGTTTCGCATCAAGGATCTATTGTCAAAAAGCACAATTCTCCAAAACTCTACATAAAACTAAAAGAACCTCTTGAAAATATGGGCTGTTATATCTCAAACGGTGAAGCAATAGATATTAAATGGATATCGCAGACAGAGATTGTAGTAACGGCAAATGAGCCGATAAAACCGCCTAGGGAAAAATACACCTGTACCGCACCGGGCAAAGACGGAAAATGGTACTGGTACAGTCATCTTTGGATTGTAAAAGAGTAATCAACCTCTTCTAAAGCCCAAACCCACTACAATACGTAAAATTATTTCAGGAACACCTCAAATGCCATTTTCTTCACTTAAACTATCTCCGAGTATACAAAAAGCACTTGTAAAAAACAACTTTATTGAGCCTACACCTATTCAAGAAAAAGTCATTCCTCTTGTGCTTGAGGGCAGAGATGTGATGACAAAAGCAAAAACAGGAAGCGGTAAGAGTGCCGGCTATATACTTCCAATACTTCAGATGCTGCAAAACAGACAAGGAGAGGGAAAGTCAAAGATAAAAGTTCTTGTACTTACTCCAACAAGAGAGTTGACACTTCAAGTTGCCAAGACTTTTGAGATATTCGGTGAGTTTATGGACAAAAGTCCAAAGGTTGTCAGCCTAATCGGCGGAGAGGGAATCGGTGACCAACTTTACGCAATCCAGCAAGGGTGCGATATCTTGGTAGCAACCTCCGGAAGATTCTTGGATGTACTTAGTAAAAAGCAGATGAATCTCTCATTCTTAGAGTTTTTGGTTCTCGATGAAGCAGACAAGATGCTAAACCTAGAGTTTGCTGCGGAGCTTGACCTGATACTTGAATCCATCCCGAAAAAACGTCAAAACCTTCTATTTTCAGCCACTTATCCACAGAAGATTTTAAACATTGCATCTAAAATAACTCTAAACCCTGTAGAAGTAAGCATCCAAGAAGATGTACCTACAGTTGAGAGCATCACCCAAAGAGCCATCGAAGTAAACCGTGACAACCGCGGACCTCTTTTAAGACATCTCATAAAAGAAGAAAAACTGGAACATGTATTGGTTTTTATGGCGAACAAAAGAGCGACGGACAACATAGCAGAGAAGTTTAGAAAGTACGGATTTGCATCCGAATCATTTCACGGAGACCTGCTTCAAGAAGATAGAACTTATACACTTGATGAGTTCAAAGATAAAAAAATCCGCATCTTATTTGCGACCGACATAGCAGCAAGAGGTTTAGATATAGACAACATAGAGTGCGTTGTAAATTATGACCTGCCCCGCTCTCCAACTGACTACATACACCGCATCGGACGTACTGCAAGAGCAGGAAAACCAGGACTTGCCATCTCGTTTATCTCTCACGAAGATCAGGCCCACTTTAATCTTATTGAGAAAAAATGCAAAGTCAAAATAGAAAAAGAGCAGATAAAAGGTTTTGAGCTCAAAGGTGAAGCTCCAAAAAAAGAAAAAGGCCCTGCTCCCGTAAAGGGGAAGAAAAAAAGTAAAAAAGACAAGTTACGAGAAAAAGCCCAAAGAGAGTCGAAGTAATATATGTTTACATTTGACAATATTACTTGCTATAATCCTTTTTCAACAAACTAAAATAAAATGAAGAAGGATATTTATGACAAAATTTCTACCCGCTGTTATCGTTTGTATAGGACTGATAACAACCTCTGTAATGGCGAATACTTCGCTTAAAAGCAAAGAAGCAAAAGCTAGTTATGTTATCGGTCTGCAACTTGGAAAACAACTAATGATTTCTAAAGATGATATTGACTTGAATGCTATGAAACTTGGGATGCAAGATATTTTTAGCGGTCATCAACCAAGACTTACAAACGATGAGATGCAAACGGCAATGAAAAACTTTCAAGAGAGTAAGAAAAAAAGAGAACTGGCTATGATGAGTAAGTTTTCAAACCATAACAAAAAAGAGGGTGCAGCATATCTAGCAGCCAATAAAAAGAAAAAAGGTGTCATAACTCTTCCTAGCGGTCTTCAATACAAAGTATTAAAATCAGGTAACGGAAAAATATCTCCAAAAGATACAGACAAAGTAGTAACACACTATCACGGTACTCTGATTGACGGCACTGTTTTTGACAGTTCTTACGATCGTGGACAACCGGTAAGCTTCCCTGTAAATGCAGTTATTAAAGGCTGGACAGAGATTTTACAAAAGATGAAAGTCGGAGATAAATGGCAAGTTGTCATCCCTTCAAACTTAGCATACGGAGAGCAAGGTGCTCCTCCTTCAATCGGTCCTGATGCTACACTTATATTTGACGTTGAACTGCTAAAAATCAACTAATAATCTACAGCTTCTTAGATGATGAACACTTCATCATCTAAGCTTATTTAATAATCAACATTTTTTTCAAAAATTATAATATTTACTTCTAATGAGAAAATAAGATAACAGGCTTAAACATGCATTTTGAAGAACTAGGCATAACCCGCATAGATATATATTTTCAACCTATTGTATCTGTTAAAAAGAAAAAGATTTTCGGGTATGAAGCACTTTTAAGAGGCTACAAAAACGCAGACTACATACCGCCGAATCTTTTATTTGAAGAAGCAAAAGAAGCCGGTTTAGCCCTGGAGCTTGATAGAGTGGTAAGAATAGAATCTATAAAAAAATTTAAAGAGTATTATGACAGCGACAATCAGGTCCTGCTCTTTTTAAACTTTGAATCTTCATCCATAAACAACACGTTTAAAAGCGACCAATATTATTTTGAAGAGATATTAAACTCTTTAGAAATTCCCGCAAAAAACATTGTCCTTGAAGTCAAAGAAGATGAGATAGAGTGCACGGAGTCACTTAAGAGTTTTGCCAATTATTATAGAGAGGGAGGCTTTAATATTGCCATAGATGATTTTGGAACGGGCGATTCGCAGTTTGACAGGCTATCTATCGTAAAACCGGATATCGTCAAGATAGACAAATCTCTCTTAAGAGATATTGATATAAATGACATAAATGCAGAGATTTTAAAAGCTATTGCAAGGATGTGCTACAAAATAGGTGCAATTGCTCTGTCTTAAGGTGTCGAATATGAGAGTGAAGTATTGAAGTCTCTAAACTATGGAATAGATCTTTTTCAAGGATATCTGTTTGCTCATCCAAGTGCAGATGCACCTGATAGACAAGACATATTAGAAACTATACAGCATGTCGGATATAAGCACAGATATTATTTGGAATCAATCACAAAACAAAAAAACAATTTCTACCTTGAAGCTTCCGATATATCTCAAAAAATCATCTCTATGATAAACACTATAGAGATTGCCAAAAATAAAGAGATTTTGGAGCTGATAAAACAAGAGAAAAAGATTGAAGCTCTCTATCTTATAGATGCAGAGGAGTCTAAGCAAGTCGGAGAGACTATTTTTCTGGCTGAGCAAAAAAGCTTTTATGAACCTTCTGCCGACGGTGAAGACCACTCTTTGAAAGAGTATTTCTATATATGCAAAAACTCTATTGACGGTAAGTTCATATCTGAAAAATATATCTCAAGCGCGTCTGGAAACATGTGCCGTACATTTACAAGAAAATTTTCATATGATGATAAAGAGTTGATACTCTGCCTTGATCTGTATCTCTCATCTCAATCCGATAGAAGACTAGTTGAAAAAAATACTTGAAACTAGATTATACGACACTCTCAATATATGATATACTTCAACAAATACTATTTAGATTCGGTTATGAAGGAGAATAATGAAACGACACATAATTATTAGTTTCGTTATTCTTTCTATTTTTAACCTTAACCTATTTGCTGCAGTTGAACGACTTCATAAACACGACATTCACGGTAGTTCTTGTTCTTTTCATGAACACCAACATACCCACAATACTTTGAAACATACACATAATCATAGTCATAAAATCAACCTTGTTGATTTTTATATCTCAGATATCATAGAAATAAAACTATCTTCCTATCTCCAAAAGAACAATTATGAATTTACGCAAGAACATTTTTATTCTATATCACCAGGAATATTTCGCCCACCTATCATCTAAATCATTATTACTTTAATTATATACAATTCATATAAGGAAATTTATGAGAACACTTTTAGTTTTAAGTGCATTGTTTCTGCTCAATACCACAGCCTATGCACATGGTATTTCAGCTGCAGATAAACAAGCAATGCTTGATGGAGGAAACCTCAAATATATTTGGCTTGGTGCAACACATATGCTTACAGGATATGACCACTTACTCTTTTTATTTGGAGTGGTTTTTTTCCTAAATACGATTAAAGATATTGTTAAGTTCGTTTCAGTCTTTACATTGGGACACAGTATAACATTGATATTGGCAACTTTTATGGGAGTTAATGCTAACTATTATCTAATTGATGCTGTAATTGCTATCAGTGTTATTTACAAAGCATTTGATAACAATAAAGGCTTTCAGAACTATTTGCACATTAAGTCTCCAAACATGCTGTGGATGGTCTTCTTATTTGGACTCATTCATGGTTTCGGGCTTTCAACGCGTCTTCAACAGCTTCCGCTTGGTGAAGATAGTCTTGAGATACTAATGAAAATTATTTCATTTAATATCGGTGTTGAATTTGGGCAGATAATTGCATTGGTTCCAATACTTTTCATTTTAATGCTTTGGCGTCAAAAAGAGTCCTTTATGCAACATAGCAAGGTAACTAATCATGCTATTATGTTTGCAGGATTTATGTTGCTGCTTATGCAACTACATGGTTATTTGCATACAACAAACGAAGAAGAGTTCGGATTTAATAGAGATGAGCATTACCACATTCATGTGGATATGAAAGCTGAAGAAGCAAAACAATCTTTACACGGTAAATTATAAAGGAAAAAAAGATGAAAAAAATTATAACACTGGTGACTTTTGTAGTCATAATAACACTTGGGTTAAACCCGCTATATGCTCATGGAGACGGACATAAACATTCAAGTGTAAAAATCAATGAGATAAAAGCAAAAAAGATTGCTGTAGGACAAGTAAAAAAATATACTCTTAATGGTAAAATTGATAAAAGTTGGAATAATGTTAAAGTTGCTAATGTAAAACAACAAACTTACCAATCAATGCCAGAATGGGTGTTTACATTTAAAAATCCAAAAGAACCGAATCCAAAGCAACAAAGTTTATATATTTTTATAAATCAATATGGTGCAATGACAGGTGCAAATTTTACGGGTGAGTAGCCATTATGCCAGTCTATTATAGGCTGGCATTATTAAGGAAAATAATTTGTATTATTACATTACAAAAATTGTCATTACGACACTTTTAATCGTACTTATATCTGAAATAACAAAAAGAAGTAGTTTAGTTGGTGCTCTCTTAGCAGCTGTCCCGTTAGTATCCATATTAGCTATGACTTGGATGTATATAGATACAAACACTAGCAATACAGCAGTAGAATTTTCAAATAAAATTGTCTGGTTGATTGCTCCATCAATGACACTGTTTATAATGTTTCCTATCTTAATAAAAAAAGGAATTCATTTTTATCCAAGCATGGCCATATCAGTCGCATCTACAATAATAGCTTATTATCTAATGATTTTAATTCTTGAAAAATTTGGAATAAAAATGTAACTATTAAGCTAGAGAATTATTGACACGAAATTATGAAAAGTATCAAACCTTTTTATAGATTTTAACTGCACTGTGATTATAATCAGGCTCAAATGATTCTTTGTCCAGCAAATCATTTGTCAGATAGTTCACACTTCTATTGCTTATAGGGACAAAGAGAGTATTTTTGTTAATCTTGTTAGTTACTACGGCTTTTGTAGTTATCTGACCTCTTACAGATGATATAGTCACCACATCATCTGTTTTAATATCCAGTTCTTTTGCATCTTCATTGTTTATCTCTACAAAATCAAGTTCTTTATATTTAAGCAATGTCTGAGGCAGATTTGTCTTTGTACCACTGTGCCATTGATCTCTTGTGCGTCCTGTTAAAAGGACAAACGGATACTTCATACTTGTCTTTTCACTGAGTAGTTTGTTCTCTACAAAATAAAGATTTGCTTTTTTATCTTTTGTTAAAAAGTTATTTACATCCTGCCCCCATACAAAAGGCTTATAAGAGAGTTTGTCATAATCCGCTTTATGCATATCCATATATTTATTGAGCTTTGTCATTTCCTGATACTCTTGAAATATCTCTTTTGGATGCTTATAATCAAACTCTTTTTCAAATCCAAGTTTCCTAGCTATAAGTTGAAATATCTCCCAATCCGGCTTACAGTCGATGGAAGTTCTGGTAAGCTTTTCCTGTTTTGTGATGCTTCTGTCAAGGTTGGTCTGTGTACCCTCCTTTTCTCCCCACGGAGCTGCTGGCAGTTTTATATGTGCAAACTTTGATGTCTCTGAGTTATCGTAAGCGTTTATCTCAACCACCATCGGTATTTTTTTAATTAATTTTTCTACCTTATGTCTGTTTGGCAGGTGGTAAACAGGATCGGTATGACAGATAATCAAAATATCCAAATCGGCTTCTAGCATCTGTGTAGCCGTAAGTCCTGGTTTATTGTCTATGTTGTTTGTTTTCCAAAACTTTGATACTTTTTTAATGGAACTTGCATCAAAGTCCAGATGAACAGCGAGTGAAGTCGAGAGACCTCCGACTTCTCTTCCTCCCATTGCATTTGGCTGACCTGTAAGACTCAAAGGACCGTTTCCTTTTTTAAATATCTTGCCGCTTAAGAGATGCGTGTTTATAAGAGCCAGATTTTTGTCTACTCCCTGAGCAGACTGATTCAGTCCCATCGTCCAAGCAGACACAATGTTCTCACTGGAGATATATAATTGCCAGAACTCTTCAAACTGCCCTTTTGTAAGACCCGTTCTTTTTAGCATCTTTGTAACAGGTGCTCTTTTGAACTTGTTTTTCAGTTGTTCAAAGTTGTTTACGTGCTTATCAATAAACTCTTTATTATAAAGTCCTTCATCAATGAGTCGTTTTGAAATAAGATTGAAAAAGTCTATATCACTTCCCGCTCTTAGTGGAAGATACAAATCAGCAGCTTTTGCGGTATCTGTTTGTCTTGGGTCTATAACGACAACTTTAAGCCCCTGCTTTTTGGCTTTTTTTATCTGGTTGTGAAAAACCACATGAGCTTCCGCCGTATTTGCACCGACAAGTATAAGTAAATCACTGCTGAAGATATCATCCATTCTAAGAGGCACAAAATCCGCCCCAATTGATTTTTTATAAGCGACTACCGCACTTGACATACAAGTACGGGAATTTGTATCTACATTGTTAGTGCCTATAAATCCTTTGCCGAGTTTATTTGCAACGTAATAATCTTCTGTTAAAAGTTGACCCGATAGGTAAAAACCAATCTTTTCTTTAGAAGTGCTTTTGATTTTATCTGCTATCTTTGTAACAACATCATCCCAATCCGTACTTTTATACTCATCATAGATGCTATCTCTATATAAGGGTCTCAATAATCTTGTAGAAGTTTGAATACTTATAAGTTCTGATATACCCTTAGAACAAAGCTTTCCTTCATTCGTCGGATATGTAACGTCACCTATCAGTTTTTCTTTATCATATTCCAATCCGCAACCAACACCGCAATACCCGCATACTGACTTTATTATCATAATAGTTATCCATATATAGTTAATTCATAAAGGTATTATAGAACTAATTTAATGAAAAACTAAGATTATGTTGATTACTTTTTAATCACTAAACTGTTTATTTAGTATATTTTTAATAGTACAATTTCTCTACAAGCATTTTAAAAATGTAAATTTAAGGAGAACACATGCTAAAGAAATTAGTAAGTATCGGATTAGGTCTTTCAGTTGTTACTGCCTCGCTTATGGCAGCACCGGAAAAAACAAAGTTAACCATAGGTTTTATTGCTCTAACTGACTGTGCACCGATTGTAATTGCTGAAGAAAAAGGTTTTTTTGACAAATACGGTTTAGATGTTCATGTTGTTAAAGAAGGCGGCGGATGGCCTGGAATCCAGCAAAAAGTAATAAGCGGAGAGTATGATTTTTCACATGCTTTAGCTGGTATGCCTATTGCAGCAACTCTTGGTATCAACGGTAACGCTAATCTTCAAGCTGTTTTATCTCTTGACTTTAACGGTAATGGAATTACATTTGGAAATAACATCATTAAAGAGATGAAAAAATACGGAATGGATGAGACTAAAAGACCTCTTGGTTCTGAATCACTCAAAAAGTATATAGATGCAAAACATAAAGCGGAAGGTTCTTCTTATCAACCACTATCTTTTGGTATGGTTCATCCGGTTTCTACTCATAACTATGAGTTAAGATACTGGATGGCAAGTTCTGGAATCGTGCCTGATCGTGACACAACGATTAAACCTTTTCCTCCACCGACAATGCCTTCTAACTTGATTGCAGGAAATATAGAGGGTTATTGTGTAGGTGAGCCTTGGAATGAGAGAATCGTTTTAAAGAAAAAAGGTTCAACTCTTGTAACAAACTACGATATTTGGAACAACAACCCTGAAAAAGTACTTCAGACTCGTGCTGACTTTATCAAGAAAAACCCAGAGACTACAAAAGCTGTAATGAAAGCGATTTTGGAAGCTCAGATGTGGCTGGACGCTTCATGGGAAAACCGTAAGGAGGCTGCAAAGATTCTTAGTAAACCTAACTATGTAAAAGCTCCTGTAAAAGTATTGGAGAAATCAATGACAGGTACATTTCAGTACTTAAAAGGTCAAAACTCTGAAGCTAACCCTCAGTTTAACGTTTTTGCCAACTACTATGCGGCGTATCCGTTTTACTCTCACGGTATGTGGTTTATAACTCAGATGTACAGATGGGGACAGATTGATAAAGCAGTTGACATGAAAGCGGTTATCGAATCAGTTTACCGCCCTGACCTTTTTGCACAAGTCGCTAAAGAAGTAGGTTACAGCCTTCCTCCAAGCCCTTGGAAAAAAGACGGTGTAGATAAGTACAACATGTTTATGGATGGAAAAGTCTGGGACCCAAACAAAGCTGTTGAGTATATCTTCTCTACAGGCATTGATGAATCAAAAGTCTCAAAAGAAGAACTTCTTAAAACAAACAAATGGACAGTTAAAACTGAACAGCCAGACTACGTATGTCCTTATGGACCTGCAGGTTGTGCCGATCCGAAATATGTGACTAAATAAGTTTTTAAATTGATAGGCATCTACTCACAGCTAGATGCCTAATGAGTTTAAACATGAAGGAAAAAAAATGAACAATGAACTAATAAAAAAAATATTCTTACCGCTTTTGGTATTTGCACTAATCATTCAGATTTGGTCGGGAATCGCTACAGTCGTAGCAGATTTTCCGACTCCAAGCGATACTTATGTGGCGGCATTTGGCGGAGTAAATAGTGACGGCGATGAGATAATTGGTGTTTTATCTGACCCTTTTTATGTAGAAAATCAAGATGTTAAAGGTCTGTTTTGGCAAGTTCTCGAATCATTAAAGAGAGTATTTGCAGGTTTTGTTTTAGCAATACTAGTAGGTGTTCCATTAGGTCTTTTAATCGGTATGAGTAAGAGTGCCCAGTACGCATTTGACCCGTTCATACAGATATTTAAGCCTGTCTCACCGCTTGCTTGGCTGCCGCTGCTTTTGTTTATATTTCAAGATATAAACATGACGGCGATCTCAACTATATTTATAACATCTATCTGGCCTATCATCATAAATACCTCTTTAGGTGTTAAAAGTGTCAGCGAAGATTATATGAACGTTGCAAAAGTTTTAAGATTCTCTCCTATGGAGAAGATCGTACAGATTATCCTGCCGGTTTCAGTTCCGTATATCTTTACAGGGATGAGACTCTCTTTAGGTATCGCATGGCTGGTTATCGTAGCAGCAGAGATGCTAACTGGCGGTATCGGTATCGGTTTTTGGATTTGGGATGAATACAACAACCTCAACTATCATAACATCATCATCGGTATTATCGTAGTCGGTCTTATCGGTTACTTCTTAGACCTAATGATGGGAAAACTTGCAAATTATTTTGACTATACAAAGAAAGGTAGATCGTAATGAATGATAAATTTTTAAGCCTCAAAAACATTGAAAAAAGGTTTCCTATACCGGGAAAAGATGACTATGTAGCAGTAACAGACGTAAGTCTTGAAATAAAGAAAAACGAGATCATCTCCATAATCGGACACAGTGGATGCGGGAAAAGTACACTTTTAAATATGATATCCGGGCTGGATGCACAGACAAAAGGAAATATACTTTTAGAGAACAAACATGTACAAGGTCCGGGACCTGAACGTGCGGTAGTTTTTCAAAACCACTCGCTTCTTCCTTGGCTAAGTGTCTATCAAAACATTGAGATGGCAGTGAAAAAAGTTATGCCTGAGCTGAGTTCTGCCGAGCTTAGAGAGAGAGTCGAAAAATTTGTCTCTATGGTAAACCTTGACCATGCAAAAGACAAGCTGCCGGATGAGATAAGCGGCGGTATGAAACAGCGTGTAGGGATTGCAAGAGCCTTGTCTATTAAACCAAAAGTCCTTCTGATGGATGAGCCTTTTGGAGCGCTTGATTCACTTACTCGTGCAAACCTGCAGGAGCATCTGATAAGAATCCAGCAAAACGTTAAAAACACGGTAGTCATCATTACACACGATATCGATGAAGCGGTACTTCTCAGTGACAGAGTCATCATGATGACAAACGGTCCGGATGCGACCATCGGAGAGATTTTAGAAGTAAACATTGAACGTCCAAGAGACAGAGTATCACTTCAAAGTGATCCTGAGTACATCAGATGCCGTGAAGCAATACTTAGCTTCTTATATGAAAAATTTGCAAAAGATGATGAATAATCCAAATTAAAAGGAAAAAATGATGCAAGAATTTATGACCACATACAAGGAAAATGTTCTTGACATTGAAAACTTTCTCATAGAGACGGTTTTCAATCTTGGAGATCTGCAAGAGAGAGAAAACAATGACTTCAAACGAGTCTTTAAAGTCTTTCCTTCTTTGGAGCTCATATACACCTGCGACGAAGTGACAATGCTTCAAATCTCTGCAAATATTTACAAAAACAAAAAAAGCGATACGCCAATAGGAAGAAACAGAGAGTATCTCCTGAGCAAGTTGGATTTTGATGACAGCCTGATTGCGACAACTAAACCTTACATCAGCAGCGCTACAGGTGAGACATGTATAACAGTGGCAAAAAAAGAAAACAATAAAGTATATTTTTTAGACTTCAATCTATCTGCCCTGCTTCAAAGGCTCGGTCTCATAGAGATACATAAAAGCTTTAACTTTGTAAGTAAAAGTTTTTATTTTCTTACAGCAAATATCATGATGGTTCTGGCACTTTTTACCATCGGATATTCTGTCTATGAGTTTGCGTATGAACTGCTCTTTAAAGAAGGCTTGTCCATAGAAGCCATATTTAAACCTGTAATCGCATTAACACTCGGACTTGCAATATTTGACCTTGCAAAAACGGTTTTCGCACAAGAGGTTGTATTTAAAAGTTATTCCAAAAACTCTCATGAAGAGTATAAAGTACTAACAAAATTCTCGATTACCATAATTATTGCTTTACTAATAGAATCTCTTATGGTAGTATTTAAAATTGCTATAGACGATTATTCTCACATGGTTCATGCTTTTTATCTTATAGGCGGTGTTTCCGTCTTGATTATAGCTTTAGGACTGTTTATATATTTTACAAAAAAGAAAGCTTGACATGCAAAACAACAACATGAAAACATCAGGTTTTTCACTTGCCAAAGGCAAAGATTTAACGGGTGATGATTTTTACGACATCAAGACTATAGGAAACTTGACGGTTGGTATAGTCTGTGATGGTGTTGGAAGTGCAGATGCAGGTGCCGAAGCGGCCAAGAGAGTTACGACTTATCTTATGAACAACTTCAAAATACGTCCAAAAACGTGGAGTATTGAGAAATCTATCAACACATTTGTAAAATCAATCAACTCTATTTTATATGAAGAATCAATCCTAAACTATGAGCGAACAGAATTGGTTACGACTCTTGCTCTTGTAGTAATCGAGGGGAACAAACTCTACGGTGCAAATGTTGGAGATTCCAGAGTCTATCTCTACAGAGACAAAAAAATCAACCAACTCTCTTTAGACCATAGTATGAATGAAGCATGCTTTGAGAATGTACTAACTCAGGCTATAGGAATAGCCAAAGATGTAGAGCCTTACTACTTTGAAAACATTATTCAAAAACATGACAAGATTCTGCTGTGCAGTGACGGTCTTTATACACTTATGAGCGAAAACCGCCTTGAGAATGCTATCTCACTCGGGGCTTCATCGTTAGTAAAAAAAGCTTCTAAACTTTTGGATGACAATCTCCCTGATGATACCACGGCAGTTGTTTTGGAGATTTTGGATGTAAATGAAATCCAAATGTTAAAACAACAGAACCTTCCGATTTTGGACTCTCTAAAAGTCGGTCAGATAGTCGATGGATACACACTTGAAAAATCGCTGATTCAAAATGAAAGGACTTGGCTTTGTTCTAAAAAAACAAAACAGTACGTTGTTAAATTCGCTCCAAGAGAAGCTATCGACAGTGAGACAATCCTTGACCTGTTTGTAAAAGAAGCTTGGAATGCAAAAAGGTTAAAAGCCGATTTTTTTCCAAAAGCTGTAATCCCTAAAAACAGATCTACCAGATACTACGTAATGCAGCTGTTTCACGGCGAAAATCTGGACAGTTATCTTACTCATAAACAACTAACCATAGATGACGGAGTTGAATTAGCTTCTACTCTCTTGAAGATGTCACAGTTTTTACTCCATTATGATTTGGCCCACGGAGATATAAAACCTCAAAATGTGATGATTGCAAAAGATAATGATGAAAACCTGGAGTTTAAAATAATCGACTTTGGAAGTATTACCGAGATATTTTCTAAAAACACCAGAGCAGGAACTCCAAGTTTCTTATCTCCTGAGAGATTTAGTGGCGAAGCCATAAGTGAGTCGAGTGAGATATTTTCTATCGGTGTTACGCTTTACCTCTCTTTAACAGGCAAATATCCATACGGTGAGATAGAGCCTTTTCAAACACCCGCTTTTAAAGAAGCAAAAAAACCAAGCTTTTACAACAACAACATTCCAGACTGGTTAGACAGTGTAATACTTCGTTCTATTGCCATAGATAAAGAGCGTAGATATGAGCACTATTCCGAGATGAATTATGAGCTTAAACGTCCAAAAAATGTTAAACCATTTTTTCCAAAAGATGCCACCATTATCGAGCGTTCACCTCTTACATTTTACAAGAGCGGATTTATCATTATGTTACTAATCAATATTGCACTGCTAATCTGGATGAATTCATAATAAACTAGAATTAACATTGTGTTACAATGATGCATATAAGTTAATTTCCAAGGAGATTTTATGCAATCCTCTTCAATGAACGCTGTCTTTTCAGGTGTACTATCGAAAAAAGATCTTACCATAAGTAACGAGCTCTTTGGCAGCATCCAAGAGAAGAAAATAATCACTCAAATTATGGATGATGAGCAACAACCTTCCGTCAATATTTTTGCAACCGAACAACTCTATCTCTCTTCTATAGTGCCTATTTTACATGACTTCGGTTTTACGATTATTGATGAAATCGCTTACAAGATTAAAAAGAACGACAAAGATATTTACATAAACATGTTTAATCTGAAACTCGATAGTACTAATAATATAACTGAATCTAAATATAACATAGAACATGTAATATCGGATTCATTAAACGGTGTAGTACTGCCTAGATGCAGACTCTTCTCACTTGTCTATGAGCAAAACTTCTCAATCAGAAAAGTGCTTTTACTTCGTGCCATTATCGAATATATTGACCAATCTATAATATCGCTCAACCAAGGCACAATACTTCACACCATAACGACTTATTCAAAAATATCTAAACTCTTTGTAGATTATTTCATAGCAAAGTTTGACCCTTTGGCAATTAAACGTGACAAGCTGATGAAAGATTTAGAGATCAAAATAGAAGAGCTTATAAAAGATGTTCCAAATATTATGGATGACAAGATTTTAAAACTCACATATGCTCTCATTAAAAATCTCACCAGAACCAACTTCTTTTTAAACAACAGAGCTATATCATTTAAAATAGACACTGAGTCTTACTCAGAAAATCTCAGAGGGATTCAACCAAAAATAGAAGCTTTTGTTTATCATCCGGACTTTAGCGGTCTGCATCTAAGAATGAGCAAGATCAGCAGAGGCGGACTTAGATGGAGTGAAAGACATGAAGATTACCGTCAAGAGATAAAATCACTTATGATTACCCAAGAAGGAAAGAACTCTATAATCATCCCTGACGGTGCAAAAGGAGGTTTTGTTATCAACAAAGACGCTTCTGAGATAACTCCTGATGTCTTTAAGAGCATCTATAGCGAATTTATACATAATATGCTTGACCTTGTTGATAATATGGTTGACGGCAAGATTGCAAGAGATAAAAATATCATAGCCTATGACGGTGATGATTCTTACTTTGTTGTTGCGGCGGACAAAGGGACGGCTGCAATGAGCGATGTTGCCAATGAAATAGCAGTCAGTCGCGGTTACTGGCTCGGAGATGCCTTTGCCAGCGGGGGGAGTAACGGATTTGGCCACAAGAAACTTGGTATTACGGCTAAGGGTTCAATTATGTCTTCAGAGAGATTTTTTATACAGCGCGGCATTGATATTCAAAAAGAGTCCATCACCGTCGTAGGTATAGGGAGTATGAACGGTGATGTGTTTGGAAACGGAATGATATACTCCAAAAAATTCAAACTCTTAGCTGCAATATCTCATAAAGATATATTTATAGATCCCGATCCCGATCCGCAAATAAGCTTTGATGAGCGTTTTCGTCTATTTCATTCAAAAAACGGAAGTTGGAGTGCTTATGACAAAAAACTAATATCAACCGGAGGAGGAGTCTTTTCACGTTCTCAAAAAAGCATAGAACTGAGTGAGCAGATTAAAAAGATGATAGGAACTACTAAAAAAACTCTTAGCGGTGAAGAGTTGGCCAGAAAAGTTATGATGATGAAAGTGGATATGCTTTTCAACGGAGGTGTCGGAACATATGTTAAAAGTTCTGAAGAGAGTAACATAGACTTAGGCGACAAAGAAAATGAAGCGCTAAGGCTGGATGCATATGAACTAAAAGCAAAAGTAGTATGTGAAGGCGGGAATCTTGGCTTTACTCAAAAAGCACGCATAGAGTATGCAAAAAACGGAGGAGAGATAAACATAGACGGCATTGACAACGCAGCCGGAGTAAATACGTCTGATCATGAAGTAAATCTTAAAATACTTTTCAATATCATAAAATCAAAACATCTCTTAAATGAGCAAGAAGCTAATCAGTCCCTTCAAAACTTGACTGAGCAAGTCGTAAACCTGGTTCTTTGGAACAACTATCATCAATCTCTGGCAATCTCAAGAGATTCAAGTCTTAGCAGACGCTACTTGGATGATTTCTTATCTACCATTGAAATATTAGATACTAATCTCTCAAGCTTTAGCAGACATGATTTCTACATACCTAAAAATGAAAACATTAACGAGATCCTTTGTTCTGACGGTTCTATTGTAAGACCGGTTTTGAGTTCAATAATTTCATATTCAAAGATTTTCATCAAAAATATTTTACTAGAATCAAAGCTCATAGATGAGACATTTGCTACTCAGTTTTTATTTAAGTATTTTCCAAAATCTTTTCTTAGTGCATATGAGCATGAGGTTGTACATCATCCGCTTCGCCGCGAGATTATAGCAACTGTCATGGCCGATACCATTGTAAACCTTCAGGGTGCTACCTTTGTATCTGATTTTGCCAGAAGAGGCAAAGAGAATTTCTTATTGAAAATAAAATCATACCTTATAACAAACCAGCTCTTTGAAGCAAACGACATTAGATTTGAGATATACAGAAATGATTTTAATATGGATATAAAACAGCAGTACAAGCTTCTTGACGATATAGAACGTACACTTGGATTCAGCACAAGATGGATGCTTAAATATCTGGATAAGCATAAAGTCGATGTAAACCATATACTTGACTATCAAGAAGACCTGTTTAGAATACTCGGAAATATAAATGAAGACAAAATCATAAATATTATTCCTGAAAATCATCATTTCAACCTCTTCTTCAGTGCAATCGATTATCTGAAATTTGCAGTAGCTGCAATTATGGTTAAAGAAAACTCATTTCACACGTTTGACAATGTCGCTGTGCTGTTTTATCTTGTAGTGAATGAATTTAAAATCCTGGAGATGATTACTCTGTTAAACACAATAGAGATAAAAACAAATAGCGAAAAAATTCTGCGTCACCAAATACTTCAATATATAGAGTACATAGTCGTTCACTATACAGAGCAAGTGTTAGGCTTTCAAAGGATAAATGAGACACCTCAGACGGCATTTGTATCTTATCTTGAAAATAAAAAAGAAGATTTTAATGAGATAAAAAACAACATAAGTGACTTCATGTCGAAAGAAACAAAAACTATTGAAGAAGTCAGCATTACGGTAAACCAGATTATGACATCTCTTATTTAAGCATAAAATATTGCTTGTTTATAAGGCTCTATTCATTATAATGAGAAGAATAAATTTAAGATAACTATCTGGATGACAATTGAACTGGCTAAATTTTTTTTACAACAAAACAACACAACTACGACACTCGTTTGGAAGAGGTATAAATGCAAATATATCTCCAAACGAGGAAGAGCTTTTCAACAAATCCTACGAGGCATTTGAAAAGCAGGATATCTTAAAAGCTTACAACTGCTTTTTTAAATCTTTGGAAAATTTCTCAGGTGAGATCTCAAATGAAAATATAACAACCGACTTGGACGGTGACAGACTAAACTTTGTGCTTTATCAAGGAAGTGCGAAAGTAGTCGGTGTCGTTACACAAAACAATCTTTATGCTGAAGTCATCATGTTAAAAACTGCAGATGCACAAGTGGCTCTGAAGCGTTATATATTAGAGAGAAACTATCAACTTACTTATGCTTACTACTTCAGTGACGATGAGTACATAAAACTAAAACTCTACCACGATAACAAAACAGCATCTCCGCAAAAGATATTTTTTCCCCTTAGAGAGATAGCACTCAATGCCGACTTTGACAAAGAGTACATCAAAACAGAGTTTAGTGATGTAATACTTCAAGACACAGGTCACATAGTCAAGTTAGATGCCGAGGAACTGCAAATAAAATATGATTTTTTACATAATTGGATAGATGAAGTTGAGACCAAAATATCAAAACTTCCGACAAATGACAATACGGGAATGCAATCTTTTTTATACCTGAATATTCTTTTTAAGATGGACTACCTGCTAGTACCAAAATGCGAGATATATCAAAAAACAAGTAGAAAGATACAAACTTATTTCAGTGATGAAGGAAGTACTACAGAGTCCAAAAATGAAGAGCTTAGAAAATATATTGTAAAACTAAAAGAGATGAATTTTGAAGATTTCAGCACAAAGTTTTATAATGCAAAATATACTTTCAACCCGATGGAGAAGACTTCTCATGAAGAAATAAGTAACTTTATCAGCGAATCATTTATAAAAATCAGATGGTATAAAAACAACAGATACAATCAAATCATACCGACTATCTATAAATATATCTCTTTTTATATTCTATATAATTATGGACTAAACCCAGTAACAAAAGCGCTTATGCATACACTTGTAGAGATTCAAAATCCCGCATTTTTTAAAGCTCTGGATTATACTCCGCTTTATGATGAAGAGAAAAAAACTTTTGCCAAAAAAACGATTATCTCAAAAATTGAAGATGCGATTACTCCGCATCAAAGTCAGTATAAAGAACTTAAACCTTTTGGAGATGAGCTTAACTTCTCATCACTGAATGAACTTAGCAACAGTTATCTTATTCAACTAAAACATCTAAACTTTGAGGAGATATAACAGATATGAATACTCAAATCATTTTAGATAAATATGTAGATAACATCATTCAAATTATGACACCCTACGGTACCGGTACAGGTTTTATTATCGGTGACTTAATCATTACAAATTCTCATGTCGTCGGCGGTTTAAGTGAAGTGGTGATAAGTTCAAAACAGATCAAACGAGCAATTGCACAAGTAATTTATGATGACCCGGATTATGATTTGGCTTTTATTAGTTCAGATTATGTGGTACTAAAAAATCCGCTGAAACTATCTACAAAAATGGTAAAAAACGGTGACATAGCTGTTGCTATCGGTCATCCCTACGGGCTTAACTATACGGCAACAGAAGGCATTGTCTCAAAAGCTTCGAGGCTATATGAAGATTTGGAATATATTCAGATAGATGCAGCCATAAATCCAGGGAACAGCGGTGGACCCCTTCTAAATGAAGACGGTGAAGTCATCGGTGTAAACACTTTTATCATCCAAAATGCAAACAATCTCGGTTTTGCTCTTCCTTACTTTTATGTTGATGAAACAATTAAAAATTTCAAAAGTGAAAATGACACAAACATCATAAAATGTCCCTCTTGTAAAAACCTCATCAAAGAAAAAAAGATCAAAAATGACTACTGCCCGGAGTGTGGCACAAAACTTGAAGTTGCAAAGCAAAGACGAAAGGGTTACAATCCCACAGGTGCCACAAAGCTTATGGAAGAGATACTTGACTCTTTAAACGTAAATGTTACACTAGCAAGACGTTCACAGGCTTCATGGAGAGTAGATCACGGAAGTGCAAGAATAGAGATAAACTACTATGAAAACGGTATAATCATCGGTGATGCGAAACTTTGCAGACTTCCAAAAGAGAACATAAACAAAATCTACGACTATCTGCTAAGTGAAAATAAAAAACTCACCTATCTGCAGTTTTCCATTAATGAAAACAGCATTTATCTCTCTTATCTTATCGTAGATTCATCATTGACATTTGATGAGGGAAAGATAGCTCTGGAGAAACTGTTTAGTCTCGCAGATAAATATGATGAGATTTTAATAAACAAATATAACACCATAAAATTAAAACGAGACGAGGAAGACAACTAATGATAAGAACTAAAGTTCAATGCAGGGAGGCACTAACCCTCAACAAAGGAGGACGATGATGCCGAGTCGTAATAGATTTTTAAAGTTCAGTGTAGATCTGGACAACTTTATAAACGATTTAAACACAAGAGTAAAATCAAACTATGATAAGATACAAGAACTTTTAAAAATAGAGCATAAGACATATGCCAACTTTGTAAAACAACTGCAGATGCTAGAAGAACGCCTTGAACTATTCTTCACTCCGCTGTCACATCTAAACTCTGTAAACAATTCTGATGAAACACAAAGAATTTATGCCGATTCACTGCCTATCATAACGGAATATTCTACAAAATTATCTCAAAACCTTGACATTTATAATGCCTACAAAGAGATACAAAAAAATGAAGCAAAGAGTCTTAATCATGAGCAAAACAGAGTTTTAGAGTTAAATATTTTAAATTTTGAACTAAGCGGTGCCCATCTGGATGCAAAGGCTAAAGAGAGACTTCAAGAGATAAACATAAAAAAGAGTGAACTCTCAAATAACTTCTCTCAAAACCTTTTGGATGCTACAAATGCTTATGAGTATGTTACTGAAAATGAGGAAGATGTAGAGGGCTTGCCAAAGAGCGACATAGAGACGGCGAAATATGAAGAAGACGGAGTGACAAAATACAGGTTTACTCTTCAGATGCCATCATACATAGCATATATGACCTACGGTAAAAATGCAAAAATCAGAGAAAAACTTTATAAAGCTTATGTCACAAGAGCGCCTGAGAATGCAGCTATCATTGATGAACTCTTGGCACTAAAAGATGAGATGAGTAAAATACTCGGATTTAACAATTATGCAGAGTATTCTTTGGCATCTAAAATGGCAAAAGATACGAAGAGTGTAGAAGAGTTTTTACAGACTCTTGTTACAAAGTCAAAAGCTCAGGCGCAAGAAGAGCTAAAAGAGGTTCAAGAGATGGCACCAGAGCCTCTACAAAGCTTCGATAGTGCTTACTACAGCGAGATACTCAAAAAAGCAAAATATGACATTGACGAAGAGCTGTACCGTCCATACTTTGAACAGACTAGTGTCGTAAAGGGGATGTTTGAGTTTTTAAACAGACTCTTTGGCATCAGTTTTAAAAAAGTAGATGAAAAACTATGGGATGAAAAAGCGACATCCTATGACATTTTTATAGGCGAAGAGTTAAAAGCAAGAATCTATTTCGACCTTGAGGCAAGAAAAAGTAAGAGCGGCGGAGCATGGATGCATAATTGGCAAGCTCACTGTCTTGATGAAAACGCAGATGAACAGCTTGCATCTGCATTTATAGTCTGTAACTTTCCCCCATCTAACAAGACTCAAAAATCCCTTCTTCGCCATGATGATGTTGTGACACTTTTTCATGAGATGGGGCATGCAATCCATCACCTGCTCAGTAATGTAAGTGAAAATGAAGTAAGCGGTGTAAACGGTGTTGAATGGGATGCAGTTGAGTTTCCGTCTCAGTTTTTAGAAAACTTTGCCTATGAGCCCAACGTTTTAAAACTCTTTGCATCTCACTATGAGACGGGAGAAATCATCCCAGATGAGATGATAGAAAAACTGGTACGTGCAAAGAACTTTTTATCTGCATCTGGAATGTTACGACAGTTAGAATTTTCTATCTTTGACTTTAAGCTTCATACTAAGCTCTATCAGGGACAAGAGGTTCAAAACCTGCTCAACGAGATAAGAAAAGACACTGCTCTTATCAAGACTCCATCATACAACAAGTTTCAAAATGGTTTTGCACACATCTTTGCAGGCGGTTATGCGGCAGGATATTATAGCTATAAATGGGCAGAAGTTCTAAGTGCAGATGCCTTCTTTAATGTTGTAGATGAGGGCATCTTTGACTCTGAGACTGCAAAATGGTATCTTGAGATTGTCCTAAGCGGCGGTGGTGCAAAAAGTATGGATGATTATTTTAAAGAGTTAATGGGGAGAGAGCCAAACCCGCAAAACCTGCTAAGACTAAACGGCATTAATCAGTGAGATACTTTTTAGCTCTTATACTCTTATGGGCTACACTATTTGGAGATAAGACTTTGACAATAGCGACTTACAATGTGGAAAACCTTTTTGATTTGCAAGAAAAAGGTTACAAATACAAAGAATACAAACCAAATACTAAGAGTAACTGGAACCAAAGAACGTATAAGATAAAACTCCAAAACATTGCCAAAGTCATCAAAGATATAGATGCAGATATCATAGCACTCGAAGAAATCCACTCACTTGAGGCTTTAAAAGACTTAAGATTTACTCTGAAACAAAATGGTCTATACTATCAGTATTTCAAAATTGCAGATAAAAAAAACACCGCTATTCATGTCGCATTTTTAAGTAAAGTTCCATTTACTTACGCTAAAGAACTCGCTGTAACCTCAACGTACAAATATAGAAATATTTTAGAATCAAAATTTAAGATAGACGGTAATGACCTCTATATATTTGTAAACCACTGGAAGGCCAAGTCTGGTCCTGAGAGCATGAGAATAGTATCTGCAAAAGCTCTTAGAAAAAGAATAAGCGAAATAGGTTACGACAAGAACATCATTTTACTCGGAGATTTCAACTCACACTATGAAGAGAATATAAGATTTAAAAAAGACCGAAGACTTAACGATACCAACGGAAAAACAGGAATCAACCACGTACTTAGAACTATAAAACAAAAGCAAAAAGCAAAAGATGTAGTGTATGAGGAAGACAACTTCTACAACCTCTGGTATGATACAGACGCAGACAACAGATATTCATATATATTTAAAGGAGAAAAAGAGGCACTTGATAACATTCTAGTCTCTCAGCCTTTGCTGGATAAAAAAGGAATCTCATATATAAATGATTCCATTACAAACTTAAATAAAAAGTATCTCTTTAAAAAGAAACAAGTCTACAGATGGCAAGTATCTCGCTCAAGAATTCCAAAACACAAAGGTAAAGGTTACTCTGACCACCTACCTGTAATAGCAAAATTCAGATTTAACTAAGACACCAATCTATCTCTTTTTTTCCATGAGCTTTTAGGTAATCATTTGACCTTGAAAAAGGCTTTGAACCGAAGAAACCTCTATATGACGACAAAGGTGAAGGATGCGGAGATTTTATGATTAGATGTCTAGATGCATCTATGAGTTTTTCTTTCTTTTGAGACGGGTTACCCCATAAAATAAAGACAATGTTTTCATACTCAGATGCCAACTTATTTATGACAAAATCCGTAAACTTCTCCCACCCTTTATTTTTATGCGAGTTTGCCATGGCCTGTTCAACAGTCAAAACACTGTTTATAAGTAAAACGCCCTCTTGTGCCCATTTTGTAAGATTTCCAGAGCTTGGGGTATTACAAGCCATATCATCGACTAATTCAGTAAATATATTTTTTAATGAAGGCGGTATCTTGCATTCATCACAAACCGAAAATGCAAGGCCGTTTGCCTGCATCTCTCCATGATACGGATCTTGACCGAGGATGACGACTTTTACATTTTCTGGAGACACAAGGTTAAAAGCCTTGAAAATATTTTCATACTTTGGATAGATGATTTTTCTCTCATACTCTGCTTCTACAAATTCTTGGAGTCTTACAAAATATGGCTCATGCATCTCGGCTACCAAAAGATGATACCACTTTTCATTCAAAACCATAACAGACTAATCCACTTTTGATAATTCTAAAACAATCTCTCTTAGTTCATCTTTATCAAAAAAGATATTTAAAGAGAGTTCATTACTAAATTTTTTTAGCATCTCGCTCTTTTTGGCCACTCTCGCCTCAGTATCGTCTCTTAACGGTTCTAAAGCCTCTAAAAGTTCTTTTTTATATCCGTTTATTATATCTGCTCTTTTTTCTTCTTTACTCTGAACAATCTCAACTACGTCACTGCGCAAGGTCATAACAATAATAACAATAAAAATCACTATGCCTATAACAGAATAGACTATTTCACTCTCCACATAAAAACCTTTAATAAAAATACTAATCTTAAGTCATCACAAGTATATCAAATTTAACATTCTTATGAGGTCTTTTACGATATCCTTTCAAATATTTTTTGACAAAATGAAATATATTTTAAAAAAATAAAAAAAATATGTAAAGATATAACAACTTTAAAAGGAGTAATAAATGTCTCATACAAACAATACAGAAACTCAAACTTATACATACAATGATTCACAAGTTAAAATCATAACCGTATTTACCGAAGACGGAAAAGCAACAGCACTTGTTGAAGATGAAAACGGCGAACTGTTTGAAGTGGAAAAAGACTTACTCAGATAGAGTAAGCTAAAAAAAACTATTAATCTCTAAACTTACCTCTTATCTCTAAAAATTGATCTAAATTTTCAAAAAAGATATCTACAAGTTTTGGATCAAAATGAGTGCCCCTTGAACTTCTAAATAGTTCAAAGATATCTTCATCACTCCAAGCTTTCTTATAAGCTCTATCTGAACCTAAAGCATCAAAAACATCTGCAACTGCCGTAATGCGTCCGTAAATATGGATATCTTCAGCTTTTAAACCGTTAGGATACCCTGTACCGTCATATTTTTCATGATGCTCATACGCTACTGTAGCGGCAGCTTTTAATATCTCTCTGTTTGAGCCTTTTAAAACATTAAAACCGATTTCACTATGAGTCTTCATAATCTCCCACTCATCAGCATCAAGTTTTCCTGGTTTTTTCAAAACACTGTCAGGTATTCCGACTTTTCCTATATCATGCATTGGTGAAGCATCATATAGCAGCTCTGACTCTTCTTCTGACAATCCATACTTTAAAGCTAACAGTTTAGAGTACTCCGCAACACGTTTAACATGGTTTCCCGTCTCTTTTGAGCGGGATTCGCCTATCTCACCCATTTTATAGATTACTTCGCGTTGTGTCTCTTCTATCTCTTTGTGAACATTAATGACATCACTGATATCATATTGAATACTCATATACTCAATAATCTCATTATTTAAATCTAAAATAGGTGCAATAAAAGTATCAAGATATATTGTTTTTCCGCTTTTAGTTATGTTTTTAATAACACCGTTGTAGTTCTTTTTAGCAGTGATCGTCTCCCATAACTCTTTGTATACTTCATCTGGTACATTTTTGTTTCTAAGAAAAGGAGTATGTTTTTTTCCTATAAGTTCCTCATTACTAAAACCCGTAAGTTTTTCATGTGTCTCATTCAAATATGTAATTACACCGTCTTTATCTGTTCTTGTAAAGGAAGCTGCACTCTCAATTGCTTTTTCATACTGAGAAAGTAGATTCATCTTATCTTGTAAGCTTTGATTTGAATTACTTAGTTCTTTTTGCAAAATCTCTTTTAACTCTTCTAATTCTGTAATGTCATGTCTGATAGCAATATACTCTACAATTTTGTTTTTATTGTTTTTTATTGGGAAGATGTTCACATTTACAGTATATGAACTTCCGTCTTTTTTTCTATTTTTAACTTTTCCATACCATACATTTCCGGCTTTGATTGTATCCCACATATCTTTAAAGACTTCAGCAGGAGTATCTTTATGTCTAACAATCGAATGAGGTTTGCCAAGCAGCTCATTTGCAGAATATCCCGAGAGTTTGACAAAGGCATCATTGACATATGTGATTTTGCCCTTTAAGTCTGTTTTAGAGACCAGTGTTGTTTTGTCGATGGCATTTTGTAATTGTTCTATCGTATTTGTTTTTTCCCTACTTTGTTTATAGATATAATATATCAATATAAAAAGTAATATTACAATTAGATATTTTATTGACTGAACAATAAAAAGATTGTAGATTGTATTATCTTTTCTGTTTGATATTATATATCCGTCAGTGTTACCGGAGACATCTTTTATAGGGACAAAAATAAATATTTTATTTACTCCGATGTTAAAACTGTTTTTTGCAAAAGCTTTATCCTGCTCTATATGTTCACTTATGTGGTCAAAAATATTTTTTATAGACTCCTTTAGAGCCAAATTGTTTGAATGAACACCGTTTGACATATAGTACTTATCACTGGCACAAAAAGGATGGTAATATTTTTTAATATGCTCTTGAACTACCGTTGCATCCATAACATCTTTTTTTACAATCATTGAGTAATCGGCATCTAAAGCTTCTTGCATCTGTTGAATAATAGACCTTGCACTTATAGACAGCTCAACACTGCCTACATATTTTTTCTCTTTAAAGATAGGATATACATATCTGAATCCATCAAAATATTTGCCTACTTCATAGCCATATACCGGTTTTTGTGTCTTTATAACTTCTCTGATACTCTTTCTAAAGAGTAAACTGTCTCCACTTTTCTCCGGTTTGTGAAATCTAAAAAATGTATCACCGTTTGCTAAATGAAAATGTAACTGTAATACTCCTGATTTCTTCATCCTCTCATAATTGATCTTTAACATCGAGTAGAGTTTATCTCTGTTTATCTCTTTATCCACATCTAAATTTGCTTTATCGAGCATATCAGCTATTTGGCTGTTTTGTAAAATTTCAAGAAAAAGTATGTTAACAACTCTTTTATTTGAGATAATTCTTTCACTATATTGAAGCTGTAAATCGTAAATCTTTTCTTTAAGATATTCATTTTTTTTGTAAGAGAACTCTAAATATAGTACAAAACCTACAACTAAAATACCTAAAAATAAAATTATTTTTTCTTTGCTGATGATATTGTTCATAAAATTGTTTCCTAATTTTTACATACATATTTGTTTATAATAATCCAGTATTATAATAAATTATAGTGAAGAAATAGTGAAGAAAGTCTACAATTAAGATACAATTGTATATGAAAATATTAATTATAAACTCTGAAAAAAAATTTACTATGGATTTCAAAAATTACTTTTTAAAAAAAGGTTTTCTTGTAGACAGTTATAAGAAGTGTGATAAATTACTGAACTCTGTAAATTTCAACCATTTTATTGCTCAGTACGATGTGATATTTTTATCAATAGAACAAAATAATTCTTATGCTCTTGAAGTACTAGACCATATAAATGTCTTAGGTGTTCACGCCTCTGTCATATTTTTAAGCTATATAGATTCTATAGAAATCATGTCAAAAGCTTTTGCAAGATATTGTGAAGACTACATACTTTACCCTTTTTCTCTAAAAGAACTGGAACTTCGGGCAATGAAAGCAGTTAGAAAAAAAATGAAATCCGACGAAATAGACCTTGTGGGAGACTACTCCTATTCACTATCACAAAATAGTGTATTTAAAGAAGAAAAATATATAAGACTTACAAAGACTGAGCAGAGTATTTTATATCTTTTAATCATTAATCAAAATAAAATCGTATCTCATGAAAAAATTGTAAATTTTGTATGGAAGGAAAAGGAGATTTTACAAAACACTCTCTCTGTTCATATAAAAAATATTAAAAAAAAGATAATAAACATTCCTATTGATTCCATAAAAGGAGTAGGATATTCTTTAAGGTTATAAAACTAAACATTCTGCAGACTTTTAAAAATTTTAACGATATAATAGTCTACATTTTATCTATTAGTAAGCCATTTGATTAAGATTGGAGCAGCCAGATGCAAATAATTAAACAATATTTCCCCCAAATACAGGAATGCATAAAAGACTTTAATATTAGTCTAGAGAGTTTACAAAACAGCCCTTCAAGAGAACTTTTGTACACACATGCGATTACAGAGTACAAGAAACTGTTTTTAAATCTTCTTCTCTCAAATTCCAAAGAAGACATAGATATAAACACAAAAATATTGGTAAACTTTACCATAGAACATGAAATATCATACCTCTTTTTATATAGTGAACTTATCACGGTTGTCCGTAAACTGCTCGGTCTGCTCTTAGAAAAGCAGGAGTTAGAGCACATTAACGAAATCAACAACTATTTTACAGAACATGAACATCGTATTACCGTCTTATATCTACAAAGATTTTTAAACAAACTAATACTTAAAAATGAACTTCGACTATCTCATATCTCAATAATGCCTGATAAAAAATTTATGATTCATTATGAGAATCATATTCAATGGATATTAAACCTTATCGATTATATTCAAAAAAAAGATTATGATGATAATTATCCTGAATTGAATCCGAATCTATGTGAATTTGGTAAATGGATGCATAGCACTACAACTTCATATTTGATTTCAACATCACACTATAAAGTAATAGAAAAGCTTCATATAAACCTTCATGACCTTGCTGCAAATGTAATCAACCATTGCAAGAGTAAAGAACCTCATTCATCAACTCTTATTCACCTTATGCAGCGTATAGACTACTATTCACTTGAAATAGGAAATGAGATTGCATTTTTAAATGAGATAGAGGAGAGTTCAAAAGATCCGCTTACACATCTGCTTACCAGGCGTCTATTTAACAAGATTATGATTAATAAGCTCGATATCGCAAGAGCAACAGGAAGAGAGTTTGCACTTATGATGTGTGATTTGGATTACTTCAAACGCATAAACGACACCTACGGTCACGCAGTTGGAGATATAGTTCTCAAACATTTTTCGGGTGTGTTGGAAAAAACACTCCGTAAGTCTGATTATATTTTTAGATTCGGCGGTGAAGAGTTTATGATTTTACTTCCTATGACAGATAAAGATGAGGCTTTGGTTCTTGCTCAAAAAGTTTGTGATTCTGCAGCCACGCAAGAAGTTCTTATAGAAGATATTAAAATCAAATATACAGTTAGCATCGGAACTATCTCAGTAATGATTGACAATACAAAACCTCTCAATCAAGAAATAATTGACACATATATAACCCAGGTTGATGAAAGACTCTATCTTGCAAAGGAAAAAGGACGTAATCGGGTAGAGTAAATGCATCTTTTGTAACATTATTTGTCTTTGTTTTGTCTACTTCAATAGGAATCATCTCTACTTTCAAATTTTGTGATATTATACATCTATGAATAAACACAGAATTTCTAAGCGAATTATTATACTATTGTTTGTTCATATCTTTGTAGTATTGTTAACATACTTAGCAATCACTTATATACAAAACAGTGTAAAACACGATGCTATGATTATTAATAAAATTGGACAGATCCGAGGCGGTATTCAAAAAGAGGCCAAAGAATTCATGTATGCAAACACAAATACAGCATATAATCACACTCATATCAATCTTGAAGATAAAATAAATGAGATTATTGATTTATGCAACGTTGATTTTCCTACTATAGTACCTCTAATAAAAAATATAGCGCATTATAGAGATGAACTGGAAATATATATTCATAAAAATAAAGATACTCTTCAAAGAGATAAAATTGATTTTATTTTTTCTAAAAGTGAAGAGTTATGGAAATTAACAAATCAAACTGTTTTAGAAATTCAAAAAATTGCCGAGAAAAAACAAAACAACTTACGCTATATCTATTATGCACTTTATATAGAGCTATTATTACTTGTTTATCTCATATACATCATTTATATCAATGTAAATAAAACACTTGAACATAAAAATCTTGAACTTAACATACTTTTTGACATTGCACCGGACATAACATTGGTGACTACTGGCGAAGGTCTTATTAAAGCAAATGATAAATTTTTTGCTTTTACCGGTTTTGACTCTGTTGAAAAGTTTAAAATTAAATATGACTGTATTTGCGACATGTTTGACAACAGAAAAGGTTACTTAAGCAAGGTAGTGGATGGTAAAAAGTGGACTCAATATATTCTGGATAACCCTAATGAAGTACATAAAGCTTTAATCCTACAAAACGGTATTGAGTATATCTTTGATGTATCTGTAAAAGAGTTTAATGTTAAGGGAGAAAAAAAATCTATTGTTGTTTTAAGAAATATTACTTTGCTTGAAAAACTATTTACGACAGATCAACTAACACAGATAAACAATAGAAAAAAAACGGAAGAATTCATACAGTATTGTATTGATGACTTCAAACGTAATCACAATAAATTTTCAATAATACTCCTTGATATTGACTACTTTAAAACTGTAAATGACACCTACGGTCATGATTTAGGTGACTTAATTTTAAAAGAGTTTTCCAACATAATAAAAGACAATATTCGTAAAATTGATATGCTCGGGCGCTGGGGCGGTGAAGAGTTTATGATAATATGTACAAACACTGATGTAAAAAATGCTGAAATCCTGGCAGAAAAAATACGTAAAAAAATAGAAGAATATGATTTTGAAATTGTTAAAAATATGACTGCTTCATTTGGAGTAGCACAGTACAGTGAAAACCTAGATTTTAGTAGTCTATTTAAACATGCAGACGAAGCGCTTTATCTAGCAAAAAATAATGGCCGTAACAGAGTAGAAACGGTTTAATAAGTTTAAGTTTGTATGTTAAATAAATTTGGGGATTTAAAATCTTCAAGTGGTGGACAAGGAGAGATTCGAACTCTCGGTACAGTTACCCATACGCATCCTTAGCAGGGATGTGGTTTCAGCCGCTCACCCACTTGTCCGTTTGAAGACGGGAATTATAATCATTTTAGTATAACAGTTAGCTTAAATAAAACATGTTTATATTATAATAATTAAAAGCAACAAAAGGAACATATTATAAAGCTCTTTATATACTTCTTATTTGTCGGCTCATTGCTTGCAGACTTCTATCCTCACTTCACAAAAAAAGATTTTCTCAACATAGAAAAGAGTGCAGGAAAAATAGCAAAAAACAGAGCGGAAGATTATCAAAAGACCATGTACTCCTATAAAAAATTATCTCGCGAAAAACAACTCTCAAAAGTAAACTTCTACCTAAATCAACTTCTGCCACAGTATGATGATGTGATGCAAAAACAAGAGGATTATTGGGCGACTCCAAAAGAGTTTTTGATTGCAGGTTACGGAGATTGCGAAGACTATGTCATTATCAAATACTTTAGCTTGTTAAAACTTGGATTCGATAAAAAGAAGTTATTTCTAACTACCGTAAATGAGAAGTATATAGGCGGTTACCACATGGTTTTGAGTTACTTTGAAAAAAAGGGAAAATCACCGCTCATCTTAGACAATCTCAGTTTTAGGATTTTAAATCTTGAGACTAGAAAAGACTTGCAAGCGGATACTTTTATAAATGAACACGGAGTCTATAAAATAGACAAAAACAACAAGCTTATAAAAGTACAGAACTACTCTCCCAAGTTTCAAGACCTCCTTAGAAAAGTAAAAAAAGATAATTAAAGTTTTTCTAAAATCTTTGCTACTACTTCTGAGGGATTATTTGATTGATAGATTGGACGGCCTACGACTATAAAATCAACCATGGCACTCTGGGCAAAAGCCACGTCTGCAACTCTTTGCTGATCTCCTGCATCTTCTCCAAAAGGACGGATACCAGGAGTAAGAGTCATAAACTCTTTAGATGTGATTGTCTTTATAGACTCACTCTCAAAAGCACTACATACAACACCGTCAAGCCCGCTATCATATGCATCTTTTGCAAACTGGTCAGCCTTAGATGCTATGCCCTTTTCATAAACTTCTACAAACTCATCTTCACTAAACGAGGTAAGAGCCGTCACGGCTAAAACTATAGGTCTTGAAGAGTAAGAGCTTAGTCTATCCATAACGCCACTCATAGCTCTTTTACCTGCAGATGCATGAACGTTGAACATATCGACACCAAGTCCCATGATAGACTCAGCTGCATCTGCCATAGTATTTGGTATGTCATATAATTTCAAATCTAAAAATATTTTAAAATCGGGGTTTATTTTTTTGATTGCAAGCAGAAACTCTTCACCATCTCTAATGTAAGTACGAAGTCCGACTTTAAGCCAGACATCGTACTCTTTTATTTTTTCTATCAGGTCTAAGTTCTCTTCTTTTGTAGGTAAGTCAAGTGCTACACATAACTGCATTTATACTCTTTTTGTTTTATTTGTGAAAGTATAACAAATATTAAGTTTTAAACAGCTCTAATTGATTGGTTAATTTATGAGTCATATTAGTCAAATGTGCAACAGCATCCGTAATCTCATGAACACTCTCTCCGTTTGAGATAGATATATCATTTATATGATCAACCTTATCAGATATCAACTCCATGTGTTTCCCTGCTTTTTCAAAGTCCTCAACACTTCTGTCACTTGCCAGTGTAGCTTTGTTTACAATCTCTGTAGTCGTGTTTATCTTATCTTCTACATTTGTCGATACCAGAGCAAGCTCTTCCATCTGTTTTGAATTTTGATTCATGCTTGTACTTGCTGAGTGAGTTGCCTGAACGATAACATTTATTGTAGCATTTATCTCTGCTAAAGATTTTTGGGTACGCTCGGCAAGTTTACGGACTTCATCAGCTACAACAGCAAAACCTCGACCGTGTTCGCCTGCACGTGCTGCTTCGATTGCAGCATTTAAAGCTAGAAGATTAGTTTGATCTGCAATATCAGAAATTACACTCAGTACATCTTTTACTTGTTCGCTATCATGAGATAGTGCTTCTATCTGATATGCTAATTCTACTTCCGACTCTGCACTTCTTCGTACCTTGCCTGTAAGATCTATTATCTCTTTTCTTGCATCGTTTAGCATATTACTTGCTTCTAGTATCTCTTCTTTACTTGATTTAGAGTCCTTTATTGCTCTTATTATCTCATTTATCATCTCGGCTGTACTCTCTGTCGTCTCTTTGATAATATCTACGGACTTATGTACATTATTACTGACAACATGAGATGTAGTAGATAGTTCCTGTGAAATGGATGCGTTTTCAATCGCTCCGCTTCTAGCCTCATGTATAAGAGTGTTCAGTGATCCCATAAGAGAGTTGAAAGCTAACCCTATCTGAGCTATTTCTTTTGGAGTGTTTGTAGCTATTTTAATAGTCAAATCTCTATTTTTTGAGATTCTGCTCATTACCTCTTCAAGATTTATAATATGCTGGGTAATTCCGTTTTTGATTAGGAAATAAACACTTCCCATAAATATAATCAAAATTATTATTACTGAACTTATCACATTAAATATAATAGTTTGAATAGTTTGTGAAGCTTCATCCTTTATCTTCTGTATCTTTGGTTTGATGCTCTCTACCAAGTCTTGTTTATATGCTCCTGTTCCAATAACCCATCCCATGGGTTTAAACAGTTCTACATAAGATATTTTATCTTCTGCTTTTTCCATTCCCGGTTTTGGCCAGACATAATCAACATAGCCGCTACCCTTTTCACTGGCTACTTTTGCAAACTCAGAAAATAAAAACACACCGTTTTTATCTTGGAGTTTTGACATATCTCTACCGTTTAGTTCTGGCTTTATTGGATGGTAAATTATAACAGCGTCAAGATTATTTATCCAAAAGTATCCGTCATTTGAGTATCTTATCGTACTGATAATATTTTTGAGATGATTTTTAAGTTCTTGATCTGAAAGTACATTTTTGTTTTTTTCATAAGAGGAATTCAACGTTTTAATAACAATAGATGTAAACATCTTCAACTCATTCTTTTTTGCCTCATATGTTTCATTTGTGTAATTTTCTATGTTTTTATCTGTAGCCTTGTTCACTTCATTTACAAATTGTGCCGCAATAGCAATGGACATGAAAAACATTGCTGCAAATATAAGAATCTGTAATCTCAACTGAATGGATAATTTCATAATAATACCTTTGTAATATAATAAAAAGTAGTATAACTATATTATTCTTAATCAATAATGAATGATTATTCATTTGTATTTAATGCGGTAATTAAAAAGGAAAGTTTAAAGAGTAAGGGCGGAAAAGTAGGAGAACCTACTTAACCATAGCTGCTATTTTTTCAACTACACTTGGATCTTCAAGAGTTGAAGTATCTTGTGTAATCTCTTCGCCTTTAGCAATAGCACGAAGGATACGACGCATAATCTTACCTGAACGAGTTTTTGGAAGTCCAGGAGCAAATACCATATCATCACATAAAGCGATATTACCTATCTCTTTTTTAATAATGTTGTTAATAGCTTTAACTTCTTCAACCTCATCAGCCACACCATCGTCAGATTTAAGAACGATATATGCAAAAATTCCCTCACCTTTTAACGGATGCGGTTTACCGACAACTGCAACTTCTGCAACATTAGGATGTTTCTTGATAGCAGCTTCAACTTCAGCTGTACCCATACGGTGACCCGAAACGTTGATAACATCATCGGTACGACCTGTAATAGTGATATAACCATCTTCATCATAAACAGCACCGTCACCTGTAAAATAAACAGGTTTACCGTCTTTTTTAACATCACCGTAATATGACTTAACATATCTCTCTTCATCACCCCATACACCACGGATTTGTGAAGGCCAAGGACGAGTAACACACATATAACCTGTCTCACCTGCTTCCGCTCTCTCTCCTGTTGCCGGATCTAAAATCTCAGCCATAATACCAGGAAGCGGCAGAGTAGCACATGCCGGTTTGATTGGTGTAGCACCAGGAAGCGGAGATACTATGTGTCCACCCGTCTCAGTCTGCCAGTATGTGTCAACGATAGCACACTTGCTTTGACCGACTTCTTCATAGTACCATTTCCATGCCGGAGGATCGATAGGCTCACCAACTGTTCCAAGAACTTTTAGAGAACTCATATCATATTTTGCCGGTTCATCTTCACCCATTTTATGTAGTACACGAATAGCCGTAGGAGCTGTATAGAACTGATTAATTCTGTGGTTTTCAACCATTGCCCAAGGACGACCGGCATCAGGGAATGTGATAACACCTTCAAACATAACTGTTGTAGCACCCATTGCAAGAGGACCGTAAACAATATAAGTATGACCTGTAATCCAACCTACATCGGCAGTACACCAGTAAGTATCGTTCTCTTTTACGTCAAATACCCATTCCATAGTCATCTGCGCCCAAAGGATATAACCTGCCGAGTTATGTTGAACACCTTTTGGTTTTCCTGTTGAACCTGAAGTATAAAGCAAGAAAAGTGGATCCTCGGCATCCATAACTTCAGCCGCACAGACAGAAGACTTATCTTTAATAAGTTCATTGTAAGAGTAGTCACGTCCTGCTACCCACTCAACATCTTCATGGTTTCTCTCAACAACTAAAACTTTCTTAACAGGTGTTTTACCTTCAAGTGCAGCATCTACTACAGGTTTTAGCATATACGGTTTTTCTTTTCTGAATGCTCCATCAGCAGTGATTACCACTTTTGCCTCAGCATCTTCGATTCTGTCACGCAGTGCTTCAGAAGAGAACCCGCCAAATACGATAGAGTGAATAGCACCGATTCTAGCACATGCGAGCATAGCGTATGCGGCTTCAGGAATCATAGGCATATAGATAACTACTCTATCACCTTTTTTAACTCCAAAATCCTCTTTTAAAAGGTTTGCAAATCTATTTACATTTTTATATAGATCTAAATAAGTGATAGTCTGAACATCACCTCTGTCACCTTCAAAAATAATAGCAGCTTTGTTTTTACGACTCTCTAAATGACGGTCAATACATTGCTCGGCTACATTTAATTTACCACCGTCAAACCATTTTACAAATGGAGCTTTACTTTCATCTAAAACGTTTGTAAACGGCTCAATCCAATCGATTTTCTCTTTTGCATAATCACCCCAAAAACCTTCATAATCTTCCATTGCTTTATCTTGAAGTTCATGATACTCACACATATTTTTAATATTTGCGTTTTTTGCAAACTCTTTATTTGGTTTAAAAACTGGTTTTTTATCTGACATTATTTTTCCTTCGTTAATTTTAAATATATCATTGCTGTCATAATAGCATCATTGACAGCATTATGCGCTCCCATATCCGGAACACCACACTTTTTTAAGATTGTATCAAATCGTAAATCAATATTTCCTTGCGGAATTAATGAAATTGTTTTATCAAAGTATATCTCCGATACTTCAATCATTTTGTTTGGAAGAGTCACTCCCAACATCGGTTTTATATATTTGTTTACCATACTTACATCAAACTCTAAGTAATACCCTACTAATGGGCGTGAACCTATAAAGTTTAAAAACTCACGTATAGCTACATCCGTTGTTTTAGCATTCTCTAAATCAATCGGGCGAATTTTATGAATCTCTATACTTTTAGAGCTTATCTCGCACGAGTTTTTTATAAAAACTTCAAAAGTTTGTGAAGTGATTATTTTATTGTCTTTTATTTTTACAGCTCCAATAGAAAGTATCTCATCCTTTTTTGGGTTAAGCCCTGTCGTCTCCGTATCAAAAACAACATACTCACCGCTGGTGTCCTCTTCAAAAAGAAACTCAAACTCCTTTTCTTTAAGTCCACGACGGTTAGATTTGGCTTTTAAACCTTGAATAAAAGAAAAAAACATTATGAAACCATATTTAAATGAAAATGAAAACTCATAAACTTTTTAAATTTATTTATGATTTTAAAACTATCTTTTAATAAGTCTCTTTGAATCTTTTCAAGATTTTGAGGATTTATATAGTTACTTTCATCTATAGTCTTTGCTTCTAACATCGCTTTTAGGCGAATGGCACTAAGAGTATCGAAACTCTCTATAAGCTCAGTAGCAAAATTCTTGTCAATAATGCCTTTGTTGTTTAACTCTTTAATTCTCTCTATAGTATTAGTCTGAGTAATTTCATATTGTAAACATAGAGTCCTGACTCCATGAACAAGCGCAAATACACCCCCTTTTTTTAAGTCAAGTTTATTCTGATGCTCTTTTTCCAAAACAAAGCCCGAAAACAGAGAAAGAGGTGTTTCAAAGTTTAAAACGGCTTTTGCTATATGAGCTAAAACATCATCTCTTTGGTGAAAGTTATGATGCAGGTAAGTAGTTAGTTCTTCAAGAAGTTCCACATCTCCTGCGACACACTTGGCATCTAGAAAAATACTAAGATTTTGCACGTCTGAATCATTCATGCTATGAGCCCACTCATTAATCAGATTTTTATAACCTGATACATCTCTTCTCCAAAATTCGTTGCTTACCATTACATTGCCGCTACACTCTGGAAAACCAAGTTCAAGTAAGTAAGAATTTAATTTCATCATAGGCTCTTTGTAGAGATCAATATTAATTCCATCTCTTACTATAAGAGCATTGTCTTGGTCAGATTTAACAGTTTGTTCATCTCTGCCTTCACTTCCCATAACAATCAAAGCACAATCATTTCGTAGATTTTCATCTACACACATATTAAAAACTTTTTTATACACTTTAAGATTTAGCGCAGATACAAGTTTACTTATGTACCTTACTTTAACACCTTTTGCTCTAAGCGTTGTAATAAGATTTTTCAAATCATCCTGAAGCATTTTTAAGTCATCGATTTTCACTGCTTTATCGATTTGCACGGAGACCAAATGCGAATGATTTGCAAAATAACTAAGTAGATCCAATTGCTCGAGTACTCCTATAATCTGCTTATTTTTCATTACAACAACTCTTTTTATCTCACTCTGAGTCATGATTAAAAGAGCATTAAATAAAAAATCGTCTATATCTATACTGATAAGACCTTTTGTAGAGATTTTACTTATGTTGTCTTTGATATCAACAGGACCTAAAAGAACATGCTTTCTTAAGTCGGTATCTGTAACAATGGAGTAGTTCAGTCCATCTTTAACAATAATGACTTTTGCTTTTAAATCTTCTTGTTTTTTAAGAGCTTCATAGATGCTCTCACTATAGTCAACAACACAAGCTTCATGTAAAAATATATCTGAGACTTTTGCCATTAAGAATCCGGACAATTCACTCTGCAAATCATAATTTTTAAGATGCTGATGGCGAGTTACAAAATCTTGTAAAAAGTAGCTTTGTACTTTTTTATTTTGCATCAGTTCTAAGAAATCCTCTTTTTTTATTTCATAGCAGATAAGATCTTCATCAACAACAAATTTTCCTTCACATTTACCGTATATTAAAGCATCTGCATCAAAGCAGTCACCGTAAGAATATACATTGTGTACTTCATCGTCGATCAACTCTGTAACAGAACCTTTAATAATGATATAAAAAGCGATAGATGGGAGGTTTTTAGAAATAAGAAGAGTGTCTTTAGTGTAGTATGCAATATCAATTTTTTGCATCAGGTTATCAAGCGTGGTGGTACTTAAGAGTTCAAACGGATGTATGGACTCGATAAGCTTTCTTTGATCTAGAATACTCAACTATGTTACTCCTTAATTTATTTTACAAAATGAAAGAAGCTTATTGCAGTCTCAAACAATAAGCTTTCCCTCAACAGGAAAATTAGATTTTTGGACTTTAATCAAGATGAGAAAAAATTTCTCATCTTAAAAAAGATTAGTGCTCAGATGCACCCTCAGCTCCAATACCAGTTTGACTTCTCACATATTGAGCTTCAAACGCTTCAATTTCAGCCTGAGCGTCATGACTCTTATCAGTCACTGAGAAGAACCAAATACCAATAAATGATACGGTTACAGAGAATAATGCCGGATATTTATAAGGGAAAATCGCTTCTGCATTTCCTAAAATCTGAACCCATACAATCGGACCAAGTATAACAAGTAAAACAGCAGTCGCAAGACCTAAAGATCCACCTATTACCGCACCGCGAGTTGTAAGTTTTTTCCAATACATTGAAAGGAAAAGAATCGGAAAGTTAGCAGATGCTGCAATTGCAAAAGCAAGACCGACAACGAACGCGATATTTTGTTTCTCAAACATAATACCCATAATAATAGCAACGATACCTAAAACAATAGTAGCAATTTTAGAAACTCTCATCTCTTTTATACCATCAACTTTACCTCTTTTGATAACAGATGCATAAAGGTCATGTGAAATCGCAGATGCACCAGCTAAAGTAAGACCAGATACAACAGCTAAGATAGTCGCAAATGCAACAGCTGAAATAAACCCTAGGAAGAAGTCACCACCAACAGCGTGTGATAAGTGAATTGCTGCCATGTTATTTCCGCCAAGAATCGGAGAACCACCGCTAATAGCTTGTTTAGCCATATCTAAATATTGTGGGTTTTTAAATACCATTACGATAGCACCGAAACCGATGATGAAAGTAAGAATATAGAAATAACCGATAAAACCTGTTGCATAGAAAACTGATTTACGAGCTTCTTTTGCATCAGCAACCGTAAAAAATCTCATAAGAATGTGTGGAAGACCGGCTGTACCAAACATAAGAGCAACTGCAAGCGATATCGCCGAAACAGGATCAGAAACAAGACCACCAGGACTCATCACAGCGATACCCTTCATCTCAACAGCTTCTGCAAAAAGTGAACCAAAACTAAAGTCATAGTGTGCCATAACAGCTAAAGCCATAAATGTCGCACCTGAAAGTAGTAAGAACGCTTTAATAATCTGTACCCATGTAGTAGCAAGCATACCACCGAATGTTACGTAAAGAATCATAAGAACACCAACAAGGATTACCGCTACTTCATACTGAAGACCGAACAATAGTTGAATAAGTTTACCAGAACCAACCATTTGAGCGATTAAGTAAAGAATAACTGTCGCGATTGATCCAGATGCCGCTAATGAACGGATAGGAGTTTGACGTAATCTATAAGATGCAACATCGGCAAAAGTATATTTACCTAAGTTTCTTAAAGGCTCGGCAATCATAAAAAGAATAATCGGCCAGCCAACTAGAAAACCGATTGAGTAGATAAGACCATCGTAACCTTTTAAGTATACAAGACCTGAAATTCCAAGGAATGACGCAGCCGACATATAGTCACCCGCAATTGCCATACCATTTTGAAAACCTGTGATTCCACCACCTGCAGTGTAGAAATCTTTTGCACTTTTTGTTCTTTTTGCTGCCCAATAAGTAATACCTAATGTACCACCGACAAATAACAAGAACATAACGATTGCAGACATATTAAGAGCTTGTTTCTCAACTTCACCCTCAATAGCACCACCTGCAAATACTGCAATTGTTCCAAGTATTAAAAATAAAAATATTCTATTCATATTCATCTAGTCTTCCTTCATCGTACGTTTGATTTTATTTGCCAAATCATCAAACTCACCGTTTGCACGCTTTGTATAGATGCCAGTAAGAATAAATGCAAAAATAATAATAGCGATTCCGATAGGAATACCAATTGTTGTCACAGAGTTAGAAGAGAGTGGAGTTCCTAACGCTGATGGATCGAATGCTATTGTTAGAATAAATGTAAAATATACTACTAACATAGCAACTGTCAGTTTTATCGAAAAACTAGATCTTTTAGATACTAGTTCTTGATAATCTGGGTTTGCCTTGATTTTATCAACAATATCTTTGTTCATATTAAGTCCTTTAATTTGTGACGTTTTAGAAGTTATAGTTAGCTATAAATCTGTACTCGTTCCAATCTCTGTTGTTTCCAAACTCTGTCGGGAAATTTCCACGAAGACGTAACTGAAGATTTTTTACAGCAGCAGGATAGTACTGTAGGTCAAAACCAGGTTCTTTAGCTGTTCTAGCCGTACCGTATCCACTGTTAGCGTCCATATCAAAAGATGCGTAGTAACCGGTAGCAGATAGATTAACTCCATGTTCTTTAAAGTTATAAGTCGCAGCAACTTTTGTAGCTTTAGTTCCAGCTAAGAACATGTGACGAGTAACCATACCTTGAGTAAACGCAGGCATACCACCCCATGGTGTAATAGTAGAGTTCTCTATACTTTTACCTGCTTTAGCATCACTTTGTTGAGAGTATGCAACATATGCTTTGAATCCACCGATTCCAGCACCAACTTTAGCACCCCAATACATACTATCAATATCTTTAACAGCTGTAACTGATCCCATTCCATCTTCTTTAATGAATTGAACAGAAGCAAACGGCTTAACAGAATCACTTAATAGGCATTTCCACTTAGCATCCACTTGTGCATATACTGCATTTAAGATATCGTAAGCATAGTAATCCCATAATTGAACTTTAAAGTTGTCGTTTTTAAATATTGCAGCGACTGCAGTTACACCATCTGTTTCTTGACCAACAGCCCATGTACCCATATTTGTAAACTCACCTTGATATTTTGCAGTATTTCCAACAACTGATGTATAACCGCCTGTTGCACCTACTATACCGCCGTTGTAAGCATTTGAGAATGTACCAGCTGCAAATTTTGTAACGTGTGCTGCTATTAAAGTTGTATTTGCGATATCGTTGTTACTTAAAACATATGCTTCAAATAAGTTGGGGATCATTCTTGCATCATCAGCACCCGCAAGTGGTGTATTTAACTTTTGACGACCGATTTTTAAAGTAGTCTTTGTACCTAAATTTTTAGCGTTAAATTGAACAAAAGCCTCACCCAAGATTGAATAAGATGAACCGTCATTTTTTAATAATGTCGTATTTAACATAGATGCCGTACTTGATTCAGCACTCTGTAAAATACGATTTGTAGTGTAAAACGCTGCACCAAAGTTTAAACCTTTGTAAGCTGCCGTTTCATACTTTAAGTGCCCACCGATTGCCGTTGCTATTTGATTATCCGCTTTTGTATTATCATCACGATTGATGTAAAAAGCACGGATTTGTCCGCTTGCCTTACCTTCACTAAACATTGAACTTAAGTCATCAGCTGCTTGAACATTTGCTGAACTTAAAAGTCCTATTGCTATTGCACTTAGTGCTATATACTTTTTCATATATCTTCCCTCAGAATGTATTTAACACTCCAATACTAAAATATGAATATAGCATGAACGTAGCAAAGAGGTTTTTTTAGATAAAAAGTGATTTGATTTTCTTATATGAGTAGATTAGTAACGTTTATATTTTTAAACTCTTATGGCTTGTCTATCATATACCCCATACCTCTTACATTTATAATTACATCTTCTTGCAAAAACTTTTTTAATCTGTTAATTTCAGCTCTAATTGTCGCATTGTCTATAATCTGTTCGTCCCATACATAGATTCTAAACTGCTCAAAATCAACTACCATACCTCTATTTCTTGCGAGCAAATCTATAATCTGAGATTGTCTCTTTGTAAGGACTTGAGGTTCATTGTTAAACAGAAGAAGACTATGTTCCTGATCGTAACTATAGTTTTTGGAAAGTCTTAGATGCACTCTGGGTGTTTCTTTTTCAAGTTTCACTCTGTCTATTCGAAGAGATAACTCTTTTAAGTGAAAAGGCTTTTTCAAATAATCATAGCATCCAAGGTTGTAAGCACGGGAAATATCTTCTATATCTACTAACGCACTTATATAGATAGCAGGTACATGAATTTTAAGTGTGTGAAGTTTTTCTAAAAAACTAAGTCCGTCTATACCTGGAACGTTAATGTCTAAGATGAGCAGATCATATAAGTTGTTTTTTATAGCTTCAAAAGCCTCTGAACCGTCAAAAAAAGTCTCGACTCTATGACCGTCAGATTCTAAATATTCACAAATAGACTCATTTAACATCACCTCATCTTCCAGTAGCAATATTTTCATTATTCACCCATCATCTTAAATCTGTATTTAAATACCGTTTCATTATCATCTGAAGATACCGAAATCTTAACATCTTCTTCATCACATATCGTTCTTACAAGTCTAAGACCGATTCCAAAACCGTCTCTTTTGTCCTCTTCTCTATAGTATTCTTCAAAAACTTTATCCGTATTTTTAATAATTTTTGATTTTGAACCAACTGAAAACTCAAGATATGCACCGATTTGTTCTAGTTTAACATGAACTATTTCATTGGCTAAAGTATATTTAATGGCATTTGTAATGGTATTATCAACAATACGTTGAAGTTTTGTCTCATTAAAATATATATGCAGGTCCTTTGCATCTGCCGTATAATCAAAAGTAACTCTGGAGTGCTGTGCGACTTCGGTAAAAAAGTCTATTCTGCTTCCTATATATTTTTCAAAGTTCAGTACGGCCTTTGGATATTCTACTTGATCTTTTTTGACCAGATAACTCAAATCATCATAGATGCTAAATATATTTTTAACAGCGGCTTCTATCTTTGAAAGCTGTCTATCTTTTGGATGATTCATTACATATAACTCAATTGAAGTAAGTATGACACTAAGAGGTGTGTTTGTCTCGTGAACCGTGTACCTTAAAAACTCTTTTTGTGAATTTAGCAGATCCTGAGAAAACTGTTTCTCTTTTTCCAGATTTTCATTGATAAGTTGAAGTGCAGCTGTTTTGTTTTTTACTCTGTCTTCTAGTCCCAAGTTCATCTCTTGAAGCGAGCTTTTTTGCGCGTTGATCTTGGCGACCATCTCGTTTGCATATCCGACCATTATTTTAAAATCTTTAAAAAACATAGTTTTTGGATTTATAACCTGATCTTTATGTGCAGCCTGTTCAAAGAAGTCTAAAAAAGTCTGAGTATCTCTGTGAAGGAGTTTATTGAAAAGATTATGCAACCCTAAGAAAATTGCAAATAATATAAAAGAGAGTGTTACTATCACTAAGACTGTCTTTATCAAAAGAGCTTTTAATCTTTTATGCTTTTGCGCCAACATCTCGTTAGAAGAATTCACATCGCTACTTGTCACATAGCTTTGTTCCAGCGCTCTTTCATAATCCTTATACATCTCTTCTACTAAAAGACCCACAAAAATCATAGTGAATACAAATATAACTGATATAGTGAAGATATTTGCTTGTTTTATGGTTACATTTTTAAAGAGTGATCTTATTTTCATGAGTGCAATTATACAGTAATAACTATACTTAGATAAATTAAACTCATAATTTTCTAATACTCTAAGAATAAATCATTATAATTTCAAAAAAGAATCACAAGGATTAATAATGTTTGGAAGACCCCAACTAAAAGACTACGACTTAAGTGCTGAAGAATTAAGCAAACTACAATGGGCAAAAGTATCAACAAGCAAAGGTGTTATCTGGATAAAACTATTCCCTGAGGAAGCTCCAAATACAGTTGCAAATTTTGCACATTTAGCAAATACAAGTTTTTACGACAACCTTAACTTTCACCGTGTAATCCCTGGTTTTATGGCTCAAGGCGGTTGTCCGCACGGAACTGGAACAGGCGGACCTGACTGGGCTATTAAGTGTGAGACAAATACTAATACTTCTATTCACAGACGCGGGACTCTCTCTATGGCTCACGCCGGACCAAACACAGGCGGAAGCCAGTTCTTCATCACTTTTGTTGCTACTCCGCACTTAGACGGTGTTCACACTGTTTTTGGTGCTATCGAAGAAGATGATGCTGAGAGTTTTGCTGTTCTTGACAGCATTCAGATGCAAGACGCAATTGAGTCTATAAAAGTCTTAGAAACAAGAGAATAATCTCTCATCAATTAATCTCGCTCCAATAATTTGGAGCGGACAAAAGGTAATATAAATGTTGGTACACATATGCTGCAGTGTGGATAGCCACTTTTTCTTACAAAAGCTCCAACATGACTTTCCCGATGAAAAGTTGACAGGCTTCTTCTACGACCCTAACATTCATCCATATTCAGAATACCGACTTAGACTTTTGGATGTACAACGCTCTTGTAAAAAACTCGGCATCGAAGTTCTAGAAGGCGATTATGACTTTGAAGCTTGGATGCAAGCTGTACGCGGACTCGAAAAAGAGCCTGAAAAAGGTGCCAGATGCGAAGTCTGTTTTGATAAACGTTTTGAAGTAAGTGCGAAAAAAGCGTTAGAGCTAGGTGAAGACAAGATTACGACCACGCTACTGGTCAGCCCTCTAAAATCTCAAGAACAGCTAAAAAAAAGCGGAGATGCTTTTTATGAAAAGTACGGCATTGAGTTTATAGCAGTCGATTACCGCGCCAACGGCGGGACGCAAGACCAAAGCAGAGTTACAAAAGAAGAGAAACTGTACCGCCAAGACTATTGCGGATGCTTCTACGGACTTACAATGCAAAGAGAGCAGCAAGACCGTCTGATGGATGAAATGTTTTCGCCTATATCAAACACAATACTGCCTGCATCCATAGAAGAACGCCTAGAGATGTATGAGCATAGGATGAAACTTGAAGATAAAGATACAGAATATAAAATCATTAAAGAGAAATTTTTAAACTATAGACAATTTAACTTCAAACTAATCAAAGGCAAAAAAGAAGTTATACCTGCATATGCCATTATTTACTCTTCTTTACCTCGAAAAAGAGCAGAAGGCCGCATAGAATTTGAAGATAAAAAGATTCACTATTTTAACCGTGAAGAGGTCAAATTTATAGAGTTAAAGTATTTTAATTCCTTATGTAACTCTAATTATAAAAACATAAAAGAGTTGATTTTCAACCCTCCCAGTTTTGATGAAGAACTAAAGATAAGAAACTTGATAGAACCCGCGTATTATTCATTATCTACGATTATAGTTGTAGAAAATATTACAGATTCCAAACTGACCATAACTCTGGATGCAAGAACTTATGAAGACACAAAAGAGAAACTAATCATTTTATAATCTTTTTTTGGCTAAAATATCCAAAATTATTTACAAGGTTTCTTCTTATGATTATGGACGTTATGGAAATTCAAAAAATTATACCTCACCGCTACCCTTTTTTACTTTTGGATCGTGTTACCGATCTTGTAAAAAATGAAACTTTGGTAGGTTATAAAAATGTAACTATCGGTGACAATGTATTTCAAGGTCACTTTCCCGGTCACCCGATTTACCCAGGTGTTATGATTTTAGAAGGTATGGCTCAAGCCGGCGGTATTTTAGCATTTAAAAGTATGGACGACATGACGGAGGAAGAAGCAGCAAACAAGGTTGTTTATTTTATGAGCATCGATAAGGCTAAATTTCGTGCTCCTGTTAAACCGGGTGACAGACTCGAATATCGAATCAGTGTTATCAAACACAAAGGCTCTATCTGGATGCTAGACGGTAAAGCTTACGTTGATGACAACCTAGTTTCCCAGGCTGAATTAAAAGCCATGATCGTTGATAAGTAATCAGGGCTATTATGAGTAATATTTCCCCACAGGCTATTATTGAAGACGGCGCAGTAATTGGTGAAAATGTTGAGATAGGTGCATATTGCTATATCTCAGGCGAAGCTACAATAGGTGATGGAACTAAGATTGCTCAGAACTCTTGTATATACGGTAAAACGACTATCGGTAAGAATAACACTATTTTTTCGCATGCTGTAATCGGGTCTATCCCGCAGGACTTGAAATTTGCTGGTGAAGAAGTTGAACTTATCATTGGAGATAACAACAGGATTAGAGAGTTCACACTCTTTAATCCCGGGACAAAAGGCGGCGGTGGAAAGACAATCATCGGCAATCATAATCTTTTTATGGGTTATGTGCATCTTGGTCACGATGTTATTATTGGTAATCACTGTATTTTGGCAAACGCTGCAACTTTGGCAGGACACGTTGAAATTGGAGATTATGCCGTTATCGGAGGGATGACGCCTATTCATCAATTTGTTCATGTCGGTGACTATGCAATGGTCGGAGGAGCTTCTGCACTTGCTCAGGATGTACCTCCGTTTTGCATGGCTGAAGGTAATCGTGCATCTCTGAGAGGACTAAATCTTACGGGACTTAGAAGAAACCTTGATAGAGAAGATATAAATGAACTCAAATCTGCTTATAGAGAGCTTTTTGAGTCTGGAAAACCGCTAAAAGAGAGTGCTAGTGAACTTTTAGAAAATACTCAAAATCACTATGTAAACGATTTATGTAACTTTGTTTTAAAAACAAAAAGAGGAATACCTTTTGACAGAAAGAAGTCAGATGACTAAAAGGAGATATCTATGATTCATAGACACTGTAGTTTTTGTGATGCAAGCGAGAGTGAAGAAAACCCGCTAATTGCCGGTAACGGTGTATATATCTGTAAGAACTGTGTAATTTCAGCATACAAGATAATGTTTGGTGATGAAAAAGAGAGTGAAATCTCAAACGAAGACGAACTTCTCGAAGCGGTAAACAATCTAATGACTCCAAAAGAATTAAACAACTTTTTAGGTGATTATATTATCGGTCAAGAAAGAGCAAGAAAACTTCTGAGCGTAGCTGTTTACAATCACTACAAAAGAATTTTCAAAACTAAAAATGTAGCTGATGATGATACAGAGATAGCAAAATCAAATGTTCTGCTTATCGGTCCTACAGGTAGCGGTAAGACACTTATGGCTCAAACGATTGCCAGAGTTTTAAACGTTCCGATTGCAATTGCAGATGCAACCAGTCTTACAGAGGCGGGTTATGTAGGTGAAGATGTTGAAAATATTCTTACTAAACTTATTCAAGCGGCTGACGGTGATGTTGAGAGAGCACAACAGGGAATTGTCTTTATCGATGAAGTAGACAAGGTCTCACGAATGAGTGAAAATCGTTCTATCACAAGAGACGTCTCGGGTGAAGGTGTTCAGCAAGCTCTGTTAAAAATAGTAGAAGGTGCTGAAGTAAATATACCGCCAAAAGGCGGAAGAAAACATCCAAACCAAGAATTTACTACTATCAACACTACAAACATACTCTTTATTTGTGGCGGTGCTTTTGACGGTCTTGATGAAATTCTTAAAAGAAAACAAGGTGATAACATCTTAGGTTTTGGTCATGACAAAAAAAGTAAAGATGAACAAAAGATGACTTATGACATGGTTGAACCTGATGATTTAGTCTCTTACGGTCTTATTCCGGAGTTAGTCGGAAGACTGCCTATTATTGCCTCATTAAATGAGATCAGTGAAGATGATATGGTCCGTATTTTGACAGAACCGAAAAACTCTCTCATTAAACAGTACAAAAAACTCTTCTCCATTGATGATGTCGAACTTAATTTTGAAGAAGCGGCATTAAAAGCGATTGCGACTAAATCCATAAAAAGAAAAACAGGTGCTCGCGGTCTTCGTGCAATATTGGAAGAAAGAATGATTGACATTATGTACGAACTTCCTGAATATGCAGGTTACGAGGTTTTAATTACCGCAGAGGTGATTGAAGGCAATGAAGATCCTGTTTATATCAAAAAATCAACAAAAAAAATAGCATAAGGTAAAAGAATGATATTTAACAAACTAATAGGGCTTTTTTCAAACGATTTATCTATCGACCTAGGAACGGCAAATACAATTGTAATTGCAAAGGGTCGCGGGATTATTATTAATGAGCCATCTGTTGTTGCCGTAAAAACTGAAAAATATGGTCATCAAAGAGTTCTGGCAGTTGGCCATGAAGCTAAAGAGATGGTCGGTAAAACACCTGGAAACATTAAAGCTATTCGTCCTATGAGAGACGGTGTAATCGCTGACTTTGATATGACAGAGAAAATGATTAGAAAGTTCATTGAAAAAGCTCACGGAAGAAGCACTCTTATTAGTCCCAGAATTATTATCTGTGTACCTTACGGTCTGACTCAGGTTGAGAGAAAAGCAGTTAGAGAGTCGGCTTTAAGTGCAGGTGCTCGTGAAGTTTTTCTTATAGAAGAACCTATGGCAGCAGCAATCGGTGCAGGAATTGATATTCGTGAACCTCAAGGAAACTTAGTCGTTGATATCGGTGGCGGTACAACAGAGATAGGTGTTGTCTCACTTGGTGGACTTGTTCTGTCTAAGTCTATAAGAACAGCCGGGGACAAACTTGACAAAGCAATAGTTGATTATGTAAAGAAAAAGTACAATCTTCTTATCGGAGAGAGAACGGCTGAAGAGATTAAAATAAATATCGGAACAGCAGTTTCATTAAATGAAGAACTTACTATGGTTGTTAACGGTAGAGATCAGGTTGAAGGTCTTTTAAGTTCGGTTGAACTAACAAGTGAAGATGCAAGAGAAGCTATGAAAGAACCACTCAAAGAAGTTGCTGAAGCACTTCGCGATGTGTTGGAAAAAATGCCGCCGGATCTTTCAGGTGACATTGTAAACCATGGTATTATCTTAACAGGTGGCGGGGCTCTTATCCGTCAACTTGATAAATTTTTAGCCGATATCGTAAAAGTTCCTGTATATGTTGCTGATGAGCCATTGCTTGCAGTAGCTCGTGGAACCGGTCGCGCACTAGAAGAGATAGACCTACTACAAGAACTTTTCGAAAATGAATAAAGAGCTACTTAGCTTTTTTTCACTTTTTATTGCACTCTTTGTGGGTGCACTTTATTATACAAACAATATTCAAGGGCCTTTAATTTCGGCTCTTAACCACTTAAAATCAAACTATCATAATACTACGGAATTTATACAAAACAGCATTGATAAACACACTTTTCAAGCCGACTATATTACCCAACTTAAAGAAAAACTACAAAAATATGAAAACAATCATCTTGTCATGCAGCAAATGGCATCTGAGATAAATGACCTCTTTAAAGCTAACAACTCCGAGCTAAGCACATCTCCAAAAGTAGAGTTAGTAAGAACAATCTCTTATGAAAAATTTGGAGATTTAAACAGAATCTGGATAGATGTAAAAGACTATAATTCTTCTAAAATCTACGGACTTACATATAATGAATTAGTTGCAGGTATAATAATTCCAAAAAACAAAAAGCCATTGGGACTCCTAAATAAAGATTTTCAAAGTTCATATGCCGTTTATGTGGGTGGGAAAAAAGCTCCGGGAATTGCTCATGGAAATAATGCGCAAAACCTGATCGTAAAATTTATTCCTGCATGGTTTAAAATTGAAATCGGTGATGAAGTTATAACCTCAGGACTGGATAATATTTTTTTTAAAGGTCTAAAAGTAGGACGTGTATTATCTGTCAAGACATCTCAAGGTTATCAAAACGCAGTTATAGAGCCTTACTATAAAGCAAATGACCCAAATTATTTTTATATGATAAAGGATGTAAGATGAAATATTTTCTTATATTATTATTAATTTTATCAGTTGCAAATGCTCAAGAAAAAAAGCAGAAAATTACGATAGGTGCGGGTCCATATATTCAGACTCAGCCGTATAATAATGTTGATGATATACTCCTTCCATCTCCCGTAATATTTTTTGACAATGGTGTAGCTTATGCAAGGTGGACCAGAATAGGTATTTATTTTTACGGAGACAAACAAGAAGATTACTCTTGGGGATTTTCTTTAACGGCACAACCAAGGATTTACGGTTATAAATCTTCGGATATACAAGGTATGGATGAGAGAAAAACTTCTTGGGAAGGCGGTTTGGCATTCAGTGCAAAAACCGACAAAGCTTACATAGAGATAATGGCTCTAACAGATATGCTAGACAGACATGAATCGTGGATATTAAAGACAGAAGTCGGTTATGATTTTGAGTTTGCAAATTTTTCACTATATCCAAGTTTGATTTTTATATATCAATCCAGTGACTTTATAAACTACTATTACGGTGTTAAAAAATCAGAAGAATTAGGCACACGAAAAGAGTATATACCTAATGAAGGATTTCAAGTTGGAGCACAGACTTACATCAAATATCCTTTTACTAAAAAATTGTCTGCTCTTGTCAATCTCAGGGTGGACAAAATCTCTAAAGAAGCTACAAATAGTCCTATAGTAAATGATGATTATATCTACTCAGGATTATTATCTCTTATATATACTTTTCAATATTAAAAAAGCTTCTTAAAACTCATCAAATATTAAGTGCTTTTTGCCTATAATAACAAAATTTTTATGTATAGATTATTAGAAGGTAAAAAATGCCAAAACGCACCGACATCAACACTATTTTACTTATAGGCTCTGGTCCAATTATTATTGGTCAGGCTTGTGAATTTGACTACTCAGGAACTCAAGCTGTTAAAACGCTAAAAGAGCAAGGGTATCGTGTAATCCTTATCAATTCAAATCCTGCAACAATTATGACAGATCCGGAATTTGCCGATAGAACTTATATAGAACCTATCAAAGAAGACGTAATTGCCGAGATTATAAAAAAAGAAAACGTAGATGCAATTCTTCCGACAATGGGCGGACAAACTGCACTTAACGTAGCTACTAGCATGTATGAAAAAGGGATGCTAGAAGGAGTTGAGTTTTTAGGTGCATCTCCAGAATCCATCCATAAAGGTGAAGATCGTTCAGCTTTTAATGAGGCTATGACTAAAATTGGTATGGACTTACCAAAAAGTGCTAATGCCTACAGTGTTGAAGAGGCAATAGAAGTAGTTCGTGAGATTGGTTTTCCAGTAATCAGTAGAGCTTCTTTTACACTTGCAGGCGGTGGTTCAGGTGTAGCATATAATATGGAAGAGTTTGAAAAATTAGCACAAGAAGGTCTTTCAGCTTCTCCTGTAAACGAAATTGAAATTATGGAATCTATGCTTGGTTGGAAAGAGTATGAAATGGAAGTTATCCGTGATAAAGCGGATAACTGCATCATCATCTGTTCTATAGAAAACTTTGACCCTATGGGTGTTCATACGGGTGATTCTATTACAGTAGCTCCAGCTCTTACACTAACTGACAAAGAGTACCAAAGAATGCGTAATGCCTCTTTTGATATTCTGAGAGAAATCGGTGTTGACACGGGTGGATCTAATGTTCAATTTTCAATAGATCCAAAAACAGGAAGAATGATTGTTATCGAGATGAACCCTCGTGTATCTCGCTCTTCTGCTCTTGCATCTAAAGCAACAGGTTATCCTATTGCAAAAGTTGCAACTCTACTGGCTATCGGTTATACACTTGATGAAATTACAAATGATATAACTGGAACACCAGCATCTTTTGAGCCTGTAATTGACTACGTTGTTACAAAGATACCTCGTTTTACATTTGAAAAATTCCCAGAAGCACAAAGCACACTAAGTACTAGTATGAAATCTGTCGGTGAAGTTATGGCAATTGGTAGAACATTTAAAGAGTCTTTACAAAAAGCTCTTTGTTCGCTTGAGACGGGTCTTTGTGGTTTTGAGCCTATAGATGCTGATGATGAATTTGTCAAACATGAGATTCGCCGTCCAAATGCCGACCGTATTTTATATGTTGCTGAAGGTTTTCGTCGTGGGATGAGTGTTGAAGAGATGTTTGAGACATGTCAGATCGACCCGTGGTTCCTTTACCAACTAGAAGAGATTCTTCAAGCTGAAACAACCATTACGGACAAGATTTTATTTGATGCGAAGTTTATGAGAAGCATTAAAGTTGATGGTTTTTCAGATAAAAGAATCTCTCAACTAATAGCTAAGAACTCAAACCAGAACGTTAGTGAAAGTGAAGTTTATAAAGCAAGAAAAGCTCTAGGCGTATCCTTAGAGTTCAATGAAGTTGATACTTGTGCTGCTGAGTTTGAAGCTCTTACTCCATATCTTTACTCAACTACTAACATTACTGCATCTACTACTGCAAAAAACAGAGTAAGTGACAAGAAAAAAGTTCTTATTCTAGGCGGCGGACCAAACAGAATCGGTCAGGGAATCGAGTTTGACTACTGTTGTGTTCATGCTGCTTTTGCTCTAAAGGAGATGGATATTGAGTGTATTATGTACAACTGTAATCCTGAAACTGTTTCTACTGACTACGATACTTCTGATGTACTTTACTTTGAACCTATTGACTTTGAACATGTTAGAGAGGTTATTGAAAACGAGCAACCAGATGGCATCATCGTTCACTTTGGTGGTCAGACTCCACTAAAACTTGCAGACGGCCTAACGAAGATAGGTGCCAATATCTCTGGAACTCCTTCTGCAGTGATCGATCTTGCAGAAGACAGAGAACAGTTTTCAGATTTTGTAAACAGACACGGACTTAAACAGCCGGCAAACGGTTTAGCTCGCACAAAAGAAGAGTCTTTTATCATTGCAGAGAAACTAGGTTTTCCAGTACTTGTTCGCCCATCTTTCGTTCTTGGCGGTCGCGGTATGAGAATCGTTTACAGCGAAGATGAACTTCGCCAATATATGGACTTGGCTATATCTGTTTCTAATGAAGCCCCTGTTTTAATTGACAAGTTTTTAGACCAGGCGATTGAACTAGACGTAGATGCTATCTGTGATGGCACTGATGTTTACATCGGTTCCGTAATGCAGCACATCGAAGAAGCGGGAATTCACTCGGGAGACAGTGCGTGTTCACTTCCTCCTGTAAACCTTTCAGCCGATATGATTGAAAAAGTAGAACAGCAGACTAAAACAATAGCCCTCGGCCTTGGTGTTGTCGGTCTTATGAATGTTCAATATGCAATTTTCCAAGATGAAATATACTTAATCGAGGTTAATCCAAGAGCTTCTAGAACTGTTCCTTTTGTATCAAAAGCTACCGGTATGCCTTTAGCAAAAGTTGCGACTCGTGTAATGGTAGGTGAGACTCTTAGAAATGCATTGGCGTATTATGACAGATATGACATAGTTCAAGAAGTTAACGGTCTGCTAAAACCCAAGCTAAAAGGTCACGTTTCTGTTAAAGAGGCAGTTTTCCCTTTCCATAAACTTTATGGTGCGGACTTGGTTCTTTCTCCTGAGATGAAATCAACTGGTGAAGTTATGGGAATCAGCTCAAACTTCGGCATCAGTTTTGCAAAAGCACAACTTTCAGCAGGAAATAAAATCCCGACAGAAGGAACTTGTTTCTTGTCTTTCGTAGATACTGATAAAGTTCATGCGGCAGAGATTGCCAACGGACTGAATAGACACGGATTCAAACTTGTGGCTACTAAAGGTACGCAAGCAATCATCGAAGAAGCGGGCATTCCTTGTGAACGTGTTTTAAAAATATCTGAAGGTCGTCCAAATATTGAAGACAGCATGAAAAATGATGAGATTTCAATGGCAATCAACACTTCAGACAACAACACTTCAAAAAAAGATGCTGTAGTTATCCGTCAAGAAGTTCTAAAGAGAAATATTCCATATTTCACGACTCTTAGTGCGGCAAGAGCTCTTATCTTAGCACTTGATGAAATGGGTGACGGCTCATGGGCAGCTTCTCAAGCTCTACAAGACTTTCTCGCTTAAGCGTGAAGGTCATACTAACTCAGACCGACACTACCGTCGGTTTTTTATCTCAAGATGAAAAAAAACTACAAGATATAAAGTCTAGACAATCTTCCAAACCATTCATAAAAGTATATAAAAACTTTAAAACTCTGCTTGCATCCCAACATAGAATACCAAGCAAGTTTAAAAACAGAGTTCGCAGGTCAAAGAAGACAACTTTTATTGTTAAAAACAGGGCATTTAGAGTACATGAAAGTTCTCTTGATTCTCAAGTATTAAAAAAATATTTTTGGCACTATTCTACCTCGGCAAATGAATCCAGCAAAAATTTTGACCGTGACTTTTGTATGCAAAAAGCTGATATAATAGTAGAGAACAAAGATGGATTAAGGGAGTTGAGTTCTTCCTCTCTTTATAAAATCAATCATTCAAGAAGGAAAAGAATAAGATGACAAAGTTTTTTCAAGCATTTTTGACCGGTATTTTTTTTACATTTATTTTTGATTATTTTATATTTTTGGGTATAAAGCTAAACTATATTGATTTTTATAAAATTGATTTGTATTACAACATCCTGTTTGCAGATCATCAGAATATTTATATCTATGCACTTACAAGTGCTCTAATAGGATTTGTATATACTTATATCAACAACATAAAAATTAGCATTATCGTAATTGGTTTTTTATCTGTGGCATCACTTTCAACACTTATTCCTATAGTCGGTAATAATCTTGGAGAGATTCTGTTAATGAAAAAAAATGTTACATATAAAGACAGTAAGTACACATACAGAGGTGATGCTTACTATGAAGGCAGAAAGAAAATCACATTTTATGACTATGAACTTAAAAAAACGATACTTCTAAATAAAAAGGATTTAATTAAATGAGACATATCTCAAATATAGCAAACGGCGTGGCACTAGGGAGTGCAGGAGTAATCATGATGAGTGTCCTAAGCGGATGTTCACAACAGCAAGAACAAGCTCAAAATAAATTTTTAGTAATAGAGCAGCAAACCAATGGAAAATATATCGTAGTTGAAGAGATGCCGACTGAGGGCCCAAGCAGAGCAATCATACGTGAAAAAGATGCTAATGGAAATGTAACTGAGCGTTTTATGAATGAATCTGAGATGAAAGCTATGGCTGAACAAGAGTATCAAAAAGTTCAAAATGGAACATCTGAAACTGTTCAAAACGGAGACAGCAGTGCCGGTATGGGACTAGCAGGAACCATACTTGCCGTTGCAGCAGGATCACTTCTTGGAAACATGATAGGTAATGCACTTATGAACAACAAAAACTTTTCAAAGCGCTCAAGCAGTGTAAATAAAAGTGCTTACAGCCGTTCTGCAGCTTCAAGAGCCTCTAGTAGCAGCTCCACTAAAAAGAGTTTTTTTGGCGGAAGCAGTAAAACATCATCTTACGGGAGCAGAAGTTACGCAGGATGATTACATTACAAAAATTAAACCCATTAAGTGATGGTACCCTTGAAGAATTGGGTTTTACTTGGCATACAGACAGTGACGGAAGCAAATATATTAACGATGAACTTGTCGAAATCTCATCAGCCGAAGCCGAATCTTACTATGAAGCGGGCAATAAAATATATGATATGTACGTTGAAGCAGCTCAGTTCGTCATTGATAATAATCTTTTTTTTGAACTCGGCATTCCGTTTAATCTTATAGAGACAATCAAAAAAAGCTGGGAAAACGATGTTCACTGGCATGTATACGGTCGTTTTGATTTAGCAGGTGGAATAGACGGCAAGCCAATTAAATTGATAGAATTCAATGCTGATACACCGACATCTCTTTTTGAGACAACCCTGCTTCAATGGGCTTTGCTTAAACAAAATAATATGGATGAAGATAAGCAGTTCAACAATATATATGAAGCAATCAGTGAAAATTTTAAAAGACTTATAACGCTAGAAGATGATTTATCAACCTTTGAAGAGCGTTATGACGGCTGGAAAATTCTTTTCTCAAGCGTCGAAGGTAATGATGAAGAAGAAGCGACAACAAGACTTCTACAACAAATGGCTACAGATGCAGGCTTCAATACAGGGTTTGAATATTTACAAAATATAAAGTTTGATGAGAGCGGAATATATGACGCTCATGATAATCAATATGAGTATTGGTTTAAACTTTTTCCTTGGGAAGATATAGGAAGTGATGAACCTGAACTTGCTACTACCTTGACAACTATCATAAAAAACCAAAAAGCGATTATACTCAACCCTGCATACACCCTGCTCTTTCAGTCAAAAGGCATAATGAAAATCATGTATGATTTGTTCCCGGACAGCCCATACCTTCTAAAAACTTCTTTTGAGCCTTTAAATGCTACTAAACAAGTTGAAAAGAGTGCATTTGGCAGAGAAGGTGCAAACACTAAGATCATAGATGCTGATGGTCAAATTCTAGAGCATATTGACGGACCGTACGGTAACTATAAAAAAGTCTATCAAGAGTATGTGGAGTTCAATAAAGATGCAAAAGGGTCAAAATACCAAGCCGGTGTTTTCTTCGCATATGAGTCTTGCGGACTTAGCTTTAGAAAAGGCTCAGAGATCATGGATAATATGAGTAAATTTGTGGGGCATGTTTTAGTATAACAAGCCCACAAGTGTAGAAATATTTATTTTTTACACTCACTGGCAGTTAGATTATCTTTATTATTCTTAACAAATTTCTTTCCTATACCTTTTACTTTTACTATAGCATCTACACTTTCAAAGCAATGAGTAGCTCTATATTCAATAACAGCAGCAGCTTTTTTATCTCCTAAGCCTTTTAATGTCATCAATTCTTCTTTACTTGCCGTATTTATATCTACGGCACCAAACAATATACTAAACCCTAAAATAACCATTGCTAAAATTTTCATTTCAACTCCTTTTTTAATTTAAAGCAGTATATAATAAAAATTAATATTTTTCAATTATTATGTCAAAATGTCATATATTTAGTTGATGATTAAACTCCGGTACAATCTCTTTTAGTTTTGCTATTTTATTTTCTGATGACAATAGTTCTTCAATATCGGCATTAAGTTTATCTATATCATAATGAGTCGGCGTGGCAACCGTTATGGAATCATAATCAGTTTTGGCGTCACTGTCATCAATTAAAAGCTCTTCATAAAGCTTCTCTCCTGGACGAAGTCCTGTAAATTCTATTTTTATATCTTTGTTACCGCTTAATTCAATCATCTTTTTAGCTAAATCAACTATCTTTATAGGCTCACCCATATCTAAAATAAATATCTCTCCGCCTGTTCCTATAGCTCCAGCTTGAAGTACGAGCTCACAAGCTTCAGGTATAAGCATAAAATACCTTGTAATATCCGGATGCGTCACGGTAATATTTTTTCCATTAGCAATTTGAAATTTAAACTTAGGAATAACACTTCCACTGCTGCCCAGTACGTTACCAAATCTTACCGCAACTATGTCAGTACCTTTTCCATTAGAATTTTGAGCATAAAGTTCACAGACTCGCTTAGTTGTTCCCATAACATTTGTCGGTCTAACTGCTTTATCCGTTGATATCATCACAAACTTTTTTACACCATACTTTATAGATGCATCTATAACATTCTTAGTACCTAAAATATTATTAACAATGCCCTCTTGTATATTCGCCTCAACCAAAGGCACATGCTTATAAGCGGCTGCATGAATCACTATATCAGGTTTATGGGCTTTGAATGTATCATCCAAATTTTTTCTATTTACTACACTCTGCATGACACATACAGTATCCATATTTATTTCTTCAGATATTGCATAAAGATTGTATTCACTATGGTCAAGCAATATAAGTTTTTTTGCACCAAACTTCTCACACTGCCTACATATTTCACTACCTATACTCCCACCGGCACCTGTTACTAAAACAGTTTTATCTTTTATAAAACTCTCTATCTTTCGTTTATCTAAATCTTTCGGATGTCGTGCAAGTAAATCTTCGACTGAGATATCTTTAAGTTGAGTAGAAAAGTCTTTGCTCTCTAATATTTCATCCATAGATGGTAAAATTTTTATCTCTTTAAAATATTCACTTAAATCATTATAGATTTCTTTTGTCACCTCTTTGGAAACTGAGGGCATTGCAATAACCAATAAATCAAGTTTAACATCTACAATATTGTTTTTTAATTTTTCTCTTGATATCACTTTAATAGAATCAATTGAACGATTTTGAATTATGTTGTCATCATCAACAAAATATTTGACTCTATATTCACTATGTATAAACTCTGACTCTAATTTAACACCAGCCCTTCCAGCACCATATATTACGACTGATTTTGTCTTCACTGTACGACTCTTATTTACTAAATAATAATACATATACATAGTAAAGTTTATAGTAAAAAGATATAAAAAGAGTTCTGACACCATAAATGAAAATCTGATTTCTCCATAAAATATAGGCAAATAAACAAAAAATGCTGCTATATACACAAAGCTTTTTATGAGAAAGGTTTTTTGAGAAGCTTTTGACCAAGCCAGAGAGTAATCATTAAATATAGACCTAGAAGCGACCATACGAATAGCAATAACACTTAGAACTATAGATATATCAAATGATTGATGAAATATGAAAAAAGTCCACCAAAATGTGATAAATGTAAATATGATTATTACTAGAAAGTTTAATATTCTTCTATCTATATTAAGCATTAAAAGCCTTTTTTTTATCTATGAACTTTAGAACAAAGTACAATAACATAACTGATATAAAAAATGCCATTGCTGTATTTGAAATAATATAAACTAGTATTAATAAAATCAAGTTAACAACAATAGAAACTATCACCACTTTATCATGTGTCCATCCACTTTGTGTCAGTCTTTGATATGCATGTTTTTTGTGCGCTTGACTTAATTTTTCATTATTTTTATATCTTCTTAGAAGTGTAATAGTTGCATCAAACCAAAAAAGTCCAAATAGGATAATCCAAACCCATAAATTTAAAGCGTCTTGATTGGCATAATATATTGTAAATATAGCTATATTGTAGCCAAGAAGTGTACTACCAACATCTCCCATAAATATTTTTGCTTTGTGCCAATTCCAAACTAAAAAGCCTAAAACGGCAAAAACTAAAACTAAAAAGTGACTTTCACCAAATAGTAAAAAACCTGCAAGCCCCAAAAAAATAGCTTCACTTCCAGCATATCCATCTATACCGTCTAAAAAGTTATAGAGATTAATAAACCAAACTATAGTAAAAAAAGCAAAAATATTTGTAATTATTTGATTATCAATAGAAAAAAAGAATAAATCAATATTTTGTAAGCCACCCAGTAAATATAAAGCCAAAGAAGCTATTAATGATTGAATAAGCAGCCTAACTCTTGCACTAATTTCATATAAATCATCTAAATAAGAGACTACAGATATTATCATGCCTGCAAGTAATGAAAAATATAAAATACTATTCATATCGTTTATGTAGTACAAATATGATATTCCAACAAACCAGGTAATTGCTACAGCAATCCCTCCACCATGTGGAGTTGGTTCCGTGTGAGAACTTCTATCATTTGGTATGGCTACCAATGATTTTTTTAGTGCTATGTTTTTTATGAAATATGTTAACATAAAGGAAAGTAGAAATAAAACAACATATGTCATTTATCTATGCCCTTAATCATAAACCTAACTCCATCATCAATGCTATATATGTTTTTATATTTTAAAACTTTTTTCGTCAGACTATTATTAACTTCTAAACTCTCATATAGTCTTTTATGAAAAGATGGTTTAACTAACTTTAAAAAACTCTCAAAAAAAGGAATTTTTATTAAATATACTTTTTTATCCAACTCTCTTGCTATTAATTTAATTAACCTTGTTGTACTCAAAGGATTGTCATCAGATGCTAAAAATACACCACTTACTTGCTTTTGAATAATAACATCAATCATATGACAAATATTGCCAATATAAACCATACTTCTCTTATTTTCTATTTTTCCAAAAGGTAAAATAGAAACTTTACTTACTAGATTTATAAGATTTTTTATATTTGCTTTTACACCATAACCATATATAATTGGCGTTCTAATGATTGAAACTATAAAATCATCATCTTCTAATTTTTTAAGTTCCTGCTCTGCTTTTAATTTAGTTTTTCCATAATCGTCTTGTGGTTTGCAAATGGTATTTTCATTATATGGTTTATTTGATTCTTCCCCATATACTTTAACTGTACTCATAAATATAAAATGTTTTATTCCAGAAACTTTTGCTTTTTTAGCTAACTCTAAAGTTTGAATTATATTTACTTTTTTATATTCCTCAGCACTAGCCCCACCCATCTGATGAACCAATGCCGACAAGTGAACAATTGTATTTATCTTATTAAGATTCAAGTTATTCAAGTCATCATTTAAAAACGAAAATGTATTTATCTCATATTTATCATTATACTTATTTATAAAATAATTTCCGACAAAACCCGTTGAACCTGTGAGTAGAATTTGTTTCATTACTTACGACTACTTTCAATCCATCTAATAAAATTCAATTCATAACTTTCCCTATGCTGCTTTACAATAGTATCTAAAATAAATCCACTAAATAAAGATAATATAGAAATTAACATTAAGCCAACAGATAAAATAGCAGAAGGTACTTTTGTAACATATGAGGTGTTTATAAATTCCATAATAGTAGGTAATCCGACTATCAAACTCAGTAGAAAAAAGACAAAAGATAAAAGAGTAAAAAATGTCAAAGGTTTGTAATCTTTAAAAACCCAAAAGATAGTTTTTAATACTCTAATACCATCGCTAAAAGTATTTAACTTAGAAAAGCTACCTTCTGGTCTATCTCTGTATTCTATTGGTATTTCTTTCAGTAAAAACTTTTTATCTAAAGTATGCAAAGTCATCTCTGTTTCAATTTCAAAGCCACCACTATTTATTGCAATATTTTTAACAAATTTTTTATTAAAAGCTCTATATCCACTCATAATATCTTTTAAGTCTGCTACAAATAATTTATTAATTAAATTTTTCACTAAATTATTTCCAAAATTATGTAATGGGCGTTTATTCTCATCTTTATACGTCCCATTACTGTGTCTATCACCTATGACAATATCCGCTTCATCATCAATTATTGGTTGTATTATTTTATGAACAAATTCAGCAGGATATGTATCATCACCATCTATCATCACATAAATATCTGCATCAATATTTCTAAACATTGACTTAATTACATTCCCCTTACCTTGTCTTGTTTCAAACTTCACAACTGCACCATTTTCCTTTGCAATCAAAGCTGTATTATCCGTAGAATTATTATCATACACATATATTATAGCTTCAGGGAGTTCTTTCCTAAAATCACTTATCACTTTAGCTATCGTTAACTCTTCGTTATAACACGGTATTAATACTGCAATATTTTTCATTATTTACCTTTAATTTATTTATATACATACCATTTATTTAGAATAAACGATAAAATTGCACAACATATTGTTGCTAAAAAACCAGAAATATAATAATTGTGTATTATTACTTCAACAAGACTTATTATTCCTATATTACATACATATAATATAGCGTATACTAAAAAAAATTTTCCTATAAGTTTTTTATTATTATTTGAAAAAACATATCTTCCAAATGTAATAAAACTAAATAACATTCCTATTAGTGAAGAAAATAGAACTGCCAACTTATAATCAAACTCTAAATATATAAATAAACTATATAAAAAATAATATACTAAAGTATTTACTATCCCGACTGCTATAAATCTAATTATTTGTTTTTTTAACATTTATACTGTCATTTTATTGGATTAATACTTACTGAATCATTCTTTTTTTCTATTTTATAAAGAGTATAAATATTTGTATTTGATTCTGCCTTAAAAAAGCTTCTATTTTTATTTAGCAGTTCTTGATTTAATGATGCAAACCAAATATAATCATATTTCAAAAATGTATTCATCATTTCATCAGATGTTTTACTAGAAAATGAACTATCACTAATAGTGGCTTTTGCCGGTATTAAAGAGTACTTCAATATATTATTTAAACTTCCATTATTTTTAACTGGAAATATCACAAATATAGTAGATTTTTCAGGTATTTCTTTGAGTATATTTTCTGTTGCTTTATCTATTTGCAATCTAAAACTATTTGTGAATTGAGAATACAATGGCTTAAAATAAGGTTCTGTTATAAATGTCAGAATTAGAATAACTCCTAACCCTGATAAAAAGATTTTATTATTTGTAAATTTTTTTGCAAAAGATTCTGTCCCTTGAAATACAGGGAGATATAATGAAAATCCTATTAATAATAGAGGCAATATTGACATATTCATATATCTAACAAAAGATGGGATTCTTAATGCACCATTGCCAAAAGCAACCAAAAAACTAAAATACAAAATAAATAAATAAATAATTGTAATTAACAGCATGTAGCTAGAGATTACACTTAAATCTCTTTTTTTATTTTTATTTTCTGTTATACAGTAAGCTAGTAAACTCATAAGAACAAAAAAGAAGAAAATGCCTATTGTGCTTAACTTGAGTTCTTGCTTATATTTTGGCATAAGTCCATAACTAAATTCATTGTAGTTAAGTGATATTTGTTCTTTATGCAGTTGTTGATATTTCACAACAGTCCAAAATCTTTCTTTTACTTCCTTTTCTACCTTTGAATCCAAAACTTTTTCATCAGATAGTAAACTTTTAGCTATACCACTTATGGTTTGACCTTCTTTTGAGATTCCATGAGAATCTAATCTTATTCCCCACACTTTCAATATAAATAATAATGAAACCAGAATTGCAATGAAGATAAACACAAGTTCTTTTTTTTCTTTTATAGTTGATAATAAAGATTTTTCATCTCTTTGTTTAACTTTTAATATTTCTAAAATAAACATCATCCCAATTGATGCTATTCCAAAGTATAAACCAATTTCTTTTACCAATAAAATAGAAACTAATGGAAAGATAAACAGTAAGAATTCTTTGAAAGTAAACTTATCTGATATATAACTCAAGACAATTCCAGCAAACATTGCCCCAACCACATGATCCACATAAATAGAGCTAAACCAATGACCAAAATCAGCAAATAAAATCATTTGAGAAGCAAAGATTAAAACTATCCAATGTATTTGCTTAAAGTTTAATCTCTCATACATCATAAGTGTAGAACTAAAAAGTATTAGAAAATATGCAAAATATAATTTCCCTTCAGTGAAACCTGTTGGCAGAACTATGAAATATTCCCAAGTTGATATTCCTGGGGGATAGTTTATATGCGCTGCAACACTTGAGGCATCATAAAATGCATTAAAATAACTCATCTCTTTTATAAATGCGCCCCAGTGTGAATACTCATCCCAAAAAAACAACTGTGAATCTTTCATCAAATACAGATATGCAATACTACTTAATACATATATTGCAAATGGCACCGACTTTAATGCACCAAACATTTTTTCTTTATGCTTTACACTAAACAATAGCAATAATCCAATACCACCATAAAACAGTAAATATGCTCCATATTTTAAGAAATTTATCATTCCAAAAAGGAATAGCACCGTGATAATAAACGTTATAGATAAAAAGATTGATACGGAAATATTCTTTTTAAAATTAATATAAAAAAGTGCAGCAAAACCAAATATTGGTAATAATGAAATAATTGCTATCATTATTTTTCTCCTATTGTTAATTTAAGCAAAGAGTCAATTATTCTCTCTTTATTAAAAGCAGTATTAGTAAGGTGCTCACAATTTTTTGTAAACTCTTCTATACTTTTTTCATCTGTATCAATACATTTAATGAAGATTTTTTTAATCTCAGAAATATCATCTGGTTTAGCATAGTAGCCTAAATTATTATCTTTTATAATATCAGAAGCATCTCCATTTATAATAGCTAAAATAGGTTTATTCGCTGCTATATATGTTTGGATTTTAGCTGGAACAGTCAGTGAGAATATTGGTTTATCTACTAGAGATACTATTAAAAAATCACTTGCTCTAAAATATTTATACATATCATTTCTTGGCTTTCTACCCCAAAAAATTATATTATCAAAGTTATGTTTATTTACTAAATCTTTTAAAGTTTGAAGATGTGAACCATCACCAATAATGTTTAGTTGTGCTCTTTGAATATACTCACTAGGTAAATCACCAAATGATTTTATAATATTATCTAGATTTTGAACTTTGCCTATATTTCCTGCAAAAGTAAAATGAATTTTTTTATCTTTGTTAAATATAAAAGGTTCTAAATCTTTATTAAACTCATCAGCCCAATTTGGTAAATATTTAATTTCTTTATCATTTTCTATATATTGCCTAATTCTCTTTACAAAACCATTTCCTGAAACAGCAAAATTGGAACTGTTTTTATAAACAAATTTTACAAAAGAATTTAAAAAAAACTCTAAAAACTTTGTTCTTTTAAAGCCATAGGCATAAACACTATCCGGCCAAATATCTTGTATCCATAAAGTAACTTTTTTATTATAAAACTTTTTGAGTAATACAGCTGGAATCATACCTGATAAAGCACCAACATCAAATCCAAAAACATAATCATATTTTTTGCCAATTTTTAAACTTACAACACTTCCTAAAAACATGAAAACAAAATACTTAAAAAATTTTTTAAATAGACTTTCTCTATATCCAGTAACCGCTTTTACTCTATAAACATTCATATCTTCATATTTATCTTTAGAATACCATCTATTTTCGTAACCACTAAATATTTTACCTTGAGGATATGTTGGCATTTGAGTCAAAACATCAACCTTATAACCTTTTTTTTTCCACTCGAGAGCTATCTCATTTATTTTGAATTCTTCCGGGTAAAAGTACTCAGTTACTATCAAAATATTTTTTGCGTTCAACTCTTCTTCCACACCACTTTATTTACATAGTCTGTATACGACAAGATTATTCTCAATACTTTATCAGATACATTTGACATACTATAGTCTGCTACTGTTCTTAAAGTATTTTCTTTTTGAGTAGTTAAAACTTCTAAACCTTGTAAGATTCTCTCTTTTTCTAGTCCTACCATCATAACAGACGCTTCTTCCATAGCTTCTGGTCTTTCATGCGCTTCTCTAATGTTAAGTGCAGGAAATTTCAAGATAGATGACTCTTCACTTATTGTTCCACTATCGCTCAAGACTGCTTTAGCCTCTTTTTGCAGTTTTATGTAGTCATTGAATCCAGTGGGTTTCATCAGTGACACTAGAGAATCAAATTTAACGCTTTTTTCTTCTATTTTATTTCGCGTTCTAGGGTGCGTTGAAATAATTATTGGGAGTTTATATATATTTGCAATGGCATTTATTGTATCCACTAAATCTAAAAAGTTCTTATCAGAATTTATATTTTCTTCACGGTGTGCTGAAATCACAAAATACTGACCTTTAGCCAAAGATAGTTCTTCAAGTATATTAGAGTTATTTATATCTGTTAATTTATTGTTTATAACTTCATACATTGGACTTCCAGTTTTTATTACCCTGTCAGCAGGTAGTCCTTCTCTAAGTAAATATTCCCTTGCGATATCACTATATGTAAGATTTATATCACTAGTGTGATCAACTATTTTTCTATTTGTTTCTTCTGGAACTCTTTGGTCAAAACATCTATTTCCTGCTTCCATGTGAAAAATTGGTATTTTTCTCTTTTTTGCAGGTATTGCACAAAGACAACTATTAGTATCTCCTAATATCAAGACTGCATCAGGATTTTCTTTTTCTAAAACAGGGTCAACAGCAATTAAAATTTTACCTATTGTTTCAGATGGGTTGGCTCCAGCAGCATTTAGAAAATAATCCGGTTTTCTTAGATTAAAATCATTAAAAAACACTTCATTGAGTTCGTAGTCATAATTTTGTCCAGTATGAATTAATATATGTTCAATCGCATTTGATTCTTCAAGTTTAGCAATAACACAAGAAAGTCTAATAATCTCCGGTCTTGTGCCAATAATAGTTATAACTTTTAACTTTTTAATCATTTTAAACCTTTAAATAATATGTATCCGGATTATTTACATCATAGCACTCATTTGCCCATATTAACAATATCATCTCTTCATCACCTATATTTTTAATATTGTGGCTGTATCCAGGTATCATTTCCACAACTTGCATCTTTTTGTCATCAACACGATATGAGATAATTTCATTTGTTAAAATATGCTTAAACTCAATTATTGCTTTGCCCTTAACCACTAAAAACTTTTCATTTTTTGTATGATGATAATGATCTCCGCGCTTTATACCAGGGGCAGTTGTAGAGAGTGAAAACTGTCCACTATCTAGAGTTTTTAAAATCTCATAAAAAGTACCTCTATCATCTTTATGCCCTTTTAATGTATAAGAAAAATCATTCATAGATAAATAACTTAAATAAGTAGCATAAAGTGCTCTTTCAAATCCAGAAGCTACTGCCGGAATAACCAAAGTTTCTCTATTATTTTTGAATTGATACAACAATTCTTCTATTTGTCCCAAAGTCTTTTTATATACTATATCTAAATGAATATATTTTTCATCAGTTTTATTATCTAATTTCTTAATAAAAGATTTTACTACATCATCAATATAAACAAGATTTAATTCTACATCTTTATCATTTACTTGTATCTCTAAATTATTAGCTATATTATGACACCATGTAGATATAACTGAATTGTAGTTTGGCTTTGACCACTTACCAAAAACATTTGGTAATCTATAAATATATACATTAGTACTTGTTTTTTTCGCATAATTAATTAATAAATTTTCAGCTTCTAATTTACTTTTTCCATAATCGTTATTTAGATTTGCTTGAGTCGATGATGATAATAATATGGGTGTGTTTTTATTTGAACTAATTAAAATATCTGCAATAGTTTTTGTTAAATCACTATTTCCTTTATAAAATTCATTTACATTTTTAGGTCTATTTACACCTGCTAGATGAAATATAAAATCAACTTCTTTGACATAAGCTTCAAGAATACTTGGAGAATCTTTTTTACTGTATAAATATAATATAATATCCGAATCTCTTTTTAAATGTTCTATTAAATTTTTAGCAATGAAACCATTTGAACCAGTTATAAGTATCTTCAATTAAACTATTCCGAATTCTTTTAAATCATCTTGAATTTCTCTAAGGTCTAACAACATCTCTCTTAACTCATCTTCATTTAGTCTATGAGTATTGTGAGAATGATATTCATGTGCTTCAGTTACAACAACTTCCCCATCCTCAAAAAATTTATCATAATTTAAATCTCTATTATCTGCTGGAATTCTATAATAACCTTCCATGTCTATAGCATTAACCATCTCTTCGCGCGTCAATAAAGTCTCGTAAAGTTTCTCACTATGTCTTGTGCCTATAATACCAACTTTATGCTCCGGTTTATTGAGCATCTTTTTCAATGTGTTTGCTAAAAGCTCTATAGTCGCAGCAGGGGCTTTTTGCACAAATATATCCCCGTTCTTACCATTTTCAAAGGCAAACAATACAAGTTCTACAGCTTGATCCAAACTCATCATAAATCTAGTCATAGAAGGGTCTGTAATTGTTATACTTTTATCATTTCGTATTTGATCTATAAATAATGGTATAACAGAACCACGAGAAGCCATAACATTGCCATATCTTGTGCATGCTATCATTATTTCATTTTCATCAAAACTTCTGCTCTTTGCAACTGCTACTCTTTCCATCATCGCTTTACTTACACCCATAGCATTTATAGGATAAACAGCTTTATCTGTACTTAAAACAATAACTTTTTTAACATTAGCATTTATTGCAACATTTAATACATTTTCAGTGCCTATAACATTAGTTTGAACCGCTTGCATAGGATAAAATTCACAAGATGGCACTTGCTTAAGAGCTGCTGCATGAAACACATAATCAACACCTCTCATTGCATCTATAATAGAATTTATATCTCTAACATCACCAAGATAAAATTTCAACTTATAATTGTTATATTCTTTTCTCATATCATCTTGTTTTTTTTCATCACGAGAAAAAATTCTTATTTCTTTTATATTTGTATCTAAAAATCTTCTAAGAACTGCATTTCCGAACGACCCAGTTCCACCAGTAATTAATAATATTTTATTTTCAAACATTTTCTAATTCCTTATCAATGCAATTCTAACATTATTGTATATATAAGCATATTAAAATTAACACAACCCTAAAATCTTATATATTTTTTGTTTCATGAAACTAGTCTTTGATTCAAATAGTATATAAGCAAAAAAACTATATAGATAGACAAAAACCAACATAAAGAAAAAAATAATAAAAGCATTTACATTAGGAGTAAGTTGTATTATAATTAAATCTTTATAGTTTAAAATAGAAAGCATTAAAACAATGAATGGAAAATGAAATAAATAAAGCGAGTAGGAGAAATCTGCAAATTTTAAATTCATTTTATTGAAATAATTAATCTTTAAATTCGTATACTTAATACCATTAATCATCAGAACTAGTGATGTAGCTAATAGAAAATCAACTACAAATCCATCATATATTCTTGAAAATAACAATACAAAAAACAAGACTATTATAGATATAAATACATTAATAATGTTTTTATTAATTAATAAAGAGATAGCCCCTAATATCCAAATTGATGAATATAAAAGCAACTGACCGTTACCAAAAAATAGAATCATTGCAATAATAAATAAAGCAAAGATAAAAGTTAATCTATTAATAAAAAATAAAATAAATATTATATAATACCACCACTCATTTGATAAACTCCACAATGGAGCATTTGAGCCTAATGTATTAATAGAGATGCCCTGTAAATTAAATATGTTTCCAATTATATTAACATAACTCAATCTATCTATTGGAATATAGTTCATAGCTGAAAAATGATAAAAATTTAAATAAATCTTTTCATCAAACATAGTATGACCAATAGTATCAAATATGTACCCTAAAACAATTGCTGGAATTAGGACTATATAAATTCTTGTGAATCTATTAACAAAATATTTTTTTATAAAGAATACATCAATTTTATTATAGATATATTCATTAAGAATTTTTCCACCAACTAAATATCCAGAAATTACAAAAAAAACTATAACGCCCTGATGTCCAAATCCTGTAATAAAATAAAAAAATTTAATAAAAATAGTTTTATTCATACTGTCAATACTTTGATAATCTAGAAAGATAAAAGACCTTAAATGTCCTGAAACAACAAAAAATGCAGCTGTCCATCTTAAAAAATTCAATACATTAGTTAAATTATTATTTATATTCAAAATAAAGCTTTTTTGCAATTAGTTATAATTGAACATATTAATATATTCAATTATTAACTTATCATTATTTAATTTACTATTAACATATTCTTTTACATTGTTTGATATTTCCAAATATTCACTTTGAGAATATTTTAAAACAGTTGAAATTGCGAGAACAAAGTCTTTTTGGTTTTCTAAACTTATTGAATAACCAGCCTTTTGATATTCTAAATCAATCCAAGGGGTTTGATCACTTATCAATGGTATTAACCCTATTTGCATTGCTTCTACAATAGCATGTCCAAAGTTTTCATTTTTAGTTGGTAAAAAAAACATATGATATTGGCTCATTATTTTTGAAACATTTTCGGGTTTTACTGGAGATTTATATTTAATAATTATATTATTATCCATAAATGAAAGTTGTTCTAGGCATTCATTCCAATAATTTTCATCTTCTATTGTTCCATAGATATCAAAAACTATATTACCTTGAAATTTATATTTACGCAATATTTCTAATGCATAAAAGAGATTTTTTTTTCTTGATATTCTAGATAAAAAAATAATTTTTATCTCATTTTTATTTTTTTTAATACCTTCAAATGATTGTTCATTTATAGTTGTTAAATTTGCAATACAATTTACTTTGTTAGGAAATAATTTTTGTATATCTACAGTCTCTATTTTATCTGTTGAATGGAATACGACACTATCATATAAACATAGAAATTTAGAAACTTTTAAAAATAGTTTTTTCTTAACATTCTTAATTGATAAAGCACCATCAGACAATTCACCTCTTGGTGCTAAAATAATTTTAGTATTTATTAATCCAATTTTTTTCAGAAATAATATTACCTGTGTAAATTTTGAAAAAAAACTATTCAAATAAACTACGTCTGGTAAACAATTGTTTATAGATAATTTAATAGTATTAAAATTTATTTTAGATAAGTATATAACTTTATATCCGTGAAACCTTATTGGTTTATCAAACTCCACATTGTCATATACATTATTCTCTCCAAAATCACAATTAGATGTAAGAACAGTAAAATTATACTTATCTTTCAAAATATTACATATCGATGAAATAGATTTTACAGGCCCTCCAGCTTTATAACCAGGTAAATAATTATTAGTTACTATTAATATTTTTTTACTCATAATAACTCAAGAAAATATTCATATTTATTCATTATTAAAACTAATTTTCAAGAATTTTTCTTTTCAATCTAGTTTTAGTAATCTCTTCCATATGCTCCCTTACATCTAATCCAAATTCTTTTTCCAACATGTCCAAATATTTTGGATTACTATTATATTCATGAAAAGCATTATCTCTAAAGAGTACTATATCTTTAGCACTCACTGTTTTTGATGGTAGCGGTTGAATGTTATAAGAGTGTTGAGAATACCCTGTCCATTCTTTCGGTAATTCTAAGCCTTCTTTCAAAGCTATATTATAAAGTTCTGAGCCCGGATATGCCATAGCACAATAAAAGTTTCCAAACTCACAGTTTAACTCTTTTGCCATATCTAGTGTATCTTGCATAGATTCTAAAGTATCATCTGGTAAACCAAATATATAGTTTCCTATTACTCTTATACCTTTATCTTGAATCTTAGTTACTATGCTCTGGATATCTTTTACCTTCATCTTTTTAGAGGCACCATCTCTTACTTCTGCATTTGCTGACTCTATTCCTAATGCTAACCAGTTAAACCCAGCTTTTTTCATTCTAGATAAAGTATTTTCATGTATAGTGTCTACTCTTGCATAAGCCCATATATTTAAATCTAAATCTTTTTCTATCAGTAAATCAATTATCTTCATATAGTGTCGTTCATCAAGAACAAACATCTCATCAATTATTTTTATATTTTTTATACCATATTTTTTATTTAATAGTTCCATCTCCTGAACTACCAGCTTAGGACTTCTATATCTTATACTATTTCCTCCAAATGGAGCATTTATACAACAAAAAGTACATTTATATGGACAACCAAGTGATGTATATATAGCTCCATAAGGCATACGATTTTCAATATTATCAAAACAATGCCAGTTATGAGCTCTATACTTCTCCATTGGGAGTAAATCCCAAGCAGCAATTGGCAAATATTTATCTAAATTATCTATGAGTTTTGGTTTTGCGTTATTTTTAATTTCGTTATTTTCTTTGTACCAAAGTCCACTGACTTTTGATAAATCATTATCACTTTTTATACACGCTATCAATTCCTTTAAAGGAATCTGTTCTTCACCTTCTATAACAAAATCTGCATTTTCTTCCTCTATAGTTCTTTTAGGAAGTGCTGAAGGGTGAAGTCCACCCATAACTACTTTACTATTTGTGTATTCTTTAACTGCTGTAACAATACGACCTGCTATAGTCATATTTTGAGTACTCGCAGATGGTTGATTTCCATAAACTATGACTGCTACTAAAAGAGGGTTTAACTTTTTTATTTTTTTAGCTGTCTCATCAGGAGAAATATTTTCAGCATTTGAATCTATTATAGCTACCGTATAACCTTCATTTCTGAGAAAAGCAGCATAGGATGCTATTTGGAATGGAGGTTCTATAGCTGTTAAATCTTTGCCCAAATCTTGAAATACTGCTTTTCTGTCACCAGGATTTACAAATACAATATCTACCATTGCAGAGCCTTTTTAATCTCTTCTCTTATATCTTTATCACCCAACCCATTTTCTTCATGAACAAACTCACGACTTCCTATTTCAAAAGTATATTTTTTTTCAAATCCTAAATTAACAATTTTTTTATCTTTAAAATTAAAGTTTATTTGAGCATCTAAACCGCCGCTACTTTTAAATGCCTCTTCAATCGTTATAATAGTATTAATATCTTTTAATAATTTCGCTAATTTACTTTTATCGTAAGTATTAATAAAATATAAATCTATAAGTGTTATATCAAATTCTTTAGCTATTTCCATAGCTTTTTGACTCATATACCCTGTAGAGATAATAGCTAACTTTTTGCCTTTTTGTAAAACTCTAAATCCATTATCAAAATCTTGAATATCATCTTTTAAAGCTATCATTGGTTTAGCATCAAATCTTACATATTTTGGTTTCTTTATAGATAGTGTTCTTTGTACATAAGCTTCTGCCGTCATATAATCACTTGGAGAAAACACTTCCATATTAGGCAATGTACTCATAATAGATAAATCTTCTAAACAATGGTGAGTAGGTCCACTCATAGCATAACTAACTCCTGCACCAACTCCAATTAAATTTATATTCATAGGTCTTACATGCGAGAGTACTGATATATTTACTCTTATTTGTTCATAGCATCTCATAGTGATAAATGGAGCAATTGCATAGGCATATACAGTAAACCCTTCTAAAGCCAAACCTGTAGCTACATTTACAAGGTTTTGCTCAGCAATTCCAACATTTATAAATCTATCAGGATAATCTTCTCTAATTTTGTCCAGTATTGGAGCACCAAAGTCAGCTGCAACAAAAAATATAGTTTTATCACTTTTCATTTTCTCATATAAAGAAGTTAAAAAAGTGTCTCTCATAGCTTTAATCTGCATTTTGAATTTCCTCTATTAAAGTGTCTATATCATCTGGTTTAACAGAAAGTATATGACTTAAAGAGTGTGTCTCTAAAAATGGAACACCTTTTCCCTTTATGGTATTTACAATTACTACTTTTGGTTTATTATCTCTATCCTTTATTGCTTCTTTTAATGTTGAATACACCTCTTCAACATCGTGACCATCTACTATTTCGTAAACGTTCCAATTAAACGCCTTAAACTTATCGTTTAATGAATTCATATTTATAATATTTTTACTAAAATCAAGCATAGAGACCTTGTTATAATCTACTATTAAAGTAACATTATCAAGATTATGTTGAGGAGCAAACATTATAGCTTCCCAATTTGAACCTTCATTTAGTTCACCATCCCCAGTTAACACAACTACATTTTGTTTATTTCCTTTAGTTTTAAGGGCAACTGCTATACCACATCCTACTCCTAAACCATGACCTAATGAACCATTTACTGTTTCATACCCGGGAATGATAGGATCTGGAATACCACCTAAGAATGTACCATCTTTACAAACATTATCTAATTCGTTCTTATCAAAGAAACCAACATCTGCAAGAAGAGGATACATAGATATAGAACCATGCCCTTTAGAAATAATAAATCTATCTCTATTGTTATCTCTTGGATCTTTTGGATTAAAATTTAGTATATCTCCATAATATAAAGACACAAAAATTTCTATCGGAGATAAAGATGAAGCAACTCTTGTTTCCGGTGCTATTTTATGTATTTTAAGAGTTTCACATCTTATAAATTTTGATTTTTCTTTTAACTGTTGTATGTTACTCATAATTTTCCTTATACCATTGATAAGTTGATTTTAATCCATCTATAAACTTAACTTTTGGTTTCCAGCCAAGTGCTAAAAATTTACTACTGTCTAGTAGTTTTTTCATCGTGCCGTCTGGTTTTTCACTATCCCACTCAATTTTACCTTCATATCCTACAACTTTTGAAATAGCTTCAGCTAACTCTTTAATAGAATAGTCAGTGCCTGAACCAAGGTTATAATGATTATTTTCCAATTTTTCAGTATTTTGCATTAAAAAGATAGATGCACTTGCTACATCTTCACTATAGATAAATTCTCTTCTTGGATTTCCACTACCCCACAAAGTTAAACTATCTTTGTTTTCTTGTTTTGCTGTATCTATCTTTCTTATGAGAGCCGAAAACACATGAGAGTTTTCTAAATCAAAGTTATCGTTGGCACCATATATAGAATTTGGTACAACACAAATAAATCTATTTGTATTATATTGAGTATTGTATGATTTACATCCAATTATACCTGCTATTTTAGCAGCTGCATAACCCATACTTGTCTCTTCAATCGGACCTGTTAACCAATATTCTTCTTTCATTGGTTGTTTGCAGACTTTTGGATAAGTACAAGATGAACCGTAAAAAATAACATTTTGAACTTCGTATTTATTTGCCATCTCAAATATATTATCTTGAATCAGTAAATTTTCATGTAAATAAGAAGCTGGATTAGTTTTATTGCCAATTATTCCACCTACTTTACCGGCACATAAAAATATAAAGTCAATTTTATTTTCCTTGAAAAAGTGCTCAACCTTAGATTTATCAGTTAATTCTAGCTCATTATGTGACCTGGTAATAATATTTTTATATCCATCATTATTCAGTACTTTAACTAAAGCACTGCCAAGTAAACCAGTGTGACCAGCCACATATATTGCAGAATCTTGATTAAACATTGGCAAACTTACTATTATTTATAATTGTATATCCCTTTAAAAGCTCTTTTATACCCATATCAAGGCTAAACTGGGGTTTAAATCCTGTTGCTTCTATTTTATCATTTGAAACTATGTAATTTCGTTGATCTGGGTCTTTTCCAATTTCCGCTTCCATAATTGTAAAGTTCGGTACATGCTCTTTAATCTTTGCACACAACTCTAGTTTTGAAAGATTGGCATCAGACAAACCTACATTATAAGCCTCACCTTTCATAGTATCAAAATTATCTATACCATGGATAAAAGCATTTGCAACATCACGAATATGAATATAGTTTCTTTTAAAATGACCTTCAAAAATCACAATAAAACCATCATTTACAGCTCTATATGTAAAATCATTTACAAGTAAATCTAATCTCATTCTTGAGCTCATACCAAATACTGTAGCAAGTCTAAAACTCATAGAGTTTTCTCTCTCTAAAATGATCTTTTCTGCATCAACTTTAGTTTGTCCATATGTAGAAATTGGATTTAATGGTGTTTCCTCCGTACAATATATACCATCTTGACCAACACCATAACCACTATTAGTAATTGGCATTAAAACTCTTTGTTCTTTTGATAAAACATCTGATAATGTTTGAACTGCATCTCTATTTGTTGTAACTGTACCAATAGCATCACGATTACATAACGGAGCACCAACAAGTGCAGCTAATGGAATAATTATATCTTGCTCTTTAGTTAATGATTTTAAAAGTGACTTATCTCTAGCATCACCTTTAACTACATTGAAATTATCAAGATGGCACACATCAGCCAGTGAGTTTTGACCAAACATGAATGTATCTAAGACTGTAACTTTATGACCTAACTTGAGTAATTCTGGAACCATAACTGAGCCTAAGTAACCCCCACCACCTGTAACCAATATATTTGAACTCATTTTTTTTCTCCTATCATATTGTTAATTAGATTATAGCATTTTTTCAATTCTTGAATGTTATATCCCCTAGCTTCAATCACCAAATTAATGTTATTATCCATTATATTTTTTTTATACTTCTCTAGTATCATATATTGAATACTGTCAGAAAAGATCATATTATGATCATCTTCTAATCCGTTGTTTTCTGATAAATGAATTTCAAGTATTCTGTTTGAATAATTACTGAAAAGTAAGTTTACCGCTTTTAAGTAATCAAATCCATAAAATCTAGCTGATATTTTCAAATGTCCTAAATCCAAAAGCAAATATACTCTTTTATCTAAATCCATAATTTCTATTATTTCATCAATATGAGATCCAAAACAAGTTTCATTTTGTCCATTTGGAAATAAATTTTCTAATGCAAGCTTTTTTTCAAAAATTGAATAGTACCAAAAAATATTTTCCTTAATTCCATCTATACTAAACGAATCTTTTCCATCTATTAGTAATTCATTTTCAATATTAAATTCTTTTTTAAATCCTGCATGTATAGAGTAATACTCTATATCCAAGTCGTTTACATACTTCATACTCTTAATAATAAAGTCTCTTGTTTTACTTGATGTGTCTGCAAAGTTCAATACAAAATCTTCAGACGGTGGAGGAAAATAACTATGAACTAAAAAACTAAACATATCTGTTTTTCTTAATTCAACAATACTTTTCAGCATATTATTTTGTATTTTTGTTCCGCCAGACAGCTCAATATTTTTGGTAATATTTTTTAGTGCAATTATTGAATCAATAATGCTATTTTGTTTTACACATGCAGAAGATATATATAGCAATTATAAACCTTTTAGCGCCATATATAAAATATCTATCTCTTTAGTTAAATCATGAGGTGAATTTCCTACAAAAAAGCCATTGTTATGTGCATAACTCGCATTATCTGATTTAGTCACTTCATAATCAAAATATTTAATAACATCATGTTCCAAAAAATTCCCGCCAGTAATAATTCTATATCCAATTTCAGCATCACTTAGTGCTTTAAATACTACTTCTCTATCTAAATTACTATCTGGATGAATAATCATTGCAAAACTAAACCAAGAACTTTCTCCTGTATCCCTTTGAATTATAAACCTATCATCATTTTTAAATTTACTTTCAAAATACGCTGCATTTTTTCTTCTTTGAATTATCATATCGGGTAATTTTTTTATTTGTTGTAATCCTAAAGCACCTTGAAGCTCTCCTGGCCTTACGTTATATCCTGGAAGTATAAATCTATATGCTTCAAAAAAATCATCATCTTTTTTCTCATAAATCGGGCTATTTTCATCCTGATCTCTTGTCCATCCATGATTTCTAAGTGATTTACATAATGAATATATCTCAAAATCATCCGTTAATATTAAACCACCCTCCATAGTTGAAATATGGTGAGAAAAGAATGTAGAATATGTGTTAATAAGTCCACTAGTACCTGTAAACTTACCATTATATTTAGCTCCCATTGATTCGCAATTATCATCAAACAATACAATATTATTATCTTCACATAGTTTTTCTATCTCATCATAATAATTTGGATTACCAAGCACTGAAACAGTAACAATCATTTTAGTATTTTTTGTAACTGCCTTTTTAAGTTCTTCAATATCGTAGTTTAAAGTATCAAGTTCAATATCTACAAATTTTAGTTTTAAACCATATTGTTGAAGTGGATAATATGTGGTAGCCCATGACACACATGGAACAATAACTTCATCACCTTTTTTTAGAGGATTTTCTTTCTTGTAAAATAATGCTGCTAACCCTACTAAATTTGCTGAGCTACCGGAGTTCACCATAACAGCATATTTTTTTCCAAAAAAACTTGAAAATTCTTTTTCAAACTGTTTGACATTTTTACCCATTGTAAACATATCACTTTCTATTACTTGAAACATTGCATCTTTTTCTGCCTGATCAAATGTTGAGTAAGCTAATTCATAATTCATATTTTATTTGTCCTTATAATTTGGTTCATATACTACTATTTTCGACCCTTCAAAATCAAAGTTAAATGGTATATATAAATAATCGTGCAAAGCTTCTTTTACAGCTTCTTGATTTTCTTTTTCAACATAAAATGACATAAAACCGCCACCTCCTGCACCTAGCAACTTACCACCAATAGCTCCAGCTTTTATTGCCCTATTATACATATCATCTATTTGTTTATTTGTAACTTTACTAGATAAAGATTTCTTCAACTCCCAAGTAGTATTTAATAATTCACCAAACTCATTTAAGTTTCTATTTGAAATTAAAATATCATGTGCTTCATCAACTAAATCTTTCATCTTGTTTAAATTTGGGACATTTATAGAAGTTTTATTTATCTGTTCTACCACTACATCTGAAGCAGTTCTAGATATACCACTAAAAAACAGCATAATATTATCTTGAAATGTAATCATCCTGTTCTTCTTCATAATTATTGGTGTAACACTTATTTTACCATTTTGTAAAAAATTTATAATATTTAAGCCACCATGTGCAGCAAAAGCCTGGTCTTGTGAGCCAACATTTTCTTTTATAAGATTCTGTTCTATATGAATTGATTTTTGAGTTAATTCATCTTTTGAACTCATTTTTCCATTTAATGCATTTATACTATTTATCAAACCGACAGTAAAAGAGGAACTTGATCCCATTCCACTTCTAGCGGGGATATCACCATCATGATGGATAGAAATACCACTGTTGACTTGCATATATTTTAAAGTTTCTCGTACCGAAGGATGAACTATATCATCCAAATTAACTACATTTTCTTGTTTTGAATAAACTATACGATGTTTATAATCAAAAAATGGTGGAAGCTTCCTAACATTTAAATATGAGTATTTATCTATAGCCACGCCTAACGTTTTTCCACCATATTCACGGTAGTATTCTGGGTAGTCGGTGCCTCCACCAAAAAATGATATCCTATGTGGTGTTCTTGATAAGATCATATTTTTATTTCCTTCAAATGGTCTAGTAAATCTTTAATAGTTTTAAAATCATACTCATTTTGATATTCACTTTTTATTAAAAAATTATTTTTTATCTTGGCACGAATTCCTGCTTCAATATCACTTTTTTTATCCCCAACTAATATAGAGTAATTTAAATCTATTCTATATTTATCAGCTATGCTCAAAATCATTCCTGGTTTAGGTTTCCTGCAATTACAATCTATTTTATATTTTCCTATACCTTTCTCCGAATGATGTGGGCAATGATACACATCTTTAATAAATATATTGTTCTGTTTAAATTCACCTTTCATCCATTCTGTCAAAGTCAAAAAGTCATTATCAGTATAATATCCTCTTCCAATACCTGCTTGATTTGTTATAACAAAAATCAAAAAACCATTATCCATAAAGTATTTGCAAAATTCAAAAATACCATCTGTAAATTCAAATTCATCTTTTTTATGCACATACTTTTTATCTACATTAATAATTCCGTCTCTGTCTAAAAAAAGTGCTTTTGTCATTATTGTAAATCTAGCTTAGCTTTTTCATAATCTTCCGGTATTCCTATATCAATAAAATAACCATTAGAGATTAAAAAACCAAATTTAAGATTATTGACATTTTTTTCTAAGAAATCACTTTCAAATGAAAATGTACCATTTAATATGCTATTAGTAAATAAGTTTTTATTAATGATATAAACACCTCCATTTATCAAACTTTTTTCTTTGTATTTTTTTTCAGTAAAACTCTTTATATAATTATTTTCAACAATTACACTACCATATCTATTCGAATTATGCATAACTTTTAAAGATAAAATTAAGCTACAGTCTAATTCTTTATATTTATCAAAAAGTTCGTTTAAGCTTACATCAAAATATGTATCTCCATTTAAGACTAATACATCCTTTTCTTTACACATATCTAACGATTTTTTAATAGCTCCACCTGTACCTAGTGCTATTTCTTCAATAGAATAATTAATATTTATATTTTTATACTTATGACCAAAATACTTTTTTATAATATCAGCTTTGTATCCCACGGAAAACACTACATCGGTAACACCCTGTTTTGACAACATATTCAAAATATATTCTAAAAAAGGTTTTCCATTTATATCAGCCATAGGTTTAGGAACATCTTTCACTACACTTTGCAGTCTTGTGCCAAATCCACCAGCTAAAATTATTGCTTCCATTAAAATTTATCTCCAAATATTTCTTCTTCAATAATTGCGCATAATATATGTCCTATTAATATATGAGATTCTTGAATTCTTGGTGTAGAACTTGATGGAACTTTTATACAAATATCACATAACTCATCTATTTGACAATTTTCATTTCCGGTAAGTCCTATGGTAGTTATTCCTTTTTTCTTGCACTCTACAATGGCCTCTATAATATTTTTAGAATTACCAGATGTTGAAATAGCTATGAAGATATCATTACAATCTCCATTAGCTTCTATTTGTCTTGAAAAAATTTTTTCGTATCCATAGTCATTCCCAATAGCAGTTAATATTGAAGTATCAGTGGTCAGAGCAACTGCTGCAAGTCCTGGCCTGTCAAAATAAAACCTACTTACAAGTTCACCTGCAATATGCTGTGCGTCTGCAGCACTTCCACCATTACCAGCAATCAATATTTTTTTATTATCTTTATACGCTTTTATACAAACCTGAGAAGCTTTTAAAATATTATTAATAATATTTATATTGTCTAAAATTTGTTTTTTCACCTCTATAGATTCATTTATATGCTTATTTATATAATTATTCATTATTCGTACTCCTATTCTGATTTACCTCTTCAACAATATATTTTGCAAATGCGAATGAACATGTAAAAGCTGGGCTCACAGCATTTAAAATATGTGTTGAATTTTTGGTATGCTCTACAACAAAATCTTGTACTAACTCATTTGTCTGAGTATTTAAAAGTTGAGACCTAATGCCAGCTGGAAGAGATTTAAAGTTGTCTCCAATTTCATACACCATATTTTTAGCTTTTTTAATGAAAATAGCTTTAATATAGTTTTTCATTTCACTTATAGCTAAACTCCTAAAATTAAATGAATTAAGCAAAAACAACTTACTTTCGTAATATAAAATTTCCACCATTTCATTTAGATTAAAGTTATTAAATCCTTTATAATTTTCTCTCCAGAAAGCAGGAATAGCAGTAGGACCTATCTTAATACTTCCATCAACAGTTATAGTATAATGAACTCCTAAAAATGGCTTCTCTAGATTTGGCACAGGATAAATATTTGTTTGAATAGATGTTTTATCATCCATATATTTGAGATATATACCTTTAAAAGGAAGCATAGTATAATTTTGTGCTAATCCAAACTTTTGAGCTATTTTGTCGGCATAAGCTCCTGCTGCGTTAATTAAGTATTTATATTCAAAATCAATATCTTGAAATTTTTTATTAAAATAAAACTTTATTCCCATCTTTTGTAGATTATTTTTCAATTTAATACATACAACTTTAGGATCTACAGATGCTGTTGAAGGTGAATAAAGAGCTTCTTTATATGTTTTTGCATTTGAATCAATTTTCTTCAGTTTTACTTCTGAAATAATTTTAGTATCTACTCCATTTAACTCTGCCCGCTTTTGGAGTTCATGAAGCCCAAGAAGTTCATTTTCATCATTCGCAACAACTACTTTTTTAGTTTCATTAATAAAAATATCATTATCTTTACAAAATTGTTTCATAAGTTTATTTCCTTCTACAGTAAATTTCGCTTTTAAACTATTTGCACTGTAGTAAAATCCTGCATGCAAAACACCACTATTTCTACCGCTAGCATGTTTTGCTACATCGTTTTCTTTTTCAACAATAGCTATTTTTAATTTTGGATTAGATTCAATTAATTCGTAAGCAATAGTTAAACCAATAATGCCACCACCGACTATAAGATAATCAAAAATCAAATTAACACTTCCTTTGATATATAGCCATTATAAAGCCATAATTAAATATTTTTTTATATTACCTTGCATGTATCAATCTACATATACTTTTTGAATATGAGTCATCTAATCCCTTTAATAATTTATTTCGTTCTTAAAAAGTTTACAATTTTTCTTGTATAAATAATTTTCTTATCTAATACATGGAATATACCCCTTGGAATATCAAAATAAAAATTCTTAAAAGTTATATTTTTGTATTTTATTATTGTTTTAATCTCATCAAAAGAAGCCTTTAATTCACCAATTATCAAAAACTTAGTCATATAATAAAAACGTGTACTTGTAAATCTTTTAGCAAAATTATCATCTATAAAATATGTTTTATTAACATACTTTATTTTTTCCAACGCGTCTAAGACTTTTAAAAAGCTGTTGTTTGTTTCATACTCTCTGAATGCTCTATTATATGCACACTGAGCTTTTTCTTCAAGACTTTTTTCATTTGCTAAATAAAACTTAATTTTTTCTAAAAGTTCTTCTTTATCATGAAATATATCTATTTCTTTGTTAACATCAAACATTTTTTCTATACCATAAGAATACTCACTCAAAGTAAAGCCACCAAGCATTGATATTTCCATAGGTCTTCCTTTTGGCTGTTTTACTCTTTTAAATATTTTCTTATCTTCATTTTCAACACCAGTAAAATTTAAATTTATTTTACTTTTGTAAACTATTTCATTTTTCTCTTCAACACTTATAAGCCCTCTATCTGTTCCATAACCAGCCAGTTCAACATTTATACCGTTCTCTCTTAAAAAATCAATATACTCAAGCCTATTACTTCTATTTATTCCACCAATAAACGAAATATCTATAGACTTAGTAAGTTCTTTTTTTGGGTATCTATTTTTGTCAAAGCCTTGTGTCCATACTGAGTTTATATCATATAAATTGAATAATTCTTCAGTTGATGGACTCAACAACCATGTTAAATCTGATGTTTGAGCATAATACCTGTCATTAGATTCAAATAAGTGTTCACTATCAGAAAACATCGTAATAATTTTAAGATCAAAGCATTCACTTATTTTTTTTAAAAAGAAGATGTCTATAATCATTCCTGCACCAATTGCAAAAATCAACAATTCAACATTTTTTTCTTCTATCTTTTTCAAAATATATTTTTCAAAATATATTTTTCCATTAGTTTCATACATTTCTGTATAGTTAATTTTTTCAATTAAGTTAACATTTGCTTCTACCCCTGAAATCGTATCATCAGTATGACTATTTTCGGAAAGATTTTCACTTATAAACAACGTGTTAAACATTTAAATTATCTTCAGCATTTTTATTAAAAACATCTTGTAATTCAGGATAATTATGCCATGTAGAGTAAACATGTAAAGCATTTGCTTTACATGTTTTGCAAAAAGAATTTTGCTTAATTTTTCTTATGATTTCATCTGTACTCATATCTAGGTAATGTCCTATTGTGAATTTATTGTAATCATAGACACCACAGCATAGTTGAATATCTCCCTTATGATTCATAGTTATAATATTTTCTTGCAAACTACATTCTTCATTTTTAAATTGCATTGACTTCTCAATAACATTATTTAAATCTAAAGCTATATTATTTTTTATAAACTTTTTTTCCTCAGCAATCAATTTATTATTTTTATATTCTAAAACTCTTTCAATAGGCATGTAATATGCCCATCCAGATCCAAAGTTAAAACCTAAATCCTCAGCAAACTTTTGCATTATTTTAACTTCGTGAGTATTATGCTTATATTTATGATAGTATACTGTTACATTTGTACTTGAGTTATATTTTTTCAAAGCTCTACTTAGTACACTCATATTTTCTTTTACTATTTCAATATCTCCACCTCTATGTCCAACTTCATAGATATCTTGTGTAAAGCCCGATAATGAAATTGTCAAATGAGTTGGATTAGATTTAGCAAAATTTTCAACATTTTTAAGTATATTTAAATTACTACTTAAGGTTGATTGTAATTCATATTTATTTAAAATTTGTATGAATTCTGGTAATTTTGTATGTAGCATTGGCTCTGTCCAATTATATAAGGCAACAGTTGTAAAAGGGTCTTCAATAGAAATTCTTTTGACTATTTTTTCAAAAAGATCTTCATTCATATATCCATAAGGGTTCATCTTCATATAACTACCACTCGGACATGAAGGACATTTTAAATTACAAGAACCAACAAGATCTATGATATAAGTTTTACTTCTATATTTTTTTATTAACCCAAGAGGTATTAACTTTTTTATTATTGCTTTTACAGAATCTGGTATAATAATTTTCATATAACTTAAAAATTTTTTCAATTTATTTACCTTTTATTTATATTTTTTAATGATTTTTTCTATTATAAGCCATTGGTTAAGATTACCTTCAGCAGATGTAAATGATTCCAAGTTTAATAAAGATTTATGCTTATATGTATGTTTTTTTTTCATGTAATCAAAAAAACTAAATATTTTTTTTAAAAAAATTTTAGATGGATTAGGCTTAGATACTATACATTGTTCTTTATAATCGGATATCGCTTTATCGACAATATGTATAAAATTATTTTCTCCATTGTATTTCTTTAAAATGTTTAAAATTTTTGAATAAAATAAGTTATATTCATCTTCATATTTTTTGTTACTTGATACAACTTCAAGGTTATCATTCGTTTGTCCCTCAGATTCACCTTTCATACACTCTCTAGCACCATAAAAAAATGGTAAAACTTTATTTCCACCCTGCGCTAAAGTATAAAATGATTGTCCAACTTCTCTTAAAAAAGGTTGATTTATATCTATAAAATCATCTATAAAATTTTTAAACACTTTTGTTCTATGAATTGAATACATTAATGTATAGTAATTATTAAAATGAAAATCAATTCTATCTAATAAATTTTTATTACTATACTCTTTAAATTCATTAACATCCAAACTTAGAAAATTATAGTTCTCAAGATACTCTGTATAAAATGTCACAAATGTTCCTGAACATGAAACATACTCAGGATTATTATCTAAAAATTCAACACACTTCAATGAAGCATCTAAAAGAATAAAATCATCATCAGCACAAACCACCATATACTCTGTTTTTACTTTATTGATTGCATCTAACATTTTTTCTGAAAAACTTATATTTGGGTAATGAAAATACTCAATATTATATTCATCTTTGTTATCAAATTCTTCAATAGTTGAGTCTATTACTAAAATATTATTAAATTGAAAGTTTTTATAGTAGCTTAAAATTCTATTTAAATACTTATGTCTATTATATGTTGGAATTACTATTGTCAATTGATTTGTTATCATTCTAGTTCCTTTCAACACCATATTTTTTTCTAATATTAAATCTATATAATCTATAAAAAATATAAAATGGCATTTTTAAAACTGTTAAAAAAATACTTAATTTTGAGACATTCATTATATTTATAAAAACTAAAATATTTTTATGAAACAAGATTCTGGATTTAAGTAATTCATACATTAGTTGTAAGAATTTATAATTTACAAATTCTTTAGCTATATAATCTAATTCTAAAGACTTGTAATATTCATTAAACAAGTAAGTAACATATATATAATCCTCTATCAATTTAGTAATTGGTTCATTAATATTCATATTATCATTAACTATGCTCTCAGATTCTCTGTCACTTGGGTTACCAAAATTGTAAACACCACTTCCAATATAATACATATAATCGTATTTTTTCAAAATATTCAAACAATTTATTAAATCTAATCCATAACCTGTTTTATATATTTCCCAATTCATTTCGTTTTCAAAATCAGTCGCAAAGTTATTTAGTATGTCATCTTTTCTAAATAAACAAAAGTAACTAATTAGAAATTTTTTGTAAAAATTTTTATATACATATTCCTTTGATAATTTAGAAGAATTATAAATATAGTCTATATTTTTTTTATATGTATTGTCATCAAATATTGTATTTGTAGTCATAGGTCCAGAGATAAAGGCAGCATCAGGAAATAATTTAAAACCTTTCATTCTACTTTCTATAAAATCTTCAGACAACCAATCATCACTACCTAATAAAACAACAAAATCACCAGTAGCTAGTTCTATAGTTTTTTTAAAATTTCTCAAAGCACCAATATTTTCTTCATTTTCAAAAAACTTTATTCTACTGTCTTTTTTAGCATATTCTAGAACCACTTCTTTCGTTCTATCAGTACTACAATTATCACAAACAACAATTTCTATATCACTATATGTTTGATTCATAGAAGATTCAAGAGCTTTTTTAATTAATTCATCTCTATTATAAACAGGAATACATATAGATACTTTTGACATACTATTTTACTCTTTTTAAATAGCCACTTGGAGCAACAGAAATTAAAAGTTTATTATCAATTTCATCATTTATTATAAAGTTGTCATTTGTTTCTAAAAATTCAAATATTGCGGTTTTTGGATTATCTCCCACATCCCATGGCCGATCAGGGTAAAACCCAGCAGGTAAATCTTCAACAATAGTATCAAATACAACACAATAACTATTTTTTGAAGTTAAATCAGCATAAGCTTCCAACTCTTTTAAAACATGTTCATGAGTATGATTAGAATCCAGACAAACCATAACAGTATTTTTGCCCTCAGCAAATTTTTTCACCTGCTTTACGATACTTTCATCAATGCTTGAACCTTGAATCATGCTAATTCTTTTACTCATAGGATGTTCTTCTATTGCCTTTTTATTATGATCTCTAATATCTATATCAATTCCTAATATTTCACCTTTTCCTAAAAGTTCCATAATAGATGCATAAAAAATCAAAGAACCGCCATGTGCTATGCCAGTTTCAATTATTAAATCCGGTTTTATTTCCCAAATCAATTCTTGCATGGCTACCATATCTTGCGGATATTGTATAATTGGTCGTCCCATCCATGAAAAATTATATGAATATTGTGGCATTGTACTTTCAATCATAAATTTATTTGCAGTCTCCTTCAATAATTTATTATTTGAATAACCACTGATTCTTTCTTTTCTTTCTTGCTCAAATTTTTTTATTTTGTCCACATTCATCCTTTTATTTTTAATAATTTATTTCTATTACCCCAGAAAGCCATCGACTCATAGCTTGGATAATTATAATAGCCTAAGTTTAATTTCATATTATAATTATTTTCAGATAAATAATTTTCTACTAAACTCCTAATTGATATAGCTTTCCCACTGCAACAATTAATTATTCCAGTAATCTCATTTTGTTTTGCAATTTTTACAATATTTGACGAAACTTGCGAAACATGTAAATAGTCCCGTAATTGTTCTCCACCTGACATATTAAATTCAGTATCTCCATCTTCAATAGCTTTGTCTAGCAAAGATAATAGTGATGTTTTGGATTGTCCCTTTCCATACATATAAAATAATCTAATCCATTTTAAATCAAATTTATAATTTTTTTGTAATTCTTCAGTAAATTTCCTCAATGTATCTTTTGCTATAGCATACGAGTTTGATGGTAGTGTATTCATATCTTCATTTAACTCTCCATTAATCATACCATATTCAAAACAAGTACCAGTGATAGAAATATTTTTTAAACCATTTGAAATTAAATTCTTTAAAAAATAATAATTATTATATAAGTTATTTTCAATATGCACTAAATCATTATAGTTAGGAAGCCCTTCCCAACCTAAATGTATTGCAGCATCAGGTTTACCAAAAAACTCATAAAGATTTTCATCACTATTTTTATTTAAATCATACTGTATATATTGCACATTATTAAACCAGGAACATTCCATAGCTTTATTAATATTTCTAGAAGTTGCGACTATATTTAAATTATCATGTTTAAGTAATTCTTTTATTACATAATTACCAATAAATCCAGTCGCACCTGTAACAAGTATTTTCAATTTATTACTTTTAAGGTAGGAATAGCGATGACAAATTTACAATTCCATGCTTTTACATAATTAAGCTGTTCAATAACTTCATCTTTTATATTCCATGGTAAAATTAGTATGTAATCAGGCTTGTATTGTTCTATATTGTCTTCATTTAGTATTGGGATATGGCTTGCTGGCATATATTTGCCCTGTTTATACGGGGATTTATCAACAACAAACTCTATTATGTCATTTTTCACACCAACATAATTTAATAATGTGTTCCCTTTAGCAGCTGCACCATATGCTATAACTTTTTTATTTTCTTTTTTAGCTTTTAATAGAAAATCAAGTAAGTCATATTTAACTTTATTTGCCTTTTTTTGAAAATTTTTATAAATATCTATATCAAAAAGTCCAAATTCTTTTTCTTCATTCAGTAAATCAGTTACGCTTTCTAAAATATTTTTATTTCCATTTTCTAAATGTGTAGCATAAATTCTCAAGCTTCCACCATGAGTGGTAAGTTTTTCTACATCATACAGCTTGAGTCCTTGTTTTTCAAATATTTGCTTTACAGTATAAAAAGACAGATACGAAAAGTGCTCATGGTATATTGTATCAAACTGATTCTCTTTTATAATATTTAGTAAATGAGGAAACTCCATGGTAATAGTTCCATTATCTTTTAGTGCAATTTTCAAACCTTTTACAAAGTCATTTATGTCTGGAACATGTGCTAAAACATTATTACCAAGTATTAGGTCCGATTTATTTAGTGTATTTGCTAATTCGCTACCAAAAAAATCTTCTATTACTTCTATACCTTTTTCTTTTGCAACACTAGCTGTACTAGAAGTTGGTTCAACTCCAATACAAGGTATATTGTTTTCTTTAAAATATTGAAGCAGATAACCATCGTTTGAAGCTATCTCTGTTACAAGAGACTCATTATCCAAAGACAACTTATCAATTATTTTTTCCACATATTCTTTGGCATGAGCTAACCAACTTATTGAAAAAGAACTAAAATATGCATAATCTTTATCAAATATATCATCTGATTTTTTATACTCATCTATTTGAACTAATTTACATTTTTCACATACATATATTTTAAGTGGGTAAAAAACTTCAGGTTCATCCAACTGTTCTTTTGTCAAAAAAGAGTTAGATGCAGGCGAATTTACTAAATCAACAAATACATTATTTAATTTAGTTTTACAAAATCTACAATTCATTTATTTCTATTCCTTTAAAGTCATTATCTAAGAATCTGTGTTCATTATCTCTTTTTGAAAGGTTGATTATATCTAATGGCCACTTTATATTTAATAATGGGTCAGTTACATTTAAGGCACCTTCATTTGATGGTATATAAATAGTACTATGAAGATAAAGTAACTCTGTATTATCTTCAAGTGTTTGAAAACCATGAGCAAAACCTTTTGGTATATATATCATTTTTTGATTCTCATCTGTTAATTCTATTGAAAAAGTTTTTAAAAATGTAGGAGAATCTTTTCTTATATCAATAACAACATCAAAAACTTTTCCTTTAACACACTTTACCATCTTAACTTCTGCATTCGGTTCATATTGAAAATGCATACCGCGAACTGTTCCTTTACTTCTACTAATAGAATGATTTATCTGTTTTATAGAAATATTAGAGATTTCTTTAAGTTCTTCTTCACAATAAACCCTAGAAAACGAACCTCTATCATCAATAAACTTATTTGGTTCTATCACAAACAATCCATCTAAATACGTAGAAATAATATTTAATTTTTTGTCCACTCTAAACCTTTATTTTTTGCATCAGATATATAACTTTTCAAATCTTGAGAAGTTAAAGTTGTTTTATCTTCATCGTAGTATGCTTTATACCATTTAACCGTTTTTTCGAAAGTAGTTTTACTATCCCATACATCTTTCCATTTTAAAGTCATATGAGCCTTTGAACAATCAAGCTTTAGTAGACTTGCTTCATGTAATTGATTTGGTTCTCTATGAATTTCATAATCTATTTTGTCCCAATGTTTTTTCACATTTTTCACTACATCTTCTACTGTAATACTTCCATCATCTGACGGTCCAAAATTCCAAGCGTCTCCAAACTCTACTTTTTCTTCAAGAAGCTTTTGTCCAACATGTAAATACCCACTAAGTGGTTCAAGTACATGTTGCCATGGTCTTGTAGCGTGTGGATTTCTTATACTTACCTTTTTACCTTTAGATACAGAAAGCATAATATCCGTAATTAATCTATCTTTTGCCCAGTCTCCACCACCAATTACATTACCGGCTCTACATGAGGCAAGAAGTGTACTATGGGTTTTCTTATACTCTTGTATATTGAAATAAGAATTTCTGTAAGAGTTAGCTAGTAAATCAGCACATCCTTTTGATGAACTGTATGGATCATATCCACCCATACTGTCATTTTCTCTGTAACCCCATATCCATTCTTTATTCTCATATGCTTTATCACTTGTAATATTTACTATAGCTTTTACATTATTTTTTCGACAAGCTTCAAAAACTTTTAGAGTACCTATTACATTAGTTTCATATGTTTCAATTGGATTTTCATAAGATAATCTTACAAGCGGCTGAGCGGCCAAATGAAATACAATATCTGGCTTATAGTCTTCAATTACATTATTTAATTTGTTTAAGTCTCTGATATCACCAATAATTGAAACCATATTAACATCTAACAAAGAAATATGATTTGGATTTGTTGGAGCTTCCAGTGAATATCCAACTACATTTGCCCCCATGAGATCTAACCAATATACTAACCATGAACCTTTAAATCCTGTATGACCCGTTACTAGAACAGTTTTATCTTTATATATTCCACCAAACAGGTTTTTCATTACCAAATTTTCCAAGGAGCTTTATCATTATCCCATAATTCATTTAATCCTGTTTTATCTCTAAGTGTATCCATACACTGCCAGAAACCATTATGTTTAAATGCACTAAGCTCACCATTGCCTGCAAGGGTTTGAAGAGGATATTGTTCAAATACCGTAGAATCAGATTCTATAAGATCCAAAACTTCTGGTTCACAAACCATAAATCCACCATTGATCCAATTGCCATCGCCAGCAGGTTTTTCTACAAACTCATTTACTAAGTGTGAATTTATATCTAAAGCACCAAATCTACCAGCAGGCTGAATCGCTGTCATAGTTGCCTTTGTCTTATTCAATTTATGAAATTCTACTAACTCTTTTATGTTTACATCACTTACGCCGTCACCATATGTTAACATGAATGTTTCATTACCAATGAACTCTTTAGCTCTTTTTATTCTACCACCGGTCATACTATCCATACCAGTCTCTAATAAAGTAACTTTCCATGGTTCACTTGAATTATTGTGAACTTCCATTTTACCATTTGACATATCAAACGTAACATCACTTTGATGTAAATAGTAATTTGCAAAATATTCTTTAATATAATACCCTTTATAACCGAGTAAAACTACAAAATCATTAAAACCATAATGTGAATACATTTTCATAATATGCCATAAAATTGGCTTACCCCCAACTTCAACCATTGGTTTTGGTCTTATATCTGTTTCTTCACTTAATCTTGTTCCATATCCACCTGCTAGCAGCAATACTTTCATTTTTATCCTTTTATAATTTTTCCATGAGAAATTTCAAATATTTTATTACATCCATTCAAGGAACTTAATCTATGTGCGATAATAATCAATGTTTTATCCTTACCAATAGAATATATCTCTTCCATGATACTACTTTCTGTTTTATCATCTAATGCACTTGTAGCTTCATCTAAAACTAATATATCTGGATCTGAATATAATGCTCTTGCAATTGCTATTCTTTGTTGCTGACCACCACTCAACATAACACCGGCATCTCCTACTGATGTATTAATACCGCCCTTTGTCATCAAAAAGTCATATATGTTCGCTGCTTTTAATACTTTAATAATTTTTTCTTCATCGTATTCTCTACCAAATACAACATTTTCAGCAACGCTACCCTCAAATAAGTATACCGCTTGTGGAATATATCCTATATGACTTCTCCAATTTGAAATATTATTCTCATTCAACTCTATTCCATCAACTAGAATATTACCTAAAGATGGCTTATAAAGTCCAATTATCATATCTACCAAAGTAGTTTTCCCTGAACCACTTTCTCCCTTAATACCTATCTTATCACCCTTGCAAATAGTCATATTTATTTTATCTAAAACAACTTTACTATCAGTAAACGAATAAGATAGATCTTTTATTTCAATTTTACTATTATAAACTAACTTATCATCACCATCTTTTTCAAATTTAGATGATAACTCTTCAAAAACTATATTGGTAGTTTTATTATAAAAATTAATTTGATTATAACTATTCATAATTCTATTAACAGAGGGTAAAAGTCTATAAAGTGCTAAAACATACATTGTTATTATTGGTAAAAAACCACTTATATCTGTCTGTTCCTTATATACTATGTATGTTATTAAAACAATAAGCATAGTAAATCCAATCATTTCGAGAAATACTTTAGGAACTTGACTTAAGGTAGCTCCTATAATATTCGTTTTAACATATGCTAAACTATGTTTTCGAAACTGGTCAGAAATTGTTATTTTAGTTGACAATAGTTTAATATACTTAAAGTTACGAAATGTGGTATTAATAACTTCATAATATTTTTTGTGATAACTCTCTCTTTCATTACCAAGTTCCCTAATTTTAGGTGTAAGTTTTTTGGTTAAAAAAAATGCTTTTAATCCTAAAAATAGAGTAAAAACCAATGTTACTTTCCAATCTACCCAAAGCATTAAAGAATACAGTGCCATTACAATTATTAGTTCAGATATCATTAATAACATAGAGGATATTACATGTGTTAAATTATAAACTTCAGATACTAAAACTTTTGTCAATACTGAAGTATTTTTTGTTATAAAATCTTTGTAAAACATATTTATATATTGATGAAACAATCGTGAAGAAATTTTATAAAAACGTCCCTCTGAAAATTCTGATAATTTATAAGTATAAAAAAGGTTAATAAAACCTCTAAAAATATAATAAAAAACTAAAAAAAGACCGAAGTAAATCACAAAATCAACCGATGATTGAATATTAAAAAGATCATATGCAATTTTATAATATTCATTTGAATGTATTAAATCAAAATTACCTGCCACAGACATGAACGGCATAATTAATGATACACCGACTGCCTCAATTAATGATATTAGAACAGAAAATAAAAAGACATAAAAAAATACCTTTTTATCTTTCTTATCAAAAATAAAATTTATTTTCTGATAAATATCTTTCATTCATAATCCCTGTTTTTGGCACATTTTTCCAATATATCAATCAATCTATCTCCATAATTATCCCATGTTAAACCGTTTAAAACTGATGAAATAGCATTCTTTGACATTTTTTCACATTCATCCGCATTATTGTAAAGATATTCTATCTTTTCTTTTATTGCATTCTTATTAGCAGGAGGGATTATAAATCCATTTACACCTTCCTTAACTATATCTTTTGCACCTGTACTCTCAGTAACTATCACAGGAAGCCCGCAAGATAATGCTTGAGGAACAACCATTGCAAATCCATCTGCCAATGATGGCAAAATAAATATTGTTCCTTGAGAATAAAGCTTATATAGTTCATTCTGTGGAAACTGTCCTTTAAAAATAATATTTTCGAAGTTAATATTCATTTTTCTAATGACTTCTAAGAGTGCTTTATCTACAATTTTACTTGCTCCAACCAACCAAAGTTCAGCATTATTAATTTTTAATTCATTAAAAGCTTTTAATAAATAATGCAATCCTTTGCCAATGCTAAAACTTCCACAATAAATTATCCTAAATTTATTATCCATTTTCTCTACATGCTTAAAACTATTTAAGTCAACTCCATAATTATTTACAAGTAATTTATTTTCACTAAATCCCTTCTTTATAAAGGTTTCCTTTGCAAAAGTACTTCCTAAAAGAATATAATCTGCTTCAATAAACTCTTCATTTTCTTTATCTATTATCCAATTTTGTACGGTATTAAAATACTCTTTGTTTACATCAAATTTTTTAAATTCTTGTAATAGAATTTCTTTTTCAATTTCAAGATTTATACTTCCATGATCAACTATTGTAATAACTCCATATTCATTAGCTTTTTTTATTCCTTCTAAGGAAAAAGATGAAAGCCCAATAAAAAAATCTATCTTTTTTTTAACAGTTGGTACAACTTCTTTAGAATATAAATTATGTAGTAACTTAGTAATGCTATCAGGAATTTTAATTCCTAAATATCTATATAACTTATTAATGCTTCTATGTAATACACCAGTAAAAAGAAGTGAAACAACCTTATCCTCATCAATATGAAATTTTTTTACATAATACTTAGGATAATTAGTTACTATATATTTAAGCTTACCATGTTTATTTAATTGAGAAGCTTGATCATACATATGAAATCTTGTAAAAGAACTAGTTATTACATTCATGTTATATCTTTCAATATTTTGATGTCATTTTCAATCATTTCAGCTATAATTTCATCAAGTGAAATAGTTGGTTCCCAATTTAAATCATTTTTAATTAAGCTACTATCACCACATAAAAAAATTTTCTCAGACGGTCTATAAAATTTCTCATCTATCTTTACATAATTCATATAATCTAAACCTACAAAAGAAAATGCTTTTTGTAAAAATTCTCTAATTGAAGTTAATTTACCTGTTGAAATGACATAATCTTTAGGTTCATTATTTTGCAACATCAGCCACATTGCATATACATAATCTTGAGCATGTCCCCAGTCTCGTTTTGTGTCAATATTACCAAGATATAATTCATCTAAAATGCCAAGTTTTATTTTTGCAATACTTGACGTTATTTTCCTAGTAACAAAATTTATTTTTCTCATAGGAGATTCATGATTATATAATATTCCTGTACAAGTGAACATATTTTCTTTTTCTCTATAGTATTTTACTAACAAACTTGCCGATACTTTTGAAATACCATATATATTTTTTGGATTAAAATTTATACTTTCATTTTGAGGCATTAATTCTGGTTCGCCAAACATTTCACTAGAACCGGCAAAAAAAACTTTACACTTATTATTTATTTGTTTTATTGATAATAAAATATAATGTGTCAAGTTAACATTATAACGCATAATTTTTAGCTCATCATCCATAGAAGCACCAATGAAGCTATGTGCTGCTAAATGATATAATTCATGGGGCTTGATTGTATCAATTACAGTATTAACTGAGTTAAATGAATCAAAATCAACATAGTGTAAAGTAATATATTTTTCTACCTCTTTATCTAAATTTTTATTGAGACTATTGTGTCTAATTAATCCATGTATTTCATAGCCTTTACTATGTAATAATTTAGCTAGATAAAATCCATCTTGTCCATTTATCCCTGTAATTATGGCTTTAATCATTAGTTTTATTTTCTTCTTTTATTATTTTTCTCAAACTTTGTATTTCACCAACAGACATTGCTAGTTGTTCAACTATCCATGAATAAGAGAATAAAACTGTATCAATTAATCTATTATTAGGAGAAAACTTTGCAACTTTATAATTAAAATGCAACATAGGGAACAATATAGACATCATTAATATTCGTCTGATTATTTTTAAATAAGCCCTTATAGCTATTTGTCTATAACTCCATTTATCCAGGAACCTTCTTATCTGAGGAGTTCCAGCACCTCTTCCCTTTCTTATATACCAATATTCTTTAAAACTTGCTGGAGCAATATGCTCTACTCTTATACTCATATCAACAATTTTTTTGGCACCAATATCAGCTAAAGCTTGCCCAAAATAAGCATCTTCACCTGCTACAATCGGAACAGAAAATCCACTAGGGAATAAATTTGTTTTTAACGCAACATCTCTTTTTACTGAGTATCCTTCTGTCCATAATTGACTTTGCACATACTTATTATCACTTGTTTCCAATCTATGAACACATTCAACATATCTTGCAAATAAATCATCTATGTTTTTCACACTTGAATTAACACAAACTATATCCGTCCCTTCATCATAATGAACTTTTATTTTTTCTAAAAAATCAGTTGCTATCAGCACATCTGCATTTAATATTACCAATATATCTCCTGATGATTCACGAATACCAATATTTCTAGCTTCACACCGTCCTTTTCTTTCCTTTGGGATAATTAACCGCACCCCTTTATCAACATATTCACGGACTATGTTTGGTGTGTTATCATTTGAATCATCAACAATTATTATTTCTTTATTATCATAAGTTAAACTAATTAAACTTTCTAATGTACCTCTAATATCATGTTCTTCGTTATATGTCGGAACAATTATACTAAATCTAAGATTTTCCATTTACAAAATACCTTTCAAGCCCTTCTTGTATCTTTTTATAATTCCAACTTTGCATAATATTAAAACTATTTAGTTTAAAGTTTTCTAACATATCATTATCATATAGTAATAATTCAATTTTTTCTTTTAAACTGTTTACATCACCAGATTTAAATACATATCCATTATAATCATCTTTAACAATATCATATGATGAACCAACTAGTGAACTTGATATGATCGCATTTTTACAGCACATAGCTTCATTAACTACTAATCCCCATGTTTCATGCGTAGATGGTAAAATAAATATATCTGAAAATAAATAATATTTTGGAATATCTGTTTGATTAATAAAACCTAGAAATTTAACATTTAAATCATTAATTTTAGAATATTCTTTTAGTTCATCTTCTAGTGGACCACTACCTAAAAACAGCAAACAATAATCTTCCCTATTTATTTCCCTTAAAGCTTCTAGAATGAGCATAGGCTCTTTTCTCTTTATTAATTTACCAGAAAAAATCAGTACTTTTTGATTTTTTGGTATGCCTAAATGTTCTCTTTCTTTTTCTTTGTTAAGTGTTAATTCATATTCAACAAAATAATCATTATTAACTGAATAAGGAGTAAAAAATAATTTATTACTATCAACATTAAAACTGTTTTCATAAAATAATTTATTTTGAGTGCCTATGTAAAATAATGCTGAAGCTTTTTTAAAGATAAAAGATAAAAGTAGTTTTCTTATCTTTTGTTTTAGACCTTTTCTTCCAACCTCATACATGTTTGGTGATTCTCCTCTTATAGCAAAGGGAACATCATATAAAATTGATGAAAAAACAACAAACAAATTACTTACAGTAGACCACCCAAAGTTTAATACAAGATCATAATTGTTATGTTTAATTTCAGAAAACACCTCAAAGTTTATCAATGAAAAAAAGTTATTTGGTGTATTTTCATTATGTATATTCTTTAAAAATTTGTAATTATATCCATCTAATAAATCTATATCCCATGTAATTTTTTGATTAAAATCATTATCTGCAAATCCTCTTATACTAATATCTGAAAAATAATATACTGTTAAGTCAATAATTTTAGAATTTTCACTTATATATTTAAATAACGGTGAAAAATACTGAATTGGATGTGATAAGAATATTGCTAATTTCTTTTTTTTCATTGAATCTCCAAATAATTTACGGTAAATTTATCAGCATTTTTTATTAATGATGGCTTTTTATTAAAAGAACTATTTCTTATATATTGCATTGGCTAACCTATTAATTTGAATATCATCTATAAAATTTGCATACGTATCATGCAAAAGTTCAATCTTTATAGTTTTTATTTTATACACTAACATTGACTACCTTTTAAACTTCATAATAATTTAATTCATTGATAATGAGATTTGGTGTTATTTCCATCATGCATAAATTATCATTTATGCACTTTTCAGTAAAACAGTTTATACAATTAACATTATCATTTCTATATACTTTATTTTTTGCAAAAGTACTATCAATCGGATACCATTTATGCTTATAGTCTCTTGAACTGAAAATTGCAATTACAGGTGTATTCACAATATAAGATAGGTGCATTGGACCAGTGTCATTTGAAATAGCTAATTTTGATCTTTTTAATATAATTGCACTTTGCATAGGAGTTAATTGACCTGTAAAATTATAAAAATTCTCACTTACATTAATTTGTTGTACTAGTGCAAAATCTTCTTTACCACCTATACATAAAATATTGTAACCTTCCTTAACAAGATATTCTGCAACTTCATTAAAATAATTGATGGGCCACCTATTTGATTCTCTTTTAGCTCCAACTATAAAAACAATATTTTTATTTTTATCTATTAAATTATTGTTTTCTAATATGGTTTCTACAACTTTTTCATCATTCATTGTAATTTTTAATGGATATCTAATCTCATTAATATTAAATTTATATCTCTTAAGCATATTAATTAATCTAAATGTTTCTTGTTCAAATTTTATACAATCATTTTGATATTTGCTAAATAGTTTAATTGAGTTAATACTCCATCCAAATGCACTTTTTATTCTTAAAAGTTTAACGATAAACATATTTCTAAAAATAGTTTTAATATTTATTGAATCTTGAGTTAAATCTATAAATAAGTTGTAATTATTTTCTTTTAATTTTTGATAAACTGTTTTTTTAGGTAGACTAGTATAATCAATAATATTGTTAACTATTTCATCTTTTATCAATGCCTTTATTGAAACTAAATTATTTCCTCCAGAATTAGTCAATATATCTATATTAGCATTGGGGAAGTTTTCTCTGATTATCTGAATTGATGGCAATGCACATAAACTATCACCAAATGATCCTGTTCTAAAAATCAATATATTATCAGCACTAAAAATATTATTATTATTAAAAAGAATCGAAGTAAAAATTTTAACTATATAGTTTTCAACACTATAAATCATTTTTATAAATAAGCAAATTTCATTTTTCATCATTATTTAAACTTGTCCAATACCATTAATGAGTACACTCTTGACCAATGAGTTTTATTTTCCAAAAATTGTTTTTTAATTATTGGATTTATATTTATTTCATCTATATTATTCATAAACCATGTTTTATAAGGTAATTCGAATCCTTTTTTATCTCTATTAGTTATTTCTAACGGAATTAAATCTTCTGTTGCCTTTACAAGTAAATACTTATTTACACCGTTAAACTTAAATTTTGAATCTATCTTTAGTACATAATCAACTAAATCTTTATCCAAAAATGGAACTCTAAGTTCTATTGAATTAATCATGCTGAATATATCACTATCTCTTAATAATTGATTTTTCATATACATGTTTAGTTCATAATTAGCCGTAATATCATCATTACTTAAGAGCTCAAAATTTTCTATATTATAATTATCATATAGAAAATTTTCTAATAAAGTATATATATAACTTAAATCTACATCTATTAATTCACTTACTTCTGAAGGAGTAAACAGTCCTCTACTAGCCAAATAATATCTAATTTGGGAATTGAAATTTAAAAATTCTAATTTTTTGAATTTATTTATTTTTTTTAGAAATGGTATAAATATTTTATATAAAGAAAATAATTCCTTTAATCTGTTAGTTTTGTGAAATGTACTGTATCCATAAAATATTTCATCACCACCAATTCCTGATAAAACAACCTTCAATCCTAATTCTTTTGAAACTTTTGATACTAAAAAAGTATTATAACCATCAACTGTTGGTTGGTCCATAGAATCAATAAATGTACTAAATGTTTCTTTAAAGATATTTTCAGTAACTAAATATTTTGTATGATTAGTGTTGTATTTATCAACAATTAAATCCTGATAATACTCTTCTGAAAGATTTTTATCTTCAAAGACCAACGATACGGTAGTTAAATTATCTATATACTTTGAACTTAATGCCGTTATTACTGATGAATCTAATCCACCAGACAAAAAAACACCAACACGAGCATCACTCACTAAATGTTTTTTTATACTATTATCAAGTAAACTTCTAATATCTTTAATAATCTCTTGTTCGCTTTTTATGATTTTTGGAGCAAACTCATATCTTTCAAATTCATGAAATATTAATTTACCATTCTTATAAATTGCATAATTACCAGATGGCAAAATTTTTATGTTATCATAAATTGTAATTGGTTCCGGTATATATCCAAATAATAAAAATAAAATTTTTGCATCTTTATTTATAGTATTTGAATACTTTTTCAATATCTTTATTTCTGAAGAAAAAATTAAATTGTTTTTATCATGAAAATAATATAGTGGTTTAATACCGCTTTTATCTCTTGCTAAAAATAGTTCATTCTCTTGTTTGTCATAAATGGCAATTGAGAACATACCTTTTATTTTAGAAAATATTTTCTCTTTATACTCTACAAAACCGTTTAAAATAACTTCAGTATCTGTACTTGAAAAGAAAGAATAACCTTTTTCAATCAAATCTTCCTTAATATCTTTAAAGTTATAAACTTCACCATTAAAAACAATAACATATCTTGAACACTGACTATACATTGGTTGGTGTCCATTTTTACTTAAATCAATAATAGATAATCTTGTATGCCCTAAAAAAACTTTATTTTCATCACATTTTGTTTCATATATACCATAATCATCTGGCCCTCTATGATTTAATGATTTAACCAATGAAACAAAATCAGCACTTTCTATATTATCTTTAGATATATGACCAACTATACCGCACATGTTAATTATTTAAATCATTATTCATCATATCACTAACCAAACTTTGAAGATTATACCTTAGCTCCCACCCCAATTTATCTTTAGCTTTTTTTGGATCACCTAGCAATAGATCAACTTCAGCGGGTCTAAAAAAGTCTGGATTAACTTTAACTACTGTTGATCCAAGCTCTAATTGATATTTTTCATTTCTACAAAACTTAACAATAGCTATTTCATCTACACCTTCTCCAATAAATTCAAGTTCAATACCAACTTCTTCAAATGACATTCTTACAAAATCTCTTACTGTAGTAGTTTCACCCGTCGCTATTACAAAATCTTCTGCTTTATCTTGCTGCAACATTAGCCACATAGCTTCTACATAATCTTTAGCATGTCCCCAATCTCTTTTAGCATTTAGATTGCCTAATTCCAAAATTTTCTGCTTGCCCTTAGCTATATTTGTAACAGCCATAGTTATCTTTCTTGTTACAAAAGTTTCTCCGCGTCTTGGTGACTCATGATTAAACAATATACCATTGCATGCAAACATATTATATGATTCTCGATAATTTACTATCATCCAGTATCCGTACAGTTTTGCAACACCATATGGGCTTCTTGGATAAAAAGGCGTTGTTTCACTTTGAGGTACATCTTGTACCTTTCCATATAACTCAGATGTAGAGGCTTGATAAAATCTCACTTGATGTTGAAGCTTTAATAATCTAATAGATTCCAAAATATTTAATGTTCCCATAGCATCTACATGTGCGGTGTATACTGGAACTTCAAATGAAACCTGAACATGTGATTGAGCAGCTAAATTATATATTTCATTTGGAGTAGTTTTTGAAATTATAGACATAATACTTGACAAATCTGTGACATCCCCATAATGAATAAAAAGACTTTTATTACTTAAGAGATGATTTATTCTACCAGTAGTGTTTGTAGAAGTACGACGGACAACTCCATGAACCGTATATCCCTTATCTAATAATAATTCAGCCAAATATGACCCATCTTGCCCTGTAATACCTGTAATTAAAGCTACTTTATTCATTTATATATCCATTCCTTTTATAATCATCGTCTATTCTTACTATATCATCTTCACCTGTATATTCACCTACTTGAGCCTCGATTATAACTAACAGTTCATTTGAATCATTTAGAAGTCTATGAACATCACCTGCTTTTATATATGTTGACTCATTTTGATTTAATGTGAAAGTTTTATCATTTATTGTTACTGTTGCAATTCCACTTACGACAACCCAGTGCTCATTTCTATGTTTATGTTTTTGTAAAGAAAGTCTTTTATTAGGCTTTACTTCTATACGCTTTATTTTAAAACCTTTAGCATCTTCCAAAATAGTATAAGTTCCCCATGGCCGATAAGCAGTTAAATGAATATTATGTAATTGAGTAGTTTTTTTAATCTCAGATACTACTTGCTTTACTTTTTGTGAAGAACCTTTCTTTGATACAAGCAGGGCATCTCCTGTGTCTACAATGATACAATCTTCAATATCTACTGTTACTATTTTTCGTTCATTTCCATAAACAAAATTATTTTTACTGTCTACTGATATATGATTTTCATTTATAGTATTGTTATTATCGTCTTTTGGTAACTCTTCGTATAAAGCGTCAAAACTACCTACATCTGACCAATTTATATCTGATGGTATTACCTTAACTAAACTTGATTTTTCCATTACTGCGTAATCTATACTATTTTCTGGAATATTCAGCATATCTTCACTTTTTATTCTAATTATATTTCGTATAAAAGCTTTATCTTCATTTTTAGAGGGAGCACATACCTGGTTCTTTATTGCTTTTTCACACGATTCGTAAATACCTGGTGAATATTTCTTCAGCTCATTCAAAAACAAGCCTGCTTTAAAACAAAACATTCCAGAATTCCAAAAATAATTTCCTGAATCAATATATTTTTGGGCTTCAACAATATCAGGTTTTTCATGAAAAGCTTTTACACTATATTCCATAATAGACTCACTTGCTTCACAACTTGCATCATCAGCTTCAATGTATCCAAATCCTGTTTGAGCAAACGTTGGAGTTATACCAAATGTGACAATATTATTTTCAAAAGCCAATTTTCTTGCTTTTTTGAGTACTTTTCCATATTCTGTTTCATTTTTTATAAGATGATCTGAAGGAGTTACTAAAACAATTTCTTCTGGTTCTAAAGCCATACAGGCTAAAGCAATAGCTGGTGCTGTATTTCTTCCAACTGGTTCTAGAAGATATTCATTATTAGTTTTATGTAGTTCTTCAAGTTGATCAAGGGCTAGAAAATATTGTTCTGAATTTGAAACTATAAACTGACTTTCACAAACTTTTGAGTTTCTCTCAACCGTTAGTTGAAACAATGATTTGTTATCAAATAATTTTACGAATTGTTTTGGCATAAGGGTACGGCTTATTGGCCATAATCGTGTGCCATTTCCACCACAAAGTATAATATTTGTCATTTTATGCTTGACCTTCACTTTTCATCATTTCTAGTTCAAATATTAACTCATCATACTCTTTTTTCTTTCTCTGTATAAATTTTTCGGTTAAGTTTATTTTCTCTTTCAAACCATGTTCTGTAAGTAAATATTTGTATTGGTTTTTGTTTTTGTTTGCAAAGAAATTTTCAGCCTTAATAAAACCTTTTTCTATTAAGGCTTTAAGCACATAATTAACCTTACCTATACTAAGCCCAAGCTCATTTGCAAGCGACTTTTGAGTTTTTAGTGTATCTATATTTCTTAAAACTGATAATGTTAACTCTTCGTTTTGCAAAATTAATTCTCCTATGTCTTACAATTCTTATGTTCAATATTTGAATTTTAGTATTATTTTACTTTATTATTCATTAATTTAAGAAATCATTATCCCTAACAAGAAATGATATAAACTATTGTTTCAGTTTATCTTTAAGTATAATTTTTCCACTCTCAACGCCAGGCTGATTATATGCATCTATGTACATAAACTTAGCGCATATAGAAGTCAAAAGCTCATACTCATACATTAAGCTTGCTATTGCTCTCTCACTTACACCATCTATGGTTATTACATCACATGGGATATCATTTAAGTTGTTTATAGACTCTATAGTAGCATCTGCTTGCATATTTATCAGCTTAGAAAACTCTAAATTATCAATATAGTCTAATTCTTCAAGCCCCTGTAATTTTGCAGATGGGATTCTTAAATCACTGTCAAAGTCATCTACTTTTATAACTGTGACTGTTTTATCTCTTTTTCCTTCTACAATTAACTGTAAAAAAGAGTGTTGGTCTATCGGTCCAATTATACCGATTGGCGTCAACCCTTGTCTTGTAGAATTTATATCTACTTTTCCTAAACTCTCACCCCAAAGCTGAATATACCACTTGTTAAAACCTTCAAGTCTTGAGGAGTAAGAGAAGACTACATTTATATTAAAACTGTTTTTATACTCTACAAAAAATCTTGCTTTTTTAATAAGTCTTTCATAAATATCCTTGTTGTCGCTGAGACCGAAAAAAGAATCATATATCTCCTTTGTTCCTTTTAACAGTTCATCAATATCTATACCCACAATTGCCAATGGCACTAAACCAACTGCACTAAATACGGAAAATCTGCCGCCTACATTTTTTGGAATCTCAAAAGTTTTTATATTATTAGTTTTTGCATAAGAGCTTAACTTCGAATCATTCTCCGTTATGATTAAGGTATTGTTTTCATCACACTCAACAAGAGAATTAATATATTTAAATATAGATATAGTCTCTATGGTTGTACCAGATTTAGAAATAACAATAAAAAGCGTGTCATTTAAGTCTATCGATTCTACTTTCGATTTTATGTCTATAGGGTCTGTTGTCTCTAAAAAATAGAGTTGTTTACTAAGAGTTTTTGAATGTTTTAAAAACTTATATATTGCGTATGTTCCAAGTGTACTTCCGCCGATACCTATGACTACAATATTTTTTTGTTTGACGCTTTTGGCATACTCTTTAAAAGCATCTGTGTTTTGATGAACAAGGTTATAGTAACCAATGCTTTCTTTCTCTTTTACAATCTCATTAAAGACATCTGCATCCGATATACTAGGATTATAGTTGTGTTTGTAATTCATATTTCTTCTTTTTAATATCTTTCATGTAAAAACACAGGAAATCTGGGTTTGCCTTTAGATGTTAAACCATAATATTTAAATGTAATTATAGCACCTATTTTTGGTGGATTTGTTCTTTGCTTATCATTTAATCCGCTTCCTATATTGATTATTTGTTCATTGTCCATTTTACACACTATTGAACCTACTGATTCTTTGTACTTTCCCTTACCTTTGTTATAACCGACAATTTCACACTCTTCATCACTATAGCTCTTTACTTTTAATGCGTTATTATCTCGTCCTGTATAATAATTTAGGCTTCCATCACGAACAACAACACCTTCTCCGCCCTTGTTCTCAATGTTTTTTAAAAACTCACTCAAATGCTTCTTATCTTTAACTTTTATCTGTTTTATGACTTTGAGATATTTAGTAGTCTTAACATTTTCTAATCTCTGCAAAAGATTCCCGGCTGAGTTTGGAACTTCAAAGATATTATAAGTTAAATCCATCCAGCCACTATGAGCTTTTTTTTGATTTACAATTGAAGATATGTTTGAGAAGTCACCGCGTTTACTCCAAAGCTCTCCATCTAATTCATGTTTAGGGAAATCTTTAATAAAAAAAGCAGGAGCACTAAAAACTTTTCCGCTACGTGAGATTAATTTTTCACCATTCCAATAAGCCCTGACTCCATCGAGTTTTTCACTCATATACCATGAAGTTACATTTGTGACTTTATTATAATTATTTAAAAGAAATAATTCAGGTTTATCGGCATAAAGTGAAGATATTAAAAAAAACAGTATAATTAATTTCATATTAACTTTATTCTTTGTAAATCAAACATTTAATTTCTTTATTTTATTTTCATAGTTATTAATATCTTGTATTTTAACATGTTTTATTGCACCTTTTAAAAGAAGCGTATATTTTTTAGTTAATTCATTTGTTATTTCTTTCGAGACTGAAGCTTTACTTCCTTTGTTATTGAGTAATTTTTCCAAAGCCTTGACTCTAAACCTATCCATACCCCAAAACTTCATACTAAGCTGACCTTCATCTCCGCCATATTTTATAATCAATTTTTTATCAATTAGTCCTATCTCATTTTCAACAGCTATTCTAAGCCATAAATCATAATCTTCACAAACCTCCAAGCTTTCATCAAAAAGCCCTACTCTATGAAGTAAATCTTTATGAATAACAGTTGAAGATGGAGCTATAATACAATGAGACAGACACTCTTTAAAAATACTTCCGCCAAATTTACGGTATTTCTTTGGAACCTTTATCTCAAGTGTTTCTCTTATCCAGCGCTCATCTGTATAACTCATCTGCAGTTTTGGATAGTTGAGATGAAATTCTAGATGCTCTTGAAGTTTTTGCGGATGCCACTCATCATCAGAGTCTAAAAAAGCTATCCATTCGTAGTTGGCTTTTTTAATTCCCAAGTTTCTAGCACTTGAGACTCCTGCATTATCTTGGTAAATATACATAGCATCAGGAAAGTCTTTTGTTATCTGTGAGGTTTCATCAGTTGAGCCATCATCTATAATGATAACTTCTTTTGATTTATGTGTCTGTGCATATACAGATGCAAGAGCACGTTTAAGGACTTCATATCGATTATAAGTAGGAATTACAACCGATATATCCATCTATTTTACCACTCTTTTATTTCGTTATATACGCTATCTCTCTCAACTGGAGTAAAGCCACTGTTTTTAATAAGTCCTACAAACTCTTCTAGATTAACTCCGTTTGCACTTTTTGCACCTGCTGCCGAGTTTATAGACTCTTTTTCTATCGTTCCGTCCAAGTCATTTGCTCCGAACTCTTGAGCTACCAAAGCCAGGTTTACAGTAGAGGTAACCCAGTATGCTTTTAGGTTAGGAACATTATCTAAAACGATTCGGCTGATTGCCATAGTCTTTAAAATCTCATTTGCAGTCATAAATTCTGTTACTTTTAAGTAGTTATTTTCAGTCTGATAGACAAGAGGGATAAAAGCATTAAAACCCTTAGTCTTATCTTGAAGATTACGAATTCTCATCATATGATCTATTCTGTGTTCTCTTTTTTCAACATGTCCAAAAAGCATAGTGACATTTGACATCTTTCCACGTTCGTGCCATTTTCTATGGATTTCAAGCCATTGATCAGATGTCACTTTGCCCTTACAGATATAGCTTCTTACTTTTTCATCAAAGATCTCAGCACCGCCGCCAGGCATAGAATCAACACCATTTTCTACCATCAAGTCCAGTATTTCATCATAAGTTTTCCCATACTCTCTTGCCAAGAAATCAACCTCAGCAGCAGTAAGAGCTTTTACATGTATATGCGGATAAGCGTCTTTTATCTTTTTAAATATCTCTAAGTACCATTCAAGACCAGTATCAGGATTATGAGCTGAAACTATATGAACCTCTTTTGCTCCGCGAGAATCAACATCTTTTACGATACTCATTATCTCTTCATGAGTCATAGTGTACTCATTTGGATTTTTTCTGTTTGCAGAGTATGCACAAAACTTACAAATATCTGCACACTTATTTGTAGGATTTATATGACGATTTATATTAAAGTATGTCTTCTTTCCATGAAGAGCTTTTCTCTTAGCATCTGCCAATTCACCAAGCTCAAAAAAGTCCATTTCATAAAGGCTAAGAGCTTCATCAAAGTTGATTCTCTCACATGCTAAAATTTTATCTCTTAATGTCATCTATATTATCCTATCGCTTCCGCCGTCAATAGCCACTTGCGAGCCAGTTGTCTTTGCAAATGCTTTTCCTGCCATTGCACAAACAAGTTCCGCCACGTCGTCTGACTTTATCTCTGTTTTAAGTATATTATTTGTCTTATATTCTTCCACGCTCATACCATAAGCTTTTGCACGGTTTGCTAAAACTTCATCCGTCCAAATTGCAGTATCAAATACAGCGTGAGGATGCAAAGTATTTACTCTTACACCATATTCACCAAGTTCCAGTGCTGCGATGCGAGCGAGTTGAGTTTGACCTGCTTTTGCCACAGAGTAAGCTGCCGCTCCTTTACCCGGTGCCGGAAAGTTCTTAGAAGCTACCATAACTATAGATGCATCGATTCCAAGTTTTAAAAATGGAGCTGTTTCACGAATAAGCTTTTGATGAGAAGTAAGATTGATATTCATGCTTTTCTCCCAGTTCTCATCACTAAGAGAATCTAAGTTCTCACTTGGTGTAAAGATGCCGGCATTACTCACCACTATATCGATTCCACCAAAGTTATTTACTGCAACGCTAACTGCATTTTTAATATCACTGCTTGAAGTCAAATCACATCTAACGCCTTTTGCATCAGGCTTGTTGAATACAGTCTCGACATCAGGGTTTATATCTAAAACGACAACGGCCGCACCCCTTGAGTTTAACATTTTTGCAATCGCTTTTCCGATACCGCTAGCACCGCCCGTTACAAGTGCCACTTTACCGCTAAACTCTGGAGAACTTCCGCTTTTTTTCAGTTTAGCTTGCTCTAATTCCCAGTACTCTACTTCAAAAATCTTTGCTGCACTCAGAGCTTTATATCCGCCAAGTTTTTCAGCTTTTAAGATAGCTTCGAATGTATGATCGTTTATATCTTTAATGATATTTGCTTCTTTAGCATTTTTACCAAAAGATAGAGTTCCGTTGTTTTTTAGTATTGCAAAATTTGGTGCAGGGTTTAGAAGTGTCTCGTTCGTTTTATTATCTTCAAAATATTTAATATACTCTTTTACGAAAGAAGCCAAATCAGCTTCAAAATCTTCACAAATTATTGCAGGAATACGTTTTGTTCTGATAACATGGTCAGGAGTCAATGGTCCTTGAGTCGCAATTTTTTCTATATCTTGCTTTGAGAAGTTTATTGCTTCGTTTGAATCATTTAGGATTGAGATTGTTGCACAGCCTTTTAGCTCTGACATCTCACGTCTTATTTTTGCTAACTCTAAAAGCTCTATAGTCGTACTATCTTCAACTATTTCCAAGTTGGCACCTTTAGAAGCCAGATATTTTTCAGCCTTATCAACTAACTCTATAGTCTTCTCGTAAGATTTTTTCGCGTCATCATTAAAAGTAAAAAGACCGTGATTCACAAGAACCATTCCCTCTAACTCATCCCACTTCACATCTCTAGTCATATCGTATATCAGTTTTGCAAGAACAAAGCCCGGCATGATATAAGGAATAATAAGAACTTTGTCACCGTAAAGCTCTTTTATCTTCTCTTCTCCGCCCTCTGTATTTGTGATAGTTACAACGGCATCTGTGTGAGTATGATCAACAAATTTATAAGGAATAACCGCATGCAAGATAGCTTCAACAGAAGGATTCGGAGCGGACGGGTTTGTCATAGCTAAACGCTGATATTTAACCATATCAGTATCATTAAGCTCTTTTAACTCAGCCATACGAAGCAGCATCTCCATCTTTACAGGAGCAAAACCCTCAGCTTCAATAGTCGCTAAATCCCAACCGCTTCCCTTTACATAAAGAATATCTTCTCTCTCGCCAAAAAGATTTGTAGCAGTTGATTTTACAGAAGTATTTCCACCTCCATGCAAAACTAAAGATTTATCACGTCCCAGCAGTCTTGATGTATATACTCTTAAATCTAAATCTGTTTTAAACTCTTTTGCTTCAGCGTCATTCCATAAACTTTTCATCTAATTAAACCTTTTCATAATCTCTTCATAATCTGCTTTGCAAATACCTTTATCTGTTATAAGTCCTGTAATTAATCTTGCAGGTGTTACATCAAAACCGTAGTTGATTGCAGGTGAATCTTTTGGAGTAATCAGAACTTCTCTCACAACTCCATCAGCATCCTCGCCGCGCATATACTTAACCTCATCTTCACTTCTTAGCTCAATAGGAATCTCTTTTACACCGTCTATGATATCAAAGTCAAAGGTAGATGCTGGGATAGCTACATAAAAAGGAACATCGTTATCAAATGCCGCGAGTGCTTTTAAATATGTACCTATCTTGTTTGCAACGTCACCGTTTGCACTTACACGATCAGCTCCTGTAATTACCATATCTACCATACCGTGCTGCATCAGATGTCCGCCAGTGTTATCGGCGATAATAGTGTGATTCACTCCGCTTTGAGTTAGTTCCCAAGCAGTAAGAGATGCACCTTGGTTTCTCGGTCTTGTCTCATCAACCCAGACATGAACATCTATACCGCGCTTTTTTGCTTCATAGATAGGTGCTAGTGCTGTTCCTTCATCTATTACAGCTAACCATCCAGCATTACAGTGAGTCAGAATATTTATACTTTTTTTGTTCTTTTTCTTTAAAATATCTTCAATTATGTCTGCACCGAATTTGGCAATATTTTGGCTCTCTAACGCTTCTTCATCATTAAGCTCTATTGCATATTTTTTGGCATCTGCAACTAAATCGCTAGAATCTTTTAAAAGCTCCATCATCTTATCTACCGCCCACATAAGGTTTACCGCAGTTGGACGTGATTCTCTTATAAGAAGTGCCTTTTCTCTTAATTCATCGTAGCCCTTTACTTCCATACAAGCTATGTAGATGCCAAACGCTGCGACACTTCCTATGACACCTGCTCCACGGACTGTCATATCTTTTATTGCTTCAACTATTTCATCTGTTTTTTTTAAAACTTTTGTCTCATAAGAAAATGGAAGTTTTGTTTGATCTATTACTTCTAAAAAATTATCATCATTGAGCCATAAAGCTCTGTATTTACCTTGCACTCTTAATTATCTCCAGTATTTCATCATTGCTATTTATATTGTTATATTTCATTACAAATTCTCTTGCAATTTTTAAAACCAACTCTTCTGCTTCTCGGCGCATTTTTTTATCTTCTATACCTCTTATCTCTGCAACTCCAGCTACACCAAACACTCGTCTTGCCATCTTGCAGCCAGCAAAGCCGACACTCTCTTGCAAAATTCTTTTTAAAAACTTCTTCTTGTAGTGTTTGGCTGTCTTATCATCTATATAGCCCTCTATTAAAAGAGCTGAATCTTTTTGGGCTTCCCATAGCTTTAAAAACTTACTCTCAAAAAGCTCTAATATCTCTTTTATTGTCTCTAACAAATATTCTTTAAAACCTTCATCTTTGGTTACAATTGTATGGTGCACATAATTATTTACAATATTTGCCACCAAGGCACCAATGTCAAATCCAAAAGGACCCACAAAGGCAAACTCAGGGTCAATCACAAAAGTCTCATTTTCGTTTAACATGATAGATCCTGTGTGAAGGTCACCGTGAATGAGAGCATCTGTAGAGGTCATAAACTTGTATTTCAAATCAAGCACTTTTTCTTTGAACTTCATATCCCCAAAGAGCTTTTGTGCTTGTGGATTGTCCTTTACATTCTGGGCATCATTTGTCTCATTTTGCATATATGCAAAAGTAAATACAAAATCTTCCGTAAGTTTACATAACTCGGTATTAGAGTTAAATTCATCAATTAATTTTCGTTTGGCAGTTGAGTCTAAAAAGAGAGATGAAGTTTTAAAGAGTGTCTGGGCTAAGTAAGTGGAGATATGTTCACTAAACTTTGGATATCTCTTAGCATCTGTGAGACCACCTCTTAAAATAATATGTTTACCCAAATACTGCATAACAACAATCGACATATCTTCACTTACATGATAGAGTTCAGGAACTAACTCAGGAACAATATTCTTAAACTTTGAAAGTGCTCTTATCTCATAGGTCATACGCTCACGACCCAGAGCAAACTCTTCGCCTACGCATCTAAGGTAGGGAACAGCTTGTTTGACTATAAGAGCTTTCTTTTCATCATGCATGGAGCTTACAAGATAAACATAATTTAAATTACCGTCACCTATCTCATCTGCTTTTAAATCATCACTTCCAAAGTAGTCCATGACTTTATCGACACTTTTAAGATAGGGTACTACACTGTTTATATCTAACTCTCTATACTCCATATGTGACTCCGAGATTATTTTAGTTTATTAAACACTTCCAGAGCATCCAGTTTTTCCCATGGATAATCACTCTGACCTACTTGACCGCGAGCAGCTACGTCAGCGTAAAGGAAAGTCTCGGCACTTGGCTTATCAAGTCCAAACTTAGCAGTTATCCAGTTTGGAGTAAGTGAAAAATTCTCACTTACAAAAGTTGATAGGATATCATCATCAAGACCTACTGAAACTGTTCCGTAAGTATCAACAGATACTGAAGTCGGTTTTGCAACACCGATTGCATAAGAGAGTTGAACTGAACATTTTTTTGCAAAACCCGCAGCAACAATATGTTTTGCCAACCATCTAGCAGCATATAGACCACTTCTGTCAACTTTTGTATAGTCCTTAGAAGACTGTGCACCACCACCGATAGGAGCGTAACCACCGAAGCTGTCAACAATCAATTTTCTTCCCGTTAGACCAGAATCATGCAGTGGAGAGTGGCTTACATATCTGCCCGTAGGGTTTAAGTGAATGATAGTTTTCTTAGGATCATAAAGATGAGTCGGAAGTCCTGCATCATCGATAAGTCCTTGAAGAAGTTCTCTCACTTCCTTAATGTCCATATCTTCATTTGAAGGAGCTGATACAACTATAGTGTGAATAGACTGAGGATTACAGTTTTCAAAGTTTTCTTTAGTTTCATAATCAAGTGTAACCTGAGTCTTAATATCAACCCCAAGCTTATGATTATGTTTTAGTGCATAGTGATAAACCTTGTCACATAAAACTCTTGCGTAAGTAATAGCCGCAGGCATATAATCAGCAGTCTCATTTGAAGCATATCCAAACATGATTCCCTGATCACCTGCACCTGTCTCACCGTCTTCTTGATCAACTCCCTGATTTATATCTGGTGATTGTTGATTTAGAAGTACTTGGACTTTTACATCTTCTGGAAACAGACACTGCTCTCTTGTAAAAGCACTTTTACCGTCATATCCGATACTAATTAGAGCATCTTTTACTATTTTTGTATACTCCGCATTAGTAAGGTTGGCTTTAGATGTGACCTCTCCACCTATTACTACATGCTTACCTGCTACAAATACTTCACTTGCAACTCTACTTTTAGGATCTGCTATAATAAGTCTATCAACTATACTGTCAGCTATTATGTCTGCACACTTATCCGGATGACCCGGGCTTACTACTTCACTTGTGAATAAATACATTTATTTCCTTAAATTATTATCAGCCTAAAGAGATGTCTCCCTAAAAACTAGTTTGAAAAGCAACTTTAATCTAGGCTATAAACCTGGTGCTTTCCACATTGAAGTTGTGATATTATCATCAACTAACTTTAGTTGTGCTTCATAAGCTTTTTCAAACTTGATTTTAAGCTCTTTATATATCTTATTGTTTCGCATATCCGGCTCATATAATTTATCCCAAACAACCAGTTTTTTCGCTGCATCTGAAATAGAATCATATATACCTGCACCTACACCTGCTGCCATTGCAGCCCCGAGTGCCGTCGCCTCCGTAACACGTGGTATCTTGATTTTACATCCTGTAACATCAGCCAATATCTGGGACCATAAAGCACCTCTGCTTGCTCCGCCTGCAAAAACAATAGTGTCTATTTCTAAGTCTGTAAATTCTTTAATTTTATCCAGATTTATACTTGATACTATCGCTGCGTTTTCCTGCAGACTTCTAAACATAGATGCACGGTTACAGACTTTTGGATCAATGCTTAGATTTAAAAAACTTGGACTTGCGTGATACCATTTTCCATACTTCATAGAGTCCGAAAAAATGGGGATTATTCCATACGAACCAACAGGAACTTTTGAAGCTTTTTGCTCTAGTAATTCATAAGCATCTACTCCCTGCTCTTTAGCCTGAAGTTTTTCCAGCTCACAAAAGGCATCTCTGAACCAACGCATAACCAGACCGCTAAAAAAAGTAATCCCTTCTGCCTGAGACTGATTTGGAATAACGTGAGGATTTACTCTTATACCCATATCTTTTGGAGGTTGTGTGTCACTTGCTATGTTTACAACCTGCTGCCAAAACGAACCGCCAAGAATTGCCACATCACCCACTTCTACTACACCAAGTCCCGCAGAGCCAAGCTGAACATCACCGCCGCCCATAACAACTTTTGTATTTGTCGAGAGTCCTGTTATAGCTGAAGCTTCTTCACTCACATCTCCAATAGGAGTCCCGACTTCCAAACAAGGAACAAAGATATCATCTTTTAAACCGACTTTTTGTGCCATATCTGGCATCCAGTCACGAGACTCCAAGGAAAATATTCCAGTTGTTCCGCCGTTACTCGGGTCTGTTGCTATCTCTCCGCTTAGCTTGGCTAAAATCCAATCACCTATCATAGAAATCTTGCTGACTTTTTCATAAATCTCAGGTCTATTGTTTTTAAGCCACATGATTCTTGGAAGCGCACCAAGAGCAAAGGTCTGTCCGGATGCTTTGTAATACTCCTCTTCGATACCTGGGAAATTCTCTTTAAGATATTTTACTTCTTTATCAGCCCTTGCATCTACGTTTGCCACAGCCCAGAGTTCTTGTCCGTTTTTATCATAAAGAACTATGCCCTCACGCATACTTGTAGCACTAAGTGCTACTATATCTTCACCGCCGAGCTTTGCATCCAAGAGAGCTTTTTTTATGCATCCTACTGCTAGTTCCCAGTTACTTTTAAAATCAAAACTCATAGAGTTAGGCACACCCTCTTCTGGCAAGTGAGTCCACTCCTCTTGCGCTACAGAAATTTGATTTCCATCTGTGTCAAATATTACTGCCCGGACACTTCCTGTTCCGGCATCTATGGCCATTAAATAGCTCAAAACTTTATCCTAAGATTTCTAGTTCATCACTATATTTTTCATCACAAAAAGGCTCATAGCTTGATTTGTACACTGCATAATGTGCAGATGCTTTGTGGCCGTCAAGCGCCGCTTCATCTCTCCATGTCTCAACTGCCATAAATTTTCTAGGGTTATTTTCATATTGGTAAATATCATAAAGCATACATCCGTCTTCAGCTTTACTCGGCTCAACCATCGCGCGCAAAAGCTCTTTCATTTTTGCTTCATCACCCTCTTTAGCTATAAACGTTACTCTTTTTGTAATTGTCATTATTTGTGTCTCCATTTGCTCATATTTTAATCCAAAAGATTATATCTAATTTGTTATAACTACACTATAATATAAAAAAACTTCAGGAATTTAGTTTGGACATACTGTTACAAATAGAAGATATCATAGAAAAAAACGGTTCTGATTTTGAACTTTCAAAACTTTTTAAAGCGTATATAAACGAATATAAAACTTCTCTGCCTGAGCTTTTTGAAAGTTCTCAAGGTAAAGATTTTTTAGTCAAACACACAAAAAAACTAGACTCGATCATATCTCTGATGTACAAGACCGTTTTAAGACTGGTATTTGGCAATTACCTGCCTATGAGAAGTTCTATTCCCATTGCTATCGTGGCACTAGGGAGCTACGGGAGAGAGCAGTTATGCGTTCACAGTGATATAGACCTTCTAATAGTTTACGAAGATGTCGACGGTTTCAACACTCAGCTTATCATTGAAAAACTTTTTTATCTCGCACTTGATGCCGGACTCAAACTTGGTCATAGAGTACATGAGACAACAGACCTGTTTAAAGCTGCCGGAGAAGATATTACGATTCGAACCTCACTTATGGAATCACGTTTGATTACGGGTTCGCCATTTACTTGGCATACCACGCAAAAAGAACTTACAAAGATAAGACTCTACAATCAAAAAGAGTTTATACTTGCCAAAATCAATGAAGCCCAGATACGACGCAAAAAATACTCGACTTCAATGCAACCAAACATCAAAGAGAGTGTCGGCGGTCTTCGTGATACTCAGCTTCTAGTTTGGATAGCCCAGACGATTTACGGGGTAAATAATATAAAAGATTTAAGCCAAAAGGTTTTCTCAGACGATGAATACAGAGAGTTTAGAATAGCACTAGAACTTCTGTTTCGCGTCAGAAGTGCCCTGCATCTAATCACACACAAACAAGAAGACAGACTTATTTTAGAGCACATGCCTCGCGTTGCACAAATGCTGGGCTTTAAAAATGAACAAAAGATGCTTACAAGGGTTCTTCAAGCCCAGTGGCGAATTAGTAACTTCACTCAGATATTTGTTAAAAAAATGGTCAGACCGTATATAGCTGATATGAGCTATATTAAGAAATTTAGAAAGAATCGTTTGAGCCATGGAATCTACCTTTTAGATGACAGGCTTTTTGCTTCTTATAACCTCAGTATTCAACCAATAAACATACTTCTAAAACTTTTAATATCTTTACCAGATAAGTTTTACCACTTTGATGCAGGTTTTTTAAACCAACTGACATATACAAAGATCTCTCACCCTCTTACAAAAGAGACCTATGTACTATTAAAAGAGTTACTAAGGAAAAAAACAATCTACTGCTTTTTAAAACTATTTTACGATGCAGGAATTTTACATGAGCTGTTTCCAAACTTTAGAAAAGTTCTGCATCTGCCGCAATTTGACGGATATCACCACTATCCCGTTGATTTTCACTCCATCAAATGTGTTCAGGCTCTTGAGGACATCGATGAACCATTTATACAAGAACTTTACAATGAACTCAGTGAAGATGAAAAACTTTTACTAAAAGTAGTAGTACTTTTTCATGACACGGGAAAAGGTAGAAAACAAGATCACAGTGAAGTCGGAGCGAAGCTTATAGTTCCGTTTGCAAATAAGTTAAATCTAAAAGAAGAGCTTATTGAAAGAGCAGTCACGCTTATAAAACATCATATACTTATGAGCAATGTAGCCTTTAAAGAAAACATTCATAATGAGAAGACTCTATATAAGTTTATGTCAAATGTAAAAGACACTAAAAACTTAAAACTTCTGTACATACTTACTTATGCGGATATAAACGGAGTCGGAGGAAATGCATACAATGCTTTTAACTCTAAACTTTTACATGATTTATATATCAGTGCACTTGAAGTCTCAGAAAATAGCGACAGGATAACAGATGCATCTAAACGAATCACCATAGAAAAACGCGTTAAAAATTCTGATGCTTTTAAAGAGTTGCCAAAACTTCTACAAACTAAACTTCTTCATGTAGAATCAAATCTCTTCTTTTTTAAACATACTTCGCAAGATATTGTGAACATAGCCAAAAAAGCAAAAGTGACAAAAGAGTATGACTACAACATATATGCTAAAAAATCTCTAAGTATTGAGATATACAGAAAAGTACCTTTGAATGTCGGTTACCTTTTAGCAGCGCTTAGTCACTTGGATGTAGCTTCCATGGAGATATTTACACTTTTTGACGGTATCAAATACTTTAAGATAGAGTTTATAAAAAATGTAGCCGGTGATGAACTTTTAGAAGTTGAGCAGATTGTAAACAATGCTTTTGACATGAGTAGACATGTTCAGATGAAAGAAGTAAATATTAACAAAAAAGAGATTGTTATAGATTGTGAGCACTCATTAACGCATGCAGAAGTTAATATAAACACAAAGAACCAGATTGGACTTTTAGCTTACATCATGGAGTGTTTTGAAGAACTTGGCATCAATATTGTAACTGCAAAAATCCACTCTACCAAACATAAGGTCCGTGACAGCTTCTTAATGGAAAAACAAAACGATATATGCAATAATGTCGAAAAAATTTATGAACTATTAACAAAGGGCGAGTAATGTGTGGAATTGTTGGATACCTAGGCGAAAAAAATACTAAAGAAATTTTACTTGACGGCCTTAAAGAGTTAGAATACAGAGGTTATGACTCGGCAGGCATCGCTGTTTTACAAAACGGTCAATTTTCAAACTACAAAGCAATCGGTAAACTTGTAAACCTTGAAGAAAAAACTAAAGATTTTACAACTACCGGATTTGCCGTGGGTATCGGTCACACCCGCTGGGCAACACACGGAAAACCGACAGAGCTTAATGCACATCCGCATCTGGGCGAAAGTTCTTATGTTGTTCATAACGGTATCATAGAAAATTACGCTCAGTTAAAACAAGAACTTTTAGCTGATGGAGTCACTTTTTTAAGCCAGACGGATACCGAAGTAATAGTTCATCAGTTTGAAAAAAATCTAAAAACACACAAGAATGCTTTTGAAGCTTTTTCAAAAACTATCTCAGAGTTAGAGGGGGCATACGCTGTACTTCTAACCACAAAATCCCAGCCTGATACCATCTTTTTTGCAAAACATGGTTCACCCATGCTTGTCGGTATAGACGGTGAAAATGAAAAATATTTTGCTTCATCCGATACTCCTCTTATAGGTCATGCTCATGAAGTTAATTATTTTGATGACGGTGACTACGGTTTTGTAAACTATGACGAGATATCCATATTTGATAAAGATGCCAACAAAAAAAATCCTGTTTTTACTCAACTATCTCAAAATAAGCTTTCAGCTCAAAAGGACGGTTTCCGCTTCTTTATGGAAAAAGAGATATATGAGCAAAGTGACGTAATCGCAGATACTCTAATGGGAAGACTGAGTGATGACGAAATCATATTTGATGAATTTGAAAAAAGCTTGTTTGATGGAATAAACGAGATAAAACTTTGTGCCTGCGGAACTTCTTACCACTCGGCTCTTAGTGCATCTTATCTGTTTGAGAGATATTCGAAAATAAAAACTTCTGTAGAGATAGCAAGTGAGTTTAGATACAGAGAACCTATAATGAGTAAAGATACTTTGTTCATTGCCATTTCACAAAGCGGAGAAACTGCCGACACCCTCGAAACACTGAAGATGGCCAAAAAAGCCGGATTAAAAACATTGGTTATCTGTAATGTAGATAATTCATCTATGGTCAGATTAGCAGATGCGACAATTTTAACACGTGCAGGAATAGAAAAAGGTGTAGCATCTACTAAAGCATTTGCAACTCAAGTCACAATCTTTTGGATGCTGAGTCTCTACATCGCAAAACTTCGTAGTTCCCTAAAAGAAGAAGAAATCATAAGACAGATCTCACTACTTCGTGAGATACCGGCATCCGTAAAAGTAACAGACGTTCTTCATGAAAAGCTTAAAAGACTCTCAAAAAGATATCTTCACGGGCACGGCTTCTTTTTCATCGGCAGAGATATCTTTTTTCCGTTAGCTTTAGAAGGTGCACTTAAACTAAAAGAAATATCTTATTTGCATGCTGAAGGCTACCCAAGCGGAGAGATGAAACATGGACCGATTGCATTGGCTGATCCTGAGTTATTTACAATAGCGTTGCTCCCTGAGCATCTTCATTATGAAAAATCAAAAAGTAATGTAGAAGAACTGAGTGCCAGAGATTCTACTATATGTGCTATAAGTCCAATAGAGTTTGACAAGGCCGATGACTTTATCCGCATTTCCAAATGTAAAGATTATATGTTGGAGTTCTTTGAGATGATGGTAGTTGTTCAACTTTTATCTTTAGAAATCTCAGTAAGATTGGGCAATGACGTAGATATGCCTAGAAACTTGGCAAAAAGTGTAACTGTTGAATAATATTATTAACAATATGCAACCTGTTATAAAATTTACTTATAAATATTTTATCACTTTCATTTTAAATTTATTTTTGATTAGATACTATCTATAATCTAATTTAATCTAACATAAGCGAATATACATGCAAACAAAATCTAAACTTCTCTTTATCGTAGCAATAATGCTGCTTGCCTTAACGACTGCGACAATCATAAATATATCGCTAAACTTTAGAGAGTACAGTATTAAAGGTGCTGAAGAAAAGTCTAAAATGACTGCGGCTATTGTTAAAGACGGTTTAACTGCTCATATGGTTAATGGGATGATGGATAAAAGAGAGTACTTTTTGCATCAGATATCTGCAAACAATAAAGAAGTTAAATCTCTGTGGCTTGCTAGAAGTGAGCATGTAATAAAACAATACGGTGAAGGTCTGAATGATGAGACCGTAAGAGATGAAATCGATAAAAAAGTTTTAAGAACGGGAGAGACGGTCAAAAAGATTATAGAAACTTCAAATGATATAACTCTTAGAGTAACCATTCCTTATAAAGCAACTGTTGATGGAGGAGGCACAAACTGTTTAAGCTGTCATAATGTAAAAAGGGGGGATACACTTGGTGCTATAAGCATGGAGTTTGATATCAGTGATATGAGAGCAAGCGGTATGCTTACAATTTTAAAGATACTCGGAATAAACATGCTGTTTTTAGTAGTTGTTCTTTTTCTTCTTAATCACTACGTTACGCCATATATGAAATTATTCTCTAACCTGCAAAACGGTATCAAAAAAGCTTATAGCGGAGATTTTACCCATAAGTTTGAGACTAATGTTGGAGGAGATGCTAAGAGTATAGTTGATCAAATGAATACACTCTTTTCAAAGATGCAAGAAACATTTGGAGATATCAAATACAATCTTGCCACATTTATTCCTCAAGGGTGTGTTTCATCAGCAGATCCGCTTTATGAAGCAAAAACAATTATAAATGAACTCTCTGATGTTTATAAATTTAAAAAGACTATCGAGCTTGATGCTTCTAAAAATGACGTCTACACAAGAATTGTTGACATACTAAGATTAAAATACCATCTTAAAAATTTCACACTTTATGAAATAAATAATGTTACTCATGAGCGAAAATTATTTTTCTCTACAGGTGATAATGCTTTGATATGTCAAGAAAAAGTCAATAAAAATGCCACTGAATGTAGAGCATACAGAACAAAAAGTGTTACGATTTCTACTGAATTTCCAAACCTTTGTCAAGCATGCTTATCAGAACAACAAAATTATGTATGTATCCCTTTTACTATCAATAATGATGTTTCACTATCTATTGCAGCTACAGGTGAAAGTGAAGAAGAGCTTGAAGAGATAACATCACATATCACAAGTATCAAACACTACTTTGAAGCTGCCAAACCGGTAATAGAGAGTCAGATACTAATGGAAAAACTTAAAGACACTTCACTTAGAGACGGTATGACAGGTCTTTATAACAGAAGGTTTTTAGAAGAGTTTATAGATAAATTAGTTCAGCAGGCAAACAGATCAAAAGAGACTTACTCTGTTATGATGCTTGATGTCGACTTCTTTAAAATGGTAAATGACACATATGGACATGACGTAGGAGACAGAGTAATCGTAGAAATTGGCAAAGTTTTAAAATCAAATATCCGCGGTGCAGACTTAGCTATCAGATACGGTGGAGAAGAGTTTGTAGTAATGCTTCATAATCCTAGTGATAAAGGGACTCAGGAAGTTGCTCAGAAAATTCACGATGCTTTTGGTGCCCTCTCTTTTGATGTGGGAACAGGTGAAACGCTGAAAAAGACTATGAGTATAGGAATTTCCAAATTTCCTAAAGACGGAGACACTATCTGGAAATGTATCAAGTTTGCCGATACGGCTCTTTATGTTGCAAAAACAACAGGTAGAAATAAGATTGTTAATTATGAAAAAGAAATGGGCGAAAGCGGAGATTTACGATAACCTTTCTCTCTTTACTTTTTGTGAGCAAAAAGTAAGCAAAAACTCTTGCAACGGCTTCGAGCCTCACTTTGTGAGGTTCCCAAAAAGCAGAACACAAATCCCTAAAAATCCAAAACTCACTTCGTTCAAACAATTGGATTTTCCTAACAGCATTTATTTTCTATTTTTTGGCTCTGCAGATGTTGCAACATATAAGTTAAAAAATTCAAAGAGTGACGTAGTTGCAAGGCGCTTAGAGAGGAAGTGCACTGTTGTGCATGAGAACGTAGCAACGCAACAAATGCGTCGCTATTTGAATTTTGCGAAGAAAAACTTATTCTACATAGAACAAGCTGATACTCCTGGAGGTGTTGTTGGTTGTACCGACTCATTTGAAGCACCGCCTGCTGCATTAACAGACTCGATAGTAGCCCAAATAGACTCAGCAGCAGCCATATATCTTTTTGCACTCTCAGAAGTCGGACTTACGAAAGTAATTGGTTTACCTTCATCTCCACCTGTTCTGATAGTTGGCTCTATTGGAATTTCTGCGATTATCTTAGTATCAAACTCTTTAGCCATTGGCCCTGATGTGCCTTTACCAAAGATATCATACTCAACACCGGTATCAGGTGCAATGAATCCGCTCATATTCTCAACGATTCCGGCAATTGGAATATTAAGTTTTTTGAACATATCCAATGAACGACGAGAATCATCAAGAGAAACTGATTGAGGAGTTGTTACAGTAAGACCTGCAGTAACCGGTACGCTTTGAGCCAAAGTAAGCTGAGCGTCACCTGTTCCCGGAGGCATATCGATAACCAATACATCTAACTCAGACCATAGAATATCTCTTAAAAACTGCTCAATAGCTTTCATAATCATAGCACCACGCCACATAAGTGACTGACCCTCTTCCATAAGTGAACCCATAGACATCATCTCAAGACCGTAAGCTTTAATAGGAAGAACTTTATTTCCGTTAACCTCAGGCTTTACATCTGCTACACCTAACATACGAGGAATATTCGGACCATAGATGTCAGCATCTAAAAGACCTACTTTTTTGCCTTGAGCAGCAAGAGCGATAGCAATATTTACAGATGTAGTTGATTTACCAACCCCGCCTTTTCCAGAACTAACCATTAAAAAATTTTTAACTTGTGGAGCAATATTTTTGCTTTTCGGTTTAGGAGCTTCCGGCATCTTAGGAGCGTTAATGTTACACTTTACGTTTGAAGCACCGACAGCTTTAAGCTCCGCAGTCGCATCATCGATAATCTGTTGTGCAACTTCAGGTGCACTCGAAGTAATCTCTACATTGAAACTCACGTCATTTCCGTTAATCTCTATACTGTTAACAAAACCGAAAGTTACAATATCCTTAGTAAAACCAGGATACATAACTTTTGATAGTGCTGAATTTACAATTTCATTAGTCATTATATATATTTCCTTTAATTTATTTTCTACATCTACAATCGTTTTGACTCGGTGTCAAGTCTACGCATAGTTAAATTGCGCTTTAATTTTGTAAAAATCAACTCTAAAACTATAGCATATCTAAATAAGACAAAAATTGTCTTATATCAATAATTTATTTTTTTAAGCTATTGCTTCTTGTGCTTCCTTTTCTTTAGCTTCTCTTGCAATCTGCTCGATAGCTTCAGGATTATCCATTATATTTTGTGTTATTTTATAAGAACAAAATTTAGGTCCACACATAGAACAGAACTCTGCTTCTTTAAATACATCTTGAGGAAGAGTCTCATCATGATATTCACGAGCTCTCTCTCCATCAAGTGCCAGTTCAAACTGTTTTTCCCAGTCGAATGAATAACGGGCATCACTCATAGCATCATCGATATCTCTTGCACCTTTACGGCCACGAGCGATATCAGCCGCATGAGCAGCAATTTTATAAGCAATGATACCTTCACGTACATCATCTGCATTTGGGAGACCTAAGTGCTCTTTAGGAGTCACATAACACAACATACTAGCTCCGTGCCATCCGCCCACAGCAGCACCGATAGCAGAAGATATATGATCATAACCTGCAGCAATATCTGTAACTAAAGGTCCAAGTATATAAAAAGGTGCCTCATGACAAAGTTCACGCTGAAGTTTCATATTACGCTCAACTTGATTTAGAGGAACATGTCCCGGACCTTCAATCATTACCTGAACATTCTTTTCCCAAGCTCTTAGAGTCAGTTCACCAAGAACTTTAAGCTCACCAAGCTGTGCATCATCAGATGCATCTGCTAAACAACCCGGGCGAAGTGAATCACCAAGACTTAGTGAAACATCATATTTTGCACAAATATCAAGTATTTCATCAAATGCTGTATAGAACGGGTTTTCTCTGTGATAGTGCATCATCCATGCAGCCATTAACGAACCGCCGCGGCTTACGATACCCATTTTTCTTTTTGCAATCTTTGGCATAGTCTCAAGCAAGAAACCTGCATGAATAGTAAAGTAAGAGACACCTTGTTGTGCCTGACGCTCTAGTACTTCAAGCATTACATCTATGCTTAAGTCTTCTATTTTATTTCCAACATCGTGAAGAATTTGATAGATTGGAACTGTCCCTATTGGAATCTTTGAAGCTCCTATTACGGCTCTACGTATTTCATCCAAGTCTCCACCGGTAGAGAGGTCCATTGCTGTATCGGCATGATAGTGCTGAGATACCTGCATCTTCTCTACCTCGCCTTGAACATCAGAAGCTATTGCAGATGAACCTATGTTGGCATTGATTTTACATTTAGCTGCTATTCCTATAGCCATCGGTTCTAAAGATGTATGGTTTATATTTGCAGGGATGATTAATCTACCTCTTGCAATCTCACTTCTTACAAGTTCAGGAGATAAATCTTCTACTTTTGCAACATGTTCCATCTCTTCAGTAATTATGCCCTGTTTTGCATAATACATTTGAGTTCTTACAGAATCATTTTCTCGTTTTTTCACCCATGAAGTTCTCATAGTATTCTCCATATGTTTATAGATTAGTATGTGGAAATATAATCAAATAAAGTTAAAGTAGCATTAAGGGCTTCAATAAAAAAGGGTTTCAAAGATAATATAAGACTATATTGTAAAAACAAGAGAAAAAAAAGCTTTCTGAGTGTATAATTTCGTAACACTTTTCAAAAACAGGAGTATATTTGGCTGGCATAACACTTATTTTACTTGCTGCTGGTAGTTCAAGTCGCTTTGAATGTGATGTTAAGAAGCAGTGGTTAAGGATTGGTCATGAGCCTTTATGGCAATATGTTGCCCGTAAGTGTGTAGAAACTAAACTTTTTAATAAAATAATCATCACCTCTTCAAGTGATGATATTGAATATATGAAAAGCTATGATTCTTTTACATTTGTAGAAGGTTCTACCACTAGACAAAACTCTTTAAAGAATGCTTTAAAAGAAGTTGAAACTGATTTTGTACTTGTAAGCGACATTGCAAGGTCTTGTATAAACGAAGAATTTTTGAAAAACATTATTTCTAAAAAAGGAAAAGCTGACTGCATAGTCCCGTACTTAAAAGTCAGCGATACCATCGTATATCATAATGAGACTATAGACAGAGACCAAGTAAAGAGAATCCAAACTCCTCAGTTATCCAAAACATCTGTACTTAGAGATTCTCTTGAAACAGATGTAGAGTTTACCGATGAGAGTAGTGCCATAGTTGCAAACGGCGGTTCAAGAGAATTTATACTTGGAGACAATGAGGCAAATAAGATAACTTTTATAAGAGACTTAAACTCTCTTTCATGTTTATCTCAGCCATCAAGTGACATACTTAGTGGTACGGGTTTTGATGTTCATGCTTTTGATGAAAACGAAGAGATGTATTTAGGCGGTGTCAAAATAGACTCTAGTTTCGGGTTTAAAGCTCATAGTGACGGTGATGTTGCTATTCACGCTCTTATTGACGCTCTTTTAGGAGCGGCTGGAATGGGTGATATTGGAGATAGTTTTCCAGACAGTAGTGATGAGTACAAAAATATTGACTCAAAAATTCTACTTCAAAGAGTTGTTAATAAAATATACAACTTTGGTTTTGTTATTGTGAATGTTGATTTAACAATAGCAGCACAGACGCCAAGGATTGGCAAGTATAAATTACAGATGAGAAAGACCATTGCAGATATAATAAAGTGCGACAGCTCACGAGTAAATATAAAAGCTACAACAACTGAAAAACTCGGCTTTATTGGTCGAAGTGAAGGCGTTGGAGTAATTGCGAATGCAAATTTAAAATATTTTGATTGGACGAAGATTTGAAAATACTAATTATAGAAAACGAAGTTTATTTAGCACAGAGTATTGCTACGAAGTTAGGCGAGTTAGGTCATATATGTGAAATGTGTACATCAACCAGAGATGCTATAAAGAGTAACAACTATGATGTTGTTTTACTCTCTACAAACATCAACGGTCAAGATTTCAACCCTGTAATTGAGACATTTAAAAATGCGATTATCATCTTGATGGTTTCTTACATCTCAAATGATACTGTTTCAAAACCGCTTAGTGCCGGTGCGAAAGACTACATCTTAAAACCATTTATGATTGAAGAACTCATAAGAAAGATAGATCACTACCAAGATTACGAAAAACTAAAAAAGAGAGATAGAGCTTATAAAAAGTACTTGACACACTCTTTTTCAACAGTCACTCATGAATATGATCACTCTAATATTGATCTTCCTATCTTTATATCATCTTCATTTCAAAAGTATTCAGATGCTTTTGCTTTTGAACATGCATATGAAAAAGATCTCCCAATCCACTTTATAAGTCTAAGTGATCCAAAAGCTATGAGTGAAATAGAATCATTGAATCAAGACGCTATTATCTACATAATAGATTATCAAACACTTAAAAAAGGCGACAGAAAAACTTTTTGTTCTCTTATAAGTAATAAAAAAGCCATTATCTCAAGTACGGACAAAATTGAAGATGTTGAGCATAAAATTCTAGAGATAAAGAGTGAAAACAATATTTTCGATCAGGGCGATATATTGCCGATAGAAGATTATGTTAAGTATATAGTTCTTAACTACCAGTATAAATTTCCAGATATCGAACTATCTAAAAAATTAGGAATAAGCCGTAAAAGTTTATGGGAAAAACGAAAGAAATATGACATCATCAAGAAAAAATAAGACTCTATTAATAGACCAGGAAGCAGCATCTGCATTAGAGTTGTTAAAAGACGGATTACTTGCTCCTGCTACTTCTTTGATGAACTTCAAAGAGAGCCAAAATGTTTTAAAGACAGGTCTGATAAATGGAAAAACATTCCCTTTTCCGTTCATCTTAGCACCATCTGGTAAAGTAAATGCAGAAGTTCTAAGCTCTTTGCAAAACGGTGAAGAGATTACAATTTTATTTGACAATAAACCTTTTGCAACACTTGTTGTAGAAGAAGTTTTTCATATTGACCCCAGTGACAGAATCAAACATATCTATGGAACAGATGATGTCAATCATCCAGGTGTACAGGCAACCATGAATAGACTTGGTCCTCTTGCCGTTTGTGGTGAATATGAACTGATCAACAAATCAAGTAATAAGAATAAACAGATAATAGAAGATGCTAAAAAGCTTGTAGAAGCAAAACATACTACTTCTCTTGTCATGGCAGCGAATCCTCTTCATCGTGCTCACGAAAGACTTATTCGTCAGGCATTAGAAAATACTGACTTGCTTGTAATATTTTTACTAAAGTCATCCACTGAGTCAAATCTAGATTATGATACAAGAAGAGAATCTTTGGATTTTTTCATAAACAACTTTTTAACCAAGAACCATGTAATTGTTGTGCCTCTTGAGAACAGCTATATCTTTGCAGGATACAATGAGATTATCATTGATGCCATAGTTGCCAAAAACTACGGCTGTGACAGATTGACAATCGGGCGAAATCATGCCGGACTTGGTATGTTTTATGACTGTAATTCAAATAAATCTATCATAGACAAAGTTGTAGGAATCGATATAGACATCACAGTGGCAAGTGAATATGTATACTGCGACAAATGTACTACTCTTGTAAGTAAAAACACTTGTCCTCACGGTCAGCATCACCAAATCTCTTATCATGCAGACTCCATATTAGAGCTTTTAGAGCTAGGTTTACTGCCTCCGACTATGCTTATCAGAAAAGAAATCTCGGCACAGATACTCTCTAAACTGTTTCCAAACAGATTTAAAAACTTAGAGAAACTATACTATGATATCTTGCCTGTGGAAGGTCTTTTAGAAGAACATACTGAAAGAGATTTTTACCTGGAGTTAATGAAACTCTACCAAACTACATCACTAACTTAGGAAAATAATGAACTGGTTTTTTATAACTCTGGGCTACAGTGGCCTGTTTCCAAAAGCTCCCGGCACTGCAGGAAGCTTTGTGGCACTTATACTTGGTATTTTAATACTGGGCTTTTTTCAAGTTGAGACACTTTTTTTAGCAACTATATTGATTACTATTATAGCAATCCGTGAGATTAACAAATATGAAGAAAAGAGCGGCATACATGATGATAAACGAATAGTCATCGATGAGCTTGCAGGAATGTGGTTTGCACTTAGCGTAGCTCCTGCAATGAGCATCTCTGTTGGTGAGATAACACAATTTGAGAATGGATTTTTAATCCAAGCCGTTTTATCATTTGTTCTATTTAGATATTTTGATATCAAAAAACCTTCCGTTATAGGCAGAATAGACAGAGAAGCCAAAGGCGGAATCGGTGTAATGGGTGATGATATAGTTGCAGGTTTTGCGGCAGGTATCGTTAGTTCACTTATCTGGCAGGCTTGGGTACAACTTCAGGGGATGATGTAATATTCATCATTACAACTTTAAATCAAATGGATTAAAAGAGTAGTGTAGTTGCAAGGGCTGAGTAAGGAAGTGTACTAAAAGTACATGACGAACGAAGCAACGCAGCAAATGCATTGCTATTTTAATTCTAACTGCTACCGCAATTAAAATTAAACGAATAAAGGGTCGCTTGTAGGCTCTATCTCTTCAAAATCTTCAACAATCGTACTGAACATCTTCATAGTTTTCTTAGCTTTAGCAATGTTTTCATCAAAAACACTCTTAGATGCAGGAAAAGCCTCAGCAAGTTCTTGATATATTAAAATACGTCCGTTGATATGTCTGTCTATCTCTGCAAATGCTTCTTTTAGGTATTCTTTTTTAGTGGTATGTCTAAATAGCGCTCTGACCATCTTTATACGCTCTTTAATCGGAATAGACTCATCGATTGCTTCTGCGATTCTTTTAATGTCCAAACGAGAAAGATAGACACCGCTGTGTGCAGGTGCTAAAAGTTTAGATGTCAAAGCATCTACAAATTGTGGAACAGGCTCTTCGTCTTCCTTGTCACCGATATCTCTGTCTTGTTTCATTGCATCTTCTGGGTTTAGTGAACATTTATCACTAACAAACTTATCAAATTCTGCTCTTAAATCACTTAAATCATGTTCATTCATCTGTTTTTATCCTTTAATTATTAATCTATATGCTTGTTCAGTAAGTTTATCAATCAAATCATCATAACTGACATACTTTGCATTTAACTCTTGCGCTCTTTGTCTCAAAGCCGAAAACTGCTTTGTGTTTTTCATATCAAAACTCAGTGGCGGAAGTTTTTCAATCATCTCTAAAGAGTTTAAATCTGAAAAATCAAGAACTGCATCAAATCCTGATAAATCAAGAGTCAAACCGGATGCTATTCGGTTTAAGTCTGCATCTTTAAGTTCCACTTCCTCTGTAAACTTCATAAGCTCTTCAAGGTTTTCATTGAAATAACTCACATTAAAACCGCAAGCTAAAAAAGAAAAAGCTTTAGCATGTGCATTCACACCTATTACAGCAACTTTAGAAGCACGTATATCTTTTAAATACTCGCTAAGTACTCTGATGCTAAAAACATCACCTCTAAGCTTCTCACCCTCTTTAAAGACTATATCGCACATTCCGGTCTTTTTAACCATGCCACTTGCTTCATCCAATATCTCTACAACATCATTAACATATTCAGTAGATATCACAGCACCGTTTACATGTGATTTTTTCATATTTGAGAGTGTAAAATAAAGGTCGTCTTCTCTGATGTTCATTGGAATCATCATTGCATCATCACCGTTTGCTTTAAACATCTTGTTTATCACTGCGCTAAATCTGCTTACACCGGCATTCTCGCCAATATACCCAAACAGTCTCGTCTGACGAGAGATTTCATTTGCGTTATTCATCATTGTCCTACAATCCCCCAAAGTTCTCGAGCTTCTTCATCTTCTGCTTTGCATCTGTAACACATTTTATCATTTGTGTTTGTGCTAAATATAATATTGCACTCATCACATCTTCTTACTTTAAACGAAATCAGATTTTGAACACTCGGCTCAAAAAACTCTTTTACATTGTACGAAGTGGACAGCGTTATTGCATCCGGTTCGCAGACATCGTGGCAGATGCTGCATTTTATACAAAGAAACGGGTCAAAATCTATCTTCGAGTTTTTGATATCTGATGTCAGAGCACCGCTAGGACAGACCCTGTAACACATCTGGCAAGCCGTACAGCTATCTTCATTTAAAAGTTTTTGCGAAGTAAACGTTACTTCTGTGGCATCTACTACATGATAATTAGAAGGCTTACTTACTCTTTTTATAGCCGTGAAGAACAGCTTTCTTCTCTCCGGTACCCTTTTTTTCTTAAGCAGTGCTATATCTGCTTTTTCAAGTGTATGTTCTACTAACTCATCAGTCGCTTTTTTGACCTCTGCTTCAAAAGCATGTTTGCCTTTTGCAACATTTCCCATAGTTATAGAGCTGAAAAATTCTCTTCTGCCACTCTCTTTTTCTTCTGATTCTTCATTTTCAAAGCAAACGTCTTCAAGTCTTACCTCAGCCTCATTTTCCATGGCACTTAAGAGGTATGTCGCCTCTTCATGGTTTTTAAGGATTTGAGGTTTACACTTGTGAGCGATTGAGCAGCCTTCACAATGTCCCATATCAAGAACCATCTCTTTTTTGAGCACTGCCAAAGAGATGATATGTTCTACACTAAGAGCTGCTATACAAGGAACATTTTTACGACAAGATATAAGATTATCTTTATCTTCTACAAACTCAAAGAAAAACTCGGTAGGTTTGAAAGAATCAAGAGAAAGAGCCTCACTTGGACAGACTGCGTCACATGCACCGCAACCGACACAAGATGAAAAGTTAATCGCCGGCAGAGGATTATCCCCTACGACAATAGCACCTGTAGGACAGATCACTTCACATTTGTTACATTCACTCTCGCGTGCGAGTGAGCGAACGCATCGGCTGGCATTTAATGAGATTAATGACATTTAACTATTTTGACTCTTGTGTAAGATATTCATTATCGCTGAGAATAAACTCCAACGCCATCTCTGCAGCATCGTAGTAAAGAGGTGTTCTTGCTTCAAACTTCATGTTTATAAGATATAGAGGTGCCCATTTGATTAGATGCTTGTTTAAAAACTCATGCTGAACTTCTCTAATCTCTTTAACAGATTCCAAATCCTCATCTTCCATAGCTTTTAACTCTGCTTGACAAAGATGATGCATAAACTCAAGTTCAACACCGATATGATCTGATGAGACTGTTCTGGAAGCTTCATAATCAACCATAAAATTATAAGCACTGTACATATCAGTAACAGGATTGGCTCCGCCGGTTTCTACCATCTGGTCTTCTCTAACATAAAAAGACTCATAAGGTATAAGGTGAAGAATAGATAGATTTACAAAATCCGGATTGATGTACTCATCCAAAAGTTTAGCTTCGTCAATCTCTTTTAATGCCTCCCAATCTTTAAAAGTCGGAAAGAAATCTAAAATATTTTCATCTTTTTTTATCATTTTTAACGTATCGATATCTAATTCTTGCAGTAAGATGCGAGACATCAATGCGTAAATATTCACTCTTGCTTGTGTTTGTTGCATAGGTTATATACCTTTTTTATTTGTTAAAATTATAAATTCTTATTTTTAAAGTGATGATTTTATCACAAAAGACTGAAAATATGATTAGCTTGGCTCAATAACTCCGTTTTCATTATAAATACTGATTGAAGGAAATGCAAATTCTAATGAATTCTCTTCCAAGATTTGCATGATTTTATACATAACATCCTCTTTTGTCTCAAGCCATTCTTTCCACATTACGCTTCTAGAAAAACAATAAATAAGTATATTTATACTTGAACCTGAAAACTCATCCAAATGCACAAGCAGAGTTCTTTTGACACCAAGCTCATCGTCTTTTGATACAAGTTTTGAACGTTTTGAGTGTGAATAGTCATATTCTGTATTTTTTGTAGCAATTTGTGGATGGTTTTCAAGCATCTCTCGAATCTCATTTACGGCATTTTTAATGTCACTTGGTTTTGAATCGTATTTAACACCTATATTCATCTTTATTCTTCGACCAAGTGAACGTTTGTTCCAGTTTTTTACACCCTTATTGGCTAAAATAGAATTTGGAATCGCAATAATAGCATTGTCAAATGTTCTGAGTGTCGTGACTCTTAAACCTATCTCTACTACTGTTCCTTCTTCTCCGTCTATAACTATCCAGTCACCCTGCGAAAAAACATCACTTATCAGTATGGAAAGGGTTCCAAAGAAATTGGCCAGAGAATCTTTTGCAGCAAGTGCTACCGCGAAGCCGCCTATTCCAAGACCTGATAACACCGTAGTAAGATTTGCTCCCGCAAAATGTAAAATAAATAATAATCCGATAATCATTATTGCAAAATTTACTATCTTTATACCTACATTTATGACTTCACTTTTAATCTTTTTATTTTCTGTATCTATCTCATGTATTTTTATGCTGGAGATAACATTTATGACTTTGTAAACTATATATGTAAGAACGACAACATAACTTATAGTAAAAAATTTATCGAACTTTCCTATACCGGCAAAGTCGTTGTAGATATAAAGAGTCACCTCTATGTTTATTAAAATAATAATCAACTCTATAGGTTTACGAACACTGTTTAAAATATTTTTAGAATACTTCTTAAGAGATTTAATCTTAACTATATATGCTTCTAACTCTTTATAGAGATATTTGCGTATTATGTATATAATAATAAAAACAAGCAGCATGAAAATTATTTTGACAACATCCAAGCCGTATGGACGCATTACTGAATTTATCTTTGTTGCTAAAGTGGTATTGTTTATTGAGATAACAGGATTTATAAGATTGTACTTTGAGTATTTATTTAACCTGTACATTTTTTTCTCAAACACTGAAAGATATTTCAGAGTATCCGCGTTTAACTCCAGTAATGCGTAATAATCTCTTATATTTTCCTGAGCTTGTTTTAGAGTTCTTGATGGTTCATCAAGCTGCAATATATTTTCATAGTCCACATCTGTGATATTTGCGTTGTATTCTTGATTTTTTGCAAACATATCGCTCACATAAACCTGAAAGTCCTCAAAACTCAGTTTATCCAAAGCTAAAAGAATATTTTTAATCATTGAATTTTGAGCATTTAAAAGTTTATATGACTTTACTAATACCTCATCTCTGATTGTCGCATATCTATTACCGAGACGTTTATTGAGTTTTATGATTTTCTCTAGCGCAAAGATTTCAGAATCGTAGACTCTTGATTTATTTATGAATTTATTTTTATTCTTTAGTATATCATCTAAAGCTATAGAATAAAAAGCTTCCTGCTCTTTAGCGATTTGCATAATCTTTTCTTGAGTGACATTATCATCATTCATCTGTTTGATAAGAGTAAGCTGTTGACGGACAAACGGTGAGAAATCTGCACCAGAATCACCAAACAGGTTTAAGACCAATATTAAAATTATAATTAGCTGTTTTATAAGAGACTCCTTGTTATATTTAGATGCCCTCGGCAATCATGGCATCTGCTACTTTTTTAAATCCTGCAATATTTGCTCCGTCTACGTAGTTGCCTCCAACTCCGTAATCTTTTGCAGTCAATGCTACTCTTTTTGCAATTTGCTGCATTGTATCTTTTAATTTCTCATCAACTTCTTCAAAACTCCACTTGCTCATAGAAGCATTTTGAGCCATCTCAAACTCACTGACTGCTACACCTCCGGCATTTGCCGCTTTTGCAGGACCGAAACAGATTTTATGAGATAAAAAATCATTGATGGCTTTCGGCGTTGATGGCATGTTTGCACCCTCGCTCACACTGACACAACCATTTACTATAAGATTCTGTGCATCAAAACCGTTCAACTCATTTTGAGTCGCACAAGGAAATGCCGCATAACAAGGGATATCCCAAACTGCATGTCCATCTTCCGGATACTCTGAGACCGGAATATACTTAGCTTCCGTATGTATTTCTACATACTCTTGCAGAGATGCTCTTTTTTCTAACTTTAATTCCTTAAGCAGTTTAAGGTCAACACCTCTTGAATCGTGGATAGTTCCTTTAGAATCCGAACATGAAACGGGGATCGCTCCTATTTGTTGAAGCTTTTCTATGGCATGGAGGGCAACGTTTCCTGCTCCGCTGACAGTACATATTTTACCAGCCAATGGTTCTTTTCCTTCTATCTCAAGCATAGTCTCAGTAAAATAGACGACACCGTAACCCGTAGCTTCTGGTCTCATAAGCGAACCGCCGAACATAAAAGGCTTGCCTGTTAAAACACCCTCATACGAAGAAGTTATCTTTTTATACTCACCAAAAAGGTAACCTATCTCTCTCGCTCCCACACCTATATCTCCGGCAGGAATATCTATCCGAGGTCCAATATATTTATGAAGTTCAGTCATAAAAGCCGAACAAAACTTCATTACTTCAAAATCACTTTTACCTTTTGGGTCAAAGTCGCTTCCACCTTTTCCACCGCCTATAGGCAATCCCGTAAGTGCATTTTTAAGTATCTGCTCAAAACCTAAGAACTTCAGTATCCCCTCATTAACAGACGGATGAAAACGAAGACCGCCTTTATATGGTCCGAGTGCATTGTTAAACTGTACTCTGTAGCCGGTATTTACCTGAATATTTTGGTTATCATCCATCCAAGTCACTTTAAACTTAAAAATCCTGTCAGGAACTACAAGCCTCTCCAAAATCGCGTGCTGCTTATATCTTTCATCTGATTCCAAAAGCGGTGCTATTGAGTAAATAACCTCTTCCATCGCTTGATAAAAAACCTTATCCTGCTCACAATTTTCACTCTCAAATTTTTTAATTTTACTCTCTGCTATAGTCACTGAAATTCCTGTTATTTAAATTTAATTCTCTTAATTTTTCATTGATGTTTTTATCATCATTCTTCTTAAATATGCTATCTTGCTTTGCAGTGGCAAATCCTTAGGACAGACATCTTCACAACCTAAAAGAGTCATACATCCAAACACACCGTCTTCATTCCCGATAAGTTCATAATACTCTTCATCACTGCGTTTATCTCTCGGATCAAGATGATATCTGGCTATCTTGTTAAGCCCTACAGCTCCCGTGAACTTCGGTCGCATCTGGATAGTACCGCATCCCGCAACACAACACCCGCACTCTACACAACGGTCAAGCTCATATATCTCATCAGCAAGCTCTGGTTCCATTCTCTCTTCCAATTTATCTACTTGTAATTCACCCTCTTTATCATGTATCCAAGTCTCCAGATGCTCGTTAAGATAACGCATCCATTTTCCTGTATAAATAGAGAGGTCTCCTATTAACTCAAAAAGGGGAAGAGGCGCTAGGGTGATGTGTTCTCCAAGTTTTGAAGTCAGAGTTCTGCATGCAAGCTTTGGTCTTCCGTTTACGAGCATAGAACAGCTTCCGCAGATTCCCGCACGACATACAAAGTCAAACTTCAAAGCGTTGTCATGGTGCTCTCTGATCTCATTTAAGACAATATAGAGAGTCATTCCGTCTGATTCTTCAACCTCAAAGGTTTCCATATGAGGAACATCCTCAGGGTCATGCGGGTCAAATCTTAAGATGCTTATCTTTAAAAGTCTCGGTTTATTATCATCCATTATACATTTTCTCCCAATCTCTCATTGATTCCCTGATATTTTTTAGGCAGCTTATCCATAAAAGGCATAAGTGCGTTTTGAATCTCAAATCTGTCCAGACATTCTTCTTCAAGTTTCGCTCTTGTTGCTTCTACACTGGCTTGCCTTACTTTTGTCATTGGATGATGATGAGTCATATCTTTACCATAACCGCGAAACCCCGGGGGCATCTCCATCTTGGATATGTTAATCTCTTCATAACTCACACTAGGCAGCATCTGCTGAGGGTCCGGCCATGAAGTTATGGTTCTTTTTAACCAATTTTCATCATCTCTCTCTGGGAAATCCTCTCTTGAGTGAGCACCGCGGCTCTCCTCTCTTAAATATGCTCCAAGCGCACAAGTAAGTGCCACTTTTATCATTCTTTTAGTTCTGTATGCATTTACAAGTGCAGGATTTGCAGCGCGGGATTTTGAACGAAAGACTTCTATGTTTTTACTTCTTCTAAGCAACTCTTCAAGCTCGTCAACAGCTTCTTTTAAATCATTGCCGTTTCTAAAGATGCCCACCTTATCCATCATAATCTTTTCCATACGACGGCGAAGTACATACGCATCTTCTCCATTTTCTTTTGTAAGAAGTGCTTCAATCTTGTCATGTTCTTGTTTTAAAAAACACTCTACTTTTGCACTGTGAATATTCATATCGCTCTCACTGCTATCAAGAAAATCACTAATATATTCGGCTACAAGCATCCCCGATACAACTGTCTCACTTACGGAATTTCCTCCCAGTCTGTTAAACCCGTGTAAATCCCAGCAAGCTGCTTCACCGCAAGAGTAGAGACCTTTCATAGTCTGAGACTCACCTGTGTACTTTGTACGAATTCCACCCATTGAGTAGTGCTGTGTCGGACGGACAGGTATCCAATCGACTGCAGGGTCTATTCCTAAAAAGTTCTCACATATCTCTTTTACTTCTCTTAGGTTTTTCTCAATATGTTCACGTCCTAAAATTGTAATATCAAGCCAAAGATGATCGCCGTATTTGGACTTTACACCCTTGCCTTTTCTGATGTGTTCCGTCATTCTGCGGCTTACCACATCTCTGGATGCAAGCTCTTTTTTATCAGGCTCATAATCAGGCATAAACCTGTAACCGTCTTTGTCCAGTAAAAGACCGCCGTCTCCGCGACAACCCTCGGTTGTAAGAATCCCGACAGGAACGATAGCAGTCGGGTGAAACTGTATAGCTTCCATATTTCCCAAGGTCGCGACACCGCTCTCCAAAGCTATGGCTTGACCCATTCCCTGACAGATAATCGCATTTGTAGAGACACTGTAGATGCGGCCGTATCCGCCTGTCGCTATAGTCGTAGCTTTTGAGACATAGGCTACCAACTCTCCACTCATCAAGTTTCTTGCAACTGCACCGTAGCATCTTCCGTCTTCATGGATAAGCGAAATGGCTTCTAGTCTCTCATGTATCTCAACTTTTTCTTCATGAGCTTTGTTATCCATCGCATAAAGCATGGAGTGTCCCGTACCGTCAGAGGTATAACAAGTCCTCCACTTTTTAGTCCCTCCGAAGTCTCTGGCCGTAATAAGCCCGTGCGCCTCATCTTTTTCAGTTATAGTCACTTTTTTAGCATTGATAATTGCCTCTCTATCACCGCGTTTCACCCTGCTCCAAGGAACACCCCAGTGAGCAAGTTCTCTTATGGCTTTTGGGGCACAGTGAGTAAACATACGTGCTACTTCCTGGTCTGCTCCCCAGTCACTTCCTTTAATGGTATCTGAGAAATGTACATCTTCATTATCGCCTTCACCCATAGCCGAGTTTGCAAGGCTCGCTTGCATCCCGCCTTGAGCAGCTGATGAGTGAGAACGCTTTGGCGGAACCAATGTTAAAACCACAGCGTCATGTCCTCGCTCTTTTACTCCTGTTGCAACTCTTAGACCTGCAAGTCCACCACCAATGATAAGAACATCTGTATAAATAACTTTCATTAATGAGCTCTCAAGTCTATAATTTTTGATTTGTATTTTTTAACATCAGTGTAATCATGAGTATAACCGATATATGTGTATTTCGCCAAACTGAATGAACCGACTAAGATATAAACAACTACCAGACTTCGCATCAACAACTTAAATCTGGCTCGTGATACTTTTGTGTTCTTACCTTCCATAAAACCCCACTTCATCGCAAGACGATACAAGCCGATAAAAGCGTGTGAAACCACAGACAAAAGCAGTAAGAAGTAAAGAGGTCCCATGTGTTCATGAACAACCCTGAATGAAGATGCCAACGGACCTATGTTTGACGGTTCTGCTATCATGATGTAGAGATGCACAGAACCTATAAAAAACATAATGAAGCCTGTTGTAAGCTGAATAATCCATAAAGAAGTATCTTCATGTTTCATCCCTAGCACATGTTTTTTCATAATCTTGTGTTGTCTGTAATTATCCGGGATTTTTCTAAGCGCTATGGCTGCGTGAACAATAAATATGACAAATATAGCGGCAGCTAAAAATGATACGATTCCGGGATATGTCTCTCCAAAAAAGTAGTAACCCTCAAACATGATTGTCACTTTGTACATCATCTCATTACTGATTAATATAGAACCTTCTAACAGGATATGCCCCATAATAAACAGACCTAATATCAATCCCGTAATACTTTGAGTCAAATCTAATCTTGCAGGCATTTTATCAATCTTTTTATTATTCATTCACTCTCCAAAAGATATTGTTAATTAATTTGTAATTCTACTATAATTATCTTTGTGTAGGCTTCCAGCTTTTAAAGCTTATATACTGAGGAAATGCTTCTGGTTTAAATATTGATTTGCCCAAAAGAGTTCTGATGCATTCTTGAATACCTTCGGTAATGCTTGGATGCGGATGTACTGTTTTCATGATATCACCAAGACGTATATCGTGATCTATAAGAGTAGCTATATACATTATAGATGCCGCGGCTTGAGGTCCTGCTGCCCGCATACCGAGGACTTTTGGATTTTCTTCATCCGTTACTATCATCTTGAAAAAACCGTCGGTATCCCGCATCGCGATAGCACGAGAGACCAAAGCATGTTTATAAAAAACCACTTTGTATGCGATTTTTGCTTTTTGACACTCTTTTTCATTTAGACCAACTGCCGAGATTTCAGGGTTGAAAAACATAATTGTCGACATATTTCTGTATCTAAGGGGGAATTTTATTTTAGACTCAATCGCCTTTGCCGCAAACCGTCCTTCCATCTCAGCAACATTTACAAGCGCATTATGTCCGGAAATATCACCTGCTGCATATATATTACTGTTAACCATACACTCTTCGTCCGTGCAGATAAGACCGCTCTGTGTTAATTCGATACCGACATTTTCCAAGCCAAGCCTTTTAAAACTCGGAACACGTCCTATGGAGACCAAAATGGTATCTACACTGATAACTTCGGTATGAGAATCTTTATAATCAAGTGTGACGTCTATATGGGTATCATGCTTTTCAATGCATCTAAGAGATGCCGGATGATGAATAGAAACACCGATATCTTCAAGCATCCGAGCCGCATAATCGCTTACATCGTCATCTTCAAAGGGGATGACTCTCTCTTGCGAATCTAGCAGATGCACTTTGGTTTGACCAAACTCTGCAAATATTGTTGCAAACTCGCATCCTACTATTCCGGCACCTACTATTAAGATCTCCCTTGGAAATTTTTTAAGTTTTAATATATGGTCAGACGTAATAATCATCTGTCCGTCTGCTTCAAGAAGCGGATGTTTTCTTGGATGAGAACCTGTTGCTATTACATAATCATCGGCAATGATTTCTACTCTTTCACCGTCATGCTTGGTCACAATTACACTTTTCTGGTGTGAAAACGTCCCCCAACCTTCAATAAGGGTTAAGCTTTTATCACTGCCCTCTTTTTTGGAAAACGTCTCAATCTGTGAGCGAATCTGATACTCTTTTTCTCTAACGGCCGCAAAAACATTATCTCGGACTTTTTCGTAGTCAACACTTATGTTCGAAGCTCTATAACCGCGGTCTACCCTATTTGCAATTGAAAAATCTCTTGCAAGTTCCCACATGGTCTTAGAACTTAGTGCACCGTCAATGACGCCTGCTCCGCCAATATGGTTTCCCTCTATTATGCAAACATGATTACCAAAGTCGTACGATCTCATCGCTGCCGCAAAACCTGCAGGACCACAACCGATAACGCAAACATTATATTTTAATTTTTTCATTACATATTCTACTATAGTTTACAACTTCTTTATGTTAAATAATAGTTTTTTAAATATATTTAACGCAGTTACGTCCATCTTCTTTTGCTTTGTAAAGTGCTTCATCAGAACGTTTTAAAATATTCTCTTTTGTATCATCAGGTTTTGATATCGCAACTCCAATACTTATGGTTACTTTTAAGTCTGGGTCAAAATCATAAGATTCTATGGATCTTCTTAATTTGTGCGCAAACTTCATTGCTTTGTCTTTATCAATATGCACAGATATGATTAAAAATTCTTCCCCTCCCCATCGTATAAAAGTATCACTTTTACGCATATGCAGTGAGATTATTTCCACTGTTTTTTTTAAAACACTATCACCGACATTGTGCCCATATGTATCATTTACTGATTTAAAATGATCTATATCAAGCATCAAAACAGCAAAATTGCTTCCGTAACGATTAGCTCTGTCAACTTCTATATCCAAGATTTCATTTCCGTAATATCTGTTATATATACCTGTCAGACTATCCGTTGTCGCTTTTTTCTTAAGTTCTTCTTCCATATTTATTCTAGAAGTGATATCTCTGCCCGTTGCGACATAGTTTCTAATAACTTTTTTCTCATCAAAAATTGGAGTTATCGTTATCTCTTCATAGTAGATTTGTTTGTCTTTTTTCATGTTCTTAATTACATTATTGTAAGTTTTTCCTGAGCTTATTGTCTCCCATAACTCTCTGTAGAACTCTTTATTATGATACCCGGAGTTGAATATTCGTGCATTTTTACCTACAAGATCGTTATGTTTATATCCCGTGCTTGCGACATATGCCTCATTAACATAAATAATGACACCTTTATCATCCGTAATCATAACCAACTCATCCGTTTGTTCAACAGCCTGTGCCAATAGTCTTAACCTCTGTTTTGTATTTCTGAGGTCAGTTACATCAACTGCCGTTCCCAATCCGGCATATCCGTCTTCATATTTTATGGTTTTTGTCATCATGCGGGCTATTTTTATTTCGTTGTGTTTATCTATAATTTTTAAGTCATCATACTCATATGGAAATTGTTCACCGCAAAGTCGTCTTGAAATAATATTTTTAACTTCTTCTTGAGATGACTCTTCCACTATTTGCCATGGCTCCATATTTAATAGCTCATCATTAGTATAATCTAACATTTCACTAAAAGCCTTATTTGCATATACAAACTTATCTGTATATATAAATATTCCCATCAAAGAACTTTCAGCAATGGTGCGGAACTCTTCTTCACTCTGTTCTAGGCTCAATTGAGTTTTCTTTCTTTGTGTAATATCAAGTGCAATTACTACAAACTGCTCTATTTCATCAATTTTCATCAACTGAATATGAGCTTCTACATTATAAGTAGTCCCGTCTTTTCTCAAGTATATGGTATCTAACACTATTTCTTTTTTTGAGCCGTCGATAAGCGGTGCCAAGATTTTTTTAAACTGACCTTTTGTATATCCGACTTTTATATCTATAGGAGTTAATTTCTCCATCTCTTCCAAGGAATAACCTATATTATAATATGCACCCCTGTTTATATATGTAAATTTAAAATCATCTTTTGTAAATATATATATTTCATTGATCGAGCTGTCTAGAATATTGCCGAGAAATTGAAGTTTTTTCAGTTTCTCTTCAAGAAGTTTTTCTTTTGTAAGGTCCTCATACATTGCCATGACATCACCGTTTGGTAACTTAATGACCTCATTTTTTCTCCAACCGCTGATTCGTTCATCTTCATAGTATTTTAAATCAAATGTCTCTTCCTGTGCACTTTCATTAACGCGTTCAAGCACTTCAAAAAAACCAAATTCTCTAACGTTAGGAAAGACTTCAGTAAGTTGCATGCCGATGACATCTTCTTTTTTTAGCTGCTCTGTAAGCTCCGCTGCTTTGTTAAAATCTACAATAATGAAGTCATCTGCATCTTTTCTATAAACTGCGACATTTATCGATAAAGCGTCTATAGGTATCTGATAAAGTTTTGAACTATCTACTTTTTTTTCAGACATATTCACCCTCCCTGCCCTTCATGGGTAAAAGGCACTTAAAGCACTGAGGCATACATTGTAACATAAAATCCAATATATACGTAATTCTTTTGATATAAAGCAATCTTGTTTGTGGCAACTTATGTTAGAATTCAAACAAAAAAGGATAAGTTATTACTTATACATTTATACACACTATTCATATATTTTCAGTATTTATATATGGCGGTTTTTTATTTACGGATAATCTGTTTATGTCTAAAATGAAACAGACTTTGAGTGCAGATGAACATGCAAAAGCCAGAGAAGCTATTATGATGCATGTAAGAAAAGTTGTTCCAAAAGCGCTTATTGTAGCAGTTGTAACAGGTCTTTATCTCTTTTCTCAAGCCTTTGGAGAGATAGCAGAGAGCGGAATGACACATTTTCAAATACTCCTTAGTATTAAAGCTTTTTTGGGATTATGGCTTGGGTTTAGAGGCATAAATCAAGTTTTCTTCAAAATTCAGCCATGGGTATTTAAAAGTCACATATTCCCATTTACTTTAGTTATTATTATCATCTTATTATCACAATTCATGTATTTATAAAAGTTGTAAAATAATCACATTTAATTGATATGTCTTTAAATTTTACATTTTTTATATAAAAATATCTTATTTACATGCTAAAATGCAAAAATATTATTAAACAAGGATAATTATATGTTTGCAAATACCAGTATCCAAAAAAAGATGAATCTATTCATTTTAATGGTTACAATGTCTGTCCTCTCAGCGACTATATTCGTTTTTTGGGCGATGAGTCATATAGAGTCTAAGTACGACCATCTTCACAAAAACTCCATGCTAGGTGCACTTCAAACACTAGAGATAGAAAAAAACCTAAACTATGTCAGTAGAACAACAAGAGATATTATGCTTGGTGGTGACTATGACAAAGACATGTCAAAATTAAATAAGTCTATTGAAAGAATTGGAACTCTTTTTTCATCTTTGGAGACAATGATGGCTCATGACACTTCACTTTCTATGGTAAAAGAAGCAAAAACATCTACAATGCTCTTTTTAAACAATTCTTATAAGATGATGGAATCTTTAAGTAGTGATGACATAACAAACTCCAAAGAAATTATTTACCACAAATATAAAAATGATTTAACACCATTTGCAAACAGTTCAAGAACCGCTTTTAAAAAACTTGTAAAATATAAAGGTGAAGAGCTAACAAACAACTCTCTATCCTTAGCTGATGATTTGAATTTTTACAAAACACTAGTCCTTATTGCCGGATCATTTGTTGCAATAATAGTATTTATCTTAGCCAATATGATAAGAAAATCAATTACGGGCGGTATCGGATCATTTATTACTCTTATTGGTCATGCAGCAAGAGGCGATTTCACACATAAAGAAGATTGCAAACAGGATACAAAAACCGAACTTGGAATACTTGGATGTGAACTCTCAACGCTGCTAGGGCATATTGAAAACTTGATTAATGAAATTAACATGACAATCACTGATGCGTCAAAGGGTATATTTACTCATCAAATATCATCTGCAGGTATGGACGGTGAGTTTGTTGAAGCAATCAATAGTGTTGAGAAAAGTATTACATTTATGAAAGAGCAGAATCAAAAAGCTGCCAGAGATACCTTTAACTCTAAACTTAGTACAAAAAGTATAAATGTGTCTGAGTCCCTTTCACTTATAATTGATAACCTAAGAGAAAATATCGGGAATCTAAAAGAAGTTACAAAAGCAACAAAATCTGCTTCTGACTTGGCATCTGATTCTCGTGAAAATGTTAATGAGATTGTAAATGATTTAGGTCACTTAAGTGAACAAGTAAGCGCAAACAACCATAGTATAAGCGAACTTGCGAATCAGACCAATGATATTACTTCTGTAATAGAACTTATTACAGATATAGCAGATCAGACTAACTTACTTGCACTTAATGCAGCTATTGAAGCAGCTCGTGCAGGTGAGCATGGTCGTGGTTTTGCCGTTGTTGCCGATGAAGTTCGTAAACTTGCGGAAAGAACTCACAAAGCAACGGGAGAAATTTCTGTATCCATCAAGTCTCTACAACAAGACATGAATGAGATTCAAGAGAGTTCAACCACTATGAAAAATACTGTTGAAGGTTCGGCCGGTAAGATTAATGAGTTTGAAGGAACACTAATTGAGCTTAGCGACAACTCCAGTGAGATCGTCAACTACTCATATGAGATGGAAAACTCGATATTTATAGTTCTTGCTAAACTAGATCACATTCTTTACAAATCTCGTGCATACAATGCTGTGATGTCTTTAGACAAGCAACTTCCAGCTTACACTACCCATGAGTGCAGCCTTGGCAAGTGGTATGACAATGAGGGTAAAGAAAGATTTGCAGCTACATCATCTTTTTCTAAATTATCCTCTCCTCACACTATCGTTCATGATAATGCCAATAAAAATCTAACATACCTTGATGATACGGCAGCGACATCTACCCTAAATAATGCGAATGAGATTATTAGTAATTTTGACAAAATGGAAGCAGCGTCTAACGAACTATTTGCACTGATGGATACTATGTTAAGAGAATCCAAACAAAACTAAGAGAAAACACTCTCTTAGTTAAATATACTATAACTACTCCCACTCATCATATTTGGAACTAGAGTGTTTGTCTTTTTTATATCTTCTTGCATTTTTACTCTTATCTAACTGATTTGAGCTATATAAAATATCGTTTTTAATCTCTTCTATCTCTTTATCTGAATCTTTATATGCGATTATCTTTTGAACAAGTTTTTGCAAGTCTTGCAAATCACCTTTATATAGCGCTATTTCCTCAACTCTATTTAAAACCTTAAGAGCATTATCTATTTTTTTGATGTATCTCTCCGTCGATAGCTCCGGAGTATTCATAAGATAAGAGACTATACTTTTATGAAATCTCTCTAATGCTCTTATATAACGCAGTCTGTTAGAGTTTTCTACGGCTTTGTTGGATGCTGACATATTGTACCTATTATTTAATTATCGTCGCTATAATTATACACTTTAATTACTCTTTGGAGAACAACTTGATAAAAACATTACTATCTTTTATATTTTTAAACGCCATATTAGTGGCTTCTATGACAAACGAATACCCCTCACAAAAGATTTTAAGTTCCAATATTCCTATTGTTGATATTCGAACACCTCCTGAATGGAAGGAGACAGGAATCGTAAAAGGAGCTGTTACAATAATGTTTTTTGACGAAACAGGCGGCTATGATGTACAAAAATTTTTAAATGAACTAAACAACAAAGTAGATACTAAAAAACCTTTTGCACTCATTTGCAGAACAGGAAGCAGAACTATTATTGTTGCAGATTTTTTATCTAAGCAGCTTGGCTATGATGTTATTAACCTTCTAGGCGGAATTGAATTTTTAAAAGCTAGAAACCTGCCCGTAGTTCCATATAACAGATAATGAGTTTTTTAAAATTTCTTTTCCATTTTACGATAAGAGTAGTGGCTGTTTTTGGAGCTATAGCACTTATCGTTTTTCTACTTTGGGGAGTGCTATATCTACTGTTTCTTAAACCTTGATGGGTTTAATCCCGTTTACCAGCGCATAAAGCGTTGGTAAATACAGAAGATTCAAGAAAGTTCCCCACACTAATCCAAATCCTAAAGATACGGCAATCGGCTGTAAAATAACAGCTTGACCCGTCGCATAAAATATAAGAGTGAAAAGTCCCAAGAATGTTGTAAGAGATGTTATTACGATCGGACGAAGTCTAAGTTTGGCACGCTTAAAAAAGTCCTCTGACTTATGGGTTCCATGCAAGAAATCAAGCATAATAATACCGTCATTTATTACAACTCCCGCAAGTCCAAGTATTCCTATGACAGAAGGCATACTAAGGTTAATTCCCAAGAGTTTATGTCCTAGTAATGCCCCCAAAATAGACAGAGGAATGACGCTTATTACCATTAAAGCGTATTTTATTTTTGAAAAGATCAGCAATAGTGTCAAAAATATCAAAAATACTGCTAAAAACAATGCATTTTTCATGTCGTCTTTTAGCTGCTTTTTCTTCTCTTTTTCTCCAAGTAGTTCCACTTCAATACCTGAATTAACAATCTCATCAAGAGTTGTTTGAAGAGCTTCAAGAACTTCTGTCGGTGTAATTATTCGTTTATCAACACTAGCATAAACAATCTTAACAATGTTTCCGTTTAATTTGTCAATCTTCTCATAATCTTGTATCTGTGTAATTGTAGCTATATCAGTAAGCTTTACATATCTTCCATCACCCAAAGCCACATTAAAATCAAGCAGGGTTTGTGTATCGTCTTTTGCACTGTCTCTAGTTTTTATCTCCATTACGCCACGTTCATTAAATGTAGTAGATTGTTTTTTTTCTAAAAAATAAGAACTAAGCACTTTAGCAACAGATGCTTCACTAAGCCCTAAACTCTCACCGTAAGAATTTATCTTTATCTTGTACTCCATTTTTCCATATCGTATATTATTGCTAAAGTTTTTTATACCCTTTAGTTTTGAAATTTGCGCTTCTAGTTTTTTAACTGCACTCTCAAGTTCCAAATCATTACTTCCAGATAAATTTATCTGAACATCACTTCTTATAAGTCCCGGTTTATCTTCCATGACTCCAAGTTCTACCATCTTATACTTTTCTTTAAAAGGAAGTATCAACTCTCTTGCAAGAGGAGATAACTCAAAAGTCTGTTTTTCTCTTTTTCTATCAGGATTATTAAAGTCAAAAGTAAAGTTTAAAACAGGACTTATATACTTGTTTATCCAACTCGTTTCCTGTCTGTCGTAAAGCTCCATCGTAATAAAAAACACGCTGTTGTTTCGCTGAGTATCACCTGAGAGACTTCTTCTGTATCCGCTTGTTGAAGAGATAGATTTCAGAGAAAATTCTTCTGAGTGTTCCATCAGTTTTGCCTGTATCTCCTGAGAGATTTTATAAGTGTCTTCCAGTGGAGTGTTTATGTCAAGCTTACCCGATATATAAAGATTATTACCGTCAAAATTTGGAAAAAACTGAAACTTCATAGATTGAGCTGTTAAAACGGTGCCTATAGGAATCAGAACTATAAAGAGTACAACAAATGTTTTTTTATACTCAATGAAAAAAGAGAGAACTTTTTCATAAAGATTTTGAAATGGTTTCCAATCTACAAAATTATTACTTTTTTTCAAAAACTCTGAAGCGTGAAGCGGTAAAAAGAAAAAACTCTCCAAAAGCGAACCCAGTAAAATCATTATAACGACAATAGGGATCAATATTAAAAATAGAGCAATTTCTCCGCCAAGCATAAACATCGGCAAAAATGCTGCTACAGTAGAAACAGTTGCCAGCGTAACTGGCAGCATCATCTCTTTTACACCCAGAAGTGCTGCGTCCATACTCTCCATGCCATCATCGATATGACGTTGAATATTTTCACTCACGACTATGGCATCATCAACGACTATACCTATAACAATCAAAGCACCTAGAAGTGAAACAATATTTATGGAATAACCCATATGATAGATGAATAACAGGCCTATAATAAATGAAAACGGAATACCAAGAGCTACTATCAGTGCAATTCTAAGGTTTATAAGAATGAACATAGAAAGAAAAACTAAAATCAACCCAAACATAAGATTTGCTATTACGGTATTTAACCTATTTTCTACCGGTTTTGAAGTATCTTGATAAAAATCAAATGTAATATCTGGATAAATCTTCTCTAATTTTTTTGCATATTTTCTCAGCTGTGCAGATAGTGCAATAGAATTTCCCCTATCCCCCTTTGATATAACCAGTGTTAAAGTCGGCTTGTTGTTAAAAGATGCAAGTGTATCTGTTTGTGGATACTCTATCTCTACCTTTGCAATATCACCTAGTTTAATGTATTTACCGTCAATGTTAAGAATACTCTCTTCCCACTCATTCACGTCTGCTTTACCGTTTGCAGTAGATATATATACAAAATTACCTTTTTGTTCTATGTCTCCCACAGGAAAAATATATGATAAGTCTGAAATAGCTTTTAAAACACTCGAGTGTTTAAGTCCATATGCTAAAACAGCTTGTGAATCAACTCTTACCGAAACTTCTTCTTGCGAATCGCCTCTGATTAATATTTCACTGATATTTTTTATTCTTGAGATTTTCGTTTTTATCTCTTGTGCTATAGCGGTAAGTTCACCTTTAGTTATTTTATCAGACGATAAAGAGAGTTTGATAAGAGACCTTGTTTTATCTAAAAGCCTTGCTACAGGTTCATTCATATCAGATGGAAGATACTGTCTTGTCAGTGCAATAGAATCTTTTACACGAGAGAGAGTGTTAACTTTATTTACACTCTTATTCAAAGTCAAGATGATTGCAAAAGCTCCGGGAGTAATAACGGTTTCAGTCTTATCTATACCGCTGATATTGCTAAGTTCATCTTCTATATCACGAACTGCCATCTTATCCATAACAGTCGCACTAGCCCCGCTATATGCACCTCTAACACTTATTTTATCAAGTTCTACATTTGGAAAGATTTCTTTTGGAATGTTTATGTAGGCATTAGCACCCATATATGCCAGAAAGACCAATAACATATAGTTTAGGCGTTTGTTGTCTATAAAATACTTTATAATTTTATTCATGGTCTAAAGGAGCGATTTTATTACATTACTCACACCTTGGTGCAAGTTGTAACTTGAAATTGGAAAATCCAGTGACTCATTTTCAAGATTTACATTATAACGGCTGAGATAATCACCCAATGTCTTTAAGTCAATCTCTGTCTTAGCTTTACCTTCAAGTCTATTTGATTTTTGAATTCTGAATGCCAATGATTTAAGACTTACAAAATCACTCCATTTTAAAAACAGTTCAGGTGTCAACTCATCTACGCCGACACCTTCAGGGTTATACAATTTATTTGCATCTCGTAAAGGAATCAACACGCTCAATATAGCTTCTGAAAAAGGAATTACTTTATCAGCCCAAAAAGCCTGTTCATTTCTCTGTTTTAGCTCCATTGCCAAAACCTCTGTTATTTCATTTATATCTGCATTTTTAAAAAGTTCATAACTCTGTGTTTTCATAATAATCCTATGTTTGTTATATTTGATATTTTTAGTATAATCTCGCTTTTAAATTAGGAGATTATAATTGAAATTAAATAAAAGTTTTACTACTCATTTTATTGCTGTTATTTTAACAGCTTTATCATTTGTTCTACCTAATGAACAGAGTTCTCTGCTTCTTTTTGCAGGTCTGTTTGCACTCTCAGGTGCACTGACTAATCATCTTGCAATTCATATGCTCTTTGAAAAAGTCCCTTTTCTATATGGTTCAGGTGTTATTCCATCAAGATTCGAAGCTTTTAAAGAGTCAATTAAAAACCTTATGATGAATGAGTTTTTTACAAAAGAACAGCTCGATGATTTTTTCAAAAATGAAGAAAAAAAGATAAATCTCGAACCGATTATCCAAGAGACAGATTTTACTCCTGCTTTTGATGCACTAAGTAAAACAGTGATGGAGTCATCGTTTGGAGGGATGCTTGGAATGTTTGGAGGAGAGAGTGCACTTGATGGTCTTCGTGAACCATTTTCACTAAAGATGAAAAGTGCGGTTATCAAAATAGTATCTTCAGATGCATTTAACAAGACACTTGAAAATCATATGCAAAATTCATCACTCAGTGATGATATGATTTCTTCCATAGAACGTGTAATAGATGCAAGACTAAATGAACTTACACCGCAAATCGTGAAAGAGATAGTTCAAAAACTAATCAAAGAACACCTTGATTGGTTAGTTGTCTGGGGTGGAGTCTTTGGTGGTCTTATAGGTCTCATTAGCTCTTTTGTGTTCTAGCTCAATATCAATTCTAAGTAAGATACTATCAAGAGGGTAAAGCTTTCTAGCCTTTTTTACTTCTGTGATAGTATTGTTAAGATCCAGCTCTTTTGAGTTAATATCTATCTTTAAAAACTTATCATGAAACTCTTTTAGAGGTTTTAAATCCGGATGTTTTATGGACTTGAGTTCCCCTTCCAGGCTATTATCTTCTTAGGAAATATACAAAGAAGAGATAATTACAAAAGTTAAAACCATAAGAGCTATAAGAGCCAACTTCATATTAACTGACCTCTATTACCACTTCAGCTATCTCTATAATATCTCCGGAAACTATTTTGGCTCTTTTTCTAAGCTCAACTTCACCATTCCTTTTTACGTAACCATCTGCAATAAGCATCTTTGCATGTGCCCCGCTGTCTACCAAATCCAAAACTTTCAACAGTTTAAAAAGTTCTATATGATTGTCTTCTAATTCAAATTTCATAATTTACCTATCTTTATTTAGTTATGGAATCATAGCTAAATTTAATTTATACAGATGTACAATTAACATTATGGATATTGGATTAAACACTTCATACAACATCAGTTCAAGTTACAGAGTTGACTCAGGCGTTAAAGAGAGTGCTGGTTACGGAGATGATTCTCTTAAAAAAGAAGAGAGCAAAGAGGGAAAAAAATCAAAATCCGACAATGAACTAAGTCAAGATGAAAAACGCTTAGTTTTTGATCTTCAAGCCAGAGATGCTGAAGTCAGAGCCCACGAAGCAGCACACCAGAGTGGAGGTGCTTCAACAGGTGGAGCAACTTATACATATCAGCAAGGCCCTGACGGCAAGATGTACGCCATCGGCGGCGAAGTATCAGTCTCTTTCCAATCCGGCTCAACACCGCAAGAAACAATAGCAAATGCTCAAGCAGTCATTGCCTCAGCCCTGGCACCTGCAGACCCAAGCGGACAGGACATGGCAGTAGCCTCCAGCGCAATGGTTATGATGATGAAAGCGCAACAACAACTCGCACGTGAAGCACAAGAAGCCGCTACGGGAAAAGAGACCTATAAAAACGAAGCAGATAAAAACAACACTACGCAAGAAGACCTATCTAAACTAGATATTCCCGCTTAAAAAATTAGCTGATATACGGACTTATAAAATAGCCGCCCGCTAAAACAACTACAAATGCATAAAAAAGCTGCATCTCCACCATTTCTATAAATGTTTTTAACATAGCTGACTCCTAAACTTCTTCATTTAAAATAGAAAAACCTAAATCATGCATAGCTTTATCTACCATTTCAGTTGCCTTAGCCATAGTGATTTGTGAAATTTCAGGAAGTTCACCTCCCCATATTGCTTCGGCCTCTTTAAATCCCTGCAGCATTCCTTCTCGTCCTGCACGCATCAGTTTTTCATCACCGCCTGAACCATTAATGACAAAGTTTGCTATACGTTCGGATGTCTGTTTAATTCCAAAAATCCCATCTTCACCTACAAGCTCTGCGGCTTCGTCTTTAGATAGCTCGGCTATTGGCTTGCCCTCATAACCGATACCTTTTAGAAAATCTTGAAAATCCTGATAATCCTGTACAAACTTATCCTCACCACTTATAAAAGCAGCCTGAACAGATGCCGAGTTAAAAGCTACCGCATTGGCATTTTTAGCTAACTGCTCCCTAATCTCTTTTACTTCGTCTTTTGATATTTTTTCGGTATAAAGAGGTTTAATTACTGATGAGTTCTTTGCAGAACCCATGACACTCATATTTGATGATATTTGCATGGTAAGTCCTTCACCTATAGTTATTCTGATACATATCGGCAAAAAAAGAAAAATTTGAAAATTTTATTTTTTTTGCATAATTTTTAAAAATTAAGCTATAATACTTCTGATGAAAAGATGAGGCTCGAGTTCATCTTTAGTGTGTGATTTTGTAATATGCTCAATTGTGACCCTAAAGACTCTCCAATTTTTGACTCCACTTCTCTCACGAAGTGATATTTTAATACAAGAGGTTTTGCAATGGCAGAATTACTAGACGGCTCAGTTAAATGGTTCAATGAAGAAAAAGGTTATGGATTTATCCAACAAGATAACGGCGGAAAAGATGTATTCGTACACTTTCGTCAAGTAAACCACACAGGTGGTGGACGTGTTTCTCTTGCTGAAGGGCAAAAAGTTACATTTGAAGTAGGTGAAGGTCAAAAAGGACCTCAAGCTGAAAACGTTACTCCACTTTAGTAACATCTTTGCAGGCTAAAAGCCTGCAATTCTACATTTATACGCCCCACCACCTCGCAAAAACTCAATTTTTACTTAAATAACATTTTCTTATTTCTAATCAATTATAAAAAACTCACTTCAAATCAAAAGATGCTACAATATTCCTAACTGAATTAACTTAATGAAAGGAACTTTAACTATGTATCATAAACTTTATTACCCCGACAAAGAGATTTCGGCCAATGCTGCTATAAAGAGTATGGATGAGTATAATGATCTGCAAAATTTTGCCAAGAATGACTACGAAGGTTTTTGGGACAGTTTTGCCAAAAAAAAGATTACATGGAAGAAACCTTACACTAAAGTTTTAGATGAGTCGAATATGCCGTTTGTACGTTGGTTTGAAGGAGGAGAACTTAATGTATCGGAACAGTGTATCGACCGTCACTTAAAAGACAAAGGCAACAAGACTGCTATTTTATTTGAAGGTGAACTTGGTGATATCCAAAAGATAACGTACAGAGAACTCTCTATTCGCGTAAACAAAACTGCTAACCTTCTTAAAAACCGTTATGGCATAGTCAAGGGTGACCGTATTGTCATATATATGCCTATGATTCCAGAAAGTGCATATATGATGCTAGCCTGTGCACGTATCGGCGCTATTCATTCCGTAGTATTTGGAGGATTCTCTTCAGATGCAATTCGTGAACGTATAATAGATGCAGATGCTAAACTTGTTATAACTGCTGATGGGGCATATCGCCGCGGTCAACCATATCTTTTAAAACCTGCCGTAGATGAAGCATTAGCCAAAGGCGGATGTGACTCTATAGAAAAAGTTCTAGTTGTTAAAAGAAACAACGAAGAAATTAATATGGTTAATGGCAGGGATGAGATATATAACGATTTTATAGATGCACAGAGTGATGAGTGTGTAGCAGAAACTATGCAGAGTGAAGACCCGCTGTTTTTGCTTTATACTTCCGGAAGTACCGGTAAACCAAAAGGTGTTCAGCACAACCAAGCAGGTTATATTCTTTGGGCACAAATGACTATGGAGTGGGTGTTTGACATTAAAGACAGCGATATCTATTGGTGTACTGCCGATGTAGGTTGGATCACAGGTCATACATATATAGTATACGGCCCACTGGCGGCCGGTGCAACCACCGTGATGTTTGAGGGTGTTCCTGTTTATCCTGACGCCGGCAGATGGTGGAGGATGATAGAAGAACTAAAAATAACTCAATTTTATACAGCTCCTACGGCTATTCGTATGCTTCATAAAGTCGGTACGGACGAACCGGATAAATATGATCTGAGTTCTTTAAGAGTTATCGGAACAGTCGGTGAACCTATTAATCCAGAAGCGTGGGATTGGTACCACAATAAAGTCGGTGGAGGAACTCGTCCTGTCGTTGATACCTGGTGGCAGACGGAGACAGGCGGGCATATGATATCTCCACTTCCTGGTGCTACTCCTATTCAAGCAAGCTGTGCGACTCTTCCTGTTCCCGGAATCATGGCTGAAGTTATCCAAAAAGACGGTACTCCGACTGCTGTTGGAGAAAAAGGGCTGCTTTGTATCACTCGCCCTTGGCCTGCAATGATTCGTAATATTTGGGGTGACCCTGAGAGATTTAAAAAATCATATTTTGGTGATTGTAAAAAAGATGGAAAGCCTGTTTACTTCTCAGGTGACGGTGCTATGGTTGATGAAAAAGGCTACATTACGATTACCGGCCGAACAGATGATGTTATGAATGTATCGGGTCACCGTATCGGCTCTGCCGAAGTTGAAGCCAGCATCGGCAATGCTGAATTTGTTGCTGAATCTGCTGTCGTATCTGAGCCCCACGACATCAAGGGTGAATCACTTTGTGCCTTTGTTATTTTAAATCTTACAGAGCATGCAGGATATGACGAAATGGCAAAAGAGATAAATAATATTATAAAAGATGAAATCGGTGCCTTTGCCAAATGTGACCGTTTTATTTTTGTTCCTGGTCTTCCAAAAACACGATCGGGAAAAATTATGCGCCGTATTCTTCGTCTTATTGCAACGGGTGAAGAGATTACTCAAGATATATCAACTCTTGAAGATCCTAGTGTTGTTCAAGCAATCATTGAAGCAACTAAGGCACAAAGCTAATACCTATGACAGAGTGCGAAGAGTTGATGAGAAGCAGATATGACGCTTTTAAGCGAGAAGACTGGGTTTATTTAGCCCAGACTTCTGTACATCAGACTATTGAAGAACTAAGTTATTCAACTCCAATACAATGGCTGAAACTGGATGTACTTGATGCTTATGAGAATATAGTTGAATTTAAAGCTTACTATAGAGAAAACACTAAGATAAGTGTTTTGCATGAAAAAAGCAGTTTTATTGAAGATAACGGCATATGGAAATATCTTGATGGAGAACTTTTTAATACCAAAATAGAGAGAAATAAACCTTGTCCATGCGGCAGCGGTAAAAAATTTAAAAAATGTTGCGGATAAAAAATTTATATTGGATTAATACTCTTTAGCTTAAAATAAATAAACAGAGGAGTCTACCATGTTATCAAAGAAAATACAAAAGAGTTTATCTGCTCAACTCAACCATGAATTTTATTCTGCATATCTGTATCTAGCGATGTCTGCATATTGCAGTCAATCAGACTTTAAGGGTGTTGCGAGCTGGCTTAAAATGCAATATGAAGAAGAGCACATGCATGCAACTAAGATATATAACTATTTAATCGAACAAGGCGCTCAAGTCTCTCTAATAGAAATTGCTAAACCACCTAAAAATTTTGGAACTATTTTAAATGTTTTTCAGATGAGTTTAAAACATGAACAGATGATGACATCTAAATTGAACGAACTTAGTAATTTGGCTTTAAAAGAAAAAGATCACGCTACTTATAATCTGCTCCAATGGTTTGTTAATGAACAAGTTGAAGAAGAGTCTTCAGTCTCTGAAATCATATCTAAAATAAAACTTGTAAATGGTGATGGCTATGGATTGTTGATGATAGACAATGAACTCAATCAAAGGTCTAGTCCTGCACCTATAAAGTGATTTTTAACGTAGATTGTATGCTTATAATTACTTAATAATATTCTTTAGAAAAACAAAACTTTTCTTCTTAAAGCCATATTTTTCATAAAATATGTGTGCTTTTTCTTTCTCAAACCCTGATGATAATACTATATTCTCACACATACATGTCTTTGCATAATCTTGCAGAAAATCAAGCATCATATTTCCATAACCTTTACCTCTTGATTTCTCATCAGTAACCAAATCAAAAATATAAAGATGCCTTTTGTGATAAAGGTTTGTTTGAACAGCAACACCGGCATATGCAATAAGTTCCTCAGCCTCCATAATCCCAAACATCTTATATTCCATATGTCTCATGTCATATATCAAATCTTCAAACTCTTGATATGTCAACTCAAGTCTAAGCTGTTTTACCACATCATAAGCTGTATATAACTCTTTTAAATCCAATTCTCTTATCTGCATATTTTTTTATTATTCCAATCCATAACATTTTCTCACCTACATGATTTGCATATTATAACGTATACTAAAAAACAATACTAAAAATACACTTAAACAAATAACAAATACTAATATATTAAAAAATAATTAAACTTTAAAGAAACTTCTATTACAATCGTGAAATATGAAAGCCAAACTTATTGTGAAATAAGGACGGAAAGCTGTGAGTCTTAATTTTTTGCATTGAAATTAAGATTGTCTAGTTGCACTTCTTCCCCTCTTCTTTTTTTACTTGGCGTCTGGCTCCAAAATAAAAAGGATACAAAATGATCGACAACATGACCATCAGAGCCAAGCTTATTTTTTTAAGTATTGTAGTTTTATCCGTTATAACTTTATTTTCTGTAAAAAATGCTTATGACACTTGGAGTGAACATGAAAACATCAAACAGACAGCCTCTCTCATAAAGCTTTCAGTAAAGATGAGTGCAGTTTTACACGAATTGCAAAAAGAGCGTGGAGCAAGTGCGGGATTTTTGGGCTCTAAAGGCACCAAATTTGTAGATATCCTTCCAAAGCAGCATGCTTCCAGTGATATAAAGATTAAAGAGCTTAGAGCTTATATCAATCAAAACCCTTCAGCAGCAACAGACAAAGTCAGCAAAGAAATAGATTTAGACGCTGTGCCACCTATGAGGACAAGAGTTAAGTCTCAGACTGCCGAGGTTAAAGATGCAGTAAAGTTCTACACCGGTTTAAATAAAAAAATCATAGATACAATCTCCCACTTCTCTACAATACCTGAAGATGCCGACTTAAGAACAAACTTCAACAGTTTTGTCGTTTTCATCAGTTCTAAAGAGAGAGCAGGAATAGAGCGTGCAGTATTATCCAGTGTTTTTGCAAAAGATACTTTTACCAGAGCGACTTCTGCAAAGTTTGCTTCTTTGGTATCAGAACAAAAAGCACTGACAAATCTTTTTATGCATACTGCAAACAGCGATATGCAAGATGCATATAATAAGACAAAAGCCGACAGTTCATTTGCAGAAGTAGACAAATTTAGAGAAATAGCATCTTCAAAAGAAAACAATTTCGGAGTAGATGCTACTATATGGTTTAAGACAATCACTAAAAAGATCAATAAACTAAAAAAGTTTGAAGACACTTTGTCAAAATACACCCTAAATATGGCAGACAGTATGGTTTCTTCATCATTTATGTCACTTCTCTTTGTATCTATCCTATCCGCTCTTGTAATATTATTTGGTATGTATCTCACAAGAAATGTATCTAACGGAATTACAAATTCTATCTACAGGTTTAAAGAAATCATAGGAGGTATCACAGCAAATGGTGATTTATCTGTCGCTGTCGATAGAAGAGCCGTTGTGCGAAATGAGATGGATGAAATCACACTCTTACTGGCAACTCTTGTAAACTTGGTAAAAGATTTAACTGCAAGAATTAACACTTCAGTTCACAAAGCCTCTCAAGGAGATTTTACGTACAATCTTAGCTGTGATGGTTTAAATGGTGATTTTGCTGAAGCGATACGTAATGTTCAAGACGGAATAAACGCTATGAAGTCATCCCATGAGAAGCAGACATTTATCAACTTCAGTTCAAACGTCAGAGCAGTAGGCAGTGTCGGTGATGGTTTAGGACTTATTCAAGGTGAGATGACCGACGTAATCCAAGAACTTGGCGAAGTTCAAGCTACAACTAAACAGACAGCACAGACATCAAATGAATCAATGAATGCGGTAGAAAATATTTTACAAAAACTTCAAACACTTGTTGAGCATATAAGCGATAGTAATTCCTCTATTGAGGGTCTTAATGACAAGACAAATGAGATTACTTCTGTTGTTGATTTAATTAAGGATATTGCAGAACAAACTAACCTTCTTGCTCTAAATGCAGCTATTGAAGCAGCAAGAGCAGGAGAGCATGGACGCGGATTTGCGGTTGTTGCGGATGAAGTTCGTAAATTAGCTGAGAGAACTCAAAAAGCAACTAGCGAAATAACCATATCTATCAACTCTATGAAACAAGAGTCTAGTATTATTCTTGATAAATCAGAAACGATGACATCTCTTGCAGATGAAGCTTCTTCATCAATCGATGACTTCAACACAACTATGAGCGGAATGAATCAGGATGCGGTCAATATGGCAGGAGTAATCAACGATATGGAAAATAAAGTCTTTATTGTTTTAGCTAAAATCGACCATATAATATATAAAGCAAATGCTTATGATTCTATCATAACAGCTGATAACAGCAAGTCTTTTGGCTCACATACAGAGTGCAGACTTGGAAAATGGTATGAAAATCAAGGTAAAGAGAGATTTGGAAATACAGATGCCTACAAATCTGCTGCTGCTCCGCATAAAGCAGTTCATGATAATGTTAGAAATACCATTGCTTTTTTTGAAAAAGAAGATAAAAGAATAGAAAATGAAGATCAGATTGTTAAAAACTTGAAAACTATGGAAGCAAATAGTGACAAACTCTTTGTTTATCTGAATGAAATGTTGCTACAATATCATTACAACAATTAAAGGATAAATTTTGAATGTAAAAAGTATCAAGTTTAAAGTTATTGCATTGATGGCTGTTTCACTACTTGTCATGGCTATTAGTATTATGACTATATCTATCAGTAGAGCTTCAGACTCACTAGTCAAAAGTAATATGGCTCTTTTGGACGCCGTAAAAGAGTCAAAAAAAGAACATATTATCGACTTTGCTAACTCTATAGAAAACTTATTACGTTCAAGAACTGCAGATTCAGCGACAGTTCAGGCAATGTGGGCATTAGATGAGGGCTTTCAAGAGTTAGAAGAGATGCAAGAAGTATCACAAGACGAAATAAAAGCGGCACTTATCAAACACTATGAAAATGAGTATATCAACAAAATCAACTTTAATATAAAAGGCGTAAAACCAAAAAAATCCGCCGAAGAATATTTGCCTAAAAGTCTAAATGCTCAAATAGCCCAATATTTATACATTGTAGAAAATGAAAGTAAAGTTGGAGAAAAAGACCAGCTGGTAATGAGTAAAAAGCATAAAGAAGAGTACTCAACAAATCATGTTCAAGTGCATCCTACATATAAACAAATACTTGACAACTATGGTCTTTATGATATCTTCATAGTAAATAGCGACGGTGATGTTGTCTACTCTGTCTCTAAAGAAAAAGACTTTGGCACAAACTTACTAAATGGTATATACGCCGACTCAGGGTTGGCAGAAGCATTTAAAAAAGCTTCAAAAATAAAAAAAGGCGACGTAGCCTTTGCTGATTTTAGACCTTATGAACCAAGCTACAATGAGCCATCAATGTTTTTAGCTTCACCTCTTTTTTTCAGAGATGGATTTGAAGGAGCTGTAATCTTTCAACTTCCTAAGGACAAAATTAACAGTGTAATGAACTTTCATGGAGATTTTCAAAAAGCTGGGCTTGGAGAGACTGGTATAGCTTCTCTTATTTCACTTGATGGAAATATGAAAAATGACAGTCGTTTCCTAAACGATATGAATGATCCTGACATAAAAGCGGCAGGGACTACAATATCTGTTCTTAAAATTCACTCAGAATCTGCCGATGCACTCAAAAGAGGAGAAACTGGATCAATGATAACTGAAGATTACAGAGGTATAAAAGTTTTAAGTTCATTTACTCCTGTAAAAGTTTTTGGTGAATCATGGGGTATCCTTGTAGAGATTGACGAATCAGAAGTATTAAAAAATGTAAATGAAACAAGAAATGTGATTGTCGGCATCTCCATCGCTATGATGGGTGTCCTTCTTCTCATAAGCATCTTGTCTGTGCAAAAAGTAATTATATCAAAACTCAATACCCTTCAAGATGCCTCATATAACTTAGCTAAGGGAGAAGGTGATTTAACAAGTCAGATCATTGTCCCAAAAGGTGATGAGATTTCTGAAGTTGCTCTAAATATTAATGCTTTTATAGATAAAGTCCGCGTAACGGTATCTGAAGCAAAAACTTCATCATCTCAAAATACAGATATCTCCCAAACACTCTCGGACACTTCTTCAAATATGAAGGAAAAAGCACAAGAAGAGAGTGAGCTTGTAAATAAAGTTTCACTTGAAGGTAAAGACCTTCAAAATGTTCTAAGCAGTTCAATAGAACAGGCAAAAATAACCAAAGAAGATATTAACACTGTAGGTAATATCCTAAAAGGTGCGAACCAACAGATAGTTCACTTAGCGACTGAGATTCAACAACGGGCTGAGGATGAATTAGAGCTATCTCATAAGCTGGAACAACTTAGCGCAGATGCAACTCAAGTTAAAGATGTTCTCGTAGTTATATCAGACATTGCAGACCAAACAAATCTTCTTGCTCTTAATGCGGCAATCGAAGCCGCTCGTGCAGGTGAGCATGGACGCGGTTTTGCCGTAGTTGCCGATGAAGTGCGTAAACTTGCGGAGAGAACTCAAAAATCACTATCTGAAATAAACGCTACTATTAGTGTGATTGTTCAATCTGTTATAGATGCCAGTGATAATATCTCAAGAAATGCCAAAGCAATTGAGAAATTATCCACAGATGCAGGCAATACCGAGAATGAAATCAATACCAGTATGGAATCAATTGAACGTTCTATTGTTCAAGTAGATGAGACGGTAACAGGTTATATCAACAACTCAAAAACTGTTGAGTCTATGATTCATAAAGTGACTGAAATAGAAAAAATCTCTACTCAAAACAAAAAAAGTATGGATGATATTTCTAATGCTTCATCTAAGCTAACGCAAATGACAATAAATCTAAACAATATGCTAAAAGGTTATAAAACTTAACTTAAAATAATCATATTTTAAATAACTTTTAGATATAATCCGCGAAAAATAGCTGAAACATTCTGCAAAGTAGAATGTTTTTTAGCAAATTTATCAAAAAGAATTAATCATGGTAACAGTACAAAACTTAATTATGCGCTTTGGAAATAGAATTCTGTTTCAAGACATTAACCTTAAATTAGACCGTCATAAAAGATACGGTCTTATCGGTGCAAACGGTGCGGGTAAAACAACTTTCCTAAAAATCCTAAGTGGTCAGATCAATGAGTATGAAGGTGATGTAATCATTCCTAAATCAAACAGAGTCGGTGTTCTAGGTCAAAATCAATTTGCTTTTGAAAACTACACGATTATGGATGCTGTTTTATACGGCAATAAAAGACTTTTTGATGCTATAAAAGAAAAAGAAGAACTTTATATGACAGGAGACTTCGAAGATGAAGCAGTAAACAATCGTCTTGCTGATTTAGAAGTTATCTGTGTTGAAGAAGATCCGACTTACGAATATGATGTAAACATTGCTAAAATACTTGAGAATGTCGGTATTCCTGCAGAGCAGCATCAAAATCTTATGAGCACACTAGACTCTGCCGATAAATTTAAAGTTCTTCTAGCTCAAGTTTTATACCCTAAACCTGATGTACTGTTTCTTGATGAGCCTACGAACAACCTTGACATTGAGACTATTAGCTGGCTTGAGCATGAATTACAGCGCCATGAAGGTACTATGGTCGTTATCTCACACGATAGACACTTTCTTAATGCCGTTGTTACAAATATCTTAGACGTTGATTACCAAAAAATTCGTGAGTTCACGGGTAACTATGACGACTGGTACATAGCAGCAAATGTAATAGCAAAACAAAATGAACTTGATAACGCTAAAAAAGAGAAAGAAAAAGAGCAACTTGAAGCTTTCGTTCGCCGTTTCTCTGCAAATGCTTCTAAAGCAAAACAGGCTACATCAAGACAGAAACAACTTGACAAACTTGTCATTGAAGATATTAAACCATCTTCAAGAAGAGACCCGAGTATTGTTTTTAAACCAAAAAGAGTCATGGGTGATGAAGCTCTACATATTATTGGTGTGAACCATACTTATCCTGATGGCAATGAAGTTCTTAAAGATATAAACCTTAAATTTGAGCCGGGTGAAAAAGTGGCTCTTATCGGACCAAACGGTGCCGGTAAGACAACTCTTATTAAAATCATTATGGAAGAGATGAAACCTACTTCTGGAGAAATCCACTGGGGTGCTACTATTGAAAACTCTTACTTTCCTCAAGATACAGCTGATACAATCAATGGAGACGGTACTCTTTATGACTGGTTAAGAGCTTTTGATCCTAAACGTGATATTGCAGAAATCAGAAACTGTCTTGGTCGTATGCTATTTAATGGTGAGCAACAAGAGAAATCCGTAGTTAATATCTCCGGTGGTGAAAAACACAGAATGATGCTATCAAAAATGATGCTGGAGGGTGGAAACTTTTTAGTTTTGGATGAGCCTTCAAATCACCTTGACTTGGAAGCTATTGTTGCACTGGGTGAAGCTCTTTTAGAATTTAAAGGAAATGTTATCTGTGTATCTCATGACCGTGAGCTTTTAGATGCATTTGCAAGTCGCATTATCGAGATTCATGCCGATGGCAGCGTTACAGACTTCAAAGGTAGTTACGAAGAATACGCTGAGGCAAAAGAAAATGGCAAAATATAAAAAATTTCTTGGCTTAGGCATTGCCGGAAACTTCGCTCTTCATCTGGCGCAAGCCGGTGAACTGGAAGATTTTAAAGATATAATCACGGCAGATGAAGCAGCACCAAAAGGGATGTTCCCTTTTTATTTACCTACTCCTACTGACATAGATAGTGGATTAGTGTTACACGCAAAAGATATCTTACGCACTTACCCACTATCTACTTCACATATCAAACTTCCAAAGGAAGATGTGAATGTTCAAGCTGAACCGGAAGTGGGACTTATTTGTGACCTAGAGTACAAAGCCGGAAGATTAAGTAAGATAATTCCAACTTACTTTGGTGCATACAACGACTGCTCTATTAGGGTTGCAGGAGCCAGCAAAATCAGTGATAAGAAAAACTGGGGCGAAGATTCAAAAGGTATTAGCAATACTCTTATAAAAATAGACAAGTTTGAAAATGGCGGAATAATGGATTCTTATTCTATCTGCAGTTTTCTCCGCCGTAATGGAGAATTACATGCTTACGGAGAAGATGTGGAGCTAACTGGTTACAGCTATTTCTACGACAAACTGCTTGACTGGATGACCAACCAGATAAATGTTCAAGAAGACTTTGGACCCTTAGAACCGTTAAGTGAATATATTGCTGCTTGTTCAAATCCCAAAGAAGCCATTATTAGTATAGGTGCTACAAGATATACGGAGTACGGCGAAAATACATTTTTACAAAAAGGCGATGAAGTAATAATCGCACTTTATAATAGAAATGATTTTTCATCAGAAGAAGCCATTCAAAACATAACAAAAAACTCATATGACAAGATGAGTGTACTGGCTCAAAAAGTCTTCTAAAACCATGAGCAGAGGTCAAAAACTAGATATTTTTATAGGTGCAGACATTGAAGATGGTTGGGCCGAGGTTCAAACTCCTCGTAAATCTAAAATATCTAATGAAATCATTGATCCCTCAAAACATTTTCTTATCTTTAAAAAAGAAAAAAGACGAGGTAAAACCGTAACATTGGTCGGTGAGTTTCAAACACCAAAAGAAGATACTACGGCTATATTAAAACTCCTAAAAAAGAAACTTGGCTGTGGTGGAGCTTTTAAAGATGGATGGATGGAATTTCAAGGTGAACTAAAAGACAAGCTGAGAGAACTCTTACTAAACGAAGGTTTCAGATTTAAACACGGGCACTAAGCTCCTATTTCTTCTGTATGTTTTATGGTTGTTTCACTCACATTTGTAGTTATGCTATAACCGTTTCTTCCACCCTCTTTAGCCTTATACAGCATCTCATCTGCACGACTTATTAATACCTCTTCATTGAGTGCTTCATCAGCTATACAGCATACAACACCTATGGATATAGTAAGAAATTCATGAACATTGCTCGACTCATGTTTTATTTCTCTTAACCGTACAGCATCACAAATCTCACGCGCTAATCTTGCACTGTTTGATTCATCAGTATCTATAAGGATAACACCAAACTCTTCTCCACCTAGTCTAAATACATGATCACTAGGTCTTTTTAAAGAATCTTTTAAAACTTTGGCAACACTACGAAGTGCGAAGTCTCCTTCTATATGTCCATAAGTGTCGTTATATTGTTTGAAAAAATCTATATCTAACATCATAAAAGTTATATAAGATTTTGTGCGCTTTGCACGTTTAAGTTCTCTATCGTATATAAAGTTAAAATATCTTCTATTGTGCAGCGATGTCAATGCATCCGTATAAGAAACATTTTCAAGCTTTCGGTTTGCTCTTTTTAATTTTTTTGTTGTTATCTCTAATTTTGTATGATCATTTTGAATACTTTTAAAAACATAATAAGAGATAATCAACACTCCAAAAATAATTAAAGATAAAATAATTCCAACATTTTGAATAATAGAGTCATAAATATTTAAAAAGTTTTTTCTTTCATATTTTGCAATTTCCACTTCATAATTAATCAGCTTTTTCAGTGTTGAATGTATATGCTCAATTTTTTTCTCAAAATTGAGCATAGAAATATTTTTTAAATTATTTCCTCTTACGATACCTTGCAGTATCTCTTGTAAATAATCATTTGTAGCTTTAATCTCTGAAGCTGTATATTGCACATATTGAAGTTCCTCATCTCTTTTAAAGTGCGATTCATAATTTTTCCATTGATAGTTAATCTTCATAAGAGCATTTTCAATTTGCAATGATGTTTGAGATGAGCTAATTTCTAAATTTTTTGCTTTGTATATGGTACTGACTATGTTTCCGTGATATATTTGAAGAATTTCATTTAATTCAATCACCGGGACCAAAGAACCAAAATAAAGAGAGTCCAAGTTTTTTTTCATTGAATTTATGTTTAAATAACCCATAACTCCAACCAATATAAGACCAATCGTTATGAGCATAAAAAGAAATAGCAGTTTACTTCTTAATTTAAGTGCTTCAATAAATTGCATATATCTCCCATCACTTACTACTTATGATTTTTAACAGCAAATCTTATACCATTAATTTTATGCTAAAATACCAGTCAGATTTAAACTAGACACTATTTAAATGGCTAAAAGAATTTTTAAAAGATAATGCCAGTGTTGATAAAATAAGAATGCTTCAAAATATGAAGACAATAAAAGAAGAATATACAGAATTAAAAGAATTTCTAAAAAAGCAGAGTACATATGGTAGATGAGAAACTAGAAGCAATAAAAAAATTAAAGTTCTTTAAATCACTAAATGAAGAACAAATTAATGAAATAAAAGATATCTCAAATATTGTCTCATATCCAAAAGGCTCTATTCTTTACTACGAAAATGACACATATAACAAAATATTTTTTTTAGTTTCAGGTGTTTTAAAAGTATATAAAATAGATAAATTTGAAAATGAAATCTTTCTATATCATATTCATAAAAACTCTCTAATATCTGAACTTACCAGTTTGGAGAATGATTCCATTTACTGTTATTCAAACTCAGAATTTATGGAAGACAGTATTATTATAGAAGTCAACTTTACAGAGTTTAGGAATAGATTTCTAGCAAAAAACATCCTAAACAATGAGTTTATTAACGAAATTTTACTAAAGACTCAACAACTTCATTGTGTAGTCAACAGAGAACTTGTCTTCGACGCAACTGCAAAGGTTGCATTTATGCTTAGTGACGATTTAGAAATGTTCAATTCACTCAAACGACAGGATGTCTCATTTATGCTGCACATTCAACCCGAAACGCTCTCTAGAGTTTTAAAAAAATTAAAAAGAAGTCATATCATAGAAGTAGAGAATTCAAACGTCTCTATACTTGATCAAGAATTGTTAAATAATATATTTAGAGGAGAGCAATTATGAAAAAAGCCACAAGTATAAGTACAAAAATAAAAGTACTAGGTGCTCTTTTAATAGCATTAATGCTGAGCGTAATTGCTACAACTATATACCTTAACCAGCAAAATGAAAAAGATGCTCTTGTCATTAACATTGCAGGTAAACAAAGAATGTTAACCCAAAAAATGTCAAAAAATGTTTTTTATATACACTATAGCTCTAATAAAGATTTTTATGAATTAAATGAGGCTATTGATGAGTTTATAAAAGGATTAAATACTTTAAGACACGGTGACTCAGATAAAAAAATATATCCAGTTCCGACATATGAGATATCTCTGCAGCAAATAGAGATAAGCAAACTTTGGGAAAGCTTTTATGAAAATATTCAAAACTTTAAGCTTTTTACTAATTCTAATGTAAAAAGAGAGGCAGAACTTGAAGCAATTGTCACTGCAATATATAGAGACAACACTATATTATTAGACAATGTAGACAAGTTAGTAACAATGTACACTGACTACAGTGAGAAGAAAACAAACTTTATTAAAACATTTCAATATACTTCAGGATTAATATTGCTGATTTTATTTGTATATTCCCTTCTACAACTGCGTTCTATAGAATCACATGTAGATGCATTTATGCAATATTCAAAAATGCTTATAAATAATGAAGATATCACAAAGATAAAACCATTAGAACTTCAAGCAGAAAGTGAGACAGAAATTGTTGCCGTAAGTGATACTATAAACTGTTTTATACAAAAAGTAAATTCCGCTATGGAATACTCTACTGAGGCGTTGCTGCAATCTGAGAGAGCGTCTTCCAAATTAGGCGAGTTGACAGATGAATTTGATTCCATTATTGATGAGTTAAAAGACAAATCAATAGTACATAAACATCTAAACAACAGTGAAGATATCGTTATTGAATCAACAGAAGAATTGATAAATTCAACCAAGAAACTTTCTAATTTGAAATTAGAACTCGAAAAGCTTACTAAAAGCTGTCAAGATAGTAGATTATGATATTTCTTTTAAGTGCTACTTATATTCACGATTTTCATAAATAAAACCAAACTTAATATATTTCTCTAACCATTTGACATAAGTCAAAGATTTTTTTACCCTCAAAGTGATAGTATTAAATCGTTAATGGACACCTTAACAAAAATTGGAATAAAGCAATTTTTGAATTTGCTTCATTTCGAAAATTATCAAACAGGAGAAAATATGTCACTTTCAAGAAGAGAATTTCTTAAAAGTTCAGCGGCAGCATCTGCAGCAGCAGCGATTGGTATGAGTGTACCAGCGGAGCTAGAAGCAGCGGCTAACCAAGCTGAAGGCGGCTGGAGATGGGACAAGGCAGCTTGTCGTTTCTGTGGTACTGGTTGTGGTATCATGATGGCTACTAAGAACGGTAAAATTGTTGCTGTTAAAGGGGACCCTGCGGCTCCAGTTAATAGAGGGCTTAACTGTATTAAAGGTTACTTTAATGCAAAAATTATGTATGGTGCGGACAGACTTACTCAACCATTACTAAGAGTTGATGCAAATGGAAACTTTGACAAAAAAGGTAAATTTGCTCCAATCTCATGGAAAGCAGCTTTTGATATTATGGAAGAAAAAGCTAAAGCAGCTTTCAATGAAAAAGGTCCTGAGGGTGTAGCAGTATTTGCATCTGGACAATATACTGTAATGGAAGGTTATGCAGCTCAAAAAATGATGAAAGCTGGATTCCGTTCTAATGCAATCGACCCTAATGCTCGTCACTGTATGGCATCTGCGGTTGTTGGTTTCTATCAAACATTTGGTATTGATGAGCCGTCAGGTTGTTATGATGATATCGAGCTTACTGATACAATCGTATCTTGGGGTTCAAACATGGCAGAAATGCACCCGATCCTTTGGTCTCGTGTAACTGACAGAAAACTTTCAGACCCTGAAAGAGTAAAAGTTATCTCTATTCAAACTTATACTCATAGAACATCGGATTTAGCTGATACAGAGATTATTTTCTCACCAAATACAGATACTGCTTTATGGAACTATATTGCTAGAGAAATTGTATATAATAATCCAGAAGCTATTGATTGGGATTTCGTAAACAAACATATGGTATTTGCAGCAGCTGCTCCAAACATCGGTTACGGTATGAGAAAATCTAGTGATAAATCAATCAAAGAGGGTAAATATACAGCACTTGAGATGGAAACTATTTCTAAAGAGATGAAAACTATCGTTTCTGAAAAAGAAGCTCCTTCATTAGCACCGTATGGTTACAAAGCTGGAGATGAAATGATTCATAACCAACCGGGCCTTAGACACTGGTTGATTTCATTTGAAGAATATAAAAAATCTTTAGAACCTTTTACACTAGACTATGTAGCTAAAATCTCAAAAGGTGACCCTGATGAAGATCTTGAAGGATTCAAAGCGAAACTTCAACAATTAGCTGATTTATATATTGAAAAAGGTAGAAAAGTAGTATCTTTCTGGACAATGGGTATGAATCAACATACACGTGGTACATGGACAAATACTCTTTCTTACAATGTTCACTTCCTACTAAACAAACAAGCTAAACCAGGTGATGGTGCATTTAGTTTAACTGGTCAGCCTTCTGCTTGTGGTACTGCTCGTGAAGTTGGTACATTTACACACAGACTTCCTGCTGATATGATGGTTAAAAATCCTAAGCACCGTGCGATTGCTGAAAAACAATGGCATTTACCTGCTGGAACACTTAATGGTCAAATGGGACAACACATCATGCGTATCCACCGTGATATCGAAGATGGTCATGTTAAATTTGCATGGGTAAATGTTTGTAATCCTTACCAAGATTCAGCTTCTGCTTCTCACTGGATTAAAGCAGCTCGTGAAATGGATAACTTCATTGTAACTTCTGACGGATACCCAGGTATCTCAGCAAAAGTTTCTGACCTTATCTTACCATCTGCTATGATTTATGAGAAATGGGGTGCTTACGGTAATGCTGAGCGTCGTACACAACACTGGAGACAACAAGTTCTTCCTGTAGGTGACGCAATGTCTGATACATGGCAGTGGGTTGAATTCTCTAAGCGTTTTACAGTTAAAGATCTATGGATGAAAGACGTAAAAGTCGGTTGGGGTAAAAAAGACCTTAAAGCTGTTCCATTAGATAAAATCAAGGCTATGGGATATAATGAAAATACTACAATGTATGAAATTTTATATGCTAATGATAGAGCTAAATCATACAAAATTGATATGAACGATCCTGTACAAGCTGGATATGACAACTCTGAGTGTAATGGCGATAGCCGTGGAGTTATCGGTTCAGACGGTAAAGTATTTACTGGTTACGGTTTCTTCATTCATAAATATCTTTTTGAAGAGTATGCATCATTTACACGTGGTCACGGTCATGACCTTGCACCATTTGATGTATATCACAAAGTTCGTGGTCTTAAATGGCCTGTTGTTGACGGTAAAGAGACTCAATGGAGATTTAACTCTAAGTACGATCCATATGCAGCGAAACAAACTAAAGACACAGGTTACACACATGCATTCTATGGTGGATTCCTTAAAAATTGTCTTCAAGGTGACCTAAACGGTTTTGACAAAAAACTTGGTAAGAAGAAAATACCAAATAAAGCCAAAATCTTTGCTCGTCCGTACATGGATCCACCGGAAATGCCAGATGCTAACTATGACACATGGTTATGTACAGGTCGTGTACTTGAACACTGGCACTCAGGAACTATGACTATGCGTGTACCTGAACTATATCGTGCAGTTCCAGAAGCGTTATGTTATATGCACCCACAAGATGCTAAAGACAAAGGTCTTAAACAAGGTGGTCTTGCATGGGTTGAATCTCGTCGTGGTAAAGTAAAAGCTAGAGTTGAGACTCGTGGTAGAAATAGACCAGCTCGTGGTCTTGTATTTGTTCCATGGTTCGATGAAAAAGTATTTATTAATAAAGTTTGTCTGGATGCGACTTGTCCATTATCAAAACAGACAGACTACAAAAAATGTGCTGTAAAAATTTACAAAGCATAATAAATTTAGATTTCGAGTAAGGAAAGATTCGTTTTGAGCGAAAACAGACCTAAGATAGAAAGAAAAGAACCATTGAGTGATAGAAGAAGATTTATCCTCACTATGGCACGCGGTGTTGGAGTTACAGCACTGGGTGGATTGGTATGGAGTGCATATGTTGATGAAGTTACGGCTTCTCAGCTACTTCTGCGCCCACCGGGAGCCATAAAAGAGAAGGATTTTCTAAAAACGTGTATCAAGTGTGGATTGTGCGTTGAAGCATGTCCATACGATACTCTTTCACTCGCTAAACCAGGTGATAATAAACCTCTAGGAACTCCATATTTTATTCCTAGGGATATTCCCTGTTATATGTGTCCAGATATTCCTTGTGTACCTGTTTGTCCGACAGGTGCACTCGATGAATCTAGTGTTACAACTGATGGAAAGTTAGATATAAATGTGGCCGATATGGGTTTAGCAGTTATAGATGACGAAAGTTGTATAGCTTTTTGGGGAATTCAATGTGATGCATGTTATAGAGCTTGCCCTTTACTAGGTGAAGCCATAACAATTGTATATGAAAAAAATGAAAGAACTGGTAAACATGCTTTTATGAAACCGATTGTTCACAGTAATGTCTGCACAGGATGCGGTCTATGTGAAAAAGCTTGTGTTACAGAAAAGCCGGCTATATTTGTACTTCCTAGAGAAGTTGCAATGGGTAAAACAGGAAATTACTATATAAAAGGTTGGGATAAAAAAGATGAACAGCGTTTGCAAAACGCTAAGGAAATCAAAACTCAGACTAATATAAGTAAAAGAAGTGCTGTTGATTCTTTAAATGATTCGGGAGATTTATACTAATGGCTACGCTATGGAATAATTACCGATATCTTATTTTAAGAAGATTTGTCCAAATAGGTTTACTATTGTTGTATTTTGGAGCGAATCATTGGGGATGGACTATCCTTATGGGGAATCTTAGTTCATCGAACTTGTTAGGTGTCGTACCTTTAAGTGATCCGTATGCTGCATTGCAGATGTTAGCAGCAGGTGCTGTTTTAGCGGCAGATTTACTTATAGGTGTTGCAATTATTGGTATATTTTATCTATTAGTTGGCGGTCGTGTTTTCTGTAGTTGGGTCTGTCCCATAAACATGATAACCGATGCGGCAGCATACCTAAGAAGAGTACTCGATATTGATCGTAACCAAAAGAGACAACCAGCAACTCGCAGTATGAGGTACTGGGTTTTAGTTTTGAGTTTAATAATATCGGCAGCAATGGGCATTACTGCTTTTGAGTTTATTAGTCCAATCTCTATGGTTCATAGAGGGATTATATTTGGTTTAGGATTTGGATGGGCAGCGATGCTCATAATTTTTCTTTTTGACCTTTTTGTGCTTAAAAATGGCTGGTGTGGGCATCTATGTCCTCTTGGTGGTTTTTATTCACTTTTAGGTAAATTTAGTCTGATAAGAGTACAACATACTGTAGAAAATTGTACTGCATGTATGAAATGTAAAACTGTTTGCCCTGAGCGTCAAGTATTACACATGGTAGATAAAGAGAGCCTGCCTGTACTTTCTGGTGAATGTACAAACTGTGCCAGATGTATCGAAGTATGTGATGATAATGCTTTAGGCTTTTCAATCAGAAATCTAGCAAACAACAAAAAAACGGGAGAGTAACAATGAAAACAATGAGTAAGATAACAATTGGTTTAGTTGCTGCGGCACTGCTAATTGTAGGTTGTGGAGAAGGTGGCAAAGCTGCTCCATCTGCAAATGCTAAAGTGGCGCCAACTATTACTGAAGAGTCTTTAGGTCTAAGAAAAACTGACCTATATAGTGAAGATAGTACTTCAGCTGCAAAAACTGAGTATAGAACGAATAGTTGCGGTTCAAATATAAAAATCAAAAGAGCATTCCAAGATGCTCCACCAATGATTCCGCATGATACAACGGGTATGTTACCGATTAAAGTAGGTGACAACCAGTGTACAAGTTGTCACCTACCAGAATTTGCAGCTTCAATGGGAGCTACAGCAATTCCGGTTTCACACTTTACAAACTTTAGACCGACACATAAATTTGACGGTAAACAATTTACTAAGAGTATTGACAATATGAAAAATGAGATGTCTATTAAAGAGACTACTCATCTTCAAGGTGCAAGATTTAACTGTTCACAGTGTCACGCTCCACAATCTCAGGGGAATCTAGCTGTTGAGAATACTTTTGAAGCTAACTATACACGTGCTGATGGTGCTGACAAATCAGGTTGGAGCGGTTCAGCTTTAACTGATCAATTAGATACTATTAAAGGCGAAGGTGGTAAAGTTACTGCAGAAGATATTGCAAACGCAAATTCTCCAGCTGGTACTTTAGCTCACTAATGGAAAGAAGAGAGCTCTTTAGCTCTCTGGCCTCCAAATTAAAAGGTGAAAACCTTAAAAAAGATAGTCCAGAGAGACATATAAGACCGCCATACTATAGTGATGAATCTCTTTTTCTCAATGAGTGTAGTAAGTGTGAAGCAAAATGCGCCACTGTTTGTGAAGAAGAAATAATAAAGATCGCAGATGATCATACCCCATATTTGAACTTTTCAAAAAGTGGTTGTACGTTTTGTGATGAATGCGCAAAAGCTTGCGAGTTTGGAGTTCTCAGCGTAGAGGATATAAGAAATATCAACGCTGAAGTGATTATTTCAAAGAATGAGTGTTTAAGCTGGAATGCGGTAATGTGTTTTTCATGCAAAGACCCTTGCTTGGATAATGCTATTGACTTTAAGGCTATGTTTATGCCTGAAATAAACAGCGACAAATGTACATCTTGTGGATTTTGTCTAAGTAGATGCCCTGCAGCATCCATATATATAAAGGTAACATAAATGATTAAAGTCATACTTTTAACCGTGTTTATAGCGTCTTTTCTTTTTGCAGACATTAAAATGCCCACTAAAGAGTATGTGTCAAGTGGACCTGTTACAGATATAGTTGTTAAAGGTTCTAAACTTTACAGTGCTACAAACGCGAGCTGTGTTGATATTTTTGATCTTAATAGTAAGAAGATTATCGACAAAATTAAAGTTTCCAAAATTAAAGATTTTATGGGTGATGAAGTAGATTCAAAAGTGTATTCAGTTGACGTCTTAGACGATCAGATTCTTCTTCTATCTCAAGCTAAAAGTGGATTTAGAAGAGTTCATATATATAAAGACAAAAAGCTTGAGCTGGTTATCCCATATACTAAAAATCTTACTATTGCAAAAGCTAAATTTTTAGACAAAGAGACTGTTTTACTTGGAATGCTTAGTAATGAACTTATTTCTTATAACTTAAGGACTAAAGCTTATAACTGGATCATACAAGTATCAGGAGCAAAATTTTCAGATTTTGTATTGAATGAAACAAAAGATGTAGTTGTTGTCGCAGATGAGAGTGGAAATCTTAAGGTTCATAGTACAAAAGACGGAAAACTTGTCAAACTTCTTAAAGGTCAAAATTTAGACAATGTTTTTCAAGTTGATTATAAAAATGGAATTATTGCTACGGCAGGACAAGATAGAAGAGTGGTAATTTATGCTTACAAATTCAACTCTGCATATTATAAGTCTTCTGATTTTCTAATTTACAGTGTAGGTTTGTCACCAAGCGGAAAGTTGGTCGCTTATTCAAGTGATGAGAATAATAATATTACGGTTTTTAATACCATTACAAAATCTATAGTTGGTAAATATGGTGGAAACAAAATGACACTTACCAAGATACTCTTTTTAAATGAATATGAGTTTTTAGTTGCAAGTGATAATAAAACCATTAATTTTTACAGTGTAAAATAACAAAAAGGATAATAAATGAATGTTTCGAGTATAGTAGTTCAAACAGTGCCAAAGTTTTTAGAAGAGGTAGTTCAAAGCCTTAAAGATTGTGAAGTATGTGATTATCACATGCATGATGAAAAAGGTCGTGTAATTATCACTATTGAAGGTGAAGGTGTGGAAGAAGAGTTAAAAAAATTAAGAGTTATAGAAGCTATTCCTCATGTCATTACTGCTGATATGCAGATGGCTTATAGTGAAGATGAACTGAATGAGCATATGGAAGTATTGGAAAATGCAGATGTTGTTCCTAAAATGCTAAATGATGAGGATATTGATCCAAGAGACATCGTTTACAATGGTGATTTAAAGAAAAAAGATCTTGAAGGTTTTGCAAGACAATTTGATGAAACTGGTAAAAATAAATAATGAGTTTAGTATTCACGTCCGTAATAAAAGTAGATGAAAATAACGAGTGGTTTATAGAGCTTACAGATACTTCTGATGGAAGAGTCGAAATCTGTAAAAATATGGATGAATATAAAGAGAAGTTTGAAAAGATGGGTGAAGACTACGGCGGAAATGTTGATGAAGTAAAATGGAGTCAAGATGACAATGTTCCGCCATATCATGTTGATGAAATCAGACAAGCCATGGCAGAACTACAAGCTGAAGTTGAAGCAAAAATCGGCAGACCACTAATGGAAGAAAACAAATAGTGCAAGCAAAAGCTATTGTTACCGATACATATTTAGACCCTGCAGAAATATCTGAGCACCTTAAAAATGTGGATTACATTATTATGGCCTCAGATGCTCCAAAACATTTTAAAGATACGCCCATTCACTTTAGTATTTTTTTAAATACTAGCGATAATCTGCCAAAAGATATACAAGAAGCTATTTTAGATAAATTTTTAGACGAGCAAGGTATAAGTAATCCTACAGAACTTATGAGCCAATTAATGCCCGTAGGTTTTGGAAAAAGTACTCAGGAGACTCCAATGCCTCTGCTTTTAATAAGACCTGAAGATCAAAGAACAATTCCTCATACTGTTATGTTTGTTATGGATTTTTTAGGTGATTCTGAAAACTTTAATGAAGCAAAACACAATGCTTTGACTGGTTGGTCATATTCATATAATTAGATGCGCCTAGCTTTTTTAAAGTTAAGCCATCTTTTTATGTTGTGATCTAGTCTCTATCTCTTTTACAGTCTTAGCAATACCGCCGGATAAATTATTATAAGATGTTTTTGTAACTAAAATATCATCTTCAATTCTAATTCCTATACCCCTGAATTTTTTGAGCACATTTTTATCATCTTTTGATATATAAATACCCGGTTCTATGGTCAAGACCATCCCTTTTTTTAGTGCTATCTCTTTTTTATTTGCATCTAGATAAGGAGCTTCGTCATGAACATCGAGTCCCATCCAATGGCCGATACCATGAGGGTAATATTTTTTATGTTCTTGCTTTTTAATGAGTTTTTTATACTTACCCTTTAAAATACCGAGTCTTATCATACCTTTTGTAAGAAGTATTTCTGCTTCTTTTTGTAAATCACTTCTAAAGACACCGGGCTTGATCATGTTAATGATCTTTAGTTGGGTATCTAAGATCATATTGTATAGCTCTCTTTGAGGCTCGGAGAACTTTGTGTTTACAGGGATGGTTCTTGTGATATCACTGGCATAATATTCATACTCGCATCCTGCGTCTATAAGAATAAGCTCACCGTTTACTAGAGGCTTGTCATTAGAAATATAGTGCAGTGTATTTGCACTGTCACCACATGCTACTATTGATGTATATGCGTCACTGTATGCACCATGTTTTTTAAAGTTATGTTCTATGGATGCAAGAAGTTCATACTCGTTTTTATTCCTTTTATCAAAGGCCATTGCTTCATGATGCGCTATTTTTGTAATCTCTATAGCTTTTTTTATAAGACTTATTTCCGATTTTGATTTGACAAGCCTCATCTCACCTATTAAAGGTGATATATCTCTGTGAGTTTTAAAATTATCTATCAAAAGTTTTTTAGCTTTTGGTATTTTTTGCTGAAAATCGTAATATAGATATTTTTTTTCTTTACAAAGCTTTTTTATACTCTTTTTAAAATCTTTGCTCACAATAACAGCGTCCACTAAAAATCTTTTTCTAGCTTCAAGCTTGCCTAATCTTTTGCCGTTCCAAAGTTCATATACTTCATCTTTATGCTGGACAAAGAGTATCGTTTTCGTCTCTTTCTTACTTTTGGCTATGACAAGAGCAGAATTATCTTCTTTAAATCCTGTAAGGTAATAAAAATTGCTGTTTTGTCTGTATGGATAGTTGGTATCATTTGAGCGAGTTTTATTCTCTGCACTAAAGACAACGGTTAAAGAATTGTTAGAAAGTTTTTTTGTCAGGGCATCTCTTCTCTTTTTATATTCACTCTCTTTTATCACTTACAAACCTCATTTAAAAAGCCTAATCCTTGTGTAAGGACATCTGCAAGTGCACCATCTAAACCTTTTACTCCACCTGATGCATCCAATGAGGCAGCTTCTTTTTTCGCATTAAATGTTTTTGTCGCAATAACTTCACTAGTAATTGAATCAATCAATGTAAAACTAATACCTACCTTTGCATCTGAGTAGTCTAAATTTTTACTGTAGTACTGCATAAAATCTTCTATATTTATCTCTAAAATCAAATCACTCTTACTTCTTGATTTTGAATTTTGGACATTTTTAAATAGCTTTGACTCTCTTAATGTCTTGGCAATCTGAGATGTTATCTCTTGATTTGGCGAGTTGTTCCATTGCGCTTGCGAGTACGCATATATCTTATGCTCATCCAGTACATAATTCATTCTCAATGACATTAAAGAACTTGAACTGAAGGCTTGTGAAACTTTTAGTGATTTATCTTTACACCCTTTAGCTGAACTATTATGATTTAGTACTTTTTGAGACAGTTTATACTCTACAACGGTAGGTTTTGTCGTAGAACAACCAGATAATAAAAATAGCAACACTGTTACAAATAAAAGTTTAATCATTATTTCTCTCCCGGACCTTTTTTAATCTCTTCTTTTTTAAATAGTATATCACCAGGACTTCTCTCATACTGGTTTAAAGCACCTTCCATTCTAATCATTAGATGCTGTAATTCGATTAACGTATTGTTCATAGTGGGAACAATATCTGTAGATATCTCTTTTAAATTAAAATCTCCACTATCAACGGCTAACTTAAATCTATCCATTGAGGCTTTAATACCAAGGTAACTATTCATAATAGAAGAGAAAGTTGTTGCTATTTTGTCTTCCCAGGCGACACTGTTGTCTACAAAGTGTTCAATACGAGGCATCATATCGTCTATTTTTTTTGTAGCTCTATCAAAATTTTTAATTGATGAATGAAAATCAGCTATAGCTTCATCACTCATCAATTTATTCATCTTAGTCATAAAAGAAGCAGTTGATTTTAACAGCAGTGCTACTTGTTCTTGATTATTATCATCCAAAAGTTCTTCTGTTCTGGTTAGGGTTTTTGATAGTTTTGTTGAGACACTGTCTAGTGATTTCTCAAACCTCTCAAAAAATGAAGCTTCTGTTTTTATTACAGGATATTCTTCTCCTTTTTTAGCTTTAAGAAGAGCACCCTTATTATCACCCAGACTAAGATTTATGTAACTTAGCCCTGTTATACCCTGAGATGTAAGTTTTGCTACCGTGGTCTCTTTTATAGGTGTGTTTTTTAATATCGTAACTAAGACTTCTACTTGTTCCGTGTTTTTAGGGTTTATTCTCAGCCTTGTCACCTTGCCGACATTTATTCCTCTATATTTAACAGTAGAGTCTACATTCAGACCTAAAACAGACTCATCAAATAGTATATAATACTTCTGTGTTTCATCGTCTGCTGAGGGCTTTAGAAGCCAATATGTAAACCCTAGCATCAATGCCACTCCAAGAAGGACAATAAAGCCTACTGCCGTATAGTTAACTTTGTTATTCATATAACTAAATCTCCACAAAAAATATTACAGCAAGAAGCTAACATAATGAACCTGCTCCTTTAAAAAATGTTTGTATGAATTCACTTTTAGTGTTTTTAATATTATCCAAATTACCCTCATAAACAATTTTTTTATTATCTATAATTGCAACTCTGTCAAGTGTATCATAAATTGATTGTAAATCATGTGAAACCATTACAATAGTTAAGCCCAAAAGTTTTCTCAGTTTAACTATTAAAACATCAAATTCTCTCGCTGAGATAGGATCAAGTCCACTTGTCGGCTCATCTAAAAAAATGAGTTTCGGGTCCATTGCCAATGCACGTGCAAGAGCAGATTTTTTTTTCATTCCTCCACTTATCTGAGAGGGGTAAAGCAAGGCATCTGCCGATTTAAGACCAACAAGATTAATCTTAAATTCAACTATTTCGTCTATCATTTTTTGAGACAAATCGGTATATTCTTTTAAAGGCAAAGAGATATTTTCTTTTATATTCAGTGAGGAAAAGAGTGCTCCGGCCTGAAACAAAACACCCCACTCTTTTCTTAACTTTTGTGCCTCGTCGTGTTTAATATTCTTCAAGTCATGCCCTAAGACTTTTATGGACCCGCCGGAGAAATTTTGTAACATCACCATTTCTTTAAGAAGAGTTGTTTTACCGCATCCGCTGGGTCCAAGCAAGCCGTAAATCTCTCCCTCATTGATACTTAAATTTAATCCCTCATGAACTACTCTCTCTTCAAAAATAGTCTTTACATTTTTAACTTCTATCACACTTGCCATCATATCCCCAGATTTGTAAAGAAGATTGAGAAAAGAGCATCACAAACTATTACCGCGAATATTGACTCAACGACACTTTTTGTTGTATTAAAACCGATACTCTGTGTATCATCTTTAACCATCAATCCCCTATATACCCCTATTGCAGCTATCAAAAATGCAAAGAAAGGACCTTTAAATATTCCGATATAAAAATGCTTTGCGGCTATAACATTATTGAATCTTTCTAAAAAAAGTTGAGGAGAAATACCCAAATCTATATATGCAATAAGCAATCCGCCAAAGACTCCCATAATGTCAGCAACAAAAATAAGAATCGGCATAGTAATCATTAACGCAACGATACGAGGAAGAACCAAAAAGAGGTATGGATCAAATCCCATCGTTCTCATGGCATCTAACTCCTCTGTTATTTTCATTGCACCGATTTGTGCCGTAAAAGCCGAACCGCTTCTACCTGCTATAACTATGGCAGTCATCAATGGGGCAAGTTCTCTAAAAATAGAAATACCCAACATATCCACAATAAATATATTTGCTCCATATATCTTTAGTTGATATGCAGACTGATATGCAACAACAAGTCCTATTAAAAAACTTGTCAGCGAGATGATTCCCAAAGCCCTAATCGCACTCTCATTCATCTCAAATGCAATCTCTTTGTATCTTATGTTTTTAATAGATTTAAGAGAGTTAATTTGAATAATAAAAAGCTTGCCTATAAATGCTATAAATGCTAAAAATCCATTAAAGTGCGAACAAATATTTTTACCTACTGATCTTAGAAAATCTTGTTTTTTTTCTTGTAGAAGTTTTTGTGAAGTTTTTTTAGACTTTGAAACTAATGCCAAAGTATCCAATATATCTTTATTATCAGTAAGTATGTTGGACGTTATATTTTTTTGTGCAAGTTCACCTATAAGTGTGTTTATGAAGATAGATGCAGTAGTATCGAAATAGACTACATTATTTAAATCAAAATCAATCTCTCTAACTTGCGAAAGATCAATTCCATCTATCTTTTTTTGATAAGAAGTCACGGTATAAAGTGTAAACTCTCCTGAGAACATCAAAGAGAGTTTAGCATCTGATAATGAATGGTTAATTAAAAGTCTCTCTCTAAAAGTTTGTTAACTTTCAGTATTGTAATTATTCTGTCTTCTTGCTTACCAACACCGTCTATCATAGTATTATCACCATTAATAGTGTCTGGTGCAGGTCCTATATTGCTTTTTTTGATTCTGATTGCCATAGTTAATCTATCTATAACGAATCCTGCAACATCATCACCGTCTTTCATTACGATAAAACGTGTTTCATCACTGTGTTTTTTCTCACTGATTCCAAACTTTAAACGCAAATCTATAAGGGGTATAACTGCTCCGCGAAGATTAAAAACACCCATTACATACTTAGGAACCTGAGGGACTCTAGTCCATGTAAACGGCTTTATAATTTCTTGAATCGACAAAATAGGAACTGCATATTCCTCTTCACCAATGATAAAACCGACCAATTGAACTATGTCATCCGCCTGATTCAAAGACTCGTCTTGTTGTTCACTCTGTTTATTAATAATTTGTTTTAATTTATCACTCATTATAAGAACTCCGATTTAAAGTTAACATTTCTTTGAACTACACTAGATAGATAATCTGCAGAGTATGGTTTTGTTATATACTCAACCATTCCGGACTCTACTCCTCTCATACGATCAGATTTTCCTGTACGAGATGTAACCGCTATAAGAGGCATATTTTTATACCTATTATATTTTTTGATCTCTGTTGCTAATGTATAACCATCCATTCTTGGCATCTCTATATCAATAAGCATAGCGTCAAAATTATGATCACCCTGCTTTAAAATACTCAATGCTTCTTGACCGTCACCTGCTTCAATTAGAGTAATTCCTGTTTCTTCAAGTGATTTTCTCATAATCATTCTATCTGTTTTTGAATCATCAACTATCATAACAGTATAATCACTTGCCTTAGTTTTTTCCTTGCTTGCCTGCCCTGCTCCGCCTTGATCAGCAATAAGTGCTGTTGCCTTTACAGTTTTGGCCATATCCATAAGTGCTACTACATCCACAATTAGTGTTACACCGCCATCACCGCGTATAGTTGCACCGGCAATACCATCAATACCTTTTAAATACTCACCAAGAGATTTAATAACTATCTCTTCTTGACCCACAAGAGAATCAACGATAAGACCAAGTTTTTGCGCACCTAATCCAAGAACAACAACATAAGCATGTTCACTTGAATCTAAGATTCTCTCAACTTCAAATATATCTCCGATATGAACCAATGATAAAACATCATCACGAAGTCTCATAACCGAACGACCTTCAACCGTATATATCTCATCTTTTGAAATTCTAACAGTCTCAAGTACAGATGATAACGGTATAGCGTAAGCCTCTTCTTGAACACCCACTAATAAAGCCTGAATAATTGCAAGTGTCAATGGAATCTTAAGTTTAATACTACTTCCTATTCCAGGTTCACTATCGATGTCTATGATTCCGTTAACTTTTTCTATGTTTGTTTTTACAACATCCATACCAACACCGCGACCTGATACGTTTGTAACAGCAGCAGCAGTTGAAAAACCTGGCTTCATAATCAGAGTAAAGGCTTCTTTATCACTCATATTGTCAGCTTCTTTTTCACTGATGAGACCTTTTTCCAGTGCTTTGTTTTTCAACATATTCGCATTAAGTCCCTTACCATCATCATCAATCTGGATAACAATTTGATTACCTTCATTAAAAGCTTGTAATGCGATAGTACCTGTCTCATCTTTTCCTGAAGCTAAACGAGTCTCAGGCGTTTCAATACCGTGGTCACACGAGTTTCTAATAATATGAACTAAAGGGTCTCCAATCTCTTCAACGATTGATTTATCAAGTTCTGTCTCTTCACCCTCTATTTCGAGCTCAATCTTTTTATTTAATTCTCTACTTAAATCACGGATCATTCTAGGAAATTTATTAAACACTTTTCCAATAGGAAGCATTCTTGTTTTCATAACCGCAATTTGAAGATCTGTCGTTACAAGAGAAACAATAGATACAACCTGATTAAGCTCTTCTAAAAACTCTTCACCTTCGTAACGCTCTTCAACATCATCATTTATTTTTATAAGTCTGTTTTTTGCAAGAACAAGTTCTCCGATCAGGTTCATAAGATGATCAAGTCTTTTTACATCTACACGAATAGTCTGTTCTACAGTAGCAGCAGATCTTTTTGCAGGTGCTGCAGCTTTTACATCATCTCTTATAGCTTCTTCGTCAAATGTAGGAGAAGGAGGAGGAGTTACAGGGACCGGTTTTGAAGCAGGAGCCGGTGATTCTTTGGGAGTATCTTCATCAGGAGAAGGAGGAGGTGCTGGAACATCTTCTCCCGCAGCTATTTTAGCCTCTCTTTTAGCTCTGTCTTCTGCTTGTCTCTGCTCAAGAAGTCTCTGTATTTCAGCTTCAACATCATCATCAGACATATTTTCATAATCTGGCTCATCCGAAGCTTCTTCAGCAACTGCGACTTCTTCTACAACAGGTGCAGCTTCTTCGAGAGGAGCTGAAGCTTCTGGCATTGGGACATCACCGTCTCCACCGCTTACTTTATCAAGTCTTGCTACACATTCAGCCACATCAATACCTGCATCTGAACCCGTATCACGGATTGTAAATAAAAGCTGTTTCATCAAGTCTATTGACTCCAAAACTACATCCATAATATCAGGAGTAATAACCAACTCACCATGTCTTGCTTTATTTAATACATCTTCCATATGATGCGTCAAATGAGTTAAGATATCAAAGTTAAGGAATGAAGAAGCACCTTTTACTGTGTGTGCGACACGAAAAATTCCATTTAGAAGTTCTAAGTCTTCCGGTGTTGCTTCTAACTCAACTAAATCTTCATCTAACTTTTCTACAAGTTCAAAAGACTCGACTAAAAAATCCTGTAATATTTCCTGAAATTCATCCATATTTTCACTCCTACTTCATATGTGCACGAACAACTCGTGCTATTTCGTCATAAAATGCGCTTGCTTCAAACTTAACCAAATAAGCCTCCGCACCTGCTTCTTTGCCTCTTATCTCACTAAAATGATCACTAATCGATGAGTTAAAAACAATAGGAATATTGTTAAATCTTCCATCTTCTTTCACATTTGCAGCAAAGTGAAAGCCGTCCATTTTCGGCATCTCAACATCAGAAATAATGATTTTTAAATGTTTAGCTATATTGGTTTCATAAGTAGTGTAAAGATCATTTAACTTATCCAGTCCTTCTTGTCCATCACCTGCTTCAACAACACTAAAACCCATTTTTTGGAGAGCTTCTTTAACAATTTTTCTAGCTGTCGTACTATCATCTAAAACAAGAGCTAACCCGTGAAAATCTTCCATATCATCCGGAACATGGTCAATGTCAGGTTCATATAGTCCAAGGTCTTGTACAACTGTTTCCAAATCCAAAATAAGTAGTACATTATCTCCTTCTATCTTAGTCACACCTGTGATTTTACTTCCATCAAGAGAACCGGAACCGCTGACAAAAGAAGCCGGTTCTATGTCACCCCAGTTTATTCTTCTGATTCTTTTTGCTTCATGAACAACAAATCCTATTAGAACATTATTGAACTCTGTAATAATAACTCTTGAACTTGATTCTGCCGTTTCAGGTGAAGTTATACCCATCCATTTAGCAAGATTAACAACCGGTATCACAACACTTCTAAGATCGAATATACCTTCAATATAGGGAGGCGTACCAGGAAGCTCAGTTAATTTTGGCATTTTAATGATTTCACGAACTTTTGAGACATTTATGCCATATATCCCCTCGTAAACTTCGCCATCTTCCTCTTTAAAAATCCGAAAGTCAACAAGTTCCATCTCATTAGAACCCACTTTCAGCGAATTGTTTCCATGCATATCTTATGTCTCCTGACTTTATAATATCATTTTAAAAAAATATTTTCTTCTATTATTTCAACATCTTCAAACGATTTTACTATAAAGTATCTTTGATTGCAAGCAAAAGCAGCTAAATTTATATAAATAAAATTTTCAAACTCAAGCATCTTATTTTGATGAAAATGTCCCTCCACAAAGTAATCACAAGAGTAATTTTTACTTAGTCTTTTTTCAATAAATGCTTTAAAACCACTAAACTCTTTACAATCATCTTTTTTACTTAAATACTCATCTAGCCGCTTTATTATATAGTGTCCTGATATTGAATCTATAGTATTCAATATGGCGATTACAAATGGATTTCTGATTGTTGCCGTATATATTTTATAAAGCATCGGACTTTGTATATCTCCATGAGCCAGAAGGACACTTTTTCCATTGTATGTAGCACTTACAGGCTGCTCTTTTATGCCGAATATTTTTACTTTTGGAAATATTGTTTTGAGATTAAAATCATGATTACCTTCTAAATACACTACCTCTATTTCATCAGATATTTCATTTAATATCTTTAGAGCTTCTGAGTTCACCTCTTGCGTATAAGCGACATTCCCAAATAATGTATCGAAAATATCACCCATTAAAATTAGTTGCGTGGGTTGAAGTTTTTTTGTTTGTATTGCTTTTAAAAAGTCTAAGAATTGCGGACGGATGTGGGAGTAGTGTGCATCTGAGACAACAAATGCACCCTCTTTTAACTCTATGTCACTACGGTACATAAGCTATGGTAGGTATCCCGGTTTTTTGACACAAGCCCATCATAATATTTGCATTTACTACCGCTTGAGATGAAGCTCCTCTCATAAGGTTGTCTATGGCACTTGATATAAAGAGCATATTGTCTTTTTGTTTTACATAGATATCGCAAAAATTTGTTCCGGCTACATTTTTCATATCAACAGGATTCTCACTTATACGAACAAACGGCTCATCTTTGTAAAATTCTTTAATAAGCTCGGATGCATCAAAGTCTTTACTTACCTGAATATAAATAGATGAAATCATACCGCGAGTCAAAGGTACAAGATGCGGAACAAAGTTTACCTCATCAAAACTCACACCGAGTTTTTGTGCAATCTCTGGAGCATGTCTGTGCATCAGAGGATTGTAAGCAAACAAGTTATCGTTTACATTGACAAAATGAGTAACATCGCTAAGCTTTTTCCCTGCTCCGCTTACTCCTGTTTTTGCATCTATAATAATAGGAGTATTCTCTACTCTTTTACTCATAAACGGAAGAACTCCTAAAAGTGCAGAAGTTGGAAAACAACCGGGATTTGCAACAAGTTTAGCAGACTTTATCTCTTCGCGATACATTTCAGGCAGTCCATATACAACATGTTCTAAATTGGCTGCATCTGTATGAGGAGTATAAAATTCTTCGTAAATATCTTGAGGCAATCTATAATCAGCGGAAAGGTCAACCACTTTTACATTTTTTTCTATAAACGGTTTTACATATGCCATGGCAGTTTTATGAGGCAGTGCCAAAAAGACAAGCTCACAACTCTCAGCCGCAGCATCTACATCAGCCTTTTGAACTTCCAACTCACAGACACCGTTTAATGACGGATGCAGTTTGTTTATAGTCGTATTACCCTCGGAATTTGCTACATAAGAGAGATTAAAATCCGGATGATTTATAAGGATCTTTACAAGTTCTAAACCTGTGTAGCCTGTAGCACCGATTACACCTACATTAATGACACTCAAAAACAATCTCCTGATATTTTACTTCTTCTATCTCATACTCTTTTACTCCGCTTGGAAGCTTTACTTTCACCTCATCACCCTCCGCGCGACCTAAAAGCTGCTTTGCCAAAGGAGAACCAAAAGAGATAAGTCCCATGTCAGGGTTACTCTCACAACCGCCGACAATAGTATAGGTAAGTTCCTCGTCTGTCTCCATGTCTGTCATGACAACGGTTGAGCCAAAACTCACTTTGGCGTGTTCAAGTTCACTTGGGTCGACTATGCGTGAGTTACCTAAAAGTTCAGCAAGTTCCGCTAAACGGTTATCTATGTTTTTTTGAGCCTCTTTAGCTGCATGATACTCTGCATTTTCTTTTAAATCACCGTGTTCTAACGCTTCTTCAATAGCTTTTACAATTTCGGGTCTTTTAATTTCTTTTAAATCTTTTACTTCTGCTTGTAGTTTTTCATAACCGAAAAGTGTCATTGGCTCAATTTTTTCCATAGTTGTTCTCTTTACATAAATTTTTTACTTAAGCGATTATATCAAATTTTCATTTCATTAATAAACATATAAATAACTTAAACATAAAATAAATTTAACAATATCGAAAATAATGTTAAGGATTCTCGTATACAAGTTGCAATAACACAAGGTTATGTTATAGTCAATCGCTCTAAAAAGGAGTCGTTATAAATTATCTAAAACAAACAAGTTGGAGCCTTAGCAAAGACCTTGTCACTGATGAAACACTCTTCAATAAAAGAAGAAAGTTCTTAAAGCTAGGAGCTGCTTTGGCGGTAAGCACGTCTGCTGTCATGGATTTAGCGGCAAAAGAGTCTATACCTCTGCCAAATCTTAATTTCAAAAAAGACCCTAACCCCTTGCATCTTCCACTAAACGATTATGAGCAGATAACTTCTTACAACAATTTTTACGAGTTCACTACAAGTAAAAAAGGCGTAAAAACCTTGGCTAAAAACTTTAAGAGTGAACCGTGAAAAATTACTATCTACGGACTTGTGGAAAAACCTTTTGTACTGGATATGGATGATGTTATGAAAAAGAAGTAGCCCATATGTACAAGGACATGGATTTAAGGAAGTTCTTTTGAGCAAACAACTCTCTTTAGTCTTGGTTTTATTAATACCTCTGGCATTTTTGATTTATATGCTTTTTGTGCATGAAGTTGATGATCCTATCAAATACATCTATACGCTCACGGGTAGCACGGCCATCACTTTGCTCTACATCACGACTACTATCTCTGTGTTCAAAAAAGCCGTGAATCTCATAAAATACAGACGAACCGTAGGACTCTTCAGTTTTTTCTACGCTCTTTTGCATATGCTGAATTTTGTTATTTTGGATATGGAACTGGATTTGGCATCTGCCGTTAAAGAGACCCTGAACAAACCCTTTATCTATCTGGGAATGAGTGCGTTTTTCATCTTATTGTTTATGGCTATAACATCTTTAAGAGTTCTCTTTAGCGATTTTTATAAATACCATAAAGTAATATATCTTGCTCTTTTACTTGTCACCATACATTTTGTGATGGCACAAAAAGCACTTGCCATAGACCAATGGTTCTATCTTTTTATTATGGTCATAATAGGCATATTTAAATTTTTACAACGAACAAAACTGCTAAATATTTAAACAAGCTTCATGGAAGATAGATTGAAGACCATATCTTGGTCTTCACACTTTATAAAAATATCACACGCTTTTTTACTAATCTTTTTTGGCATCTTGATATTTGTAAGCAAAGTTACATTCTCTTTTGTTATTGGATCATGTGCATAAAGGGTCTCATCTTTTATAAAAAATATTCGTCCTCCTCCACAGCCGTCTCCTACAATGCCCTCACATACCAAAGGTGAAGCTAAATCAAAACCATGAGTCATCTAAACACTCCTCTTTTGCATCTTCTAAAAACTCTTTATATTCACTTGAATTTTTATCTAAAGCTTTGTACTCATCATAAACATAAGCTTTAAATATCGCTTCATCAAGACACTTACAAAGCTTTGTATCATTTACATCTGCACAAGTTGATATCATCTCCTGCTTTTGTGTTTCATTCCAGCCGAAATAACTTTTATAATATGGATAGAGCACCCATATAGCAAAAGCTATCGTCATCACTGTATTTACTATGTACTCTTTTTTCTTGGTCTCAAAATATTTTTTTATATCATAGGAGACAAGTATTAAAAAAACAATCTCTAAACCTATATTGAACCAATCACTATCTAAAAAATCAAACAATTTCTGCCTTTATATATTTACCATTTAAAATTTGGGCGAAGGATAAGTTGATGATTATCAACCCCCTCTTCTTTAAGCGCGCCGCTGTATTTTTCTCCACTATTGTAGAGATAACCTATTCCAAGACCAAAACTAACTTTGTCACTCCAACTAAGAGGCCATTTTTTCTCCAACATAATCTCTGCTTCTGTAAGTTCAAAAGTCTTTGTACTCACCGCTAACACTGTAGAAAATGCGCTGTTGTATACTAGAGACCAAGCATTTTTTTTGTAATCTATACTGCTTCGTCTTGCACCGATAAATATGCTGTTTACAAAGTCTGTGTTTTGATGTATCCTCGTACCGACTCTAAAACTCCAGTCCAAATCTCTATCATCTCTGTCTCTTGTACCTTTGAGCTTAAACTCCAAGTTGTACCATTTATCATAATGAGCCAGATTGTCTTTAATAGAGTAATCTCCAATACTGACTAAGTAACCTATATAGGCTCTGTGACTTCCAATATGATTATCATTTTTATTTTTAAAGATCATCATTCTTCCAATAAAAACCGAAACAGAATATGGTTCTTCAAAACCGGCCGTCACAGCTTTTACAAGGTTAAAATTTTCTACATTTGATTTTTCGTACATATTCCCATGGTTTTGTCTAAAGTAAAGACCGGCAATACCCATAGGGTGAACTGCTGCTTCGAATAAAACAATATTTGGATTAAAAGTATTTAAAATTAAGTCTTTATATATTTTGCTCTCAGTATAATTAGTAGCATCTGTGACATTGTTGTCTCTATCGAGGTCTATATATGCTGAAACATTAAAATAGTAAGCATCTGCTTCATAATCGTATTCTACTAATTTTTCTGCAAAGAGATTAATACTAATACCGATAATAAATAACAGACTTAAAAAAAATTTCAGATTATTTCCTTGTTAAAATTCTAATTGCCTCAGAGCACATAGCTAATCCAAAAGATGCGGTAACCCCCATAAAACTGCCTTTGGCTTTTACCTTCGCTTCTTCTGATGAAAAGACTACCCTGTATTTTTTCTTGAAGCCCCTTTTTTTAAGCTCATACCTAATCTTTGAGCCGAACTTGTCTCCATATGTTTTGCTGATGTCCGTCACTTCTATCTTTGTAGGGTCAAGTCTTTTAGCACTTCCAAATGAAGAGATAAGTTTTTTGTAACACTTTTGAGCAAGAGCAAGCTTCGCTCTAACATCATCTATGGCATCTAAAACCAAATCATACTCATCAAAATCAAAGTCCCAGACCCACTGTTCATCTATGCGGGTATTTATGATTTTAATGTCGGGATAGTGTTTTTTAAGAGCTTCGACCTTTACCTCACCATCATGCAACTCGGACCACATCTGACGATTTTGATTTGTTTCATCAAATGTATCAAAATCTACTATAGTTATATCTTCTACTCCGCTTCTAATCAAACAATCAAGACAAAAACTGCCTACACCTCCAACACCTAAAAGCAATATCTTGGCATTTTGAAGTTTCTCAAAATCATCTTCAAGCAATAGTTTTATACGATTATATTTCATACTCTTTCTAGTCTATCCACTCTTGGAGTCTGTTCATACTTTTATATGCACTCAAATCCAGCTGGATAGGAGTGATAGAGATATGTCCATCTCTTATTGCCTCATAATCACTTATACCTGAGACGCCTTCTCTAGCAGAGAAATTCAATGGATGCAGACCAAGCCAGTAGTGCTCTTCTCCGCGCGGGTTTCTATGAACATGTGAATCATTTGCGTAGTATCTGTAACCTGCATAAGTAACAAGCATCTTGGCTTCTTCTACGTCAGACGGGATATTCACGTTCAAGAACTCTCTATGAGGCAAAGGGAAAGTACCGTTTTTTATCTTTAAAACAAGCTCTTTTATAGTCTTTTGTGCAAGAGTGAAATCACCATCTGGATTAGTAAAATCCATAACCTGACTTATGGCGATAGAAGGAACATCATGAAGTACGCCTTCCATAGCACCTGCAGCAGTTCCGCTGTATGTGATATCCTCACCCATGTTTGAGCCTCGATTTATCCCGCTGATAAGCAAATCAGGTTTTTTCTCTTCAAAAATCGTACTCAATGAAAGGTAGACACAATCACTCGGAGTCCCGTCATCAAGTTTATAAAAATCGTCATCAACGCTTATAAAACGAAGCGGACGCACCAATGTCAGTGAATGTCCACAAGCGGATTTCTCATTTGCAGGTGCTACTATCGTGACTTTTACGTCATCTAATTCTCTTAGAGCCTCTATAAGTTTTAAAAGACCTTTTGCTTCGTAACCATCATCATTTGTTACTAAAATTCTGTATTTATTTTTCATAAAGACATTCTATACAAATGCAAATTAAAACTTTATGATTTGGCATTTTTTCCGATATAGATAGATACGGATACAAAGGACAAATCATGAACACTTCATACGCAATGGACTCTTACAGAGCACATGACTTAAACATAGCTATGAGAACTTCCAGCGGGGATATTATAACGATGGATTTTGCAAATCATCAGTCGGCATCACTTTCTCATGAGGAAAATGCAAACGGTTCAAAAACTTCGATGAGTTTTTCTTCGATGCAGTCATTTCAGTTTTCGGTTGATGGCAACGGCATAGATGCACAAGACCAAAAAGAGATAGAAGGATTTATGAAAATAGCTCAGCCTTTTATAGACTCATTTTTAAAAGAACTCCAAGATGCAGCGCCGAAATCTCCGGTCTCACAACTCGCACATAAAGTAGCAGGCATATTTGAACCAAGCAAAGCAAGAGATGAAAATGCCAAGAACAATGTAAAAACAAACATTGTAGAGATGTTTGACAACTCTATGAAAAAACTTGAGATTCCTAAAAAAGAAGAGGGAGAAAAATCTCTGAATAAGATATTTGAAGAAGCACAAAAACTTTTAGAAAAAACGCTTAAAGAATTCGATGAGTTTAACAAAAACATATATGCGTAAAGAGAGATAAACTCTTTGGCATAGAACATGCTACAAGCGGGCATGAAAACATTTCTTTTAACGCTTATTTTTGCATTCTCTCTTTTTGCCTCTTCCATTGAACTGAACTACCAAGAACTAAATAAAGAGATTGATAAAATCTCTCTAGACCTGACTCCTGAAGAAAAAGTCTCTCTGTACTTTCTTGTTCTATCAACCCATGAGAACATCACAACGGCACTATCATTAGACAAAACAAAAGTATCTTCTTTAGAAAAACTAGAGAGTCTTACATTAAAAACACTAGCAGACCTTCATGAGAATAACTCAAACATAGATGCTTCCCAGATTCAAAAAATGAAAGAGTTGTATACAAAGATTACCAAAGAGGGGCAGGAGCTTATAAAAAAACAAACAAATGATTTTGCTACAAAAATTGTTTATAAAGACAAAATTATCTACCAAGATAAAATAGTAGAAAAACCATCAATTTTATTAAGTATAGCCCTAGGCATAATCGGTGTTGTTTTGGGTCTGGCTATCGGTTTTTTTGTCTTTAGAAAAACTCTCATCAAAGAAATAACACAGACTGAACTTATATCTGAAGACAACAGTGAAGATAAAGAGCTTATAAAAAATCTCCAAGAAGAAAAGACTCTACTTGAGGGTAAGATAAAAGCACTAAACTCAGATTCGACTTTAATCACAAGAATACAAAACGAAAACACTACTCTTATAGAACAACAAAAAGAACTGCAAATCTCACATGAGACCATGTTGCAGGAGCTAAATACAAAAATTGAGACGATCAATATAGAAAAAGAAGTTCTACTGGAAAAAGCTCATAACTTAGAAGAGTGCCAAGATGCAAAAAATGAAGAAGAACATGAGTTCAACGATAAACTAGATTCTCTACAGCATCAATCCCAGGATATATTCGGCGTTCTTGATACAATCTCAGATATTGCAGACCAGACAAACCTGCTGGCACTAAATGCAGCTATTGAAGCTGCACGTGCAGGAGAACACGGACGGGGCTTTGCAGTTGTTGCCGATGAAGTCAGAAAACTTGCAGAAAGAACCCAAAAAGCTCTTAATGAAGCAAAAGTTAATATTTCTTCCGTGGTAGATGCTATTTCAAGCCTCAAAAGTTAAACTTAGCTTAAAAACTTGACATTGACTATAGCAAAGTGCTAAAATTACAGCATTAAAACTTACAACCCTTTCCTAGCAAGACATATCCCAATTAAACTAAGGTAATTACTTTATGAGTGAAAACACTTCACAACAACCTCGCAAAAACAACAAAAGTACGAATTCTAACTCAAGCTCAAGCAGAAACAATTCAAAGACAAGAACTCACAAACCTGTAAAAGGTGCCAGTGTTGAAGACCTTCGCACTAAAAGCATCGAAGAATTAGTGACAATAGCTACCGAGTTAAATGTTGAGCATCCAAACGAACTAAAAAGACAGGACGTTATCTTTGAAATACTTAAAGCTCAAACAGAACAAGGCGGTTTCATACTCTTTAGCGGCATCTTGGAAATTATGCAAGACGGTTATGGGTTTATCCGCTCAATTGATAAAAGTTTTAATGAAAGCATCAACGATGCTTATGTGTCAAACACACAGATAAAAAGATTTGCACTTAGAAACGGTGACGTTGTAACGGGGCAAGTTAGACCTCCAAAAGATCAAGAACGTTACTATGCACTTATCAAAATAGAAGCGGTAAACGGCTTACCTCCTGAAGAGAGTAAAAAAAGACCTCTTTTTGAAAACCTTACTCCACTTTACGCACTAGACCAAATCAAACTAGAGTATAGAGAGAAAGGTCTAACAGGTCGTATGATGGACCTTTTCTGTCCAATAGGTAAAGGTCAGCGTGGTCTGATTGTTGCACCTCCAAGAAGCGGTAAAACTGAACTTTTAAAAGAAATTGCTCACGGTATAACTGCCAATCATGCAGAAATAGATTTGATGGTTTTACTTGTAGATGAGAGACCAGAAGAAGTAACAGATATGGAAAGAAGCGTTAAAGGTGAAGTTTACAGCTCTACTTTTGATATGCCTGCAAAAAACCATGTTAAAGTTGCCGAGATGGTAATTGAAAAAGCTAAAAGACGTGTTGAGCTTGGACGTGATGTTGTGATTTTACTTGATTCTATCACGCGTCTTGCACGTGCTTACAATACAGTAACACCTTCAAGCGGTAAAGTCCTCTCAGGTGGTGTAGATGCAAATGCTCTTCACAAACCAAAAAGATTCTTCGGTGCTGCACGTAATATTGAAAATGGCGGAAGTTTAACTATTATCGCTACTGCCTTAGTTGATACTGGAAGCAGAATGGATGAAGTTATTTTTGAAGAGTTCAAAGGTACGGGCAATATGGAAGTCGTTCTTGATAGAAAAATCGCAGACAGAAGAATATACCCTGCTATGGATATTCTTAAATCCGGTACTCGTAAAGATGAGCTTCTCATCGGACCTGAGACTCTTCAAAAAGTATTTATACTTCGTCAGATGCTACATAAACAAGACAATGAAGTTGAAGCTCTTAAATTTATCTACACTACTATGGGTAAAAAAGAGACTAATGCCGAGTTCTTAGAAAGCATGAATACAGATAAATAATGAAAATAGGTGTTTTTGACAGTGGAATTGGAGGCTTAACTGTTGTTAAGTCCCTATTGAATCACCAACTCTTTGAAGAAATAATCTACTTTGGCGACACTGCTCGTGTTCCTTACGGGATCAAAGATAAAAACACAATCATACGCTACGCTATCGAAGCCGTAGAGTTTTTTAAAAACTTTGATATTGACCTTATCATAGTAGCTTGTAACACTGTAAGTGCCTATGCTCTTGAAGAGATGAGAGAAAATGCTTCCTGTCCTGTTATCGGTGTAGTTGAAGCCGGCATCTTAGCTACTGTAAACTCTCTTGATGACAAAAATTCAAATATTCTCATACTTGGAACAAAAGCTACCATAAACTCAAGAGCATATGAAGACGGGCTTGAGAAAAAAGGTTTTAACAATTTAGAAGCCAAAGCAACAGGACTTTTTGTTCCGATAGTCGAAGAAGAGATTTATGAGGGAGAGATTCTAAATGCGACTCTTAGTCACTACTTTTGTGAACTCAAAAAGCCTGATGCAATCATACTTGGATGTACGCATTTTCCATTAATCTCAGGACCTATCGAAGATTACTTTTGTAAAGAAAGTATTGTTATCCACTCGGGAGATGCTATAGTAGAATATCTTGAAGATAGATTTGAATTTACTAAGAAATATGAAAATCCGACTCTGAAATTCTTTGCATCTGAGAATCCGGATGCACTTAAAGCAGTTGCCTCAAAGTGGTTGTCACTTTAAATTTACTTTGTAATGAACATATAAAAAGCTTTGCCCGCTAGCTGCATATCTATCCAGACTCCGTTATTTTCACCGATATAACCTTGGGTTGCTTTTAGCGAGTTGTATGTTTTTGGCAAATCAAAAATCACCTTAATATCTTTTTTGTCAAAAGCCGTTTTTGTGCTTCCGGTGATGATGTTACAAAACTCACCTACTCCGTCTTTAAGAGTCTCAATATCGTTAGCTCCTACTTTTTCTCCAAGTAAAGATTCTAAAGCTATTATTGCGATATCTTTTGGAAAGACCAGAGTGAAATAACCTTCCAAGTCGCCCTTGAAGTGCATCACGGCACAAATATTATCTACATCTAAACTTGTATCGAAACCTTTAATAGTGTGTGCAGATTTTTCGGCTTGAAGTCCGGTAAAAGACACCAACGTCTCTACTGCCGTATCCATAAAAACAGGAAGATTACTTATAAGCTTTTTTGAAAGTGCCAGAGCATTTTTTGAAGATGCTGCATTACTAAGCTTTTCATTTAAAGCACTCTGAGTAATTATGATATCATGAGCTTCTTGATGCATACGCTCTTGAAACTCTTTTGGATCTTTTGCTCTTATAACACTGTAGCCGTATTTGGAAAGTTCAGATGAGAGCCTTTTACTATTTTCTTCGTCATCATCATATAGCAAAACACACATGCCTTCTTTATATGCTTTGGGATCGAGAAACAGATTGGCAACATTCATATTTTTAAATAATTTTATCTTAGTAGTTTTAGTATATTTTTTTAAAATTCTAAAGAGTTCCATACTATAGTCGATAACACTGATTGGGATTCCAATATTTTGACTCAATGCATTCAAATACTTAACCATCATCATTACAACATTAGGGTCACCTTCGTATATCACACCCTTTAGAGAGACCAAAATACCGTTGATATTTTTATTTTTTACCATATCTTTTTTAGAAAGAATGGAGCTCTCCAGCAGTCTATTACTGCGGTCTTGAATAACACCGTTATAACTAACTACTATCAAATCACTGTTTTTACTATGCATCTGCTCTTACTTTAGTATATCTTATTTAGTAAAATATTATCATCGTAACAATTAAATTCTCCTATGCTTACAAGCATATTCTGCTAAAATATTTTAGTAACCATTTTGAAATATTCTAAGACTAGAATTCTGATATGGAAAATCAATTACCGCAAGAGTGGCAAAATAAATTAAAGATTCTAGACATTGCTTTTCAACCGATACTTAATATTCATACCGGAAAAATATTTGCTGTTGAGGCACTTTTAAGAAACTATCAAGAGGCCGGTTTTGAATCAATATTTTCACTTTTTGACGAAGCATATCAAAAAAATATATTATATTCATTTGACATAGCACTAAGAAAAAAGACTATTGAGAAATTCACAAAGATTGCCATATATGAAAATATCAAATTATTTTACAATCTTGACAACCGTCTCTTCGAGATGCCAAACTTTGCCCAAGGAAATACTAAAAAGATTCTCTTAGAATATAACATCAAAAAAGACACCATATGCTTTGAGATATCTGAGAGACATCAACTAGACGGTGTTCACGATATGCAGATAATAATGCAGCACTACAAGGACAACAACTACTGTATAGCTATAGATGATTTTGGTGTCGGATACTCCGGTTACAAGCTTTTACACGATGTAAAACCCGACATACTCAAAATCGACAGATTTTTTTTACAGGACGTACATAAGCATCCAAAGAAAAAAGTTATGCTCAAAAGCATAACACATTTAGCTGTTCAACTCGGAATTCAGGTAGTTGCCGAGGGTGTAGAGACAAAAGAAGAATTACTTATATGCAGAGATGTAGGATGTCATCTTGTTCAAGGTTATTTTATACAAAGACCGACCACAAATATAGATGAGATAAAATCAAGTTATTCAGAAATATCAGATATCGTAAACAGTGACTTACGCTCAGCAGAACAAAGGTATGAGATATTAGGCTATATAAATAAAGTTCCTACCCTCTATATAAAAACAAAGATGACTGCTGTTATAGAGTACTTTAAAAAACATCAAGAAGCTACTATCATACCTATAGTAAATTCATATTATGAACCGGTAGGAATACTCCAAGATACACAGATTAAAGATTTTTTATACTCTCCATACGGCAGATCGCTTCTGCTAAATGACGGGTCAAAAAAGTCAAAACTGAAAAACCTTGTTCACCCATGTGCCATTGCAGACATCAACAGCGATATGTCTACCATTATAGAGCTTTTCTCAAACAATTCCGAATCTATAGGAATAATTATCACAAAAGATTCAGAGTATTATGGTTTTTTATCTGCAAGAGCAATCATCACTATAATGAATGAGCAAAACCTGCTCTTTGCAAGAGAACAAAACCCGCTTACAAAACTTCCCGGAAACACGATGATAGAAAAGTACATTTGGGAAGCTTCCAGGTCAAAAGAAAAATTTCTTCTATGTTATTTTGATTTAGACAATTTCAAGGCATTTAACGATGTGTACGGATTTAGAAATGGAGACAGAGTCATACAGCTTTTTGCAGATATTCTTAGGAAAAACCTGCCTACTGAGTTTTTTAAAGCTCACATTGGCGGTGATGATTTTTTTGCCGGTGTAAAAAGCGATGAAAAAGAGGACTTCAATTTCATAACAGATGTAAACAATGTGGTAAAAAAGTTTACTAACGATGTAATAGAGTTTTACTCTCAGGATGATAAAAACAGAGGTTATATACTATCAAAAGACAGAGAGGGAAATAAAAAACAGTTCCCTCTTTTAACTGTCAGTGCTTCAATCCTGATAATACATGAAAAAACGAACAAGAGGTCAATAGAAAATATAAACAATATCTTATCTATCCAAAAGAAGGTTGCAAAAGATGAGTCAACACACGTTTCTCTTAGTTGCATGATATGAGTACAAAAACATATCTTCGTATTTAATTATTAAATCATAGTTTAACTCTTTAGATGCTAAAATCTTTATAATTTAATTTGGAGTTGCATGTGAAAGAGTCTTCTGAAGTATTGGCAAGAAAATATCGCCCGGCAAATTTTGATGAGCTTATAGGTCAAGAGACCATTGCTCAGACTCTATCGCTCGCACTTGATTCAAACAGACTCTCCCATGCTTATCTGTTCTCAGGACTTAGAGGGAGCGGGAAGACTTCAACAGCCCGTATATTTGCAAAGGCTCTTATCTGCGAAGACGGCATGACCCATCAGCCGTGCGGAAAATGTCAAAACTGTACTTTAGCCGTTGAGAACCGTCATATGGATATAGTTGAGATGGATGCAGCATCTTCACGCAAGATAGATGATATAAGAGACCTGATAGAACAGACAAAATACAAACCTGCATCTGCCAGATATAAGATTTTCATCATCGATGAAGTCCATATGCTTACAAAAGAAGCTTTCAATGCACTTTTAAAAACTCTGGAAGAACCTCCAAGCTACGTAAAGTTCATCTTGGCAACAACAGACCCGCTAAAGCTTCCTGCAACAATTTTAAGTCGTACTCAACACTTTAGATTTAAATCAATTGCCACTAAAAAGATAATTGACCATCTATCTCATATCCTCAACCTAGAAGAGATTAAATATGAGATAGACGCACTTGAGATTCTGGCTAGAAGCGGAAAAGGAAGTTTAAGAGATACTCTTACTCTCCTTGATCAGGCAATTATATATTCTAAAAACCATGTAGATGTCCGTACTGTAACAGATATGCTTGGTCTTGTTGACCCTAAGTTTATCACCGACCTGTTTAGTGCCGTCTTTGCAAAAGATTATGCCCAGCTTGTAGCGTATACAAAAGTTCTTGAAGACTATGAAGCTGAGATGGTTGTCGATGAGCTGATTGCCTATCTTAAAGAACGCATGTATAATCAAGATGCTCTATTTTCTACACTTGTCCTAGACAGGTTTTTTAGAATTTTAAGTGATTCAAAATCTCTCTTTAGCATTAATGCAGACGGTTCATTTGTTCTGTCTATGATATTTTTTAAGATGGTTGAAGCTCTTCGCATAAAAGAGGTTGACCAGATGATAGAGTCTCTTCAAAAAGAGATAAGACGACCTGAGATATCAAGTATAAATATAGAACCTGTTCAAAGTGTTCAAGTCCAAGAAAAATTTGAAGAAGATGAAACTCAGATACCAGAGATGCATATACCTGAATCTAAAGATGAGCCTATTCACCGAGAAGCGGAACCTGTACCGTTACCAAATCTATCTTTAAAGATGTTTGATGAATTAATAACAAGTATTAAAGACCGTAATGCTGAACTTGGCAGATGCTTCGCTGAATCTATAAGTTTCGTCTCTTACGAAAATGATCTGCTTACTTGGGAAAGTTGTGCAGATGACGAATGTAAAAAGACTCTTACCCACGGTTACTCTGCTATTAAACAACTTGTTCGTGAAGTTTTTGGTTTTGAGACAAGAATCAAACATCAAGCATGCACAAAAGAGATTATCGAAAAAAAAAATCTTCCTGAACCAGAACCCATAATACAACCTCAGATGCAACATGAACAAAGCACTTCTATGATTGAAGATGCTGAAATGGGAGGTAGTGCCAGTTGTGTAACCAACTGCTCAGCCGATAACAACGATGCTAAAGAGATAAATCCAACTGATATTAAAGAAGAGCCTATAGTTCAAAAAGCCATAGAACTGTTTGAAGCTACTAAAATAACCATACAGTCTAAAATATAATTTATTCAAAAAATATTTCACTGCAACAAAGATTCTCCTCTTTGCAAAACTCTAAAATATTTCTGTATGGTGTAGAGTTTCTTCGCTTTATAGTCGCAAAGTTTGCCTGAGACAGTCCCAAGGCATCTGCCACGTCTTTATCTAAAACTTTTTTACTTTTCCCTACTGCCAAATATAGTTTTATTTCTTTAATTACGCCATGAAAATCTCTCATATATATTCCTACTAAATCAATAGCATAAATATAGCTCAAGAAAAAAAAGAGTTACAGATATATGACAATTTGCTATTTTTTCAGCATCTCTTTTACTGAAAAGCTAAATACAGAGCCCTCTGCAAACTTGGATTCTATCTCTAACTTTGAATTGTGCATTTTTAATACGTAACTAACCATGGCCAATCCTATTCCCATTGAGTTGTCCCAGGTATTTTTTTTGACTCTGTAAAATTTTGAAGTAACTTTATCTAAATACTCTTCTTGGATTCCTATTCCTTTATCAACAACAGAGAGCTTATTATTTTTTAAAATCACTTTTACATCTGTTTGAGAGTATTTTAAAGCATTATCAACCAGATTGGTAAGAACAAGTTCTATCATGGTCTTATCCGCCTCTACTATAGTTTTATCCGCTTCCACGAGTATCTCTCTGTCTCTGTACTTTAAAGACATGTTTGATGAGACTTCTTCACATAAACTCTTCATATCAAAGAATGTTAAGCTTCTCTTTAAATCATTATTTTCAAGTTTGACAGAGAGTGCGAGGCGGTCAAGCATCTGGGAAATCTTATCCCCGTTTGAACTGATTTTGCCTAAAAATTTTTCTCTAATCTTTGGATTTATATCAGGGTCTTCTTGCAGTGTTTGAGCATAACCGACAATGGAAGCTACCGGATTTTTAAATTCGTGAGAAATAGCAGATAAAATATCATTTCTTTGCTTATTCATAAGTCTGAGTTTAGCCGTGTATTTTCGCTTTTGTTTATCTCTGGAACTTAACTTTTTCACGAGATTTTTAAGCATTAAGGATATCTGTAAAAACTCATAAAAATATTTTGTTTTTATAATAGCATTGTAGTTTTTGTTTGATATCTCATCCAAAAAGAATGTAATTTGGTCTATGTCATAGAGTATTCTCTCACTCATTCGCTTTGAAATATAAAATGCGACAAGAACAACTACTAAAAACAGAAGAAAGAGCTTTGACCACAAGGAGTAGAAATCACTCATGACTTGAGCCAGACTCATAGATAGTCTAATATATATCTTCTTACCTTTATAGGTCAACTTTTTAGCAACATATAAAAAATCTACTTTTAATGTTTTTGAATATCTAGTTATATGAGAAAATTCTTCTTGATTTGCTTGCATAATCTCATATCTTGAACCATGGTTATCCATCGTTGTCTTATCTGCGTTGGATTCTGCGATTACGACTCCATTATCATTTATGATAGTAACACGTAACTTTGTATTTTTATGTACACGTTTAGCATATTCATCTAAATCATTAATGTTCTCTAATTCCAATCCCATAAGGACTATTGCATTTTTTAAATGTTTTTCACTATGATCGATTATAATTGATTTCAGTGCTACGTAGCTGATTAAAGAGGTCACAAAAAGAGTCCCTACAAAAAGCAGCAAGAATTTTATGATAAATATTTGATGTATTTTTAACAAAGCTTGTATCCAACTCCGCGCACTGTATGAATATAATCTTTTGTCTTATCTGGGTCAATCTTCTCTTTAAGTCGGTTGATAGCTACATTTACAGTTTTATACTGATATGCTTCACCGTCTCCCCAAACATTTGTAAGAAGGTAATCACGGTCTAGAACACTGTTTTTATTAATGATAAACTCATATAAAAGGTCAAATTCCAGTTTTGTGATCTCTACACTCTTGCCACCTACGGTTAGTTCTCTTGTTCTTTTATCAAGTAACAAATCTCTGTGCGAGAGCTGTCCTTCATTAAATTTTTTTGTTGTTCTTCTGAGTATAGATTTTACCCTGAGAATTAATTCTTTCATATTAAAAGGTTTTGTAAGATAGTCATCCCCGCCTCTTAAAAACCCCTCTTCAATATCTGAGTCTCTATTTTTAGCACTAAGATAGATAACCGGAGTTAAAACACCTTCTTCACGAAGAGTTGCTACAAACTCACTTCCCTCCACTCCCGGAAGATTTCTATCCATGATAAGCAGGTCTATATCTTCTTCTTCAAGTATTTGACTTACTGTTTTTGTATTTAAAAAGCCTATAACTTCAAAACCTTCTTTGTCAAGACTATATTCAATAAGTTCGAGTAAATCTTCTTCATCTTCAACCACTACTATTTTAGCACTCATAAATGTGACCTTCAAAATATCTTTTTATTATTGTATCAAAATGTTGTTTTAGTTTGATTACAGTACGGTAACAAGTTACTAAACATCCAAAATAAAGATAAAAGAAACTTATAAGCTGATTTGATTTATAATGATTGCATATAAGTCTGAGGAGTGTGTTATGTTTATATCATCGTACAATATGTACATCAACACAAATAACTCAGATAAGAGCGTGAACCAGAGGATTGAAAAGTCGAGTCCTGCGAATGCCTCTTTTGCATCTGAACTTGCTCAAAACAGTATAGTAGAATCAAAAAGCACTCAAAACCTGCCGATAACTTACATCTCAAACTACAAAGCATTCAGTAATAAACAGAAACTGCAAGAACAGTTTCCAAATAAAGATGAAGTGAAATATGCAAAAATAAATACTTTGAAAAATGCTAAAGCCGCTTATGAAGACAACTCGATAATGTTTTCACTTTTCATAGAGCCAAAAGCGACTCAAAGCCAAACACCTCATATAGATGCAGACCTACCAAATGACCTTCAAAAAGCACAAGAACAAAATATGCGTCATGTTATGGTAAATACGTATCTAGAAAATGATAAGTACTACCAAATCACAGCCTAATCTTCTTCCATCCAAGCTTCTGTTTTTAGTACGCGTCCATCGCAAAAGTATTTTAGTTTAAAAGCATTTGAGCACCTACCCTCACTAAAATCCATAATGGCAAGTTGAAGTATTTTTTTACATTTTTTCGGTACGTCAAAGTGCCCTTTCATCCCTGTTATGAACTGTTTTAAAGGCACTTTTGGATCCATACCTATGACATTGTCTCTACAGCCCGTTAGTCCTATATCAGTCAGATACGCCGTATTTTTTGATATTTGAAAATCATCAGTTCCTACATGAGTATGTGTCCCTATAATTGCACTGACTTCACCCTGAAGCATCATCATCATACCGCGTTTCTCACTTGTAGCTTCAGCATGAAAATCTATAAAGATATTTTCTACGCCGTTCTCTTTTAACTCAGCTACCGTCTGTTTAGCTTTTCTAAAACCATTATCAGCCATCGGCATTGAATAATGACCCATCAGGTTTAAGACTCCAAGTTTTTCGCCTGCAATCTCATATACTTTACAGCCGGTTCCGCTTACTTCATCCGGGTAGTTATGCGGGCGCAGTATTTCATGAGAATCAAATAGTGCTTCTACATCCTTTTTATCCCAAGTGTGATTTCCTCCTGTCATACAGTCAATGCCGTAAGATACCAGTTCATTGGCATTTTTAACTGTAACGCCAAAACCATGAGATGCATTCTCATAATTTGCGATTACGAAATCAACACTATACTCTTCTCTTATCTTTTTAAGATACTCTTTTAGCATCTCTCTTCCCGGTCTTCCTACTATATCACCTATAAACGCAATTCTCATTATAGTACCTTTGGTTTATTGTTTCTAAGATAAAAAAGCACCGCTTTGATGATGTCATCATCATCTTTGGACGCTGATTTTATGCTTTCTTTTGAATCATTTAAGTATGTTACAGTTATATTTTGTCCATAATTCATAACACTTTTAATTTTTTTCTCTAAACTCAGAAGTTTTATGACCATCAGTTCAAAGAACTGCTTTGTAGGGTTGTCCAACTCTCCAAATCTGTCAATTATCTCTTCTTCTATTTCGTAAATCTCTACAGGCTCTTCACATTGTGAAAGCCTTCTGTAAATATCTAAACGGAGTCTGTCTTCTTTTACTACCTCATCAGATATAAATGCCGAAATAGTAAGTTTTATATCAACTTTTGCTCTTTCACTTTCCATCGTATTGCTAAGTAGTTTAATAGCATCTTCGAGCATTCTAAGATATAGTGAATAGCCTATGTTTTTTATATGCCCGCTCTGTGCATCTCCCACAAGGTTTCCACCTCCGCGTATCTCTAAGTCATGGTAAGCCAGAACCGAACCGCTTCCCAAAAATGAGTTAGACTCTAAGGCTAAAAGACGTTTCTTTGCCTCGTCTGTAAGGTTCTCTTTGTTTTGCACTATAAAATATGCAAAACCTTCCATATGACCGCGTCCTACACGACCGCGAAGCTGATGCAGGTCTGCTATACCAAATCTGTCTGCACCGTCAACGATCATAGTATTCACATTTGGCATATGAATGCCTGATTCGATAATAGAAGTAGCTATCATAAGATCATACTCCCCAGCTTCAAACTTCAACAACTCTTTTTCAGTCTGGACTGCCGAGATTTTTGAGTGAAGCATTACAATACGCAAATCTGGAAGAATCGCTTTTAGTTCACCTAGTTTAATCGGCATATGATCTATAGAATTATGCACATAAAAAACCTGTCCGCCGCGGCGAAGCTCACGCATAACTACTTCTTTTATAAGTTTTTCATTATACTCTTTTACAAAGGTTCTTACACCTTGTCTCTCACTCGGAGGAGTAAGCAGTTGAGACATAGTTTTGATAGAACTGAGTGCCTGATTTAATGAACGAGGGATTGGCGTAGCACTCATAGACAATAGATGCACGTTATGATATAGCTCTTTTATCTTCTCTTTTTGCTTAACTCCGAACTTATGTTCTTCATCTATGATAACAACGCCTAAGTTTTTAAATGCAAGGCCAAAAAGAGCGTGTGTCCCTACAACAACGTCTATCTCTCCTGACGCCAAGCCTTTAATAGTATTGCTCTTATCTTTTGTACTTACAAATCTGTCTAACTTTGCATATCTTATGCCTAAGTCTGCAAACCTTTCATCCAAAGAGCGAAAGTGTTGGGCAGATAATAGAGTAGTCGGAACGATAAAGGCAGATTGAAAACCTGATTTGTAAGCCGCAAAAATAGTATTCATGGCAACTTCGGTCTTACCAAAACCGACATCACCGCTAAGGAGTCTATCCATAATGTGACCTGAACTCATCTGAGTGATTATTTCATCAACTGAGTTTGTCTGGTCATCCGTATAATCAAAGCCTGAGAGTTTTTGAAAATCCTGAAGTTCTTTTTTTGAAATTGTGATTTTTGGAGCTTTTATAAGCTCACGCGCAGCAGCAGTATTTACAATCTGCCCTGCTATCTCCATAAGTCGCTTTTTAACCTTCTCTTTCAGTTTTCCGAAGCTGCCCTTGCCAAGCCTGTCAAGAACAGGTGTTGAGCCACCTGAAGCTATATAGCGGTCTATAAAGTCTAAATTTTCAACAGGTAGAAGGATCTTATCGTCACCGACATATTTTATGACTATAAAATCTTTGATTCCGCCTAGTATCTCAGTCTGCTCGATTTTTTCAAATATACCTACACCGTAATCTTCATGAACAACATAATCACCGGCTTTTAAATCATCCAGCAAAATAGAGCTCTTTCTTCTGCGTCTTATCTTATCGGGCTTGTTCAAAGAGATGACAAGTTCATCTTTTGAAACTACATTTAAAATATATGGGGCATAGACTTCTTTTATACTTGTAAGATTAAAAAGACCCGCTTGTTTCATTAAAGCTTCATTGGCAGCTATGATAGTTATTTTCTTATCTTTATGAACCTTTAGCAGAGTATGAAGGTCAGTAACGACTACTTCTCTAAAATCATCACTATCTTCCAAAACTTCCAAATTAAACTCTTCTCTGGATACTATCGGATTATTCAAAGCATATGCATCTACTAAAAGCTTATCCAAGGAGGCTGCCAGTTTTGCTTTTTTACCATCTAAAAAATTAGATGCACTATCTTCTAAATACCAAAACCCCAGAGATGCGACATCTTTTACTAAAGAGTCAAACTCACTCTTTTGTACTCTCTCGTTAAGAGCATTGAAACTCTCTTCATCAAGAGAGTAAAATGCGGGAGTCACTTCAATACTCTCAAGCTCTTCACTCTGTGTTCTTTGGGATTCGAGTTCAAAATACTTTATCTGTTCTATTTCATTATCAAAAAGAGAGATGCGTACAGGCATCTTGGATGCCGGTGCATAGATGTCTATAATATCTCCGCGAAAAGATATCTCGCCCTCAACCTGGACCATATCAACAAAGTTATACCCCCAAAACAGCATCTGCTCTTTAAAAGCATTCAAGTCAATGATTGAGCCAAACTCTATTGTCTTTGATTCTAAGAGTGAGGCTTGCGGTAAATGAAAAAGAAGTGTTTTTAAAGGAGATATAACTAATGGCTTCTTTTTATAAGAGTAGTATGTTTTTAAAGCCCAAAATAACTGATGTAGTTCTTCTTTATATACACGTAAATCATCTCCAAAACTTGCTCTCAAATCAGGAAACACGACTACATCACACTCAAAAAACCTTGCAACACTTTCCAACTGTCCAGCTTCTTTTGAATCCTCACATATAAGGATTTCTAAGTCTTGATTCGGCTGTGTTTTAAAATATTGATATAGTGCACTTTGTGACATTGTTTTCCTATTGAAATTGTATTAATGGAATTTTATCTAAGAGAGGCTAAAAAGGATTATAAAGTAAAAGAGAGAATCTTTTACTTTATGCTTTTTTTATTTGTAGTTTTTCTGGAGTAGGGACAGGAGAAGCATCTTTAACAACGCTGTTACCTTCAAAGATACCTTTAGCTTCTATGACAAGCTCACCTGATTCTATGGTCCCGTTAACTCTTCCGGCAGCTTTTATCTCAACTCTTCCGGCATGCACAGTACCTTCAATATAACCTTGTACAACAAGCCTTTGGGTAGTAACATCACCTTTAATGTGACCATTTTTACCGATATTTACTTCTTTGTTAGAGTGTATCACACCTTCAAATTCACCGTCTACATATAAGTTACAAGAGAGATTCATTTCTCCTTTAATCGTAGAGCCAGTTGTGATGATGGTAGTGTTTGTGTCGGGTTTGGTACTTTGATGTGTGCTGTCGCTGTTATTAAAGATTGCCATGGTATTTGTTTTTCCTTTTCAAATATGTTTTTATAGTTTTGTACATTCCACTTTACAAAATAATATGGATCTACTGCGCGTTGAATAAACCTCAATTCATAATGTAAATGCGGACCACTGCTCATTCCAGAGTTGCCTGTATAAGCAACTAAATCGCCCTTCTTTACAAATTTGCCCGATTTTATCACAATCTTGTTTAAATGACCAAAATATGATCTAAAACCGTAGTTATGCTGCAAGATAACAAGTCTTCCAAAACCGCTTCTTTTATGAACACCTGCATACTCGACAATTCCGTCTGCAGTAGCATATACAGGTGTATCCATAGGAGCTTTCATATCAAGACCACGGTGAAACTCTTTTCTGTCTAAAGTAGGATGTATTCTGTATCCAAACTTACTGGTAACACCTTTATACTCAATAGGCGAACCACTTGGTATAAACTGTAAAAGTGTCGCCATATGCTCAGAGTTCAATTTTGTCGCACTGACTCTTTCTTGCAAAGACATATCTTCAACCGGTGCCATTCCGATAAGTGTTTCAATTTCTGAAAGAGAATCAGAAACCTCATTGAGTTCTCTTTTCTTTTCCAAAAGAGCCATCTGTGTATCGTGCATACTCTGATCTAATTCGGCATTTTTTTTCTTTAGCACGTTGTAAGCAAGCTGAGTGTTTTCTCGTTTTATATCTATCTGTTCAACTGAGTAGTTAAGATATAAAATCGTACCCACAGCTATCAACGCTACAAAGCCAAAAAAGGAAGCTACATACCACAGCCCTTTCTTTACTATTTGGTGAAGATGATATTGCTTTACGCCGTTATCATCATTTATAGTAATAGTAAAATGATTATTCATATCTTATCTATCCACTCTCGTATACCTTTTCATAAAAGCCTCAACAACACTAAAAGAACCAAAGACCAAGTATTTAGTGTCATGACTTACGCCTTCAAATATATCATATTCTATCTCTAATTCATTTAAAGTTTTTTTAAGTTGCTGATTTGTCTCTGCTCTTTTATCATTTATTGTTATAATTTCCACATTATTTATTATTGGTTTTAATATTTCAAGTATTTTTTTATAATCTTTATCTTTGTAACTATTGTATACAAGAGTATATTTTTGAGGCTGTAATGCCTCTTTTATAGCCTCTGCCGCCAATGGATTATGTCCAACGTCAACTATTGTATTTTCACTTAAATAAGTTAATCTTCCAAAAAGTCTTGCATCTGTGAAGTTTTTTTCATCATAGTCTATATCTAAAAATTTCAAAGCTGCGATACTAAGTGAAAGATTCTGCACCAAATAGTTCTCAAGTTTTAATTGTTTTGTTATGACTTGTATCTTTTTTCTGTCATTATCATCAAGAATCTCGCTATATCTTTTTATATTTAGAGAGTTTAAATCAGCTAACAAATCTGCTTCATCATATACTTCATTATATTTCTGAGATGCTAAAATAGCACTGTTTTGAATAGCATTTAATTTTGTGGATGCTATTTCTTTTAGTGATTTACCTAAAAAAGCTTCATGGTCATACGCTATCGGTGTTACAAGGGTAAGAACTTTATCAAATACTGCCGTTGCATCATACTCTCCACCCAAACCTGCTTCCATTACTACATATTCACAATCTTTATATACTAACAAGCATAGCAATGTTGTATATTCAAAATAAGAGAGTGCATCCGCGTCGTCTTTTGTCAAAATATTTTGTAACTCTTCATGGGCTGTTTCTAAAATATTGTTATCGACATTTTCACCGTTTTTCCAAATTCTTTCATTAAACTCTAGAATATGCGGCGATGTATAATGCCCGGTATTAAATCCCAAAGAGTGTAAAGCAGAAGCTAAAAAACGTCCTGTCGTACCCTTACCGTTTGTACCGATGACATGGACGATATTTGGTTTTGGCAGATGTGTTTTTACTCGTCCATAAATGCGAGGCATTCTCGTGTAGTCTATCTCGTCATAGTAAAGCGGTTTGTGCGATAAAAAATCGTCCAACACTATTTTTTGTACGCCACTTGATTGCGCCCGTCTTTTTTTGCTTTGTACAAATACTCATCAGCGGAGTGTACAACGCTCGAAAGAGAGGTATGAAGTTTTCGCTCACTCACACCGCAACTCACGGTAACTTCTATTCTCTTCCCTTTATACATAAAGCGGGCTTTTTGAACATGCTTTCTTACTTTTTCAGCAAATATTGCACCTCCATTGGTATCCGTTTCACTCAAAATTACCATAAACTCTTCACCGCCAAAACGACCTACCACATCGACACTTCTTGCTTCATCTTTTAATATCTTTGCAAAGGCACTAAGTACGGCATCACCTGCTTCATGTCCGTAATTATCGTTAACCGACTTAAAGTGATCGAGGTCAACCATTACAATAGTGAAGTTATGTCCATATCTCTCATATTCAGCCTCTTTTACCTTCATAAACTCATCTAATGCACGTCTATTGAATAGTTTTGTTAAAAAGTCTTCTTTTGAAGCATTTTTGGCTTTTTCGAGCTCATCTTCAAGTTTACGAACTTTTTTGCTAAGTATTGCGACTTCATTACTATGGTTCTTCAAATCTTTACTAAGCATCTGTGTATTTTCTTCTAGTGCCGTAGCAATAATAAAGAGTTTTTTGTGTGCTATTTTAAAGTTGGAACTAGTATGTTCGTTGTACGATTCAAGTTCTGCTTTTATTTTTTGAATCTCTACAGTTGATTCATCAGAACTCTCTATCATCTCGATAAGTCTTAAAGATAGTTTGTCAAGAACTCCGTCAAGAGACTCTATCATCTCTTTTACACTCTCTTTATCAAGAGCGATTCGTAGCAAAATCACTGCTTTGATTTCACTCTCTATACTTGCACTGTCTAAAAGTGAAGGGTTGTTTTTTATCCTCTCGCTCAGTAGAGCTATTTTATCATTTACACTAGAAGCAATAGAAGGAACAAAAGATGAGACCAAAAGAGAAGCTATTCTTGAAAGCTCCCCTCTATCGCCGTTAGCCTCTGACCTATTTTGAGAAATATTCAGATTTTCAATAGTTTTTCTTAAGTTATTGCTATCTACATTTCCAAATACTCTTAACTTATTTAAAAAAGTGTCATCATATGTTGTTATAAAATTGACCCAATATTGTCTGAACTGTTCCAACTCGCCGGTACTAGGACTTGAATTTAGAAGTCTGATACTTTGTTTGGCAAGTTCTGTTGCTTCTGCATTATGAAGAACTTCTACAACCTGCAGTATTCTTTTTGTAAGAGTACCTTGTGCTTCAAGCTGTTCTGAACATATAGTTGAGTTTGTTCTATTTATTTTAGAAATCAAAAAACGGGCCAATTCCCCCATTGTCTTTATTCTGTATTGAGATAATTCTTTTTGAATATCTTTGTTTAATGTTTTTGAGAATTTGTCTACTTGATTGCAATCTTCCGTTTGCATTCCCGCTTTTTGTGCTTCTTTGCAAAAGGCTTCAGTATAAGAATCCGGCGTTAAAAGTTTTCCTTCTAACTCAAGTCTTTTCATAGCTTTTTTAATAATACTCTGGATTGTCATGACTTACTCCTTTTTACTTGCTCTAGCACCTTCTGCAGAAACTTTTGCAACAAATGAACGAATAGCCTTTGCAGCACCAAAACGTATCGCATCAAAACGTTCTTGGTCTGTTACAACAGCATTAGGTGCAACTGTGAAATCATATGTTCCTGCAACCGAATAACTATTGGAAACACCGCTATGAAGTCTAGTTATATTAAGACTTACATTCATTCTATACCCGACAACAAAACCATTATTGTCATAGACGATAGGAGTGGAAGAGAGATTAGATATACTTAAAGTCAGATGTGTATCAGAGCTCTCTCTGCTATATAAAGAAGCATGAAATACTTCTATGATTGCTTCATCAACTGCATCTTTAATAATCACAGTATTTTCTGGGTTTTGTGCAGAAATAACGATACTTGTGCTTATTTTGTCACCCATAACATCACGTGAGAATTTTGAACTTGGTTTGTAACCGCAAGCTGAAAAACCCAAAACGATTAGAATGGATAAAATAACTTTCATAATCAGCCTTTAACTACTATATTAACAAGTTTTTTAGGAACAACAATCTCTTTTACGGTTTCTTTCCCTTCTATCCATTTAGAAGCTGCTTCACGTGCGAGTTGTATGATCTCTTCGTTTGAAGCATCTACTGCCGCTTCTATTTCGGTTCTTCTCTTACCGTTGATTGATACGCCCAAAGTTATAGAGTCTTCAATAAAAACTTCATCTATGACTCTTTGCGGGTTCAAGTTATTTAGTGAAAAATACTCACTGCTTATTTGCCAGCAAACATGAGGAATAACAGGTTCCATGATAGAAGCTAAGATCCAATAACCCTCGCTCCATAAATCAGAGTTACTTTGTGCATTAAGAGCATTCATAGCTTCCATTGTACCAGCAATAAGAGTGTTAAATGTGTACTTTTCATTGTAGACATCATTTGCACGGACTAAGGCTTCATAGACTTTCTTTCTTGCATACTTCTCATCTTTGGATAAAGTTGAGTGGTCTATTGTCGGTATAGTATCAGTTTTTACAATGTTCGAACTTCTGTCATAAAATCTTTTTATGAACTTGTAAGCGCCTTCAACTGCGTTATCATTCCACTCTAACTCTTGAGTCGGAGGAGCTGCAAAAAGGATAAAAAGTCTAGCTGTGTCTGCACCGTATTTCTCAATGATAGCATCCGGGTCAACCGTATTTCCTTTACTCTTTGACATTTTAGCGCCATCTTTAAGTACCATCCCCTGAGTAAGAAGGTTATCAAAAGGTTCGTCAAAATCAAGATAGCCTAAATCACGAAATACTTTTGTAAAGAATCTTGCATACAGAAGATGTAAAATAGCATGTTCAATCCCGCCTATGTATTGATCTACGCCCATCCAGTAGCCAATCTGCTCTTTTGAAAAAGCTTCTGTCTCCCAATTTGCTTTAGATGCACAAAAACGTAAAAAGTACCAAGAGGACTCAACAAAAGTATCCATAGTATCTGTCTCTCGAAGAGCGTCTTTGCCACATTTTGAACATTTGCAGTGCTTCCAAGTCGGATGTTTGTCAAGTGGATTACCTTCACCCGTAATCTCAACGTCTGAAGGAAGAGCGATCGGAAGATTTTCTTTTTTCTCCATAACCAAACCACAATCTTCACAGTGAATAAACGGGATAGGAGCACCCCAATATCTCTGGCGCGAAACACCCCAGTCTTTTAGTTTATAGTTTGTGGTCTTTTTACCAATCTTATTTTCTTCAAAATATTTGATGATGTTGTACTGAGATTTTTTAGAATTAAGTCCGTCAAACTCTCCAGAGTTAAAGAGTTCTCCAACTTCGGTGAATGCAGAGCCTGAACTAAGTTCACCCTCGTAAGGTTTAATGACCGCTTTAATAGGAAGGTCATATTTTTTAGCAAAATCAAAGTCTCTTTCGTCGTGTGCAGGAACTGCCATAACAGCACCAGAACCGTAATCCATTAGAACAAAGTTAGCTATCCAAACAGGTACTTTTTCTCCTGTTAAGGGATGCACGACATCAAGACCAAGAGCTATCCCTGCTTTTTCTTTTTGTCTGTCAATCGAAGAAGTGTTTTTCATCTCTTTTATCTGAGCAATCACTTCATCACTTAAAAGATTATTTTCAATCATGTAAGTGACTATTTTATGTTCAGGGGCAAGTGCCGTATAACTCACACCGTATATAGTATCAGGACGGGTAGTAAATACATCAAATGACTCAAAGGTGTTGTTTAACTTGGCTCTGGATTCATCGTCAAAGAAAAGGTCAAACGCTAAACCGTTTGATTTACCTATCCAGTTTTCCTGCATAGTAAGAACCTGCTTTGGCCAGCCGCCTTCAAGTTTTTTCAAGTCGGTTAAAAGTTCATCAGCATACTGCGTGATTTTAAAGTAATACTGATTCATATCTTTTTTAATAATCGGAGTATCACATCTCCAACAGCATCCATCAACAACCTGTTCATTTGCCAAAACAGTCTGGTCGTGCGGACACCAGTTTAAAAGACCTTTCTCACGGTAAAGAAGACCCTTTTCAAACATATCAATGATAAAACTTTGCTCAAACTTTGTATAAAGCTCATCAGACGTTGCAAGCTCTCGCTCTTTTGAGAAAGAAAAACCCAAAGATGCAAACTCGCCTTTCATGTAGTCTATATTGTCATAAGTCCAACCCTTAGGATGAGAGCCGTTTTTGATCGCTGCATTTTCAGCAGGCATACCGAAACTATCAAAACCTATAGGATGAAGTACATTAAAATTTTGTTGTCTGTAGTAGCGTGCAAAAGCGTCACTGATAGAGTAGTTTCTAACATGACCCATATGAAGTCTTCCGCTTGGAAACGGGAACATGCTTAAAATATATTTTTTATCTTTACTAAAGTCTTCACTTGGCTCAAAACTTTTATTTTGAACCCAATATTCTTGCCATTTTTTTTCTATAGTTGTAGAGTTGTATTCCAAAAAAGTTTCCTAATTTATAAATAATTTTGACTCCAAAAAGAGTCTTTTTTAATAGTCGTCGTGCGTTTTTGAGCTCTCTATGTAGACAAGTCCTACAGAGAAAAGGTTAGCTATAAGTGCACCGATAGTTAAAGCTATAGCCCACTCTAAATTTCCAACAACTTCTAAGTAAATAAAAGCCGGAATAAGATGCAAATCAGCAACTAAAGAAGAAGCCAAAAGTTCAGCTGAAAGTAGGTTCCTAACACCGATTTTTAAAACCGTAGAAACTAGGTTTAAACTCGCAGCAACAAAAAGTGCGACTGCACTATGCTCATACAAAAATCCCGCTATTGATGTTAGACTCATCAACGAGAAAAATACATATATTACCTTACCCCAATCCATAGCACTACCTTATTAATTAATTGCGGAGATTATACTATAAAATATCTTAAGGAGCTAATGAATACGAATCCAAGAGGATATACAAGACAACTATGAATGTTTCAAAATAAATCTTGGCATTACCTTTTTACAAGCAGATTTTTCTTCATAAACAGATAAAAAACAGACAGTACAGGCACAAAAATTACTGCAATTGCCCAAAAGACTTTAGCCTTCTTATCTATAAACTCACCACCAAAGATAGAACCGATAGAGTAAATCCATATACCTATAAAAAGTACAAGGATTGCAATTGTAATATTGCTCATAACATCCTCCTTTTATTTACAATTATAATACCAAGAGTATTAAAAGGATAAAAAGAAAAAATATTAATATGTTTTTTTTTGAAAATAAACTATCCATGCGAATGCACGGATAGCAAAAGGAAGCACAAAATAGTTTTTACATCACTCCAGATTCGTACTGAGCACGCATTCTTTCTTTTTCAGCTTCTCTTTGTGCTTTGGCTGCCAACTTAATATGGTAACCTTTAACATCAAATCCAAACCAAAGAAGGATTGGTGAGGCAACAAAAATAGATGAATATGTACCGACTACAACACCTACAAGAAGAGTAAACGCAAAGGCATGAATAATCTCACCGCCAAACATAAACAACGTAAATACAACGAAGAAAGTCGTTAGAGACGTAAGCGTTGTTCTTGCTAATGTTCTTGTGACAGATTCATTGATAATTTCAGCCAAGTCTGTATTTTTAGAATTAGTAACACCCTCACGAATACGGTCAAATACAATAATAGTATCATTTAGGGAATAACCGAGTATCGTAAGAAGTGCAGCTAAAACATCAAGATTTACATCTAAACCCACAAGTGTGATAGCACCAAGAGCAATCGAGACATCATGAATAAGAGCAACGATAGAAGCAACTGCAAAACGCCACTCAAATCTAAATGCTACGTATACCAATATCCCAAGTATTGCCAATACAAGAGACATAATACCTTTTTCTTTCAGTTCTGCACCAACTGTCGGGCCTACGATGTCAACACGACGAATCTCGTAGTTACCTGTTTCTTTTAATGCTTCGCGTGTAACATCGCCTATATCAACTGTAACACTGCCCGTAGTAGTCTTCATACGAATAACTACCTCATCTACTGCACCAAACTCTGTGATAGAAGCACCGTCAAAAAGCTTGTTGCTTTTTAACTTTTCTCTCATATCATCAATTGGTGCAGGCTTGTCATACTTAACTTGAACTATTGTACCACCGGCAAAATCAACACCGTAATTTAAACCCTTAGTCATAAGTAATGCATAAGATGCTAAAACAACAACAATTGAAAAAATCATTGCTATCTTAGACTTACCCATAAAATTAAAGGTTTTTGTATATTTAAAAAATTCCATTATTAACCCTTAATCCCGAACCATAAACGGTTGTTTTTACTTTTTTGTATTTTAGATTCAAGCATCTGGTATATTCCATGCGTACCCAATATTGCCGTTAACATAGATGCTAATATACCGATACTGATGGTGATTGCAAAACCTTTAATTGCACCTGTCCCATAAGCGTAAAGGACAACTGCTGCAATCAGGGTCGTAATGTTTGCATCTAAAATTGCACGCATTGCATTTGAGTAACCGTCTTCAATAGCTTTATGCATAGATTTACCTTCATATATCAACTCACGGATCCTCTCGGAGATAATAACATTGGCATCTACGGCCATACCTACGGTAAGGACTATACCCGCCATACCGGGAAGGGTCAGTGTCGCACCAAAGAGACTCATAACAGCTAAAATTATAAACAAGTTGGCAATCAGTGCAATATTTGCAATAACACCAGCCATACGATAGTAGACCACCATAAAAATTATTACCAAGACAAAACCGCCAATAAGAGCAACCATACTAGCCTTAATACTATCAGCACCCAAACTTGGTCCAACTGAACGTTTTTCCATTAAATAGATAGGAGCTAAAAGTGCACCCGAGCGAAGAGCGATAGCTAAATCTTTTGCTTCTTCAACCGTGTAGTTACCTGATATTTGTCCGGCACCGCCACCGATACGCTCATTGATATTTGGAGCAGAGTAAACTTTATTATCTAAAACAACGGCTAATCTTTTTCCAACATTTCTACCTGTAAAATCACCAAATATTTCAGCACCTTCTGCATTTAACTTGAAGTTAATCAAGGGTCTGTTGTTTTGGTCAAAACCCATAGAGGCATCTGTAAGCATACCGCCGTCAAGGATTGGGATCTCACGAACCAGATACTTACGACGAGAATCTTTAACATCTTCTAAAATCACATCACCATAAGCACTCGCATCAGAATAACTCATAGTGTTAACACGTGCATTTCTATCTTCATCAACCGCCATAAGTTCAAGTTTAGCGGCACGAGAAATAAGTTCTCTTGCTCGTTGTTCTTCTTCTTGAGTCTTAATCCCTGCTAACTGGACAAGTATTTTTTCTGCGCCCTGACGAGCTACGACAGGTTCAGCCAAGCCAAACTGGTCAAGCCTGTTTCTAATCGTCTCTATTGCCTGATCTATAGCCTCTTTCTCTGTTTTGACTATTTCTTCCGGTGTAAGACTAAGAGAAAAACGCTCAGCTTCAACAGATACGTTTGCACCTTTTATCTCATCGAAGAACTCTTTCATATGCTTTGCATCATCACTGTCTAGTAGTAAAAAAGATATAGAAGACTCATCAAATTTCAATTCATCTATTAAGATGTCTTTTCTCTCTGCATAATGCTTAATGCTGGCAGCGATTGATTTTATACGAGACTTTGTAGCCTCTTCGGTTTTAACACCAAGAAGCATATGAAGACCACCTTGAAGGTCTAACCCTAAAGTAATTTTTTTACCGTCTTGCGTTTGCAGTAGAGATGGTGCTGAAAAAAACAGACCAAATATTATTGCAATAGCAAAAACGACTATGCGATAATTAAGCTTCATCCTCATACTTTCTTGTAATAGCGTCTTTTGCAATTTTAACAATTACATCATCATTCATTTTAACACTTAAAAAGTTCTCTTCAACTTTATGAATAACTACAATAAAGCCACCATTAGTAACAACCTTGTCACCTTTTTTAAGAGATTCTATCATCTCTTTTCTTGCTTTAGCTTCTTTTTGCTGAGGGCGTATAATCACAAAATACATGATTGCGATTAAAAATATAAACGGTAGTAATTGACTGATAATTTCCATTGGTATGGGTGTCCTTTAATTTAATTGTGGCGATTATACAAGAAGATTCTTAATAAGTGACTGAAAGAAAAGTTATCTGGGTTTTGTAACCACTTTTAAACTCGTGTAAATTTTTGATTCCAAAAATGTTATAAGTTCATCGAAGTTTTTATATTTTTCTTCACTTATCAACTCTTCATCTGCGTGAGCAAAACTCTCAAACCTAGTCTTTTTAGGAGAATATATAGCTATATAAAGATCATATGTCTCGACTCCAGATGCCATTAATCCTGCTTGTAATATACTCTCAAAATCTTTATCCGGAATATTTTGTATTTTATTTTTAACTACCTTTATGTTTTTGACTAATGTAGACACGGTACCGTCTTCATAAACACTCAATATACTTATATAACCGTTTTGTGTAGATTTCACTTTAAAGAAAAACTTCTCTTTGTCGTAGAGAATGTTCCCTTTTTTATCAGTCTCTATCATAAGCTTAGAATTCGAAACTGAGTTGAAAAATTTTGTAAAATCTTTTTTGTCCAAAGGCTGAAGAGTTGTTTTATATTTTATATACCACTTTTTGTCTTTTCTAAGAAGTTCAAAATCTATATCTTTTTTTAAAGTCTTTTTTAGTTTTTTGGCCATTGAGGTATGTTTTAAATAACTGTTTTGTTTCTCATTTGTAATTAGATGTTTTAATTGGATCGTTTTGAGCTTATTTATAAATTTGTCAAAAGATGGAATATTTTCATACTCTATTGCCACAAAATACTTGCCCTTGTAAAACTCTGTTTTTATAAGTTCATAATCATATAGTGTAGCTTTTGAGTCTTGGGATGCTATAAAATCTTCGCTGTTAGTAAACTTCCCGTTTTCAAGCTTTTGTTTTTGAAGTAAAGAAGTACTGACACTCACCGATATTTGAGATGCTATATCATTAAAAGCCTCTTGCTTTGCATGAACCTCATCTACCCCACTTCCATATCCTATGTAGACTTGCGGCTTAGATTTCTCTACATTATGGTACCAAGCAGGATTTGCAAATATATTTATACTTAACACTAAAAATACAAAAAAAGGTTTCATCAAAACTCATTCCAAAAAATATTTTTGACTCATTATAACCAAACATATAAAAGTTAAAAATATACTATAATAACAAATGCTAAAAAAAATACAAACATTCAAAAACAACAATCCATTAATCTTTGACCTTCTTATCGGGCTTATAACTGCACTGCTATTTAGTGCTTTTATATATCTTGAAGAGTGGGGAATCACCGTTAGGTTTTTAAACACCATATTTGGAGTTGCAGCTTTAGGACTGTTTTTATATATTTCAAAAAGAGCCGTTTTAGTAGCAGGTTTTTTTGTCGGTCTTTTATGGTTTTACTGGATAGGTTATAGTTTTGAGTACAACGGTGTAGGATTTTTAACTCCCGTAATCACTTTTGCTTTTGCCGTCATCTATATGCTGTTTTTTGGAGTTTTGGCATTTACGGACAAGGTATATATTCGTGCCATTTTACTTTTTGTGCTAAGTTTTGTAGAACCGTTTGACTGGAACTGGCTTCAGATTGAACTGGTATTTGTAGATAGCTATATTGGAATATTCAAGTACCAGTTATTCTTCGTTTTAGCTGCTTTGTCTCTTCCAAACTATCTTAAAATCAAATATAAGGCAGCATCCCTACTCTTACTTGTTTTAGCACTAAATTTCAATCCGACTATTGACAAAGTTGCACCGCTAAAAATTAAACTTGTAGCAACTGATATATCTCAGGACAGAAAATGGTTAAGAGCTACTCAAGGATCGACAATTGCAAAAATATTTAAAGAGATAAAAAGTGCAAAAGAACAAGGATATGAAGTAGTTGTTTTTCCGGAGTCCGTATTCCCGTTATTTATGAATAAAAGTCCAAGACTTATGGACAAACTTCTTGAACTATCGCAAGATATAACCATAATAGCAGGTTCTCTTTTTAAAGCTAACGGCAATAATTATAACGTAACATATATGTTTCAAGATAAAAAATTTGAAATGGCAAAAAAACTGGTTCTTGTGCCTTTTGGAGAGTATATACCGCTTCCAAAATTTGCCCAAAAAATAATAAATGATTATTTCTTTGCCGGTCAGGCTGATTTTTCAACGGCAAAAGCACCTACCGACTTTATGATAAAAGGCATTAAGTTTAGAAATGCGATATGTTACGAGGCAACTTGTCAGGAAATATATGAAGGTGATGTCGACTATGTAATCGCTATTAGCAACAATGCCTGGTTTGCTCCCTCAATAGAGCCGACCATTCAAAAACTGCTTATGAGATACTATGCGCGTAAAAATGCTACAACCATATATCATTCAGCAAATTATAAAGGCACCGGAATCATTAGATAATAACATTTAGCTATAATAAGAAAAAAAAATCCAGGTAAATACATGTTAAATCTTAAAAATCCAGACCTTTATAATAACCGAGAACTCTCTTGGTTGCAATTCAATACCAGAGTTTTAAAACAAGCTCAAGATGAATCACTTCCATTATTAGAACGTCTTAAATTTTTAGCTATTTATGGAACAAACCTCGATGAGTTTTATATGATCAGAGTTGCAGGGCTTAAAAAGCTTTTTGCAGCAGGAATCATAGTCTCAGGTGCTGACAAACTAACACCGATGCAACAACTTCGGGAAATAAGAAAATATCTTCACCAAGAACAACAAGTCATAGAACATTGCATGAGCGGCATCCTTAAAAAAATTGAAGCTGAAGGCATCTCTATAAAACTCTACGATGAAGTAAACCAGCATGAGAAAAACACTTTAAACAGATATTTCAGTGAAAATATATATCCGGTCATCATTCCAATCGCCGTAGATGCCACTCACCCGTTTCCGCACCTGAACAATCTCAGTTTTGGATTGATTGTAAAACTATCCGATTCTGATGATGAATCAATAGAACGTTTTGGAATCATAAGAGTTCCAAGGGTATTAAACAGATTTGTAGAACTAGACAACGGCACTTATGTTCCTGTTGAGTCTCTTGTTGTACAGCACGTTGAAGACCTCTTTCCCGGATATAATCTTATCAAATATGCTTCATTTAGAGTTACAAGAAATGCTGATATGGAGATAGAGGAAGAGGAAGCAGATGATTTTCTCGAAATTCTAGAAGAAGGGCTGAAACTTCGTCGAAAAGGTGAGATGGTCAGACTTGAAGTCGGCAGTGACGGGGATGAAGAGATCATAAACTTCTTTAACCGTCATACAAATGTTTACAAAGATGATATCTACAAATTTCATACATTTTTAAATCTTGCCAGTCTTTGGCAGATAGTCGGAAATAAAAACTTTGCACATCTTTTGGCTGCTCCATTTAAGCCAAAAAGTTTGCCTCCTTTTGATCATACTGAGAATATCTTTACGACTTTGGAAAAGCAAGATGTGCTAATGTATCATCCATATGAAAGTTTTGACCCTGTTGTAAAACTCATACAGACGGCTTCAAAAGATCCTGATGTAGTATCAATAAAAATGACGCTGTACCGTTCAGGGACAAACTCCCCTATTGTTCAAGCCCTTATGAATGCTTCTGAGAGTGGAAAACAAGTTACTGTCATGGTTGAGTTAAAAGCAAGGTTTGATGAAGAAAACAACCTCATCTGGGCAAAAGCACTTGAAAAAGCTGGAGCTCATGTTATCTACGGTATTCGAGGTTTTAAAGTTCATGCAAAGGCTACTTTGGTCACAAGAAGAAAAAACGGGAAACTAAAACAGTATGCGCATATCGGAACAGGAAACTATAATCCTGCAACGGCAAAGATCTACACAGACATGAGTTATATGACTTCAAAAGATGAAGTCACAAATGACCTTACAAGATTTTTTCACTTTCTAACAGGCTTTAGTAAAAAAGGCAAACTTGATGAATTGTATATGTCTCCTGCCCAAATCAAGCCTAAAGTTCTCTCTCTTATCCATAATGAAACGAGAAAAGGCAAAGATGGACAGATTATCGCAAAAGTAAACTCTTTAGTTGATGAAGATGTAATCCGCGCACTTTATAAAGCCTCTCAGGCCGGTGTAAAAATCGATCTTATTGTTCGTGGAATATGTTGTCTTAAGACAGGCATTGAAGGTGTCAGTGAGAACATTAGAGTTATATCGATTTTAGGCAAGTATCTTGAACATCCACGAGTATTTTACTTCAAAAACGATGCTTCTCAGGTTTATATCTCTTCTGCTGACTGGATGCCAAGAAACCTCGTTAGAAGAATCGAGCTTTTAACTGCCATAAAAGATGAAGAATCACAAAACAAGATTATCCAGATTTTAAAACTTCAGTGTTCAGACAATGTTCTTGCACACGAACTTCAAAGCGACGGTTCATACATAAAAGTAAAAAAACAAGAAGACGAAAAACTTACAAATAACCATAAACTCCTAGAAGAGTTTGTAAACAAAATTTCAAAAGCAAGTAAAAAAGAGACTCAAAGAAGTGTTGCACAGATTACTTCACGTCTTTTCATGGAGAGTTAATATGATACATTCTTTTAAAGGCGTTAAGCCTACACTTGGTGAAAATACTTGGGTGGCACCATCTGCAGATATTATAGGTGATGTAACATGCGGAAGTGACTGTTCCATCTGGTTTTCAACCGTAATCAGAGGAGACGTTCACTACATTAAAATAGGAGACAGAGTAAGTGTCCAAGATCTTAGTATGATACATGTAACACATTACAAAAAAGCTGATAAGAGTGATGGAAACCCAACTATAATCGGCGATGATGTGACAATAGGACACCGTGTCATGCTTCACGGATGTACTATTGAAGATGCTTGTCTAATAGGTATGAGTGCTACTATTTTAGATGGTGCCGTCATAGGAAAAGAGAGTATTGTAGGTGCAGACGCTTTAGTCACAAAAAACAAAGTCTTTCCTCCCCGCTCACTTATCATGGGAAGCCCGGCCAAAGTTGTCAGAGAACTAAGTGATGCGGAAGTTGAAGAACTTTATGCTTCTGCTTCAAGATATGTAAAATTTAAAAACGAATATCAGGACTAAATGCCAGAATTTTTTATAATCGCAGACATAATCGGCATTATAGCTTTTAGCATCAGTGGCTTCTTAATCGCCATAAAAAACAACCTGGATATTCTCGGCATTCTTATAGCATCTGCACTTACAGCTCTTGGCGGAGGTGTTATAAGAGATGCTATTCTTAGTTCTGCACCTTTTGCATTTACTTCACTCTATCCTGCTATGACCCTTATCACCACTATTCTTATCGCATATTTTTTTAAACTATATAAAAAACCATCTATCGAAAGAAAACTCATATTTGTCATTAGCGACACCATAGGACTTGTAGCATTTAGCATAACGGGAGCCATACTCGCTATTCATGCCGATTATAATTTCTTTGGAATAATAATTCTAAGTTTCATAACGGCAGTAGGAGGCGGTGTTACAAGAGACATTATGATAAACCAAGTCCCTACTGTGCTCATCAGTGATTTTTACGGTTCTATAGCAGTGATAGTTGCACTTGCTTTAGCAACACTGGAGATGTTTGATATATTGAATGCTATGAGTATTTCTGCTGTTGCGTTAGCATCTGTGATTCTAAGGCTGATTGCTTTTAAAAGAGAGTGGCATCTGCCGAAATTAAGTTAAAAAACTTAAGTTCGGTAATCTGCATTGATATTTACATATTCGTGACCAAGGTCACATCCGTATGCTTTAAAACTTCCTTCGCCCACACCCAAGTCGCAAGAGATAGTGAATTTTTTATGTCCCATAACTATGGCACATTTCTTCTCCATCTCTGAGTCAAAGTGCAATTCGCCTCTGTCATATACACAAAGATTGTCAAATGAGATTTTAAGCTTCTCTTCATAAGCCTCAACTCCGCTTGCTCCGACTGTAGATGCTATTCTTCCCCAGTTTGGGTCTTCACCAAAAAGAGCAGTTTTTACAAGAAGTGAGTCTGAAAGTTTTTTAGCAACTATCTCTGCTTCTCTGTCATTTTTTGCACCGCTGATTTTATATGTAACAAGTTTTGTAGCGCCTTCGCCGTCTCTAACCATCTCTAAAGCCAAGAAATGCATAACTTTAAATAGTGCTTCTTTAAACGCTTCTGCTTCATATGCTCCGCTTTTAGCGTTAGAAAGTAACAAAACCGTGTCGTTTGTAGAAGTATCTCCATCGACGCTTATTGCGTTAAAAGTGGTTTTCGTGACTTCGTCTAAGGTCTCTTGCATCTCTGCTTTTGAGACAGCGGCATCTGTGGTTATAAAACATAACATCGTTGCCATTGCAGGGTTTATCATCCCTGCACCTTTTGCCATTGCACCGATGGAAAAACTGCTGCCGTCATCAAGTTCAACTCTTAATGCTATCTCTTTTGAAAAAGCATCTGTTGTCATGATAGCTTTTGAAGCATTAACGGATTCTTTTTTAGAAAAATCAAACTTTTTCATTCCGTCAATAATTTTTTGTTTAGGAAGTCTGACACCTATTACACCCGTTGAACTCATAACAGGATTAACAACATCTCTGCAGTGGCTCAAAATCTCATCAATATCATCAATACCGGCTTGACCTGTCATAGCATTTGCATTTTTAGAGTTAATCAGAACAAAGTTAGTCTTAAAGTCACCCTTAGCTCTAAAATGTTTTATTGGAGCCGCATACATTTTATTTGTTGTAAAAACAGACGCTATCTCACACTCTGTCTCACTATAAATAAACGCCATATCAAGTGCATCATCTTTTTTAAGTCCTGCACTTATACCATCAGCAAAAAAACCATCAGATGCACATACGCCACCTGTCGTTTGGACTATCTTATACAAATCTCAGCTCCTTAGGCTTAGTTCTTTTTCTTAATAATTCTTTCGTTGTAGTTATATCACTCTGCATTCCGATTAGAAGAAGTTTACACTCGCTTGTAATGAGTACATCACCTTTTGGCATAGATATAAATTTACCGTCTTTTTTTGTTATTCCGATAACCGAGGTATTTGTCATCTGACGGATATGGGTTTCTTTGAGTTTTTTTAACACTGCCCAGCTATACTTTGGAACTTCAACTTCTTCCATATCCAATGGATTATCACTTTTATATAAAAACTCTTCCAAAAGATTCTGCATGTCCGGTCTTGCTGCCATTGCACTAACTCTTTGAGCTGTCAATTTAGTCGGTGAGACAACCGTATCTGCACCAAGTTTTTTAAGTTTTTCCACATCGCTCATAGACTCAGCGGCTGAAATAATATAATAAGGTCTTGGCAAAAAATGTTCTTGTTCAAAAAGTCTAACAGATGCGATAAGAGCTATGTTATCCGCTATAGAATCTGAAAGTGTTATTAGCCCTTTTGCAGATGCAAGATGAGCTTTGAGCATTGAGAGTTCAGCGTGCGGTTCTGCCTTTAGATATGTAGGATAGTTATGCTCTATAGCCCATTCATGGATCTCTTCTCTTGGATCAACTACTACAAATGGAATATGATTTTTTCTTAACTGTTTTGTTACTTCAAGAGTATAATCATTGTGATAACAGACTACAAAATGTTTTTTTAACCTTGCTATCTTATATAACATTCTTCGCTCCTTTAAAATAGCGGTAATATTACCCCTGTTTAACTCTGCAATTAAAATACCTATTGCACTTGAAAAAGTGGCAAATCCGGCAATAATAAGGGTTATTGTAAAAATTCTTCCAGCATCAGACACCGGAGATATCTCTCCAAATCCTACAGTTGTAAAAGTAATACCGGTTTGATATATAGCATCCATAAGAGTAAAATTGTCGATAAGTACATAACCGACAGATCCAACTAACATAGTCATTACTGTTAAAATTAGGGGTAAACGAAATGCTTTGAGGTGAGGGTAAACTTCTGGAAGAAGTTTTACTTCAGGCTTGGGAGCTGACTCCCAATGTAAAAATTCGCGAATCCTTTGCAAAAGATTCAACATATTTTCCTGTTCTCTTTACGAGTTTTTCTTAAGTGTGCGTAATTCTCTTGCTGAGATTTTAATTTTTTTTGTAGTACCATCTTCTAATGTGATACGCACTGTTCTTAGGTTTAATAAAAAACGACGCTTAGTTCTGTTTTTAGCATGAGAAACATTGTTCCCGCTCATAGGGCCTTTGCCACTAATAGCACATCTTCTTGCCATTTTAGCTTCCTTGTTTAGGTTTTTAAAGTTGCGAATTGTATCAAGTTGAAGCAAAACTAAAGCTTAAAGGTTTATTTACTTCTATGTAAACTTTTGATTGCCATTTTTTAATATTCATTTTATTATTATACAGCTAGAATATATACAAATTTATTATATGTGAAGCAAATGATAACAAAAAACAAAATTAATGAATATATTGACAAGATTCCACCTGCCCCAAAAGCTTTGAGGGAAACTCTTATGCTATTAAACGAAGGTGAACTTGTCAAAGCTGCAAAAGTTGCACAAAGTGATTTGGCACTATCTTCATATCTTAAAGAATTAGTCAATAAACCGATATATGGTTTTGCAAATGAAATAAATGACATTTCTCAAATATTTGGTATTTTAGGTGTCTCAGGATCTCAACAGACAGTCTATAACTATATGACAACTCTTCTGAGTCCTAGCAAATGGCTTCTTTTTAAACTAAATACTAAAAACTTCCACGAACTTCAAGCAAAACTCTCTAAAAGATGGGAACAAATATTAAAGCATCTTGACATTGAAGATAAAAACATAAACAGTGCTATAAGTCTGCTTCCTGCAAGTATTATAGTCTCAGAAGCACTTTTTTGTGAAAAGATAGAAGATGTGAACATTTTAAGAAGTGTAAAAAATCTCGACTATAACACCATCTTAACTCGTTTATGCGGAATCGGTCTTTTTGATATCTGTGAGCAAATCTCTAAAAAATGGGAAATGCCTGAAGATATAGCTAAAATCATTCAAGCCTCATCAGGTATAAATCCTTCTGATGATGAACTTATAAATAAGTTAGGAAAATGGATGCATCTTTTACTCTTTTATGAATTGTCTCAACCTATTTTTATAAATGCCGGTTTAAACGATTTTATAGATTTTCAAGTAGACTATGTCAATGATATCTATGAAGATTTTGCAACACTTATGGAAATTTCATGAGACCGATTATAAAAAACGGTATTGGAATTTTCACACCGCAGGGCTTTTTAGACGGAAATAGTTCTACCTCTTTTTTAAGTATAGAAGATTTGGAAGCAACTACTTCACTTAATGTCGATATGATTTTAGTTTCACTAAAAAGAGTTGTGTTTTTTAACAGAAACGGACTAGACGCTTTTATAAAACTCTTTACAAAAGTACGTCAATCTAATCATGTCACCGTAGGTTTTTGTGATTATGATGAGAAAAAATACAATGCTATAAAAACATTTTACAAAAATAAGCTAAATTTTTCTCTCTTTAAAACTGTAGAAATAGCCTATCTGTTTTCATCAAGCTTTAAAAATAAAAATCAAAATGTTTTACTATATACCGAAGATAAATCCCAAAATACAGCAATGGCTATCGAGCTCCATGATAACGGGCATAATCCTATCCTTGCTCAAAGTCTTGAAGAATTTAAAGAAAAAAGTTCAAAAAAAGAAGCTTATGATATTGTTATCAGCTCAACATATTTAGGGCAAATGGGACAATCAGTTGCAACCCGTGTAACAGGAAATGCCATTATTTATACAATCTCATCATTTTTAGACGTTGAGATTGGAAATAAGTTCAATATCCAATATCATAACAACTCATTAAATGTAGGTTTTAGACTATTTATCTTTGACGCCTACAAAGTTATCAGCATGAATGTTCATGCTCTTAACTTTTTTTCTAAGCTCGCCAGTGCAGCGGCTGAATATAATGCTACCATATGTTTTGTCGGTATGACTTTTGAAAAAACACCGGAAGTATTTAAAGAAACTCTTGAAGATGCAGGTATATTGTTTTATCCGCAGATGGACGATATTTTACAAAATAAAAAATTACTTGAAGAACTAGGTGCAAGCAGTGCAGCAAACATAAAAACAAAAAGAGTTATAAACAAGCAGACTGTTACAGAACTTCCAAGGTTTATAGATGCAACCGTTGTCACAATAGAGATGATGACTAACTCTAAAGCAGTTAAACAAAGTGCAGAAGTTCAAAAAATCAATATCGCTGATAAAACAGGAAAAATTGCCAGTTCTATCGGCTACTATGGTGATATAGACGGAATGGTTATTTTAGTATTTCCGGAGGAAATTGCAAAAAAGGCATGTGAACTTCTTATTGGTGAAAAAACAGATGATTTAGAAATGGTACTAGATACACTTGCAGAACTTGTAAATATTGTCGGCGGTAAGATTAAAACTTTGCTCTCTGATAAAAATATAAGTGTAGATATTACTCTTCCTAGAACCTATAACGACGTGGAAAGTCTTCTTGAGGTCATTGAAGATAGGAAAGGTGTCCAAGTAGACTTATCATTTGATAACGATAAATTTTTATTTTTCTTAACTAGATAAAAGCCTAATTTGATACAATTACATAAAATAATGCCCAAGCATCACGCCTTTACAAAGGCTGACTTTAGTGGGCTGAGCGCCCCAAGCGATTTCTTGCGGGCTTTGCTCGTAAGGAAATTAAATGTTAATAGCTCCTAGTGTTTTAAGTGCTGATTTTGGCAATTTACAAAGAGATGTAGAAGCAATCTGTAATGCCGGTTGTGATTTGGTTCATGTAGATGTTATGGACGGTCACTTTGTTCCAAACCTTACTATCGGTCCCGTTGTAGTTTCAGCTATTGCTGCATGCGCTACAAAGCCTCTTGACATTCATTTAATGGTTGAGAACAACACTTTTTTTGTTGAGCTTTTTGCACCTTTAAAACCACAATATATCTCTTTTCATATTGAAGAAGAAAAGCACCCTCACAGACTTATTCAAAAGATTCGTTCTTTAGGCATCAAACCTGCAATCGTTTTAAACCCGCATACTCCGCCGGAATCTATAGAGTATCTACTTAAAGACTTGGATATGGTTCTGCTTATGAGTGTAAATCCTGGTTTTGGCGGACAAAGTTTTATTGAGAGTGTAATACCAAAAGCTTCTAAACTTAATGAGATGAGAAACAAAATCAACCCAAATTGTCTTATTGAAGTTGATGGCGGTGTTAGCGACAAAAACATTCAGAGTCTTAAAGATGTAGGTGTTGATGTTGTTGTTGCCGGAAGCTATGTATTTAACCACGCTTCAAAAGAAGAAGCAATAAAAAGTCTGCAAATCTAATGAGAGTTAAAATCTGTGGAATTACATCTTACTCAGATGCGATGGCCGCGATTGAGGCAGGTGCAGATGCACTTGGTTTTGTCTTTTATGAGAAATCTCCCAGATATATCTCGCCATCAGATGCCAAAGAAATCATCTCAAAACTCCCGCCTTTTGTAGAAAAAGTAGGCTTGTTTGTGAATGTAGATGCACAGGTAATAAACTCTTATATTCAAGAATCCGGATGTACTCTGGCACAGATACATTTTGAAGCTCCAAATGAGCTGTATGAGCAGATTTTTGTTCCATATATCAAAGTCATAAGAGCTAAAGAGGCTAAAGATATCTTAGAGTATTGTGATGAGTATAGACTTGTAGATGCATACTGTGAAGCTTATGGCGGAGCAGGTAAAAGATTAAATATAGAGTGGTTTAAAGATGTTGACTGCTCAAAAATCATCCTTGCCGGCGGTTTAGATGCAGGAAATGTCTCTTCACTAAAAGAGTACGGTTTTTACGGAGTTGATGTAAGCAGTGGTGTTGAAGAGTCTTACGGCGTAAAAGATCCCAAAAAAGTTAAGGATTTCATAACGAATGCTCGCTAATTACTTTCCTCTTGATGCTAAAAGTGTCTCTAAGTTGGCAACAAAAGGTCTGCCGCTTGAAAAACTGAAATCTCAGATAGATGAGAGCATAGATTTTTCACTTGAACTCTGGAGATCACAAGGTCTTGATATCATAAAGAGTAAGGGCTATTACTACTTTTCTACAAAATTCATTCCTATGAATGAAGCAGAGTTTTGTATAGTCGACATTGAGACAAACGGTTCAAAAATAGACAAGCATCAAATCATTGAAATTGCAGGTTTAAAAATAAAAAACGGCAAAGTTATCGATAGCTTTGAATCTCTTGTTAAATGCTCTGAAATAAATGAACACATCACGGCTATTACCGGTATAAGCGTAAAAGATACTTTAAATGCTCCTCCACTTAAAGAAGTTTTGTATAAATTCAAACTCTTTTTAGGAGATGCCGTATTTGTTGCACATGATGTAAAGTTTGACTATAAATTTATCTCTCAGTCAATGCAAAAAATCGGTCTTGAGCCTCTTTTAAACAGAAGCTTATGTTCGCTTGCCCTAGCTGAGAGAACAGTAGAGTCTTATAGATACGCGCTCTCTTATCTAAATGATACATTCAGACTAAATCCAGATGCTTCCCACCACAGAGCTATGAGTGATGTTATGACAACATACGGACTTTTTAAACTATCACTTGAAAATATAAATGAAAATATAAATAATGTAGAAGATTTAATAAAATTTTCTAAAGAAGCAAAAAGGTTGAAAAGACCGAAATTTGACCCTCTTCTAGAGAGCCAGCAAGAGTAGTAAAAGTGCTTACTCTGAGTAAGCGCCTATTCCTGTTAGTTTATTATATCTAGCTTCCATACGATCTTCTTTACTCATCTCTCTAAGAGATTTTAAGTTTTCTAAGAAGTAATCAGCAATCGCAGTAGCAGCCGTTTCTTTATCTCTGTGTGCACCTATAAGAGGCTCATCTATAATATCATCAATAAGGTCTAGCTTCTTCAAGTCACCACTTGTAATTTTCATAGCATTAGTAGCAGCTTCAACTTTTTTAGGGTCATTCCATAAAATTGCTGAACAGCCCTCAGGAGAGATAACACTAAATACAGAGTAGCGCATCATTGCAAATTTATCGGCGACACCGATTGCAAGTGCTCCACCGCTTCCGCCTTCTCCAATTACCACAGAGATAGTTTCAGTTTCTAATTGAGAAAGTTCTAAAAGATTTCTAGCGATTGCTTCACTTTGGTTTCTCTCTTCAGCACCAAGACCAGGATATGCACCCGGAGTGTCTATAAGCATAAGAAGAGGGATTTTAAATTTCTCTGCCATTTTAGCAGCACGAAGAGCTTTTCTGTATCCTTCAGGATGAGGCATACCAAAATTTCTTCTTATCTTATTTTTAGTTCCTCGACCTTTTTGCTCACCGATAACCATAACTTTTTCATCGCCAATATAGCCTAAGTAGCATATGATAGCCGCATCTTCACGGAAGTGTCTGTCTCCGTGAATTTCATACTTATCACGCATAATCAAGTTAATGTAATCCAGTGCATATGGTCTGTCAACGTGACGTGCAAGTTGAAGCTGCTGAAACGGTGATAAGTTGCTGAATATTTTAGAAACTTCTTTATCTAGATTTTTTTGAAGTTTCTCCAGCTCACCTTCATTGTGACGTACACGTGCAGAAATAATATCTTCTTGAATAAATTTAATTTTATATTCAAAGTCTAAGTATGTTGCCAAATTAAATCCTTCGTTAGATTTTTTTGAATATTAGTACGCCGTTAGTTCCACCGAAACCAAAAGAATTACTCATTACTACATTTAATTCAGCTTTTCTTGAAGCATTAGGAACAATATCTAAATCACAATTCTCATCCGGAGTTGTATAGTTGATAGTAGGAGGGATAATACCGTCTCTCATAGCCATTAGACAAGTAACAGCTTCAATACCGCCGGCTGCACCGAGACAGTGACCAATTTGACCTTTGATTGAACTCATAGGAGGACAGTTCTCTTTTCCGCCAAGCAAGTCTTTAACAGCTGCAGTCTCATTTTTATCATTAATTGGAGTGCTTGTTCCATGAGCGTTTACGTAGTCAAGCTTAGGTTCACCTGCCATTTTGTATGCAGCTTTCATAGCACGAGCAGGACCGTCAAGACTCGGAGTTGTTATATGATTAGCATCTCCACTCTCACCAAAACCAACTATTTCAGCATAAATATTTGCACCGCGGGCAACAGCGCTCTCATATTCTTCAAGAACCAAAGAAGCCGCTCCTTCACCCATAACAAAACCGTCACGATTTGCATCAAACGGGCGAGATGCTTCTTTAGGATTTTCATTATTAGTAGATAGTGCTTTCATAGCGGCAAAACCGCCAACACCAGCACCTGTTATAGCACACTCAGCTGAGACAACCAACATCTGCTCTGCACCGTTACACATGATTGTTTTAACAGCTTCACTTATTGCATGAGTACCTGCAGCACAAGCTGTTACACTTGAAAGGTTCGGACCTTTCGTTCCGTGCTCAATAGATACAAAACCACCAAGCATATTTACCAATGCCGATGGAATAAAAAATGGGGATATTCTACGAGGACCACGAGTTTCTATGATGATAGAATTTTTCTCAATAGCAGGAAGACCACCGATTCCAGATCCTGCACTGATACCGAATCTTTCCATATCGATATCTTCAGGAAGATTAGCATCTGCCATAGCTTCTTGAGCGGCTTTTAATCCAAGGTGAATAAATCTATCGGCTTTTTTAACTTCTTTTGGTGACATAACAGTTTCCGGGTCAAAGTTTTTTACTTCACCTGCAATTTTAACAGCATAAGCAGAAGGGTCAAAAAGTGTAATAGTATCAATTCCGCATTCACCTTCACATATTGCCTTGAAAGAACTCTCTTTGTCATTCCCAACCGCATTTATCATGCCTATACCCGTTACAACTACTCTTCTCATTTAAAAACTCTCCATGATAAAATTTATAAAATATTTTACAAAACCCAGTAAAGCCTATTAGAGACTATTTACTGAGCTCAAAAAACACTTTAGCGTGAATTATTTACTTTCGATGTAAGCAACTACATCTGCAACAGTTTGAATTTTCTCTGCTTCATCATCAGGGATTTCAATATCAAATTTCTCTTCAAGAGCCATTACTAATTCAACAACGTCAAGGCTATCAGCACCTAAATCTTCAACAAACTTAGCATCTTCCTTTACTTCATCCGGGTTAACGCTTAATTGCTCAACTACTACTTCTTTAATATCTTCTAAAAGTGCCATTATAGCTCCTATGTTTTTAAGTATAAAATCGCGAAATTATAACATATGTAGCTTAAACAAACTACTATGCCATATTCATCCCGCCGTTAACTTTTAATGTTTCACCCGTGATATAACTTGCATGATCTGAGAGTAAAAATGCAGCAGCTTCAGCAACTTCACTTGCATTTCCAAAGCGTTTCATCGGGATTTTAGATGTAAAACTTTCTTTAATCTCATCACTAAGAGCATCTGTCATCTCAGTAGCTATAAAACCGGGAGTGATTGTGTTAAAACGTATACCGCTAGTCGCTGCTTCAATAGCAAAACTTTTGCTCATCGCAATTACGCCGCCCTTAGACGCAGAGTAATTTGTCTGTCCTGCATTACCAGTCTCACCGACAATAGAAGCGATATTCACAACTGCCCCGAATTTTTTCTTTCTCATTACTTTCATAGACTCACGACATCCGATAAAACAAGAAGTAAGGTTTGCATTTATAACACTCATGAAGTCTTCAGTTTTCATTCTCAGTGCCAATTTATCATTTGTAATACCTGCATTGTTTACTAGGTAAGAAAGTTCACCGTCACTATCAACAATAGTCTTAATAGCATCTACAAAAGCATCTTCATCACTGACATCAAAACCGATTACCGCAGCATTTCCGCCTGCAGCTTCTATTGCTTCTTTAACCGCGTCTGCTTCTGCAGCACCGCTTCTGTAGTTAATCCAAACTTTTAAACCAAAACCGGCTAAAGTTTTTGCAATCTCTGCACCGATACCACGGCTTGAACCTGTAACTAAAACATTTTTTCCACTAAATTTCATTAAGCTTCCTCATATAATTTAATGATAAAACGATACCAAATAGTTGCTTTATTTAAAGAATATAAAATATTAAGATTTGCTATTTTTGAGTATATTCCTTATCATATTTGTAAATACCAAATAATGAAGCGGTATCAGTGAATACCAGTATATTCTTCCTAATATACCTCTGGGATAGAAATATGCTGATTGAATAAGTTTATTATCATCTATTTTAAATTCCAGCCACCCTTCTCCTGGCATTTTCATCTGTGCAAAAAGAAGTAATCTCTCATTCTCTTTTATGTCTTCAACTCTCCAAAAGTCCAGACATTCTCCAAGTCTTAAATCACAATTATCTCTTCTGCCTCTGTTAATTCCTACCCCGCCTACTGCTTTATCTAAAATACCTCTAAGTTCCCATAAAAAATCATAATCAAACCATCCGTTTTCACCGCCAAGAGATGTTATGGCTTTAAAAACTTTCTTCTTGTCGTACGAGCTGATATCAACTTCTTTTCTGTCTACAAAGATGGAATCGTTTATTTGTTGTTTGTGTTTTTTATCCCAGCTTGAACCGTCACTGTCACTCCATCTGCTTATAACTTGATGCTGTTCTATCTCCAAAACAGCCTTTTTAACAGCATCAATATAACTTATAGGTTTTATGTGAGGATAATACTTTTTTGCATTGTCATTTTGTATGGTTACTTCCGATTTAAGTCCTTCTATCAGTGCTTTTGCTACCGTAAACGGGACAGGAGTAAAAAGATTCAGCCAATATGATGAAAGGTTTATACTCATAAACGGAACAGATATAAGATATCTTTTGAGTTTAAGCGCTGTTGCCGTTTGAAGCATCATATCTCTATATTTCATTTTTTCAGAGCCGATATCAACTACCAAGTTTTTCTTATGCTCTAAATATAGAGATGCAACAAGATAATTTATAACATCATCTACCGCAATCGGCTGAGCATAGGTGTCTACCCATTTTGGTGTTATCATCAACGGTAATTTTTCTACAAGATTTCGTATAATCTCAAAGCTTGCACTTCCTGAGCCTATAATGACTCCGGCTCTTATCCAAATTGTTTGTACACTGCTTGATGAACTTAAAATCTCGCCGGTCTCAATGCGGCTTAAAAGGTGTTTGCTTGTATCACTATTTTTTACGCCCAAGCCGCCGAGATATATAACTCTTTTTACGCCGCAGTGACTAGATGCTTCAATAAAATTCTGGGCTGATTGTCTGTCTAAATCTTTATAATCTTTTTTATTTAAGGAGTGGATGAGATAAAAAGCGGTATCAATACCTTCTAAAGCTTTTTTTAAAGCTTCTTTATCGAATGTATCGCCTTCAATAACTTCATAGTTATCAAGTACCTCTTGAGATAAACTTTTCTTATTTCGCACAAATATTCTTAATTCAATATCTTTTTGCGAAATAAGCAAGTTTTTTAGACGTCTACCAATATAGCCATTTGCTCCTGTTAACAATACTTTCATAACGCACTCCTGATTATTAGAGTTTATTATAGGTTAATTTTGCTAAAAACAAATACTTTTATATCAGACTATGATCCATCTCTGAAGGGATTTCTATATCCATAAGTTTTAAGATAGTCGGAGCTATGTTGTTCAGTCCGCCTGATTCTACTTTTGTAACGCCCTCAGCCACGACAAAACACCACACTTTTCCAACCGTGTGATTAGTAAGAGTGTTTCCATCATCATCTTTCATCTCTTCACAGTTTCCATGATCAGATGTAATAACAACAGAATAATCTTTCTCTTTTGCTTTTTGGATGATTTTTCCAAGCTCGGCATCTACAGTCGTAACTGCAACCATTGCGGCTTCTTCATCTCCCGTATGTCCTACCATATCACCGTTTGCAAAGTTAACAACTACAAAGTCATACTCTTCATCCATCGCTTTTAGTACAGTCTCACCGACTTCAGGCGCGCTCATCTCAGGTTTCATGTCATAAGTCTTTACATCAGGAGACGGTATAAGGACTCTTGTCTCATTCTCGTAAGGCTCATCTATACCGCCGTTTAAAAAGAAAGTAACATGTGCATATTTCTCAGTCTCAGCCGTATGCAGTTGTCTTAGACCATTAGCCGAAATCACCTCAGCAAGAGTATTTTTAGGTGACTCTTTTGAAAACAGGACAGGATAAGAAAAAGATTTGTCATACTCTGTCATGGTTGCAAGACTCACCATTTTATAGTTTCTTGAAAACTCATGAAAATCAATACTGCCAAGAGCAGTGACCAGTTCCCTCATCCTGTCGCTTCTAAAATTAATAGTAAGTATGCTGTCACCGTCTTTTACACCGTCATAGCCTTCAAAAGCTGTCGGTTCTATAAATTCATCCGTCTCGCCAAGAGCATAAGATGAACCTACATAGCCTGCAGGTTCAAAGTCTGTTTTTGGCTTTGCATCCACTATGGCTTCATAAGCTCTTTGGATTCTTCCCCAGCGGTTATCTCTGTCCATAGCATAAAAACGCCCTGCCATCGTAGCTATCTGAATATTTTCATTTAAGTGACTCTCGACTATCTTAAGATACTTTTGCGCAGAAGTAGGAGATACATCTCTACCGTCAGTAATCAGATGCAAAAAGACTTTTTTACCGTTTTTTGCCGCAATATTTGCCACACCCATAAAGTGGTCGATATGTGAATGAACACCGCCGTCACTCATAAGTCCAATAAGGTGCAGTCTGTCTGAAGTGCCAAAAAGATTTTGCAGTTCTATATTTTCTTCTAACGTATCCTCAGAAAGAGCAAGTGATATTTTTACCAGGTCCTGATATAAAACTCTACCGCTTCCTATGCTCATATGTCCGACTTCAGAATTTCCCATTTGACCTTCCGGAAGCCCTACGCTTAAGCCTGAAGTATCGATGAGTGAATGAGGAGTCTCTTCAAATAATTTATCATAATTTGGTTTTGTAGCATTGTGAAATGCGTTATGCTCAGTTTTAGAGCTAAAGCCTATACCATCGGTTATAACTAAAACAGCCTTTTTTGACAATTTAGCTCCCTTATATAAAGTTTTATGCAATTATACTATAATGTCGTTTTTAAACTATTAAGGATTTATCACTTTGCTATATGCTATTCATGAACTTTTAAATATCAACATACTTGGATACATTACTATCAGGGCCGGTGTATCATTTTTCTTGGCTCTGTTTTTTACACTATATTTACTTCCCCGTTTTATAAGATGGGCGCAAAGAACTTCAAGCGTTCAGCCGATAAATGAGTGGGCACCCCAGAATCATCAGCAAAAAGCAAAGACACCTACAATGGGCGGTATCGTTTTTATAGGTGCTACTGTTTTAGCTTCGCTGCTAAGTATAAAATTCTCAAACATGTATGCAGTCGGGGCGATACTTACACTTTTGCTTTTTGCTCTTATCGGTTTTCAAGACGACTATGCAAAGATAAAAAAGAGCGAAAACCTGGCAGGGCTAAAAGCCAGAGCAAAACTTGCTCTGCAGATATTAGCATCTTTAGTCGTTACTGGTTTTTTATATTTTGTAGGAGAGTTCAACACTGATCTGTATCTTCCATTTATAAAGACTTCTGTGCTGAACATGGGCATCTACGCTATCATATTTTGGTGTTTGGTAATTATCTCTACTTCCAATGCAGTAAACCTGACCGATGGTCTTGACGGACTTGCAACCGTTCCATCGTTGGCTGCACTGACTTCATTCAGTATTATCATCTACATAACCGGTAACGCAAAGATAAGTTCTTACCTTTTAATGCCAAACTTTGATGTCGGTGAAGTAGCCATAGTTGCGAGTGCTCTTATGGGTGCATTGACGGGGTTTTTATGGTACAACTGCCATCCTGCCGAAGTTTTCATGGGAGACAGCGGTTCTCTTACCATAGGTGCTTTTTTGGGTTATCTCGCCATTATCTCTAAAAGTGAGATTCTGCTGCTTCTTATTGGTTCTATCTTTGTTATAGAGACTATATCTGTCATCCTTCAAGTGGGCAGTTATAAATTTCGCAAAAAAAGAGTCTTTTTAATGGCTCCTATCCATCATCATTTTGAAATGAAAAAATGGGCTGAGACTAAGATTATAGTCAGGTTTTGGATAATCGCTATTCTTTCAAACCTTGTAGCTCTTATTACTTTAAAGATTCGTTAGATGCAAAGAGTTTCTCTGTTTGGTTACGGCAAGACCACAAAAGCAATTGCAAAAGTCGCAAAAGATGCCGTTTTTTACGATGACAAATGCACTAAGCCCTTTCGCGATGAGAACGGTTTCATGGTTAAGCCCTCAAGCGAGTTCAATGCAAAATATTCTCAGCTTGAGATTCCATCGCCCGGAATACCACCGTCAAATCAGCTCATACTCCAAGCAAAAAACCTTATAAGCGAGTATGACTATTTCGCAGATGCAACGCCACTGAAAATCTGGATAAGCGGAACAAACGGTAAAACAACGACGACTCAGATGATGCAGCATCTACTGGAGTCAAAAGGCAGCCAAGCCGGCGGAAACATCGGAACACCTCTGGCGGAACTAAATCCGGATGCCAAGATGTGGATTCTTGAAACCAGTTCTTTTACAATGCACTATACCAACGTAGCCGCACCAAACATATATGTTTTACTCCCTCTCAGTCCTGACCACCTAAGCTGGCACGGAAGCATGCAGGAGTATGTAGATGCAAAACTGAAGCCTTTAACGAGCATGTGTGAAGGCGAAGTAGCAATCATCCCGGATGTATATAAAGATGTGAAGACAGATGCTCATCTTGTCACTTATAAAGACGAAAAAGATTTGGCAGAATATTTTGGTATAGAGATCGATAAAGTAAAATTCAAGGGTGCTTTCCTTGCAGATGCTATTTTGGCAATGGCAGTTGATAAAATACTTTTTGATAAAGTTGATTATGAGAAGATAAACTCTTTTGTTCTTGACCCTCACAGACAAGAAGAACTTCTGGATGCAAAAAACCGTCTTTGGGTAAATGACACCAAAGCAACTAACTTGGATGCAACCATAGCTGCACTAAAAAGATACAAAGACTCTTTCATACACCTGATTCTAGGCGGTGATGATAAAGGTGTCGAACTTGACGAACTCTTTGAGCATCTGCAGAATATAGATGTAAAGATTTATAATATCGGCTCAAACAAAGATAAACTCTCAAAATTTGCAACAGAGTACTCCATAGACTTTGAACTATGTCTGAATCTAGCAGATGCTATCTCTAAAATAGATAAAAATCTAAACAAAAATGAAGTTGCCCTACTCTCTCCGGCCGCGGCAAGCCTAGACGAATTCACCTCATATGCACAAAGAGGCGATGAATTTAAAGAAGCTGTACGAAATATAAGCTAGCTTTCAGCGCATAGGAGCTACAATGTCGCTCTTTAAAAGATGGCCAATTAGCTCAGTCGGTAGAGCAAGTGACTGAAAATCACTGTGTCCTTGGTTCGATTCCGAGATTGGCCACCACCATTTAAAACTCCCAACTTTAAAGCTTTTATTTATTGTAATATTATATATAGTGCTTGGATTTCGCGCATTGACTTATGCAAAAAACAACAAAAAAGATTAATGGTTTTATTAAATTTCGGTGATAATATTTATTATCTTCTGCTATAATTTCAAACATATGGGGCTGACCTGGTTTCGACGGGATCAAGTAGCTTCTGACTGCATGTCGGACTGAGCATTTCCGTTACGCGGCTCACTTTGCTTAAATGCAAACAATACAAATTATCGCCCAGCTTTAGCAGTAGCTTAAGTCTTTAACCCCGACCTCTTAATTGATGGTCGGCGGGCTGCTTCACCTATGGACTCTAGATAAATAGGATTCGAAGTATAACCCTTATGTAGATATATGTTGCGTCTGTCTCAGCGTAACACGAAAACTCGGGGCTCGTCTTGTGTAGCTTTGCAAGTTGTGTGAAGCAAGATTAAACCAAACAACTTCTCTAAGCATGTAGACGTTAGGAGTAGCGTGGTTTCGGACTGGAGTTCGATTCTCCACAGCTCCACCAAATTCACTTATCTATCATTTTATCCATGATTTCTAAAAAGTGTTCTAAATTTTCTTGAAAAAGTTGAATTAATTTTGGATCAAAATGCTTACCTTTTTCTTCCTCAAACAATTTCAAAATAGCTTCAAGCTCCCAAGCTTTTTTATAACATCTATCATGTCCTAGAGCATCAAACACATCAGCTACTGCCGTTATGCGTCCTTCTATTGGAATATCTTCACCAGAAATACCATTTGGATATCCGCTTCCATCATATTTTTCATGATGAGTATATGAAATAATTGCTGCTGTTTTTAAAATTTCTCTCTTTGAATATTTCAGCATCTCATATCCCATTTGGGTATGACTTTTCATAATCTCAAACTCATCATGTGTCAATTTACCCGGTTTTTTTAAGATAGAATCCGGAATACCTACTTTTCCTATATCGTGCATCGGTGATGCTTGTTTTATAAGATTCGCTTTTTCTTCACCAAGCTCTAGTAAGTTTGCCAAAAGATATGAATATTCAGCAACTCTTTTAACATGTAGACCTGTCTCTTTGCTTCTTGTCTCACCGATAGCTCCCATTGTTAAGACTACCTCTTTTTGAGTTTCTTCGATTTCCTCAGTAAGATTAACTATCTCTGTAACATCATGCATAATTTGTAAATGTTCCACAACATTTGAATCTAAATCTAATAGAGGATAAAAAAACGTAATCATGTAAACTTTTTTATTGCTTTTTGTAATACTTGTAAGTAGTTTGGTTACTGATCTTTTATTTTTCAACTCATTTTGAACCTTTTCGCAATCTTTTAGTATTCTATGCTTTTCATCTCTAAATGAATTACATTTTTTGCCCATTATCTCTTCTTTTGAATACTCGATAATTTCACAAAACTTGTCGTTTGCATATATAATATTATTATCAGTATCTGTTTTAAGTATAGCTGTAATAGAGCTCACAGCATACTCATACTGTTCCATATAATTTATATTTTCTTTATAATTTTGACTTGTCGTTGTGAGTTCATCTTTTAAAACTTCTTTATATTCTTCAAGTTCGGTTATATCATGTCTTAAAGCTATATATTCAATTATATTGTCATTTTCATCGACGATTGGATTAACAATCGTATTAACATAATATGCTTCGCCGTTTTTTTTACGGTTTTTAACTTTTCCTGACCAAGATTTTTTTGATTCTATAGTTTGCCAAAGTTCTTCAAATGCAGATGATGGCATATCTCTGTGACGAACAATGCTATGGGGTTTTCCGATAAGTTCTTCTCTTGAATAACCGGAAATCTCACAAAATTTATCGTTCACAAACGTAATGACTCCTTTTGTATCTGTTTTTGATACAATGGCACTGCTGTCTACTATACTTTTGTATTGATCCAATAATGTTTGCCTATGTTTGCTTTCAATGCTTTTTTTGACCAGTCTTGCCCAATAAGAGATTTTAAGTAAAAATGATTTCGCCTCGATAGGTTTAGTGATGTAATCCACGGCACCAAGCTCAAAACCTTTTTCCATATAATCTATACTGTCATCAGCACTAAAAAAAATAATTGGAATCTCCTGATTTGATTCTACGCTGTATACTCTTCTGGCTACTTCAAAACCATCTACGTCGGGCATATGTATATCAAGAAGGACAATGTCCGGTCTCTTTTTTTCAAATACTTCCAATGCTGTCAAACCACTCGTTGCAACACTAACGTCATAATCATTGTAAAGCAGTTCCACCACAAACTGAATATTAATCGGTTCATCATCCACGACAAGGATATTTAATTTTTTATCATTCATGACGTACATCTCCCGTTTTTTTTATACACAACCTTTGTTCTGCCAGATTCTTTTGCTTTTGCATTTTAATCTCCCAATAACTTATAAATATTACTTAACATTTTATTTGCCTCTTTATATTCATATGAAAGAAGATAAGAAGTTAACTCTTCTACTATTTTTTTATCCAAATATTTATACAGCATATCTTGTAATACTTCAACTTTATCTTGCGTAATCACTCTGAAGTATTTTATATCTTCTTCAATCTTTTGTACATATCGTACAACATCTTCTTTAACGTATTCTTTATGCAATACCGTACTATCTTCCGTATTTAATTGAATTTTTAAAGTCCCGACTGTTACTGTTAACAATTTAATCAGTTTTGGAAGGAGTTTTTTTCTTAGTTCTATATCAGATGTGTCATATATCTCTTTTGTAATTGAAAGGATTTCTTTAAGAGATATATTTCCACTGACTCCCTTTAATGAATGAATTATTTGATTAAACTCATCAGAATCTACTGCCAATGTATTAAATAACGTCTCTGCATTTTCATACTGCTTACAAAAATTTGAAATTATCTGTCGGATTATTTTTGGTTTTTCACCAATTCTACCTTTTAACTCCTCCATATCTATTCCATAATATGCTATATCAGAGTTTGTATCATCAGTTATTTCTGCTTTTTTTAAAAGTTCTGAGTTAAAATTTTTTGCTTTTATAAATTGAAATAAAATTTTGAGTACTTCATTTTCATTCATAGGTTTAGCCAAATGTGCAGACATCTTAGCTTGACTGGTTTTTATTACATCTTCTTGCATTACGGCAGCACTAAGTGCAACTATTGGTATATTCTCATTTATTTTTTTAATTTGTCTACTGGCTTCAAAACCGTCCATAATCGGCATTTGAAGATCCATTAGAATTAAATCATATTCTTTACCCACCTTTATCATTTCAACTGCTTCTTGCCCATTGTTAGCAATATCTATTGCTATTGAAAACTCTTCTAACATTCCAACGGCTACTGTTTGATTAATCTGATTATCTTCTACAAGGAGTATATGCGCCCCTTTGATAGAATCAATATTTGATTGATAGTTCTTTGGTTCTAGATTTTTTTTCGTTACAACCTTATCATCAACTTTTCCAAAAGTTGCAGTAAAAATAAATATACTTCCTTTTCCCTCTTGACTTTCTACCAATATTTCACCATTCATCATTTCGACAAGGTGTTTCGATATAGAAAGTCCAAGCCCTGTTCCACCATATTGACGTGTTATTGAACTGTCAGCTTGCATAAACTCTTTAAACAAATATTTCTGAACCACTTTACTCATGCCTATTCCACTATCTTTTATGGAAAATTTTAACTTTTTGGAATGTTCATTTTCTTGTATTATTTGCACATCTACGTCAATTGAGCCTTTTTGCGTAAATTTAATAGCATTTCCCACTATATTTGTAAGTATTTGAGTTAAACGAAGGGGGTCGCCAAGAAGGATGATTTTATCTTTGACATCTATATTTAAAAGTAGTTCTTTTTGATTTGCCTGATATTCAAATAAATCAAAAAGATTTTTCATAATACTATCAAGTTCAAAGACACTCTTTTCTAAATCAAGTTTTCCTGCCTCAATCTTAGAATAATCAAGTATGTCATTTATAACATGTAAAAGTGCTTTTGAAGATGTTTTTGCTCTTTGAAGATAATCTCTTTGTTTATCATCAAGTTTTGTTTTTAAGACTAACCCTGTCAATCCTAAAACTCCATTGAGCGGTGTTCTGATTTCATGCGACATATTTGCCAAAAAATCTGATTTTGCTCTGTTTGCTTTTTCTGCTTCCTCTTTTGCTTTTTGCAGTGCTATTTTATTTTCATTATCTTTTGTAATATCCTGGAAAGTGGTATATAAGTAAGTTGTATCTTCTAACTTAATCATTCTGACACTTACTAAAATATTTTTTAAACTTCCTGATTTTGTTTTATGTCTTGTTTCAAACCTATCGAAGCCTTGTACAAGTATATTTTGCTGGCGCTTTATAATTTCATCTTCATTTTTAATTGCTTCTATGTCTTTTATATTTAATTTGGCATATTCATCTTTGGTGTAGCCTAACATTTCATGTGCACTTGCATTAAACTCTAGAAACTTTTGTGTTTTTGGATCAATTAGGACTATTCCATATAATGATTCTTGAAACAATGTGTAAAATTTTGTTTCGGCTTTTTTAATTTGATTGGTTCTCTCATCAATTTTTTCTTGCATGATATAGAGTGTTTCACCTAAATCAGAGAACTCATCTTGACCTTGAAACTGCAATTTTTCTATTTTTTCATTATTTGAAATTTTATCGGCTGCTTTTTTGAGTTTATCCAGGTTTGAAGTTAATTTACTGAGTATAAACCAGGCTATTGCAAAGGAAAATAAAATTTGTATACTAATCAAAATAAAAACATATTGCAAATTTCCATATATGAGTGTTGAACTTTTTGTAGTATCAAACAGTATTTTGACACTGCCTATATCAGAACCTTTTAGATTAAGTTGCGAAGTATGAATAATCAAATTTTTTTGCTCTTTTGGCAATGTTTGCATCTTTTCAAATTTTTTTATAGTGTGAACATTACCTCTGCTTTTTCCTGATAAATAACTTCCCTGTTTATCATAAACTATAACTGCTTCAATCTCTTCTATACGTAAGAGACCATTCACGATATCATCCAGTGTTGCCAAGTCATAAACCGCCGTCGGAGTTTTAAGCAGATTTATGCTTAGATTGCTCAGTTCTTTTATTTTATTCTCAATAAAAAATTTTGAAGAATTTTCAAAGAGTAAAAAATTTGTCCATACTATTAAACCTATAAAAAGAGTTTCTACAATAACAAATGCAAGAATAAAACGATTTTTAAATGAATTCATATCTACTCTTTAGAATCTAAGTTTTTTGCTAATTTTCTAATAACATTGTATTGGCTGTCATCAATTTCAATTAATTTTTTCATACTTAAATCATTTAAAATATTAACAGGCATGGATAATATAGCAGCTTTAAGAAGTTCGGTTTGTTTTTTATCTACTCTTGGATGAAATGCTATAGGATGACTAGGGTAAGGAGCAGTACGATAGATAATTTGAAGTTTTTCTTTTGTTTTTTTATCCTCTAGATTGTTGAAAGTTCTCTCTATCCCGCCTCCGATATCACCGACACCTCTAGCTACTCCTTTATAAACAGAGTCATGAGAGTTTACATATGTCAGGCTGCAGTTTTTATCTATGTCTACGCCATACTTTTCGTTAATTTCGTACTTTGTCAAAATTGTAGCAGCAAAAGCAAATGGGGCTGGAAAAAGATATTTCATTTTACGGAGGTTCACAGAGTTCATCTTAATATTTTTGCAGGACACCAAAATACCGACAATCATTTTGGAATCTCTTATGAAAGCTTTATAACCCTGTTTTTTACTGGCGATAACATAGTGATATGGATTCATATATGCCATATCATAGACCCCATTATTAAGTTTTTTTTCAAATTCAGGTATTGATTTTTCAACATTTAGAATAATATGTAAACCTGTTTCTTTAGATAAATAATTCACTACAGGCATCCATTTTTCAATTAAAATAGATGGACTTTGTTGAGGAACAACACCAAACACAATATCAGCCGCAAAGACTGAAAAAGTGAACAGATTTATAAATAACAGACTCAGCATTTTCATCTTTTTTTCTCCAAAAAATTATGACACACACTCTTTCTATTGCCTTTGGAACAAAACAACTTAAAATATTATACGCTAAATTCTTTTATTATCTCATCTAAATGCCAAAATAATTTTAAAGAGTTCTCTTAAAAAATTACATTAAAAATCCAATTCCTCCATACATTCTACAATACCTTCTGAGACTCTGCAGTATCCGGAATCTTTTTGAAAAGATATCATGTACGGTCTTTTTTTTATTTTTAGTTTTTTTGCCACTTTTGTTATTCTTTTTGTGATTTCATATTCTTTAGAAGTAGCTTTGAAACCATCTAGATTTATTTTCTTAGACCTAACCATCACATCCAACAATGTCTTTTTTTTATCTGCTGACTGGTATATATACTGAATTAATCTGTCAGATTCATATTTTGGTAATCTATATAAAAAAACATGATAGCTGTTTAGCATCTGGAGCATTTTATTTTCACTAATCTTTTTAATGAATCTTTTTGAGTATTTGCACATCGGGTCTACAAAGACATACACATCATTTTTCTTACCTGTTCCGATATTAATGGCATCTTTGGATATGGACTTTAGTAAATCATGCGGTTTTTCTACGGCAAAAACATTAAAACATAATAGTAAGACTATAAGTATTTTTTTCACTTTTTATTCTCCAAAATCAATAAAGATATTCTTCAATATTATCCATTCTCACACTGCAAGTAAATACTTTTTCAATAATTGATTAATATTAATCTCAAAATGGTTATTTAGATACAATACTGATATTAAAAATAATCAAGGAATAAGAATGATTAAAATCATTATGAGTATAAGCTTACTTTTTAGCATAAACTTATTTGCCGAGTCAGCTCATGACCATGAACATCATGAACACGCACATCATGGCAAAAAACAAGACATAAAAACAACTATAGAACTCTACACAAAAGCATGTGAAAGTGGAGAAACAAACAGTTGTAATAACTTGGCAGTTATATACGACCTTGGTAAGCTTGTAAAACAAGACAAGAAAAAAGCAATCGAGTTATACACAAAAGCCTGCAATGCAGGGAATAAGTACAGCTGCAATACTCTAGGAAAAATATATTTTAAAGGAAATCCTGCAATTCAGGACAAGCCTAAAGCAATCGAGTTCTACACTAAAGCCTGTAATGCCGGAAACGATTACAGTTGTAATACTCTAGGAATAATATACATTAAAGGTGACGGAGTCAAACAAGACAGAACAAAAGCAAAAGAGTTATTTTCTAAAGCTTGCGATGCCGGGAATATGGGTGCTTGTAGAAACTACGAAAGACTTAAATAAAGCAGGTATTTATTCATGCTTCATTGGTTGAATCTTGGCTTTTAAATACTTTTATTACCATCCCATGAACAAAGACTGCCACACCGCCTATAACCAGCCCGACTAACAACTCTAAAAGCATGCTCGGCAGAGCATGTAAATACTCATGTATCTGATGTACGTTATGTGTAAAGATGCCACCTGCGACTAAAATCATAGCCAGTGTCCCTACAACAGTTAAAGCTCTTATGACTTTTGGCAGAGCAAGAACCAGCATCTCTCCTGTAGACTTTAGCAGGCTTTTACCTTCGTCTGCCATATCTATGAGTTTCAAGCCCATATCGTCCATTCTTACTATAAGAGCAACGATGCCGTAAACTCCGATGGTCGCAAGTACAGCGACTAAAGTCACTACCATTATTTGGACTGGAAGAGATTTTTCCAGAACCGTTCCAAGAGCCATGATGACTATCTCTATGGAGAGTATAAAGTCTGTCACTATTGCAGATTTTATCTTTGTTTTTTCTATCTCGAGTATTTTTTCTTCTGATAGCGTCTTTTGCACTTCTCTTTTTTGCTCTTGTTTATGTGGAAAAAAATATTCAAGGATTTTCTCAGCACCCTCAAATGCAAGATAAACTCCGCCCATCATAAGAACAGGGACTATTATCCACGGAGCAAATGCGCTTAGTAAAAAGGCTATTGGAAGTATGATGAGTTTGTTTCTAAAAGAGCCTTTTGTTATTGCCCAAAGAACAGGAAGTTCTCTTGAAGATGCAAAGCCTGATGCTTTTTGTGCATTTACTGCCAAGTCATCACCCAAAATGCCGGCTGTTTTTTTAGTAGCTACTTTACTCATTGCAGCGGCATCATCGAGCAGCATCGCTATGTCATCAAATACAGCGAAAAAACCGGTTGTCATTTTAGTCCTTTTCTCTTGGCTTCTTGAAGTTTAATACAAATATACTTAAATACAAAACTGCATAATTAGGTGTATAATACTTGTATGAAAAACTACAGATTTAAAATCACCGGCAAAGTACAAGGTGTCTACTATAGGGTAAGTGTGCAAAAAAATGCAAAAGCTGCCGGATATAGCGGATATGTAAAAAACATGCCTGACGGCAGTGTCGAAGCCGGTGTCACATGTCATGCTTCAAAACTGGAATACTTCATAACTTTACTAAAAAAAGGCTCACAATACAGCAAAGTAGATGCTGTTGAAATAGAGGAGAGTAATGAGCAGTTTATAGAGGGTTTTGAAGTAAGATAAAATCTTCAGTCACATTTTTAATTAAAAAAAATTAGAAATATTCGTTATAATAAGTTCAGTGTAAACTTCAACTAAAAGGAAGTATGACTGATGAATAGACAAAAACAAAGCAAAAAAGAAATACATATTATTCTATTCGCTTTTATAATTATGGTTATATTAGCACTTATTTCTAAAACGGTTGGTTTTTACCAAATAGAAACTCTACACAAAACAACTTCCGACATATATGAACATCCGCTAAAAGTCTCAAACGCCGCAATCAACATCAAACTAGAAGTATATAAGATACATAAAGATATGAAAGATATTGTTTTATCATCATCTGAGAAGGAATTAAACAAGCATATAGAAGAGGTTGATAAACATGAAAAACATGTTTACGACTATTTAACAATCACAGAAAAATATATAATAGGAAAAGAAGGGTTAGCGCTTCAGAAAGAGACTAAAGATCTTTTTAGCACATGGAAACCTATACGTGATGAAGTAATAAAACTTGTAAAAAATGCAAAAATAAATGAAGCAGTTGCAATAACAAAAACAAAAGGTGCTAAACACGTATTAAAACTGGAAAACTCTTCTAACAAACTATATTTATATGCACAAAATAAAGCGTTACATTTTCAAAAGGGCGCAAATTCAAGTTTTGAGAAGTTAAAATTTATAAATATTGAAATAAGTATCTTACTTTTATTACTTTTTTCTTTGATTGTCTACTACACTATTAAAAGAACAACTAACTACTTTAATAAAAATGAGCACTTAACTGATGTTTTAGCTGTAGTAAGGAATGTCAACCAGCTTATTGTCAGAGAAAAAGAAGTTAAAAAACTACTACAAAACAGTTGTAATATCTTGGCATCTAGTCATGTTTATGGAAATGTTTGGATTATCACTTTTGATGAAGAAAACCAAATTGAGCATATAGTAGGTTCAGACTCTTCTGAAAATTTCACCTCTTTTAAAAATAAAATAGAAAAAAATTGGACTCCTCACTGCATCCATAAGAGATCAAAAACAGATGAGGCATACTCTTATATTGAAGATACTTCACAAGATTGTCATGAATGCCCCTTAATAAATTTTTACAATGGAAAAAGTGCACTTAGTATAAAGTTAAAATATGAAAATACGCTCTACGGATACCTCAATATATCCATTGATAATGAACATATCAACAATACGGATGAACTTTCACTTTTATATGAACTTGCCGGAGATATAGCATATGCAATTAACAACCTAAGATTAGAAGCTAGCTTAAAAGAGAGTAATGAAAGAGAAAGAGAAAGTAAAAATAGCATAGTTCAAATCAAAGAACTATATGAAAACACCATAAATAGTGTAGATAACTTAATTTTCGTAAAAGACAGCAACTTTAATTATATAACTTGTAACTCCGCTTTTGAAAAGTTTATAGGTAAGTCAAAAGAAGAAATCATAGGAAAAAATGATTATGACCTTTTTGAAAAAACAATGGCTGACTCATTCCGCGAATATGATAAAAATATATTTACTGCCAATGAAACAAAATCTAATTTTGAATGGATTACCTATCCTGATGGAAGCAAGGTTTACCTATTAACTATAAAATCTCCTTTAATCAATTCAGATAAAGAGACATTTGGTATTGTTGGAAATTCTGTAGATGTAACTAAACAACAAGAGACTCTTGAACGATTAAAAGAAGCTCAATCTTTGGCAAAACTTGGAAGCTGGGAGTTTGATATAGAAAAAAATGAATTACAAGCTACAGAAGAAATTTACAATATTTACGGTGTTACTGATTTTAATAAAAAACTAACAAAACATTTTTTATATAAAAGTATTCACCCGGATGATCTTAAAAAGACAAAAAAACATTTAAAAGAATCACTCATTTTTGCAGAAGGAAATATATTTCATAATAGAATTATTAGAGAAAACAACGGAGAAACAAGATATCTGGAACATCGTTGGAGTACAAAATATAAAAATAATGTAGCAGTCAAATTCATTGGAACAACTCAAGATATTACAGAGTACATTAAAATGCAAGCTGCTCTAAATGAAAGTGAAGAAAAATTTAGATTGTTGATTGAACAATCTCCATTTGTAATAGAAATATACGATTTAGACGGTTTACAGATAGAAGTCAATCATTCGTATGAAATACTTTGGAATATTCCTGCAAAACTAACCTTAAACAAATTTAATGTACTTAAAAGCCAAGAGGTTAAGAAAACAGGTTTAATAGAGTACGTTAAAAGGGCTTATGACGGAGAATATGTCAATGTTCCTGTATATGAGTTTGACCCTACAGGTAAAACTGAGGCTCAGGGAAAAGGCAGAAAACGTTTTTTAAATACAAAAATATTTCCGATAAAAGATAAAAACAACAAAGTAAAAAATATTGTTATTATGCATGAAGACGTAACTGAGCAGGAACAAACCACAAAGCTATTGGGAGAGAAAAAAAGAGAACTAGAAACTACAATTCAAGAGGCACCAAATCCTATAATGGTACATAATGAAGATGGTGAAGTTCTTTTAATCAATAAAATATGGGAACAGCTAACAGGCTATAAATATTCAGAAATAAATACTATAGACAAATGGACTCAAAAAGCTTATGGTAAAGAAATGCCGGCTATAAAAGAGTGCATTGATAATCTATATGACATAAACACTAAAGTTGATAATGGTGAATATAATATTCTTACAAAAAATAAAGAGACTATCATTTGGCAATTCAGTTCGGCTCCTCTAGGAATCATAAATGGAAAACGTACCATTATTACATCCGCAATGGACATTACGGAATTAAAACATAAAGATGACCTTATAATGGTGCAATCACGCCATGCTGCTATGGGTGAGATGATAGGAATGATAGCTCATCAGTGGAGACAACCGATAAGTGTCATTGCAATGGCAGCTAATAATATGTTGTTGGACATTATACTAGAAGATTTTAATACAGAAAAAGCAGAAAAAATTTCTCAAACCATTCTTCAACAAACATCTCATCTCTCAAAAACTATAGATGACTTTAGAAACTTTTTCAAATCCGATAAAGAAGTTTCTAAAGTAAAACTTCAAAACATTATGCAAGAAACCATAAATATAGTACAAGATAGCCTTAAAAACAATCATATAAAACTTAAAACATCTTATAATTCAAATTCTGAAGTAGACGCTTATCCAAGAGAATTAATGCAAGTTTTTGTGAACATTATAAATAATGCAAAAGATGCAATACTCTCTGAGGCTGTAAAAAAATCTATGATACAAATAAAGATATATGACGACGAGGAATATGTCAATACAGAAATTTGCGATAATGCAAAAGGGATTGATGAAGATAATTTACAAAAGATATTTGAACCTTATTTTACAACAAAAGGTGAAAAGACGGGAACAGGTTTGGGTCTATATATGAGTAAGCTGATTATTGAGAATCACTTACATGGTTCTATTGAGGCTTATAACGATAAAAAGGGTGCTTGCTTTAGGATTAAACTGCTTAAGTCATAATCGAATTTATATTTATTATTTTAAATGAATATAAGTTATGCTAATATCGTTAAAGTGCGAGTATACAATAGTACAGTGGAGAAAGCTTATGATTGATAAACTAAAATCTAAAATTGCCTCACTCAAAGAAAAAGCAGGATACTTTTCTGTTTTATATGTTGAGGATGAGGCGGAACTTCGTGAAGGCATCCGCTCATTTTTAAGCAAAATCTTTACAGATCTTGATACTGCCCAAAACGGTAAAGAAGGTTTTGAAAAATATATTTTAAAAAAGTATGATATTGTTCTTACGGATATACAGATGCCCAAGATGAACGGTCTTGAGATGATAAAAAAAATCAGAGAGATAGATGAAACACAAGAAATAATCGTTATATCAGCTTATACAGATGCAGAATACTTAACAGAGTCTATTCAACTTAATGTTACCGGTTATATCATCAAACCAATTGAATTTATGCAAATTTTACAAATGCTTGAACAATCCGTATATAAACTTTCAGCATTACGTGAAAATGAGATTTATAAAGAAAAGCTAGAGTCTATGGTAGAAGAAAGAACTAAAACAGTTTTAGATTTACAACGCCAGCAACTCCTCAATTATAACCATGCTATTCATTCTCTGGTAAAGATGATAGAAGCACGAGATACGTATACCGGCGGACATAGTGAACGTGTGGCTTTATATTCAAAAAAAATTGCTAAGGCCATGAAACTATCGGAGCAAGAGTGTAATATGATTTATGAATCAGGAATTTTGCACGATATCGGGAAAATTATCACACCAGATGCCATCTTGTTAAAACCAAATAGATTAACCAAAGATGAATATTCACTAATTAAAGAGCATGCAACTGCGGGATATAATATACTAAGTGAAATCCCAATGTATAGAGAACTTGCCGATATCGTACATGCACATCACGAGCATTGTGACGGAAGTGGATATCCAAGGGGTCTTAAAACTGAGGATATTCCTCTAGCTGCACGTATTATGTCGGTAGCAGATGCGTTTGATGCTATGACTACTAGTAGAATTTACAAAACGAAAAAAACAATTGCACAAGCAATAGAAGAGTTACGTAAGTACAGTGGAACTTGGTACGATACCGACGTAGTAAATAGTGCAATTGATATTTTTAAATCTGTAAATCTTGATACGCATACCCAACAAACACCTATCTCTCATATGGATGATGAACGTTTTGCATATTTTTACAAAGATCCCCTTACGCATACATATAACCATTACTATCTTGATTACATACTACAAAACTATAATAGCAAAAAAAGCTCTTTATGCTTAAATGTAATATATATTAAAAATTTTACATCATATAATAAAAAGTATGGATGGAGTGAAGGAGATATATTACTAAACAAATTTAGCAATTATTTAAAATCAGAATTTTCCAACTTTCAAATATTTCGAATTTTTGGTGATGATTTTGCTCTTTTATGTGACAAACGATTTAGCGTAGATATAGATAAAATCAATGATATTTCCCTGCTTAAAGAAAATGACCTTCATTGTGAAATCAATCAATATGATCTTGATAAAAATGACATTCATGATTACAAAGATTTACAGCCATAACTTAATACTTTTGTGAACACTTTTTGCTTAGTGTTTATCGGATTTACACAAATTGTCTTTGTTGCTTTACCTAAGCGTTAAAACACGCTTTACAACTAAGGATATGTCATGTTAAATGGTTTAATTCGTGTCGATGTCAATAGCACTCACTCACCAAAAGTTGATCAAAACAAGCGGTTTTCAAAAATGGTGAGAATAATTATAATGTTTAACGACGGAGGAGGCTGATCCGCCCGTCTTTTCTGCCTTATAATCAGCTTGTATCAATATAATGATATACTTTTATATTGATACAAAGGATTTCACTTTTATGAAACAACTTTTTTTATTTACACTTTTTCTTTCTAATCTTTTTGCATTCTCAACGACAAACATTCAATTTCTTTACGGAATTTTTGATGACAACAGTTATGTTTATGACACAAAAAACGGCGGAAAGTCTACTATCACTCTTGAACACTACAGTTCTTACGAATACGGCGATATTTACGCTTTTTTGGATCATAGTATCGCAGATAATGAGTTTAAATATCACTACTCTAAAACAGATACTTACACAGAGTTCTCTCCAAGACTCAATCTTAGTAAAATCACTTCTCATAATTTAAGTTTTGTATTTGTAAAACAACTCTATCTGGCATATCAGTACAATGCAAGCAATACATACAATGCAAACCTTGTCGGACTTGGAAGTGATTTAGAGATATATGGCTTTAATATTTTTGGAGTCAATGTTTATAAAAAATATCAAAATATCGGTAAAGACACTTATCAGTTATCCACATATTATAAGACAAAAAAGGTCTCTGGAATCTTTTTCATAGAGGGTTTTGTTGATTGGACGGAGTATGATTTTTTAACTCAAAATCAATTTTTACTCGATACAAAAAAGATTCTAAATATGAAGAATTTTTTTATAGGTGCTGAGTGGCACTACTACAAGCAAAAACCGCTAGATATAAACTTCAACTCAAAAGTAGAATCAAATACTCTTCAAGCTATGATTAAATACTCTTGGTAACAACATCATCAAACTTCTAAGATTATTCTATTATTAAACTTAAAATATAATTTTTATCCTTTAAACTACATTAGTGTATAATATCATTATGATTGATTATACAGATGAACTCAGACGTCACCATTTAAAAGCAACTCCGCAAAGACTGGCAATCAGTAATGCCCTGCACTCCTGCGGACATATAAATATAGATACTCTTTACTCTATTATGCTCAAAAAGTTCAATTCTATCTCTTTGGCGACTATCTATAAAAACATCAATCTTATGCTTGAAAACTCATATATACAAGAAGTCAAAATTCCACAAAACAAATCAGTATACGAACTTACAAAAACCATTCACTCTCACTTAGTCTGTCAAAAATGCGGAAAAGTAGAAGATATTAGTCTGCATATGGATTCTATTTTAAATGAAGCATTATCAAAAAGTAATTTTGAGATTTCTAAAACAGATTTAGTTCTATCTGGTGTTTGTAAAAACTGCCAATAAATTTTTATAATTACTATCACTTTTAACAACTCCTCAGAACTATTATTATATAATTCCATTATCAATTTTTCCAAGAAGGAATCCCATGCGTGGTTATAAAATTTTTGCCGGTTCTGCAAGTGTAGAATTCGCAAAAGAAATTTGTCAAGTTTTAGATGTTCCATTAGCTAATGCTGAAACAAAGAGATTTAGTGATGGTGAGATCTCTGTTCAAATAGCAGAAAGTGTTCGTGGTCGTGATGTTTTTATAGTACAGAGTACTGGCGCTCCATCAAATGACAATTTAATGGAACTACTAATCATGACAGATGCTCTTCGTCGCTCATCAGCAAACAGCATCACAGCAGTAGTTCCTTACTACGGTTACGCTAGACAAGACAGAAAAGCTGCTCCTCGTGTTCCTATTACTGCAAGACTTGTTGCAGATATGTATGAGACTGCAGGAATAGACAGAGTTGTAACTATTGACCTTCATGCAGGTCAAATCCAAGGTTTCTTCAATATCCCTGTTGACAATCTTTACGGCTCAGTTACGTTCGAGCAGTACATAAAAAGTAAAAACCTAAAAAATCCTATCATCGCTTCTCCTGATATCGGCGGTGTTGCTCGTGCGAGATACTTTGCAAAACGTATGGGCCTAGAGATGGTTATCGTAGATAAACGCCGTGAAAAAGCAAATGAGTCTGAAGTTATGAACATCATCGGTAATGTTGAAGGTCATGACGTAATTATGATTGACGATATGGTAGATACTGCCGGGACTATGGTAAAAGCTGCAACAGCACTGAAAAATAACGGAGCTGTTTCTGTAATGGCATGTGCTACTCACGCCGTTCTTAGCGGAAAAGCTTATGACAATCTAGAACACGGTGAGCTTGATGAACTAATTGTAACTAACACATTAGAGTCAAAAGCACACAAAAAGATAAAAGTACTAACGGTTGCTCCTCTTTTTGCAGAAGTAATTCGCCGTGTATATCACAACGAAAGTGTAAATTCACTTTTTGCTTAAGCAGGAAATATTAATTGAAAAATATTAGAAACTTTTCTATAATCGCTCATATCGACCACGGTAAGAGCACACTGGCTGACCGTATCATCCAGGAGTGTGGTTCAGTTACTGAGAGAGAACTCAAGACTCAGATGATGGACACTATGGACATCGAACAAGAGCGCGGTATAACCATCAAGGCTCAAAGCGTTAGACTTGATTATGTAAAAGACGGTGAGCATTACATCCTTAACCTCATAGACACTCCGGGCCATGTTGACTTCTCTTATGAAGTCAGCAAGTCTTTAGCATCCAGTGACGGAGCTTTACTTATAGTAGATGCTGCTCAAGGTGTTGAGGCTCAGACTATCGCTAATGTTTATTTGGCACTTGATAACAACCTTGAACTTATTCCTGTAATCAATAAAATAGACCTTCCTGCTGCCGACCCTATAAAAGTTGCTGAAGAGATTGAAACAAGTATAGGCATAGATGCTACGGATGCCTGCCTTGTGTCTGCAAAAACAGGTGTCGGGATTCGCGAGCTTATCGACGCTATAGTCGATCGTGTTCCTGCTCCTGTGGGCAACCCGGATGCTACTACCAAGGCCATTATTTATGATTCTTGGTTTGACCAATACTTAGGAGCTCTTGCTCTTGTACGTGTGTTTGACGGTCAAGTGAAAAAAGGTCAGAACATTAAGCTTATGAGTAACAATGAAGAGCATCAGATACTAGACTTGATGTATCCTCATCCTATGAAAAAAATCAAAACAAATACTATAGAGTGCGGTGAAATCGGTATTGTTGTTTTAGGTCTTAAAGAAGTCAGTGTTGTAAATGTCGGTGACACGATCACAGATGCGAAAAACCCTGCAAAAGAACCTGTCGGAAAATACGAACCTGCAAAACCTTTTGTATTTGCCGGAATATATCCTATAGACACAGATAAATTTGAAGACCTTAGAGATGCACTTGATAAGTTGAAATTAAATGACTCTTCTCTTAGCTACGAGCCTGAAACATCCGTAGCTCTAGGTTTTGGTTTTCGTGTCGGTTTTCTTGGTATGCTCCACATGGAAGTCATCAAAGAGAGACTAGAACGCGAGTTTAATCTTGATCTAATAGCATCTGCACCGTCTGTTATATATAAAGTCTATCTTACAAATGGAACTATGGTTGATGTTCAAAACCCTTCTCAACTACCTGAAATTCAGAAAATAGACCATATAGAAGAACCGTATGTAAGGGCTACCGTAATCACTCCTAGTGAATATCTTGGAAATATTATAACTCTACTCATCAGTAAACGCGGTACTCAAACAAAAATGACTTACCTCAATGAAGATAGAGTTATGCTGGAGTATGAGATACCTATGAATGAGATAGTCATGGATTTTTATGACACACTAAAGTCTATCTCAAAGGGCTATGCTTCATTTGATTATGACCCGATAGACTTCAAAACCGGCGACCTTGTAAAACTTGACATAAAAGTAGCAGGAGAAGCGGTAGATGCGCTAAGTGTTGTTGTTCCTCGTACTCAGGCTCTTGCCCGTGGCCGTGTTTTGGTTAAAAACATGAAAGAGCAGATTCCTAGACAACTTTTTGAAGTAGCCGTCCAAGCATCTTTGGGTTCTCAGATTATAGCTCGTGAGACTGTAAAATCTATGGGCAAGAACGTTACTGCCAAATGTTACGGTGGAGATATTACTCGTAAACGTAAACTTTTAGAGAAACAAAAAGCGGGTAAAAAACGTATGAAGTCTATAGGAAAAGTCCAACTTCCTCAAGAAGCCTTTATGTCAGTTTTAAAAATGGACTAAGTAGTTTCAGTATGAAATGCATGTTGTGTGAGAGTTTATCCCTCACACACATCTGCTCCTCCTGTCAAGAAACCTTTTTAACTCCTAGCATCTATAAGCGAAAAATTCTAAATAATGTCGAAGTCATCTCTTTTTACAAATATGACGACATAAAAGATCTCCTACACACAAAACACACCGACTTGGGCTATTATATATATTCTATTCTTGCAGAAAATTCTTTAAAACTATTTGCTCAAAACTTTGAATACTCTGATGTGATTAGTTCAATTGCTGTTGATGATAATGTAAAAAGCGGTTATTCTCATACTGCGATATTGAACAAATCTCTTCAAAGTAAATATATAAAACCTGAATTTAACTCTCTTCGAGCAAATAATAACATCTCCTACTCAGGTAAAAGCAGAGAATTCAGAATGATGAATTCAAGAGACTTTACACTTAAAGGCAATTTGAAAAAAGAGATAATAGTTGTAGACGATATTATAACAACTGGTTCAACACTCTCACAAGCCATAAGCTGTATAGACAAAAGTGATAAAAACGCCTTATTTTGCCTAACTTTGGCAGATGCGGGGAGAAAATAACTAAGCATACTACAAGGACATTTAAACTAGAATGTTTCATTATAAATTAGGTTAGCTTATGAAAACAACATTATTATTTCTTATATTATCAACTCTATTGTTCTCAAGAGATATATTGCTTGACGATCTGCTTACAAAATATGAAAACTCAGAATCTTTATATCATAAAACAAAAAAAGAGAGTGCCGGGCATCTTATACTTTTTTCACGATCCGACCTTGATAAGATGCAGGCTTTTACACTAAATGATGTATTAAGAACTCTCAGAATGTTTAACTTAGAAGCTACGCAAATGGGAATGACTACTCTTGTGAAGAGCGGAAGCAGTCAAGTTGTATCAAATCCGGTAAAAATATTTATAAATTCCCATGAATTAAATTCCGCAACTATGGGCAATGCAATGACTCAATACGGGAAAATGGGTCTTTACTTTATAGACCACATAGAGGTATATCAAGCAGGGAATTCCGTAACATTCGGCAATGAACCGGGAAGCATGATTATTAAACTCTACACAAAAGAACCATCACGTGAAAACAGTACATCTACCCAAATATCAGTTGATACGAGAAAGAGTTTAAATTTAAGAGCTGTGGATGCCAGAGAACTTGGAGAGTATTCTTATCTGGCAAATGTAGATATCAGTAAGAATAACTATGACACTTACAATACAAACGGCTATGATATGTCCCGAGATGAAGTAAGAGGTCAACTCTATGTAAAGTTTTCAAAAAAAGACAGCTATGACATAGAAGGCGGTGTTTCAAAAGAGAAATACGACTCTTTCAGCGGTTTGTCAACTGCTCCTTTAAATGGGCATATAAATGCTGAAAATTTTTATATTCAGGCAACAAAACATTTTGATGATGAACTAAATGTAATTTTTAGCATCTCGCATGAAGAGTTGGATGTTTTAAACAAAGATGCCATAGCAATACCAATGGCAGACGGAAGTATGCCTAAGCAACTTGATGTAAATGTTGGAAGCAATGTATATAGTGCTATAGTAGAGAAAAGATATGTTTATGAGGCAAATGACTTATTTTTGGGAGCGCATATTAAGCAACAAGAATTTGACATTAATGAGTATAAAAGAGATAACGTCTCTACGCCTAAGGTATGGGGACCTCAAAAAAGAAATATATATATGGCATATCTGGAAAACCTTTATAACATTAATGAAAACAATCTAATCACTTTTAGTGCAAAACTAGACCATTATGAAAATGATACTTCAAAATCATCTACTGAGCACATACTAAGACTAGGTTATGTAGCCTTACTTGATGAAAGCTGGACGATTAAACTTTTTGCATTGAAGGGTTATGTTTATCCTACTTTTAGACAGACCACCTTTTCACCAAATCTTAACATCAATCCAGATCTTAAAAGTATCAGAAACAGGTTATTTACTGCGGAGCTAATATATAAAAATGACAAGACAACTCTTACACTAAGCGGCGGTAACGGTGAAGCAAAAGACTCTATTATATTTAACCAGGCACTCAAAAAATATGTCAACAATGATGAAGTAAGCAGATTCCAAAGAGGATTTGTAAGAGTTGATCATCTTTTTGATATCAATAATAAAATAACTCTAGAATATTTTAAACTCTTTCAAGACAATTATGTAAGTCCAGGTGAAGGCGGACTAATTCAATTCTTTAACAAAATCGGTAAGTTTGATATCTACAATGAACTTGTCTACAGATCAGACTATAAATCTTCAGACGGCATTAACATGCCTGCTGGATACGACTACTCTTTAGGAGTTATTTATCCTGTGAATAAACAACTTGAAGTGAAACTAAAAGGTGAAAACCTCTTAAACAAAGCTCATGAAGTTCCTATAAACGGAGTGAATGTTCCTGTAATGGAAAGGCGAGGTTTATTAACTATGGAGTACACTTTTTAAATGAAACGTCTACTGATACTTATCATTTTTTCAACTGTTTCATTTGCTTTTGATAACGCAGATAGTATAAAAATACAAATTTTAGAAAAAATCATTACTGAAATATCTATTGAAAAAGAAGTATATATATGGAGTGACAATCAAGATATATTTACTCATCTTAAAGAGCATAATAAACTAAATACATCCGAAAGTTGTAAAGATGCCACAATAATAATATTAGAAAATAAAAACAGCCTCCCACTAGAATGTGCTTCAAAACATATCTTTGTTTTAAACTATCAACTCCTGTCAAATATTCCCCAAAGTTTTGGAGCTCTTTTTTGGAAAAAAGGCAGACCTAATATTGTAATACTCAAATCAAGGCTAAAAGCTCAGTCAATTAAAATATCAAATGATTTAAAACCTTATCTTGAGGAAAAGATATGGTAAAGAAAAAGGAACTGTTCTTATTTTCACTACTTCTTCTTTTAGGTGTGTTTTTTATCTATATCTATCTTTATATCAAACAAACTCAAGATGATATATTCCAGAGGATAGAAAGTAACAAAATCAAAAACGTCTCTAGTGTTTTAAAAAATATAGAAGATGACATAATAAACAATCATTCAATAAAAAATGAAAATGACCTCATCTACTTATTGTCCGACAAAAAGACAAGAGAGACGTTTGAAGATAAAATATCTCTCTATTTAACTCCGAGTGTCAAATATATATATTTGCTTTACAAAGACAAAGAGGACAAATTCAGATTTTTACTCGACGCTTCAAAAGAGGACAAGGCAAATTTCTACCAAAAATTTGATGTTTTTGACAAAGCCTACTCAAACCTGTACAAAGACTCTAAACCTCAAATCATTAAACAACACGATATGGAAAATCTATATCTAACATATCTCTATCCCGTGAAAAGCTCTGGTAAGGTAATAGGAATACTCAGTGTAGACATCACAACAGATATTCAAAAAACAATTTTAAAACTTATAAAACCTCTTGAGACATTTTTTATAGTATTAATTGTTTTCGTATTTTTACTCATCCTTATGACGATTACGCAAGTTTTCCACTACTTTATTACAAGAAAGAAAATCTTTACAGATCCTCTTACTCAAGTATACAACAGAAACTATTTTCAAGAGATAGCACCAAAGCTCAACTTGAATCACTACAGTGTAGCAATGCTTGATCTTGACAGATTTAAACTTGTAAACGACATTTACGGACATAAAGCCGGTGACTTGATACTCTCTCAAAGCAGTATGATTATAAAAAGTTCTATTAGAGATAATGACATACTCATACGTTACGGCGGAGAAGAATTTTTACTGCTTATCTACGATAGAAATCAAACCGGCAGCGCCTCAGAGATATGTGAGAGAATTAGAGTAAATATACAATCACATATATTTACTTACGATACACATAAAATAGAGATGCACATCTCAATCGGTGTTCACAAAACTCCTGCATCTGAGAAAAGTCTGAATGAGGCTATTAAAAAAGCCGACAAGATGTTATATATTGCCAAGAAAGAGGGTAGAAACAGAGTTATTTATTATAATGACAAACCTGAGAACATAATGCTCTCAAAAGCCAAAGACATAGATTTTGTAAAACAAGCGATTTCTCAAGACCGTGTTATTTGTTGTTATCAACCAATATACGACTATAATAAAAATAAAATATTAAAATATGAAGCTTTAGTCAGAATAATAGACATAAATGGAAATATAATCTCTCCAATGTTTTTTCTTCCGGGACTAAAACATACAAATATACACTACAAACTTACACAAAGAATACTCGCTATTGTATTTGAAAGATTTAAAGATTCAAAAGAATCTGTAAGTATAAATATCAATTTCTCAGACCTTATCAACAACGACATTGAGACAACCATCACAGACACATTCAGAGCTAATCCGGACCTGGCTTCCAGAGTTACTTTTGAAATACTTGAGAGTGACGAGATAGAAAATATGATCCTCTTTAAAGAAAAGATAGACCTGCTGCATAGTTTTAACGCAAAAGTATCCATAGATGATTTTGGAAGCGGTTACTCTAATTTTAAAACAATTTTAGACATCGAAGCTAACTACTTAAAAATAGACGGTTCTTTAGTAAAAAACATAGACGTAAGTGAAAAAGACTTTAAAGTTGTAAAGAGCATCATACATTTTGCAAAAGAAGCAAACATGGAAACAATTGCTGAATTCGTTCACTCCAAAGAAATTTATGACAAGCTAAAAGAACTCGGTGTTAATTATATGCAAGGTTATTTTATTGCTGCACCTGAGAACAAGCTACTTAGTGAAGAAGAACTTTTTAAAGAAGAGTCTTGAGAGTTATATTTTTAATACTTATTACATCTTTAATGCTAAATGCACAGATGCTTCAAGTCGGAGATAGAGTAAAGCAGATTAAGCTGAAATCTCAACACGACAAAGTGTACACTTTGGTAAATAACGGCATCTGGATTATCTCTTGGAATAAAGCTACAACAAAAATAGCAAACAGATATTTTGATGAGCACAAGATGCCGGATAATATGAACCTCATCGTTGATACATCCGAGATTCCGTCCGGCATATTTTCTCTTTTTGCCCGTCCAAAGATGAAGAAATACAAACACCCTATTCTACTTAGCTTTGATAAAAGATATAATCTCACACTGCCTTTTAAAGCAGATATAATCACACTTTTATATGTAAAAGATACAAAAGTGCGAAAGATTATCTATATTAAAAATTCACAAGAGCTAGAAAAAGTTCTTAAGTAGTTTTCCAACCTCTTTTTCTATTGCCTTTCCTGCTTCTTTTTTAATTAGCTCTTGTACATCTACACTTACTTTAGGAGAAGATGTCTTACCTTTTAACATCACAGTTACAGGATTTTTATTTGCCATGACATCAATTTTTGAGTCAATGGTCTTTGTCTTAGTGTTTAACTTCGTATTTTTTGTTTTAATAGATGAAGTATTAGATTTCAGATCCATAGATGCGACTATCTTTTCTTTGTTGATATCGGCATGGACATCGCCTTTGAACTTCTCTACATACAAGTCAACTTTGGCATACTGTTTTATAAGAGCGAACATCTGATTTTTAGTAAATTTTCCATCTACCAAGTGACCGTCAAACTTGCCTTTTTTGTGTGCTAGATTATAATCAAGCTTAGCATTTAGAGATGCTTTAAATATCTCAGGGTATACAAGCATATGCAGAGCATCTAATGTCTGGATAGACAATAAGTCGGCATGAAAATCATCATTGTGAAGTTTTGCGTCTATCTTGCCGCCTGCTACATTAGATAAGATACTCAAATCCAAATCCTTGCCTTTTTTAAACTCTCCGTTTACGACTATACCGCCTTTCATGTGCTGCTCAGTTACAAAGAAGAGTTTGTCTAAGTTTGATACTGCAGCTTTATAGTCACTTATTACAGTGTTATTTTTTAGATTCACTCTTGCTCTTTGTATATTAAAAGTGGCAAGTGTAGAGTCTAAATCAATTTTAGAGTCGATAATGTCTCCTGAGAGAGTAGTGTTTGTAATCATCTGGAATGCTGTTTGAGGCATAGGCGTTTTAAACTCGTAAGTCTTTGTCATATATTTTACATCCAACAAGCCTTTTTTAATGCTTGAGGTCACTTTACCCTCTAGCTTACCGCTTCTGGCATCCGGTATATCAACATTAAGAGAAAAGATTCCATCGGCATAATGAGGCTGTTTTACCATGTAGAGAAGATGCGAGAGTTTTAGATTTTTCATATTTGCTTTTATACTTGCTGGAGCAAACTCCTTTAGTACAGCTTCAAACTTTGTATCTGAAGATGCGACATCGCTCTTTCCATCTACAACAAGCTTTGCTTTTGTCCCTTTAACAGTGCCATTTAATCTAAATGCACCTCTAACATCTGCTCCACTCACAGGCTTAAGCAATGCCAGCTCTTTTATATCTAGGGCATACTTTATATCTGTTTTTAGAAGTGTCGGGATTACTTTACCTGAAGAAGTTATTTTAAAGAGATTAGATGCCAGATTGTAAGTATAATCAACATCGTCTCCTTTTAGTTTAGCATCCAAATCCATTGTAAAATCAGTATTTGGTATAGTGATGTTAAAGTCATTTTTCATAACTTGTGTATTTATCTTTGCACCTTGTGTTTTAAGGAGTATGTTTCCATCTAAAGCATGAGGCTTGATATTTTTAAAGTTTATATCCAGATTTACATCTGCACTTGCATATGGCTTACGAGCACCTATATCTAAAAGCTCTTGAAGTTTTAAACCTTTGACTTTTGCAATGATAGACGTAGGATTGAACTCTGTTAATTCTACATGATATGCAGTATCTGAAGATGCTACATCACTGATACCGTCAACTTCTATAAACGCCATATCTCCTTTTACTTTACCATTAGTATGAAATGATCTGTGAAGTTCGACACCTGTTAGTGATTTTAAAGTTGTAAGTTCATCAAGCTTGACATCATAAGCTACGTCAAAAGATTGTGAAAATAAAGAGTAGTTCCCTTTTATGGTAATAATATTATTTTGGTTTAACTCTAAAACTATCTCCAACTCACTCATGGTTAAAGAAAAAAGAGTGAGTTTACTGTCCAAGTTTGTCTGCTCTTTTATTTTGCCCTCTACTATTGGTTGTACTATACCATTTCCCAAAGGTGTAAATGCTACAACATAAACACTTATCACTATAGTCGCAAATATCCCGCCGATCCATGCTAAGTATTTCATAGAAAACTCCCAAAACTAAATATCTATAATAATACTAGTTTTACCTTTAAATTTCTATTTCCTTAAACTTGATACAATAAGACTCAACTTATCTAACAAAAAAAGTTTAACTATTACTTGACATTGTTACACTCAATATGTATAATAGTGTTATCTTTTTAAAATAAGGAGTGATTTAACAACTATGTCAAAAAAATCAGACGAAGAATTACAAAGCGATCTTCAAGAAAATGAAGATGAAAATATAGAATTAAACAACGATGAAGCAGAGGCTGAAGCTGAAGCTGTAGAGAATGAGTTTGACCTTCTTCAAGAAGAGTTACTTGCTCTAAAAGACAAATATGCGAGAGTTCATGCTGATTTTGATAATATCAAAAAAAGATTAGAAAGAGAAAAGTATACGGCAGTAGAATACTCAAATGAGAAATTTGCTAAAGATATGATTCCTGTTATGGACGCACTCCAAATGGCAATGACTTCTACAGCTACTGAGGGAACTTCAGATGAGCTTTTAGAAAAACTTAAAGAAGGTATTGAGCTGACAATCAAACAGTTTACTACATCTTTAGAGAAACACGGTGTAACAATGGTATCACATGATGAACCTTTTGACCCAAATATTCATAATGCGGTTCAAAGTGTTGAGAGTGATGATGTAGAGAGCGGACAGATTGTCCAAACTTTTCAAACAGGTTATAAATACAAGAACAGACCACTGCGTGAAGCAATGGTTATAGTAGCTAAATAATAAAAATATAAATTAAATTAAGGAATAAAAAATGAGTAAAGTAATCGGTATAGATTTAGGAACAACAAATTCATGTGTAGCAGTTTATGAGGGTGGTGAAGCGAAAATCATCCCAAATAAAGAAGGTAAAAACACAACACCTTCAGTAGTAGCTTTCACAGATAAAGGTGATGTTTTAGTTGGTGATCCGGCAAAACGTCAAGCTATCACAAACCCTGAAAAAACAATCTCTTCAATCAAGAGAATTATGGGTCTAATGATGAACGAGGAAAATGCCAAGGCGGCGCACGATAAAGTAACATACAACATCGTAGACAAAGATGGTTCAGCAGCTGTTGATGTTGCAGGAAAGATTTACACTCCACAAGAGATTTCAGCTAAAATCTTAACAAAACTAAAAGAAGATGCAGAGGCTTATATCGGTTCTACAGTAACTGACGCGGTTATTACAGTTCCTGCGTACTTCAACGATGCACAAAGAAAAGCGACTAAAGATGCTGGTACTATTGCCGGTCTTAATGTTCTTCGTATTATCAATGAGCCGACAGCATCTGCACTTGCTTACGGACTAGAGAGCAAAGCTGAAGAGAATGTACTTGTATATGACCTTGGTGGTGGTACATTTGACGTTACTGTTTTAGAGATCTCAGACGGTACTTTTGAAGTTCTTTCTACTGACGGTAATGCTTTTTTGGGTGGAGATGATTTTGATAACAAGATTGTTGACTTTTTAAATGCTGAGTTCAAATCTTCTCACGGAATTGATCTTAAAAATGACAAAATGGCACTTCAACGTCTAAAAGACGCTGCTGAAAATGCTAAAAAAGAGTTAAGTTCTTCAACTGAGACAGAGATCAACTTACCGTTTATCACTATGACGGAAGCTGGACCACAGCACTTGGTTATTAAACTGACTCGTGCTAAATTTGAAGGTATGATTGCTTCTCTTGTTGATGAGACAATCGATCACATCAAAACAGCTATGAAAGAAGCTGACTTAGATAACGGTGATATCAAAGAGATAATCATGGTTGGGGGTTCAACTCGTGTACCGGCTGCTCAAGAAGCTGTTTCTAAATACTTTGGCGGTAAATCACTAAACAAAGGTGTAAACCCAGATGAAGTTGTTGCTGCAGGTGCTGCTATTCAAGGTGGTGTTTTAAGAGGCGATGTTAAAGATGTTCTTCTTCTAGATGTTACTCCATTATCACTAGGTATTGAGACTTTAGGCGGTGTTGCTACTAAGATTATTGAAAAAGGTACTACTATCCCTGTTAAGAAATCTCAAGTATTCTCAACTGCAGAAGACAACCAACCGGCTGTTAGCATCTCAGTTGTTCAAGGTGAGAGAGAGTTCGCTAAAGATAACAAATCTTTAGGTCTGTTTGAACTTGGTGATATTCCAGCTGCCCCACGCGGTGTACCTCAAATCGAAGTTACATTTGACATCGATGCAAATGGTATCCTGACAGTTTCTTCAACTGACAAAGGTACTGGTAAATCTCAATCAATCACAATCTCAGGATCATCTGGATTAAGTGAAGAAGAAATCAACAAAATGGTTCAAGACGCTGAAGCTCATAAAGCTGAAGATGAAGCAAGAAAAGCAATGGTTGATTTAAGAAACCAGGCAGATGCACTTATCGCTCAAACTGAAAAATCTTTAACTGAGATGGGTGAAAAAATCGAAGCAGAAGAAAAAGCTAAGATTGAAACTGCAATAGCTGATCTAAAAGAAGTTATAAAAGATGAGTCTGCTACAAAAGAACAAATCGAAGAAAAAGTAAAAGCTCTTACAGAGGCAAGTCATAAAATGGCTGAGCAAATGTATAAAGACAAAGAACAAGGCGGTGAGCAAGCCGGTGAAGCTGACCAAAAGAAGAAAAAAGAAGATGACGACGTTATCGATGCTGAGATAGAGTAAGTTCTATCTCATAGCAAGCTATCAAATGATAGCTTGTATATATACTATTTAAAATCCTCTTTAGCTTTTGCTAATGCTCCACTAAAATCCATTATTTTCCCACCATATTTTGCTTGAAACTTTTTAGCCATTTCTATATCTAAAAAAGCATACTTGCTAACTCTAGTCATGGTTCCATTTTTTTTACTTCCAACAATGTAGTGAGCATCTCCTACAGGTATCAATCTTAATGAATCAACGTCAACAACTTTTGGATTTTTAAGAGTCGTACCTTCACCAAGATGATCTTCCAAACAGTGAATCGAACAATACTGATAATGTTTGCCATCAAGCTCAGCTGCATGGCTGGTCTTGTAAAACATAACTAAGTTCATTCCACATCTTGAACATGAACCTTTCTCTTTTCCACTTTGAACAAGTGTTGCTTCTTGTGAACTCACTGATTGAAACATACTAGATTTAACTTGCGGTTCATTATCAGGCCCACAACCTACCAGTAGAAAGATTGCTATTATTGCTACAACTATTTTCATAATATTTTATTCCCCGTTTTTTTATTATTGTGGTAATATTACCACGTAACAATTACAAAAGTGTTAAAAGTGACAAAATTATGACAAAAAGTTAACTAAATGAAAGAAAAAATCAAAAAGTATTTAAAAGAGCTTATTACATTTTTTATATTTTTAACAATCTTAGCAAATATAATCAGTTTTTATAAAAGCAGTGATTTAAACAAAGACCCTCTGCAAAATATAAATATAACACTCTTAAATTCACAAGAATACAAATATCCTGATGAAAAACCTATACTCATACATTTTTGGGCAACTTGGTGCCCTACATGTAAACTTGAGGCTTCAAATATACAGAGTATATCTGAGAAATTTGAGGTTCTTACTATTGCTGTTAACTCCGGAACCAATAGCGACCTACAAAAGTATATGGATGAGCATAAATTAAATTATAAAGTCTACAACGACACAAATGGTTTTTTTGCCAAAGAATTTAAAATTGCGGCTTATCCTACAACTTTCATATATGACAAAAATAAAAATCTGGTATTTAGTGAAGTAGGATTTACAAGTACTTGGGGATTATGGCTTAGGATGTGGTGGGCCGGTTTATAATCAAAGGGTTTAAACCCTTTGATTTAAAAGCTCATATTTTTAGCTTTTGATTTCAACAGCATAAGCTTTATCCGAAAGAGGAACCCACGGACGTTTGATGTGTTGAGGACGACGAAGTTTATCGTTAGAATTTAACTCACGAGTTAAATCATCTCTCCATCCTTGATAAATTTTGAAGTTATTATCATAATTTACATAGATATCACCAATCTTATCACCTTGCTGTGCAGGCTCTAAGATAACTTTCTGGTGCCAACAGTGCATACCGGAAATTGGATCAGGATGAGCTGCAGCTACAGCATTTTGCCATGAACCGCTTAGACCATCCCACCAGATGTTACCGCTGTCACTGTTATATTCTGCAAATCTTTGGGCATGGAAAGGTTTAATACCCTCAACATATTTAAGTTTACCTTCTTTACCGTCCATCTGAAGTTCAGCAGTTGGAACACCAAAGCTATTGATACCGCTTGTACCGTCATAATCTTCAATCTTAATCTGAGCACCAACTTTACCTACATTTTCAGGTGAGTGAGCCATAAATTTTGGATCATTCATATTACGCTTAACCGGCTGAGAATCAACTTTACCATCAGTAACACCGTTTGGTACTGAAACTGAATTAACAAGTTTCCATCTACCACCGTGGTGAGAACATGCGAGTGTTCCCGGAAGTACACCTTCTGTTGGAACTGCCATAGCTACAAAATAACCGGACTCTAAACCAGTAACACTATCAGTAATTCTTACACGAATCGCGTCACCACGTTTGAAACCTTGACGCTTAGCATCTGGAGTCGAGATCCAGATAGGATCATGATTTTGTGAAATTTCCATAAGGTGCTTAGAGTTTGCAGAACGCGTATGAATATTATACGGCAGACGGAAAACTGTGTTAAGCGCATATGAATTTTTCTCAGTCATATAAGAGTGGTCAACATGAGATACGATGTGAACCATTTCTTTTTTCTCTTTTGGTGTTCTTGGATAGAAAGGAATAGCATATTCCGGCCATTTCCAATCATCAGCTAACCACTCACAGAAGAAGTCAAGTTTCTTATCTAAAGTAGCGAAACCTTCAAATTTCTTACCATCAATTTCAATACCGATAGATTTTTTCTTACCGTGAGACTCTGTAGTCATAACACCTGTACGTTTGTCAGTATGAACATGTTTTTTATCATATTTATGCCCGTGAGAGATGTAATTCTCACCGTCATCTTTAATCTCTTTTTCTTGAGCAGAATAGATTTTATTCTCTTCCATCCAAGCACCGTGATCCCTCATATACTCATATACCGGGAATTCAGCATTTTTGTATCTAGCATCAGAAGTAGCTGTAGCTTTAAGATTTGGTAAGTTATCGCCAAATGCCGCATCATACCACTCAGCGATAGTAACAGGTGTACCAGGAGTCTTTTTAGATTCCCACATTGATCTGATTGATTTAGTCTTAGCATCATCAATAAAGATTTTACCATCTGGATCGATGTAATTAACACACATGTCAAACCAAAACTCATTCTCTTCCCAAACTTCACCAAGTCCGGCTTTAATGTGAGCTTCAAGTGTAGCACGAGCTGGATTTTTAGGTTTCCAACCAGATTTTTCAAGAGCAACTCTCATAACTGGTTGACGGAATGAAGTCCATCTTGCAGGCATTGTAGCTTCAGAGTGCTGATCGTGTCTTTCACCGGCCAAACCAACAGGTAGAATATAATCAACATACCAGTTTGTCTCAGACCATACAGGAGAAAGATTGAATGTAAGTTCCATTTTCTTCTCATCTTTGATAGTCTCGATCCATCTGAAACCATCCGGATTAATCCAAACAGGATTATACATACGAGGAATCCAAACAGAAAGTTTCTGTGGTACGTTAAGACCCTTGTCAATCCATTTTTGCTGCCATTTAGTATCTGCAAGTAGGTGAGGAAGTAAGAATGACATCTCATAAGTCGATAGTGGCCACTCTGGCGGGAAACTAAGCTCATTATAAACATCAACTTTAGGAATGTTTGAACCACGCTTACCTTGACCTACCGTTGAACTACCGCCTTTACCAGCTACGGAAATAACATGGAAATGGTGGAAGAATGTACCACCTTCAGGACCGATAGCACCACGAAGAGCGATTGGTAAGAAACCTGTACGACCACTCATCCAGCCACCACGGTTACCCGCAGCAGTTGCTCTCCAGAAATATGAAGAAATTGAAGTACCAGCCCAAATGAACATATCATATAACTCTTCAAGCTTATATGCAGGAACATGAGTCTCTTTAGATACATGATCTAGAGTATAAGGAGTATATAGTTCTTGTAAAGTATCCAAGAATGTATCAAAATCATTTTTAGTTGGAGCTTTAGAGATATACCCTTTTTCAACCATAAAATCTAAATATTTTTTGTTATCTAAAAATACTTCCCAGTTCATCCATTTCTTAACAAAGTCTCTATCTACTTTACCTTCATTCAGAATTCTCTGAGTTAGGTAAAGATATATTAGAGGCTCAGTACCAGGCCATGCAGCAATCCATAAATCTGCCATACCTGCAGAGTTAGACATACGAGGATCCATAACTACAAGTTTAGCACCTTTAGCTCTGGCATCTGCGATAAATGAAGCTGATTGTTGAAAGTAGTGACCGGCATCTGCAGCGTGAGATGAGTTAAGGAATACTAACTTCGCATTAGCCCAATCCGGAGAACTTCTATCATCATTTGCCCATTGGATAGTCGGAGTACGACCACCTGAAGAACAGATATTTGTATGTGAGTTAAATGCATCACATCCAAGTGTATGCCATACTTTACCTGTAAATCCATTCTCATTTGGACGACCGACATGGAACATTACTGTTTTTTTGGATAACTCGTCACCTTTTGCAAGTGTATCTCCCATCTTTTTACCGATGGCAGTCATTGCTTCATCCCAAGTTGTACGAATCCATTTACCTTCACCACGAGCAGAACCTGGAGCTCTTTTTAGTGGGAATGCGATACGATCCGGATCATACATTTGTGATTGTGTTGCATAACCTTTTGCACAGTTGCGACCACGAGAAGCCGGATGCAATGGATTACCCATATACTTTTTAACTGTAAAAGTTTTTTTATCGATCCATGCAGTAAGACCACAAGAAGCCTCACAGTTAGAACATGCAGTAGGAACGATCATGTAATCATTAACTTCAATACCTTCAGGATTTGATTCACTTCTTACACCGTGACGATCAATACCACCTCTTTTCCAATCATCTCCGTCTAACTCTTTAAAATCAGCCCATTCCTCCATTGGAGGATAGAATGACAATGAGTCCGGAGTATTTGTAAACTTGCTATCAGCAACAGACTCAGCCTGTGCGTCTGTCGTAAATACACCTTTAGCAATAGCAGCACCAGCAACTGTGAATGCAGCACCTTTTAAAAATGTTCTTCTACTTTGTAAATACATTTATATTTCTCCCTAACTCATTGGTAATAATTGTGGAATCATCAGCCAAACATGTTTAACTATGAATAAACCCACTAGTGCTAAAATCGCTGCAAGTTTTAAAATGCTCTCACTTTTGCTTGAACGACTTAATATTATTAAAAGCATTGGTAATAGATATGTAATCCATTGACCTAACCAGAACATAACAGTGTACGGCCCGTCACCTTTTATGTACTCTAAAACTGCTGCAACTTCTTCTGCTTTCATTGGACCGAAAATATACTCTGACATATAGATAATAAAAGACATTAGTGCACTTAAACCAAGTATTACGCCTAAAGATTTTTTAGCTTCGTAAGATAATTTGCTTCCACCCATTAAAATCATAAATGCAGAACCTGAAAGTAGTGCTGCTAAAACCATTTGAGCTGCTTCTGTCGGCATTTGCCATAATTCACGAGCTGTACATTGAGACATAAGTGCAGCTGTATAAAGTGTTACAGGAATTGCTAAAATAGTTGTCCATAATAATACTTTGTCGTATACTTCGTCATTCTTTTTCCAAGCTAAAAGGATTAGAAGAGTCAATAGACCCAAGAATGTCGTAGCCATCATTGAACCCCAAGCAATTGCTGATGAGAAGCTAGGGTAAACAAATATATGCCACATTCTAAACGGTTGATGTAAATCAGCCAATGTAAATAATAAGAATATATTAATAAAGATAAATGCAGCCAACGCTGTCGGTAATCTTAAATTTTTTACTGAATCAGGATGCGTTCTAAGAAGTAAGAAAAGCATAAAGATTACACCAGTACCAATACTTTTTGCCCACATATTTACCGTAACCAACCAAGGCCAAACTGTACCCGGTAAAGCTACATCTAAAGTTACTACAGCATTTGTTGCTGCTAATATTTCATGTGCTGCCATTAGTGATGTCCTCCTACTGGAAGTGTTGTAATCTTGTTAAATAGTGAATGACCTTCTACTCTATGAGATGCAAGAGGGTTAAGGTTAACATTACCTCCGTTTACATAGAAATGATGAGGGTTTGTTCCCTTCTCCGGTTTACGTACTTGAACATTACTTTGATTATGCTGGATATATTTAGATATATTTGAAGTTGGATCATCTAAATCACCGAAAATATTCGCTTGAACAGGACAAGCTACAACACAAGCAGGCATCATGGACGACGCAACACGGTGTGCACAGTATGTACATTTATCAGCAGTTTGTGTTTGAGGATCTATATAAATCGCTCCGTATGGACAAGCCATAACACAACCGGCACAACCGATACAACGCTCTTTATCGATATTTACAATACCGTTATCCAAATAATGTAGTGCACTTACCGGACAGATTCTTTCACATGGAGCATTCTCACAGTGATTACATCTAAGTGGAGTAAATGTTCTCTTTGTTTCTGGGAAAGTTCCCACGTCCACATATTTAACACGGAGTCTCCATGTACTAAGCGGAACTTCATTTTCCACTTTACATGCGATCTCACATCCTTTACATCCCATACACAGATGCAAATCAACTAGGAACCCTAATTGCATATATTCTCCTTTGGCCTTTTTTAATTTTTAATGGCAAATTTAAGATTTATAACTATGTCTAATACATTACAAAAGAACCCCTTATAGTCGTAAAATAGGGTCTTTTACTGTTAAAAATAGTATCTAAGTAACCTTAAACTAGTTATAAATAAGTGATAATATTTTGATAAATTTTCATTGTTGAGTAGTTTTGTGAAATAACAAAGTGTGATGTTGCATTAAAGATTTTGTTAGAATTATTCGTGTACAATTTATAATAGTTAAAATAAACATAAGTAGCTGATTATGATAAATAAACATAATATTTTGATTGTAGATGACAATACTAAAAATATACAATTAGCAGCAAATGTTTTAAAATCGACAGATTTGTACAATATATTTTTTTCTACAAGCGGAGAGCAAGCAATAGAACAGTTGCAGCTTCGTAAATACTCTCTTATACTACTAGATATCAATATGCCGGGTCTAAGCGGTTATGAGACAGCTTCTATCATAAAAAAAGACACTACCTTTAAAGAGATTCCTATTATCTTCTTAAGTGCAAATGTTAACCAGGAAAATATTAGAAAGGGCTTTGAATATGGAGGAGAAGACTATATTACAAAACCTTTTGATGAACTTGAGCTTCTTCATCGAGTAAAGACACATGTAGATCTTCACGAAGCCAAAGAAAAACTTCGTGAAGAAGTAAATGAGACCAAAACATTATTAGAACAATACAAACTAGCGGTTGATGCCAGTGCTTCAGTCTCAAAAGCAGATTTGGACGGAAATATAACCTATGTTAATGATAGATTTTGTGAACTAAGCAAGTATTCAAAAGAAGAACTCCTCGGTAAAAATCACAGGATTTTCAGGAGTCCTGAAGTTAGTGATGAATTTTATAAAAATATGTGGGAGACTATACAGAGTAAAAAGACATGGAACGGACTAATCAAAAATATTGCAAAAGATGGAAGTTACTATTACTTTGAAGCAACAATATTCCCGATTCTAAATTATAATAATGATATAGTAGAGTATATCAGCATACGAACAGATATAACAAAAGAGATGGAACTTCAAAATGACATAATTGCAACGCAAGAAGAAGTTCTGCACACGCTGGGTGAACTTGGAGAATGGAGATCAAAAGAGACTGGGGATCATGTAAACAGGGTATCTTTAATCTCTGAACTGCTTGCAAGTGCCTATGGCTGCAGCGAAGAAAATGTAAAACTTCTTAAAATGGCTTCTCCTATGCATGATATAGGTAAGGTCATTATCCCCGATTCAATACTCTTAAAGCCTGCAAAACTTACAGATAAAGAGATGCAGATAATGAAAAATCATACTACTTTTGGTTGGGAAATTTTCAACAAATCCAAACATCAACTTCTGCAAGCAGCAGCTCTCATATCGCATGAACATCATGAAAAATGGAACGGCAGCGGATATCCAAATAGTCTAAGAGGTGAAGATATCCATATATTTGGCAGGATTACTGCTATAGCAGATGTATTTGATGCTCTTAGCAATGACAGAGTTTACAAGAAAGCCTGGAGCATTGAAGAAACATTGGATTTTATAAAAAGTCAAAGAGGACTTGCATTTGAACCTAAGCTTGTGGATTTACTGTTTGAAAATATAGATGAAATACTAAAAATAAAAAATAAATACAACAAATAATGAAAAAAAAACTATATGGTGTACTAATACTGACATTAGTCGTTGTTATATCTCTGCTGATAGTCATTATTCCTACTTTTTTTACCAAAAATATTTCAAGAACCTCCTTGTACAAAGAGTTTGAGCTGCCACTTATATTGGACGATGACAAAGACATCAAACTTCTGTTTTTCGGATACTCGGGATGCGACAAGATATGTGCACCAAGATTATATGACTTAAACAAATTATACAAATCATTAGAACATGATACGACAAAAAGAGTCGGTATAGAGTTTTTGGACATCTCGATGCCGAATGATAAAAAACTTCCTGAAAAATTTGCTCTTTATTTCAATAAAGAGTTTAAAGGTATATATCTGGACAAAGATATTGTAAGAGACTACACAAAAGAATTTAGTGTTTATTTTAATCAATCTCTTTTTGACAAAACAGAATATGACCACACTGCAAATTTATATCTTATAAAAAGAACGGGGAATAAAAAAGAGATAAGATATGTATACAATTCTTATCCTTATGACTTTAAACAAATAAAACTAGATATAGAGGAGTTGCTTTATGAATAGTTTATTGAAACTGTTTTTCCTAAATAACACTTTGTCATCAGACATGAATAAAGAGTACGCACATGCCGATGCCTTTATGTTAAAACTTGTATTTGCACATTGGATAATAGTATCCACTATAACAGCTTATCTTTTTGACGCATATTTAATAGGTTTCATAGGCGGCGGAACTCTTTTTGGGATAACCTATTTTACATACAAATCATTTGCGGGTACACAGACATACAGGTATGTTCTGGCGTTGGTCCTGCTCACATTTTCCATCATCATGATACAGCAGAGTCTCGGTCGAATAGAGATGCACTTTCATATCTTTGGAGCACTTTCATTTTTGGTCATATATAGAGACCATAAAACAATCTCTCTTGGATCTATATTTACCATACTTCATCATCTGCTCTTTAACTATCTGCAGCAGCACAACATCTATGTATTTGATACGCCTATTGTTGTTTTTAATTATGGATGCGGTCTGGACATAGTTTTACTGCATGGGGCATTTGTCATATTTGAATGGTTTGTTCTTGCAAATATAGTTTTTTATATGAATAAAACACATCAAGAGTTACACAGGACCAAAGAAGCATTGGAATCTGTAAACAAAAATCTTGAAAGTATGGTCGAGATAAGGACTCTGGAGCTCAAACTGGCAAAAGAAGATGCAGATTCTGCCAATAAAATGAAATCAGAATTTCTCGCAAATATGTCACATGAGATCAGAACGCCTATGAACGCAATTATCGGTTTTACTGATTTACTGAAAAAAACTGTTCAAGACACTACAAGTCATAATTATGTGAAATCTGTTCAAGACAGCTCAAAAATACTCCTTGCAATAATCAACGATATATTGGATCTCTCAAAAGTTGAAGCAGGAAAACTGGAAATACAAAAGACAGCCACAGACATAAGAGCAGTCGGAGATGAGATTAAAAATGTCTTTTACCATAAAGCAAAATCCAAAGCATTGGAATTAAACGTAAAAATAGATGATTTAGTTCCTGAGGCTTTAATGCTTGATGAAGTAAGAGTGAGACAGATACTGCTTAATCTTATGAGTAATGCTATTAAATTCACTCATAATGGCTATGTTAATTTAAATATCTTTACCTCTTCAAGTGAAAACAAAGATCGGGTCAACCTGATTTTAGAAGTTCAAGACAGCGGAATAGGCATGAATACACCTGAGCAAGAAAAAATGTTTGAAGCATTTTCACAACATACAAATCAAAGCAATAAAGAGTATGGCGGGACAGGTCTTGGATTGGCTATTACAAAGCAACTAGTCAACTTGATGGGCGGAAAAATAAGTGTCAACAGTACTAAGAATGAAGGTTCAACCTTTAGAATCACATTATATGATGTTGAGATAGCAAATAACACTAAAAACACATATTTAAAACGAAATAGAAAAATTACATTTAACAAGGCGACTATACTTGTTGCAGATGATATTGAACTAAACAGAAAACTGATCATGGAGTATCTAAAAGACACGCCACTAACAATTTTAGAAGCAGTAGATGGACAAGAAGCTGTGGATATCGCTAAAGCACAGCATGTAGATCTAATCCTTATGGATATCAAAATGCCAAAGAAAAATGGGATTGAGGCTACAAATGAGATTAAAAACTTTAAAGACATACCGGTAATTGCAATAACCGCATCTGTAGTATTTAACATGAAAAATCCTGAACATGACATATTTGATAATTTTTTACATAAACCATTAAAAGAAAATGATTTATTATTTGCGATGTCTGAATTTTTAGAATCTAAAATCGAACCATTAAAAAATGACAAGATTAACAGTCACTTTCAAACAAACGATATCTCTTTAGATAAATACCCGTCTCTTAAAGAGCTACTACGTAATGCTCAAATAGCGGGAGATATAGAGTTGATTCAAGAATTTGCAGATCAACTTGATTTCTATGCAAAAAAAGACAATATTGAGAGTTTTAAAAATATTTCTAAGAAGTTATCTATTGCAGTAGAGAGCTTTGATATAGGCGAGTGTGAAGTTTTATTGAATATATTTAAGCATTAAATCTGTTTTGTAAATGAATCAAAGTTACATCATCACTAAATTCATAATTATGAAGTGAGTTTAAAGCGTAGTCTATCAGTTTAGGGTCATTGATAAGTTCTCTTGGTAAAAAGTGCTTTTCGTCTTTATTTTCATGTTCTACCAATCCATCACTGTATAACAAAATAGATTTCCAATCAGTTATATCAATAGCATCTACTTCAGGTATTTCCGAAAATTCCATGAAGGGAAGATTATTTGCTTTTATCCTAATAATCTCATCATTTATCTTAACTTTAAAAGGATACATCCCGCCAGATGCGTAAGTCAGTTTTTTCCCTTCCGGACAAATCATAATCATTATATACGAGAGTTGTTCAAGCTCTCCCAAAAATGTTCTTATCGTAGGAAAAAACTTCTTTCCCAGTTCTTTCAAACAGCCTTCTTCATTATGAAGCTGCTTAATGGTTGCAGAGGCTGCAAAAACAGTCATTGCAGGAGAGACGCCATGACCTTGCCCATCTAACAGATATATAAATATTGAGCCATCTTCACGTTTGTAAATTGAATAAAAATCACCGCTTATAATGCCTGATGGATGATAAATAACTTTACAGCTTTGTGAATCCAACTCATTTACAATACCGGATTCAAGTTTTTCTCTTGCAATATGTTGTTGTTGCATATCATGCTCACGAAGAGTTTCATTTTTTTGATTTAATTCTATAAGTTTTGTGATATTATTGCGAATAGATATGTATTCCAGTATTTCACCATCGCAGTTAAGAATAGGATATATGGAAACTTCTACAGTATATTTTGTGCCGTCTTTTCTAAGGTTCTCAATTACACCGCTCCAAACCTTTTTTGCCTGGATAGTATCCCACAGCTCTTTAAAAACTTCAACCGGAGTCTCCGGATTTCTTAAAATAGAGTGCGGTTTTCCTAAAAGTTCTTGCGCAGTGTAACCGGTAACTTCAAGAAACTTGCTGTTTACGTAAGTTATAGTCCCAATTAAATCAGACTTTGAAACCATGCTTGTTTCATCTACAATATATCGGTATTGTTCTAATATATTCGACTCACATTTTCTCATTAGCAAAGCTACTTTATCTATAAATAATTTTATAATTAAAAAGTATAACTAATTAAAATAACAAAGTCAATTATTATTATTTAATGTTATTTGCTAAGTCTTACTCGCACTGATTGCTCATGAGCCGTCAAGCCTTCGGTGTTTGCTATAAGCGCACATTCTTCACCTATCTCATTTATAGCTTTACTTGAAAAAGAGATGATTGAAGTTTTCTTCATGAAATTCTCTACTCCGAGCGGAGAGTAAAACTTGGCTGTTCCGCCGGTAGGTAGAGTATGGTTTGGTCCGGCTACATAATCACCGATTGCCTCAGGAGTGTTATGCCCCAAGAAAATTGCACCTGCATGTTTGATAAACGGCAGAAGTTCAAAAGAATTATCAGTTGCGACTTCCAGATGCTCAGGCGCTATTTCATTCATAAGTTTTATAGCTTCATCCATATCCGATGTGACTATAATAGCCCCGCGCTCTTCCATTGATTTTCTTGCTATCTCTTCACGTGGAAGTTTTTTCAGCCACTCTTCTATCTCAATCTTTACTGCATCTGCCAACTTTTGTGATGGAGTTATTAAGATAGAACTTGCCATCTCGTCATGTTCAGCTTGAGATAACATATCTACCGCAAGATGATTAGCATTTGCACTATCATCTGCCAGTATCCCTATCTCACTAGGCCCTGCAATCATATCAATATTCACATCACCAAAGACCATCTTTTTTGCAGTTGCTACAAAAATATTACCAGGCCCTGTGATCACATCTACCTTTGGTATATTCTCAGTTCCATAAGCCATTGCAGCGATTGCACTCGCTCCGCCCACTTTGTAAACTTCACTGACACCGCAAAGATGACAAGCAGCAAGAAGAAGTTCATTTGGTTCATTATCGGGTGTCGGTGTACATACGACTATATTTTCAACTCCCGCAACCTGTGCAGGAATAACATTCATCAAAAGTGATGACGGGTAAGCTGCTTTTCCGCCTGGGATATAAAGCCCTGCACTATCTACCGCCGTAACTTTTTGACCTAAAATTGTTCCATTGTCTTCCGTGTCAAACCATGATTTTGGCTTTTGTTTTTCATGATAAACTTTAATTCTATCATATGCCAAGTGCAAAGAAGCTTTTAATTTTGCGTCTATATTATTATAAGCTTTTTCCATAGATTCCGTTGAAATTTTCAGATCTTCATCACTTAAAGGAGTCCAATTATCAAACTTTGCTATATGTTGTTTTAAAGCGCTGTTTTTATCCTCTCTGATCTCATTTATGATATTTCCGACAATAGCACTTACATGTGCTATGTCCATCTTTCCCCGTTGTAAAAGTTCATTGAAATTATCAGCAAAATCACTCTTATTTGTATCTGTGAAAATCATAATTATTTTCCGCTCTTCATGAAGTCATCAAACTCTTTTTTAACAATTTTTAGTGCATTTAAAAAATTCTCTGCATCTATTGCACCCATGATTGGCTGGAACATCGGCTCACCGCTTGGTAACAAGAACCATATTGCCGGTGTACCCGGTTGGTAAAGCTCTCTAGGCATATAATCCTGTTCATCACTGTATGCAATAATAGAAACAAAGTCTTTATTTAAAGCTTTTACAACTCTTTCATCTTTTAAAGTTGTATTATCCAGGATAACGCAAAACTTGCATGTATGTCTTGATGAGATGAACAGTACCGGCCTAACGAATCTTGCTGCCTCTTTTATTCCTGAATCATAATCTTTAGCCCATTTAATCTCTGATGCCATAATCGTTGTAGAAAACAGCAACATTAAGTATATTAAAATCTTACGCATGTTTTTTCACCTTTTTAAGAAGTTCATTTGAGCACTCTAACGCGCTTTTTTTTGTTACGTCTATGACAATATCTGCTAAAGCAAGATATTCGGGACGACGCTCGTTATAAAGTTCTTTTGCCTTTTCCAAGTCATTCAAAAGAGGTCTTTTTTTAAGTTTTCTATCCGCATTTGGATGATTTTTGATTCGTTTTATTATCTTGTCAAACGGTGAATCCAAAAGGACTACTATACCTATTTTTTTTAGATTTTTTTGTTTGTAAAAACCGCCGCCTGTCGAAATAAGAGTATTTTTAACACTTGATTCAAGCCACAGAGCGACATCATGCTCTAATTTTCTAAAATAAGCTTCACCATCTTCTTCAAAAATCTTTTTGATTCTTTTGTTTTGCATACTCTCAATCAGATCATCGGTATCTATGGCAATGTAATCAGAGTGTTTTATGACTTCTCTGGCCACACTACCCTTTCCAACTCCCATAAATCCTATTAAAATTATATTCTTCATCACCACCCTAAGTTATTGTAAATGCACTCATGTCAAAATCAGGTTTAGTTTTTTTAGTCTTGTTATATATCAAAACCGGTGCTATGACATTATATTGTAAAATTACCATACTTATTATAAAACTAAGTGCAGAAATTTTTAGTAAAACAGGAATATAAAATGCAAAGATAAAACCGATTAAAGATGCCACAAATAAAATAAATTGGATTCTAGATAAGTTTTTATCTATCATCTCATTCATTGTAGGAATACTCATGTATCCCATGGCATTAAGATGAAACCAGACAAGAAACGGGATTATTTTATAAAGCATTCCCATCATTATCGAGAGTATAAACCCGCCGCCAAGCAAAATAGCTACCATTACTATATACTCATGATGAAAGTATTCATCAAAAATCCAAAGAAAAGCTCCCAGAGTCAAAGATATACTCGCAATTCTCCAGTACCATACCGTCACATCACTTATAGGACGGCGACGAGCACTCAACTTTCGCCAAACAGTAGTGGCAAATGCCCAGAAAAAAAGTGCAATCCAAGACTTTCCGATGACAGAGTAAGACTCTGCAAATACATTTGTAAGCAACCAGATCACTAGACCAAGACTAATAAGCAAGACTACTCTTCTTTTACAAAACTGTTTAAATCTCGGTGCAACATAAAACATCGGCAAAACCTGAAATGTTACACCTATAATCAAGATTCCTCCAAATCCGAATATTCCCCACACACTGTGAACATTCGCGACAACATTTCTGTAAAGTGCATAGTCCTCATCAACATAAGTAAATAGTAAAAATAGTCCCATTAAAACTGTTATAGATGCAAATACGAGGCTGACGCTCATTGCTTTTACGGTAGGACTAAAGTTTTTTACTTTGACTATCGCCATTGCGATAACCACTATCATCATACTAAAACCAAGACCTAGTAAAAATAGGGCAGCCGTATCAAAGACAACAGCTTCATTTTTCAGTCCAAGTATCATAAAAAGAGTACCAAGGACTAAAAAGATATATGAAATTTTTGAGACTAAATTTACTCTTGGGATTTGCACACCTGCCAGAACAGGAAGCATCTGAGTTAATGAACCAAGCATTATAAAACCTAAAAAACCGATTGTCAATGCATGTGTAATGACAATAGCATCCGTAGAATATCTACTCATCAAAATACCGGCATCGCTAAAAAAGATTAAAAATCCCGCAAGTATTGCAAACAGCGGTGCCGTTAAATAAAATCTGATTGGCGCAAATATTGGAGGGGCTTGATCTATTGATAAACCGTTAAGTTCCATAATTGACTCCGATAAAACTACTCAACAATCATAGACTCCATCATATCTACTATTCTTGGTGCCTCTGCGCTTAAATGTTGTTGAGCCATAGTATATAGCATCTGCTCTTCTTTCATGTTATGTTGTTGCATAAGAATCATAAGAGTCTCTGAAAGTCCAAAAAACTTATCTTTGTTTCCATCATCAATAGCTTCGCCCATCTGTTTTATCAGATTTCTCATTTGAACATGTTCATGTCTCATCATGGCAGTAGGACCCTCTGTCATACCTGTCTTAGTCTCAAACTCTAAAAACATAACTCTCTCTTCCATCTGGAAGTGTCTCTCTGTAGCATTTGCGAACTCTTCAAAATCACTTTTTGCATCTGATAAAGACTCATTTGCTTTTGCTTCCATAGATGCAAAGAACTCATCGCATCTAGCATGGTCAGATGTTAAATACTCTTTAATTGTACTCATTTTTATCCCTTTTTAAATAATGCTTTTATTAATTTTCGTATTATATAGAAATAATATAAATATATCTGGTCACAAATCAATAAAGTTGTTATTTAAACAGCTTTTTACTATAATATCCCTCTTTAAATATAATAGGAAAAAATATGAAAAACAAAAAATATATAACTCTTGGTTTTGCCGCTGCAACAATTGCAATCTCTATAATTTTTTCTGCAGAACTTTTTGCAAAAACTACTGATAATACTGGTGAGGACACTAAAAAAGAAGCTTCAAGACTTCAAGCCCTGGCTAAATTTACAAAGGTTATAAGCATAGTTGAGCAATACAATGTCGATGACGTTACGATTGAAGAACTTATGGACAAAGCACTCCAAGGTATGATGAGTAATCTTGATGCCCATTCAAACTTTCTTACTCAAAAAGATTATAAAAAACTAAAAGTTCAAACAGACGGTGAATTTGGAGGACTTGGCATCACTGTAGGAATCAGAGACGGGGCACTGACTGTAATAGCACCTATTGAGGGTACTCCTGCAGATTTAGCGGGACTCAAAGCCGGTGATATAATCCTAAAGATTAACGAAAAATCGACTCTGAATATGACAATAGATGAAGCAGTTTCTATTATGAGAGGAAAAGTGGGTGACCCTATTGAGATTACAATTGTCCGTAAAGGAGAAGCTAAACCCCTTCCTATAAAAATAGTTAGAGGTATTATAACTATTGAGTCAGTCTACACAAAAACTATCGGCAAAGATATTCTATATGTTCGTGTTACAAGCTTTGATAAAAAAGTTGTTGAAGATGTAATGAAATCTATAAACAAGAAAAAAGCAACCACAAAAGGAATCATTCTTGATTTAAGAAATAACCCGGGCGGTTTACTTGACCAGGCTGTTGGACTTGTTGATTTATTTGTGAATGAGGGAGATATTGTTTCTCAAAAAGGCCGCAAGGAATCAGACAACCAAGTATACAAAGCAAAAAAGAGCAATACGATTACAAATGTACCTTTAGTTGTTTTAGTAAACGGAGGAAGCGCCTCTGCATCTGAGATTGTAAGCGGAGCACTTCAAGACCACAGACGTGGTGTAATCATCGGTGAAAACACTTTTGGAAAAGGAAGTGTTCAAGTAGTACTCCCTATTACTCAAAAAGAAGCTATCAAACTTACAATTGCAAGATACTACCTTCCAAGCGGAAGGACTATTCAAGCTGTCGGAGTTAAACCGGATATTGAAGTTCAACCCGGAGAAGTCCAGACTAAAGAAAACGGATTTTCTATTAAAGAGGCTGATCTAAAAAAACACTTAGAAGAAGAACTTGTTAAAGTTAACGGTAATGACAAAGATAAAGATAAAAAGTCTAAAAAAGATAAGGCTAAAAAAGATATAATTACGAAAGAACAATTGTATAAAGATATTCAACTAAAAGAATCGGTTGATGTTATTAAAGCGTTAATAATAGTAAAAGGATAAATAGGAAATGGAAAAAAGAGAACTACTTTACGAAGGAAAAGCTAAAAAATTATTTTTAACTGTTGATGAAAACTTAGTAATTTCAGAGTTTAAAGATGATTTAACAGCGTTTAATGGCGAAAAAAAATCAAGTGAGTCCGGTAAAGGCGCACTTAATAATAAAATTTCTACTGAGCTATTTAAACTTTTAGAAGCTAACGGAATCCAAACTCACTTTGTAAAGATGCTAGATGACAATCACATGCTTCACAAAAAAGTCGATGTGATTTTAATCGAAGTTATAGTGCGTAATATTGCAACCGGTAGTTTGAGCCGTAACCTTGGTATAGAAGATGGAAAAGTTCTTCCGTTCACTCTAGTTGAATTTGATTATAAAAATGATGAGTTGGGTGATCCTAAACTAAATGACCAGCATGCCTTAATACTTGGACTGGTAGATTACCAAGATGAACTTGACAAGCTTAGAAGAATGGCGAGACAGGTAAACGATATTCTTCGTCCTTACTTTTTTGAAAAAGGTCTTAATCTTGTTGACTTCAAATTAGAGTTTGGAAAAGACAGCAGCGGAAATATAATCTTGGTTGATGAGATATCTCCGGACAATTGTCGTTTTTGGGATGTTGAGAGCGGCGAAAAGATGGATAAAGACAGATTCCGTCAAGGTCTCGGCGGAATAACAGTAGCTTACGAGCAAGTATTAAATAGAATTTTAGGAAAATAATAATGATAAAAGCAATAGTAAACGTATCTCTTAAAGCAGGTGTTTTAGACTCTCAAGGTAAAGCTGTACACCACGCTCTAGGCTCTCTTCACTTTGACAATGTAAGCGATGTTCGTGTCGGCAAACAAATTATTTTAAAACTGGAAACTGAAGATAAAACAGCAGCAATGGCTGATGTGACTAAGATGTGTGAAGAGCTTTTGGCAAACACGGTAATTGAAGATTATGAGATAGAGCTAGTTTAATGAAAGTATCTATCCTTCAATTCCCTGGAACTAACTGTGAATACGACACACAACATGCATTTGAAAAATTGGGAGCTGAGACAGAGATAATCTGGCACAAGTCCGAATCAATTCCAAGTGATACTGATCTTTTAGTAGTTGCAGGCGGTTTCTCATACGGTGATTACCTAAGAAGCGGAGCAATAGCTAAGTTCAGTCCTGTAATGAAAGCAGTTGGTCAATATGCTAAAGCAGGTGGTAAAGTTCTTGGCATTTGTAACGGTTTTCAGGTTTTAACTGAATCGGGACTGCTTCCGGGTGCACTTAAAAGAAATGAGAGCCTTCACTTTATCTCTAAGCACCATAACCTAAAAGTTATAAACAATGACAATATCTTCTTAGAAAAACTAAATAATAATGATGTTGTAAATATTCCCATTGCTCACCATGACGGAAACTACTTTATAGATGCCGATGGACTAAAAGAGTTGGAAGAAAACAATCAAATACTTTTAAAATATACAGATGCAAACGGTGATATACTAAACCCTAACGGAAGTGTTGAATCTATTGCAGGTATATGCAACAAAGAAAAAAATGTATTTGGTCTTATGCCTCATCCTGAACGTGCAATGGAATCACTTCTAGGGAGTGATGATGGAGTTAAAATGCTTCAAGGATTTTTAGAAGCGTGATGCGTTTACTTCTTTTAGGGTTGTTACTGTTTACAACCCTAAGCTCAAATGAAACTACTACTATCATTAATGATACTAACAACACATATAATTCATATGAAAATAATCAAATAACTCCGGATTTACCAAAAGTTTTATATCTTAGTTTTGAAAAAACACCCGATAGAGTTATAAAAGGTGAAATATTTTCCGTAACTCTCAAAACTCTCTCCACTGTTCCTTCTTTTGTAGATATTACTTACGAACTTACCAATCATGAAGGTCTTAAAATCCTTAATGAGATTCCATATAGAGAAGAAGACCCTAAATATTACCATGATACTTTTTATTTTTTAACAACGTCAAGCAAAGCTGTACTGCCGGACTTTACTGCCACGCTGCATGATTATAATAACACTGTGTATAAAGATACCACACTCAACGGAAAAGAGCTAAATGTAGTAACTCTTAATCCAAAAAAGAACTTTTCAAATATAATTGCAAACTCTTTCGAATTGCTTGAGTATAAGACTACTTCTTATGATGAACAACACAATATAGTAGTTTTTGTAGCGACTGCTACAAACTGTGATATCAGTGCATTTAAACTCCAGAATGTTTATAAGCAAGGTATCGAATCAATTACAGAATCACACTTTGACTCTAAAATAGTTTATTACGTTGTAATAAATAAAGATATTCAAAACTTCTCATTTACATACTTTAACTTGGAAAAAAACAAGTTTTTACGTCTAAATATTCCTATAATAGTAAATGATGACAGTGTGACTACACAAACTGACCTTAAACCGATCGATCAATCTCGTCAAAGATTAAAAATGACTATAGCAGGTATAATTGCCCTTGTAGCATTTATTTTTATACTGTGGAGAAAAAAGTATATATATTTGATTTTTATTCTTATCCCTTTAGCTTATATTGCTTATATTGGAGTACCCTCTAAAGAGGTGTGTATAAAGGTAGGATCTAGCATCTACCTTCTTCCTGTTAATAATGGAACAATTTTTGAAAGAACAAGCAGCGTATACCATTTGCAAAAAGAGGGAAGCATAAAAGATTTTGTAAAAGTAAAACTAAAAAATGAAAAAATAGGTTGGGTGAAAAATGAAGATATTTGCAAGGATTAGTTGGCTTTTTGCGACAATAGTCATATTATCTTCTTTAGGCTTGATGATACTGCTTTATTATATTGTCCCGAGACCATACTCTAGAAAAATATCCGCATGGATAATCAGACTTACGACTTTCTATTCAGTTGATATCCAAGGGAAAGAAGATCCCGAGACTCAGATGTTTTTACTAAATCATCAAAGTGACTTAGACATAGGAATTATGGAGACTATCACAAATAAAGACTTGGCATGGGTTGCAAAAAAAGAGCTTTTTGAGATACCTTTTTTTGGACTTGCTCTAAAACTGCCACAAGATATAGCAGTTGAAAGAGAAAGTAAAACTTCCCTTATTAAACTTTTAAAAGATGCAAAAAGCAGACTTGATAAAGGCAGAACAATCACCATGTTTCCAGAAGGGACACGTTCAACAAAGGGAAAAATGCTGCCTTTTAAATCAGGTGCTAAGATGGTTGCAGACAAATATAAACTTCGTGTTCAACCAGTAGTACTTATGCAAACAGCCAAATATTACAATGTTAAAAACTTTTATTACAAACCGGGTCGTATAAAAGTAATTTATATGGAATCGTTTATAGCCGATAAAAATGACAAAGAATGGCTAAATGAGTTAAGAGCAAAAATGCAAAAGGTATATGATGATGAGTTGGCAAACAATCCTGGCCATAGGTAGCGGCGGTTTTATCGGAGCTGTTTTAAGAGCATATTTCAATGGTCTGATATCTCACAGACTACCTCATGATCTTCCGTTTGGTACTCTTGGAGTAAACCTGATAGGCAGTTTTTTAATGGGTATACTCATCGCTTATTTTATGTATACTACACTTTTTTCTCTTTCTGCAAAATCTTTTCTCTCAACAGGAATACTAGGTGCCCTTACAACATACTCGACTTTTGCCATAGAGAGTTTTTTACTCCTAGAAGGCGGTCATATCTTTTTGGCACTTGCAAATATCTCGCTAAATTCGTTTGGAACTATTTTTATGGCCGGTGGCGGATTTTATGCTGCTAAATATTTTTTAAAATAATTACATAGTTATAACATAATAATCTCATCAGCACACCACTTTGCAAGCTCCAAGTCGTGTGTGATTAAAAGCATTCCCATCTTATCAAGAGAGTTCATCAGCATATTCATAACTTCAAGCTGTATGACATTATCAAGAGCAGATGTCGGCTCATCTAACAGTAAGATATCCGGTTTCATCAGCATCGCTCTAAGTATGGAAGCACGCTGAAGCTGCCCGCCTGAGAGTTCATGCGGAAGTTTTGAAAGTATTTTGGGTTCAAGATTCAGATTTTTAAGATAAACATCAATCTCATCCGTAGATGCCACATCTTTTATTTGGTTTAACAAAGAGTAACTTGGGTGAAATGAGCTGTAAGGGTCTTGAAAGACTTCGGATGCTTCTGCACATTTCACACTTCCGCTGATAGGTTTTAAGTTACCCAGTATCAACTCAAAAAGTGTACTCTTACCTGCACCACTGGCTCCGACTATAGCCTTTATCTCACCTTTTTTTAAAGTGATTGAGAGATCATTAAAAAGTAAAACATCTTTTTTATATCCGAAAGATAAATTTTTAACTTCTAATATCTGGCTCAATAATCAACTCTTAGTAAGGGCTAAATATAGTTTGGTCATTTCTTTATAAAGAGTATCAGGCTTAATATCACCGTTTTCTTCCCAAATTCGTTTCATGACAACATTATCTTCTTCGCCGTCCCAAACTTTGATGTAAGAACCGTCTTTATAACCGTTATCCTGACGAAACTGATTTAAAATATTTTTACCTACATACAGACGGTACAAAGTTTCTAAGTCAAGACCGCTCATTAGAGCCAAATCAAAAAAGTCTGTTACAAGAGCATCCAGGTCAAGTTCATCATGGCTCAAAACGGCAAGCATAATATCCTCAACTTTTTTGATAATATCTCTTTGAGATCCAAAAAGTTCATTATTTGTGTCTATGGCAGCAAAGCTCTCTAGGCTTGAAATATTTATAGCTAAATCTTCAATTTGGCCTCTTAGAGTTTGTGAATAATTCTCAATAGCCAAACTCATTATAAAGTGCCACACATCAATGACTTCTATCTGCAAGTTCTCCCAGTCAGGCTCTTGATGGATGCTTTTCCAATGTTTCCATGAAAAACTGTCGATCATCTCTGCACATTCCATATAAATGCATCTCTTCCAATTGATCTCTTTTCCATTCTTTGTAACACCTTTAGTCCACTTCTCACCGTTTGTAGCATCATTTAGTTGTGCTTGAAGCTGTAGCATTAATAATATTTTGTCCATAGGTTAAGTTCTCTTTTTAATAAATTAATTCGTTTATTTTATCTAATATGCTAGAATTCCCTACTTAAATAAAGAAAGATTTATGAAAAGAATCAATTGCAGAAGATGCCAATTTTATTTTGTAACCTGGCAGAAAAACCAGCCACACGGGTGTAAGGCCTATGGCTTTAAATCACAGCAAATTCCTTCACTTGTAGTTTTTCAAAGCAGTGGTATGGATTGTTCGATGTTTAAAGAAAAGGCGCCTTCAAAATAATCTTTTTTCCAAACCCTAGATTATTGTCCGTCATTTTAAAATACTCTATTTTTATCTTCCAAAGTTTTGGACTCATTGCCAAGGCGTAAGGAAATGTTTTAAAGTACAGCTTTTTAAGATTTTCATCTTTTAAAAGCGAGAAAGTTCCCCTAAACTGCAAACCTTGGATTTTACCGACAGTTTTTGTCTCTAAAACAATAGTTCCGGCAATATTTGGATTTTTTAATATGTGTTGTATATGCGTTGTGTCGTCACTGCTTGCAACGACAAAAGAGACCTCTTTTTCATCAAAAGCGTAAAAGAGGTTACAAACACTAAGTTCTGAGTCTGCAAAAGTTGCAAGACTCAGAACATGGTGCTCTTTTATAAATTTTACTATTTTTTCTAAGTCACTATTCATATTACTGAAACATAAAGTTCTCTAAACCTTCTGCATCTGTAATATCTCTTTTTTCTAACATCATTTTACCAATGTCATCTTCTCTTAGCATCTCATATAGCTCTCTTGGACCACTCATGTTGTAGTAACTTCTCATAAAGTCTATAGCTACCTGAAGCTTATCATCTTTACCACTGAACTTTTTAAACTCTTTATATTCATCCCAATCAAATGCTGCCAATGTAATTTCCTACTATTATAATAATTTGCGATATTTTAGCGAAAGTGCTTTGTCTAATCGCTTAATTACTTCTAACATTATTGTAGTTGATACCGCAAAGTTCAATCTCATAAAACCATCGCCCTCTCTGCCGAAACTAAGACCGGCATTAAGACCAAGCTTTGCTTCCTCAACAAAAAACCTTCTCAACTCTTTTGAGCTTAGATCCATACCTCGGCAGTCAAGCCAAGCTAAATATGTTGCCTCAATAGGTATTATTTTTATTTGCTCGCTGTATTTTTCGCAGACTTCTTGAAGCATCTTGTAGTTTTTTTGCAGATGCTTCTTTAAATCTTCAAGCCACTCTTTACCGTTTATATATGCAGATTCAAATGCAGCATGACTTAGAACTGAGCCTTCGGCAAAATGAACACATTTATAACATTTTGAAAACTTTTCTCTTAACTCTTTATTTTGTATAGCGACACTGCTCATCGCAAAGCCTGCCATATTGAAAGTTTTTCCCACACCTATTGCAGTTACCGTGATATCTCTTGCTTCTTTACTGATTGATGCAAAAGGGATATGTTTGTTTGGAGCATAGACTAAATCTGAATGTATCTCATCGCTAAAGACGACTATATTATGCTCTAAACAGACTTGTAAAATCTCTTCTAATTCTTCTTTATGCCAAACTCTTCCCACTGGATTATGAGGCGAGCACAGAAGCAGAAGTTTTGTTTTGTCATCAATCTTTGACTTTAAATCTTCTATGTCAAAAACATATTTTCCGTCCGCGTTTTGCTTTAGAGGATTTTTCAGCAGTTCTCTCTCATGTTTCATCACACTGTGAAAAAACGGAGGGTAGACTGGTGTCTGAACTATCACTTTATCACCGACATCACTAAAGGCTTCAATAGCGAGACTCATAGATGCTACTACAGAGTGTGAGTAGAACATATCTTCTACCTCAAAACTTATGCCGTGTTCTTTTTTTATCCACTCTATCTGAGCTTCAAAGGCACTAACAGGCACTTCTTCATATCCTACGATTGGATGTTGCAGTCTCTTTTTTACAGCATCCAATACAAAATCAGGAGTATCTATGTCCATATCTGCAACCCATACGGGCAACACATCTTTTGTACCAAAGAGCTTCTCTCTTAGAGCATACTTTTCTGCATTTGTATGCTCTCTGTCTGCTGATTTTTCAAAGCTGTATTTCAACGTTTTTTCCAAACACTTACTTGTGAGATAGTATGCTGAAACTTTCTTGGAGTCTCTTTTATAACAAACTCCAAGTCCTGCAGATGAATCAACTCAAATCTATCACCTAAAATATTTTTTAGCGTGTCTAAAGTCCTAACCTCATTGCCCTCTGCATCTACATAACCGCCAAGCCACAACTCTTTTGCTGTAGAGCTTTCCTGCCAAGTATATGGAGAAGTCAAAATAAGAACGCCCTCATCGTTTAGCCTCTCATCTATGGTATCTAAAAATAGTCTTGGATTATAGAGCCTATCAATCAGGTTAGTCGCTATTACAAGGTCATAAGAGTTGAAATTTGGTTTTAGGTTACAGGCATCTCCCTGCCAAAAAGAGACTTTGTCCTTTAAATTTTCATATCCCAACTCTTCGATGGTGACACTTTTTGTTCTAAAAAGGCTGCCTTCTTCAGGTAAGCGAAATTTTATCTCTCCCGTTTCCTTTAAATTTGCTCCGACTTGAACAAAACGAACAGAAAAATCAATCCCCTCAACCTCATCAAACTCTTTTGCAAGCTCATACGTAGCTCTGCCCGTCGCACAGCCCAAGTCCAGTGCTTTTGTCTTATTAAGTGCATATTTTGAAGCTATTTTTGCGCACTCTATGGCAAAATTATTGACACCAAAATAAGTCTCACCGTACTGAAACTCGCAATATTGTGAGACTAATTCATCACTTTCATATACATCGGCTTGAGCTTCATCGGTATTATCCGAGATGACATATCTAAAACCTGCATTTTGAGGAAAATGTTTTCTAAAGGCGTAACGTGAATGCTTCATTATCAGATTCCCGCTGCTAGCCCACGATGAACCCAGAATCATGGCATGTCTATCATCAAATGTAGGTACTGAGAAATCATCATAAGCTTCATGCACCTTAAAGCCCTCAAAGCCTCTTATCGGGGTTCTGCTCCACTGCCAGACATTTCCTACTACATCATAGACTCCATTGAAGCTAAACTCATTGACAGGACATGAACTTGAAAAGTGATAGAAGTTAAGGTTTGCCCTGCTCTCATGAAATCCAGGCAGATCTTCAAGACCCGCATGATTATACAGAGCTCTATACTCAGCTTCACTTGGAAGAGTATATGTCACACCCTCTTTTTTACTCTTGTACCTGCAAAACGCTTCTGCTTCAAGGGCATTTACATCAACGGGCCAGTCAAGCGGCATCTCTATTATCTTACTCAGTGCTCTATACTTATATACCCCATCATCTAATACCCAAAATACCGGATGCGAGGCTTTGGTGTATTTTAAAAAATCTTTCCCTTCCTCATCCCAAAAATCTTCACACTCATAACCTCCAGAGTTTACAAACTCCATAAATTCACCGTTACTTACAAGATATTTTGAGCTTTTGAAATCTTTTACATCCTCTTCATAATTGCCATACTCATTATCCCAGCCATAGAGATGATGAGACTCATCTTTTCCAAGTTTTATATGTCCGCCTTTTATGTTTATCATCTCATTGGCAGGGGCGTGAGAACTGTGAGTGCAAATCTTAAATGTATCGACTTCTTTTACAAACTCTATGGGCATCTGACGATGCAGAACCAAAGAAGTCTCAATATGAATCCGCTCGTGCTCAATGCCCATAAGGATTATCCACATATCGGAATCTTGAGTTATCGGAAGAGTCAGAGGCATGTTCATGATCAGCTCATCCACAAGCTCTTTGACTTTTGCTCTATACTCTCTGACCTCATCGACTTTCGGCCAAGCGTAGTTTTTAGAATCGACATCATCCCAAGCCATCTCATCGACACCTACGGCAAAGATTGACTCAAAGTTTGCATCTACTCTTTCATTTATGATTTTCATATTTATTAGCTTGTTTACGAAAAATGTTGCCGTGTGTCCAAAATAAAATATCATAGGATGGCGGGTAAGCTCAGATTTTTTGTAAAACACGCTATCGTCTTTTAACAATTCAAACACTTTTTCAAAGAGAGTATATGTGTTATGAAAATACTCTCTTATCTCTTCTCGCTTTTTTTGTACATCGCTTCCATCAAGCGTTACGGGATACATACTAATATTACTCAAATTAAGCCTTTAAATTTTGTTATAATCATTATATGAAAATTTATCAAAGTCCTATATTAAATAATTTCTCAAATTTAACTCATGCGTTCACTACTAAGGATGGAGGATTAAGCAGTGCTCCATATGATTCTTTAAACCTTGCCTTTCACGTAGGAGATGACCCTTTGGTTGTGACAAGAAACCACGACATATTGGCATCTGAGCTTGGTTACGACAGAAGAACGCTTGTTCACATGAAGCAAATACACTCAAATATAGTCCATGTTGTTGATGCAAAAGACAAATTTGACAATCCACCTGCCTGTGATGCCCTCATAAGCAATAAAAAGAACACACCTCTTATGGTTATGGTGGCCGACTGCAGCCCTATCCTCTTTTATGATGATAGAAAAAAAGTCATAGCAGTTGCACACGCAGGACGACAAGGTGCTTTTAAAAATATAGTTCAAAATGTCATCAACACTTTTACTAACATATATGACTCTCATACAGAAAATATATTTGTGAGTATTGGTTCTGATATCGGTGTCTGCTGTTATGAAGTCGGTTATGAGATTTACGAAGAAGCAAAAAAACTGAATCTTGATTATGCTGTAGAAAAAAGAGATGATTCCTTTTATTTAGATGTAAACAAAATCTTAATGACTCAACTGCTCACTTCTGCCATAAAAGAAGAAAATATTGAAATATTAAATGAATGCACCTGTTGCAAAAATGACAAGTATTTCTCATATAGAGCAGATGGAATAACCGGAAGATTCGCCGGTCTATTGATGATGAAGGAATAAGAAAATGGATATTTTTTTACGAGAAGCTATCAAAGAAGCAAAAAAAGGCTTAGCTGAGGGTGGAATCCCTATCGGTTCTGTGCTTGTCATTGACAATAAAATAGTAGGACGGGGGCACAACAGACGTGTTCAAAAATCAAGTGCCATTTTGCACGCAGAAATGGATTGTTTAGAAAATGCAGGAAGACTTAGTGCTAGTGACTACAAAAAAGCCACTATTTACTCAACTCTTTCTCCATGTGACATGTGTAGCGGTGCGATACTTTTATATGGAATCAAAAGAGTAATAATCGGAGAAAATAAAACATTTCAAGGTCCTGAAGAATATGTAAAATCACGAGGTGTAGAGGTAGAAGTTGTAGATAATCAAGAGTGCTGTAACCTGATGGATTCTTTTATAAAAGAATCTCCAGAATTATGGAATGAAGATATAGGAGAATAACTAAGAGAGTGCCTCTACTCTCTTAGCCAGTTGTTTAGGTAAAAGCCCTAAAGACTCTTCCACCTGTTTTGTATTCCCGTGAGTTATAAACTCATCTTCATACTCAAAACTCTCAACTTCAACATCTAAAATCTTCTCTGATGCCAAAAACTCTAAAATAGCAGAACCTACACCACCCATTTTTGAACTGTCGCTAAATACAAACCATTTTTTATGTTTAGCTGCCATATCACGCAGCTTCTCTTCATCAAGCGGTTTTACAAACCTTAGGTCTAGTATATTTACGTCTGCATCTAAAAGTTCTGCTGTCTCATATGCACGTCCCACACCGTTTCCGTAACCTATGAAAAGTATATTACTCTCATTTGAGCGGAGCAGTTGAGATCTGCCTAATTCAAACGGAGCTGATTCAGGCAAGTCTGTTTCGGTAAAAGAACCTCTTGGATATCTTAATGAGCACGGATGTTGATAATCTGCAGCAAAACCTAACGCCTGATGAAATGATTTCTCATCTCTTGGAGCAAAAAGAGTCATATTTGGCACAGCTCTTAAAAAGCTTATATCAAAAACACCTTGGTGAGTCTCACCGTCTTCTCCGACTATCCCGGCACGGTCAAGTGCAAAGACAACAGGAAGATCCATCAGGCATGTATCATGAATCACTTGATCATATCCACGTTGCAAAAATGTGGAGTAGATTGTACAAAATGGCTTAAACCCCTCTTTTGCAAGAGCTGCCATTGAGGTTACCGCATGCTGTTCTGCGATTGCCACGTCCCAGAATCTATTTGGATAAGCTTCCATTAATTCACTAAGACCTGTTCCACTTGGCATAGCCGCCGTAGCACCGACAATTTTATCATCATTTTTTGCCAGATGCATAAGAGCTTCAGTATATATCTGTGTTGCACTTTTAGAAGATGATTTTTTAGAACTTGCTCCGTTGCTGAGGTCAAACGGGCCTACTCCATGCCACTTCTCTTCTTGACCTTCAGCAATATCATAACCTTTGCCTTTTAAAGTCTGAGCGTGAATGATAACAGGTTGATTAAGTTTTTTTGCCGTTTGCATAATATCTATTAACTGAGTTAGATTATGTCCGTCAACAGGACCTATATAATTGATTCCCATCTCTTCAAACATCATACCGGGAGTGATAAGCTTTAAGCTCTCTTCCATTCTTTTAGCAATATAGTGAGCACCGTCACCAAAATTATCTACAAAGTTTTCAGTATGTTTTTTAAACTTTTGATAAAACGGGGATGCCATCGCAGAACTAAGCATCCTGCTGATTGCACCAATTGGCTTTGCGATGCTCATCTCATTGTCATTTAGTATGATGACCATTGGATATTTTCTATCGCCGAGTTCATTTAGTGCTTCATAAACCATACCAGCAGTCATAGAACCGTCACCTATCATAATAACAGGTATTCTGCTGCTTTGTTCATTTTTTAGGGCAATGGCTTTTGCAGCACCGACTCCTAAAGAAATAGATGTTGAGCTATGTCCAGCTACAAAATAATCATGTTCTGACTCACTTGGTTTTGTGTAACCGCATACTCCGCCAAATTGACGAAGCGTACCAAAGTCTTCCCATCTGCCAGTTAGAAGTTTGTGAGCATATGATTGATGAGAAACATCAAAAATAAAGGGATCTTGTTTCGAGTCAAAGACTCTGTGCATCGCCACAATCAGCTCTGTTGCACCAAGTGTTGAACTTAAATGCCCGCCGTTTTTACTAACTACTCTTAAAATCTCTTCTCTTATATCTTGGCAAAGAACCTCTAGTTCTTTTATACTTTTTTGTTTAATATTCATATTTTTTTATTCACTTAGGGCTGCTCTTTTTACTCTTTCAAATCTTTTTGATATCTGTGCATCTATATTTCCCGCATCACTTATCGCAATAACACCGCCTTCACTGACGGCATTGTCCGAAACAATATTTACATGTTCCAGTAAACCCAGGCTTTGAGAAATCTCACCATGGTTTTTCGGGTTTACTTTGAGTGTTATTTTTGATGCACTTTGTAACTCTTTTATTAATTCTTTTGATAAAATTTCTGCTATCTTTGTTGAGTTTTCATTCAACTCAATAGTTATAACCTCTTTAGAAATATCTATGGCTGCACTTACCAGCTCACTTTTGATACCTTCTAAAGCTTTTTCATACTCTGCGGCACTTTGTTCTAATTTAGCTACAGAAGCGGAAAATTGGGCTATTGAATTTGACACATTGCCTTCAAGCTCTTTGGCTGCCAACTCTTTTCCGGCAGTTATTCCTTCGTTAAAAGATGCTTCTTTTACTTTTTCTAATTCTGCTGTATGCTCCTCTGTCATAGCTTCTAGTTTCATCTGCAGTTTTATAAAATTTGACGACATATCATCTGTTTTTTTCATTAATGACTCTATTAATGAATCTTTTGAATTTTGACTCAAAGCACTGGAATCTATGTCACTGTCTCTGCGTCCTGGATTATGCTCTTTTGTTGGTGCCGGTTCAGACTCTTCGCCACTAGGCGCTTTCATAGGTAAAACTTTAAAAGTATACTTATCTATAGTATGTTTTGTCAGTCTTTCGTTTGCGATTACTGTTGCCATTGTTATTGCCTACTCTACCATCTCGTCAGTTGAACCCATTTGTATTGTTCCAGCCTCAGCAAGTCCGTTAACAAGTTCAACAATTTTTCTTTGAGCACTCTCAACATCTTTCATTTTAACAGCACCAAGGAACTGCATCTCTTCTTCAAATGCATCTTTAGCTCTCTCAGACATTGCAGAGAAAAATTTCTCCTTAAGTTCTTCAGGTGCACTTTTTAGAGCAAGCATAAGCTCTTTCTTATCCACAGTTTTTAAAATCTCCGTAATAGCAGCCTTATCTAATGTCACGATATCTTCAAAGGTAAACATCATCTCTTTAATAAGCGTTGCGAGCTCTTCATCTACCTGTTCAACTTGAGAAAGTGTAGCTTTTGCAGATTTTGCACCAAGACGGTTAAAGATATCTGCAACAGCTCTCGGCCCTCCAACCTCAACTTTATATGAAGCAAGAGATTCAAGTTTAGACTCAAGCACTGCTGAGACCCTTTTAATAACTGAAGGAGAGATATCTCCTAGTTTTGCCATTCTCATAGCAACTTCAGAACGTAGATCATCAGGAAAATATTGCAGAGTATCTGCAGCTTCCGTTGCATCCATGTGAGCTAAAATAAGTGCAATAGTCTGCGGATGCTCATTAATGATAAAGTCTGATAATTGCTGAGGCTTGATTTTTGAAAGATATGAGAAATTTTGAGTATTTTGCATACTTTTTGAGAGTTTTTCTAAAACTTTCTTTGCCTCTTCCGGTCCAAGCGTTCTGTAAAGAAGCTCTCTTGCATACTCCATACCGCCTGTAGTAAGGAATTGCCCAGATTGAAAAATAGCATGAAATTCTTCAAGAATCGCTGTTGCAACAGCTTTTTCTACTGTTCTATTACCTGCAATGAACTTTGAGACTTCCGTAATAGCATCTACCGTCATGTTTGAGAAAATTGCCGCTGTAGATTCTTCACCGAGCTGCATTAGCAAAATAGCGATTTTCTCAGCCATACTCATTTCATCGAATGCTGCTTGTTGTGTTGGACTTAAATTCATTACCTTGTCCTCTTTTCTCTGACAACTTCTTCCTCTTCGGTTAAGAGTGATTGAAGCAGTGCCGCTATCTCTTCAGGTGCATCTTCAGCCATTGTTCTGACTTTTTCCAGTAGTACTTCATGTTTAAGTTCATCTTCATTAAAGCCTTCACCAACACCAAGTTGACTCTCCACTTTTCTACGCATCTGTTGAACTTTTTCTACCAAATCTTCTTCTTCGTCATCGTCTATATCAAGTGAAGGGCGTTCAAACTCTTCATCCTCTTTAGAGACCTCAAGCATTCTAAGAGCAAATGGAGATATAACTTTTTTGTACAGTATAAGAAGTAAAAGGAGTACAAAAAGATACTTAAACACTCCCGAAAATGGAACTAAATAAGTTTGACTAAACGTAACCGCTTGAGTCACACCATTAATCTCAATGCGAGAGTCACTTCTTTTGAACTGTAAGTTTTTAACGCTTATCTCATCGCCCCTTGCCTCATTAATCCCTATCGAACGACTCACTAGTGAAGAAAGAGCCTGTAAATCACTCTCTTCCAATGCTTCATACTCGAGGTCTGACGTAGGTTTACCGTCTTCACCGAGTTTATATTTGTACTTGCCATCTACTATAACAGCAGCACTTATTCTTTTTATACGTGCAAACTGCGATTTGGTAGTTGATACGGTTTTACCTACTTCATAATTAGTCGTACCTGTGTTCTTCTCGTACTTTTCACTTGTCTGATTACTTTTTAGCCCTTGAACCGGACCAATGTTACTAACTGTACCCGGAACTCCGCCTATCTCAGGCGGAGTTCCTCCCTCTCTTTTTTCTTCACTGACCTGCTCACTTCTTACAACATTTTCAGGATCAAATTTTTCAGATGTGGAGTTTTGAATTGAAAAATCAAATTCTATTGTTACCTGAGCAACAACTTTTTCATCTCCTCCTACAAAAGGAGATATTACCTGTATGATCTTTCTCTGTCTTTTTTTCTCTTCTTTTGTTTTAAACTTCTGCTGTACGGCTGAGAGCTCACTCATCTGAGCCATCTCATCTTCATCACCGAGTGTTTCTCCATCGCTGTTTATAAGCATTACATTGTCGGAAGTGAGTTTAGGTACTGCTGCGGATACAAGGTTTTTAATACCGCGTATCTGTTTAGCCGACAGTTTTTGACCTTCAACCAACTGCACCATAACCGAAGCGCTAGGGTCAACTTGTTTAGCAATAAAAAGTGTTTCTTTTGGAAGAGCTAAACTTACGCTGGCCGACTCTATCGGACCAAGAGCATTAATAGTTCGGGAAAGTTCACCCTCCAGAGCGCGAAGGTATTTAACATTTTGGTCAAAACTCGTAGCACCAAATTCTTGTGTGTCAAAAAGTTCAAATCCTACGCCGCTGTTTTTAGGAATCCCCATAGAAGCTATAGTTATTCTCTCTTTATAGACAATATCTTTTGGAACTTTAATAACGTTGTTATCTTCTAGTTTATAAACAATGCCGTCTTTTTCTAACTGTTCTACAACTTTAGCTGCATCTTCAGAACTTAAAGAGTTAAATAAGATTTCAAAACTATCATCAGTCTTTTTTTGAGCTGTATATACAACCATGAATATTAAAAATGCCACTATACCTACAATAGCTGCAGCAATAATAATTCTCTGCTGTTTAGTTAGCTTTGAATACAGAACAACTAACTGAGAAAAAAGTATCTTAAAATCCATTAACTTCCCATTTTATAATTACAAAATTTTTGATGCCAACTCAAAAAAACGTGAATTCTGCTCTTTTGTGCCGACTGTTACTCTTATGGCGTTAATTCCATACCCGCTTAAATCTCTGACTATCATCCCTTTACGCAAAAGAAGATCTGCAACTTTAGATGATTTTTGACTCGAATTTAGACATAATGTAACAAAATTTGTATAGCTGTTAATTATATCTATTTTTTGCTCTTTTGCAAACTCTTCATAGCGTTTCATCTCATTAAAATTATCAACTACACTTTTATTTACAAACTCTTCGTCTTCTAAAGCAACTGTGGCAGCTTCTAAAGAGAGTGTTGTAATGTTAAATGGAGGTCTGAGTTTGTACAGCTCTTTTATGATTTTTGCATCTGCGATACCGTAACCGACACGCATTCCGCCAAGACCGTAAGCTTTTGAAAAAGTTCCAAGATATATGACATTGTCAAACTGATTTATTAAATCTTTTGGTTTTACTTCTTTAGAAGCGTCTTTAGCAAGTGCATATTCCATGTAAGCACCATCAACAACTACAAGAGTATCACTGTCTATCTTTTTTACAAACTCAAAAAGTTTTACAGCTTCTATAGCATCTCCTGTCGGATTATTGGGTGTGCATATAAAGATAATAGAAGGTTTCTCCTCTAAATAAAGCTTATAAAACTCCTCTAAATCATGCTCTTGCGAAGATGTTCTAAGAATTTGCGCTCCAACATGTTTTGCGTATATCTCATACATAGCAAATGTTATAGAGTTCATTAAGATTTTAGAATTTGAATTTGCTTTTGCATGAATTAAAAACTCTATAACCTGATCACTTCCAGAGCCGATGATTACATTATCGTCCTCTACGTCAAATCTTTTGCTTAGCGCTTTTTTTAAGCCCAGCATTGAATCATCCGGATAAAGAGCCATTTTAGAGATTATTTTAGATACTGCTTCTTGAACTTTTAGAGAACAACCATTTGGATTTTCATTGCTGGCTAACTTAATAATGTCTTTTGGTTCTATGCCGAATTCTCTTACAACTAACTCTATTGGCTTTCCGGCCTCATAGTTTTTTATATCTTGCATCTTTGCATTAAATTTCATTTTCACCCTTTACATAGCTTCCAAGCCATGTTACTTCACTGTTGTGTTTAGATATTGCTCTTTGTATATTTTCATCATCTATATGTCCGTAAAAATCTATATAAAACCAGTACCCGAAACCGGATTGATCTTTTGAAGGACGGGACTCGATTTTAGAAAGATTTATATTTTCTGCATCAAAATCCTGTAAAAAATGAACCAGCGACCCTGCTTCCACGGCATCTTTTAATCGCACTAAAATAGAAGTCTTGTCATCTTCACTCTTTGCATTTTTAAAATCACTCAAAATTACAAATCTGGTACTGCTGTCATGTGCATCCTCAACATTCTCAAACATTGTAGGCACTCCGTAAAGTTTAGCTGCTATATGACTGCAAATAGCAGCCGCTTTTGGGTCTGCAGAAGCCAAAATTGCCGCTTTTGCAGTAGATTCCACAGGTATATGCTCTATATTTATAAGACCATGTTCTGAGAGAAATTCTCTACACTGTCCAAAACCCTTATCTTTAGAATATATTACTTTTACGTCTTCAAGTTTTGTTGCATGAGTGACAAAAGACATATGAATCGGCATATAGAGTTCAGCCACGATTTTCACAGAACTCTTAGCAAGCAGATCGAGTGTCTCGCCGACAATACCGTCTTTTGAGTTTTCAATAGGCACTACACCGAATTTAGCTCTTTTTGACTCGAGAGTTTTAAAAACGGATTGAATAGAACTAAGAGAAAGATAATCACTCATAGCACCAAAGCGACTCTCAGCCGCCTGATGGGTAAATGTTCCCTCAGGTCCTAGATAAGCTATTTTTTCAGGACGTTCCAAATTTCTCGCAACTGCAAATATCTCTAAAAATATCGCTTCAATAGCACTCTTATTCAGTGCTCCTCCTGCTTCTATACTCTGCTTTTCAAGTCTCTCTATAATAGCCTTTTCTCTCTCAGGTCTATATATCGCACCGCCAGACTCATTTTTAATCTCACCGACTCTCTCAACAACTTTCATCCTTTTGTTGAGAAGATCCAATATTTGATTATCAATAGCATCTATGGCATCTCTACAGTCATCTAAAGTTTTCATACAGCCTCCAAAATATCTTGCATATCACAGTAAACCTCATCCGGTCTAAGTTCAGATTTTAAAAACGGGACTATCTCATCTGCGGTTTTATACTTTCCGCTTGTCACAAAGATGGTCTTCATTCCCATCTCTTTTGCTCCACCCAAATCGCCTTTAACATCATCGCTTATCATTGTCACTTTACTAAACTCAGCACTGTTGTCTTGCTCTTTTAACTTTGCCAATGACTCGTTATAAAAAGCCTCACTTGGTTTTCCTACGACTTCATAAGTCACAGAAGTTGCAAACTCAAGCATCTTCAAAATAGCTCCGACTCCAGGATATCTCTTAGAGTTTTTAGCATATATTGAAGTCTCATGCATACCTACGAGTTTTGCACCGCAGAGTAAAAACTCTATCATCTGAGAATATTCATCTGCACTGAAATCTTCTTTGATAGCGACTAGCACTGTCTTAGGGTTTTCATAATTTAAAGCATATCCCATTGCTGTGAGTGTTTTTAAAAACTCATCTGCACCGTAAGCTGCCACAGAGTCCTTTGCTACACGGGACTCTAAAAGCATCAGAGGGTCAAGATATTTTGAAAAATCAAAATCAAAACCTATGGAGCGCAGATAATCATAGAAATCTATAGACGCTTTTTTGGTATTGTTTGTAATGACCATATATGGTATTTTTTTTTCATTACACATCTGAATAAACTCTATGCTTCCGCGAATCGGAGACTTATCACTGTCGCTGATTAGAGTGCCCTGCACATCGATAAAGTACATATCAGTTTTCCAAGAACTCTTTCTCTAAAGCGATTAAATCTTCAAAGTTTTCTCTTTTTCTTATAAGTCTTGCTTTTCCGTTTTGTACTGCTACTTCCGCGCTTCTTCCGCGCGTATTGTAGTTACTTCCCATACCAAAACCGTAAGCTCCGGCACTGTGAACGACAAGCAGGTCATTATGGTTTAACTCAGGAAGCATATAATCTTTGGCAAAGAAGTCTCCGCTTTCACAAACCGGGCCGACAATATCAACTTTTCTTGCATCTGAGGCAGAGTCTGTAATGGCTTCTATTTTATGATATGCATTGTAAAGACTAGGACGAAGCAAATCATTCATCGCACCGTCTACAACCACAAATTTTTTAGCACCGTTTTGTTTTTCATAAAGAACTTTTGTCAAAAAGTAACCTGCATTTGCAGTTAAAAATCTTCCCGGTTCACAGATTACAGTTAGGTCAAGCCCTTTTAACGTTGCTAATATTGCCTGTGCATAATCATACGGTTTGATCGTGACTTCATCATCATAAGTAACTCCAAGTCCACCGCCAATATCAAAAAACTTCAACTTGATGTCAATAGCTTCTAATGAACGCACCATATCAGCTACGATGACCGCCGACTCATAAATAGGTTCCAGATGCGTAAGCTGAGAACCGATATGAAAATGAACGCCGACCGGATCAAGAGCTTCTGAGTTCTTTGCAAAGATATACATTCTCTTTGCACTGTCGAGATCAACACCGAATTTGTTGTCATGTAATCCAGTAGAGATATACGGATGAGTTTTAGGGTCAATATTTGGATTTACACGAATACTGATGCGAGAGATCTTACCCAGTTCTTTTGCAATCGATTCAACACGAAACAGTTCAGCTTCACTCTCTACGTTGATGTAAAGAATATCTTTTTCTATTGCTTCACGAATCTCATCGTCACTCTTGCCAACACCGGAAAAAATAATTTTATATGCAGGGATTCCTGCAAGAAATGCACGGCGCACTTCACCGATAGAAACACAATCTGCCCCGCTTCCCAAATCCGCAAAGTGTTTTACCACACTGAGATTTGAGTTTGCTTTTACAGCATAAGCCAAGATAGATTTTCTGCCTTTAAAAGCCTCTTTTAACTCTTGATATTGTTCACCCATATAGTCCAAGTCATAAACATACAATGGTGTTTTATACTCAGATGCCAGTTCTTTATAGTTCATTATAAAATTTCCAAATATTTTTTAAGAGATTCTATCCAAAAAGTGCTTATATTTTTGTTATAAAGGAATCGTCACTTGCCTTCTCTCGCAAAAGGCGAATCTTTAGTGACTGAGCATAATTTGGACAACTCCAAATTATGTGAGATTATTAAGTTGCCAAGCGATATTTACGCCACTGTCTAAGTGCTATCAAAAATAAGACAATTACAGGTGCAATAACTCCTGCTTCACTTGGAATAGTCTTATTATTTGAGAGTTCAATAAACATAAAAAGTATTCCCCAAACTAAAAGTGTCGCAAGGATCGCACCAAAACTAAAAAGCGAAACATTTAAAAATCTTGCACTGATCGGAACAAAGAAAAATATAATCACTACCAAACAAGGCACAAAGAAAGGATATACAAATATCTTATACAAAGCACCTTTTATGCTGCGTGTATCAACATTTTGGTCATGAAGTAAAAAGAGTGCATCTATTGCATCCGTAATTGTAAAGTTTACTTTACCTTCATAGACCTGATCGAGCATTTTTGGGCGAAACCCTTGCAATATATTTAACCCTTTTTCATGATCGACTTTTATACCCGGTGATTCAAAGCTCATATTATCAGGTTTTGTAATAATATCGGCCTCTGCAATATGCCAATATTCATCTCGATAAGTAGCGGCTTTTGCCATAACAACCTCTTTAAGCTTATTTTCTTTTATACTAAAAACCCTTACGTCCTCAGCTTTTTCTTGAAGAGGCAGCATCTTGGAAAAATATATATATTTATCTTTATATGTGAAAAATAAGTCTCTTGTAGGGCTTAAATAAGCTGCATTTTTACGAATATTGTTGGAAAACTCATCTGCACGGGAAAAACTCGGCAGTGCATGAAGAGATACAAATATGACAATTATGACTGTTGAGACAACAACAAAAGGCTTCAAAACATCTACCCTTGAATAACCAAGAGAGTAAAAAGAGACAAGTGCATTTGAACGGATAAGAAAAATTTTCGTTGATATCATGCCAAAAATAAGAGACAACGGAAGTAGCATGTCTATTGCAAAAAAAGCTTTATAAACTAAATAAATCAGAACCAAGTTTGCTGAAGAAGAGAGAGTATCCGCATTTTCCATATAGTCAAATCCGACAAGAAACATAACCAATGCAATTAAGATAACCGAGAAGTATTTTAAGTAATGAAAAGAGATATATCTAAATGCTAACAAATTATTCCTTATCAGACAATCGCTAAAGTCAGGCTCATCGGCGAGAAAACTATTTTATAATTGTAAATGTTATTTTAGCTGAAATTTTTTAATTGTGTATTTAGAGCTCACATCTTCTAATGAATTTTCAAGCAGATTCTCTACGGCTTCGCATGTATGCGTGATCCAACCGTCAAGATGCTCGGTCTCCGCTGAGGAAAAATCACTTAAAACATAAGAAGAAACTTCGCCTTTATGTTCAGGTTTTCCAATTCCGAGTCTAACTCTAGCATAATCACGCCCTATCATCTGATCCGCAGATTTAAGTCCGTTATGACCGCCGTGACCGCCGCCGTATTTAAAGCGAAGTGCCCCAAAAGGCAAATCCAAATCATCATGTATTACAACTACTTCATCTACCTTATAAAACTTTTTAACAGCTAAAATCGAGTTACCTGATAAGTTCATATATGTCATAGGTTTTAATAAAAAATGATTTGAAAATTTGAAAATTTCACCATTGAACGATGAAGAAGATAATTTTTGAGCATTGTTTCTACGAATAAGCTCATCTATAACCATAAAGCCGATGTTATGGCGATTTTTTGCATATGCCGGGCCAGGATTACCCAGTCCGACTATAAGCATGATTATTTAGCTTTAATAATACTTATTAGTGCTACACGATCAGCATCTAAAATTTTAACGTTTGGAATAGCTTCCACTAAATCACGAACTAGTTTAGAATCACCAGTATCCATTTCAGTAACATCGATTTCAATGCTGTTTGGAAGATTCTCGATAGCTGCTTTAACAGTTAAACGAGGTTTAGCCATATGAACTAGACCTTTGTTTTTAAGACCTTTCGCTTCGCCAACTGCTACAACAGGTACGTTATAAGTAGTTTCAACACCTGGTTGTGCTACCATTAAATCAACGTGTAAAAGGTTACCAGTTACCGCATGAGATTCATATGATTGAACTACAACATTCATCTCTTTACCATTCACTGAAACTGGAAATGCTAAAGTATCTTTGTTGCGAACAGTACGGATATATTCATTCATTTTGAATGCAGCATTGATATTCTCAAGCCCTTTTCCGTAAATGTTAGCAATTAGATATCCATCACGACGCAGTGCTTTAGTGCCCTTTTTGCCAATACTCTCTCTAATTATGCCTTCTAACATATTAAATCCTTAATAAAAAATGTTCGGGATTATACACAACAAAGAATTAAAATCTACTTTAAATCAAAAATATCATCACTTTTATCAATCTTAATCTCTTTATTTTCATTTGATGGGCTATTTGAGTTTTGCCCTGATGAAAGACCGCTCATTTTAAGCTCCAAGTCAGAAGCACTTGTTGCATAATCTTTTGCTTTTTCTTTTGTTATGATTCCTTCGTTATAAAGTTCTAAAATAGATTGATCAAAACTTTGAGAATGATAGTGTTCCTTACCTTTTTCTATAAAATCTCTAATCTCATAATCACGATTCTCCATAATGAGTTTTTCTATTGTCGGCGTACGAACCAATACTTCCAAGGCGGCTCGTCTTCCACCATCTATCGTAGGGATCAGTCTTTGAGAGATAATACCTTCTATAACCCCTGCAAGAGATGTTCTTACACGGTTTTGCTCATCTGTCGGAAAGGTCGCAATAATACGGTTAATAGTCTCTTTTGCATCTAAAGTATGCAGAGTTGAAAATACCAAGTGACCTGTATCTGCAGCGTGAAGAGCGAGATTTATAGTCTCTCTGTCCCTCATCTCCCCTACCAGGATGATATCCGGGTCTTCACGAAGAGCTGCTCGAAGTGCATTTCCAAAAGAGAGGGTATCTTGCCCGACAGAGCGTTGATTAATAATACAGCCCTTGTCTTTATGTACAAACTCAATCGGGTCTTCTATGGTGATAATATGCTTCTTTTTTGTTTTATTTATCTCATTTATCAGTGCAGCCAATGTAGTTGATTTACCGCTACCTGTTACTCCCGTTACTAAAACAAGCCCTCTCTCTTTTTGAGTAAAACTTCTCACAACATCAGGAAAATATAACTCTTCGATAGTTGGAATATTCACCGGAATAACACGAAACACTGCAGATATACCGTCCATTTGAAAGAAAATATTAACACGAAAACGATTTCTCTCATCAAATGGATAGACCAAGTCTAACTCTTTTTTTTCTATAAACTCTCCAAATCTTCCTTTAAGCAGCTCTTTTGCAAAGGTCAATGCATCATCTTTAGCTAAAATTTCACCTGCAAACTGAACAATATTTCCATTAATTCTTGCACGGATTACGGAATTTGCCTTAACATGGAGGTCACTTCCTCCGAGTTCTATCATCTTTTTAAGATAGGCTCTAATCTTGTTTAACTGGACAAAAGTTAACTTACTTACATCTACTGTATTACTCATAAGGTCTCCAATATATCGTTAAATGCATCTTTAAAAGCTTCTAGTCCATCAAAAATCTGATTATCTAAAACAGCTTCAAAATCAATACCTGCATTTTTTACTTTAATAAAATGCTCATCTATTACTTCTTGTGGAATTGGAAGGGCTTTTTGTTTAACTCCATTTGCATGAAAGGCCTTTATCGTATCTATGGGAGCAGTATTGACACTATTGTAAGCAAGCAGTTCATCAACATAATAATAAGCCGGCAATGAGTCGTCCTTTACACCTGTGCTTGCAAAAAGTGCTCTGCATCCGGGAACATTCATAACCTCTATAGTTGCGTAGATATCTGCTGTGTTGTATATGCCGCTAAGAGCGACTTCAACACCTCTTTCACCGAGTATTGAATCTAAAGCGCGGTCAACTCTGCTTACAAAAATACTGATTACCGTATCAACCTTTTTTCCATACCTCTCACATCCACGCGCAAATGCTTCAGCACAAGATATAGCCTGTTCTTTTTTAAAGATTAAAGTAGCATTTACAGGTATCCCCGATGCCGTTAGCTCTTGCATAGCCTTATATCCCGCTTCTGTTGCAGGGACTTTTATCATAACATTGTCACGTGCTATCTCTGCAAAAAGTCTTTTACCCTCTTTTATAGTCGCATCTGCATCATTACATAAAAAAGGGTCAACCTCAATACTGACATAACCATCATCACCAGCATCATAGAGAGGTTTTAAAATATCTGCTGCTTTTGTTATATCGTATTTTGCAACGGCTTCGTATTTTTCTTTTGGAGTCAGAGCAGACAAAGATGCAAGTTGTTCTTTGTATGCAGGAGAATTTAAAATGGCATTTTTAAAGATAGCCGGATTTGAAGTCGCTCCATTGATGATTCCATCATTGATTAAGTCTTTAAATTCATTATCTAAATAATCTCTTTCAATAAAATCGGCCCACAATGAAAACTTCAAATTATCTATATACATACTTTAATTCCTAAATATTTTTTTATCCATTATAACCCAAAAACTCTCAAATTTTTTTAAATTAATTAAAACAATCATATGAAGTGCTATCAATCCATACATTACTTCACTGTTGACATGTATGTTTTTATCAAGCGCATCAAAGTAAAGATATAATTCAAAGAGGTATTCGTCATATATATTCATATTGATTAAGCCTATAAGAAGAGCAGAGAATATAAAAAGTATTTTGTATGAGAAGTGATTATAATATTTATATATAAGATATGAAGCGCAAAACAAAACTATAAAATAAATCGTGTAAAAACTTAGCGCGAAAAGATATAACAGGATTATATGAAGAGTAAGCACAACTGTAAAAAATAAAACTTTTTGCATGAGTCTCATATTTGCAGAATCCTTTATTAGGGTAAATATACTTTATCTAATAGTTCATTATACTCTAAGAGAGCATCACTGTCCAAAGTTATTCCTCCGCCGCTTTTATAGATATATCCCTCTTTGTTTTTCTCAACATAACGTATCATCACACCGCTGTCAAAGCTTTTACCGTCATAGATGCCAAATACACCGCTAAAAAAACCTCTGTCATATCCTTCTATATTTTGGATGATTTCTAAAGTACTTTTTTTCGGCGTCCCGCTGATACTTCCTGCTGGAAGAATAGATTCTAATATATTTCCGATATTCTCATGCCAATCTTCTCCGACATCACCGCTGATATGTGAACTGACCTGTAAAAGTTCTTTCTCTCCGGAATCTATCTTTTGGACATATCTAAACTCCTGCACTTTTACATTTACAGCGACTATAGAAAGATCGTTTCTCAAAAGATCTACGACCATCGTATGTTCTGCCATCTCTTTTTCATCATGAAGTATTTTATTTTTGGCATCTTTTATAGATGCATCTATAGTCCCTTTCATCGGGTAAGTATGAATAGCAAAGTCTTTTATGCGAACAAACTTTTCGGGGGAGAAACAGACAAATTTATCTTTATACCTCAGCTTATAGTTGGCATTTGCATAGTCATAAATCTCTTTAAGTGTGAGGTCGGATTTAATTATTGTCGGAGCCGTCAAGTTTAAGAGATATGTATCGCCTGACTTTATATGTTCTATGATTTTATCAAACTTCTTTTTATAGTTATCAAACCCTATACTTTTTTTTTCAAAACTATGAGCATGTTTTTTAAATACATAATTTTCGTCTATACAAAACTCAACATCATGTTTGTCCAGCTCATCTAAAGGAATTACTTCAATGTTCTGGGCAAGAAAATCACTTATAAATAAAAATGGTTTTCTCTCTTTACCAAGCTCATTTAGATGCTTAAACGTCATGTATTAGTTTTTTTAGTACCGCCATTCTTATAGACACACCATTTGTAACCTGTTCTAAGACCTTGCATCTCTCATCTGCCAAGAGTGCATCACAAATATCTATGTTTCTATGAACAGGGCCTGGATGAAGCAGTATGATATCTCTGTCTCCGACTAACTCGGTAGTTATACAAAAATCGCTTGCATAATCTTTGAGTGAAGCATAGCTTTGTGACGAGTGTCTCTCTGTCTGAGTTCTGAGACTCATAATCACGTCAACCTCATCAATAACCTCTTTTAAAAAGTGAGTTGTTCTAAGTGTCGTTTTTGGTAAAAAGTGCGGTGGGGCAACTAAGATGACTTCCATACCGAATCTGCTTAGAAGTTCGATATTTGAATTAGCGACTCTGGAGTTTTTAATATCTCCGACTATAGCTATTTTTTTACCTTTAACATCACCAAAATGCTCTTTTAACGTAAAAAGGTCAAGCAGTGCCTGAGTCGGATGCGCATGAGCACCGTCTCCTGCATTAATTATTGCAGACTTGGTATGGTTTGAGAGGATTTTGGGAACACCTGCATTTTGATGACGGACAATAATTGCATGCGGATTCATAGCATCTAGGTTCATTGCGGTATCTACAAGAGTCTCACCCTTTTTCGTAGAACTCTTTGCAGCATCCAGGTGGACCATTTCAGCACCCAACCTTTTTGCCGCAATCTCAAATGAGCTTTTAGTTCTGGTAGAATTTTCAAAAAATAGTGTGATTACAATTTTATCTTGTAAGATTCTATCGAACTTGACATCACCATTCTTTTTTGCGCCAAACTTTCTTGCATCTGCAAAAATCTCTTCTATCTCTTCTACTGTAAAATCATCTGTACGGATTAAGTGTCGCATGCTCATCTTTTTAAATAAATTTACAGATTATACAAGACATCGCAAATGGTGTCAATATTTTTATCAACTTTGAGCACATCAAATTGTGTTTTTAAGAAGTATGGCTCAGAAACAGTTGAAAAACTCTCATCATTTTCGCGGCAATTAAAAGCTACGGCATGCTTGATTTTTTTATATTCGAGCACTTTTTCACTAAGAAGCGTATCATTTATGCACCCAAGTGAACAATGCGTCACTAGAAGTGCAGATGCCCCAAAGTGCTTTATCAGATCCACCATCATCATATCTTCATCAATAGGAACATAAAGCCCGCCTGCACCTTCTATGATCAGCACATCGCAAAGTTCTTCCAGCTTTGCTACAGTTTTATCAAGTTGCTGCAAATTCAACTTTGCATTGTTTGATGAGACAAACGGAGCGGCGGGCAGTTCATAAGTGATTGGCACTATATCTTTTACACAGAGATCTTTAAACTCTTTGTTTAATTCTTTTACACATTCTAAAAGCTCACTACCATCAGGAGCAAAATCATCAACAACACCGGTTTCTATAGGTTTTATTACACCTACTCTTATGCCTCTGGATGCAAACTCACGCAACAACAGTTTTGTCGTGTATGTCTTACCGATATCTGTGTTTGTCGCTGTAATAAAAATTCGTTTTGTCATATTTATCTCTACTTTGGTATAATCACTTATAATTTAAAGGCATATATTAATGAATAATTTTGAAGAGTATTGTACCAAATTTGTCCAGTCAGTTGGGAATAAAGAAGGATCAGTCAGTCCCGTTATTACAAATTCTGCATCTTTTTCTTACGGCACACCGGAAATTGCAGAAGCAATTTTTGAGGGGAGTGTTAAAAAGCCTCTCTACTCTCGTATGGGCAACCCGACAACAGCAAAACTGGAATCCACCATGGCCGAGATGGACGGCGGAGTTGCAGCCGTAGCAACGAGTTCAGGTATGGGAGCAATCACCATGACTTGTATGTCACTTCTTGCCTCCGGTGACGAGATTATCTCTATCGGCGGTCTTTTTGGCGGAACATATGCACTTTTTTCCGAGACTCTGACCCGCTTTGGAGTAAAGACTCATTTTTTCGATGTTGATGATTTTACGAAGATTCAAGATGCCATAAATGAAAGTACAAAGATCATCTTTTTAGAGAGTGTAGGAAATCCAAATATGAGACTTCCGGATATTAAACGCATAGCTCAAATTGCAAATGATGCCGGGGTTATTTTAATAGTTGACAATACCATCACTCCTCTTTGCATCTCTCCCCTAAAACTAGGTGCCGATATCAGCATCTATTCAACTACTAAAATCATCTCGGGCAACTCATCAGCTCTTGGTGGTTGTGCAGTATTTAGAGCCGTTAATGAGGAGGATGACAAACTAAAGTCTACAAGATATGACTTTTTAGCAAAGTTTATAAAAGGTGCAGGGAAAATGGCACTGTTTGCAAATGCGAAAAAAAGAGCACTAAGAGACTTCGGAATGAGTGCAAATGCAAATGCAAGTTATCAAACGATTCTTGGACTTGAGACACTTCCTCTTAGACTATCCAGAATAAGCAAGAGTGTAGAGACAGTAGCTTTAGCACTTGAGAAAAATGGCTTAAACATCAACCATCCGTGTTTAAAATCGCATCCGCATCATGAAAGATATTTAAATAATTTTAAAGATGGATGCGGAACACTCTTTAGCATAGATATGGGAAGTAAACAAAGAGCCTTTGACTTTTTAAATAACACAAAACTTGCTACACTAACGGCAAATATCGGAGACAGCAGAACACTTGCTCTTCATATGGCTTCTACAATCTATAGAGATTTTGATGAAGAAACCAGAAAATTTCTAGGCATAACCGATGGCTTAATACGCATATCGATAGGTCTTGAGAACCCGCAAGATATAATAGATGATTTTATGCAAGCAAGTAAGTAGGAAATAATGGCAATAAACACAGATTTAGAACTTTATAATGAAGTAAAACTAAAATATCCAAAAAAATATAAAGTTTTTTTATTAAACGATGATTATACTTCTATGGATTTTGTAATAGATATTTTAATGAGTATTTTTCATAAAAGCTATAACCAGGCAGAAACTATAATGCTTGAGATTCATAAAAAAGAACGCGGTCTATGCGGTGTTTACACTCATGAGATTGCAGAGACAAAAGTTATGCAGGTACACAAAAAAGCAAAAGACAACGGCTTTCCCTTAAGAGCCGTTATGGAGGAGGAATAAAATGATAAGCACAAATTTAAATGACATTTTTCAAAAATCTATTCTCTATGCAAAAGAGTTACGACATGAATATTTGACTATTGAGCATGTCTTTTATCTACTTTTAAACTCCCAAGAGGGTTCAAACATCATCAGTGCATGCGGCGGTGACGTAGAAAAGATGAAAGAGGCTCTGGGCAGATATATAATGACAAATATTGATACACTCCCCGATAATATAAAACAGGATCCTTATGAGAGTGTGGCTCTTTCAAGACTTATAGACAACATGATAAAACACATACAGAGTGCCCAGCAACCGAGTGCCGACGTAGGAGATTTATTGGCTGCACTCTACGATGAAGAAAACAGCTTTAGCTACATGCTTCTCAATGAGTACCAGATATCCAGACTTGATATACTCGAACTTATATCGCATCGTGATACAAGCTCTGCATCTGAGGAGAGTAAATCATTTTTAGAGAAATACTGCATAAATCTTTTGAAAAAAGCCAAAGAAGGGAAAATTGATCCCGTTATCGGACGAGAAAAAGAGATAAAAAGAGTTGTTCAGATTCTGTGTCGCCGCAAAAAGAACAATCCTATTTTAGTAGGAGAAGCAGGTGTCGGTAAAACAGCTATTGCAGAAGGTTTAGCCCTAAATATCTCAAGCGGCAGTGTCCCTGATATTATAAAAAAATCTGAACTTTTTGCTCTAGACTTAAGTGCACTATTAGCCGGAACAAAATACAGAGGAGACTTTGAAAAAAGACTAAAAGGCGTAATGGATGAATTAAAATCACATCCAAATGCCATACTTTTTATAGATGAAATTCATACTCTTATAGGAGCAGGAGCGACAAGCGGTACCATGGATGCAGCAAACCAGTTAAAACCTGCCCTTGCATCCGGTGAGCTAAGATGTATGGGTGCTACAACCTTTGCAGAATACAGAAACGGTTTTGAAAAAGACAAAGCACTCAGCAGAAGATTTTCTAAAGTAGACATAGATGAGCCGTCTGCAAAAACCAGCTATCAGATTTTAAAAGGGCTAAAAAGCAGATATGAAAAACATCATAATGTTAACTATACAAACGAAGCCTTAAAAAGTGCCGTTGAACTCTCTAAAAGATATATAACTGACAGATTCTTGCCTGATAAGGCTATTGATATAATTGATGAGACGGCCGCATCATTTCATCTGAAAAACTCTAAAAAAAGAAAAGTAACTGCTTATGATATAGAAAAAACAATCTCCGGCATTGTAGGCATATCTGGTTCTAAAGTCACTAAAGATGAAACCAGTTCATTGATGAACCTAGAGAGTGATTTAAAGCAAAAAGTCATCGGTCAAGATAATGCAGTTATGGAAGTGGCAAAAGCAATCAAGATTTCTAAAGCAGGACTTAGTCCGCAAAACAAACCGATAGCATCATTTCTTTTTTCGGGCCCGACAGGTGTGGGAAAAACAGAACTTGCAATATCTCTTAGTCAGACTTTAGGTGTTAATTTCGAGAGATTTGATATGAGTGAATATATGGAAAAACACGCTCTGTCTCGTTTAGTAGGTGCACCTCCTGGATATGTCGGTTACGAGCTAGGCGGACTCCTGACAGAAGCCATTAAAAAACATCCATACACCGTGCTTCTTCTTGATGAAATAGAAAAAGCTCATCCAGATCTTGTAAATATACTTCTTCAGATTATGGATAGCGCAACACTGACAGACAACAACGGGTACAAGGCTAACTTTCAAAATGTCATACTTATCATGACTTCAAACATCGGAGCTAGTGCAAGAAATGTTATGGGATTCAACAAAGATGAGAGCATCTCAAAGAATGAAGAGTTAAAATCATTTTTCACTCCTGAATTTAGAAACAGATTAGATGCAATTGTAGAGTTTGGACAGTTAGATATGCAAACGGTAAAAGGTATAGTACTCAAATTCATAAAAGAACTCAATGCTGATCTTAAAAAGAAAAAAATCACTGTTACTTTATCAGATAAAGCACAGGATTTCATTGCACAAAGCGGCTACTCTAAAGAGATGGGCGCAAGACCGCTTAAAAGGTTTATTCAAGACAATATTACAAATAAGCTAAGTGATGAGATACTCTTTGGAAAACTGAAAAACGGCGGTAAGGTAGAAGTCGGATTTAACAAAAAACTTATTCTAAGATTTAAACAATTAGATGATTCCACAGCTAAATAAATATGAACTAAAATTTCCAGATGCAAATGATGCAAATGCCGATGGGATTTTAGCGTGGGGAGGAGATCTAACTCCTTCTAGACTTATCTTGGCATATCAAAACGGCATCTTTCCATGGTATAGCAGTGGAGATCCTATTATATGGTGGTCTCCTGACCCAAGACTCATTATGGAACTTGATGATTTCAAAATAAGTAAATCTCTCAAAAAGAGTTTGAAAAAATTTGAGTACAAATTTGACACAAACTTCAAAGAAGTAATGCATAAATGTTCTACAACACCCAGAAATGATCAAACAGGTACTTGGATAAGTGAAGATATCATCGAAGCGTATACGACACTTCATGATATGGGTATAGCACATTCTATTGAAAGCTATAAAGAGGGTGAACTTGTCGGAGGACTATATGGTGTAGTTGTAGGAAGGGTATTCTGTGGCGAATCTATGTTTTCTAATGTAAGTGACGCTTCTAAATCCGCCTATGCAGTTTTGGTAAGACATCTAATTAAGTGGGGATATGATTTTATTGACTGCCAGGTACCGACAGACCATTTAAAAAGTCTTGGAGCAAAAGAAGTATCACGCCAATATTTTTTAAATAGACTACACAAAACACGTTTTCATACCATAAACCATAAATGGGATATAGAGGATTCTCTACTTCAATAAAATAGATTTGATTCATTTTTTTAATATTGTTGCAAAAAAAATCAAAACAAGAGTAAAATAACAATAGGTGTTATAGTAAAAATTTTGTTTTATTACAACAGGAGCTTGATTATGGATGGAATCAAAGTAGGGGAGTTATTACTATCACTATCTTTGATCTTTGCACTGACGGGTCTCTTTGGTTACCTTCTCTCAAGATTTAGAATACCCGGCATCCTCGCGGCACTCTTTGTCGGAATGATTCTTAGCCATACTCCTTTTTTTCAATATGTCCATTCTACCACACTATTTAAAGACACATTTGAATTCCTTGCCGATCTTGGAGTCCTGTTTTTACTTTTTTATATAGGACTGCAGATCGAGTTGGGCGAGATGAAGAAATCAAGTTCAAATATTATATGGCTTACCATTTTAAATACTACTATTCCTTTCTTGTTTGGTCTTATTGCAATGCTGTTGTATGGATATGGCTGGGCAATCTCCCTTATAATCGGGATGACACGCATGCCTACGGCTGAAGCGGTCATAGTACCGATACTAGATGAATTCAATATGATAAAAACAAAAGTAGGAACATATATTATAGGTGCCGGTGTACTTGATGACATCATAGAGGTAATATTAGTAGGTATAGTCTCGATATGGATAGGAGCTAAAATAGGGCAACAAGGGGGAATAAGCGGTCTGCTTGTCGGCATAATTTTATTTATGCTGATTTCTTGGGCTTTTTATAAGTGGCTGCCTCGCTTAACGAAAATATGGAGACCTGAAAGTCTCAGTTCCTTAATGGTCTTGTCTCTTGTTATATTATTTGGATTTGGAGGATTTGGCGAATATGTCGAGCTTGGAATGGTAGTAGGTGCCATCACGGCCGGTGTGATCATGCGTCCTATGTTTGAAAATGAAGAAAAAAAAGGGGAACTGCTATCAAGCACTGCACAGACACTCAGTTATGGATTTTTTGGTATAAGCTTTTTCTTCTGGGTAGGATTTAATGCAGATATAGAAAAGTTCTGGCAAGAACCTCTTTTAGCTATAATCCTCTATTTAGCGGGAACGCTTGGAAAACTCATAGGTGTATTAATCATGGTCCCTATGAAAAAAATGAGATTTAAAGAGGCGGTTATAGTAGGTATAGGTCTGGATGCCAGACTTACGACTGAAATTATTGTTGCCCAACTGCTCTATAGTTCCGCAATCATAAACCTGAAACTCTTTACTGCACTTGTAGCGGCATCCTCTTTTACGGCTATGACGGTTCCATTGATTTTTTCGCTTTTAATACGCTACTGGGGAGATGAAGTCAAATATGAAACATAACTCTTTATTGCAAACCAAAAATATCAATGAAATAATTCAAACTTTAAAAAGTGATTCAAAAAAAGGGTTGAGCGAGGATGAAGCCAAACAAAGGATAGATAAATACTCAAAAAACGAACTTATCCGTATAGATAAAACACCATGGTATAAGCTTCTGTTACGACAGTTCACGGATATTTTAATAATCATACTTTTTGTAGCAGCAATAATCTCACTGGCGATAGGTGAACTTGGAGATGCCATTACTATTATGCTTATAATCCTTTTAAACGGAATACTTGGATTTATACAGGAGTTCAAAGCGGAAAATGCTATAGAAGCATTAAAGGAAATGCTTTATCCCACATGTAAAGTATTAAGAGATTCTAAAGAGAAAACAATTGATGCAAAACTTCTTGTACCGGGAGATATAGTACTTTTAGAAATAGGAGACAAAGTTCCCGCAGATTTAAGACTTATACAAAGTTTCAACCTTAAGGCAGATGAATCATCATTGAGCGGAGAATCAGCGTCCGTAGTAAAAGACACTGATAATACAAATGAAGATAAAGATCTTTTAAAACAAAAAAATATACTTTGGATGGGCACTGCAATAGTAAACGGAAGAGGAGTAGGAGTAGTAGTACAAACAGGTATGAATACTCAATTTGGAAAAATTGCCTTTATGACGCAAAATGTGAAGACCCAAACTACTATTTTGCAAAAAAAACTTGCGGTTCTTGGAAAAAAACTCGGCATCTATTCAGTTGCCATCTCCATTCTCGTAGCAATAATAGGCTATTTATTTGGAAAAGATTTTACTGAGATGTTTTTAACAGGTGTAGCTCTGGCAGTAGCAGTTGTACCCGAAGGTCTGCCTGCAGTAGTTACGATCACACTTGCTCTTGGTATAAAAGCTATCGCAAAACAAAAAGCTCTTGTAAGACGTCTTCAAGCGGCAGAGACTCTGGGCGCTGCTACTACAATATGCACTGACAAGACAGGAACATTAACAAAAAATCAGATGACAGTAAAAAAGATTTGGCTTCCATCGGGGATACTCGATGTCACGGGCAACGGCTATAATCCAAAAGGGCACTTTGAATCAAATAACAAAAAAATAGATTATAAGGATCATACAGAGCTTCAAATGTTATTGAATAGTGCTTTAATATGTAATCATGCCAAAGTACAAAAAAATGATTCAGAGTGGGAAATAGTAGGTGATCCAACCGAGGCAGCATTGATTGTTGCAGCATATAAAGCATGGCTTTATCCTGATGAAAACAACTTAACTATCAATGAATTTTCTTTCAACTCTGAGCGCAAAATGATGAGTGTAATAACACATGATAAAAATATTTTAACAGCTTATGTAAAGGGAGCGCCGGAAATAATCCTTGAACGAAGTACAAAGATTTTCAAAGGTAATAATACATATACTCTAAGTGAAGATGAGAAGACAAATATAGTATCATCTTATAAAGAAATGGCAAAAAATGGTCTTAGAACACTAGCTATAGCCTATAGAGAACTTCCTTCAAATATAATTCTTTCAGAAGAAAAAGTTGAAAACGAACTTATATTATTAGGTATCGTAGGTATAATAGACCCTCCCCACAAAGAAGTTCCACGAGCTATACAAATGGCAAAGAGTGCCGGAATAAATGTGATCATGATTACAGGGGATAATGAAGGTACGGCTCTCTCAATAGCAAATTCTATCGGTCTTGATGTAGATAAAGCTATAACTTCTACAGAACTATCAAAAATGAATGATGATACACTAAGCAAAGCACTAGAAGAAAAAGTACTCTTTGCAAGAGCAAAACCCGAAGACAAACTGAGAATAGTCAACATATTAAAAGTTAAAGATGAGATAGTAGCCATGACGGGAGACGGAGTGAACGATGCACCTGCTCTAAAAGAAGCCGATATAGGTATTGCTATGGGTAAAAAAGGCACGGATGTAGCTAAAAGTTCATCTGATATAGTATTAAGTGATGATAATTTTGCTTCTATAATCAATGCACTAAAAGAAGGCAGACGTGGCTATGATAATATACAAAAGTTCGTATTCTACCTTTTAGCTTCAAACAGCGGTGAAGTGATAGCCATATTTGTAAATGTCCTCTTAGGAGGTCCTTTAATTTTAATTCCTGTTCAAATACTTTGGATGAACCTTGTTACAGATGGCATGACAGCCATTGCCTTAGGTTTAGAGCCTGCAGCAAATAATATTATGAAGCGTAAACCCAGAGACATACATGAACCGATATTAAACAAACATGGTATTATAATGATAATTTTATTAGGAAGCTATATAGGAGCAGCTACACTATGGCTTTTTCATTATTATTTATCTCAAAGTAACGAAAACAGCATTATTATTGCACAGACCGTAGCATTTAGCGCAATTGTCGTTCTTGAGAAAATGAATGTTTTAAATTTTCGCTCACTTAATGAGCCAATTAGTAAAATAGGTTTTTTCTCTAATAAATGGTTATTATTAGCAATCACTTTTACCATAACTCTACAAGTAGCGGCAGTTTATGTACCTTATTTACAAGAAGCACTTCATACAACTGAATTAGATCTAAAAGACTGGGGTATTATATTACTTAGTGCGTTACCTATATTTTTGATAACAGAATTTTATAAATTAATAAGATTTAAATGTTTAGATTGAAAAAATAATATAGATAATGATTGTTTGAAGAGTAAATTGATCAACTAGGCAGCGACCTACGTTTCCACACCTGAAAGATGCAGTATTATCAGCGATGAGAGGCTTAGCTTCTGGGTTCGGAATGGAGCCAGGCGTTTCCCTCTCTCTATAGCCACCTAGACAATCAAG
>NZ_JBFFMZ010000002.1:0-319780 GCF_041563495.1 Sulfurimonas sp.
AAGAAGGAATGGTAGATTCAGACCTGTATAAGTTTCAGACCAAAAAATCAACAAAAGGAGTAAGTTAAACCATTGTCGCTTAAGGTTACTATTCGTAAAAAATCCTACGAAAATCTGCCTAATTTAATTCCGCGCTTGACACTCATACTGGAATGTCCCCTATAAACTAGACAATATATAATTACAACCATATACTATTTTATAGCTACACAAACTACCCTTAAGTAAAGTATCGCTAGAATAATGTCATATTATTCTTTTATATTATATTAGTATTATCGCTCGATGATGCTAATTTGCTTTTTATCTTTATGATTTAAAGCTAGCGCATAATTAATTTTATGCCAAACATGTGAACATAAAAGCACTTACTTGAAATAAAGTAACTGTTTTAAAATTCAATAAGAATACATATGCCTTGATGGGTGCAATAAACACCCATTTATGGTGTCTGTGTACTCATTAAAAACCACACACACAATAAAAATATTCCAAAAACTTAAAAAATGTTGATTAACTAACAGCGATTAAGTTGAGAGGATATTTTATTATCAGTTTGTTGCCCGTATATTATTATAGTATATACATTATTTATATTCTAATGTGTGTTCAATAACTGTAAACAAAAAAGCTATTATTTACAATATTAATAACTTTAGTTTACATTTTTGAAAATTTTATGATATACTTCCGGCAACGAATCAATCTATAAGAGGGTTGTGAGCCTGTTTACACTTTACAGGTACACATAACCATTTTAGAAAATAGATAATAAAGGAAATAACATGGCAGAAAAAAGAAAATATAAAAAAAGATATTGTAAATATTGTGAATCAAAAGTTGATTTTATGGACTATAAAGATGTAGGAGCATTACGTTTCTCTCTTTCTGAGCGTTATAAAATTATGCCTCGTCGCCTTACTGGAAACTGTAAACGTCACCAAGATATGATTTCTGTAGTAATCAAAAGAGCTCGTGCAGCAGCATTGGTTCCTTACACAGTAACTCGTAAAGCAGTTGTAACTGCACCATTTGAAAACCTAAGATAGGTTTCAAAGTTCCCCTTTTTAGGGGACTTTAACTACTTAGCAATTCAACACATCATCCACTCATTTTAACAATACATTCAATTTATCATCGCTGTAATAATATGCAGTAAATAATTTCACTACACAACTTTTGTGTATCTTTTTGTGTATCTACACAAATAATTGTACCTTTTATTACATACACAAATATCACTTCTATATTTTCAGTAAACTCCTTATAATAGGTATTTAAGGCATATAAACAGATACACACTCTTATACAAAACTACTCTCCAGTTTTAGTAGTTGGTATATACTCAACATTATTCATAGAAAAAACATAAAGAAAGAAGTTTTCTATAGTGTATGGTTCTAAGAACTCTTTAGCCATTCTAGTAATCTCTAACTCACTTGACTCTTGCATATTATCTCTAAGCCACTCTTGGTAACTAAGTTCTTGTTCAAACTCTTCTTCTTGCTCCTTCATCAGTTGATTTTTTACTAGTGCCATTATGCAATTCTTCCTAAAACATTAGGTTCAAATTCAACATAGTCCATTCTCAAATCTCTTGCTATCCTCTTGTATGTCAACCGCGGTGTTAAAATAGGCAGTAAGAAAGCTTCCAAAAATCTATATCAAAGTATTAATTAGATACATTAGCTTAATTATTATTAAAATATCTTATATTAGGAGTCAATATTACTATGAAAAAATCTTTAATCTCAGTTGCTGCTTCGGCACTTCTTGTTGCAGCTATAACAGGTTGTTCTAGTAATGGTACTAGCTCATCTAGTTCTTCAACTAGTAGTACATCAGGCGGTATCCAATCATCTGTTCAAGCGATAGATGGTTATGTATACAATGCTACAGGTAAAGCGTATTACTTAGCAGAAGATAATGCAAGTATGAAATCAGTTACTTTAACTGCTAATAAAACAACTAAAGATGTTGTAACTAACGTTGTAACACTTGGTCAATCTACTTATTCATTACCAGCTGATACAAATGCTTCTGTTAAGAGTAGAATTAAATTCTTCAACTTCACTAACACTGCATCAAGCACAGCAGGTACAACATTCACACCTGCTGCATATTTTGAAGCGGATAACGTAGATGGATATGACGTAAATGATACATTAATGGGAGCTACAACACTTACTGTTCCAGCTAACTTTAGTATTGCTTCTCCACTAACTCAGTTAGTTTACCTAGCAAATACAGCAATATTTGGTACTACAACTACTGTTCCAACAAGTTTAGTAGATTTAAACACTACAACTTTTGCACAACTTGAAGCTAACGCTACAAAAATTGCTACAAACTTAGGTTTAACAGGTGTTAACCTTCTTACTGCGGATCCAGTTGCTTTAGCTGCTACAAATCCTACATTCAGACTTGTAACTGCATTAATGGTTGGTTCAAATCTTGCAACTGCTACTTCGATTCTTGCTGCTCCTCCAGCTACTACTTTTGCTGCTACATTAAGCAATGTTGCTGCTGCTTTACCAACTGGTACAGGTAAAACACTTGCTACTGCTTTAGCTACATCAGCAACAAACGGTGGATTTAACACTACTGATATTGCTACTATGAATATTGAGGGATCTGTTGCTGCTGGTACAATTAAAACTTTAGTTGCTCCAACAAAAACTGGAAAATTGCCTCTTAATGCTATCACATTTGGCGGTACTGATGTTGCAACATTAACTGCAGCTGGTACTAAGCTTTCAAATTCTGCAATCTCTTTAGATCTTAACATGAGTAATGTTGATGGAAATGTTTCTAATAAAGCATTTACTTTATATGTTTCTTTTGCTGGTAACAAGGCTAATGTTGCTGCAAATGAGTCAAATAATTCTGGTGCTATAAATTTTGCATTCCCATTTGAATTAAATGCTACTAACTCTGTTATTGCTCCAACTGTTTCTGGCGCTTCAATCGTTAAATATGAAGCTAAAGCAAGTGATGGTTCTCAAGTAATTACTAAAAGCGATGTTAATGCTTCTACATTATCTTTAACTGGTGCAGTAACTGTTGCAAGTAATATTGTTAAACTTAATGTTACGTCTATCGCTTCTGCAATAATTGGAAATGCAGATGCTAATTTAACTGGTTCTACAGGTCTTACTACTAGTGGTATTTCTGCTGTTAGCATGTACGTTAAAGATACTGATGGTGCTGTAATTGGTGTAACAGCTGATGGATTAAACTCTTCGCCTCTAGCGAAAGGTACATTCTCAAGTATTACGGGTGGTCTTACAGCTACTGAAGCTCTTAAAGTATTTAATGTTGCTGTAACAGATTATAGAACTACTACTACTGGTATTAATAATGAATCTAACGCTACTTCAATTAAATATAATGGTGGTGCTGAATTAGCAGCTAATGTAGCTGTTCAAATAGTCAATTATGCAGATGCTGCTACTACGGAAGCTAATTTAGTAGTTGTTGTTGCAGAAAATGGAGATACTTCTGAATCAAATGCTACGGTTACTATTTCTGGATTACCTACATGGTTTAGTGCTGAAAAGGCTACTATTGTTACAGGAAATGCTGCATCAACTGCAGATTTCAATACGACCGTAGATACTAACTTGACAATAAAGGATACAATTTCAGTAGCTAGCGTTAAAGTAACTGATGAGTTTGGTAAAGTTAATGCTGTTGATCAAAACTTCACAGTTATGTATAATGCTGTTCCAGTATTAGATAAAACAATTGCTAATTTACAAGATGGACAAGTTAACATGCCTGCTAAACTTGTTTCAGTTGCAAAGGTTGATACTACAACAATCTTGGGTACAGATGGTATTGTTGCTGCTACTTGTGGTATTGTTCTTGATACTGCTGGTGGTTTAGCTGCTACTACTTGTGCTGTTGGACTTGATGGTAATGTAACTGTTAGCTTAGGCGCATTTACACATGCTGGTGGTGACGCGAATACTACAATTACGATTACAGATTCAGTAGCAGGTGGTACTACAGATACTATGAAACTTAATATTGAAGCTGAAACTATTACTTCTGTTGCACTTGGTAGTGTAGGGTCACTAACTACATATAATATAGCTGACACTATAGTAAATATTAAAACTATGGCTCTTCTAAACGTTATTGCTAGTAAAACAGATCTTGCTAATGCTACTGAGATAAGAATGGGAATTACAGCTGGGGCCGAAAATGTTACATTTGATAATTTAACTGCTGCTGCTGCTGCAACACTCATTGACTTTGTTGATAATGGAGTAACATTGACTGAAACTGAATTAGTGGCAATTGTTACGACAGGCACTCCAATTCTTTTAACTGATGCTGATATTATTACTGTAACAATGGTAACAGGTACTGGTACTGATTTTTCTAAAGCTGCAGAAATAGATAAACTAAATACAGGTGATAAGATTGATCTTGATATTTCGACTACTTTATTGGCTGCAAATTACAAAGATGTATATGGTACGCAAGGTATTTTAGCTACAACTACAGATACTATTACTATTACTTCTGATGGTACAACTCCTGTTGCTGCAACTGCTGCAATTGATACTTTTAAATTTGCTACAACTGATACTGCACTTGTAGTTAATGGTTTCGTAGCAGGTACTGATAAGGTTGATTTTATAGCACCTACAACTACTGCTGCAGTAGCTGGTGCTGCTATATTTACAACTGGTACAAATCTATACTACTTTACTAGTGGTGTTAATGGTACTGATGCAGATACTGCTGGTGCTGCAGCAACATTTGCAACTAGTGTAGCTACAGTTACAGCTGCCGGTGCTGATACTACTGCTTATATTGTTATTTCAGACACTGATTCAACATCTATCTACAAATGGGTAGATGTAGGAGGAAGCGTTGATGAGGTTGCTGCAGGTGAGCTTACATTAATGGTGACATTTGATGCAGTTCTTTCTGCTGCTGCAGCTGACTTTACTCTTAATTAATTCGTTCCAAGCTCTCAGCTTGGAACGAATAAGCTAAAGCTCTCCAAGAGCTAAGGTTACTCACTCTCAACTTCGGTTGAGGGTGCATACTTAAAGAGCTCTATCTTCGGATAGGGCTCTTTTTTTTACTTTATACTACTTCCAAACTATCAAATTAAATAACTTCTTAACCAAATCTCTAAAAATGTATCTAACAACTACTAAAAACTAACTCCAGTTTATAATACTCATTTTAAGAATCTACAAGAAATTTCAAGCCCTTAGCTACCTCGCGTAGGCTATATGACCACTTATATTGATTCTGATAGCCTCTTTTATATTGAGTTAGAGTTGGATTGTCAATTATTGGGCTATACCAGACTGTAAACGTCACCAAGATATGATTTCTGTAGTAATCAAAAGAGCTCGTAAAGCAGTTGTAACTGCACCGCCTTTCATTAAACTTTTCCAAACAAACTTTCAATACGCCATCCTGTAACTAAATTAGGAATATTTTTTGCTTATACTTCTATAAAAAAGTACTCATATGCGCATTCTTATCATTTTATTTTTACTACTAACTTCCATTTGTGCGAAAAGCTCAGACTTTTCGCTTATAATAAATAAGCCATTTAACAATGTGCTCTTTGATATTACCCAAGACTATGACAGGCAGATTAGTGCAGTCGGTTATTCGCAAGATTACAAACACTCTTCTAAAAAAAGCAACACTACTTACACCAATGCATTTGATTATCTCTCCAGTGTAGCAAGCTCATACGGCCCACAGATGCATCTGGTCAAAATAGACAAATATGCAAATCTAACACTAAACAGAGCAACAAAAATGAGCCGTTTCAGTGAAGCAGTTGCTGTTGTTAAAACACCTGCAAACGGGTATTTTGTCGGCGGTTATACACTTGATGGTTCTCTTATAATCTTAAAACTTGATTCTAATGGAAATATAATTTTTAACAACTCTTTTGGAACAAAGAACTATGACAGGATGAACAATCTCGTTAAACTAAGTGACGGCGGTGTTTTAGCTGTAGGTTCATCAATCACCTCTCGTTCCCAACATGACAATCTGTTTGAAAGTGGACTAGGACTTAATGATATCTACATTACAAGATTCTCAAAAGACGGAAGAAAACTTTGGAGTAAAAAATACGGAACCGAGTATGATGACAGAGGCATAGATGCTGTTGAAGCGTTTGACGGTTCCATCTTAGTTTTAAGCACTACAAGTTATGATAAAAATAAAAACGTAACCCTTATGCGTATAACTGAAAATGGAAATAAAGTTTGGCTCAAACATTACAAAGCCGATGAAGTAATCACTCCAAACAAGATTATCAGACTTAGAGATAACAATTTTTTACTTTCGCTTAGTCAAAAAGACGAAATGAACAAAGAACAAATTAGACTTATAAAGTTTGACCTGCAAAAAAATGTTTTACTGGATAAAATAGTTCACACTACATATGCGAGCGGATTAAAAGATATAAAAGAGTACTCTGACGGTTCTATTATTGGAGTCGGTTATGTTCAAGACACCTATAATACAGATGCATTAGTTATGATACTTGATAGCAACCTGGATATGCTGAATCAAGAACATTACGGTGAAGAAAATTATGATATATTCAATGCAGTGACAATACTGCATAATTCTCAAGCCGCTGCAGCCGGTATATATACAAAAAAAGAGTCTCAAGAGTCAAATATGTGGATTGTAAAGTTAAACAGAGATGCCACTATGGCTCAAAAGTCTGTTAACACTATAAATATATATGAAGAACTTTTAAAACTATTTAAAGATGAGATAGATTCCGGCAAGTTAGTTATAAAAGAAGACTTGAGTATAGAGTTTATGGACGCACGGCTATATTTTGAAGTCGGTGAATATAAATTGTCTAAAGAACAAAAAACTTATTTAGACAACTTTTCAAAAAAGCTTATTCCCTTTTTACAAAGACATAATACATACATAAATACATTAGAACTAAACGGACATACTTCAAGTGAATGGGGTAACGAAAATTTTACAAACAAATATCTTAAAAATGCCAAATTATCAATGAACCGTTCGTTTTCTACTCTTAGTCATATCTTTAAAAATCAAAATCTAAAAACACAAGCCTGGCTAACAGTTATACTAAAAGGAAGCGGTCTAAGTTATTCTAAAAAAGTTATGCGTAGTGAAAATGAAGATAAAGAAAAATCCAGAAGAGTCTCTTTTAAAATTCTATTAAAATAGACTCTTGAGAGTTAGGCGTTGTAAGTTAGTGCAGACTCTCTAAAGCTCAAACGAACTTTATCTTGTTTTAGTTTTTTATATAGTTTAAATTTAGCTTTTTCAAGCTCTTCATCATTCATTGAAAATTCACTTTTTAATTCTGCATCTTCTATTTGAGCACTATCCATCGCAAAAAGTTTCAACTCTTTTTTTGTTAACTTAGCCTTTAATACACCGTATAAGATTTTATCATCTTCTATAAGTGATTCTATATCCATTTTACAAAATCTTGCAAGCATCTGTCTATAGTTGTTTTCACTGTTGTACTGTCTCCAAACTGTATTTTCCAACATTATATTTTCTCCAATATTTTTCTTAAATCTTTTTCTTTTATGATTATATTTGCCTCTTTTTCCAAGATCTCTCTTGCACAAAAAGCCACTCTTGTCCCGGCATGTGCGAACATACTCAAATCATTTGCTCCATCACCGCATACTAATGTTTCTTCTTCGGATATACCTAGAATGTTTTGAAGTCTAACCAACATATCGCCTTTTGAGAAGTTAAACATCATATCTCCGCCGACAAGTCCTGTCAACTTTCCGTCCTTATGATGCAGTGCGTTTGAGAAATCCGCATCATAACCCAAGATATCTTTTGCATATGTTGTAGCAGTTCTAAAACCGCCGCTAAAACAAACTACAGTCATACCTCTTTTTTTAAGCTCTGCAATAGTCTCGATTGCACCGGGCATATAAGGCAGATTATGACTAATCTTCTCAACCACACTAATATCTAAGCCTTTTAAAAGTCCGACTCTTTGTTGCAATGACTCAAAAAAATCAAGTCTTCCGGACATTGCTTCTTCCGTTATACGGCTGACTTCATCGCCTATACCTAATTCATCGGCGAAAAAATCAATAGTCTCGCCATCCATTAAAGTTGAATCAAAATCAAATACAGCTAGTTTTAGCATCTATATCACTCACTTTTGTTATAATGTCGCAATTATACCCACTTAGGATTTTTTTTGTTTGATAAACTCATAAATAAGCTAAAAAACGATACATATATTACGCTTGAGACAACACCAGGGCACTCACCTGTATTCTCTCCTATCATAGATAAAATAGAAGAATTAGAGTTGCAAAACTACGTAGATGCTTTCTCAACTACAGACAATCCTCTTGCAAAGCTAAAATACAACTCTCTTTTTGCAGCCAAAATGCTTCAAGAGAGATTTAACAAGCCTGTTCTTGCAACTATGAGTATGAGAGACAGAAATAAAATAGCACTTCAGTCTGATCTTCTAGGTGCGAATGAAGTAGATATAAGAGCCATACTTGCACTCACAGGCGATCCTGCTACAATCTCTGACCAACCGCATGCAAAAGGTGTGTTTGAAGCTGACAGTTCTCTCTTGCTTGATATTATAAGTGCATTTAACTCCGGGATGAACTATGCAGGTAAACCGCTGGCTCATAAACCAAAAGAGATTTATCCTTTTGCCGTTGTAAACTCATATGCAAAAAATCCGAAAACACTGCAAAAGAAGATGCAAAAAAAGATAAAACACGGAGCTCTGGGAATAATCACTCAGCCTGTTTATGACTTAGAAAATGCAAAGCAGCTGCTAGAACTAAAAGAAGCTGCAAACCGTGAATCTGGTTCGGACAATAAAAGCGCCGAACTTGTTTTAGGATTTTTCCCAATAACCAAACTCCGAACTGCACAATTTTTATCTGCACATGTTCCTGGTATCAATGTTCCGGACAACTGGATAGAAGCTCTAAGAGTTGCAAATGAAAAAGGTGAAAAAGAAGAGTATAAAGTAGGATTTGAGCTTAGTAAAAATCTTTTTGATTCTCTTAAAGAGTATCATCCAAAGATTCACCTCATGACTGCAAACCAGTTTAAACTGGCAAAAGATATTTTAAAATAAATAGGAAAATTATGATTGATTTAAAACTGCTACAAAAAGATTTTGACACACTTAATGCTAAACTTGTTCGAAAAGGTGTAGATGCTGCACTTATCGAACAATTAAAGATAAAAAATGAAGAGTTAAAAAAAGCAAAATCGAGTTTTGAGACACTACAAGCACTGCAAAACTCTATGAGTAAAGAGTTTGGTATTTACAAAAGAGAAGGTAAGGACATAAGTGAACTCAAACAAAGAGTAGATGCAAACAAGATTGTAATTAATGAAGCACTTGACATTCAAAGAACAAAACAAGAAGAATTAGAAAGTATTGCTATGTCAATCCCCAATATGCCCGATGATAATGTTCCAGACGGTGAGGATGAAGATGACAACGTAGAGATTAAAAAAGTTTTAACTCCTAAAGAGTTCAGCTTTACTCCTAAAGAGCATTGGGAGTTGGCCCAAGAAAATGGCTGGATAGACTTTGAACGCGGGGTAAAACTGGCTACAAGCCGTTTTAGCGTATCTTTTGGAATGGGTGCGAAACTTGAACGTGCCCTTATAAACTTTATGTTAAATTTCAACTCCAAAAGGGGTTTCAACGAAGTCAGTGTTCCTGCACTTGTAAATCGTCAAGCCCTAGAAGGAACTGGTCAGCTTCCAAAATTTGAAGATGATCTGTACAAAATAGACGGCCAAGAACTTTTCCTCATCCCTACTGCGGAAGTCCCTCTTACAAATCTTTTTCAAGATGAGATTCTTGCAGCCGAACAACTGCCTATTAAGATGACGGCATATACCTCATGTTTTAGAAAAGAAGCGGGAGCTGCAGGTCGAGACACCAGAGGAATGATAAGACAGCATCAATTTCATAAAGTTGAACTTGTAGCCATATCAAACCCGCAAAACAGCGATGAGATTTTTGATGAGATGGTAAATTGTGCATCTGATATTTTAACTGCTCTTGAACTTCCACATCGTCTTGTTACACTGTGTACGGGAGATTTGGGATTTAGTGCTGCTAAAACTGTTGATTTGGAAGTTTGGTTGCCTGGACAAAATACATACAGAGAAATTTCTTCCGTATCAAACACTAGAGACTTTCAGGCAAGACGTGCAAAAATCCGTTTTAAAGACGGAAAACAAAACACTATGGTTCACACACTAAACGGTTCAGCTCTAGCTGTTGGCCGTACGCTTGTTGCCATAATGGAGAACTTTCAAAATGAAGACGGAAGTATCACTATTCCAAAGGTACTTGAACCTTATATGAACTAAGTTTATGGTACTTTTTTTGCTTATTAATACCAAATAAGGGAAGTAATGGCTGAAGAACTAGAAGATATAATTATTATTGAAGAGAGTGACGCAGCTGCTTCAGATATAACCCATGAAGTAGATTCTATTTTAGATGAAGAGACTTCAAAAAAGAAAAGAATACTTATCTTCTCTATTGCTGCATTTCTTCTAATTCTTATTATTATTGTCCTACTATTTTTTATTTTCAAGTCTCCGGATGTTAAAAACTCTAAGACTATGGATTTCATAGAAACAAAATTAGAAGAAAACACTACCAAACCTATTCAGCGTACTAAACTGGAAAAGATGATTGCAAAAGCAAACTATCTATACTCTACGGGCTCAAGAGATGAAGCTCTGTTTTTGTATGAAAAAATAGCACTATACAGTGAGGCAATCTCTGTTTATAATCTTGGTGTTGCTCAATTAAAAGACGGCACATATGAATCGGCCCTGCAAACATTCAAAAAAGCTATTATCAATGATGAGAAAAGATGCGTCAGTGCCATAAATGCAGCAGTTTGTTCTTTACATCTAAAAGATGAAAAAAATTTTAACTACTATATAGATTTGGCATATGCTTATCTACCAAATGAAAAAAACTCACCTCAATACTCTTATTATTACGCACTGATAAATTATTATAAAAACAACTATCTTGAGGCACTTAGCGCATTGGAAAATCCTACAAGTGATGAATACCCGACAGCGCAAAAACACTTAAGAGCAAAAATAAATGCACTTTATTCAAATGACTATAAAGCTATTGAAGCCATGGAAAAAAACTTTCAAAATAGTGATTCTTTCAGTATTGCCTTACTATATGCAAGAGTAGGTGATTTAACACTCGCTCAAAAACATCTAAGCAATGCTATAGTGAAAAATATCGAGCCTGTTAAGTCTTCTGTTGCTCAGGCACTGATAAACCTTAAGGCGGGGAGAGTTGCAACTGCAAGCAAACAGATAAAAAATATAACAGATATGTTTCCGCAAGAGGTGTATAAACCATATCCTATTAAAGTAAAACTAAAAGATTCCCTTTTTGACCCGTTAAAAGCACAACTTAGATTTCGAGATAGAATAAAAAAAACAAAAATATTCAACTATCTAAAAATATTTTATTTCTCTCCTTACAAGGTTTTCAATGCCGATCAAACAATAAGCTATATACAAAAAGGAAATGCCAATATTTATGTAGACAATATTTCATCGGCTAAAGTATATTTAAAAAGAAGTGCTTCATCATCTAATGTAAATCAGGGCATTGTTAGAGCAATTAAAAAAGCATTGTCATTTAAACTTAGAGAAGCAAATGCCCAACTTCAAGAACTTGTTAAATCACAGCCAAAACACTCCATACTTCATTACGATCTTGCTTTAACATATGCCCAAATGGGAGATATTAAAGAAGCCAATAAGCACTTTATTTTATCATACCACCTAGATGCAAAGAATTACTTATCCGGTATTTTTGCCATTATGACCAGTCAGCTTATAAATAAGGACTCTACGAAACTGGCTACAATTCTAAAAGATACAATATCTTTGGAAGAACCAAGCGAAGAGATAAGTTTATATAAAACAATTCTAAATATAAGTGACAACAACTTAATATCAAGTGCAGACTGGCTTGAAGAAAATCATGAACAAAAACCATTATATCTTGCCCTTGATACAATTATAGCTTTGGGTTTAAATAATATTGATTATGCAAAAAAAGCCTCTCACAAATTAACTATTCTTCTTCCTAATGAGATAGTGCCTCATATGATGTATATTGACTCCTATTTCTCAGATTTAAAACCTAAAGAGTACGCAAAAGAAGTGCTAAACTATTTAAAGGTGCAAAAATTTGATTTTAACGATCTGTATTATGGGCCATACATTACCAGATACTTGTATACTCAACAAAATCTTATCACCGGAAAACTGTTTTTCTTAAGAAAACAACTACGGGAAGTACTTGAGACTACAAATAAAAACACACATGAAATTACAAGTGCTCTAGCTCTTGCATCTCTCTATGACAAAGCGTATGAAGAGTCATATACTCTATATAATACTCTAATAGATGATTTAAAAGTCAGAGATGCTTATACACTGTTTTTAGGTGCTGTGGCATCTACTGCAGCAGACCATCACGCAAATGCAGTAGCTCTTCTTGAGTTATCTAAAATGAAAGACTCTAGTTTTTTAGAAAGCCGCTATGCACTTGGACTACTATACCTTGAATTACAAAATAATCAAGGCGCAGCAGTTCAGTTTGGAAATATTGGAGATAACGGATTTATATCTGAATACTTTAATTTTGATATAGATTTGAATAAATTACTATTTGAGAGAAATCAAAAAAACAAAGAGCAGTAATCTATTTTTTAATTACTCTTTTTGGCAGCAACATAGCCGCACGGATCAATCCATACAGTATATATATTATAAACATTAGAGCAAAACCTTCAATAGGAAACATAAAAATAAAGAAAAATACAAATAGTATTACAACAAAAAGCTTCATTGCATGTTTCGGGCTTAAATCTACTTTTTTAAAACTTGGATAGCGTATATTGCTTACCATGAGTATAGATACTAAAATGGATAAAAGTACTATTACGATTCCATAATCGTCATGAAATCCGTACTTTTGAAAAAGAAGAACCAACAAAGATATAAAAACAGCAGCAGCAGGAATTGGTACACCTATAAAAACAGACGGTTCACTGCTCATTGTCATTACATTAAATCTTGCAAGCCTAATTGCCCCAAAAATAACAAATAGTGCAGATGCCACAACACCGAAACGTCCGAACTCTTGACCTACAAAAAGGTACATCAATAATGCAGGAGCAACTCCAAAAGCAACCATGTCAGCAAGAGAATCAAACTCTACTCCAAACTTTGAACAACTGTTAGTAAGCCTTGCGATTCTTCCGTCAAGTCCGTCAAATATAAGTGAGAGCATGATTAACCAAGCTGCTTTTTCAAAATTTCCGCCAACGGCACTGATAATACTAAAAACACCGGAAAATATTGAAGCGGCTGTAAAAAGATTTGGGAGTATATATATTAAATTAGAAGGTCTTTTTTTCATTATTTATGAAAAATATCCTATGAGTGTTTGAGATGCACCCAGCTCTTGTCCTACACTGACATTTAGTCTAAAGTTTTGAGGTAAATATATGGTTGTGATTCCATTAACCATCAAACCATACCTGCTGCCTTGAATTAGGTTTTGTTTTGAAATTACATTTAGTTTTATCTCATCAAAGCTCTGCTTTAACATATGTGAAATTTTAATTTTATTTTTACTTTGATCTTCAAGAACCAATTCTACTCTTTCATTTATCTCTCTTGATAAAGCTGTATCTTGAGACAACCTTGCGCCATGCTTAATATCTACATGTTCTAAGACACCGTTAAATGGGGCGCGAAGAAGAGATACATTTAAATAACTGCTATTTATTTCCAGCTTATATAAGTATTCATCATTTTCAAGTTCTTCAATTGAGAGTAAGACTCCATCAACCGGACTCAATACACTCATCTTTTCTAAACTAGGTACCATTCTTTCAGGATTTCTATATACAAATACAAAAAATAAAATCAATAGAAATGAAAAGAACTCTAAAAGGTCAAAGTCTAAAAGTGCAAAAATTGCATATGCTAAGATAGCAAACCCTATACGGCTAAAACCTTCTTTGGCTATTGGGAGTAGATTATTGTTCATCTTCTTTTCCATTATTTTCTGTCTCCATCTCTTTTTGAGACATTTTAGCATCTTCTTTTAATTCTTCTTGTATATCATCAGTATGACTCTCGACTTTTGATTCAATATTATTTTCTTTTTCAAAATTAATAATTATATCTCTTACTTCTTCACCTGTAACATTCTCTTTCTTGTATAAAAGTTTTACCATCTCTTCAATAGCATCTCTATACTCTTCAAGACGAGCAACTACAGCTTCATAACGCTCAGTTAAAGATGCTTTGATAAACTCATCCATGTTCTCAGCCATTTTATCGCTGTACTCACGCGTAGCCTGTTGTCCGCCACCTATAAAAGAGTGTCTGCTTTTTTCTAACACCATAAGACCTGCAACATCACTCATACCGTAAGTCTGAACCATAGACTTAATAATATCTGTAGCTCTCTCCAAATCATTTCCTGCACCTGTAGATATCTCACCTAAGAAAACCTGTTCTGCGGCACGACCACCAAGCAGTACGTCTACTTCAGCCCACATCTCATGGCGTTGCATCATAAATTTATCTTCTTCTGGTTTGTTAAGAGTATATCCAAGAGCGGCAAGTCCACGAGGTACAATAGATACTTTAGAAACTTTTTTAGCTCCCTTGGTTGTCTCAGCAAGAAGTGCATGACCACTTTCATGATACGCAACAATTTTCTTCTCTTTAGGATTAATTCTACGAGATTTTTTTGCAAGTCCGGCAATTGCCCGCTCAACTGATTCATATAAATCTTTTTGAGTTACTGTTTTTTGACTTTTTCTACCTGCTAAAAGAGCAGCTTCATTAACAACATTTGCAAGATCTGCACCTGCCAAACCTGCAGTAAGACGTGCTATTTCTTCTATTTCTACATCATCATCCATTTTGACATTTCTCATATGTACTTTCAAGATTTTAACACGACCCTGAAAATCCGGTTTATCAACCAACACCTGTCTGTCAAAACGTCCTGGACGTAAAAGAGCCTGATCAAGGACTTCAGGTCTATTTGTAGCTGCCAATATAATTATAGGAGTATCGGTTCCAAAACCATCCATCTCCGCAAGAAGTTGATTTAAAGTCTGCTCTCTTTCATCGTTTCCGCCCATCATACCGCTAGCAGCACGACTTTTACCGATGGCATCTATTTCATCTATAAATATAATACTCGGAGCATCTTTTTTAGCCTGTTCAAACAAATCGCGAACGCGGGCAGCACCGACACCTACAAACATTTCAATAAAACTAGAACCGCTTACCGAGAAAAAAGGAACATCTGCTTCACCTGCAACTGCTTTTGCCAAAAGAGTTTTACCTGTACCGGGAGAACCGACTAAAAGTACACCTTTTGGAATTTTTGCACCTATTTCTACATAACGTGCCGGATATTTTAAAAAATCTACAATTTCTTGTACTTCTTCTTTTGCTTCTTCAACACCCGCTACATCATCAAACTTTGTAGTTGGTTTTTCTGAATTAACCATTTTTTTAGAATTACCCATACCAAGCAGACCGCCACCCATACTTTTTTGCATTCTACCTGCAAAAAACATCCAAATAGCGATAATTATTAAAAACGGAAATAACCACCCAAACATCTCCGTGAACCAGTTTGTTTCGCTAAAACCGGAGTATTCAATATTGTTTTTATCTAATAACTCAACAAGTTTTGTATCACCTTTGACTATTCTTGTAGTGTAAAGTGTTCCATCCGTCGATACTGCTTTTATAAAACTCTGTCCAATGCTTACTTTTGCTACGCTTTTATTCTCAACTAGACTTTTAAGTTCTGAGTAGCTTACCTGCTTTGTTTTTCTAGCTCCGGTACTAGCATTATCAATCCCTGTACCTTCTCCAACAAGCATTTTAAATAGTAAAATAATTACTACCGAAAAAATTGCAAATGTTATTAATGGATTATTATTAAAAAAATTATTGTTCTTGTTTGGATCTTGATTTGCCATTTTATTCTCTTTCTTATTTTCTTTTTAAAACAAGTGTTATCCACTCATCTTCTACTATTCTTTCACAGATTTCAAAATCTTTGTAAAAACCTAATACTTTACTCTCATATTTATCTAAAATACCTGACAGAATCAAGATAGCATCATCTTTTAAAGCACTTTTCAAATCTTTTGCAATAAATGTGAGTACATCTGCAACTATATTAGCTACAACCACATCATATTTACTAGAGCTTAAGGAACATGAACCTTCCCATATTTTTAAAAACTCTATATTGTTAAGTTTAGCATTTTCGATACTGTTCTCTACAGAAACAGGGTCAGTATCACAAGCTTCTACTATTGCTCCAAGCTTCATTGCAGCAATTCCTAATATTCCGCTTCCACAACCAACATCTATTACAAAATCACCCTCTTTTACATAACGTGATATTGCCCTTAATGATGAAGCGGTTGTTGGATGATGACCCGTTCCAAAAGCGAGGGCTGGGTCAATAGCGATATTAATCAGATCTGGGTTTTCTTCATCCCAAGTCGGATGAATATAAAACTTATCTATGGCCAAGGGAGTAATACTTTTTTGATAAAGCTCAACCCAATCACTGTTTAAAAATTTTTGCTGTTGACATTCGAGTTCTATTGTTTCGCCCAAAGCCTTTTGCAAAGCTTCACAGAACTGCTCAAGTCCCCATATAATAGTATCAAGTTCATCTTCACTTCTTACAATAAAACCAGAATCCGACTCTTCAAAACCGACCGGTATCGTATCGGCTAAAAAGTCAGAGAATAACTCCTTATGAGATGAAACTTTAACTACTAACTCGTAGTAGTATTCCTGCATTACTCAGCGACACCCATTACGGCACCAAGTTTTTCTTTTAAAACTTGAGGAGTGAACGGTTTAACTATGTAGTTATTTACGCCAGCTTTAAGTGCTGTAATAACCTCTGCTTTACCACCCTCTGTCGTAACCATAATAATTGGTGTGTCTGTAAAACGCTCATCAGCACGAACCTTTTTAACCAACTCAAGTCCATTCATCTCTGGCATATTCCAGTCAGTAATCAGCATCTCAATATCCGGATTAGCATCCATTTGAGCCCAGCCCTCAACACCGTCAGCACCTTCTAAAATATCTTTATAACCTAGACGAGCCAAAGTATTCTTAATAATACGACGCATTGTAGAGCTATCATCAACCACAAGTAATTTCAATTGAAATCCTTTTAAAAAATATATTTTGCAAAATTTATACTCTAATAATAGCTAAATTTTTATTTTTTTACCATTAATCAAGAAGCTTAAACATATTTGGTAAATCTAAAGTGCCTTCATAGTAAGCCTTTCCTATGATAACACCATCAACTTCTTTTGTCGCAATAAGAGCTTCTATATCACTAGAATCTTTCACTCCACCGCTGGCAATCGTACTGATTCCACTCGCTCTTGCAATGTCCAAAGTAAACTCTACGTTTACACCGCTTAGTGTTCCGTCTTTACCAACATCTGTACAAATAATCGCTTCAACACCGGCATCTGCAAACTCTTTTGCCAAATCGGTAGCTCTCATACTGCTTACTTCACCCCAGCCCTCTACCGCGACAAAACCGTCAATAGCATCTATACCTACAGCAATAGGATATTTTGCTGCCATATCTCTTACAAATTGCGGATCTTTAACTGCGATTGAACCTAAAATGATTCTGTCTATTCCTATTTCAAGCATTTTTTGTATAGTTGCTTCATCACGAATTCCACCGCCAAGTTCTAACTTAACATTACAGTTTTGTCTGATTTTTACAATCTGCTCCAAATTTTTAGGCTCTCCTGCAAAAGCACCGTTTAAATCAACCAGATGCACCCACTCAGCACCCATCTCTTCAAACTTTTTCACTAAAGACCAAGGTTCATCTGAATAAATCTTTGCGCTGTCCATAAGACCTTTTGTAAGCCTAACTGCTTTTCCATCTTTTAAATCAATTGCCGGATATAACGTCACTATTTTTCCTTATAGGTTAATAAAATTTTCTAAAATATGTAAACCATTCTTATGGCTTTTTTCAGGGTGAGGCTGGATGCCAATAACATTACCGTGAGCAACCGCCGATGTAAATTCATAGCCATAATCTGTTCTTCCGATTATGTCTGTTTCATTTGCACAATTAACATGATATGTATGCACAAAATAGAGATAATGTTCTTCATCGAGATTCTCAAACAATGGATGCTCTGAAGTAAACATCCTATTCCAACCCATATGCGGGATTTTAAGAGGCTCACTGAACTTAGTTGAATCAAAAGCTTTAACATTGCCTTTTATAAGTCCTAATCCTTCATGTTGCCCAAACTCTTCACTGCTCTCAAAAAGTAACTGCATACCTAGACAGATGCCAAGCATATATTTTCCGCTTGCTGCGAACTCTTTTAATGGCTCTATCATGTTTCTCTCTCTTAGATGCTCCATTGCATCTCCGAATGCTCCTACCCCTGGAAGAATAAGTTTGTCATAATCTTTAAACTTGCTTGGATCACTCTCCACTACCGTATCTTTGCCCAATTTTGCAAATGCATTTTGTACACTTGCCAAATTTCCCATATTGTAATCAACTATCGCTATCATGTTTCATTTTTCACTTTTGTAAATTTTATATAGACTGCCAAACTTATTATCAGCAGCGAAACACCGCCTATAATATACATTGCAAACATAAGCATTTGCGGATCTGTAATAGCAAATTTAAATACCAGCATTAAAGCTTCGATAGACAGAGCAATAATAATCGAACCTAAAAACTTAACCATGGTTTTATGCGGACCGGAAATATTTTGTTCTTTTGTCCGTCCAAGTATCTCTTCTTCTATTAAAGTTTTTGCCAAATCAAATATGGCCAGAGAAAGAGTCAGTAAAATGGTTGCTTTAAACATATCATCTATTATTAGATGAGAGATTGTAATGTTATTTACGAAAAAGCTCTTAACTCCGTGGGAAAATAATAGTACGGCAACTGCAATAAGTGCAAAAGCAAACATCGCATATGAGTATTTAAACAACTTAGAAAAGAATGCGTCAGATGTGTTTAAATGAGCTATCTTCAATACTTCATCAAGCGGCATATCGAGACAAGCTACATATTTAAGATTTCCGTCTTCACAATAGATTGGCTGAGACGCCGTAACGGTTAAATCTTGTGTTATTAAAGATGGATAAGGATCTGTAATAGTACATCTTCCCTCTCTAACCGCTCTGTAATAATAAGCACGATCAGCTCTGATTTTTCCGGCATCCTCATCTATCTGCTTGTTAGCAGTAAATGTCGGGCTTATCTGCACACCTTTATTGTCTAAAAGATATATACCTTCACATCTTTCAAGATCTGCTTTGATCTTTAAAAGACGAGGCATAATCATCTCTTCAGTCAATGAAGGAAGTCTGTTTGGAATGTTTTTAGAAAATAGATAACAAAAATACGCTCTAGCTTTAGTACGACCCTCTGAAAAGTCTTGAATATCAGATGCAACCATCTTTTAATTACCTTATATAAAATTAGCGTGATTATAGCAAAGGCTGAATAACAAAGAGGTTATTCTACTAAAAAGACAATCATATATCTTTATATCAAAACCTATAATTCAGCGTAATATATATATATTTTGCATTTCCTCATTTTCTATATATAATGGTCTTTGCAATATATTTTTAGTAAACAAGTTACTCGCATAAGCAATCATAAAATCAAATTTCTCTAAAGATTTCGGTCTTACTTCTATGCTAAGTGCAGGGACGATGTCTTTACTAAATGCATCTACGTTTGTAAAACTTAACATAAACTCTTTTCTAGTCTCTTGTGCACACAGGGTAATTGACGTAAAAAGCATTACGCCCAAAAGGATTACGGTTTTCATGATCTTCTCCAAATTATAACCTCACTTATCAGCATGCAATAATATAAAAAGCCAACAACGAGAATTAAAGAATTTGATAGATAAAGAAAAAATGTAGCTTATAAATACATTTGGCAGTCTGGCGGTCTTGAATCAAGACCCATAACTTTCCGTGCTTGCTTCACAACAAGGTAGGCTTTTTCTTATACTTATCTTACATATGATTGTACCCAAATAAATCATATGAGTAAAGTAGTAATTATTTTTCTATTGTAGTAAAGCTCATAACATCTTCGCTAAACTCAGTTTTTTTACTTTTTTTCTTTTTAATTCCTCTTGTTTGAGAAAGTGTTTTATTGATGTTGCTTGAGATTACATAGTAACCATTTTCTTCATTATAGTCGGCATCCGGAAGCGCAGTTATGTTTTTATTAGATGCTATGACCTGCAGACTCTCAACACCAAAAGGAGGCTCTACCGCAAACTCGCCTAGACTTATCCATCTTGAAGCATCGTCTGCATTTACAAATTTTACAAACTTAGAATTTCCGCTTCCTTCTTGGAGCTCTAAAAGATATGACAATTTCCCTGTTTTTGTCTGTGTATAGCCGACAATATAAAAGTAACCCATCTTATTCAGTTTTACAAAAAGTTGCACAGTCTCACCATTTCTAAAAAGTAGATTCTCACTTCCCCTGTTTGAGTTTAGAGAGACTTTAAGATTACTTGAACTTATAACACCGGAATTTAAAAGAGCATCAAAGTCTATATTTGCCGGTTTTGTTTTTATGCCCTCATATGCTTTTGCATTGATATTTATAGTTTTTGATGCAACAACCTCGTTTGTCTTTTTACTAAGCAGTTCATAGTTTAAGACCATCATATTTTTTGTAAGAGTATACTCTCCTACTAAAATATACAAAGCATTTTCAGGTTTTTTTACAGATTTTACCTTGGATTTCAACTCTTTAGAAAATACTGAACCAAACTCGGCCACTGTAGTATTGTTTTGCATTAAAGGGGGATATACATATACGTTTTTCTCAATAAAGCTTGTAGCTAAAATTCCAGCTGCCATCTCCAGTGTATTTATATCTGAACTTAACCTTGCCAATTCCAGTTTTACTTTTGCCTTTGTAAGCGATGTACGAACAGGAAGTTTTGCACCAAGGATTATGGCAACGCTCTCGTACCTGTCATACTCTTTTAAAAGTGAATAAGCCTCTGTATATAGTTGTAGTCTTAAAGAAGGTTCTGCATTTTTTATCTCACTCATAATCGTTTTTATCTCTTGATTTAGATTTTGGAGTTTTTTTGTATAAAGTGCATTTACTTTTGCAGGAAAGAGCTTTACTTTTGCTTCTACTTCCAGTTCCCTGTCTGTAAAACTGAATTCAGCCCCAAGAATAGGCAGGTTTGAACTTATTTTTATATTGGATTTTGAGTTTTGAGATTTATCTGTTGTCATTGACTCAAAGTTAGAACGAACCTCACTTTTTATGACTTGACTCAAATCCGCGAGTGCTTCTTTTTTTGCCTCTTTATTCGTCTGAGCAAAACCAATCCCGCTAATATCCGCACTAAGGGCAGTTGTAATTAAAATCCCACACACTATAGCAATCATCTTTATATTTAAAATCTTCATAATGCACCTTATAAAAGTTTTTATTATTATATGATTAAGTATCTTTTATTAGCCATAAGAAATATGGTATAATTTTTCAATATTCAAAAGGCTGTTTTTTGATTCATCTGTATTACAAAACCTCATCTTCACCGCAGATTCAAGAGACTGTTGATGCATTTGGTTTTTGTACTGATATTGATATCAACGGTGTTAAAGCTATACAAGACGATGAGATATATCTTGTTGAGATAAACAAAGCCGATAAAGAACTTCTTCTGCATATAAGAAAGTTACTTCAAGACAAAACACATAATTTAATCTACTTTTTCATAAATGATTCACATAGTTTGATGATTTTTCAATTAGCATCTCTTTTAAAAGTAAAAAACATCATCACCCCAAAACATGATACATCTAAACTCATATCAAACATCAAAAAAGAGTTGGTGCTTAGCAAAAATACTCAAATAGAACATGATATTGCAAGAATATTAATGAGCGAGCACTCATTTATGATTTTTGATTCAAACGGGCTGAAATTTGCAAGCCAAAAGCTATATGATGAGTTTGAATGTAAAGATTTAGAAACTGTAAAATCAAGGGTGTGTCTACAGTTTGATCTGGCAGCTTTTTTAAAGTCGAGACTGGAATAGAATCTCACACCTTACTGGCACAATACGACAATAATTTGTATCTTACACTTTTTGAAGGGTTGGATTTTGAAACCATAAAGCTAAAAGCCTCTACAATACAGACTCATATATCCACCTACACTTCTAAACAAAAGATAAAACCTGTTACAGGGCTCTATGCATTTGATGTGAATGATCTGGAGTTAAACAATATTTTAGAAATAATTGCAGATATATCAAATGAAAATATATCACCTCAGAATATAGCAACTCAAAAGCTTTACAGAATAATAAATCTAGACAATGAACTCGATGACATAAGAGCCATTGACATGCTGCTTCAAGCAACATTTACAAATAAAGTCCCGATTAAACTCCTAAACATATATAAGGGTCTGTGTATAAACACTTCATCGACGATTATGAAAAAAACCGATCAAGAGATATATGTGACGTATGAGCAGTTACAAGGCACTGTAATGCAGTTTGAAAAAGAGACTGTTATGCAATCTTCAAATTTTACAAAAGATATAGTAGCAGATGTGACATACATAGATTCTAAAAAGAAACTCGCCATTCTTAAAAACTTTAGGTTTGTACATGGAAGTGCAAATGCCAGAAAATATAGTCGTGTAACATGCTCTCAAAGAACACCGATTTCAATTATTCACAATAAAAACACCTTAAATGGTGAAATACTTGATATCTCTATGAACTCCGTAGCAATCAAAACAAGACTCTCTCCAAACATAGAATCTCTCAAACTTACTGATGTGTCTCTTAATTTTACTCTTCCTGTGAGTAGTAGTGAAAACGGTTATATGAAACTCACATTAACAGCAACAGTAATTTTTGCAGTGTGTGATGAAAGTTTTTGCAAAGTAGTCGTCAATCTGAAGGAAGATCAGGCTAATGAATCTATACTGATGGAATATGTCTATAACAGACAAAAAAAGATTATTGTCGAGTTAAAAAAACAAACAGCTATGCTAAATAAGATATAATTCTGACAATGAAAAAAAATATAAAGCGTATAGCCATAGTAAGACTCTCAGCACTTGGGGATATTGTAAACAGTGCTGTTATCCTTCAGTTTATCCATGAGAAGTACCCGGATGCAAAGATTGAGTGGATAACCGAAGAAGTTTTTGCTCCTCTATTGAAAAATCATCCTCTTGTTCACGCTGTACATACACTTAACCTCAAAGAGTTAAAAAAATCTAAAAGCCTTTCTCCTTTAAAGCGCAGCATCTCAGAGCTTCGTTCATTAGGTGAGTTTGATATTATCATAGACATACAAGGGCTTTTAAAGTCTGCGATTGTTGCAAGGTTGATCGGCTCAAACACTCACGGTTTTGACAAAAGTTCAGCAAGAGAAGGATTGGCTTCTATGTTTTACAAGACTACTTCACATATAGGGTATGATGAAAACATTCTTAAGAGAAATACCTTTCTGGCAGCTGATGGACTCGGATTTGAGATCAGCGATGAGATGCTGCTAAATAAAAAACCTGTATTTGAGACCGGAAAATATCCGCAGCAAAAAAATGACAAAAAGAATATTGCCGTTGTAATCGGTGCTTCTTGGGAATCAAAGAAGTATCCAAAAGAAAAAGTAGTTGAGCTTTGCGATGGACTAAAGCAAAACTGCATTATCATCTGGGGATCAGAAGCTGAAAAACAAGATGCTCTCTGGATATGTGAGCACTCTTCTTATGCTACGCTTGCTCCGAAGCTATCTTTGGTTGATCTGGTGTCTTTAATCTCCTGTGTTGATTTATTAATAGGAAACGATACAGGACCTACGCATATGGCGTGGGCACAGAATATTCCATCCATCACTCTTTTTGGTCCTACTACAACCAGAATGATTTACGAAACACCTATAAACATAGGAATAAAATCGGATTCAGAAGTTGATATATATAAAATAAATAAAAATGACTTCTCCATAAAAGAAATCAAAGTAGAAGAAATTTTAAACAAAGCAGAGGAACTACTAAAATGATAGGTTTTTACAGCTTTTTGCTTTTGGAAAAATTCCTGATGCTGCTTCCGAGAAAAATCAGAAAGGCTTTTTTTGTCGGCTTGGGTTTTTTTGCATATAAAGTCTCAAAAAGATACAACAAAGTCATAAGACAAAATCTTCAGTTTATTTACGGCGATACAATTGATGAAGAGTTTATCCAAAAGATTGCAAAAAATGCATTTAAACAACTTCTTTTAAATTTTCTTTATACGATGGAAATAAGATATTACAGCATTGAAGAGCTCTCAAAAAAAATCACCTTCGAAAATGATGATATACTAAAAAAAGTACAAGAACAAAAAAGACCTATTATCTTTGTAACATCACATTACGGTTCTTGGGAATTAGCAGGAGCGATGCTTAGCGCACTTCGTGAACCCATCATGATTGTTTACAAAAAGATGAAAAATAAATATTTTCAAGAGTATCTTTTAAGTTCCCGCTCAAAATCCCGTATGAAATACGTAGAGAGAGGCGGAGCAACAAGAGGAATACTCAAGCAACTTCGCAGCGGCGGGGCTATTGCACTTTTAATCGATACAAATGTAAACAAAAGAGAAGCTATCACTGTTGACTTTTTAGGTAAGCCGACAAGCCAGATTAAAACGACTGCTTACTTTGCCAGAAAATTTAACGCGGCTTTGATTCCGGCACTGATACATACAACCGATGATGAAAACTATACAATTAAATTTTATGATGAGATCATACCTCCAAAAACAGACAATGAAGAAGAGGATATCAAAGTATCAACCCAGATGCAGACCGACTGGTTAAGCAAGGAGATTTTAAAAGCCCCAGAACCTTGGTTCTGGCTGCACAGAAGATTTAAAGACGACTATCCGGAAGTTTATCAAAACTGATTTTAAACTTCTATAGTTTTAGTCTCACACTCTTTGGTTCTTGCTTCAAAGAGTTTTAAAATAGTTAGGAAAAATGCTGTAATAGCAGGTCCTAAAATCATTCCCCAAAAACCGAATGTTGCAAGTCCTGCAATGATGGCAAAAAAGATAACAAGTTCATTTACTCTTGTGTCATCCTCTTTTAAGAGTCTGTTATTTATCTCTTTTATGATAAGTGGTTTGACAAACGTATCTGCGATGATTGAAATAACGATAATAGAATAAAGAGCTATAAATACAGCATTATAAGAATCACCTATTGAAAATTCATACAACATAAAAGGAAGCCACATGAGTGCTCCTCCAACTACGGGGATAAGAGATGCAAAACCATACATGATTCCAAATAAAAGTCCGTTATAACCAATAAAAGATACTGCTACACCGAATAAGATGCCTTCAAACATCGCAGTAACGATGATAGAATAAAATACCACACTCATAACGGCAGAAAGCTCTTTTGCAAGTGTTGTAGTCTCCTCGACGGACATCTGAACAACACGTTTTAAAAACTCGACTATAAAAGCACCGTTGTACTGGGCAAAAAAGTAAAAAATAATGATTAAAAAAGCATTTTTCAAAAAGCCTGCACTAAAAGCACCGATAGTTCCAGTTAAAGAGATAGCTTTTGATGTAAGATAATTTACATCGATATCTTTGAGCACATCCGTCACGTACGGTTTTAAAAACTGAAGATAATCAGGCGGATTTGCCATAAACTCTTTAATATAAGCTTCCACGCCTAAAAAAACCTGTGGATCCAGACTGTTTAACTTGATAGTCAATTTTGCCAAAAAATAGCCAAGTGGTGCAAAAAATAAGACTGCCAAAAGCAAACTGGCAATCAGCGCCGCTGCAAACCTTGACTTTGAGAGTTTATATAATAAATCCTGGAGATTAGAAGTTGAAACAGCTAAAAGCGCTGCTATGGTGATGCTTAGTAAAAACGGAGCGTAAAGCAGATACATCCAATAAAGCGAGGTGGCAAACAATATGGCTACAAAGTACTGTGGTTTCATTTTAAAAAAGACTCCCCTCTTCATGTGTAATCGAGATATTTAGCACTTCATAAGTATTTCTTGTAGCTTTTCTTCCCTTTGCCGTTCTCTCCAAATAACCGTTTGCGATTAGATAAGGTTCTAGAACATCTTCGACCGTTCCCTCATCTTCGCTAAGAGCCGCCGCTATCGTGCTAAGACCCATTGCTCTGCCTTTTGCACCTACTAAAAGATTTAAAAGTTTGATATCCATCTCATCAAATCCGTGAGAGTTTATACCCAGTTCATCCAGTGCATACTGTGTACGGGAGTGATTTATACTTAACTCTTCTGCGACCTCGGCGAAGTCTCTGACACGACGAAGAAGACGAAGAGCTATACGGGGAGTACCGCGACTTCTTTTTGCTATTTCCATAGATGCTTCATGGATAATCTCTTTATCAAGCTTTGTTGAAGCCTGAGAGATGATTTTTGCCAACTCATCTGAAGAGTAAAACTGCATCCTAAAACTCATACCGAATCTGTCTCTAAGCGGATTTGAGAGCATCCCTGCCCTAGTCGTAGCACCTATAAGAGTAAACCTTGGAAGGTCTATCTTAACCGTTTGTGCAGCCGGTCCGCTGCCTATGATAATATCTATTCTGAAGTCTTCCATCGATGAGTATAAAATCTCTTCAACTGCAGGAGAGAGACGGTGAATCTCGTCTATAAAGAGTATGTCACCCTCTTCAAGATTCGTTAAAATAGCCGCCAAATCCCCGCTTTTTTCTATCATCGGAGCAGCCGTTACTTTTATGTTTGCATTCATCTCATTCGCAATAATTAAAGCTAAAGTTGTTTTTCCGAGTCCCGGAGGTCCGTAAAAAAGCACATGGTCAAGCGCTTCATCTCGTTTTTTACTAGCCTCTATAAAAACACTGAGGTTCTTTTTTATCTGCTCCTGCCCGATGTACTCACTCCAAGCATCCGGACGAAGAGTCTTTTCTATGCTCTCTTCATCAGTTGAAAAAGTTTCTATCTCGACCAGTCTATCCATTAAATTTTACCATTTAATAAGTATGTTCCTCTTTTGGAAATTCTCTCATCTTAACTTCATCCGCGTAATTCTTGATGGCATCTTTAACTAAAGCTGCACCGTCCATATATTTTTTTACAAACTTGGGAGTGAACTCTTCAAAAAGTCCAAGCATATCGGAAAAGACCAAAACCTGACCGTCAACACCGGCTCCTGCACCTATTCCTATAACCGGAATATCTACACTCTTTGCAACTTCGAATGCAACTTCAGCTTTTACACCCTCTATAACCATACAAAACGCCCCTGCTTTTTCTACGGCTTTGGCATCTTCGATCAGTTGAAGTCTCTCTTTTTCGGTTTTACCTTTTACCTTGTATCCGCCCTCGCTTCTCACGGACTGAGGAAGCAGCCCGATATGACCACATACCGCAATAGCGTTAGATGTCAGATGCTCTATTATATCTGCTTTATCTTCTCCGCCTTCAATTTTGACACAATCAGCAGAAGTCTCTTGAAAGACTCTTATTGCGTTAGCAAGTGCGTCTTCTTTGTTAACATAAGTTCCAAACGGCATATCGCAGACTACGAAACTGTTTTTTGCACCGCTACACACAGCTTTTGTGTGGTACATCATTTGCTCCATTGTTGCACTAAGCGTATCGCTTTTACCGGCAAAACTCATGTTTAGACTATCGCCTACTAAAATCATATCTGAACTAGGTTCCAGCAGCTTTGCAAACAGCGCATCATACGCTGTAATCATCACTAGAGGCCTTACACCTTTTGTTTTTTGTATAGAAGTTATCGTCATTTTTTTATTCATAAAAGTATTTTAACTAAAAACTGATACAATTGCACTAAATAGGAGAATTACTTTATGGGCATAAGAAGTGACTTAGATAGTAACTTTGATTTTGAAATAATTGATGAATTTTTAGACCATTATTCTATGATGGTCGATAGTATGGAAGTCATGATTACGGATCTTGAAAAGCCCAGTAAATACAAAAGAAGTGTTGATGAGCTGTTTCGCGTTTTTCATAACATAAAATCAGCCTCGGGTTATTTAAAAATCCTTCCCATGTCAAAACTTGCTGCTTTTGTAGAAGACGCTCTAGAGCAACTCAGACAGATGGATGAACTTCCCGATGAAGGGACTGTAAGCTGGTTACTTGCCATAAGCGATATGTTTGCCCAATGGCAGGATGATTTAAAACTCGACAATGAGCTTTCTCATATAAAGTATTCTTTACTAAAAATACCATACTTGGAAAAATAATAAAATTGGAAGAAAATTGAAAAAACTTGTAGCATATATAACTTCTGCTTACCCGGAAAAATCTTTTAGTATAGACTTGGCACTTGCACTTGGTGAAAACGGTGTTGATACACTTGAACTCGGTGTCCCTTTTTCAGATCCTGTTGCAGACGGTCCTTTGATTGAAAAGGCAAATCACAAAGCATTGGAGCTTGGGTTTAAGTTTAAACATCTCTTAGAAATATCAGAAATGGTAGCGCCTAAAGTTGATACTCTATGGATGGGCTACTTCAACAGCTTTTACCAGCAAGATATGGATAGACTGATACCTCTCGCTTCAAAGCTTGGTGTTAACGGTCTTATTATCCCTGATTTGCCACATGAAGAAGCTCTTCCTTATAATAAACTTTTTAAATCCAACAACGTAAGCAATATCAGCTTTGTAGCTCCTACTGACAGTGAAGAGAGAATAAAAGAAGTCGTAAGTGACGCACAAAAGTTCATTTATATGGTAGCTTACACCGGTATTACAGGTTCAGGACAGGCTGAGGATTTACAACCGTTTTTAAGTTCTATAAAAAAGCATTCCGATACTCCTGTATATGTCGGTTTTGGTGTAAATGCAGCAACTGCCAAAGAGAAAGTCAAAGGTGCTGACGGTGTTATTGTCGGAAGTGCTTTCATAGACATCATTTTAAAGGAGTCTCTTAGTTATTCTGAGAAAATATTAAAGTGTAGTGAGTTGGCTCAAATCATCAAAAACGAGATTAACTAAAACAACAGATCATCTCACCTGCTCATAAGGTGATTTGAGCTTGTCCGTATCTTCTTTTAATTTTGCAAATACTTTTTTCACCCACTCTTTGTATGACTCTTTCATCAGACTTTTTAGAGAATTCTTTTGAGCATCTATCATCTTTTTTACGCTTAGCTCAAAGCCATCTTCGTTAAATGCCTGGTCAACCTCAGTCATAGCTGCATCTACGCCGACCCAGCTAATTGTTCCAGTTACGACACCGCATAAAAAAGCCCAAGGTCCGCTTGGAGCACAGATGCTAAGACCAGCCAGTGAACCACCGACAAATGAAGATGCCTTTGCCGCTCCTTTTGCTCCAAACTTTAGAAGCATCTTTGACATAATGCTTTTAGAAATCGCACCGCTTATAAGCAGAGTTCCTGTTGCACTTAAACCTTTTTTCGCTGCATCTCTGGATGAGGCTTCAAAGATTTTCTCAAAGTCAGATTCTAGACTTTTGAAGTCTGTTTTATAGTGAGACTCCAAAGTGTTTAAACTCTCATCTAGTTCATCTTTAAAGTCGGTCATTGATTTTTTTATACTTGCATCTATAACATTCGAGGCTCTGTCAAGCCTGTTTGAAAAGTCATTTTTCTCAAAAAGATAAAGATTTATTTTTGATTCTATCTCCTTGTCCAGCATCTTTGAATCACACTGTTTCAGCTTGTATCCGTTTGGCAGATATTGATTATAATAAGGTACTAAATAATCATTTTTATAACCGCAATACAAACTAAAACCTTTTAAGATTATTCTGCTGTACTCTCCTTTTACGGAGTAATAATAGTCGCTGAGCTGGGGTATAGAATCATAAACACTCTCAAACACTTTCTCAACCTCGGCATCTATCACGGCATTCATATCTTCTATTAACGCTTGTTCACCTGAGCTTAATTTTGCATTGATCTGTCTATCTGCTTCTTTGTAAGCGATGTTTATTTGAGTTTGCACATTCTGCATATGCTTTTTTTCATAGAGATGGTTTATACTTAGAGTAATTACAAAAAGAAGCAGTATGGTAGCTATAAAACCAAAAATAAAATAGTTTCTCTTTTTATCATTCTCCTCATAAATAATCGACTTTGAGATTGATACACTTAGAAGTAGTCTCGAATAACCCCAAGCAAATATACCTTGGGATACAAGAAGGTAAAAGACCCAGGCGAAGATGCTCTCTTTAGCTTGCAAAGTGCCTATGGAAGTACTCATAAACTTCCACTCCAAAAGTTCTTTGTAGTGAAGTATCGAACTTAAAAAGTTTAATATCTCACAGCTAAACTCTTTAACCTCATATGCAGGTACCCAAAAGAACTGGTAAATCACAAAAACAACAATCAATATGAAAGTATTTATCCAAGCTGCAACTCTTCTTGAGAGTGCTTCTAAAAAATTTTCTTTTACCTTTGTTGAGAGTCTCTTTTTTACTTGCGTATATATCAGCCAAACAACCGCAACATCAACTCCCAGTATCAAATATATAATCAAATCAAAATATATGCTAGATACCACTAAAAGCACAGATGTAATAAAAGCAACTATCAGTGATACAAAGAGTGTCAGCCATACACTTTTTACAATGATGAACAAAGAGGTGTTACGATGAAATATCGTGTCAGCCACAACATATTTTTTAATAATTTTCATCTCTGAGAGAGAAATCATCAAAAGCGTTGTAGATGCCAATAAGTAGAGAATAAAAACTATACATGAGGAAGATTCTGCAAGAGTAGACCAAGCAAATAAAAAGATAAAGACGAGTAAACTCTTTAGCATCTGTCTTACTTGAAGTTTAGTTTTTTGTTACCTAAAACGGTTGGTTCTTGAAGATGCAAGTCACCCATTTTAAATGATTCGTCTTTAACATTTACATAGACTTCGTTGTACAGCATCTCAATATCATCTCTTCCTTTTAAAATCGAATCCATTACATAGTAAGAAAAGAGTCTGTGTCCTTTTTTCTCAAACATATTGGAGTACTGAGTTCCTCTTCCTGCGAATAAAATTACCATTTTTTTATCATCAAACGTCACTTTTTTGGGCACAAGTCTTGTCGCGGCTACACCTTTTATAAGAGCTGAGCCATCATTTCCGCCGCTAAAACAACTGTCAATTATTGCAACAACTTTGTCTGCACGTGAATCAGAAAGCAATTTGTATATATTCCTCATTTTGAAAAAATCATCATCACTGGCAAACTCAGGTTCTACATCGCTAGGCAGAAGATACGGTTCATTTTTCTGACTCGGAACGGGTATGCCGTGTCCATTATAGTAAAAATATATAGTGTCTCCGGCTTTGACTTGTCGCAAGAGTCTTTTCATCTTGTTTCTGATTTTTCCCATGGTTGCCTCATCGTCAAGTAAGACTAAACTATGATGTTTTTCAATGCCGTATTTTTTTTGCATTAAAGAACTAAAGACCTCGGCACTTTTTTTAGAATACTTTACGTCCGCGGTGTACTCATAATTTTCTATACCTATAGAGATAAGCCACTTTGTCTTGTCTATGAGAGACTCTGGAAGTTTATCTAAACGCTCACCTAGACTTGTAATATGCTTTTTAACTTCTTTTTGAGCGATATCTTTATTTCTGAATCTCTTTTCATGCGGTACAGGTCCATAGGCTTTAGCCAAAAACTTTTTCTTAAAAAGATTTTGACCGCTCAAGTAATCTTCTGCTGCTTCTAAAGCTGTATCCTTTCCATCGATGACGTCCGTGTCGATCTGATAATCAGGTTTAATACCTATGTTATTGATGCTGTTGCCATCGGCCAAGAGATACTCGGCGATGGTAAGTTTTATAGACTCTTCTTTGGTTATAGGCAAAATCGCTTGAACTGTACCCTTGCCAAAAGAACTTTCTCCAAAGATCGTTGCGCGATGATGTATCTGCAAAGCACCGCTAAGAATCTCAGATGCAGATGCACTCCCTGCATTAATCAAAACAACTAAAGGAAGGTCTGTCAAGGTGTTTGTCTTAGAAGCGTTATATACTTTTTCTCCTACGCTCTTTCTGCCTTTTTGGGCAATAATAGTGCCTCTGTTCATAAAAATATCTGCCACTCCGATGGCCTGGTCAAGCAGTCCGCCCGGATTATTTCGCAAGTCTAAAATGATTCCGCGGTTTGAAGTAATGTTTTTCCTGATTGCATCAGATACGTTATCTATGGATTTTTTGTCAAAAGATGATATTCTCAGATAAAGAATATCATCATCAAGCTGTTTTGAGTATACAGATTTTATTTTTATTAAATCTCGAACGATGGTGATAGGAATCATTTTGTCTTTTTGTAAAATAACAAGATTGATGGAAGTATTTACTTTTCCCCGCATTAAACTTACCGCTTTGTTCAAAGGCATATTCTCAGTAGGAAGATCATTGATTTCTAAAATAATATCACCCGCTTTTATTCCTGCATGAAAGGCAGGTGAATCATCCAAAGGAGATACCACCGTTAATCTGTTGTCTTTTTTACTGACAGTTATTCCAAGTCCGCCAAAAACACCTTCAGTCTGGATCTTAAGCTCTTGCATATGCTTTTTATCTAAGTAGCTTGAATGGGGGTCTAATGAGTCCATTGACGAATGTATCAACATGTCATAAATCTCTTCATACGAGTACATTTGCTTCAATAAAAAGTCTATAATTGTTTTTATTTTTTTATTTAAACTCTCTGAAGAGGATTTTCCATATTCTCTATCATAAAAACTAAACTTTGCATCGATTTTTTTATGATTACTTTCACTCAAAAGAGATGTAGTTTTTAAAAACTCTTCTATGCTTTTATCTGTAATCTGATCTTTTGTGTATGGTTTGTAGTAGTATTTTTCTATGTTTGAGATAACTTTATCATACTTTTCTTTGGCATCAATGGCAAATAGAGAAGTCCCAAAAATAGCAATAGTTAGCGCTATAATTATTATTCTCATATTTTCCCTCATCATTTGAATCTTATGTCCTCAGATAATAACATCTAACATAATGATTTGTCAATTTTATTTTAGTAATAAAGAGGCACATCTGCATCATCTGGTAGTTTAACATCTCTTTTTACAAAATCTCAAGACAAAATATAATCTTTATGAAAGAGATGACTTTCTCATATTAGTTTAGTTGTTTATACCTTTTGCACCCATAGGCATTCCCCAAGTCACATGATTTTTTATATAGCTCTTTTGCTGTATTTATATTATATTTTTTATTTTTTTTTGTCATATAAACATCTGCTGCAAAAACACAACCTGTGCTGTTTCCCAAATCGCAAGTTTTTTTAAACAAATCCACTGCTTTTTCAAAGTCTTGCTCTAAAGATTTACCCTTATAGTACATGCTTCCTAGATTCATACATGAGTTTGCATCTCCACCGTCAATTCCTTTGGTGTAATACTCAATAGCTTTTTTATAATCTGCTTCCAGCCCTCCGCCTGATTCATAAACTCTTCCTATAGAAGAACAAGCCCCTGCATATCCATTATCACAGGCTTTGCCCCATAACTCTACGGCTTTAGAAACATCCTCTTGCACTCCAAGTCCACGATAATAAAGATGTGCCAGATAAAAACATCCTTGCCCTGCTCCACTCTCACAAGATTTGGCAAACACTTCCTGTGCTTTTTTATAGTTATACTGCTTCATAGCTGTTTTTCCGTCACTTATTAAATCAGCATATATATTTGCACTAAATAATAAACACACACCCAAGATTAACTTTTTCATCTGTGCTCCTTACCTGTGAAGGTGTTTTACTTATAAAGATTATATCATATTAGTAACTAAAGAATGGTCTCCCTACGTGGACTCGAACCACGAGCTATCCCTTAGGAGGGGACTGCTTTATCCAGTTAAGCGATAAGGAGAAGAAGTGTAAACGACATTATATTAAATCAATGCCGTGAGTGTCATTAATTTAATTTATCATGTAGGTTCGGGGATTAAATTCTTATTATGCGAATAAGAGTGTTTTTGCTATTTCTACATTTAGTCCTGCTTTACTGCAAGCTGTTTCCATGTTTTCATTATTATCTAATAGTCTTAAAAGTACTTTTACTTTTTCTGTCTGTTCTATATTTTTTATTGACATATATTTTCCTTTGTTTAAATTTTGAATTAAATCATTTAACAATAGGGGGATAACAAGTTGACGGGTTCTAAAAGGTGTTTAATTTTGCTTAGTATTGCATACGTAAGTTTAGTTAAATTGTTTAAAAGAATATTGTTATAAAACCTATATAAAGGATTTAGTTTTGGTTGCGGAAACAGGATTTGAACCTGTGACCTTCGGGTTATGAGCCCGACGAGCTACCGAACTGCTCTATTCCGCGACATATTAATAAATCAAGATATGCATGACAAATGACATGTTTATCTGATAGAATCAAAAAATTAAGAATTAAATTTGTGGGAAATAATTTTTAAGTAAGTATGGTGCGCCCGACATGATTCGAACATGTGACCGCTGGTACCGCAAACCAGTGCTCTATCCAGCTGAGCTACGAGCGCACACCATCTCTATTTTGAGAGGATGAAATTATAGCACCTTTAGCTTATAATATTATAAATATTGAACTAAATTTCTGTTTTTCTTAAAATCTTCTCTATCTCTTTCTCTTGAATAAAAAGTTCATGTGTTTTTTTTACATATGCGTGGAGCATTTTTTTCAAATCGTTATTTCCGTCTCTGTTAAAATCTTTAGCCATATTTTCTTCTAAAAATGGTGCAAAGTCGTCTTCTACATCAACATCAAAGCGACGACCACCTATATGCAAACCTATTTTTTTACTCATAAATCTCTAGCCTAAGATACTTTCTATTTTTTCAACTATTTCTTCTATTTCCATGTCTTTCATCACATTTGCTTCCGTTAGTTTCTCTATTTCGTTGTTTTTAGCTTCATTTTCAGCTTTTAACGTAACTATCTCTGTACGATAAGTTTTGTTTTCTTCTTTTAAAGTATTATAGTTCTGTAATATCTGTGAGACTTTATCGTTTAGTTTATCTAGGTTTGTTTGACTTTGCATTAAGATTCCAATCTGTGTTATATGCCTATAATTCTATCACAAAAACTATAACCTTTTCTTTACCGCTAAAGGATAGCTTCGTTTTTAGTTTAATTGGTATAAAATACTAATGATATTTGAATTTAGTAATTTACTAAAAAAGTGATGTAAAGATGAAATATGATACTTTAACCCAAGAACAACTTGAAGAAGCTGTTAAAACATTTAAAGACAACTTGGCACTGGAACCCTATCAAGCAGAACTTATAAAACTTCAACAGCATATAGAACGGAATAAGCTAAAACTAATCATTTTATTTGAAGGTCGAGATGCAGCGGGAAAAGGTAGTGTCATCGGTAGTGTGAGTCGTTACATGAATCCCAAACACTATAGGATTGTCGCTCTTGGTCGTCCTTCAGAAGAAGAGCGCACAGAGTGGTACTTTCAAAGATACATAAAAAATTTTCCTCATGGCGGTGAACTTGTCTTATTTGACCGCAGTTGGTACAACAGAGCTATGGTCGAACCTATATTTAATTTTTGCTCGGATACAGAATATGAACTGTTTATGAAAGACGTTGTCCCTTTTGAAGAGTCCTTGGTTGACAACAACACAGTACTGGTAAAACTTTACTTCAGTGTAAAAAAAGAGAGACAGGCAGAGAGGTTTGAACAGCGTCGTACAGATCCGTTAAGACAATGGAAACTAAGTGAAATCGATCTGCAGGCACAAAGTATGTGGGATCAATTTACACAAAAAAAATATGAAATGTTGCTAAGAACAAGTACAGATAAAACTCCTTGGCATATAGTTCGTTCAAGCGATAAACATAAAGCTCGACTAGAGACGATAAAACTGATTTTAAATCAAATAAATTATGAGGGCAGATGCAGAAGTTTAGAATATGAAGCAGATTCTAAAATAGTATTTTCAGCAGAAGATGAGTTAAAACTAATGAAAGAATATGAACAAAAAAGATTAAACAATGAATGATACATTAAAAAATCATAGAGGTTTTTTAGACACTCTCAAGCACTTAATCCGTAAACCATCTGTTGTGGGTGCAGAGCATCCATTTTTTTTATCACTAAAGCGTGAACTTGATGAACTCGGAATAAAAACAACTCTTTATGAAGGTATTTTAGTAGCTCAGGGAAGTGAACCAGAGAGAGGGATGCTGTCTGCACATATAGATAGACACGGTTTAATCTGTACAGGACCAAACGAATTTCAGTATGCTGCATTTATGACTCAAAACCGAGGCGATTTAACCGGAGACTCTTTTTCTGAACAAACGTACATGGATATTGTAGAAAGGTTTAAAGAACAGGTTGTGCAGGCTTATGAACCTTGGTCTGGGAGCTACTTGGGATTAGGTACTATTGATAATGCATATATATGTGAACGAAGAAAAAATCTTGTTTTTGAAGTAAAAGGATTAGAGCATCTGATTTCAGGGACTCCGGTAGCATTTGTTGATACTTTAACAAATAAAGGCGGGTTTTTATCTGCTCAACTAGACAATGTACTTAGTGCGGCAGTTATTGTGCATCTCTACCAAAGCGGATACAAAGGCACAGCATTTTTTACAGCACAAGAAGAATCAGGAAAAAGCTGGCGTTTTTTACTCGAGTGGTTTCGCAGATTTGACACAAACACAGACCAACTTTTAGTCCTTGATACAAGCCCTTATCCAACTCGTGAAATTGCACAGAAACAAGATATAGTTCTTCGTAACCGAGATGCCAATGCTGAGTTTAACTCTCCTTTGACTAAAAATATTGAAGAGTTATGTAAAAAGAATGATATTGTTTACAGCTTTAAGGACATTTATCTAGAGCAAAACAATAAACACTTAGAAGAGCAGGGATTAGCAAAAAAATCGCTAGGAAGTACAGAAATGGGCAGACTTATTTCATCAAGTCAAGGAGCAATTCAAGGAACTACCCTTCAGGTTCCTACAATAGGATATCATACAACATCTGAGACAGCTTCTGTAAAATCGGTCTCAAGCATGTTAAAAATACTCAAAGAGATGTATATAAAGGAGAGTTCCTGATGTCAGAAAAAAAGATTATAGGTAAAAAAGAGATTATTTCAATCATTGATTTGGATTTGTATAACTTAGATGCCAAAGTAGATACCGGGGCAGACTCAAATGCCCTGCATTGTGATGATATATATATAGATGATGATAACTTTGTGCATTTTACATTGCTTGATGAAGTTCATCCTTCATATCACGGTAAAAAGATGAAAATGCCTCTGTTTGAAGTTAGAAAAATAAAAAGTTCAAACGGGCATATACAAAATCGTCCATCTATCAAGGTATCAGTTGATTTTTTTGGTAAAAAGTATAAAACAGTCATATCCTTGACAAATAGAGCTGACATGAAGTATCCTATGTTAATAGGTAGAAAGTTTATGAGTGGTAAATTTTTAGTTGATGTTTCGCAGGAATATCTTACAAAACAAAATGAAACAAAACAGGAAAAGAGATGAGAGTCTATATATTATCAAGAAATCAGGAACTTTATTCTACAAAGAGGTTGCTTGAAGCGGCACAACAAAAGGGTTGGGAAGTTCGTGTAATTGATTATTTAAAATGTAGTATTGAGATTATGAAAGGTCAGCTCCATATTAGTTATCTAGGTGAAGAGTTACCTGCACCGGATGCTATTATTCCAAGAATCGGTGCCAGCAGAACATTTTACGGCACTGCCATGGTCAGACACTTTGAGATGATGGATACATTTAGTGTAGCAGGAAACCTGGCAATTGCCAGAAGTAGAGATAAACTCAGGAGTCTGCAAATCCTTTCAAAACATGATGTAGACATGCCAAAGACTGTTTTTGCTTCCAATAAATCTACTGCGAAGGATGTTATTGCACTAAGTGGAGGAGCACCGCTTGTTTTAAAAATCTTAGAAGGGACTCAGGGTGTCGGAGTTGTTTTAGTAGATACGACAAAAGCGGCAAAATCAGTTTTAGATGCTTTTTACGGTATGGATGTAAACCTGCTTGTTCAAGAGTTTATTGCCGAAGCAGGCGGTGCTGATATACGAGTCTTGGTTGTTGGAGGAGAAGTTGTCGGTGCAATGAAGCGTCAAGGTGCAGAGGGTGATTTCAGATCCAACCTGCATCAGGGAGGAAGTGCAACTGCTCATAAACTTACCAGAAAGGAAAAGTCTACTGCACTTGCCGCTGCAAAAGCTATGGGTCTTGGTGTTTGCGGGGTTGACATGATTCCATCGGCTCGCGGTCCGCTTGTCATGGAAGTAAATTCATCACCAGGATTAGAAGGTATTGAAAAATCAACTGGTATTGACATAGCAGGAAAAATCATGGATTATATAGAAAAAAATGTCACTCCAAAATCAGACACGACTACAAAAAAACGCAAAATTAAAAGAGATAACATAGGAGCATAGATGCCTGATGAAAAGTTTGTTTTAGGTGGTGTTGAAGTTCCTAAAGGGGTAAATACGACTATAAATATCGATTTACCAAAACTATATAACACTCCGACTCAGCTGCCTGTAAGAGTTATCAGAGGCAAAAAAAATGGACCAGTTGTGTTTATCAGTGCAGCTATTCATGGGGATGAGCTTAACGGCGTCGAGATTATCAGAAGATTAAGAAAACTAAATATACTTAAAAAATTAAAAGGCACTCTTATTTTAGTACCTGTCGTCAATGTATACGGGATGATGAATCTATCAAGATACCTGCCGGACAGAAGAGATTTAAACAGAAGCTTTCCAGGAAGTTCAAAAGGCTCACTAGCAAGCAGAGTCGCAAAAATCTTTTTTGATGAAATCGTATGTAAATGTTCATTGGGCATAGACCTGCACACAGCTTCTATTCATAAGTCAAACTTACCTCAAATAAGAACAAATATTGACAATGAATATACTTTTAAATTAGCTCAGGCTTTTGAAGCACCGGTGGTGCTTCACTCTGAACTTAGAGATGGTTCTCTGCGTGCCGTGGCACAAGAAGAAGGTATTCCAATTCTGTTATATGAAGCCGGTGAAGCTTTAAGATTTGATGAGACAAGTATAAGAATAGGAGTCAAAGGCTTGGTAAATGTTCTCAGAGCAAATGAGATGTTACCAAAGGTCATAAGTAAAAAAACTCCAAGAACACCAATCATCACCAAAAGCAGTAAATGGATAAGGTCCATAGAGAGTGGAATGCTAAGAACCATAAAAGCTCTTGGAGACACCGTTCATAAAGATGAAGTGATAGCTTACATTGACGAGCCGCTAGGGGATAAAATATTTGAAATCTTTTCACCGTTTAACGGCATCATCATAGGAAAATCCGAAATTCCTCTTATCCAAGAAGGAGATGCAGTCTTTCACATAGCAAACTTTAATAACCTAGACTTAGCTGATAATAAAATAGAGTATTTTGGAGAGAATGCTATTGAGCAGAGCGAATTTCATGAGTTAAACAATGAAGAGATAATTGAATAATATATTCAATCTAGTTCATAACTACATATTATGAACTAGATTTACGGCGAATAGAAAGTCGGCTATAAAGTAAATCTCTTTACCTTAGTCTTCTTTTGGTTTTGGTTCAGATTCCAAACATTTTTCATTTTGTGCTTCACATTTTTTTATACATGCTTCAGAACCATTTTCTTTTTCTTCACATTTTTCTATACATACATCATTTTTATCATCACATGATAAATCTTCAGCATTTAGAGATACCATTAGTACACTTGCTAATAATAGTAGTTTTGAAATACTCATTTAACTAATCCTTACTAAGTAAATTTAATATTTTAATAAGATTGTTTTGTTAGGATAGCACCTAGGTTTAACTAAAACCTGATTTATCCTGTTACAAAACAACATTCCATTGTGTTTTACAGGTGTACATCGATACAAACCGCCAAGCTGTATTGATGTACAAACAAATTAAACTTTCTATTACGCGTAGAAATTATACTCCCAAATCCACCATTTTTAGCTAAAATTTTTCTTAAAAAAACAATGTCATTTAGCTGCAATTTTAATGTTACTTTTTTTTAAAAAAGTAGTATAATTTTGAACTCAAATTAATAAATATACTTTATAAACAAAAGTATTGAGTCACAAGAAATATTACTTAATATTTCAGGTTTTTTGGCTGTGTTTGATATCTTATTCAAACAATTATTTTATGTAAAACATAATTATTTTATCGAGGACACAATGAACGTTTCTGATGTAGTGTTTGAAATGGAACTTAGTGGCGTTGATGCGGCAGACATTGCCGATATCGTTAAGCTTTACGAAGGTAAAGTTATGAATAGTGCAGCGATTGATGAAGAGCTTCTTAAAAGAGGTTATCCAAAAATTTTCACTATTGATTATGATGCGTATGATGAATACGACAGCTGGGAAGATGATGAGTATAGCTCAATAGAAAAATTTCCACATAAACAACAATATTCAGACTAGAGAGACAAGGTATGACAAATAAAGAATTGATAAGTGCTTATTATCAGATGTGGAACGAAAAAGACTTTGAAAAAGCAAATTCTATATGCGATGAAGATATTCGTTTCCGCGGTTCACTTGACATAACGGCTAACGGCATTGAAGGTTTTAAAGAGTACGCTCACATGCTTGCAAACGCATTTCCGAACCTCTACCATGCCGTGGAGATGTCGGTTTATGAAAACAACACCGTTGCAACCTATGTCACATACACAGGAACCCATGAGGGACAACTGTTTGACTATGCTCCTACCGGCAAGCGCATATGTTATTCGGGTGCTTCTTTTTTTCAGATTAAAAATGGAAAAATTGCGAGTATTAATATTCTAGGCGATTTAAACTCTCTACATAAACAACTTAGCGAGTAGTCTAAACAACTCTTGCTATCTTATGCTATAGTTATATATATCATATAAAGGATAGCAGGTGAGATTATTTTTTATACTACTTATACTAAACATTACTCTATTCTCTGCAACAATAGACACTAAATTATTTGAAGATGCAAATAAAGATGTTTACTATGACGAAGTAAAAAAGAAAATCGCTATTGACGCGAACAAGGGAGTCCGCAGTGAAGAGTCGATTAAAAACGAATTAATACACTTAGCCAGACTGCAAGATGCCGCATCACAAAAAGTTCAAATAGATAAATATGATTTAAGCGCACTTCAAAATATCGTTGTAAGTATTAATGATTACCATGATGCTGTTCATAGTGCGGCGAATGTTGAGTATAAACTTATACAAAACTCTAAAATTGTAAATGACATACAATCAAAATTACTCTTTTTAAAGCAAGCCTTAGAGCGAATCACAGAAAATGAAAAACCAATGGTGCTCTCTTACCAACTGCAGTTTGCCTACTATAAGCTGCAACAAAGAAATATAGAAGCAAAATCTCTTCTTCTTAAAACACACAAGAATGAAATCATAAAATCATTAGTAAATGCTCTATCATCACTGAAGTGTTTTACAAAAGAGACTTTTACTAAAAAGCTGGCTTCATATGACAGAGAGATGGAAGAAGCATTAAAAGAAAAAATATCTCAACAACTCCAACATGAAAAAGCACTGATAGAAGATAATACGAAAATAGAGACTATTGCTAAAAAGATTGAGATTGCACATGCAAAATATCAAAAGATACTTACACAAAAAATAGAGGTTCAAATACAACACTCTCTTTGTATGTTAAAGAAAAAAGAAAATGTAGATTTTTATAATACAACAAGCAAGATTGAATCACTTATTGATAATATAACGACGACAAAAGAAAAAGAAATATATCTGGAACAGATAAATATTTTAAAAGCAATTTCTAAAATTGAATTTGGGTCTACAAAATTATTCCTCATATCTACACTCCAAGAGAGCAAGGAAGCCTTTTTATCATTTAAAGAATTTTTAACATCCTCTTTGTTTATATTTAATGAACGTGCTATCAGCTTGTGGAGCTTGTTTAAGGCACTTGTATTAATAATCTTAGGTTTTATACTGGGCTCAGTCTATAAACGTTGGATAGCCAGAATCTCTAAACGATGGTCAAGACTAAGTATGATGTCTATCCGTTTGGCTTCCAACATTGGCTATTACCTTGTAGTCTTTATTTTCTTCATCATAGCCATAAGCAGTCTTGGGATTGATATGACTTCAATCTCTCTTATAGCAGGAGCTCTTTCTATCGGTATAGGTTTCGGTCTTCAAACAGTGGTCTCAAACCTTATAGCAGGTGTTATTTTAATGTTTGAACGCACTATCAGAATCGGTGATACAATTGAGATAAACGACCTGCTTCACGGTACGGTAACGGATATGCGTATACGTTCAACTACTATTAAGACATTTGACAATATCGATATAATAATTCCCAACTCATCTTTCATTCAAAACAATGTAATCAACTGGACTCTGGAAGACAGAGTCAGAAGACTTCATATCCCATTTTCTGTAGCTTATGACACAGAAGTTGAAGATGTTAAAGAAGCCGTATTAGGAGCACTTAAAAAAAGCACTCTTTTTTACGTTCGCAACAATGATGAAAGAAAACCCGACATCAGAATGACCATGATGAATAACAGCAGCGTAGATTTTGAGCTGATCGTATGGGTTGAATGGGACATGAGACAAAAAAACATGTCTACAAAATCAGATTTTTTAATCTTGATATACAATGCACTCAGAGAGCATAACATCAAGATTCCTTTCCCTCAACTTGATGTATCTATAAAGCATCCACAAGATAATGTATAAAAAAGGAGGATAATATGCAAAACATTGAAAAGTTAATTGACGATCTTCATTTAGAGGATTTGCAAAATGAGATGCATCCCTCATTTTTTGATGAGAATGAAGGATATGATATGCTCATTATCCGTATTCCAGTAATTTCTAACGAGTTAAACGCTAAATCAATAGGTTTTATAATAACACAACAAAGTAGTTACTACTACAATAAAAACGAAAAAAAATTTGAAGAGCTTACCGGTCGTTTTGAAGGTCCTTATCATTTTATTGACAAGCTTACAGACAAAATGTTGAAATCGTTTATAAAATATCAAGATGCAGTATCAGATATGGAAGAGAAGCTCTATAAAGATAATATGGATGAACATTTTATTACACATTGGCTTGAACTTAAACTCGATATATTACGTATCGAACGTATGTTATTAAGAATTGCAAATACATTAAATGAACTGATTGATTATTATACAAAAGTAGAGGGATTTCCGATTAACAACTACGTAGATATTCATGAACACATCGACAGAACTATGCGTTCTGCAACTCACCAACTTTCTAAGCTTGACTATCTGTATAGTTTTTATAATGCAAAATCTAATGACAAGATGAACCGTATGATTTATATTTTGACGATAATCTCGGCTATATTCCTACCGCTTAACCTCCTGGTAGGTTTTTTCGGTATGAATACGAGCGGTTTGCCTTTTACAAGCGGCAGTGTAGGGACGTATTATGCTATGTCTCTTATGTTTTCATTATTTGTCATAACAACTTTATTAGTCTACAAATGGCGCAAAAAAGTCTAATCTGCATAAAGAATAATATATAAATTGATAACATCAAATCAGCTATAATTTCATATATGAAAAAAGAAGCAAATTTTAACGTAGTATCTCCTTATCAACCTGCAGGCGATCAGCCGACTGCCATCAAAGCATTAAGCGAGTCCATACTAAAAGGCAACCGTTATCAGACCCTAGAAGGCGTCACAGGCAGCGGTAAGACACACACAATGGCTAGAGTCATTGAGAACGTCAAGATGCCGACTATCATCATGACTCACAACAAGACTTTGGCTGCACAGCTTTACAGCGAGTTTAGAGAGTTCTTTCCAAATAATCATGTTGAGTATTTTGTGTCCTACTATGACTACTATCAGCCTGAAGCCTACATACCTCGCCAAGATCTTTTCATAGAAAAAGACAGTGCCATCAACGATGAACTAGAACGTATGAGACTATCATCAACTGCAAATCTTTTAAGTTATGATGATGTTATTGTCATAGCATCCGTGTCGGCGAATTATGGTCTTGGTGATCCAGAAGAATACATGAGTATGGTTCAAGCACTCGAAGTCGGAGATGAGATTCCTCAGAAAAAACTTCTTCTGCGTCTTGTTGAGATGGGCTACAGCAGAAACGACACATACTTTGACAGCGGACACATTCGTGTAAACGGTGAGAGTCTTGACATTTACGCACCATACTTTGAACAAGAAGCCATTCGTATAGAATTTTTCGGAGATGAGATTGAAGCTATCTATACTTTTGATATTATTGACAACAAAAAACTAGAAGAGCATAAAAAGTTTACTATTTATGCAACATCACAGTTTAGTGTGAGTCAAGAAAAAATGGCAGTTGCTATTAAGCGCATCGAAGAAGAGCTTGATGAGAGGCTTGCATTTTTTCAAAAGGAAGGAAAACTTCTAGAGTACCAAAGACTAAAACAAAGAGTTGAGTTTGACTTAGAGATGCTACAGACTACGGGCATGTGTAAAGGGGTAGAGAACTATTCAAGACTCCTTACTAACAAAAAACCAGGCGAGGCTCCTTTTACTCTGCTTGACTACTTTGCCGTGAACCATAAAGACTATCTGGTTATAGTAGACGAGTCTCATGTTTCACTCCCTCAATACCGCGGTATGTACGCAGGAGACAGAGCCAGAAAAGAGGTTTTGGTCGAATACGGCTTCAGACTTCCAAGCGCTCTTGACAACAGACCTCTAAAAGCAGATGAATACATCAACAAAGCACCTCACTATCTTTTTGTATCAGCTACACCATCTGAGTACGAGTTAGAGATGTCAAGTGTTAAAGCAGAGCAGATTATCCGCCCTACCGGTCTACTTGACCCGATACTTGAGATAAAACCGTCTGATAATCAGGTTGAAGATATTCATGATGAGATTAAAAAAATCACTGCCAAGAATGAAAGAGTATTGATAACAGTACTGACAAAAAAAATGGCCGAAGCACTCACAAAATATTTAGCAGACTTGGGCATAAAAGTTCAGTATATGCACTCAGACATAGACACCATAGAGAGAAATCAGATTATCCGTGCACTCAGACTCGGTGAGTTTGACGTTCTCATCGGTATCAACCTTCTTCGTGAAGGACTAGACCTTCCGGAAGTTTCCCTTGTTGCAATCTTAGATGCCGATAAGGAAGGTTTTTTAAGAAGTGAGACTGCACTTATTCAAACCATTGGTCGTGGAGCCAGAAATGAAAACGGAAGAGTTATACTTTATGCAAATAAAATAACAAAATCAATGCAAAAAGCGATTGACACGACAACACAAAGAAGAGAAATACAAGAAGCTCATAATAAAAAGCATGGGATAACCCCAACAACGACTATTCGCAAACTCGACGCAAATTTAAAAGTAGAAGATTATGGCGATATTTACCAAAAGCACAAAAAAATGGATAAGATGCCGGCATCGGAAAAGAAAGCTTTAACAAAAGAGCTCTCTTTAAAAATGAAACAGGCAGCAAAAGAGTTAAACTTTGAAGAAGCTGCAAGACTTCGTGATGAGATAATGAAAATAAAACAACTTTAGGATAACAATGGAAGATACTTTCAGTAATTTAGCGACTTATGGATACATAGGACTTTTTCTCTACTCACTTGGCGGTGGGTTTGTAGCACTAATAGGTGCGGGCGTATTATCATTTATGGGTAAAATGGACCTTTCACTATCTATACTTATAGCTTTTAGCGCAAATGCTTTAGGTGATGTACTCCTTTTTTATATGGCACGATATCAAAAAAGCATGATGATGGAAGGTCTGCGCAAGCATAGACGTAAATTGGCTCTTGCTCATGTTATGATGAAAAGAAAAGGCTCATGGATAATACTTATTCAAAAGTTTGTATATGGAATCAAAACACTTATACCGATTGCAATAGGACTTACTAAGTATGATTTTAAGAAATTTGCTATTTTAAATGTACTCAGTGCCGGTGTATGGGCATTAGTATTTGGATTAGGCAGTTATTATTCAGGAAGTGCTTTGATAAAACTTGCTGAGATTATAGGTGAGAAACCTTGGATAGCACCGATTATTTTGGTATTTTTTGGAGGGGCTTTGTGGGTTTACATGGAACAAGCCACAAAGAAAAAATAAAAATTCCAACCAAAGCTAGGCTAAAAGCCTGCTGTGCTGGAGATTGGTGCAAGATGCGCGAAAGCTAAAAGTTTAGCTTCCTAGGATTGGTCCGTATGGAGCATAATCGGGATGCTCTCCGTCTTGATATTTTTTGTAATTTTCTATAAACATCTCAGCCAACTTATCTCTTGTTACATCAAAAAGTTCTTTATCTTCCCAAGCATTACGAGGATTTAAGATTTCTGGCTTAATATTATCAAGTGTTGTTGGAACGTGAAGTCTGAATGTCTTAGTAACATCAAACTCACTGTTTTTGATGCTTCCGTCTAAAATAGAATTGATACAAGCACGAGTATCTTTGATACTCATTCTTTTACCTACTCCATATCCTCCACCGGTCCAGCCAGTGTTAACTAGATAAACATTTACACCGTGCTGATCTATTTTTTTACCAAGAAGGTCGGCATAAACAGTTGGATGCAGTGGCAAAAATGCTTCACCGAAACACGCACTGAAAGTTGCTACAGGCTCAGTAATACCACGTTCAGTTCCTGCAACCTTTGCAGTATAACCACTTAAAAAGTAGTACATGGCCTGTTCTTTAGTAAGTTTGGAAACAGGGGGTAATATACCAAATGCATCTGCAGTTAAGAAGATGATATTTTGAGGATGACCTGCCATCAAGTCACATTTATGATTTTCAATATGACCTATAGGGTAAGACACACGAGTGTTCTCTGTTTTAGAACCGTCTTCATAGTTTACTTCACCCTCACCGTACATTACTACATTTTCTAAAAGAGCATTGGTTCTTATAGCACCGTATATCTCGGGTTCGCTTTTTTCATCAAGGTTTATAACTTTGGCGTAACATCCGCCTTCAAAGTTGAATACACCGTGATTATCCCATCCGTGTTCATCATCACCGATAAGTGCACGTTTAGGATCTGTACTTAAAGTTGTTTTACCTGTTCCGCTTAGTCCAAAGAAAAGTGCAGTATCACCGTTTTCACCAACATTTGCAGAACAGTGCATTGGAAGTTTACCTTCTAGCGGTAACCAGTAGTTCATCATGGAGAAGATACCTTTTTTCATCTCTCCGCCGTACCATGTACCGCCGATGATCGCTATATTATTTTCAATATCGAACATTACGAACACTTCTGAGTTCATACCGTGTTCTTTCCATTTTTCATTGACTGTTTTACAAGCATTAAGTACTGTAAAATCAGATTTGAAAACTTCAAGTTCAGCACCTGTAGGACGAATAAACATATTTTTCACGAAGTGTGACTGCCAAGCTATTTCAGATACAAAACGTACTGATCTTTTTGATGCAGGAGATGAACCGCAGAATACATCTGTTATATATAGGTCTTTGTTTGAAAGCTGTTCTTTTGCTACCTCTAAAAGTTCTTCGAAAATCTCAGGGCTAACTTTTTTGTTTACATCACCCCATGCTATATATTTATTTGAAGGATCGCGGTCTACAAAATATTTATCTTTTGGACTACGACCGGTAAATATACCTGTATCTACGGCTGTAGCACCCTTTTTTGTCAGAGCACATTCACCATTTTTAAGCTCATGTTGAATTAATTCCTCATAACTTAGGTTGTGGTAAACCTGACCAATATTTTTTAATCCTAACTCTTGTAACTCGGTTAAATGCATAACTTACCTTTTGGGTACTTTTTTTAATAGCGAAATTATACACTCACTAAACATAAATTAAATATAAATATTGAGTCTAAATGCAGAAAAATTACTTTAAGGATTTTTAGATAGAATTACATCTCTTAAAACCCGCTCGCATAACTCAGTTGGTAGAGTATTACCTCGACAAGGTAAGAGTCACTGGTTCGAGTCCAGTTGTGAGCACCATGAATAACTTATTTTATTTCTTTATTTAATTTTATATAAAACACCTTACATTACAATTACTGAATTTAATTTAAAATCGTTTAACAGACCAAATAAAGGTATCACTTATGAAATATATGGTTTTGATGATCTTTCTTTCTACTATGCTTTTCTCATATGAAAAATATATAATTGTTGGAAATTATAAAAATAGTGTTTATGCTACTAATGCTGTTAAGAGGCTAAAATGGCTTTGTGTAAATGACACTAAACTAAAAAATTTGGTAAAAAAGAATTCTCTAAAAATAATATCTAAAAAAATGGGGAAGTATGAAGTAGTAGCTCTGCAAGCCTTGAATAGTGATGTACAACTACTAGGAACTATTAAAGCATTAAAGAAATATTATGATGGTCCTTACGTACTTTCTAATAATCAAAAAAAAGAAAAAGTAAGCAAAGAAAATCTCCATACTACTGTAAAAAGTAAGATAAAGACCAAACCTGTTACTGTTGATTCCAATGAGATAAAAATCAAACCTGTCATTCTTGATTATACCGAGATAGAGGCCAAACCTATTATTGTTGATTATACTTGGGACAAAGCTACTAAAACATGGGTAGAATCAGTTCCTGAAAAAAAGAAATAACACTAAAAAGGTATTGAATTAATAAGTGGTGCCAGTTGCAAGCACCATTATTTTAAAATCTTAAAGACCCTTTTTTCCCATCTTGTTCGACTTGAATTGCTGATCTAAGTATATAAAGATACACACCCGTTTTTTTATAAAGAATTTTTTGATATATCTCTTTTGAGTTTGTAGGGTCATAGCCTATAGCTTCTACTTTATCTCTTTTGTCGAGTATAAAACAGTCATTTGCTATGGCATACATGCTCAGGTTCATAGAATCTTCATCTTTTTCCATCGGTGCTTTTTGTAGCTGAAGAATGCTCGGACAGGCCAATGTTTTTTTCTTTAACATATCAGCCTGTGCCAAGTCTAAAAAAAGAAGAACAATTAATAATGTATATCTCAATTATTAATCCATCTGATATTTAAAGATGATACTCGCATAACCTGTTACTATATTGTCAAAATCATATTTAACCAATCCGTCAGTGGCACTTGAATTTAAACTCATAAATCTGGCACCAACTTCAAAGTCCGCTCTTTTACCTAAATGAATATTAACGCCGACATCTCCACCAACATAACCTTCATTTATCTTTACGGTTTTAGAGTTTGTTTTATCTGCAAGCTTCATATCCACTTTACCTGCATTTACACCAAAGAACACATTAGCCATCTTAGAAATGTTTAAAAGATATTGAAGCTCAACACCATACGCTCTGGCATAATCAAAGTCACCGCCGTCAAAAGCTCTTGCACTCAAAAACAATCTATAATCGTTTGTCTCAGCACCTATCTTGACACCGCCATGATTAAAGTTAACCGTTTTTTTCTGATCCGTTACACCACTGGTTGTACGTTCATAATCAAAAGCGCTGTAACCGGCTTCAAAACCTATCAATGAGTTTGTATCAGAACCGTATATTGAATCATAAGTTGATTCAGCTGCAAGAGACGAAGCTGCCAATATAGTGGCAACTATTACTTTCGTTAATTTTTTCATCATTACACACCCCTTTGTATTTAAGACCATTATACCTTGTCGCTTTTAAAGCAGACTTTAAAGAGATTTATTCATCTCTCTGGCACAAACAACACCACTGCTAAACGCCCACTGGAAGTTGTATCCTCCAAGTTCTCCCGTAACATCGACAACCTCACCTATAAAGTGTAGGTTTTTTGCAGCTTTCGCTTCCAAAGAGTCAATATGTAACTCTTTTGCACACACTCCCCCTCGGCTGACTTCAGCTTTAGAAAAACCGAAGTTACCTGCGGGAGCAAATTCATAGTTGTGTATCGCTAAAAGTTTTTCTTTAATTTCGTTAGTTAGTTTTTTGCACTCGATATCTTCTACCTTTATTGCTTTTAATATTGCGACAGAGAGTCTCTTTGGCAGAGGTATCACAGAACTCACCAGTTTTTTGCTTCCCTTTACAAGGTCCAATATCTTTTTATTTGGCAGGAAATCTATGGAGATATTCCCTTTTCTCCAATACAAAGATGCTGATAGGACAACAGGTCCACTGATGCCTTTATGCGCAAAAAGCAGGTCTTCATCCAAGATTTTGTCATCGACTTTTATATTTACATAACAACTCAGGCCGCTTAACTCTTTCATCCAAAACTGATCTTTTTGAACAGTAAGACCGACCAGAGCAGGTGTAAACTCTTTTGCATCGATGCCGAAACTTTTCGCAATACTAAGTCCAATATCACTGGCACCAAGAGTCTTAAAACTTTTACCGCCTGTTGCGACTACAACTCTTTTTGCTTTCAAAGAACCTTTTGATGTCTTAATCTCAAAAATATCATCTTTTTTTGTGACTTCAAGAATTTCTCTATTTAGAATCAAATCCTGATGCTTAGTCAATCTTTTTAAAACATTTATTATCTCATCAGAAGAATCTTTACAAAAGTAATACCGATTTTTACGTATAACCGGAGTAATTGAGTTATCGGATAAAAATTTTAGTAAATCTTCTTTTGAAAATCTATCTATCACGCTTGATATTAACTCTGAATCTCCGTCAAAATTATCAGTGCCGACACTTACATTTGTTATGTTGCACTTTCCTCCGCCGGAAACCTTCAGTTTTTGCGCGACTTTAGCATTTACATCTATAATGGCGACACTAAATTTTTTACTAAGATGAGATGCGCACATCAAACCACTAGCACCCGCACCCAAAATTAAAACATCATATATTTTCATAACGCAATTATAGTATAATGTCAAAAAAATTATAAGTAGTAATAATGAGCAACAAACTTCACATAGTCTCTCTTGGCTGTACAAAAAATCTTGTCGATACGGAAGTAATGATGGGAAAACTGCAAAACTTCACCCTTACAGATGCGCAAGATGAGGCTGATGTAATCATTGTAAACACATGCGGTTTTATAGATGCAGCTAAAGAAGAATCTATAAACACTGTTCTTAGTCTTCATGACGCAAGAAAAGAAGATTCCGTCTTAGTTATGGCAGGATGTTTAAGTGAGAGATATAAAGAAGAACTTGCCACTCAGATGCCTGAAGTTGATATCTTTACAGGCGTTGGAGATTATGACCATATTGATGAACTTTTACAGGAAAAGAAAAGCCGTTTTTCCGAAGAAGTCTTTTTGATCGATGGAAGCGAAAGAGTCGTGACAGGCTCAACTTACCATGCATACATCAAACTCTCGGAGGGGTGTAATCAAACTTGTAGTTTCTGTGCGATTCCATCTTTTAAAGGAAAACTAAACTCTCGCAATCTGGATTCAATTGCTAAAGAAGTAGAAGGTCTGGTTGCAAAAGGCTATTATGATTTCAGTTTTGTATCTCAAGACAGTTCTTCATACATGAGAGATCAAAACGTCAAAGACGGACTAAGTCTGCTGATTCAAAGAATCGAGCTTATTGAGGGTGTAAAAAGTGCTAGAATCCTCTACCTTTACCCATCAACTACGACTATCTCTCTTCTTAAAAACATAGCAAAAAGTAAGATCTTCCATAATTATTTTGATATGCCTATCCAGCATATAAATGATGAAATGCTTCATATGATGAAACGTGGTTTCGGTAAAGAGAAGACTATGGAATTATTAAATTTTATGCGCTCACTTCCAAACTCTTTTGTTAGAACAAGCTTTATCGTCGGGCATCCGAACGAAACAGATGAGATGTTTGAAGAGATGTGCGAGTTTGCATCTTCATTCGGTTTTGACAGAATCAATGTTTTTTCATACTCTGATGAAGAAACGACTCCGGCATATGACATGAACAATAAAATCTCAGATGAAGTCATAGCATCTCGTGCACAGATTCTTGGAGATATTGCATCTGAGTGTACAAAAAAATCTCTGCAAAATGAAGTAGGAAAAGATATTGAACTTATTATAGACGGTGAAAGTGATGAGCATGAGTACCTTTTAAGTGCAAGAAAAACTATCTGGGCACCTGAGATTGACGGTGAGATTTATGTTAATGACAGAACTAAAGATGAAGATTTAGAGTTTGGCAAGATATACAAAGCTAAAGTCACCGATCTTGTCGGCAACATCCTGACTGCAACAGTAGACAATGCTTGAATTATCTTCATTAGAGATACTAAAAAATAAAAAAAACCTCTTAGCCTTCTCCGGAGGCGCGGATTCTACTACCCTTTTCTTTTTGCTTTTAAAACAAAACATAAAATTTGATATTGCCATAGTCAACTATAACCAAAGAGTACAAAGTGTAAAAGAAGTCGAGTATGCAAAAGAGTTGGCATCTAAATACGATTTAAAATGCCACACACTTGTAGCTCCAAAAATAGAGAAAAACTTTGAATCAAAAGCAAGAGAAATCAGATATGATTTTTTTGAAAGCCTAATCTCCGAATACGGCTACGAGAATCTTTTAACAGCCCATCATCTTGGAGACAGGTTTGAGTGGATGCTGATGCAGTTTTGCAAAGGTGCAGGATGTGCCGAGATTGCAGGGATGCAAAAAGTCCAACAAAGAGATTTTTACACTATTGTACGCCCTCTTTTGCATCTGGACAAACAAGAACTCTACGACTATCTAGGCAAAGAAAACATTAAATACTTTGAAGACGAAACGAACAAAAACGAAGATATAAAGAGAAACTCCTTTAGACATAACTACTCTGCCCCGCTTTTAGATAAATATCTAAGCGGGATTAAAAAAAGCTTTGACTATATAGATGAGGACAGACAGACTCTTATACCCGAAGTGAAAATTGAACATATCGAGGATTTAACATATTTTAAAAGCCTTAAAAATCCAAGAGCAAACATATTTATCATAGATAAGATTTTAAAATCGAAACTCTACATGTTAAGTGCAAACGAGAGAGAACTGTTAAAAAATGAAGGCGCGCTGGTTGTCGGCAGAAAATTTATAGTCTCTCATAATAAAGAGTTTATCTTTATAGCTCCATATTCTAAAGATGATTCTTGCATAAATATGTCTCACGAGTTTAAAGAGAAGTGCAGGCTTTTAAAGATTGAGCCTAAACTTCGTCCATTTTTCTATAAAAATGAAGAAATTTTTACAAAGATAAAAGAGTTACTTAGCTGAGATTTTTTGAGTGTTGTAAACTTTCATGGTGAATGATGAGTTTATCATCTCAGAATCTCTTTTAAAATTTATCGGGAAGTTGATTCCGATTATCCAGTCAGCTTTATTTACTGCATCCAAGAACTCATAAAAACTTTGCGGTGAGTTTATAGACGAAGTTGTGTTTACTTCATATACTGAAAATTCATCTTCATTTGCAAGTGCTTGTTTTTTAGATAATTGCAATGATTTAAAATGAGAACTGTACCTCTTTTGGAATCTCTCAGTAGAAAATGAATTGTCAAATGCTGTAATTATATGTGCATTATCAGCTTGAAGCTGTTTTAATTTTTGCAGTGTTGAATCACTAAAATCCTGATATCTTCTAAGTTCTATTCTATCTTTATTTAATGCACTTCTTTGTTCCCTATACTCTTTTCCCTTTGGAATCAAAACTAAAAATGAAAAAAGAAGAACAAATATAAGTAAAAATATAGATAAGGATAAAAGATAAATGCTCTGTCTTGATATATTAATCTTCATCTTTTGACCCTGCTTCTTCTTTATCTGATTTCACTGCATCGGTTTGCATCTCATCTTCGTCTATGTAGTTCGTAGAGACAAACTTAAGCCATCCGTTTGGAGCAGGATAAAAACTGCTGTATGTTCTGTTAAAGATAGAACGCAGAGGCGCCTGAAGCATAAAGTTATAGACATCTTTATTTGGAGTAATACCGTGAAGTATAAGTCCATTTTTCAGTAAAGATGCTTCTGAGAGTGTAATCCTTTGAGGTACCAAATCAAAAAGATTTGCTATTGAATCTTTAAGTACCGTATTTTTAGTGTTTATTCTTTCACAAAGAAGTACCTCTTTTTCTATAAAAGTAATCTGTTTCTTCATATTGACGATATTCGACTCAACCTCAGCTCTCTTTTGAATAATCTCCTGAGTGTTTTGCTCAAATCGGTAATCTTTAAAAACTAGGAAAAAATAAGTTAAGAAAAGCATAAATAGCGTAATACCGAAGAAACTAAAAAGCAGTTGTAGTTCTGATGAAATAACATTCTTTTTTCTAGGACTTATATAGCTGTATTTCATTTTAGCTCTGCCTTTGCAATCTCACAAACTTCAGCACATAAATCTACATGTCTGACATAGACATTTAAAAACATTTCTTCCTCGAGATACCTTTTTAAATCTCCACTTACACCTACACCGTCTGCCACATAAATATTTTCAACAAACTTACTTTCGTATCTTTCATCTTTGTAAAAATGATTTATAGAGCTTTGAATAAGCGAAAATCTCTGATAGTCTTCGTTAAAGCCATCAGTGTCAACCGATGCGGGTTCACTTTCTTCATTTGAAAACTCTTCCTCATCATCTGATTCTGCGAACTCATCAATTTCATCTATAGCATCTAAGTCTTCTATATCTCCAAAATCGTCTAAGCCCTCAATATCGCTAATAGCGTCTATGTCATCTAAATCTATGCTGCTCTCTAAATCCAGGTCTATGTCATCTTCGCTGTTTTCATCCATCATAAGTTCTTCATTGTCGTCACGGTGTTCCATATCTATATGCTCACCAAAAAGAAGCTTAGAGTTATCAAAAACAGACACTGTTATGTAATTATCTTCTACAAGAATATAAAGAGCCAGATTTGTATCTATCTTATCTTTAAAAAAGTTTGACAAAATCACAAATGGAGAAAATATTAGATCAACACCGATTTTTGAATAATTTTTTTGTAAAGCTTCCAAATCAGGTTTTGACGTGTAATACGCCCATTGATTTTTATAGCACATATATTTTGATGATTCAAGATTATAAAAAACCGACATCTCTCTACTTGAACAAGTTGGAATAGCTCCCTGAGAAGATGATGTATCTAAAATCGAGATATAATGAAACGGAGATTCTGAGGTAAAAGAGTCTATATACTCACGCATTTTATCATTAACGTTTATAGTATCAAAACTTTCCAAGTGGCTGTTAAGCACACTTTTTTTATTGCACTCTTCTACATAGACTGTAGTTTGTGAACGCCCAACAACAATATTGACAAATACTTTATTATATAAAGATTCAAAAATCTTACTTAACACTGCTCATCTCCACAAAGTGGATGTGCTTTGTTATAGTTTTGTTGTTTCAATGCACTACCTAATTTTGTATATATTTGTGTTGTTGCCATAGTAGAGTGCCCTAATAACTCACTGACATCAGCTATTGGAGCATTACTGTTTAGTAACGCTGTCGCGTATGAGTGGCGAAGCTGATGAGGCGTGACTTTTAGTCCTACTCTTTTAAAGACTTTATTAACTGTATATCTTAGACTGTTTTCGCTTAATCTTTCATCATTTGCCTCAAAAAGAAATATTTTTGGGCAATTATCAGACATATATTTATCTATCAACTCTTTAGTTGAGTGCAGAAGCGGCACATCTCTGTGTTTGTTTCCTTTCCCCAAAACTCTGACCCATTCATCAGATATATCCTTTAGTTTTAAAGATGAAAGTTCTGAAATCCTTAAACCTAAAGTGTAGAGAATTGTTACAACTAGTTTTTCATAAAAACTTGCATGTTCAAGCGCTTGGAGGATATGTTTGTGTGAAATCGGTTTTGGAAGTGTTTTTGGTACCTTGATACTTTCATCTGCCTTGAGAGAAATCTTCATCCCATTACCATTTAAAAATTTCACAAAAGTTCTAATCGCACTAAGTTTTTTACTTATAGTCTTTGGATTCAGATGAGAGATTTTTATGCGGTAGGGCATAAGATTCATGGTAGTTGATTTTTCTTCTTCTAAAATCTCGACATACTCCAAGGCTTCTTTGATCGCCTCGTCATAACTTTTTATGGTCAAGTCGGAGTAACCTCTAAAATCTTCTAAAGATTGTAAAAAATCTACTCTTTTGCTACTTATTGACTTTTTCAAGAAGTTTCTCAAAATCATCGTGATATTTTGCTGCACTTTCAACCAAAGCACTGTCAGTGACTACGCTTGGTGCGAGTTTTATATAAGCACTAATCATGATGTTGCATATTGTCCTGATCTTGGCTTTATCAGCTTCTGAAATAGTTTCATGTCCTGCAATCAAGTTAATCTCATACATATATTTTTTGGCATCTGCTACATAAGAAACATACTTTAAAGAGGTAATAGACTGAGCCATTACCGTTGATGCCATACGGTTGTAAACATCCAGACTGAAAGCTTCTTTTGCAAGAGTCAAAGCCTCTTTATAATCACCAATTTCATAATAGTATTTTGCTTTTAACGATTTTTCATAAGATGGATTTATTAAAAAATATATGCCCATTGCTACAAGCATTACAAAAGCTACACTTGGAATCAGTACTCTAGATCTCATAGTTATCTAACCTCTCTTTGAGATATGCTCTAGCGTCTTCTAAAGCCATATCACTAACATCTAAAGGCTCAGTTGCATAAAAATGCAAAGTGCCAAAAGGTTTTGGTACTACAAATTTATCCCAACTCTTAAACTGCCAAAACTTTGTAGGCATAATTCTTACAAGAATAACTTTTGCCTTTGTTTTTCGCGCCATAACCATTATACCATCTGCAACTTCATGTCGCGGTCCTTTTGGTCCATCTGGAGTAATACCGATGTCATAACCTGTATTTAGACTTTTTATTCCTTGCATAAGGACTCTGGCTGCATTTCTGTTTGAAGATCCTGATATTGTATCTAATCCAAAGTATTTTATTGTTTTGGATATTAGTGCTCCGTCAAAGTGTGAAGAGATTAAAACATTTGCATGCGGTGTTTTTCTGTAGTTCATATAAAAGTGTGAGAACATTAAAAGCTCTCCATGCCAGCAGGCAAAGATAGTCGGCTCGTCATCAATAGTCTTTGGAGCGTGAAACTCTTTTTTATTTGTTAAGTAAATAAGTCTTATTAGCACAGAAGCTATATATGGGATAAAGAATAAAGCAAGAGAACGGGAAATCTTTTTACGCAACTACTTCCCCTGTTAAAATCGTTCTTCCTATAGAAGTTATTTTAACATCTCTAAATTCTCCCAAAAGCTCATCTGAACCTTTTACTTTTACAACTATATTATCATCAGTTCTACCGCTGACATAATAGTCTTGAATAAGATCTTCAAAATAAACTCTATATGTCTTACCTAAAGATGTGGCATTAATCTCATCTAGAATCTCAGTATGAAGACTTTGAAGCGTTGTAAGTCTATCAGATGCTATCTCTTCATCAACCGTGTTTGTAAAGTGCTCAGCTTCAGTCTCCGGACGGGCAGAATATTTAAAAGAGAAGATTTGATTAAATCTGACTCTACGCATAACATCCAAAGTATCTTCAAAATCTTCATCACTCTCACCAGGAAAAGCTACAATGATATCAGTAGAGATGCTGACATCAGGACACTCTGCTCGAAGTTTTTCAACACGATTTAAAAACCACTCTTTTGAGTAACCTCGCTTCATTCCTTTTAAAACTTTTGTAGAACCGCTCTGCAACGGCATGTGCATTGATTTACATATTTTAGGATTGTTTGCAAACTCTTCAATAAACTCATCATCCATATGAAAAGGATGAGGAGACGTAAAACGGATTCGTTCTAATCCCTCTATTTTAGAGAGTCTTCGAAGAAGTTCTGAAAAATTCACTTTTTCGTGGTTACCAGAGAAACGACGACCGTAGTTATTTACATTTTGTCCCAAAAGAAAAATTTCTTTTGCTCCCTTTTCAACCGCTCTTTTTGATTCATCAATAATTAAATTAGTAGGTATTGATATCTCATCTCCGCGAGTTTTGGGAACGATGCAGTATGTACATGACTTATCACAGCCTATAGAGATATTTATGAAAGCTTTATAAGGTGATGTTCTAAAATCATCAAAAGCAAATTCGCTTTCATCGTAATTGATGTCTACTTCAACTGCTTTGTCTTTATGTAAGACTTCTGTTATTTTAGATACGTTTCTAGCACCTAAAACAAAGTTTACGTAAGGTGCCCTTTTTATTATTTCTTCGCCTAAGTGAGATGCTGTACATCCGCAAACACCTATCTTGGCATCAGGTTTTTTCTTTTTGTTAAAAATTCCAAGTTCAGAGAAAAGTTTAGATACCGGCTTTTCTCTTACTGAACATGTATTTATCAGAATAAGGTCAGCATCTCTAAAATCATCAATAGCTTCATAACCCTCTTTTTCAGTTAGTTGAGCAATCATATGCTCACTATCTCGAGAGTTCATTGCACAACCTAATGTCTCAATAAATAACTTTTTACTCATTAGTTCACTTTAGCTGATAATGTGTACTTGGTACATATACTCGTTGTCTGAAAGTCCGAATTTGACTTCACTCATGTAAAAACTCTTACCTTTTTCTTCAAAATAATCTTGAAGTTCAAGTAAATCTTTGTGAGAATTTTCTCTATCGAAGTAAAAAATCATACTTCCCTCTTTTTCAACGCTTGCTTCAATTTTATCTAAATCAACTTTTTTCGGTTTCGCATCAATATCTGTTCTAGCAAATTTTAAATCCATAATTTATCCTTATTCTAGTATTATAAAAGTCTTGCATTATATACAAAATCTACTAAAAGTCATATTAAAGTTATTTTTGCTATAATTTCACCACTTCATAAGAAATCCCACAATTATTGCAACTGTTTTTTATGAGATTACCTTTACAAGGACATACTAATGGAAAAAATTTTAGATATTGTTGATGCTATCGCTCACGAAAAAGGGCTTCAACCGGAAAAAGTTGTAGAGGCTTTAAAGACTGCTTTTGTTCAAACGGCAAAAAGAGTTATTGATAAAAATTTTGCTTTTGAAGCAAATATTGACCAAACTACAAAAACTATAGAAATAATTCAAACAATTACGGTTGTTGCAGATGATGATGAAAGACTTCAAGACGAGGAAGTAGCTCCTGCATATATATCTATAACAGATGCTAGGGAGTATGATGATCAAGTAGAGTTGGATGATCAACTTCAAATCCCTCATGACTTGGAAGAGTATGGCAGAACTGCCGCTTCTCAACTTCATCGTGAAATTGAGTACCATGTACAAAGACTTGTTGAAGATGAACTTTTCAACAAATATATGTCAAAAATAGGTACACTCGTAACAGGTCGCGTAACAAGCGTAGACTCTCATAATGCTACATATATAGAAGTAGACGAAGTTCGTGCAGTATTACCGATGAAAAGCCGTATTAAAGGTGAAGTATTTAAAAAAGGCGATCACTTAAAAGCTGTTGTTCGCCGCGTAAATATGGATAAAGAAAACGGTATACAAATCGAGCTTTCCCGTACAAGTCCTAAATTTTTAGAAGAGCTCTTAGCTCTTGAAGTTCCTGAGATTGCAGATGGTGCTGTTATTATAGAAAAAAGTGCGAGAATACCTGGTGAACGCGCTAAAATAGCACTTCTTAGTACTCATCCGCAAGTAGACGCCGTCGGTGCTACCGTAGGTGTTAAAGGTGTCCGTATTAATGCTGTCAGTCAAGAACTGATAGGTGAGAATATCGACTGTGTCGAGTATACGACAATTCCTGAACTTTTTATCTCAAGAGTTATGTCTCCTGCAATCATCTCTCATGTAGAAATAGTTAAAAATGAAGATGGCGAAGCTGAAAAAGCTATAATTACTCTTCCTGCTGATCAAAAATCAAAAGCTATCGGTAAAAGTGGGATTAATATCCGTTTAGCTTCTATGCTTACAGGATTAAATATTGAGCTTGTTGAAAACGATGCTACAACTGATGAAAATACAGGCGAGATTGAAGAGAAAAAAGATGGTGTTGATGCACTGGAAGCTCTATTCAATTAGTCCGTAAAAGCTTTGCCTATTTCTAGGCAGAGTTTATTTTACTAATTAACCTCTTTTCATATACGGATTTAATTTCAAAAGAATTAAATCCGCTACCATATTCCCTAAAAGCGTTAAAAAAGCCGTTATCATCAAAGTACCCATAATAATAGGATAATCTCTGCTTAAAGCACTCATAAAAAAGAGTTGTCCCATACCTTCAATACCAAAAATGGACTCTAAAATAACACTACCGCCTATCAGTCCCGGCAGAGATAAACCCAAAAGAGTGATAATAGGAGGAAGAAGATTTGGAAGTATGTAAAAACGGAGCAGTTTCTTTTTACTAAGTCCGCGAGAGAGTGCAAAATAATAATAATCACTTTTTAATATCTCTAAAGTCAAAGATCGTATATAGATAATCATACTCCCAAGACCTACAAATATCATAACTCCGACCGGTAACACAAGATGCCACGCCATATCTGTATAATATGCAAAACCTGTTTTTTCTTCTATAGAATGAAGTCCCGCTATTGGAAAAAGGTCTAAATTCAGAGAAAAAAAGATTATAAACAGAAGTGCCAAATAAAATGAGGGCATTGAAAAGGAAACAAGAGATATTTGACGGATAATATAATCACTTTTTTTCTCATACGACAAAGCTGCTTTTATTCCCAAATATAAAGAAAGGACAAAAACTGCAATCAGTGCAGTAATATTCATAATTAGGGTTATAGGAATGCGTTTTAGGATTTCTGCAGTTACGTCTTGTCCGCTTACAAAAGAGATTCCAAAATTAAGAGTAGCTATGTTCTTGACCCAGTCAACATACTGACCAAAAAGTGACTTGTCCAATCCATAAACAGCTTTTAGCTGCTCTATCGCTTCTTTGGTCATATTCGGGTTTAACTCGCCTGCAGCAAAAAAACTGTTTGGCGCAGCATGAATTGCTAAGAATGAGATAACTGAAATCAAAAGCAGCATAAACAGTAGATAAAAAAGTTTTTTTGATATGAATAACATGGTAAATATTATATCTAAAGAAATTAAAAGGAGGGTTCATCTTCCAAAAAACAGGGAAGAGAAGATGAACTCATAATGGACATAAACATGCCTTATTCAAGATCGGCATGTTCATTATAGGAGGGAAGATTCCAGGTAAGAGAAGAACCTAGAAGTTATAAGTTAAATAAAGTTGTACAGTATTGTACGCATCACCTTTAGTGTTACCGGTTTTAATATTATCAGCATCTGATTTTGTATAGATGTAATATAGACCTGCGTCTAATGGACCAAAAGATCTAGCTACTTCAAAAGTTACTTCAGCAAAATCTTTCTCAGTTGCAGTATTATCTCCATTTTTACCGATAGTTGCCTGAGTATAGTAAATACCTAAATCATATCCTGCAACAGGAGCAGTAACAGTTATATTGAATGCACTAGTGTCAGCCTTAGAAATTTTTCCATAGTACCACCATGCTTCAGTATAAAGTTTTGACTGAGAACCGGCTAAGTTATATCCAGCTCCAAGACTCAAACCACTGTCTTTTTCTTCACCAGTTTGTGAATAAGAAACTTTAGCAGTAACAACATCTTTTTTCTCATAACCTAACATTACTGCATATGCGTTATTGCTTGAATCCTTAGTTATTGGAAGCATTGTACTTTTTGTGTAGTTTGTAGCAGTGTACTGAACACCCGCTAAAATACCATCAAGATTTAAATCAGCTTGTACCCAATAGTTATTTAAATAACTAGGAGCATCATAATACCATGCTTGAGCAGTTAAGGGCTTCCAGGAGTTATTTATAATACCGGCTGCAAACGCACCTTTATAAAACTGTGAGAAGTTTGTAGTACCTTTTGCATTTACACTTTGCATAGTACCGGCTGCATTTCCAAAACCAGTCACACTTGAGTTAGTCTCATTACTACCTCCTGTAACACCGTTAACAATATTATTACTGTTAGTTCCACCGACATAAGCACCGACTAAAGTAGTATCAGGAATATCTTGATTGATTACAACAGCTGCTTCAAAAGTATTTTTAGCAATTGACCAAGATTCTGTAAATACCATTGGAGTATCTAGTGTCATACGACCGGCTTTAGCAGTAGTTTTACCGTATGTACCTGCTAGCCATGCTTCATCAAATAAGAAATAATCACTAGTTCCATTTGTACCTTCCCAAACATTATCAACAAGTTGCCCTTGCAGACCTAATGTTGTAAGCGCTGTTAAGTGTGCACCTGACGATACACCTTTTGTTAAATCAGCACTAACACCTAGACCAAGTGCAGCCTGACCTGTTGATGATGTATGGTCAAACAAAGATGCTGTTGCATTAGCATTATCGTCATCTTGTGTACTATAAAACAACTTAGCATCACCGCTAACTTTTACATTTTCAATTGCAAATGCAGCTGAACCTACCAGTAGCATTGCTACTAAACTTAATCTTGTAAATTTCATAAATTCTCCTTGATATGTTTATAAACATGTAAGAGAAGTTTATCATAACCTATTTTTATAAACACCTGTTTATTGATTAATATTTAATCAGTTGTTTATACTATAATTTCAGCATGGAAAATTTAAAGATAACAATAATTGCAACTATATGTATGCTTGGTTTGAACGCTTGCGGCTCAAACGCATCTGTATCACCATCTCAAAATGAAGCACTAAACAGTGTAACAAATTCCACAGCAGAGAAAAACAATAAAGGTTCTATGCAAAAATCGCTTGATGGCTGGTTAAAAGATGAGTGGACTCCAAAAGTTGAAAAAGATGAAGCTATAAAAGAAAAGAATCAAGATAAGACAAGAGACTTCAGAATTCAAGACTATGTAGAAAAGAGCGAAGTATATATTAGAGAGTCCAACTCTACGACGCAAGACTCACATTATAAAAAAATGGAGTCTATGCCGGTTATTGGAAAATAAAAAAGTAAATCAGTCTTTCATATCCCATGAAAGAACTGTTTTACCGTCTTCAGTTGTCTCAGCCGCAGCCATACCCATAATATTGTACCCGCTGTCTACATAGTGAATCTCACCGGTAACACCTGATGCCAAATCACTTAAAAGATACATTGCAGAGTTACCTACTTGTTCTGTTGTAACATTTTTCTTTAAAGGTGCATTGATTTCATTCCAGTTAAGGATTTGTTTAAAATCGCCAATACCAGCAGCAGCTAAAGTTCTAATCGGTCCTGCAGAGATTGCATTTACTCTTTGACCTTTTTTACCAAGATCGACAGCCATATATCTAACAGCCGATTCAAGTGCAGCTTTTGCAACACCCATTACATTGTAGTTAACAATGTATTTTGGTCCGCCAAGGTAAGAAAGAGTTAAAATAGAGGCATCATCAGCTAAAACAGACTCTAAACGGTTTGTTAAGTCAATAAGTGAATATACAGATACATCCATAGCAATTTGAAATGCCTGTTTTGAAGTTTTGATAAAAGGCTCACTTAGTGCTTCTTTTGGAGCAAAAGCCACAGAGTGTACTAAAAAGTCAATCTTGCCAAAATCTTTTTCAATCAACTCTGCGATTCCTGCCATATGCTCTTCGTTTGATACATCAAGTTCATAAACTTTATCACTTCCAAACTCTTTAGCAATCGGTTCAACTCTCTTTTTAAGTGCATCGTTTAAATATGTAAATGCCATTTCAGCACCTTGATCAGCACAAGATTTTGCGATTCCGTAAGCTATTGATTTATTATTTGCAAGACCTACGATTAGACCTTTTTTACCCTTCATTATCATATATAGTTTCCTTAATTTTTATTTTCAATTGATTGTGCATATTCGCACATTGTACAAAAGTGATCTACATATAATGCAGCACTTCCAACTAAAATTCCATCTACATTATCTAAAGCCAAAACATCTTTAGCATTTGTGACTTTAACACTGCCTCCGTACAAAAGAGGTGCAGATGATTTTTTCTTTAACTCTTTATGTATTGATTCTATCTCTTCAAGCGTAGGTGTTAATCCCGTTCCGATTGCCCAAACAGGTTCATAAGCAATAATCAGATTTTCATAAGAGACATCTATACCTTCATATTGAGCCGAGATATATTCCATCATAGGTTCATGACCTGCTTCTCTAATCTCTAAGGGTTCTCCGATGCAATAAACTATCTTAAATCCGAGTTCTTTATAAAAGTTGAACTTTTTTATAAGCTCTTCTTGAGACTCACCAAGGATATGACGACGTTCACTGTGACCGATTAAAATAGTATTTATACCAAACTCATCTAAATGTTCTTTACCTGTTTCACCGGTAAATGCTCCATTTACGGTTGCATATGCATTTTGAGCACCGATGACCACTTTTCCGCTGTGAGCATTTAGTGAAGAAGCCGCAGGAAAAACTAAAACTTCCTGAGAAATCTTGTTTTTATTCAAAAAACTTTCTAATTCATCTACATATTTCGCAGTCTGTTTACGAGTTAAATTTGTTTTTAAATTTGCAGCTATTATCATGCTTTATGCCTCTTCTTCAATAACTAACGGTGCAACACCTGGAAGTACTTTACCTTCTAAAAGCTCTAAAGAAGCTCCTCCGCCTGTAGAGATAAAACTTATCTCATCATCAACACCGACACGTTGAACAAGATCAGCAGTATCTCCGCCGCCAACTACAGTCGTAGCGTAGCTATCCGCAACAAAATGCGCTATTTTACTAGAACCTCTGGCGAACTTGTCCATTTCATAAACACCCATCGGTCCATTCCAAAGAACGGTCTGAACATCATTTAGTCCTTCACGATAGAGTCTTACTGTAGCCGGACCTACATCAAGTCCCATCCAATTATCAGGAATCTCTTGCGCCGTAACTATCTTACTGACTGCATCTTCAGAAAATTTCTCAGCAGCGACAATATCTACTGGAAGGTAAAACTTCACACCTAACTTTTTAGCTTCATCCATAATATGCTGTGCATCTTCAAGAAGGTCATCTTCTACCAAAGAAGCACCTATGTTATAACCCATCTGCTTTAAAAACGTAAATGCCATACCCCCGCCGATAAATATTTTATCAACTTTTGGAAGCAGGTTTATAAGTGCTTCAAGTTTACCCGAAACCTTAGAACCGCCTACAATAGCAGCAAACGGACGAACAGGAGCATTGATTAACTTACCGAAAAACTTAATCTCTTTTTCCAGTAAAAAACCGGCCGCTTTATGTTTGTCATCGAAAAAGTGTGTAATACCTTCAACAGATGCGTGAGCACGGTGACTTACACCGAATGCATCGTTGATGTAAATATTAGCCATAGAAGCAAGCTTCTGTGATAAATCTTTATCATTATCAGTCTCGCCTGCTTCATAACGAAGATTTTCTAAAAGTAAAACTTCTCCGTTTTTAAGTATTGAAGCTTTTGTCAAAGCATCTTCTCCAACAACATCATTAGCCATTTTTACATCTCTTTTTAGTAGATGCTGTATTCTTCTGGCTACCGGTACTAAAGAGTATTTCTCATTTACCTCACCCTTAGGGCGTCCAAGATGAGATGCTAAGATAACTGCACAATCTTGATCTAAGCAGAAGTTTATAGTTGAGATTGCCGAACGAATTCTTCTATCATCAGAGATGTTTCCGAATTCATCCATAGGTACGTTAAAGTCACATCTAATAAAAACTTTTTTAGCGTACAGGTCTAGTTTTTTTATATTTAGTAATTCCAATTTCTGTCCTATTTGCTGATATGAAGTGCCATGTCAAGAAGTCTCATTGAATAACCCCACTCATTGTCATACCAAGCCATTATCTTAACCATATCTCCACCGATAACCTGAGTCAGGTCTTCAGCAACAATCGAGCTGTACTCACAGCCAACGAAGTCTTGAGAAACTCTCATCTCTTTATCCATTAGTAAAAGACCTTTTAGCTTAGTATCTGCCATCTCATTAAATACTGCAGTTACTTCTTCAATAGAAGTCTTTTTACCCACGACAACATTTAAGTCTACCATAGAAACATCAGGAGTAGGCACACGAACACTTTGACCGTGAAGTTTACCTGCAAGCTGAGGCATAACAAGGCTGATAGCTTTAGCCGCACCAGTAGTTGTTGGTATCATATTGATAGCACCTGCTCTTGCGCGGCGTTTATCTTTTGAATGTTTTACATCTAAAATATTCTGATCATTTGTATATGAGTGAATGGTTGTCATCAAACCTTTCTCAATTCCGAATGCATCATCAAGCACTTTTGCAACAGGACCAAGACAGTTTGTCGTACACGAAGCATTTGAAACTATTTTTTGACCGTCATAATCACCCTCGTTAACACCCATTACAAATGTCGGAGTTTCTTTATCTTTCGCAGGAGCTGAAAAAAGAACTTTCTCCACGCCGTTGTCTATGTGAACTTGAGCTGATTCTTGAGTTAAAAACACACCCGTACACTCTAAGACCATATCTGCACCACAATCAGCAAAACTCAAGTTTTTAGGATCACGGTCACTGAATATTCTAATACTTTTACCATCAATGCTAATGTTGTTTTCATCAACTTGAACTATATCACTAGCAAATGTTCCATGAACAGAATCATTTTTTAGTAGATAAAGCATCATATCCATACTTGCCATATCATTTATAGCTACAATTTCAACGTCATCCCTTGTAGCTGCAATACGAGCTACACAACGACCAATTCTACCAAATCCGTTAATTGCTATTTTAAGTGCCATTATATTTCCTAAAATTAAAAAAATTGTATTATTTTAGCTAAAACTAGCTATAATTCGCTTTAAATTTGGGAACCCTATGAAAACTATTGCACTATTTGGCGGCTCTTTCGATCCACCGCACATCGCTCATGAGGCAATTGTCAAGGCTTTACTAAATATAGAAGAGATTGACAAAGTCGTTGTTATGCCGACATTTTTAAACCCGTTTAAATCACAATCTTTTGCACCCTCAAAGCTAAGGCTTAAGTGGCTAAAAGAGATTTTTTCTGATTACAAAAATGTGGAAATAAGTGAATTTGAAGTATCAAAAAACGAAAAAGTACCTACTATAGAGAGTGTAAAGTATCTTTTAAAAAAATATAAAAAAGTTTATCTCACTATTGGCGCTGACAATTTAGAGTCTCTTCATAAATGGCAAAATTTTGATGAGTTAAAAAGTTTGGTAACATTTATCGTTGCTTCAAGAGATAAAGTAAAGATACCGAAGGGTTTCATAAAACTGGATATAGACGTAGATATATCTTCCACTGCTTTAAGAAAAAGTATAGACATAACACAATTGCCGCAGAAGTGTGCGATTGAAATAGAAAAATATTACAAGGAACACAATGAAAGATAGAATAGAAAGTATTATTAACTCTTTAGATAAAAACAAAGCAGAGGGTATAGAAGTATTTGACTTAAGAGATAAAAATTATTTTGTTGATTATGCCATTATAGCTTCATCACTCGGTGTTAAACATACAGCTGCTTTACTTAACCATCTTAAAGATGATATCAAGCCCGAAGAAAAATTCAACAATGTTGATGAGAGCGGTGACTGGATAGTTATCGACTTAGGTGATATTCTTATACATATTATGACACCTGAATACAGAGTTAAATATGATATGGAGAGCTTCTTAACTGCTCTTGCTGACGGAAAAGAAGGCGAGGCTCTTTAATTAGTTTGCAAAAGGAATAAAATTCCTTTTGCTTCGATACTAAAAAAAGTAATTCAACTCAAAACGATACTCATTATATGAAGTATCACTTTTATAATCAACCCCATTCGATTTTAAAATAGAATCATCCATATTCACAAAACCAAGTCTAACCTTAGCCTCCAAGTTCTTGCCTATATTTTGACGGGCATCTATATGTATTACACTGCTATCAGCCTGCACTCCATCTTTTTTATTATCAAAATCTTGTATAGCATAACGAGCCATGATGCTAAAACCTGGAATTAACTTAGCTTTAGAAAAATCATAACCGGCCCTGATCATATATGTCTTTGTATTTGCATACCAGTTATACTGAGACATTGCACGTGTAAACCCGCCGGTAGGAAATCCTCTCCATGGAGCTATAATATCCGCTTCATCAGCAATTTGTGAATAACCTATACGACCTAAGAATGCTTTATTCTTTACATCTAATCTCAGGGCAAGTAAATTAGAATCTAAACTTCTTGCATTATTATATCCGACATGATTACCTGCCAAGTTGGCAACATCATAAGATGCACCGAGGTTATCAAATTGTTGCATATATCTGATTCCGGGTGCAACTCTCCATTCACCGCCAACAGCAATTGTATAGTGAGCTTCAAGGGCAAGGTTACTTACAACATCAGGAACCATTGCATAGCTTATATTAGCTTTTAGATTCTTAATAGACTTGTTTTCAACACAAACTATTGAGAGTGAATTGTTATTTCCTATTCTAGCTACGGTTAAATTTTTATTTACGCCGGAATCATCATTTTCTTCCCATCCATTATATGCAATTACATCGTGGGCAACCGTATGATCACGAAGTTTCTGCGAAGCAAAATATGCAAGTTTGATTGCAGTTTTTGGAATATCTTTAATAACGGCACTAATTCCGTCAAACGTATTTGGTATCATCTTTGTATCATTTGATTTTGTAAAAACAGACTCAAATATTTGGCGGCCGCCATAAAATGAGGTTTTAGCTATATCGTATTGTAAATAAGCTTGCCCGACAACCGTCATACCGAAGTTTCCTGTTTTATCTGTATCATAACGGCTAAAGGTATCTTTACCGGCTTTTAAATAGCTTACTTCGCTGGCATCCATACGATAAAAAGAAGGATTTTGAGATGTATATAATCCAACAGTGGCACTTACTCTATTAAGTGGTGCAGACTTATATATAATACTACCGCCGACACCCATCGCTCTACCGTCTTTTACGCTGCCTGCTTTATCTTCGTTTTGCCAGTCCCAGTAAAAACTGTTTAATCTAAGACGACCATAGAACATACCGTTTGAAAAAGCTTCTGAAATTGTATCTGCTGAAGATGGAAGTTTATTATATTCCAAAGCCATACTTGGCTTTAAAGTAATCTTGTCATTTTTTAATGTGGCATTCGCTGATGTACCAAATAATAAAACAGCTAAAACCATTAAACTTGATATAGTGTTTTTCATACTAAACCTTTGATTTATTATACTTTTCGCATGCTATCATCATCTCTCTTAATGGTTAGTGAAATAACTACTTTTTACTTTTATCTTCTTCGTTTTGTAAATTATTTTCTTTATTTGCATCATCATTAATGTTTTGTAAAATATCTCTGTAATCATATATAGAATCAACATATCTGACAGGTTCACTTCCTCTTGCATATCCATGCTTGAGTGTTTGATAATATCTTTTTTGCGAAAGAAGTGGAAGAGCTTGTTTAAGATCACTCCATATATTTTGATTTAAACCCATTTTCTTGGTTAGTCTTTGTGCGTCTTCTATATGCCCCATACCGATATTATAAGCAGCCAGTGCAAATTTAAGTCGGTTTTCTCCCTCAACTTCTTTGGGAAGATTTTTTAGCATCTGGTTTAGATGCCTTGTTCCACCTTTTATACTTTGCTCAGGATTTAGACGATTTTTAACACCCAAAAGTTTTGCTGTACGACGTGTTAACATCATTAACCCTCTAACTCCCGTAAAACTCTTTGCTTTTGGATTCCAATGGGATTCCTGATATGACTGTGCGGCTAAAAGTGTCCAAGGTATCCCGTACAAATCTGCGTATTTTTCAAAGTATTTTTTGTATTTTGGCAGTCTGGATTTAACTCGTTTGTAAAACATCTTGTTATCATAATAGTCAAAAAACAGTACATAACTGTAATAATGGTCTTTTAATTGTGCAAGCTTACCGCTTTGATTATAACTGTTAAACCATTCATACATACTAGCTTCCAACTCTTTTGAATCAGGTGTTAAAACCCATGCCAACTGCTCTCTTTCACTTATTACAAACGCAAGTGCTATATGAGGGAAATATCTTTGATTTAATGCATAAATATTAGAGTCTGCAATTGTACAATCTATCTTGTGAGATGCAACCTGTTCTAACAATTCTTCTGTGGATAGTTCAGAATCAAGTGTAGCATTTATATCAAACCCGTCGTTTTGTAAAGACTTGATAGTCTCACTGTAACTTGTTCCTTCTCCTACGGTAATACTAAGCCCAGCAAGGTCTTCTACATCTCTTGGAAATTTCCCGCTGCCCAGCATACCACGGTTACAAATAACCTGTTCTTGAACTTCAAAGTATGACGGTCCGAAGTTAAAACTTTTTTCACGCTCTTTTGTTTTAGCTAAAGATGCAGAAGTAATATGTATATGCGGAAATTTACTGAATTTTATGGCTTCTTTGATTGTATTGGCGGTAGTTATATTTAGAGTGACTCCAAGATGCTTGGCATATGCATGAAGTAAATCATATTCAAACCCCTGCGCTCCATCCGCACCGATATAGTATGTTGATGGAGCATTTAACAATGCAACGTTAAGAACTTTTGTCTTTTTGATTTGATCCAAAACGGATGGTTTCTCTATCCTTTTTCCAGGCTTATATGCAGAATGACTGAGCCAGCCAAATACAAAAAAAGAAAGAGCAAAAACAACAGATAAAACAATTCTAATATTTCTGTCAAACATATTCATTACATTAGTTTACAGATAAAAACTTATGCAAATATAAAACGATTTACCCCATTATCATACTCATGTGCTAAAACCTGATCATGTACCTTAAGTATCGAGTCTACCAGATACAGACCGAGACCAAAACTATTTTTAGAAGGGTTTTCCTTTGTAAATGGTTCTATATAGTACTGAAGAGGATGAGAAATACACTCCCCCTTACTATCAAAACAGAGTTCATTATTTATAATTGAAATTTTCACATGTGCATCCGGAGAATACTTAATGCCGTTATCTATCATATTTTTTATAGCCGTTGTGTATAGTCTGTAACTGACTGTCAATTTTGGACTTGCCCCTATATCTATAGTTACACTGCTTCTATCGACCATCGCCATATCAATAGCTCCGTCTATTATGTCAATAAGCCTGTACTCTTTAAAATCACTCTTATCATGCACACTTGTAACTTCCTCAATAAGAGCAAACTCCTCCACTAATGTTTCGAGTCTACCGAATATGGAGCTAAATCTGTCCCTTTGCTTTTGAGTTTTAAGCATCTGCGTAGCAATAGTCCCTTTTGCTATAGGTGTCTTTAGCTCATGCATTATATTTCTTAAAAAAAGTGTTCTTGAATCTAAAAGGGAGTTGATTTTTTCTCTCGTTGACTCAAGTTCGTTTGAGACCAGTGCTATTTCATCTCTTCCTGAAGTCTTAAATGAGATGTTCATATCACCGTCACCGTAAAGTGCTATCTTTCTTCTTAGGCGAATAAGAGGTCTGAGTCTTTGTAAAATAAGCACAAACGATATAGATATAATCAAGATGATTGTTAAATAAGAATATGCGATAGAGTAATATTTATATGGCTTTAACTCTTCATCCTGGATTAAAACCGAACCAATAGGAGATTCAATATAGAAATATATGACTTTACCAAATCTTAACATTGAAATTCTAAGGTCACGAACAATTTTTTGAGTATAAAGACCCTGATTATTCAGCATGATAGACTCATCGACCCTTTTAAAATTTCTTTGCTTTAGAAGCTTTGCTTTTTCCAGGATAATTTTTTGTTCATGTTCATCTTTTTCTATAACAAACTTATACACCGCCAAGTTTGCCTCAAGCATAATTTGTGAAGTCTTTTTCTGTAGATGCTCACGATAAATTTGAGTGATTGTTTCGTGTTTTGAGAAAATATGTTCTATATATTGATGTTTATTTAACTTGTAAAATTCCCAAAAGACTGCACTTACACTAACTAAAGTTACGGCTAGTGCAAAGAGTACAGTTATGAGGACGGCGTGTTTTCGCATTATTTAAGTAGTTTGTATCCAACACCGCGAACTGATTCGATAAGAGTTTTGTCACCTAATTTATTTCTGATTCTGCCTACCATAACATCTATACTTTTATTTGAAGAATCCTCATTTATAGCATTTACATTATGAATCAAATCTTCTCTTGAGACAACTAATCCCTGCTTGGCGATCATATATGCTAAAATTCCAAACTCTGCATTAGTCAAATCTATATTTCTGTTTTTGTATGTAATCATCATCGATGAAGTGTCACATTTAAAATCACTTTTTGATTCTTCTTTTGCTTCTGATTTTGCCGCGTAGCGTCTAAGAACCGAGAGGATTCTAGCTTCTAACTCTCTTGGGTCGTATGGCTTAGGAAGATAATCATCAGCACCAAGTTCAAGTGCTTTTATTTTGTCTGTAACATCGCTTCTTGCCGAAGATATAATGATAGGAATATCCTGTCTCTCACGAATTGCCTCACAAACTTCCAGTCCATCCATCCCGGGAAGAGTCAAATCCAATATTACTAAATCAAACGGCTCTAGCTTTAATATACTCACCGCTTTAAAAGGGTCATCTTCTGTAATAACCTCAAACTCAAACTGCTCCAGATACTCTGTTAATATCTCTGCCAGTTCCAAGTCATCTTCAATCATCAATATTTTTTTCATATGCAAATTCTAACAGAGATAAACTAATAGCTGGCTAAGCGGACATCATGTCAGCATTAAAGTTACATTGTATGCTATAAATGCAAGTGAATATGCGACAATAGAAGTAAATGCTAAAAGATAGAAAAAGTATTTTATACCGCCTGCTTCACGGGTAAATACGATAGATGCCGCCAAACACGGAAGATATACCATAATGACAACAATAAACGCTATTGCAGATGCAAAAGGGATATTTTTACTGATTGCCGTTTTTAAAGAGTTGTCCTCTTCGTTTACATTATCACCCAGAGCATATAAAACTCCAAGAGTCGACACTACCACTTCTTTGGCGGCAAGTCCTGTTTGAAGTGCTACACTCATTTTCCAGTCAAAGCCGAGCGGTTCAAAAACAGGTACTGAAAACTTTCCGATTTGACCTAGATAACTCTGTTCTAAGTGAGCAACTGCTTGTTCATTTGCAATTTTATTTTTTTCATCTTTATCTATTGCCTTTTCTATTTTAGAGGCGTACTCTTCTTCTACGACCAAGTTATGAGGATAATTACTCAAAAACCAAATAAGCATAGATGCTGCCGCGATAAAAGTACCTGCTTTTTTCAAATACATCATAGTCTTAGTTAAAACCGTATGCCAGATAAGTTTGGCCGATGGAAGTCTATACTTTGGCATCTCCATAACAAAAGGTTCATCAGCGCCTTTAAAAGCGGTAAGCTTTAGAATCTTGGCAGCTATCAGCCCTATAATCGCTCCACTTATATAGATGGCAAAAAGAATATTTCCTGCCATTTCAGGAGAGAAAAAAGCACCTGCAAAAAGTACGTAAACAGGAAGTCTGGCTCCACAACTCATAAAACCTATAATAAAAAGCGTAAGCAGCCTGTCTCGGTCGTTTTTAAGTATTCTTGCACTCATGTATGCAGGAATAGAACATCCAAAACCCGTTACTAATGGGATGAAAGATTGTCCGTGCATCCCGAATTTATGGAAAAAACCATCAAGTAAAAATGCGACCCTCGACATATATCCGGTACTCTCAAGCAGTGCTATTCCAATAAAAAGTATAATAATATTTGGAACAAAAAGTACAACGGCACCTACACCTGCTATGATTCCATCAACTATTAAAGAACGTACATCATCATTTGGAATTGTCGCACCGACTGTATCACCGAACCAGCCAAAGAATGCATCTATCCAATCCATAGGAATTGAACCTATCTCAAAAGTAAGTTGAAACAAAGACCACATAAAAAACAAAAATATCGGTATCCCGAAAATCGGGTGAATCAGAGTATTATCTATTTTTTCTGTTAATGTCTTTTTCTCTTCAATGACTTCTTGATTTAAGACCTCGGCAACTATACCTCTGTTAAAAGATGCATACTCTTCGGCAAATGATTCTTTAATATCATCACTGTCATGGTGAAGTTCAATATGCTTTGAAGACTCTATAAGGATAGGCTGAAGCTCTGTCCAAATAGGGTCATCATGAAGTTTAGCATAAGTCTTTTTATTGTTTTTCAATAGATTTATAGCCACATTTCTGTATGAATTCACCGCTTCGTACTTGTGTTTTGCAAGATAATTTACGATTGTGGAAATCTCTTCTTCAACCGCTTCACCAAAGATTAGTTTTGTTTCCTGTTTTTCTTGTTCTCTTACAGAGATAACTGCATCCAAAAGTTCTTCTATGCCCAGCTTGGTAGCTGCCGATACTTTTACACAAGGTATACCAAGAAGTTCAGACATATATGCAGAATTGATGTCTATGCCCTCTTTTTGGGCTTCATCAGTCATATTAAGAGCTATAACCAAACTTTTGCTCATACTCATCAACTCAGAAGTCAATTGAAGGTTTTTTTCCAAGTTTGTAGAATCAACCACATTGATTATTAAATCATAACTCTCGGCACACAGATAATTATGAGTAACTCTCTCTTCAATAGTATAATCGGTAAACGCATATGTCCCAGGCAAATCAACTACCGTAAAATGATAATCTTTATAATCAAACAGAACTTCTGTTTTATCAACCGTAACACCTGAAAAGTTTCCTACATGCAGATGCGCATTTGACACAGAGTTGATAAGCATACTCTTACCTACATTAGGCTGTCCGACAAGTGCAATTTTTATGTGTTTGGCTATTATCGGACAAGCTTTTTCTTCTGCTCCATTCATAGTTTTTCTACCTCTATCAACTCAGCTTCTTGTGCCCGAAGAGCTATTCTCATCTTTCCTACCTTTACTTCTATAGTGCTTTTTGCAGGAGAGTATTCAAGAACTTCTATTATTGCCTCTTTCATAATTCCAAAAGAGATGAGCCTCTGTTTCAAATCAGTAGATGCGTGTAATTTTATAACTTTTACTTTGCAAGCTTTTTTGCAATCTTTCAATGTTTTCATATTTTAATTCTTGTTAAATTTTTATAATGATAATAAATATCATGTTAATTATTGATTAAAACTTGTACTCAAGTCTCACAAGTGCCCTGTCAAAAGTATTTTTATTACTTGTTGACTTATAATTTGTATATGTGCCTTCTAAATACCATCTATCTGTTATATCATATGTAAGTATTGCATCTTTTTCTGTGATTCTACCATTATCACTGTAAAGCTCTCCATAAACAAGTTCGAGAACCAATCCGTTTATGGAGACTCTCTCAAACTCGTAACCTGCTCCAATTCTAAATGACTCGGCATTATTGTTTGGGCCAGATGTATATACACTGCCTGCTTCAGAGATTGATGAGATTGTAGCCTCATCAAGTGAAGTATAATAAGGTCCGCCTCCAAAACCGTTAGTGACATACTTCCCATTTTCAGACAGAGCAATATTGTAAGCTCCTCCAAAGAATGCACCTTTATAGTGAAAAATAGACATAGCACCAAAAACATTTCCTTCTACATTAGAGTTTTCAAGTTCCTGTATATTTGCAGCCTGCAAGCCGTAGTCCACATGAAAATCTTCACCGTCTATAAAGTAAATTCCTATAACTTCAGCATATGCCATTGCACTCATCTTATCCACATAGTTGTACCAAAAGGAGACTTCACTATTTTTTGCATACTCGTATGTTATAGACGCCCCTGTCATTCCAAAACTATCAGAACTTACAAGATCTTTGAACTCGTTTTGAAATGCGCCGGTACTTTCGTCTTGAGAATCATATCCTGCCCATCTGTTAAAGTATAATAGTTGAGTTTTTACTTTATCGCTATAATCAATATTTGCCCACGCACCCTCAAAAGTATTTGGAGCCATTCTAATATCGTCACTATTTGCAAAAGGTGTCTCTACCCTTATGCGTCCTATTTTGGTTTGGAAAAAATCATTACTATAGTTTATGCTTGCTTCTGCAATATATGCAAAAGAGTCCAGGTCTTTTGCAAAGAAGTCTTCATTTAAATCATTTTTATCAGGATTTACAAAATCCAAGCTTTGCGAGACATAAGCTGCTATATGCGCTTGAAACCCATGAAATTGGGCAGTATTAAACCCAAATTCTCCACCAAAAGAAGTGGCACTTTTCTCTGTTTTATTGGGGATGGAACTAATTTTATGCGCACTGTTTATATAAGCCAATCTAAACTTACCAAAAGCATCTGCATAATCAAACATTCCGTTAAAACTATTCGCTTCTTTTGGAAGCTCTTTTACAACATCATATTTTCCAGCTACTTTTGAATGGATTACACCGCTTTGTTCAATTGCTGTCGTCATCTTCTGAGTTACTACAGGTGTTTGTGTTGCAACCCTGTTATCAGCTTGTGCTAAATAAATCATTTCTATCATTTTAAATCCATTGTTTTTTTAGCGTTAAGGAAATGATAATGAATATCAACTTAAAGCCTTCTTAATAATGATATAAATTATCATTATTATTACATGTAAGATAAATTATATTTTACTACATATGTGCAGATAATAAATTGATTAATAGCATTATAAGAGATATAATTACATCAAAACTTTACTCAGGGTAATTTATGAAATTTTTATATCAGGCTACTTCTCACTTTAATCTGGCAAACCTTTTCACATTTGTAAACATAACAGCCGGTCTTCTTGCTACTTACTTCATCACTCAAAACAACTTTGTTTTAGCGATTGTTCTTGCATGGATTGGCGGTGCTTTTGATATATTTGACGGAAAAATTGCCAGAAAGTATAACTTATCAAATGAGTTTGGAGTACAACTAGACAGTTTTGCGGACTTTTTGAGTTTTGTTTTAGTCCCTGTGTTTTTAATCTTTCAAGCAGTTTATTCTACCTCTCTTTCTGGCTTATTGATACCGTTCGCAGCAGTTGTCAGCATCTATTATGTAATTTCAGGCTTAAGAAGACTTATTCATTTTAATATTAATACAGATGCGGGAAAAGTAGATAAGTTTTTCACAGGAGTACCGACTCCACTGGGGGCTATCTTACTATGGCTGGTATATCTTACTCATGCTTATGAGATTTTGCCGGCAATCGCAGTCATAGTTCTTATGATAATTATCGGATGGAGCCTAAACTCTAAAATAAAAGTTCCTCATCCTTAGGTTTTATTGCCTGCATCTTTAAGGTAAGCATTTAAAACTTCTAGTAATTTTAAAGTCTTGCGCTTGAGAACAGCAGTTTTTTCATAAAGTTCTTTACTTTGCATAGTCTCTGAGTTTAGTTCTATCTCTTTTGCATACTCCTGTAACTCCGTTGCACCGATATTTCCTGATGAACCTTTTATTGTATGTGCATGAAGTTTTATAGCGTTTACATCCTTGGCATCTATAGCATCTTTTAAATCTTCTAAGGACTTAGGTGTGTCTTCTATAAATATAGCAACTATTTTATCAAGAAGTTCTCTTGAGTTGCCTAAACGCTTTAAAGCTTTGGCTTCATCCCATATGCACAATGTTTTGTTAATGTTGTTTTCTACAGTTTCCATATCTGCCTCACCGCTGTTTTTAAGCCATTTTTTCAATACCTTTTGCAGATGCTCCGGCTCTATAGGTTTAGTTATATAATCATTCATTCCTGCATTTATACACCTATTTTTATCGCCTTGCATTACATTAGCCGTCATTGCTATAATCGGTGTATTTACATAATTTCTACCTGCTTGTGCTTCTCTTATGGCTTTTGTTGTTTCATACCCGTCAAGTTCTGGCATCTGACAGTCCATGAGAATAAGGTCATATTCTTTTTTAGATTTATTTAAAAATTTTAAAGCCTCAACTCCATTATTTGCAACATCTGCTTTAAGTCCAATATTTCCCAATATCCCATTGGCAACTATTTGGTTTGTTAGATTATCTTCTACTAAAAGTATCTTTATATTTTTATCAAAAGTTATTTGTTTATCACTATTTTCAGAAAGGACATTTATAGTTTCTCTGCTCTTGAACAATGAGCTGAGTGCATAGAGCAAATTCTTGGTAGTAACGGGTTTTGAAAAAGATGCGTCAATACCCATCTTTGCATAAACATCTGAATCTCCTCTTTCTATGAGCGAAGTCATCATAATCAACTTGGTTTTATCATTATCCGGATTATCTCGGATTACACGAATAAGTTCTTTATCCTCAATATCTTCCATATTCATATCTATAAATACTATATCAAAATTGTGCTCTTTGAGCATTTGTATTGCTTCTTTTGAATCTGTTGCACTGCTTACTTTAATTCCCCAATTTATAAACTGTCTTTTTAAAACATCTGTATTTAACCAACTTTTATCTACAATCAAAATCTTTTTATTCTCTATCATAATATGCGGTTTTACTATAGAAAAGTCATTGCTGAGATTTACAGATATATCTATTTTAAAAGTAGTTCCCCTGCGAAGTTCGCTTTTAACTTCTATGGTACCGTCCATTAATTCTATCAGTTTTTTCACAATTGCCAAACCAAGTCCTGTACCGCCATACTTCCTTGTTGTTGAAGCATCTACTTGGGAAAAAGAATCAAACAAAATATCAATTTTATCTTCCGGGATACCTATGCCGCTATCAGTTATCTCCATAATCAATCTTGTATTATTTACATCTTCGCTGTTCAAACTTACTTTTATAAGGATATACCCCTCAGAAGTAAACTTGATAGAATTTCCTACAACATTTGATAATATTTGACGTATTCTTCCCGGGTCTGCATTTATTATGTTTTTTTCAATCTCTGTTACATCAAGAACAACTTCGACGCCTTTTTCCTGTGCTCTAAAAGCAATGGTCTCTGCAAAATCGCCAAGCTCATCTCTAAGGTTGAAATCGATATATTCAAGGTCCATTTTCCCTGCTTCAACTTTCGAAAAGTCCAAAATATCATTTATAAGACATAGGAGTGTCTTCGCACTACTTTGGGCCAAAGAGGCCTGATGTCTCTGGCCATAATCAAGCTTGGTGTTCATCAACAATTCCAACATTCCTATGACACCATTCATCGGTGTTCTAATCTCATGAGACATTGTTGCCAAAAACTCTGCTTTTGCTTTTGCACTCTCTTCTGCTATCTCTTTAGCAGCAACTAATTCTTCATTCAATGAGTTAATATTATTTCTGATTTTTAGAGAAAACAGATAAAACAACCCACTCATTAAAAATATAAAAATTATTGCATATATCATTAATTGATTGTATTTATAATCTGAACTTAATTTTTCTTTATTTGATAATTCAAGCTGAAATTTTATATATTCATTTAGCCTTATATTAGCATGGCTGATAATATCTTTTAGTTGTCCTGTGTCTTTGCCATATGTATCTTTAATAACATTGTCACTGTTTTTCAGTAAAGATATTATTTTCATATAATCTCTCTTAGCATACGCAAATAGCTCTTTTTCCTCATCGTCCATATTTTTTAATGAAAATTGGTTCCATTTTTTTTGTAATATTTCTTTTGCCAATTCCAGAACTTCTAAAGCGTCTTCTTTTGAAATATTGCCTACTTTTTTTTCATTAATAGTATCTAATATATTGATATTGTATATGTCTTTTATCTCTTCAAGGCTTACTAAGGGTACAACATGGCTTATATATATATGGTCTACCTTATTTCTATCATCCAAATGTATATAAAAAGAGACTGCGGTAATAGTCAAGATAGATATAACTGTCATAAATATCAGTAAATTTAATTTTGTGTTTATAGTCAGCCTATCTAGAAAATTCATTTACTTATCTTCCTCGATGGCTATCAACCTGCCATCTTTAAAAGTTGTAAGGTATATACTGTCCATAGCTTGATGGTCATTTTTGGACATACTTATTTTCAGTCCCTCTAATGCATCTGCGGGCAGTTGTTCAAAACTTTTTACAAAACTTTCTCTATCTAATCTCTCCTCACTTGACTTTAGTGCTTCAACAACAAGTTTTGCACTTAAAAATCCTTCTAAAGATACAAAATCACAAACTTCTTCAGGATGAGTTTTTTGAAATATCCTTCTATATTCCGCTACTGCCGCATTTGATGAAGAACAAGGTAGAGGAACAACTTGTGAGATAATAAGATTATTTACATCTTCTTTTAATTCAGAGACCAAAGACTCACTCCAAATGGCTGACATTGCAGCAAAAACAGTCTTATTAAGTCCCTCTTTTTTAGCACGCTTTATAAAATGAGCACTCGGTTTATGCACTCCTATAATAATCACGGCCTGTGGATCGGCTTTTTTAATAAAGTTCAATGCGGTTGTGATAGAGAGAGTATTTCTTACATAAGTTCCTTTTGCACTAAGCTTTAGATGTCTCTTTTTTAATGCAATTTCAACTCCCTTTAGTCCTGTTTTACCATAACTGTCATTTTGATAAAAAATCGCAATATTATTCATCTTCAATTTTTCAACCAAATACTTAACGAGGGCTTCTGTTTCTGCGTAATAACTTGCTCTAAAGTTTATGACCAGAGGATTGAATGGTTCTCTTAAAAATTCTGCACCTGTATATGGTGTCAGATAGGGTATTTTATATTTGTTAATAACATCTAAGAGCACTTTTGAGGTAGGTGTGCCCATCTCTCCAAAGAGAGCAAACACTTTATCTTTATTAATAAGTCTTAGACTGTTTTCTACTGCGAGTGAAGGTTCATACTTGTCATCATAGGTTATCAGCTCTATTTGTCTTCCGTTTACTCCACCTTGTGAGTTTATGTAGTTAAAATAAGCATATGCCCCATCATAAAAAGGTTTACCTAAACTAGATGCAGAGCCTGTCATAGCAGTTGATTGACCAAGTATTATTTTATTGTCTTTAATACCGTTTTGGGTTTTAATATAGATATTATAAATTGGAAATAAAGTCAGTGCCAATATTAAAAAAAACAGACTCTTTAAACCGGGTTTCATCTTTGATCCTAAGTTATAAATAAAGTTTGCACCATCTATAACTCTATAGTAATCTTTATAAAACCTTACTTAGCGTTTACGGCATATCTCCCACTACCTAGTAAAAATACAACTACGGATAAAATAAAATAAAAAAACGGAAGCTCAAAAACAGGTGCTCCGTATTTGTTTAACTCAAAGAGCGAATTCCCGTAGGCTAAGAAGATTGCCATAGTCATATTTAGTGCCAAGACCACAGATGCGACTCTGGCATAAAGTCCAAGAATGATAAAAATAGGCACTACGACCTCGCCTATATAAACGCCGTAAGCCAAAAACTCAGGCAGTCCAGCACTGGTTGTGAGATGTTTTACACCGCCGATGCCGTGTATTATTTTTTCAACACCGTGAAACAACATCATAATGCCGAGACTAAGTCTGATTATCAGCTTTGCTATATCGCTATTTTGAAACATTTTGCGGTTCCTCCTTTTTGAATCTACAGCTGCCTACGGTTATTATTTTTCCGCCCTTGATAGCTTCTTTTACATATTCAAGAGTGCCTTTTGGGTCTGCATCTCCTATTTCTTCTTCTATTATTCTAAGAAGATCTGCCTCATTTGTTGTCGTCCATGTTTTTTCATAATTATATTGTGTTTGTATTTTCATAAGTGTATAATACCTAAAATGAGGTATAAAATATGAAAGATATTCTAAAAAACTTCACCGTTCTTTATGTCGAGGATGAAGAGATGGTCAGAAAAAGTGCTGTTGAATATCTAAACAGAGTTTGCAAAAAAGTACTAGAAGCAAAAGACGGAAAAGAAGCCATCAGCATCTGGAAAGAACATAAACCTGATATCATCATAACAGACATCAGTATGCCTCGTTTAAACGGCATCGATATGGCAAGTTATATCAGAGCTAACGATAAAGATGTTCAGATTATTATCGCTACCGCACACTCGGACACAGACTATCTGCTTAAAGCGGTAGAACTGCAACTTGTAAAGTACATCATTAAACCCATCACAAAAGAAAAACTCATAGGCGCACTTGAAAGATCTATGGAGCTCATGGAGGATAAAAGCAAGTTTAACTTATTACTCTCTTCTACGTGTAAATACAATGCTTATGAAAAAGTAATTTACGAAGGCGACAAAGAGATCAAACTGACCAAGAATGAGACCCTTTTTCTTGATCTTTTGGCTCATCATCACACAAGAGTAGTTAAGTATGAAGAGATTGAAAACGCTATTTGGCCATATGACGGAATGAGCCAAGATGCCATCCGCTCTCTTGTTCGGGGTATAAGAAAAAAAGTACCGCCAAACTCAATCGAGAACGTTTCAGGCAGTGGCTACAAACTCCACATATACAGCAAATAATCTTCTACAATTTAATCTCTGCTTTTCAAAACAAACCTATGATATAAAATAGGCAGCAACACCAAAGTCAAAAATGTCGATGATACTAAACCGTTTATAATAACAATGGCTAAAGGTTTCTGAATCTCAGAGCCTGGACCCGTCGCAAATAACATCGGAATAAGTCCAAGTGCTGCGATAGAAGCCGTCATCAAAACCGGTCTTAGTCTTCTTATTGAGCCTATTGTAACAAGTTCTAAAGAGTCTTTTACACTATGTTTTAAATAATTAAAATAATTAAGCATCACAACCCCGTTTAAAACAGCTATCCCCATCAGTGCTATAAAACCGACAGTTGCGGGAACACTCATGTACTCACCTGTAACGTAAAGACCAAATACCCCGCCAATAAGAGCAAAAGGGATATTGAGTAAGACTAAAAATGCCTGCAGAGAGGACTTAAAGGTCATAAGCAACAAGATAAATACAAGACCTATACTAAGAGGAACTATGAAAGATAGTCTTTTAGAAGCCCTTTGCTGGTTTTTGTACTCTCCCGCGAAGTCTATAAAATATCCTTGAGGAAGTTTTATCTCTTTTTCGATTTTAGTGCTTAATTCATCCACAAAACTCACTAGATCGCGACCAACGACATTTGTTTGGATCAAACTTTTTCTCATACCGTTTTCATGGTTTATCTGAACAGGTCCTTGCGTCCTTTTAAAGTCTACCAACTCATTTATCTCAACGCTGTTTCCATTGTCAAGCACATATTGCAAATCAATATTTTTACTCATGCTTGTCTGCAGAGTCTCAGAACCCTTTATCATGAGAGATATTCGTCTAAGACCTTCTTGGATAACCCCTACTTCAACACCATTTACACTGGCTTGAAGGTATGATGAAAGCTCATCTCTGCTGACTCCGTAACGTGCCATGGCATCATCTTTAAACTCTACTTGCCAGTAAGCCACACCTTCGTTCGCCTTTTTGTAGACATCACTGCTGCCTTTTATGGATTCTGTAATCCTGAAGACATCTTTGGCAATGCTCTCTAATTTTTGAGTATCATCTCCGTAAATATTGACTACTATATCACCGCGTGAACCGCTTAGCATCTCCGAGATTCTCATAGCAATCGGCTGTGTAAATCCATATTCTATACCGACAAAGCCATCCAAGACTTTTCTAAACTCATCAAGCAGCCACTCATTTGACGGAACTCTCCACTCCGCTTTAGGTTTGAGTACCAAAAACGTATCCGTATCGTTAAGCCCCATCGGGTCAAGCCCTATCTCGTCACTACCGCCACGGGCGACAATCGATATAACTTCAGGGACTTCACGCATGAGACTTTGTTGAATCTTTAAGTCTATATCTTTACTGGCTTCTAGTGAAATGGAAGGATTTTTTTCTATCCCTATAATCACATTACCCTCATCCAGAGTAGGCATAAAAGTTTTTCCTACCTGAGTATAAGCACCCACTGCCAGTATCCACAATATTCCAGCACCCAGGAAAACAAGCTTTTGATGCCTTAGTGAGTATTTTAAGACACTCTCATATTTATTCTCTAAAAATACCATCATAGGAACTTTGGCGTGTGGAGTCTGTTTTAAAACATAATAACTCACAACAGGTATAAATGTAAGTGCCAAGATAAGAGATGAAGTAAGTGCAAACACAATACTGAGAGCTACAGGAACAAATAGTTTACCTTCTAGTCCCTCTAATGTTAAAAGAGGCAAAAAGACTATGATGATAATTAAAATACCAGTAAATACCGGGTTGGCAACCTCTTTTGCAGATGTCAAGACCAAGTGCAGTTTAGGTTCGTTTTTGTGTTTTTCATCATAGAGATGCTCACTGATGTTCTCAACCATGACAACGCCTGCATCTACGAGCATACCTATAGCAATTGCCAAACCTCCGAGACTCATAAGATTTGCGCTGATGCCGAAATAGCTCATAGCAATAAACGTCATCATTCCGGCAAAAGGCAGAATAATTGCCACACTAAACGCAGATGCAAAGTTCCCTAAAAATATATACAGAACGATTACGATTAAAACGAGTGCTTCTAAAAGTGCTTTTGAAACGGTACTTATGGCTTTTGAGACCAAGTCTGAGCGATCATAAAAGATATTGATAGTTGTACCTTTTGGTAAATCTTTTTCTAACTTTTTAAGTTCAGCCTTTACTCTTTTTAACAGACCTGATGTATCTACGCCTTTTCTTGAGAGTATCAAACCCTCAACTGCCTCTTCTTTTCCATCCTTTGTTACAAATCCGCCTCTGGTAAGAGATCCTATTCTTACTTCTGCTATGTCAGAGACTCTGACATTTCTGCCGTTTTCATATTTTACAATCAGGTTTGAGATATCTTTTATATCTTTAAGTCTTCCTTCTGAACGGATAAAAAGACTTTGCTCACCGATGGAGAGCCTTCCTACTCCGTCATTTTTATTATTCTCGCTTAAGATTTTTTGCAAATATTTCATATTTATTTTATATAGTTTCATCTTTGCAAAATCAGGAACTATCTCATATGTCTTGACATAACCGCCGAGTGCATTTGTATCAGCTACTCCGTCAATTGAGCGAATTCTTTTGTTGATTACCCAGTCAAGAAGAGTTCTTTTTTGCTCCAGATCAAGACTCTCTGATTCAATAGTAAACATCAAAACTTCACCAAGCGGTGTAGTTATAGGAGCAAGACCACCGGTAATGTTTGAAGGAAGGGAGCTCTGAACTTCACTGAGTCTTTGAGCAACCTGCTGTCTTGCCCAATAAATATCCACTCCGTCTTTAAAATCAATGGTAATGTCACATAAACCGTATTTAGACAAAGACCTTACAATCTTCTGATCAGGAATACTCTGCATATTCTGCTCAACCGGAATAGTAACCCTAGCTTCCATTTCGGCAGGTGTCATACCTGAAGATTTCAAGATTATCTTTACCTGCGTCGGTGCAACATCAGGGTATGCATCTACAGGCAGCTTGAACATGGAGTATGCTCCAAAGAAAAGAACAGCAGTTGCGATTAAAAGGACTAATACCTTTTGCCCAAGGGCAAAATTTACAAATCTCTCACTCATCCGAAATATCCATAGCGCTTAGCAGTGCCGATGTAGAGGTTACAGCTACATGGTCACCCTCTTTTAAATCAGCTTTTACTATGTAACAATTATCACCCTCTTTTACTATCTCAGCAGGCACTACGGTAAAACCTGTAGCTGTTTTCTTAAACAGATATGATTTATTATCCTCAAAGACTAAGGCACTCTTTTTTATTTTTACGGCACCTTTGATATTTTTTATAATCTCAACCGGATATATTCTGTTAATCATAATATCTTTGGCATCTTCGATTAAGGCTCTTACCTGAAGTGATTGAGATTCACTGTTTACTACATTTGAAATAGCCGTTATCTTTGCACTATACGATGAAAAAAGACACTTGTCCCCAACAGACAGGCTTGATACGGTTTTTACAGGGACACTAATTTCTATAAATCTTTTGCCGTCTGCAAAGAGATGCATCATACTGCGGTTTGATTCTACTTTCTCGCCTATATTTACATCTATGCTATTTATGACTCCGTCTCTTGATGCAAGAATATTTATCTGCACAATTGGCTGATGTGTTTTCTGCACTCTTTGAAGCATATCGTGGTTAAAACCACTCGCGAGCAATTCGTTTGCACTAAGTTTAACTTTTAAATCAATACTCTGTTTCTCTTGAAGCGACTCTAATAATTTTTTATGAGAGATTATCCCATCACTTTGAAGCTTTTTATTTCTCTCATAATTCTTATCTATATTTATGCTTTGTATATGTGATTTAATATACTTTTCTTGAAGATTTAACAGTTCATTACTTTTAAGCGTTAAGAGTTTTTCTCCTCTTTTAACATGTTCCAATTTTCTCACATATATGTTTTGCACAACAGCGTCTACAGTCGAACCTATGAATATAATATCTCTTTTATCCAATGAAACAACTCCGTTATAAGGACCGACTGAGATTGAGTTGATTCTAGTAACCTCTTGCGATTTCACGCCTAAATCATCTTGTTGTTTTTTTGAGATCTCAATAGTACCAGCCCCAAACAGATTAAGACTTATAACCAATAAAGTAAATAAATTTTTCATAACGTTTCTCCTAAATCCAAGTCGGCTTTTTTGTAAAGTTCAAAAAGCTCATAATAATAATTTTTTTTAATTTCGAGCATCTCTAAAAAGTTCTCCGAATAAGAACGTGTAGCATCTAAATACTCCATAATAGTGCCCTCTCCCTCACTTAAAGCAGATTTTGAAAGTTCTCTAAGCTCAAGGCTCATAGGTAATATATCTTCATTAAGAAGCGTGTATTCATCATAAAGTGTTTCTATTTTAAGTTGCAATGACTTAGAAGCATTTATTATCTCTGATATCAGTGCTTCTTTCTCTGCTGCAAGTGATGATTTTTTATGCAGATATTGGGCTTGTTGTTTTTGAGTTTGAGAAGTAGCGGCTCCAATGGGAATGCTAATTCCAAAGGTATAACGAGTCTTATCCAGCTCTTCTTCATATAATAACTCATATCCAATGGATTGTAATGCTGAAGTATATACATTATAAAAAGATTTTGCAGAGTTTTGCTGGTAAGTTATCTCTTTAATCTCTCCATGTTCATCAATATTGTTTAGTTTAATCTCCCTCGAAATATTTACTAAATCATCACAAGACAACTCATCTATGCTCAGATTGTCAACTGCTTCTTGCAAATATGACAGTTCTGCCAAATACTCTCTTTTATGCAAAGCTACCCTTTGATGCAGTTTTGCTAAATCCAATTTGTTAAAAAGAAGATTTTTTTTGGAAATCTCACCTAGTTCATAAGCTTTCTGAAGCTGGTTGAACCTGCTGCTTTGCTCTTTAAACAATAAGTCTGCCCCATCACTCATCTCTTTTGAGACACAAGCCAAATGATATCTTGATGATACTTCTAAGCTGAGCACGTGAAGTTCATGTTTTGTACGTTGTTTGAGTGCTTTGTTTAAAGAGTCTACAGCTGCGTTTTTATTTGAAGATGAAAATGGATGTGCCAGCTTTTGGGAGATTCCTACTCCATATTCCAAACCATCATTTGTATTCTCGTCTGCGTGAGAGAGGCTTAATCCTATTTCCGGTGCTTCTTGAGTTGTAAACAGCTCATTTTGAGCTATATCCGAATAAGTTCTTTGTGTAATTGAGAGTGTTTTTCTGCTCTTTTGCATAGAATCCAAAATTTCTGATAAATTTTGAGCATAGGCATTAAGGGCTAAGAAAATCACTAAAAATAGTTTAATTTTCATTGTTTAACCTTTTTTAAAAATAATATATATAAATAGAAAAAAGGTTAACTTAGAGGGGGTCTTTGAGGAACAAAATTAATGTGAGAGGTAAAACCGGTTATAGAACTTGCGGGTTTAGCATCCGGTAGTTTAGGTTGAAATATCAATTCATTTTCAAAATTAACAGCCAATATAGTATGAATAGCCTCATGCAGATGTGCTTTTACATCCGCAGTCTGCTCATCATATTCTAAATGACACAATTCATATTTTGAACTTACGTGATGATCGACAACAACGTAGTCGTGCATGACAAAAAATGCGAAGGTAAACAGTAAGACCGATAATATTTTGTTCTTAATTGATTTCATATTTCCGAATTCTATACTATTTAAAACAACATATGCTTAATATAAAAAACTAAACCTCTATTTTAAAACAGGCACCTTCTTCAGAATTACGAACACTCAACTTTCCATTAAGATGTTCTTCTATAATCATCTTTGACATATAAAGACCAAGTCCAGTTCCGCTTTGCTTATCTTTTGTAGAAAAATATGGGTCAAAAATCTTGTCTATAATAGCCTCATCTATTCCTCCGCCGTTATCACACACCTCAACAATCAGTTTTTCGCTGTCACAATTTGAGTTGATAGTTATCTTAGGGTCTTGAACCTGCTTATCAACCAGAATATCTTTAGCATTTTTAATCAGGTTTAACATAACTTGTATAAACTCATTTTTATAAATATGCGTCAGGTTTCTTCCTTTTGCTTCTACTTCTACCGACACCCCGCTTATTTCAAGTGATTTTTGCATCAATGATACACTTGTGTTTACTAAATCACTCACAAGAACAAATTCTTTATCCTTGTCAGGTCTGAAGTAATTTCTAAAATCATCTATTGTCATAGACATAAACTCCAAAAGACTATTACCCTCTCTTAGCTTCTCATCAAGATACTCTTTAGTCAATTCCTTATACTCATATGCGGATTCGATATTCATAAATAGATATGACATCTGATTTAAAGGCTGTCTCCATTGATGTGCAATCATACTCAGCATATCTCCCATCTCTGCCATCTTGGACTGCTGAATGAGCATCTTGTCTTTTTCCCTATGAGCTTTAAGCCCATCTGAGATTCTTTGTTCCAAAGACTGGTTTAACTTTTCAAGTTCATCTGTTCTTGTCTGAACTTCCATCTGGTACTGAGAAAAAATCTGATTGATTTTTCTAGATAATAGCAGTGAGAGAATGACTACAAAAACAACTATAGATGCAGAAGCTTTCATAATAAATTCTAACTCATTATCCAACATCACTTCGAGTTCACGCTGTTTGTTAAACTCTTTTTTACTCATCTTTGAGATTCCAAAGCCATAAACCAAGTACCAATCAAGAGGCTCATAATACTTACTGTAGTAGTAATATCCATCCAGTGTATCTTTATACCATGTAGATTTTTTAGATAGATTTTTACTTATTACTTCAAGTGATTCTTCTCCTAAAAACTCTCTCATGTTTTTAGATAAAAATATTGGTTTTCTCCCATCATAAAGTCCCATGAAATCCGCACTGTCTATAGGAATACTTTTTACCATGCTCAAAAGAATTTCTTTTAAAGACTCTTGCTTTTGTAAAACATTTATTGATGAGCCTATATACCAGTCATACATATCCAGATTTTTCACTAAAATAACCTCCTTGCCTGCACCGGAGTAAAAATTACTTTCTAAAAAACCTTCTCCTATTTTTCTAACTTTTTGTATCTCTTCAAGAATAATAGACCTGCCGTCAACATCTACATATCCACTTATATTTTCTTGATTTAATAACGGACTTCTTGAGAGTACATTGTTACCGTTAAAATCAGCTATAAATATGTAATCTTTCTTTGCACTGTATGTCATCTGATTGAGTGCATCTACTATCCTCTCTTTAATCTCTCTTTTGTCTTTTTTACCCTCATATTTTTCGTAGATAAATCTGGCACTTTCATATGCCATGTCTACCCTTTGTGAAAGTTCAGTTTTTATATCTTCTTCCAATCTGTTGTATTTATAATCAAATAGAAGATTAAGTTGTTCTGCCCATATCTCACTTTTTGCTTTTTTTGACTCAATATGTTCTTTAATAGAACGCTCTTTTACATGACGAAAATAAGCACTTACTTTATCAATATAAAATGTTGTTATAAAAAAACTCGCCGTTAAGACCAAGGTAAGCGGAACAAGGACGATAAGATAAGGAATTATTTTTTTTTCATTTACTCTCATAGTTCATCCTCACTTAAAATATTTAAACTTTTTTTAGGTTTGAGCCCTAATTCAACCATATTCTCGGCACGTTTTATAATATTTCCTTTACCCGTTTTAAGTCTTTTCATTGAAGTATCATAAGAGTCTTGAGCTTTTTGTAGTGATGAACCTATTTTTTGCATCTCTTCTACAAATAAAACCAGTTTTTCATACATTGCTTCAGCTTCTAGTGCGATTTTTTTTGCATGGTCTTCTTGTCTTTGTGTGCGCCAGATATGTTCTACCGTCCTTAAGGTGACGAGTAAAGTAGAGGGGGAGACAACCAAGATATTACTATCGTACGCCCTTTTGAAAAACTCTCCGTCTTGCTCAAGCGCAAGCAAAAAAGCCCCCTCTATAGGCATAAAAAGAAGTACAAAATCAAGCGTATTTATGCCATCAAGTTTATCATACTTTTTGGAACTAAGCCCTTTTATATGAGAAGAGATAGAGAGTATATGTTCTCTTAAAGCCTTGGCTTTGGCTTCGGGATTATTCTCACTCATAAACCTTTCATATGCTACAAGAGAAACCTTGGAATCAATGATGATGTCTCTCTGCTCGGGAAGATGAACAATTACATCCGGACGATAAATATTACCTTCTGAAGATTTCAAAGTTGTCTGTGTTTCGTACTCAAAACCTCTGCGAAGACCTGATTCTTCCAAAATACGTTCCAATACTATCTCACCCCAATTTCCCTGTGCTTTATTATCACCCTTTAGTGCATTTGTAAGGTTCAGTGCTTCTTGAGAGAGTTGTTCATTCATCTCTTTTAAACGTAAGAGTTCATCTTTTAAAAGGTGTCTCTCTTTAGTCTCATAAGTAAACTGTTCCCGAGACTGCATCGAAAAGTTTGTGATCTGTTCACGAAAAGGACGAAGCAGCATTTCAAACTGCTTTTTATGTGTATAGTCGAATTTTTTTGATTTATCTTCAAATATCTGATTTGCCAGCAGTTTGAACTCTTGTGAGAGTTCCTTTTTTGCATTTTGCATAATATCAAGTTTCTCTTTTGAAAATTTAATCTCCTCTTCATAACGACTATTTAATACCGCATATCTAAGTTGTAAATTATTTTTTTCCTGCATAGTTGTTAAATACAGATATGCCAAAATTAAAATCACTACACCGCTAGCTATTAAAAGTATCAAATATATGTCCATAAAGCATCCCGTTTATTTTATGTGAAAATTATACAACATTTGTATTGAGTCATAGTATCTAACAGCTAATTTTAAAATATTATGATAGAATTCTTACTATGATAGAATGGAATGAAGGTTTAAATCTTGGTATAAAAGTCTTAGATAACGACCATAAAGAGCTTTTGCACATTATTGGTAAGCTATCTAAAGCTATAAGCGACAATGAAAAGAAAGAGACACTTGAGGACGTTTTTGAAGAGTTAGAGGAGTGTACAAAAAATCATTTCAATCGTGAAGAAATTTATTTGCAAGATTGCAATTGCACAAAACTGGACGATCATGTTACCAAACACCGTACATTTTGTGATCAATTATCAAAGCTGAAGACAAAAGCATTATCCTCGCCAGACGATATTTCTTCTCAAGATATAACTATATACTTAACTGAATGGCTGCTAAACCATGTTATAGAAGAGGATATTCCGGCAATTACTCTTTTTAAACAATGCGGTCTTACACAGGAAGAAGATAAGGATGACTCTTTACTCGCCAGGCTAATCAAAGCAACCACTGACAGATTTAGTTTCACAAAGCGTATATTTCTCTCCGCTATTGTTCCACTCTCGGGGATGCTGCTTTTTGGAACTATCATCATTTTTGCAAATTTCAATGAATACCTAGATATGGAGAAAACATCTACGGTAACTCATATCACATCAAATATAAACGAATTGGTACACAATCTTCAGATTGAGAGAGGTTTAAACAGTGGTTATCTTACATCCTCGGAAAACAAATTTAAAAAAGATTTGCAAACACAAAGAAAAATTGTTAATGATGCTGCCAAAAAATTCACGGATAAAATAAAAACAGTTCATATCAGTAAAATAAGAGCCATCGAACCACATATAATAACACTGAAAAAAGACATATCGTCACTTGAAAATATTCGTAACAAAGTTGATAATAAAACAATATCCCAAACTCAAGAAATAAACTTCTATTCAAAAATCATTAAAAACGTACTTGATATTACTCCAAAGATAGCTTCTTTAAATCTTGATAAAAAATTATCTTCATCCATTGCAACTCTCTCTTCTATACAACAATTCAAAGAATCTGTAGGACAAGAAAGAGCTTACGGAACAGCAATAATAGAAAAAAAAGATGCCACAATAGAAGAGTATATATCTTTTTCAAAATTATTAGGTACTCAAGCCGCTTTTTTAAATATCTTTAAACATACAGCTTCCAAAGAACAAAATAATATTAATGATTCATTATTAAACTCTGATATTGCAAAACAAATACACTTTTATGAAGATGACATAAAAAACAGATATTTTGACAACTTGGATTCTGAAGTTTGGTTCAAATCTACAACGCAATACATAAACAAAATAAAACTTTTCGAAGATAAACTTCTACATGAGATTAATGCATCAATTGATAATAATATTGCTTCAACCATAAGAAATTTTCTTTTATGGATTTTATTTAACACCTCTATATTAGCTATTAATCTTTTTATCCTTTATACATTTAAAAAAAGTACTGTTATGCAGATTGACCAACTTACAAATGCAATGAAAGACTTAGCTACCGGAGGCAGAGGCTTCAGACTCTCTCCTATAAACATGAATAGAGATGAAATTGCATATATGTATGATGCTTATGAGACAACTAGACAAAAACTTCTTAAAGGTGATATATATACACAACTCTATCTTAGTAAGAATGACATGCAACTAAAACATAAAGAAAGAGAAAATTTAAAACTTGAAGAGATGGCATTTGTTGACCCTCTCACCGGAACTGTAAATCGTCGTAAGTTTGAGGAGTTGTCCGAGCAGGAAATGGAACGTTCTATTCGATACAAAAGCAGTTTAAGCTTTTTAATGCTCGATATAGATCATTTCAAAGCCATTAACGACACTTATGGTCATGCAGCAGGAGATGAGATTCTAAAACATTTCTCTTCGATGTGCTTGGATATGGCTAGAAGTCTGGACATAGTAGCAAGAGTCGGTGGTGAAGAATTCGTAGTAATGCTACCAGAAACTGCAAGTGACGGCGCTTATATGTTTGCCGAGAGATTTCGTGAAAAGATTTTCAATTCCGTTGTTAATATAGAAGATATTAAAATAAAATATAGTGTAAGTATAGGTATTTCAGTTTTAGACCATGCGAATGATACAGATGTAAAATCTATTATACAAAGAGCTGATAAAGCTCTATATGAAGCAAAAGAATCTGGAAGAAACACTACAGTAATCTTTACATAACTATATTTTCTACACAATATAAACTTAAATTATTTTAAATATTATCAACTTCAAGCTTAACTTGGTTTAAATCGGGTATAATTCGCGAAATTGTTTAAGGGGAAGATGCTTTGCGTTTGGCAAACTTGTATCATCTCCTTACATTTAAAGGATAATGATGCAAGAAAATGCACAAACACAAGTAAACACACCCATTGAAGAAAACCTAATCACATTTGCAGACTTAGGTTTAAATAAAGACATACTTAGAAGCGTACAGCAAGCTGGTTTTACAGTACCAAGTCCAATTCAGGCAGCAGCTATTCCTCTTGTTCTTCAAGGTCGTGACATCGTAGGTCAGGCACACACAGGAACAGGAAAAACAGCAGCATTTGGTCTTCCTGCACTTAACAACATTGATGTAAGAAACGGTGTTGAGATTTTAGTTATTACTCCGACTCGCGAACTAGCGACTCAAGTTAGTGACGAACTTTTCAAATACGGAAGAAACATCAATGCTAGAACTGTAACTGTATACGGCGGTAGTTCATACAAAAGACAAATAGACCTTATTGAGCGTGGAGCTAGTATTGTTGTTGCAACGCCAGGCCGTCTTTTAGATATACTTAAAAAGAATATGGTTAAAGACTTTACACCAAGTATTGTTGTACTTGATGAAGCAGATGAGATGCTGGACATGGGATTTTTAGATGATATTAATGAAATCTTTTCATATCTTCCTACAAATCGTCAAACACTTCTTTTCTCGGCTACTATGCCTAAACCTATCAAGCTTTTAGCTGAACGTATTTTAGATAATCCTGAGTTTATCTCCATTACACAAGGTGAGACTACAAACTCGGATATCGAGCAGCTTTACTATGTAATCGAAGAATCAGAAAGAGATGATGCAATTATTCGTCTTATGGATTCAGAAGAAACACAAAAATCAGTTGTGTTTTGTAGAACAAAAAGTGAAGTGGACAGACTCTCAAATGTTTTATCAAATGCGGGATATTTAGCTAACGGACTTCATGGAGATATGGAACAGCGTCAACGTGAGACAGTTATTAAAGGTTTCAAAAGTAACTCTGTGAAAGTTCTTGTAGCAACAGACGTTGCCGCTCGCGGTATTCATGTAAACAATATCTCTCATGTTTTCAATTACCATATTCCTTTTGATCCTGAGTCTTACGTTCACCGTATAGGAAGAACCGGCCGTGCAGGAACAAAGGGTAAAGCTATTACGCTTTTAACTCCATTAGAATTTAAAGAACTTCAGCGCATCAAACAAAAAGTTGGAACTTCAATGGGTCATGCCTATGTTCCAAGTAAAAATGACTTAAGAAGCTCTACTATAGAGACTCTGGTTAAAAAAATAGAAGATCATAAAATCTACGATGAAGCTCACAAGGTTTTAGATAGACTGCGTGAAGATATTGATGAAGAACAAATGGCTTTCAAACTTATCTCAATGTTGCTAGACCAACAAGATATCAAAGGTCCAAATCAGATAGGTATTCCTGCTGATAAAATGGATGCAATTCTTGCTCGTGCTGCTCAAAGAGGTGGTCAATCTCGTGGCAGAGGCGGTTCTCGTGGAAGAAGTGGCGGTGGCTACCGTGGAAATAAACCTCGTTCAGGCGGCGGTGGAGATCGTAACCGTGCCGGCGGTGGATACCGTGATAGGAGCCGTTCAGGCGGAAGTTCTAACAGACACAGAGACTAAACATCTTCAAAAAAACCTAAACAGAAATTCTGTTTAGGCACAAACTATTCAATAAAAATCCTCATTTTTTTTCATCATACACATACATTTTAATTAGATTACTTATGATAATATAGTGTGTTATATTTATATAAAAAGGACGTGTAGTGCATATGCTTATCTATGAAGACAACGAAATATATATTGAAAAACATGAGAGTGAAATACCATGGCTTAAAATCTTAACAAAAGAGCCATATAAAGAGTTAGGAGATATTCCACAAGAGTTAAGAGCCAGACTTTGGAGAGTATATGATGTAGTTGAGCATGAGATGAGGCAATACTATAACCCAAAGAAAATAAATATGGCTTCATTTGCCAACATGCTACCAAGAGTTCATATACATGTAATGGCTAGATTTGAAGAAGACTCTTACTTTCCAAATCCTATGTGGGGAGAAAAATTAAGAGATGCAGATTTAAAACTTCCGCCTGAAAAAGAATTTTACAGAAGAGTTTTTAACGCTCTGCATTAAAATTATTATTTTAATGGGCTAAAAGGAACTAAGGCTGAACCCCAAGTAAGTCCACCGCCAAAAGCATCCAGGAGCATTAATTCACCGCTTTTTAGTAGACCATCTTCATAAATATCATTGATTGCCATCGGAATAGATGCGCCCGAAGTATTGCCATATTTTGCTACAGTAAGCACAACTTGCTCATCTTTTAGTTTAAGCGCATCTCCAACCGCTTTGATAATACGGTAATTGGCTTGGTGCGGTACAAAGTGTTTAATTGCTTCACTTTCTATGTTATTTTCTTTTAAAATCTCAACGACATCTTTTGTAAGTGTACGTACAGCGACTTTAAAAGTCTCATTTCCCTTCATCTGCATAAAACAGCTTGAAGCTTCTTGATCTAATGAATCATGAGCTGATCCGCTGCCACCGTTTGGAGTCATTAACAAGTCGGCATATTCTCCGTCTGCACCCGTATGAACATCAATAATAGCTTCATCTTTATTGTCTGTTGCGCTGATAATGGCAGCACCCGCACCGTCACCAAAAAGGATACAAGTACCTCTGTCACTGTAGTCAGTTATCGCAGATAATTTTTCAGCACCTATGATAAGGATGTTTTTTTTCATTCCTGATTCTATAAATGCTTTTGCAATTGATAACACATAGACAAAACCTGTACATGCGGCAGAGATGTCAAAGGCAGTAACATTTCTGAGTCCAAGTTTATTTGAGATGATTGTAGCAGTTGAAGGCATACAAAAATAATCAGGAGATATCGTAGCACAGACAACCATATCAATATCTTCCAAAGCTATGCCGCTTCGCTCAATAGCTTTTTTCGCAGCCTTAACACCCATGTCACTGGTAGTTTCATCTTTTGCTGCTATATGACGTTCTTTGATACCTGTTCTTTTAGTAATCCATTCATCTGTGGTATCAACCATTTTAGAGAGATCTTCATTAGTCAAGATATCTAACGGAGCATAAGCTCCTATTGAACGAAATGCAGCGTAAGCCATTATACTTCCTTACTTTTCAACTCTTCGAGTCTTGAAATAATGTGTTCATTAACTCCGGTATCTACATAATTAATTGCCTGATATATTGCATTTTCAATTGCTTTAGAATTACTTTTTCCATGACTTACGATTGCGCAGCCCTTGATTCCTATAAGCGGAGCACCGCCTATCTCAGCATAATCAATCTGTTTTTTAAGAAGTTTAAAAACTTTTCTCATTAAAAGTGCACCGGTAATTGCAACCGGAGACTTTCTAATATAATCTTTAATCAGTATACTGATTGTAGAGGCAACACCTTCGCTTGCTTTGAGTACAAGGTTTCCTACAAAACCATCACATGTAATTACATCGCAAGTGCCATTAAAGATATCACTACCTTCAACGTTTCCTTTAAAACCTTTATAACCTTCTAAGATTTTAAAAGCCTCTTTTGTAATCTCATTGCCTTTTGAAGCTTCTTCCCCGTTAGCAAGAATACCTATGCTTGGATTTTTTATTTTAAGTAAATCTTCTGCATAGCATCCACCCATTATTGCAAATTCTGCAATATGCTGAGCTTTAGAATCAACATTTGCACCGGCATCAAGTAAAATGGAACGACGACCTGATTTTGTCGGCATCAGAGTGGCAAGTGCCGGACGTGAAACACCTTTTAAACGACCAAGTCTAAGTGTAGCAAGTGTCATGGTCGCACCGCTATGTCCTGCAGAAACTACACCATCGGCTTCACCGTTTTTCACAAGCTCTATAGCTTTAAAGATTGTACTCTCTTTTCTTTTTACAGCGTCTGTCGCTGCATCTGACATTGAGATAACATCATTCGCTTCAACAATAGAAATTTTAGCTCTATAACGCTTTGGTAACAGAGCTAAAATTTCATCTTTATTTCCCACTAATATAGGAACAAAAAGTTTTTTCTTAAGTGCTTGAATGCACCCCTTAACAATTGGTTCGGGACCAAAGTCCCCTCCCATTGCATCAATTGCAATCTTTACCATTAATTACTTATACTCACCAGTAGTCGGGTTGATATGGTGTGGTAATTTATATGTTCCGTCTTTATCTTTAACCGGTTTAGCTAAAGTGATTTTATAGTGAGTTCTTCTTTTCGCTGAACGTGAATGAGACACTCTTCTTTTAGGTACTGCCATAATCTTTATCCTTTCGTTATTTTGTTTTACAATTTTCGCAACTGTGATAGTCACTTTTAATAAGTTCAATTTCAGAGTTTAAAAGCTCATCTAAATCGGCTATGGAATCAAAAGACTCGACAACATCTAATTCAATGTCGTTTGAACCTTCATAAACACCATCAGAGATAAAAAATTCTATCTCTTCGTTTACAGGTAATTTAAACTCTTCACCACATTTGTTACACTCAGCAAGAGCAAAGCCGTCTAGATTTGCTTTAAGCAAAATTAATTTGCCAGAATCATACTGTAAATAACCTTTAAAAGTTATTTCATCTGATTTAACTTCAAAATCTACAGGCGCTTTGCCTACCTTTCTAAGAGCAACTTTCATATTTTAATTTATGAAATTTCTCTTTCTGAGAAAAAGAATGCAATTTCGATAGCTGCATTTTCAACTGAATCACTTCCGTGAACTGCATTTGCATCTATGTTTTCAGCGAAGTCTGCACGGATTGTACCAGCTTCTGCTTCTTTAGGGTTAGTAGCACCCATTAAATCACGGTTTTTCTGCATTGCATCTTCACCCTCTAAAACAGAAACAACAACTGGTCCGCTAATCATAAAATCAACTAAGTCATTGAAAAATGGTCTCTCAGAGTGAATTGCGTAAAATGCTTCTGCATCAGCGCGGCTAAGTTGAATCTTTCTAGTTGCTGCAATCTTAAGTCCATTGCTCTCAAAACGATCCAAAATTTTACCGATTACGCCCTTAGCTACGGCATCTGGCTTTATTATTGATAGTGTACGCTCCATCAAATCTCCTGTATAAGTATAAAATTAGAGTGGAATTATACCCAAAAAATAATGTTATTAAGTTTAAATTGAAAGATTTGTAAATGAAGAGGTAATCACAAAGTGAAAAAATACCACTCTGTGATTATTAAAGTTATTGAGAACTAGTCTACTACACTCTCATGGTTTGAACGTTGATCTTCTGTAACATCTTCACGATGCGATGGGCTTTCACCGATAGCATCCCAAGTAATACAGCCTTCTGTAGGACATGCAGTAGCACACGCTGGCTCATCGTGATGACCAACACATTCTACACATTTGTCACCATAAACATAATAAATTTCTTCATCATTCGGATTATCGTCCTCGTCTACAATTGCTTCAACTGGACATTCATCTATACAAGCACCACAATTGATACATGTATCATTAATTAATACTGCCATAAAATTCTCCTAAAATTAATTTTCGAGATAAGTTTATCACAAGATTTTTAAAGATAGCTAAAATAACTAGTTAAATATCTAAATAGTGTTTAATCTCATCAACTCTGTCCGTTCGCTCCCATGTAAAGCCCTCTTCCTCTCTTCCGAAGTGACCATATGCTGCCGTTTTTCTATACACCGGACGAAGCAAATCCAAGGCTTTTATGATACCTTTGGGAGACAAATCAAAAAGATCTTTTATACACTGCTCTATTTTTTCTTCATCTACTCTACCTGTTCCATGCGTATCTACCAAGATAGAAACAGGCTGAACTACACCTATCGCATATGCAACTTGGATTGTAGCTCTCTCACATGCTCCGGCTGCAACTAGATTTTTAGCAACCCATCTAGCCGCGTATGCTGCACTTCTATCTACTTTAGTAGGGTCTTTTCCTGAAAATGCACCGCCCCCGTGAGGACAGCTCCCACCATAAGTATCTACTATGATTTTTCTTCCTGTTAGTCCTGCATCGCCTTGAGGACCACCTATTACAAATTTTCCCGTCGGATTGATATGTATGATTGTATTCTCATCCATCATCTCGCTTGGAATCACTTGATTAATGACTTCACTGATCATATCTTTATGAATCTGTTCTTGAGAAACATCAGGAGCATGTTGAGTAGAGATAACAATAGTATGAATAGAGACAGGTTTATCTCCTACATACTTGACACTTATCTGTGCTTTACCGTCCGGGCGAAGATATGGGACTATCCCCTCTTTTCTCACTTCTGCCAGTTTTTGAGTCAGACGATGTGCCAAATGAATAGGAAGAGGCATAAGGACATCTGTCTCGCTACACGCGTAGCCAAACATCAGTCCCTGATCACCTGCACCTATCTCTCCATCCTTTTGGTCAACACCTTGGTTGATATCTGCAGACTGTTCGCCTATTCCGTTTAAAACTGCAGCAGCACGATAATCAAAACCGTAAGTTGCGTCTGTGTATCCTATCTCTTGAATAACTTTTCTTGCAATCTCTTGCATCGGGGCATAAGCCGTTGTCTTCAATTCGCCTGCAATTACACAAAAACCATTTGATACTAAAGTCTCGCACGCAACACGTGCATTAGAATCATGCTCAATAATATAATCCAGAATTGCATCACTGATCTGATCTGCCATCTTATCAGGGTGCCCTTCTGTTACAGACTCTGAAGTAAATATATACTCTTTCGTCATCGATTTTTCCTTATTGAAGTATAGAGTCCAGCTCTATAAATCGGGCGAAGTATATCAAAGTAAGATTAATTTTTTGCTGTTTTACATCAATAACATAAAAGATAAAAATTATCCTTAAACAATATTACTACTTGAATTCAACTAAGATTTGTTAATATTATTCTGTTAAAATTTCAACACAAATAAATAAACACAAGGACATATAACATGTTAGTAACAAACCAAGCTCCAGACTTTACGGCAACGACAGTTTTAGCAGACGGCTCAATCGATGAAAACTTTAAATTATCGGAAAACTTAGGTGAAAAAGGTACTGTACTTTTCTTTTATCCATTAGATTTTACTTTTGTATGTCCATCAGAAATTATCGCTTTCTCTCACAGAATCGAAGAATTTAAAAGCCGTGGCGTAAACGTAATCGGTGTATCGGTTGATTCACAATTTTCTCACTTCGCATGGAGAGAGACTCCAGTAAACAATGGTGGTATCGGACGTATCAAATACCCTCTAGTAGCTGACCTTACAAAACAAATCTCTAAAGATTATGATGTACTTTTCGGTGAAGCTGTAGCACTTCGCGGTTCTTTCCTTATAGACGGTAAAGGTATCGTTCGCCACGCAGTAATCAATGACTTACCACTTGGTCGTAACATCGATGAGATGATCAGAATGGTAGATGCAATGCAGTTTACTGACGAGCACGGTGAAGTATGTGCTGCAGGTTGGCAAAAAGGTGACGAAGGTATGAAAGCTTCAACTGAAGGTGTTGCTGAGTATCTTGCTAAACACGAAAACGACCTATAGTCTTTACTAACTTAACTAATAGCGCACTTAGTGCGTCGTTAGTTTATCTCTTACCCCAAATACACAAATCTGACTTTTAAAATCTTCTTTATAAACAATTTTTACTATCTTTTTGCTAACATATAGTCTATGAAAAGAAAGAAAAACTCTGATGAGATTAGAGCAGAACACTATTTACAAACTCTTCATCATACAAAACTAGAGTATGAGCCCCTCGGAAATGTTACTCCTGACTTTGTGATTGACGGCAAAATTGCTGTTGAAGTAAGAAGACTAAACAGAAACTATAAAAGTAAAAGTAATGGAAACTTAGTAAGAATAGATGCACCGTTAGCCGATAACATAGATGAACTACATAAAAACATTCAGCTTCTTATAGATGAAAAAAACGAAAAGATTGATAAAAACTTTCCTGTTTATAGTGAGTGGTGGCTAATATTAGTTGATTATATTACAAACGGTATGGATACTCAATCTTTTGAAAAAGTGAAAAAAACACCATTTAAAAAACATAAGTTTTCTAAGGTAATCATTCTATCTCATGAAGGTAACTTCAGAACATTCAAGCTTTAGTTTAAATATTTTTTACAAACTCCAAAGCTTTATGATTTACAAAGACTATCTGGTGCCACTGGCAAGCGGGTGCTATAAGGTTTAGTCGTTTAGGGTTTGAACTTCTTGAGAGTGCTACATAAAACTGTGAAGGGGCAAATATCTCATTTGTCTCGATAATCAAATCTTCTATAGACATACCTTGAGATTTGTGAATGGTAATGGCAAAAGCCAGTTTTATGGGAAACTGGTAAACACTCAGTTGCGCCTCTTCCACCATCTCCTTTTTACCGTTTACGCTTTTTTCACTCCACTTTGCTTTGCTTTGTGCAACCGCTTCAAGTTTTACGACTTTGCCATCGGCTTTTTGGACGTATACAAAGCTTGCATCTACATTTACAACAACTCCCCTCTCTCCATTGAAGTAGTTCCATGAGTTTCTTGTAAAGAGAACCGGTGCCCCGATTTTAAGCTCTAGTTCTTTATCTATTCGGGAGTCATTCATAAATCTCTCTATTTCCACATCATGAACGCTTTTGGAGTGTTTTATAATTTGTGCCTCTTTTACAAAAACTTCACTATCTATGTATGATAACTGATTTTTATTATGCCAAGATGCCGAATTGTTTTTGCCAAAAAGAAAGGTAAAGTCACTTAAGTCCTCAGGCAGCGGTTTTATAAATTCATTGAGATGGTTATGAATCTTCTCATCTACAAAGCCGTCTCGAACATTGCCCAAAAGTTCTATGAACTCTTTATCATCTGTTCTGTAAATATGTGTAAGTTCTATCTTCTCAAATCCAAATTCTTCCCAGACATCCGATTCAAAAGCAAATTTGACCTCGGCACTTCCACGCACGACTGGAGGAAGCTGTAAAAAATCTCCCACTACAAGAACAACCCCGTTAAACTCTGCCTGAGTCAGTCTCAGATTTATCATCTCAAGCAGCGTGTCGCTTACCATTGATATCTCATCTATTACAATCAGATGCATACTAGATATCATTTTTTTTATCTTCTTTTTTATCTCTAATTTACCGCTGGTTTCTAACTCTTTTACATCAGATGCGATTCCAAGATCTAAAAAACTATGTAGTGTCTGTCCATTTATAAGCGTTGCTGCCATCCCCGTAGATGCAAGTTTAGCAACCTTTTTAGCTTCAGATTCAAAATGCTCTATTACTTCTCTTGTAATTGTCGTTTTTCCTACGCCTGCTCCGCCGGTTAAAAAAATGTTTTGTTTCATGAGTAGTTTTTCGGTGATTTCTTGTAGATAATTCATGAAAAAATTATACTATAATACATCAAATAGTTTTTAGGGCATATACAGATATGAAAAGAATTTTAATCGTTGAAGACAATAAAACACTGGCAAAGCTTTTAGCTAAAAAAATAGAGCTCTCTCTAAAATACGAAGTTGATATAGCTTACAAACTCTCAGAAGCAAAACTCTTTTTAAAAAAGTACACCTACTTTATGACACTTCTTGATATAAATCTGCCGGATGCTCCAAACGGAGAGATTGTTGATTATGTTTTAAGCAAAGGCAATCGTGTTATCGTACTGAGTGCAAATATTGACAAAGATTTTAGAAAACAGATGCTTGCTAAAAACATCATTGATTACGTCAACAAAGGTGGAGTCGATGATATAAACTATATCATACAGACACTGCAAAGGTTAGAGAAAAATCAAAAGCACAAAGTCTTACTTGTAGACGATTCCATGGTTTTTAGAAAGACAATGAAAAACATGCTTGAGAATCTTCTTTATAAGGTCATAACAGTTGCTCACGGCGAAGAAGCTCTTGGTATGATTACAGCTCATCCCGATTTGTCTCTAGTCATAACCGACTACAATATGCCTGTTATGAACGGTCTGGAACTTACAGCAGAGATACGAAAAGAGTATACAAAAACTCAGCTTTGCATTATTGCCATATCTTCAAACAACGATGAAGAAGTAAATGCTCTGTTTTTAAAACAGGGCGCAAATGACTACATAAAAAAACCATTTTCAAAAGAGGAGTTTTCCTGTAGGATCAACAACTCCATTGAAGCCTTGGAAAATATCCAATATATCACAAACCACGCCAGCAGGGACTTTTTAACAGGTCTTTACAACCGTCGTTACTTTTTTGACAATATGTATGAGTACATAGAAGACACAAAAACAAGCGGTGAAAAGTTTGCCGTTGCTATGGTGGATATTGACAATTTTAAACAGCTTAACGATACGCACGGCCATGATGTCGGTGATAAAGTAATAGTGTGTATCTCTGAGATACTTAGAACAAATACAAGTTATAGAGATATTGTAGCCAGATTTGGAGGTGAAGAATTCTGTATGGTGCTAAAAAATATAAACAAATACAGTGCATCCGATATACTTGAGAGAGTAAGACAAGAAGTAGAAGGGTTCAACTTTAATCTTGACGCAAATACAGAGATAAGGTTAACTGTCTCTATGGGTGTATCGATTCATGAAGATGAAGACTCACTTGATGAGACAATCAATCAGGCAGATATGCAGCTCCACAGTGCTAAACAAAATGGAAAAAACCAGGTCCTATTTAACTAACCCTGTAAAACTATAACTTCTCCAAAGGGGACATCAAACTCTTTTGGAGCTATCCATTTTACATCATATCTTGGCTCATCGTGGGGAAAATTCCCGTCTAAATCACTAAAATACAAAAGCAGTTTTGCATCTTCGAGTTCATTTTCTATAAACTCAAAAACAGGTCTAAAGTCAGTGGCACCGCCGCCTTTGATATCTGCTTCTAAAATATCTCCGCTGTAAAAGATTTTATGTGAGCGGATTTTATCATCACATACAAGCAGGTTTATCTCATACGATGGGATTGTATTCATCAAAAAGTTCAACTCACTCAAAAACTCACCAAGAAGTTCTTCATCTACAGAACCTGAACTGTCAACGGCGACAACTAACTTAAATCTCTGAGAGATGCTTGAAGGAAGATAAAACCCAAGATGCAAAAACTTTTTGTTTGGCGGCATCTGAGTGAAATCATCTTTATGAAATCTCTCTAAAGCCGCTCGTAACTCATCTCTCCAATCAATCTTGCCCTCTTTCTCAATTTCAAAAAATCTGCTAATACCGCTTGGAAGTTCGTCTCTTTTGTTCTGCAGGTCTAAAACTGCTTTTGCAAACTCTTCAAAAAGCTGCTCTTCTTGGTTTTGTACAACTTCCTCTGATGCATTTTTATTTTGCACATCGTCAATATCATCAGCTTCATACTCCAACTCATCGCGTAAAATATCCTCTTTTAGCTGGGCATATATCTCTTCGGCATAAAGCCCGCAAAATCTTTTTGAGTAGTGTGCCTGATAAGGTCGCTCCAGTCCGTTTTCTACCAGCATATCATTTACCGCATAATCCGTAGAAAGCTGCCACAACCAGCCGCTTCTGCCGTTTTTACGGGACTCGTGAGCCAAAGATGCATGCATAGCGCCGTTTGCAAAGACAAACTCCATTTCAGCGAGAGTTATTTCATTTAAAAAGTCACTGTTATACTCAAGCGTCGTGCCGTTGCTTTTAAAAGCTTGGATATCGTCATTTTCTATAAGTTGAAGCTTTGAGGCGATCGTCCCAAATAGCGGATACTCGACTAAGAGTTTTGCCTTGGCTTGGGAGATTTTTTGCTGAAGTTGCATCTGCTTTTATTATGCCAGAAGGTAAGCGAACTTCTGCACCCACTCTTTAAAGACTGAGGAGTGTTCCATACTCACGCCGTTTCTTTGCAAATCCTGCACACATAAAACGGCAAACTCACTCTTCATTCCTAGAGTATATCTAAGCAGATTATCCAACTTCTCATCAGTTGCATCTTTTAAATAGGTACTGACCAAAGCTGTGCTTAGTGCATAAAGTACATCGACTTCATCACTGTACTCGCCCTCTCCAGAGTTTAAAACAGTTTCTATATCAGGGAGCCTGCCCATCACCTTTGCAAAACTTAAAAAGCCCACCGCAACTTCACGTCCCACTGCACCGCTTATAGAGTCCAAAACCAAATCTTGAGAAATAGAGCTCTTTAGTATGCTATCTACATATTCCCAGCTTCTTGGTGTTGCAAAACTTTTTTCATCACTCTTGGCATCAAAGGTAAATAGATGCTCATTAACGTATGAGATATAAGATATGATTCTCTCATCCAGAGAATTTTTATAGGCCCAATATTTCCAGTCATCAACATCGACTTGCATCTCAAAGTGGACAAACCTGTTTGCCAAAGGAGACGGCATTCTGTAGGTCACGCCTCTGTCCCCCTCACGGTTTCCAGCAGCAACTATTGCCCAGCCGCTTGGAAGTTCATACTCACCTACTTTTCTGTCTAGAATAAGCTGATATGCAGATGCTTGTACACTCGGTGCTGCCGAATTAAGCTCATCTAAAAACAAAATCCCTTCACCGCTTTTTGGTAAAAATGCAGGAGGAGCCCAAAGTGCGGTATGAGACTCTTTGTCGTAAAAAGGGATGCCTTTTAAATCCGTAGGGTCCATAAGAGCAAGTCGTAAATCAATAAAACCGACTCCTTTACTTTGAGCTATCTGCTTGATGATGGATGACTTGCCGATTCCCGGAGCACCCCATAAAAAACTTGGAACTTTTTGCTCTATCAGTGCTGTTAGTGTAGTGGTTAATTTTGAAGCCCTCATCTATATCTCCCAACCTATATTTTCATGCATGATATGTCTACCAAAATTTGGATTCTCTTTCACTGAGCGCTCTAAACGCGAATCCAGTTGAAGTTGATAGAGAGTCTCAACGGGAGTACTTACATTTTTTGCCAAAGACTTAAGAACTTTTATATCTTGGCTGTGTGCCAGCAATTCTAAAATATGTTTAGGTGTGTTTTCATTATTTGCAAGTGCAAAATGATTTAAAACATTTTCATATGCTTCTTCAAGGCTCTCTTGAGGAGTTGCAGAGTTTTCATACAGAGCAAATTTAATCTCATCCGATTCTTTACTTAGTAAATCTACGACTATCTTTTTATCTATATACTCGTTTTTTGCCAAAGACATCATCACATCAGCAGAATGATATGCTACTAGTTTTTTTTGCATCTCATATGAAATAAACTCGTTTTTTGCCACCTCATTTGGATAGTTTTTAAAGAATATTTCAAAGAGTTCATCATTGAGATGAATATTTCGAGCCATATTTTTAGCAAGGTATTCATTAAAAAGTAGTTTTTTTACCACTTTTTTTCCTATATTACTATTATATGAAAGTGCTTCAAGTACCGCTTCATCTCCACTCTCTAAGAGATAAAATTGCATCTCCTCATCACAATCTTCTCTCATAGCGACAAGTGTTCTTATGTAAGAGTTTGATTTTTTTACCAACATATTTAACACATTCTTTGGTGCGTAGTAGTTTGTGGCAATTGCCGAGATTATTTTGTAGTTTGCTTTATTGGAATCTAAAAGCAGACTTTTTTGTATAGGTTCCAACATAAAGATTGCTTCTATGAGCTTTTCATCTTTAGACTGTGTTATTAGATGCATAAGTCCAAGGGCAGCGTATTCGACATTGTGATTTCTCTCAATATTTTCATAAAATCTCACTATAAGTGCAGCACTCACATCTCTGTTATCGTCATTGTCAAAGAAATCTTCACCACCCCAAGAGTACATTTTTAAAAGTCGTAAGTATAGTTCATCATCAATCATGGAGTTTGTTAAAAAATCTTTTAATCTGCTCTTGTCATTAGATAGCTTAAGGCTCATCATCAAAGTATCTGCATCTATATGTTTTGCCAACTCTTTTTCAAGCGCATTTATAGAGATAAACTCAGTTTTTTTCTCTTCATATATTTTTTCACTCTCAATCTGCTCATATGGCGTCATCATCTTTCCATCAACCACAAGAGCAACATTTTCACCGTACTCTTTTGTAAGATTAATCTTATGAGCCTTCAACTGTGCCTGAAATTCATCAGCACTAAAAGCACGACTTTGCCCAAAAAGCAATATTGTTTTGTTCTGTAATTCACTTAAATTCATAAACAAATTATACACACATTTTTTAAGTTTTCTCTTCTTAGATATAATGTACCAATTAATTGAAGGAATTTTTTATGTCGTATTATTATAAAGGTGTTTTAAAATGAGAATATATGCACCTTGGGAAAAAGCCTTTAAAAAAATGGCTACACCGTTTGAACACTTTATACATGCTCAGACAACTACTGGCTTGGTTTTGATGTTTACCACTATTCTTGCCCTGATATTGGCCAACTCTCCTATGACAGAGACTTATATACATCTTTTTCATACAAACATAGATTTCAATGTAGGTGAATGGGAACTCTCACACTCTATTCATCACTGGATAAATGACGGTTTGATGGCGATATTTTTCTTTATGGTCGGACTTGAGATAAAAAGGGAGATTTTAGTAGGAGAACTCTCAAATATAAAAGTTGCTATTTTACCTATCTTATCAGCTATCGGCGGAATGGTTTTACCTGCACTTATCTACCTTAGCATCAACTATGGCAGTGGAGGAGCAAACGGCTGGGGTATACCAATGGCGACGGATATCGCTTTTGCAATTAGTGCGCTTGTTCTACTCGGAAATAGAGTGTCTACTCCACTTGTAACATTTTTAGTTGCTTTAGCCATCGTAGACGATTTAGGTGCTGTTGTAGTTATTGCTCTTTTTTACACGGAACAGATACATATGCTACCTCTTATATTATCCGGTGTCTCGTTTCTTATTCTTGTGGTATTTAACCGTTTTGGAATACATGCAATCCTTCCTTACTTTTTGGTTGGTCTTGTTATGTGGTTTTTTATGCTGGAATCCGGGGTACATGCTACTATTGCCGGAGTAATAGCCGCAATGACTATTCCTTCAAGACCAAAACTTACACCTATCGACTTTACATCTCATACAAAAAATCTGCTTGATGAATATGACAACTATCCCGTTGCTACAGATCATACTATGCATGAGAATCAAAAAGCAATTTTATTGAACATAAAAGACAAAATAGATTCCGTAGGTTCGCCGTCTGCAAGGCTTGAACATGATCTGCATCTGCCTGTGAGTTTAATCGTCATACCTCTCTTTGCACTTGCCAATGCAGGTATATCAATAGATTTTTCTTCTATCGGCACTACATTTGTCGAACCTGTTTCATTGGGAATAATTGCAGGACTGATTTTTGGTAAAGTCCTCGGTATTGCCGGTGTTGCCTGGCTGGCAATAAAACTCAAAATAGCAAAACTGCCTGAAGGCAGTACAATGAAACAAGTATTTGGCGTTGCATTTTTGGGCGGTATAGGATTTACAATGTCAATATTCGTAGCAGAATTAGCTTTTTTAGGCGATGACACTCTTATCTTTCAAGCAAAAGTAGGAATCCTCTTTGCATCTCTGTTTGCAGGACTTTTTGGTTTTTTCTGGCTTAAATATGTTGCCAATGGAAAAGAGTAACATTTGTATAATTTATTTTAGTTATAATTTTAAATAATTCATAACTCAAGAGGACTATCAATGAAATCAATTGCCCCGATTTTACTTTTTGCCATTTTAGCATCTGCAAATAATGCTGTTCATTCCTATGCCAAAAGTCAAGAGTGCAAAGCCTGTCATACAGAAATATATAAAGCTGTCTTGGATAAGCATCTCCAAAACTTAAAATAGAAACGTTACGGCTAATGTCTGTTCTACAAACATAGACAATAAGTTAAATAGTGCAGACAAAAAACCGACTATACCGTGGGCTGCAAAATAAGAAGTGTAGAGTATGATTTTACATTAGATAAAGTCTATGTTATTTTAGGTTAGCCTTGTGTTGCAAAATAAAGAAACAGTCACTAAATTCAACGTCTTAAAAAGCAAAATTTTAACTTCTAAACATCATAAAAATTTATAAGTCTAAAGCGTTATTTTTTATCATTGTTAACTATAAATGTATCAATAAATATGGACTTATTCTCTAATAATTGGTATGAATTTATTTGGGTTCAAGGATATTTGATGTAGAATGCCAAAAAATACAAGGATCACTGTGGCATTAGTTTATGTATATAGCTTAGAAAAAAGAACAACATTTGCTGATGCTAATGATATTGTAGTTTTATCTCCGGCTATGTATTGGTTCAAAGTTTGTGAGATTCCAACAAAGAGTATGGCTAAAGCAAAAAAAATAGCCATGCATATGATGTCAAATAAGCCGGACAATTTTGATGATATAGAACTCTTTCATAAAACAGATTTTTACCATGCATATGCTTATGATAAAAAAAGTATTAAATTTTTACTTAAAGAGCTAGGTCTGAAAAATCCTCAAGTTTACTTTGCTAATCAGCTTCAATTAACTGATTTTATAGCAATTGACGATGAAACAAATCTCTATAAATTTAATCAGAGGGTTATCGAATCACATGCCACTACAGAAAAGCCATCTAAAAGCTTACTTACTCACTATGAAGAGCTACTTCAAGGTGAAAAACCAATACTTAGTTTTGAAAGTGGTGATCGCAGTTTAAAAACAGTTTTAAGTTTATCTGCTGGCTTTTTTTTACTCTATATACTGCTTTTTACTTTTGATAAAGTATCAATTTTAAGTAGTTTAGAAAATGAGATGGAAAGTTTAAATATTCAAAATAGAAGTTTTTACCAAATTAGGTCTCTTATAAAAAAATATACTAAATTAGATCAAAATTCTGAGAAGCTTAAAGAAAAACTCACACAAGCTTTAAAAGATGAAAACTTAAAAAGTCTTACATACTCAAATGGAACTTTAGAGGTAAAAAATGATTAGAGTTTTACTCTTACTTTTTACATTTTTGAGTGCTGTTAGCGCGGACTCTTTGAAGATAGCTGGAACTTTTCTCTCCATGAACTATGAAGAAACAGCCAAAAATGGAAACTTCTTAGATAGCGAGAAAAGTGATTTTGATGACATCCTAGGATTAAAACTTGAGTATGTAAAAGTTCTTGGTAGTGGTTATGGTGGTTCAAATGAGAGCTCTTTAGGTTTGAGTATTGACTACTCAAGAGGGGATAGTAATTATGATGGATTTTTACAATCTACATCAAGTACTATTCTTATTCCATTTAAATCAACAACCGAAAACACTATTATTGACCCTAAAATTAGATGGAATGAAATCAATAGGGGCAAATCATACGATGTTGGTGTTTTTACTTCTCTTGGCTACAGATATTGGGAAAGAAACCTTGGTAGCCAATATGGTTATAAAGAAGAGTATAGCTGGTTTTATGGTGATGTAGGTTTAAAAGCACTGTTTCATGATGTAAACTGGCATATTGGTTTTGAAGTAGCATATCAATTAGCATATAAACCTCAGTTGCATGCAGAAATAAATGGTGGACTTGATTTTGATTTAGGAAATACTTCTGGATATTATTATGAAATACCTCTCTCGTACGATATTAATAAAAATTATTCTCTAGAAGTCTCTTATAAAGTCAATCATTGGGATATTGACGCTTCAAATGTTGTTGGTGGCTATCAAGAGCCACAGAGCGTAACAAACAATCAAAAAATTAATATTGGTTTGGTCATAAAATGGTAATAGATTTAAAAAAAATTAGTATTGTTTTTTTTCTTTTAATAGTTGCACAAACCACTTTATGGTTTTATTTTAACTCTAAAATAAAAACTTCAAATACTGAACTTACTGAAAAAAAAGAAATTCTTTCTAGTCTAAGTGTGCTTGAAGAAAAATGGTCACTTAAGCATCAAGAAGATGAGTTAAATAGAGTTTATGAATTTTTAGCCGCCTTTGATATAAAGTATGAAACGAAAGAGCAAAACAAGAAAAAGATTATAAAAATGAATCTTGAAACAAAAAATGTCGATAAAGTTACATCCTTTTTATTAAATAAAAATATTGACTTTAAAAAACTAAATATTAAAAAGATAGATAAGTACAATATTGAACTATTGGTGGAGATTTAATGAAAAAAATTTTTAACGTAATCTTTTTAGTTTTCATTTTTATTGCCTCTTTTATTATATTTTTTCCAAAAGAGAAGCTTTACTATTATGCGCAAGAAAAACTATTGGTTTACAACATAATGATAGAATCCAAAAGCATAAAATCTCAACCCTTTTCACTTGATGTACAACAAAGTTATATTTTACTTTCAGGTTCTAGAGTTGCAAGTATAAAACATTTTAATATTTCATTATTTGGAATGAATTTTGAAGGCGTAGAAGGAATAGGCGCATTTAAAAGCACAGTCCCTGCTTCAAAACAGATAAATATCTTTTATAAACCAGGAACATTCGCTAAGGTTAATGGAGATTTTGGAGAAATTATTGGTACTCTTGATATAGGCGAGAAAAAAATAATTTTTGAAGCAAAAATTCAACAAGCTGTTAAGAATAAGTATAGTATGCTTTTTGCCAAATTCAAAAAAGTAGGAGATATTTATGTTTATGAAATTACTTTATAAACCATTAGTTAGATATTCTCTTCTTTTTAGTATACTTGGAGCTAATTTGGGAATGATGGTCTCATTGTTCTTACCAAATCAAGATTCTTCATCAAAGAGCATAGTTGAAAACAACACCCAAACCACTTTCAATGTTACAAAAGCATTTAACTTAGAAGTCAAGCAAGAAATAAAAAAAACAGTAGTGCAAAAAAGTGCTTCTGCTGAATTTTTATTAACAGATTTTGCTATAAATTCTATTCTTCTCTCTGCTAATGAAGACATGGTAATTGCTAGTGATCCAAAAGGTGGGGTGTTTTTATCCTTAAATGATAGCTATAAAAATTATAAACTAATAGAAATTTATCAAAAAAAAGCAAAATTTCAAAAAGGACTAAACTATTACTGGGCATTCTTAAACCCCGATGATGAGAAAGAGTTTAAAAAAAACCCCAATCCATCTAGCACAGGGGTTGCTACAAATCAATCATCAAATATCAGAACAACAACTGCAAAAAAAATGTTTGAAGAAATAAAAGTTAAAAATGGCAAGTATTATATTCCTCAAGACATGCTTTATGAATACTCAGACGCGAGTAAATTTGCTTCAACTATTGGAGTTCGAATTTACAACATAAATAACACCATAAGCTTTAAAGTGATCCATATTAAAGCATCATCTATATTTAACAAGCTTGGAATAAAACAAGGAGATATGATAGTAAAAATGAATAATCTTCCATTTACGTCACCATCACAACCAATAAAGCTTTTTCAAAATCTTAAAAATCTCAAACAGCTAAAACTTACCATACAAAGACAAGGTAAAACAAAGGAATTAAAATATGAAGTATATTAAAATTGGATTAGCACTTGCTTTTATGTTTAGTGCATTAGTTTCTAAAGAAATAACTATTAACTTTCAAAGTACCCCTATTATTGATGTAATCAAGTTTGTTGCATCTAAGACTAAAAAAAATATACTCATAAATGAAGCTATAAGTGGAAATGTAAACTTTTTAAGTAATAAACCTATTGATGATAGTGAATTACTACCTCTTCTTGAACATATTTTAATGGTTAAAGGTTATGCTCTGTCTAAGAGTTCAAAAGGTTATATTGAAATAGTTCGTGCTGCAACAGCAAGCAAAAATGTTTCATTAGACGATAAAGCCGGGATTGGTATGCAAATGGTTATCTTACGACCTAAACATAGTAAAGCGTCTATTGTATCAACTAAAATAAAACATTTAGCAAGTCAATATGCTCTTATCACTACTGATGATTCTATGGGACTTATTTTAGTAAGTGATTACCCTCAAAACATAAAAAAGATGAATAAGCTTTTAAAACTTTTTGATACAGACTTAAAAAGAGATATTCAACGCATAGCACTTAAACAGTATAATGTAAAAATTGCGCTACCAAAACTAAAAAGTATTTTTGAAGCTACAAAAGACAGTTATAAAGACGAAATAAAGCTCATGGAAGATGAGTACCAAAATGCTATCTGGGTTTCTGCTAATTCAGAGGATATTCAAAAAGCTATAAATTTTGTAAAAGACTTTGACTTATATGGTGAAGATTCAACTAGAATGGATACAAAAATACTTTTTTTAAAAAATGCAAATGTTGAAGACATAGTAGTAACTGCTCAAGAAATTGCAAAATCAAAAGATATTAATACACCGGTAAAAAGTGTTATTACATCAAACAAAGAATTAAATGCTTTAATAATTAGTAGTACAGTTAACCAGATTAAAGAACTTACAAAACTTATAGAAAAATTAGATATTGAAAGACGACAGGTATTTGTAAAAGTAAATATTTATGAAGTGAGCGATACTGCACTTGAAAATATGGGAATAAAATGGGGACTCGGAGGTGGTGGAGTAGTTGGTGATACTATTGCAACAGCAGAAGTAAGCATGGGAGGAAGTGCATTTGCCTTGCCTGAGGTATTAGCAAAGAATATTAATTTTGGAGAAGTAAGCAAAGGTGTTGCTATTGGCGCAACAATTGATTTTCTTAAAAAACAAGGAGTTGCTACTGTTATATCTGAACCAGATCTTTTAAGTATAAATAATATCAAGTCAACTATATATGTAGGAAAAACACAGTCTATCTTAACATCGGATTCTACTGGTTCAAGCACATTGGATACTACAAGAAATAACTATAGTAGAGAGGATATAGGTCTTACTCTTGAAATTACTCCTCAAATAGCTGATGAAGATAATGTTGTTCTTAAAATTATGATAAACGTTGAAGACATTGATCAGTCAACTGTAGCTACAGATAAACCGACAACAACAAAGCGAAAAGTTGATACATCAGCAATTGTACAAAACGAAGACAGTATCATTATAGGTGGACTTATAAGAAATACTTACAGTAAAAATGAAACAAAAGTACCCTTCTTTGGAGATATACCATTTATTGGCGGACTCTTCAGAAGTAAAAGCGAGAATAATGACAAAATATCTACTATTATGATTGTTACACCATATATAGTAACAAACTCTAAAGATTTGAAAAAAGTTCAAGAGAAGCTTCAGCGTATGAATTTGTTGCAAAAGCAAATGAGTCAAATACTTCAAAAAAATTTAGAATCACTAAAAAAAGAAGAAGAGGCTGATGAGGTAATAAAAAATGTTACCATTTATTGAAATAAACAATCCGAATTTAATTCCTTTTACTCAAATCGATGATTTAGAATTTGCAATCACAAATGGTGTTTTATACACTCAAATTGATGGGAAAACTGTTTTATGTATCTCAAAAGAGAATCCAGATAACAGCTTAAATTATATCTCTCATGTTCGTAGCGAGCATGAAGTAGTTTTGCTTGATACACACTCATATGAAGAACTACAAGCAAAGTTTAAAGACATTAGGTCTACAAGCACAATGCAAACTTTTTCATCGGATGAAGAAACAGATGATGATCAGGCTTCCTTAGATGATTTTTTGCAAAATGATGACAATTTACTATCAAGTGAAAATTCCGCACCAATCATTCAGTTTGTAAACACTCTTTTTACAAAAGCAGTCAAACAAAACTGTACAGATATTCACATAGAGACTTATGAGAAAGATGGCTTAGTAAAGTTTAGGGTAGATGGTGTTCTAATTGAAATTGCAAAAGTAAAAAAAAGTGCTATTCAGTCTATAGTAAACAGAATTAAAGTAATTTCTCACCTTGATATATCTGAAACTAGAATTCCGCAGGATGGAAGAACAAAAATAACTTTAGGGGAAAAACAAGTTGATATACGCGTATCTATTTTACCAACCTATTATGGTGAAAAAGTCGTTTTAAGACTTCTTATGAAATCTGATTCTATTCCTACTCTTGAGCAGTTAGGCTTCAACGAAACAGTAACAAGGAGCATGAAAGATTTTTTGAAACATTCTTACGGAATGATTTTAATAACTGGACCGACAGGTAGTGGTAAGTCTACAACTCTCTACTCTTTTTTACAAAACATAGATAACAGTGCAAAAAATATTGTAACTGTTGAGGATCCGGTTGAGTACAATAGTTTTGGTATAAATCAAGTTCAAGTAAATGACAAAGTAGGACTAACGTTTGCAAAGGCTCTTAGATCAATCCTAAGACAAGATCCAGATGTCATTCTTCTTGGAGAGATTAGAGATGGTGAAACAGCGGCCATCTCCGTTCAAGCAGCGATGACTGGACACTTGTTACTCTCTACTCTACATACAAATACAGCTGCAGCAGCCATTTCAAGATTAGTAGATATGGGTGTTGACAGTTATCTTATTGGGAGTACACTTCTTGGAGTTTTAGCTCAAAGACTCGTTAGAAAACTCTGTAAAGAATGTAAAGAAAATGTAATTATAAGTAGTGAAGACAGCAAGTTCTTTTCTATACCAGATGGCGCATCAATCTATAAAGCTTGCGGATGTAAAGAATGCAACAATACTGGTTATAAAGGTAGAATTGCCATAGGTGAGATTATTACGATTGACGCTCCGCTACTTAAGGTTATAAAAAACAATAGTGATGAATATTTCATAAACGAATATCTTAAAACAACTGATTTTATCTCTATGCAATTTCAATTAAAAGAGATGATAGTGAATGGCGAAGTCTCTATTGAAGAAGCTATTAGGGTTGGTATTAAAGAGTTATGATTTTTTATTATAATGGTTTTGATAAAAATGGTAAAAATGTAAAATCTAACATCACTGCCGATACTTTAGCTGATGCAACAGAAATTTTACAATCCAATGGGATATTGATAGAAACCATAAAGGAAAAGAAAACATTTTTTACTCCTAAAGTAAAAAATGCTGAACTTATTATAATTTGTAGAAATTTAAGTATATATCTCAAATCTTCTATACCACTTTATCAAGCTTTAGCACTACTTAAAAACAGTTATGAAAGTAACAAAAAAATGCTTCTTTGGCTTGATTCCCTTATAAATTCATTAAAGTCCGGAAGTACTTTTTTCGAAGCACTTGAACGCCAATCAATTTTTAAATTACCTCAGTTTTTTTTATATACAATAAAAGTGTCTGAAAAGAGTTCAAGTTTAGCTCCAACGCTAAAAGAACTTAGTGATTTTATGAATGGCATAGAAAGAATTAAAAAAGAGGTTACTAAGGCATTTGTTTATCCTGGTTTTATAATATTTATTTCCATAGTTATGATTAATTTTATGCTTACAAACATTGTTCCAAATATTGTAGACATGTTCACTTCTATGGGCAATGAGCTCCCTGCTTCTACACAATTTACATTAACCGTATCACATTTTTTTCAAGATTATGGTTTTATTTTACTTCTTATTTTTCTTGGCACAACATCTGCACTAGGTTTTATATGGAGCAGACAAGGAAAGTTTCGATTATATATAGATACATTTTTGTTGAAGTTACCCTTAGTTAAAACTATATTGCTAAACTACGAATTAGGACGCTTTTGTAGCGTTACATCTCTACTCTTAAAAAATGGTGTTCCTTTTGCCCAAACAATGAACTTTTCATCGAAAATATTTTCAAACCTTCTTTTGCAAAAAGTATTTGAAAAGATATCAAATCAAATTGTTGAAGGTAAATCTTTTTTTGATTCAGTAAAGTCGCAAGATATGATAAAATTACCATCTGACTTTTTGAGTGCCGTCGCAATTGGTGAAAATAGTTCTGAACTACCTTTCACTCTTGAAACGTTAGCAGAATTTTACGAAGAAAATAATAAAGATAAAATAGGGATTTTATTATCCTTAATGGAACCGGTATTAATGGTATTTGTCGGTGGAATTATTGGATTTTTAGTTATTTCGATGCTATTGCCAATATTCTCAATTTCAATACAGTAAAAAAACAAAGGAATATACATGAAAAAAACAAAAATGAGAAGTGCCTTCACACTTATGGAATTGATGATTGTTATCGTCATTCTTGGTTTATTAAGTGCACTAGTTCTACCAAACATTATGGGCAAAGCTGAAGATGCGAAACAGAGACTTGTTTGTATTCAAATGAAAAATGTGCAAGAAGCATTAAAATCATTTAAATTTGACAATGGACTTTATCCTGCTACAGAAGAAGGCTTACAAGCACTTATTAAAAATCCTGATGAAAAAAAGTACAAAGGCTATGCAAAGTCTGGTTATTTAGATGGAGAGAATCTTCCTATTGACCCTTGGAAAAACCATTACATATATCTCAATGAAGATGGGGAAATAAACCTTATATCTTTGGGTGCAGATGGTAAGGAAAATGGTAAAGACAACAATAAAGATATTACACTTACGGAATGTAATAAAAAGTGAAAAAAGCCTTTACCTTAATCGAGATGCTAATAGTCTTGCTCTTGGTAAGTATAGTGTATGGTATATATTTTTTTACCATATCCTCATCAGCTAAAGAAAAAAAGTTTTCTCTTATAAAGGTAAAGGAGTTTTTAATCAATGAAGCAAAAGAGCATGGTGACAAACTAAGCATTATATGTAATGGTGAGAATAAGATTTGTTACCTATTAAACTCGAAACAAGAGATAATAAAAGATTTTAAGTTTAAGGAAAATGTAAAAACTTTTTTACTTAAACAAGATGAAGTTCTAGAGTCTGTTGAATATAATAATATTGAACTTAACGAAGATATATATTTCAGGCCGACACTAATTTTTAAAAAATTAACACATGAGCAATTTGAAACTCTTATATACTATACTGATGATGGAAAATGGGTTTATATTAGTCCCTATTTTGACGATGCTAAAGAGTTTATTAACAAAGAAGATATCATCTCTTATATAAAAAAGAGAGATTATCTTCCTATGTATGCAGGTTTAGCAGAATGAGAAATGCATTCAGCTTTATAGAAGTACTTATATCGGTAATGGTTTTAGCCTTTTTAGGAACAGCTCTCATCAAGTTTAACTCTTTCAACAAAAGAGCTATGGAACGCAACATACATTCTCAAGAAATCATCTTGCTCTCAAGTGCCATTTTATCTCGAGAAAATTTAGATAACGAAAAAGAAATGGATTTATTATCTCTTACTGAGTTTAAAAACTTAACAAATGAAGATAGAGAATTTTTAAAATCAATAACACTAAGTATAAACAAAGAGATAGAAGATAAAATATTTTTAGCAGATGACGGTAACGAAAAATTATACTTAGAGTATGGAGATTTAAAAGTTAAATACAAGGATTACACACAAAATTTCTTGTGGATGGGAAAAGCCAAATGAGATTATACGGCTTAAAAAAAGCATTTACACTTATAGAAGTTCTGCTATCTATTGTTTTGCTTGGAATCATGTTTACTTATGTTCACACCATACTAAATTCCATAAAAAATCAAAATAATCACTACTTAGAAAAAGCAGATAAGATTCAAGCAGAACAAAAAATATTTAATATTTTAACCCTTGATATAGCACAATCTATAAGTAATATTAACATCTCACACGCAACTAAATATGATCTTATTGGGTTTAAAACTCAAAATTCCATCTATGAAATCATAAACCCAAATGTTCTGTACTTTGTAAGTAAAAAGGACAATGCTCTTATAAGAGTGGAATCACTAGAAGCACTAAAACTAGATAACAAAGAGCAAATTACTCAGGCTTTTTTATATGCTGATATTCTTACTACTGACACGTTAAGTTTTAAAGTTTCACAAGTGGGCGACTTTGTTACAGTTATGCTTAGATCATCCTCCATAAAACCAATGGTATTTCAGATACCTACAATAAAATAGAGGCTTACAAATGAAAAAAAGAAAAGCTGTGGTCCTCTTTGTAACACTTATGTTAATGCTACTGCTTTTAAGTATTGTTTCTGTTTTTCTTAACAAAACAAAAGAGAGCAAAGATGATGTGACTAGCTCTTTTGCTATGATTCAAACAAATTTTATTATGCACAATCTATTTAAATACCTAAAAACCATAAAGTTTAATGAAGAAACCATTCATTATACATCAATGACCCCAATTCCCTTAAACATTGGACAATCAAATCTTATTTTAAAACTAAACTCAGCACAAAGATATATAAATATAAATGCTTTTGTAAACAGTGCAATAAAAGACAACTTAATTAATGATAAATTTATACTTCTTCTAACAAAGTACAAGCTAAAAGAACCTTACTTCTTTTTAGATTTACTAAAAGATACGGTAGATAATGACAAAGAGAGTAGAAACTCCAAAAACAGTGAGATTATAAAAGCTTATCCTATTTTTAGAAACTCAAAAATTTATAATCAAACTCATTTAGATAAAATCATAGATTTTTATTTTGAGAAAACTGGAGATGCAACAATATATAATGTTCCATTTTCAGAAATATTTAGCTTTACAAACTCCACTGTAGATATAAATTTCCTATCCTATGAAAGTATGAAAATACTCTTTGACGATGCAAATCAAAACACGCTCAAAACAATAGCTGACTATCCTGATGTATATGCAAAACTCGAAGATTTACCCTTTGATCAGTACTATATGAAAAAAATAAATAAAGGAATGTTAGGACATAAGATATCGACAACAACCAATATTTTGAGCATCTCTATAGACATAAATTACAAAGAACAATTCAAATCAAAAATAAATTTTGAGTATAATGCCAAAACGAAAAAACCAAGTAACTATAAAATTGACATAATAAAATTGGAAAAAGCAGATTAAAGGAAAAAAATGACACTAAACAAAAACCAACTAACAATCCTATTTATACTCATAGCATTTACATTTAGTTTCGCAGTTAGACTTATATGGGTCGATGAGTTTAAAGATGTAGAACAATTTAAATTTAACTCTGAATTTATGATAAATACAAATGATGGGTACTATTATGCAGAAGGCGCTAGGGATATATTATCCGGAACCACTCAAGCTAATGATTTATCTCCAGTTTCAAGTGCCGGCTCAATATTCACAGCATTTATTGCCAAAATAGTTCCATTTAGCTTTGAAACTATTATATTTTATATGCCGGCATTTTTTGCTTCACTTTTAGTTATACCTATCATACTCATTGGAAGAAATATTGAAAAACTAGAAGTTGGATTCATTGCCGCTTTAATCGGAAGTATTGCATGGAGTTATTACAACCGAACGATGGTTGGCTACTATGACACAGACTTTTTAAATATAGTTTTTCCGACTTTTTTGTTATGGTCATTAGTCTTAGCCGAGCAGACAAGAGAAGACAAATATTTACTTTTTACAGCCTTGGACATTATAGCTTACAGATGGTGGTATCCTCAAAGCTATAGTTTAGAATTTGCATTTTTTGGGCTCATCTTAGCCTATACTATATACCAATACATCAAAAAGCAAGACACATCATATAGCTTGCAACTTGTCACTATTATGCTATTAGCAATGTCTCAGCTTGATATTACACTTAGAGTATTATTTGTATTTGGATTTTTCATAATTTTTAGACAAGAAAACTTTCATAAATATCTTCTCTTAGCCCTCTTCTCTGCTTTTGGATTATTTTTTATATCAGGTGGATTTGACCCAATTTGGGGACAACTAAAAGGCTATGTATTTAAAGATGCTATTCTAGTTTCAGGAACAGATTTAAAACTAAATTTTTTCTCTGTGATGCAAACAGTAAGAGAAGCCGGACAAATTCCCTTCGAAACTTTTGCAAATAGAATTAGCGGTCATCCTATAACTTTTATACTCTCTGTTATAGGTTATATTTGGTTATCAATAAAACATCCTGTTGTACTTCTTGGTCTTCCTATGATTGGATTGGGATTTTTAGCATATAGTGGCGGATTAAGATTTACTGTTTATGCTGTACCGGTGTTAGCTCTTGGAATTGCTTTTCTCATTGTAGAAATAGGCAATTTTATTAAAAACAATTCTCTAAAATATATTTTTGTTGCTACTCTTACTATATTCGTTCTTATTCCAAATATCCAACACGTAGTGAATTATAAAGTACCAACAGTATTTACTAAAGATGAAGTTTTGGTTTTAGATAAATTAAAAAGCATAGCAGACAGAGAAGACTATGTAGTTGGGTGGTGGGATTATGGCTATCCAATCAGATACTATGCTGACGTAAAAACTCTAAGTGATGGAGGTAAGCATTCAGGAAGTGTAAACTTTCCAGTATCTTTTGCCTTGACAAATCATCAATTGCCAGCTGCGAAAATGCTACGACTTGATGTTGAGTACACTGAGGCTGCATATAAAATGCAAAGCAACAATCCAAAAAGAAACCGTACAAATATAGCAAATATGACTCTAGATTATGGCCTTAAAGATACAAACCATTTTTTAGCAGCTCTACAATTAGACATTAAACTACCCGCAAAAACAAGAGACATCTATCTATATTTGCCAAACAGATTGATGTCTATCTACCCTACAGTAACTCTTTTTTCAAACTTAGATTTAATGAGTGGTAAAAAGGGAACACAACCATTTTTTTACAAATCTACTGTTTTTAAAGAGTCTGCTACATCCATAGACTTAGGAAATACTATTAAACTAAACAAACAAACAGGGAAGATAGAAATAGTTGGAAAGGAATATCCTATTAAAAACTTTGTAAAAACTTTTTATGACACGAAAGGAGTCTTACAAAAACAATTACAAACATTAAACCCATCTGGAAATCTAAATGTAATCTTTATGCAAAACTACAATCAGTTTTTAGTTGTGGACAACAAAGTTTATAATTCCCTCTACGTTCAACTTTTTGTACTAGAAAATTACGACAAAAACCTTTTTGAGCCAACAATTCTTTCACCCCTGGCAAAAGTATATAGATTAAAAATTTAGCTCTTAAGCCTTTCTTTTGGGGCTGATGTTACATTTCAGCACCTCTTCGCTGAATGTTACTTTTATTTAGCATAAAATAACAAACAATTTAAGTTAAACGGAAAAATTTTATGATACACTTACAATAACTTTTATCTATACATCCATAAAATGCAAAAATGTATTTTAGTATGATACTAGTCAATGTAATTTACATCTTACATTTTTTTGTATAGGTAGAATTTGCAAATTCAAATTTTTAGGAGTCAATATGACTATAAACAAATCTTTAATTTCAATCGCAGCTGCTACGTTATTAGCAGCAAGTTTCGTAGGATGTAGTTCTGATGATTCGTCGACAGCAGCAACAACAACATCTACTGCAAGCACAACTGCTGCTATTCAAACTGCTGTTCAAGCGGTGGATGGTTATATCTATAATGCTACAGCAAAAGCTCACTATCTAGCAGAAGACAATGCTAGTATGAAAACTGTTGCTTTGACATCTACTCCAACAACAAAAGAAGTTGTATCAGGTGTTGTTACTTTAGGTTCTTCAACTTATTCATTACCTGCTGATACTAACAGTTCAGTCAAATCTAGAATTAAATTTTTCTCAATTGCTACAAAAGCTTCATCAACTTCTGGTACAGTTTTTACACCTGCTGCTTATATAGAAGCTGATGGAGTAAATGGTTATGATGTTAATGATACTCAATTAGGTACTACAGTTATTTTAGCTCCAGGAAATAGTCCTATCGCTTCACCAATTACAAGTATGATTGTTTCAAATAACGCTGCTACTTTTGGGGGATATGCTGCAGCTGGTGGAACAGTTCCAACTTCTCTTGTAGATCTAAATGCAACAACTTTTGCTGAAATTGAAGCGAATGCTACAAAAATTGCTACAAACCTAGGTTTAACTGGTGTTAATTTACTAACTGCTGACCCAGTTCAACTTGCATCTACTAACCCAACATATAAATTAGTAACTGCTTTATTAAAAGGTGCAGGTGCTACTGAAGCTGCTGCTATCCTTGCTGCTACTCCGGCAACAACATTAGCAGGAACTTTAACTACTCTTGCGTCTGCTATAACAGATGTAAATGCTAAAGCTTTAGCTACTTCACTTGCTGCTTCAGCAACAAATGGTGCTTTCACAACTTCTGATATCGCTGGTATGAATATTGAAAAATCTGTTGTAAACGGTACGATTCAATCTTTAACTCCTCCAACTACAACAGGTAAATTTGCGTTAGATGCTATTGAAATCAATAATGTTGTTTCTTCAACGTTTGCTTCTACAGGTGCTAAAATTGCTAATACTGCTATGCTAGTAGATTTCAATATGACAAATACTGATGGTAATATCTCTAACACTGCATTTAAATTAGTTCTTGCTTTATCTGGTGACAAATCTACTGTAGCTTCTAATGATTCTAATAAATCTGGTGCTATCGTTGTTGAATTACCATTTGAAATTAATTCTACTAAAACAACTTCAAATGCTTTAGCTGTACCTGCAATTGCTAATGGTACATTGATTAAATGGGAAGCTAAAGCTTCTGATGGTAATCAAGTTGTTGCTAAATCAGATATCAATGCTTCTGCTCTTGGTGTAACTGGTGTTGTTACTGCTTCAGGTAATGTTGTAACTGTTGATGCTAAAACATTAATTAATCAAATTGTAACAGCTGCTGATGCTAACTTAACTGGTGTAACTGGTTTATCTACAGGTAATTTAAATGGTATTGCTAACTTACAAATTGCTCTTGTTGATTCAACTGGTGCTATTGTTGGTGTAAGTACTGATGGTGCAAATGCTAGCCCAATTGCTAAGACTTCTATCACAAGTATTACTGGTGGTATATCTGCTACTGAAGCTATTAAAGTTATTAATTTAGGTACTACTGACTTAAGAGGTACTGCTAATACTGCTAATACTGCTCCATCTGTAACAAGCATGGATGGTAATGCTTCTGGAAGCACGGTAATATGGAACTATACTAACGCAGCACCTATAACTAATACTGCATTTACTGTTGTAACTACTGAAGACACTGGTGAGACAAACAATAGTGTTGTTGTTTCTGGATTACCATCATGGGTAACAGTTACTGCTGCTACTGTAACTTCTCAAGCAGCTACAAATAATATGGATTTCAACTTAACAGTTGACTTAAACCAAACATTAGGTGATACAAATACTACATCTACTTGGAAAGTAACTGATGAGTTTGGAAAAGCTAACACAGTTGATGGAAACTTATCTTTCTTCTTTAATGCTTACCCTGTAATTACTGTTCAGACTGATGCTAATGGTTCTATTAGTAACTTCACTAAAGTTAGTGCAACTCACTATACAGCTGATATTAATACTACTAAATCTACAGGTGCTGCTGTTGTATTTAAAGTAATAAATCTAGTAGGTGAAACTAACTCAACAGTATCATTTACTGACCTTAACGGTACAGTATCTTCTGCGATTGCTTATGTTGCAGGTGCTACAGGTGAAGGTAATGTTACTCTAACTGATGTGAATAACTCTAATTCATATGGCGACTTTAATATGACTATTAACGAAGCTAATGGTGCATTATCTAACGTAGTTTTAGATTTTAACACAAGTATATAATCTATAAACCAAAGCTCTTCAAGAGCTTAATCTCATTCCACCTCTCCTGAGGTGTAATGAAGACAAAAGCCTCTAAAGCTTTCAAGCCTCACTTTCTCTTCGGAGTTAGTGAGGCTTTTTTTTTGCTTCTCATTGAACATTAACCTTAATTCATATATAATCCTCACACAAAATAATCATATAAGGAAACTAACAAATGTTAGCGAATGTCTTTAAAAAACCAGAAATATTAAACAAAAGTCTTCATAGAGACTTAAAACTCTCTCAATACGAAAATTATGAATTTGCAAAAGATGCATATTTAGTTCCCATATCTATTGAGGAGATGCTAGTTGCGATGAAATCTTTGATAATAGTTTTTGTAAAAGATGAAAATGCAACTGTACTGCCTAGCGTTGTGCTTGGTGGAGAAGAGAGTAAAAACCTTTTGCTCTTGGAAGACAATACCTGGAAAGAAAATAGCTATATTCCTGCAGCTTTAAGATGTTATCCGTTCGGTTTGGGAATGAGCGATGGCAACAATTTTATAACTATTGACACTCAAGCCGAAGCTCTTAAAGATGAGAAAGGAAAATTAATCGTAAAAGATGAAAAAGACCTTACTGAAGAAGGTAATTTTGCTGTTAAGTTTGTTACGGAAGTATATACAAATATTAACAACGCTAAGAATTTAGGTGCTTTTATAGAAAGCTTAGGGATATTAAAACAAGCAGAGATTAACATACAAATAAATGAAGAAAAATATTCTCTCAAACATGGGATTTATGTCATTGATGAAAATGCTTTAAATAAACTAGAATCGAGAAAATTAAAAAAATTAACTACAAACGGATATATGAAGCTAATATATGCACATCTTTTTTCGTTAAACAATAGATATTAGATAGGTACTATTTCAGAACCTCTATACTCAAACTCTAACTCATCTGATGGCTCTTTGTAAAGCAAAGGGCTGTCTAAATCTATGTACGATATAACATCACTGTATTCTTGTGCCAAATTCAAAGCCGCATTTATAGATATGGGACCTTCTAACATCGAGCCTAACATACATTTCACGCTGTTTTTTCTTGCAAACTCCAAAATCTCTATGGCTTTTGTAACTCCACCACACTTCATAAGCTTAATGTTTATCATATCTGCACAAGCGTACTCTACAACCGTTATTGCATCTTCTAGTGTAAATACCGACTCATCTGCAAGTATAGGGACATGTGAATAATCCGTTATGCATCTAAGCTCATGCAACTGTGAAGCTCCGACAGGCTGTTCTATAAGTTCCAGCTTAGCGTCCAAGGTCGCGTCTATGTACTCCATAGTGCTCTCCTGCGTCCAGGCTTGGTTTGCATCTATGATAAGTTTGGCATCTAGGTCTGCAAGTCTTTTGGTAACTTCTATGGCGTGTTTTATGTCTGAACCAAATTTCACTTTTAAGATTTTCATACCCTCTGCCACGGCTTTTTTAGCGTCAGTGAGCATCTCATCTGCATCTTTTAGACTTATAGTTATATCTGTTTGAAGCGTAATGTCTTGTTTGTCTTTTTCATCGCCAAGCAAAGAAAAAAGAGCCATATCTATAGAAGCCTTAGCACTGCTTCCCATCTCAGCCTGATGCAAAACTACAAGAGCATCTGAGGGAGTCAAACCTATGAGTTCTTCTTTTATAAACGCCACACCGCCCAAGATGCTGTAAATATCTTCTCCAGTAACGGCCTTCGTAGCAGGTGCTTCGCCGTAAGCAACACTGCCATCATCACAAGTGATAGCAACCCTTACAAACTCGACCGTGTCCACCCGTCTAAGAGCGGTGATGAAAGGAGTCTTTAAAGCTATCTCTCTTACTTGTGTAGTTATGTCTGCTATTTTCAAAATGGACTGATCCTGATGTCGATAAAATTTTTAACTTTTACTATAGACTAAGTATATAGTAATAAACTTTTGTTTTATTGCTTACTTCACAATCCCCATCAAAATATTTCCAACAAGCAAACCGCCGAAAGTTCCTATGAGATAACCCATTATTGCCATAAGAACTCCGACACTTACCAACGACTTGTTGTAGGTCGCGGCTAGTATCGGTGCAGATGCGACTCCTCCTATGTTTGAAAGAGATGCAACGGCTACACTGAACAAGTCAAGCTTAAATATCTTCGCTCCGATGACCATGATAACAGCATGGATGACCAAGATGCTAAAACCTGCAAGCACATAAACACCGACATCACTGAAGTTGTCAAATACTGCTTTTGAACCTATGAGAGCTATTAGAATGTAGAGCATGGTAGATGCAACTTCACTAGAACCGTTTAACTCTTTTAATCTTGTGAATGAGCCTAAGACTCCAAGCGTAGATGCAAGCAAAACTATAGTCGTTGTCCTGTTTAGTATCTCAATGTTTTGAGCGATAACTTGGGAGAGAAGAGATGCTCCAATAGCCAGAGCTATAAGAAGCCAATACCTTGGTGCTCCCATGCTGCAGGCACACCCTATCTCACCAATATAAGCAATGTTTTCATCACTCTTTGTAAACTTGTTAAAGAACTGTGCAAACGGAACTAAAAACAGAAGCAACATAACCCACAAAGTGTAGTTTACACTGTCGACTATTAGTGCATAACCAAACGCTTCTTGAGACACTCCAAGTGCAGAACCGACAGCTATCATGTTAGCAGTTCCACCCATCCAGCTTCCCGCAAGTGCCCCAAAAGCCGCCGCTGAGTCTGTGTCAAACCCAAAGACAAACGCCACTATAACAAAACCAAACGCTATAGAGAGAACCGCTAATACGTAAGAGATAAGCAGAGACTTGCCAAGCTTAAAAAAGTGCCTAAAATCAACCTGCAAAAGCATAAGAAACAGCATCGCAGGAAGCAGGTTTGTCTTTGTAAGTTTATAGATAGCATCTATCTCTTCGTTTTTCTCAAACATCCCTAAAGATGCGAACAACATTGAAAAAGCGTAGATAAACACAACCGCCGGAATATACTTAAAAACCTTCCATGTAGTCTTTGTATCTAGCTGATGAAAGAGCGTAGCAAGAAATGCCAGAGAAAAGAGATATACCAAAGGAGATGCAATCATTATTACCCATTATTTTTTTTGATAGTGTAACATATATGTACTCATAAGTACTCAAAGGACTTACAATGAAAAGATTCTCCTTACTTTCAACTTCACTTGTGCTTCTTACAAGTTCACTCTTTGCTTCATCTCTAAGCCCAAAACCTGAAAGCTCATCACTTATAGTCTATAACGGCGGCATAGGACTTGTTCATGAAGAAAAAAAGCTAAATGTGCAAAGAGGTGATAAACAGATAATTTACAAAGATGTCGCAAGTACCATAGAGACAGACTCTGTAAATGTAGTTTTGCCCAACTCTATTAGACTTTTTTCTCAACAATACCGCTTTGACAAACTTACAATGTCTAAACTTTTAGATGCCCACATAGGCAAAAAAGTTAAAGTTGACAAGGTGAATTGTAAAACAAGAGAGGGCAGCCTGGGCTGCAAAAAATATGTAACACTGCTTTCACATACTTCAAACAACTCACTTGTAAGAGATGCAGGCAATGAAATCATCTCTGTTTTAAGTAAAGATATAATATTTGAAGCTATTCCTAATTCACTTATTACAAAGCCCTCTCTTGTATGGAACATAAATACCAAAGAGAATCTTGAGACAAAAATGAACATAGATTATCTCATTAGAAACCTATCTTGGAAGAGCGACTACATATTAAACCTTAATGGTAACAAAGCAGATTTAACCGGCTGGATAACCATAGACAACCGCTCCGGAAAAGCTTATGAAGACACAAAACTTTATGTACTCGCCGGAGATATAAACAGGGCTCAAAGACCAAGACCAGAGTTCAGATATGAAAAAGCAATGGCAATGATGCAAGATGCACCGGCTGTATCTCATCAGGCATATGAAGGTTACCATTTCTACAGCGTTCCTTTTAAAGTCAACTTGGCTAACAATGAGAAGACTCAGATAAAATTCATCACCCTAAATGATATTCCTATAACACGTAAATACTATGCTGTTCTTTCAAACCCGCTATACCTGCAATCAGAGCGCAAACACGGCGTTACTCAATTTATTGAAATAAAAAAACTTGACATTCCACTTCCAAAAGGAGTCGTCAGGACTTACTCAGAACTAAATAAGCAAAACATTCTTTTAGGTGAGAGTTCGCTTGAACACACACCAAAAGAGACACCCGTAAAACTAACTATCGGCAAAAACTTTGACCTCAAAGTAAAAGAGACCATACAAAAGCGCTCCGATACTAAAAACTATCTGGATGCTACGGTGATTTACACTCTCAAAAACACTTCAGAGGAGAAGAAGACTATCGAACTTCTTATACAGTTTAACAAAAATTCAACAAGCACCATAGATACAAAAAAATCTTACACGTTTAGAAATGGAAATCAACTATCATTTAAAACTGTACTAGAGGCTAAAAAAACAGAAAAATTCACTGTTCATTTTAGAAGCAAAAGGTAAAATTGGGTAAAATAGCTACTATGATTCTACATGAAATTACAAAGAAAAAATTATTACAAGAACCATTAAGTGCCGATGCTTTAAGACTTGCACGCGCTATTTATAACACTTACCTGGAAAACGATAAAGAGTTGTTTATGGAGATAAAGATAAAAAATATTTTTAATCTTTTGAAACTCCAGTCCAGTAAAGAAGCTCTTAAATATGTAAGATATCTTCTTGAAGAGTTAAACGAACCTCTTTGTGTGACAAACTTCAAGTTTTATGCAAAAACATATCCTATGAGATTTGTTGTATTTTGTAATTATAAAATAAAAGAAGAAACTATGGAGATAGAACTGAGTGAAGAATTCTTGCAAGTAGAAGAATTTTATATGTTAGACCCATTTTTAAAAGGATAATTTTTGGCAAAAAAATATGTGATATTAGATACAGAGACTACAGGGGTAGGTGAAAATGACAGGGTAATTCAACTGGGCTATGTTGTTCTTGGTGCAAAAGATGTAGAAGTCCACAATGAGTTTTACTCATCTGATGTGCCTATTAGTTTTGGAGCGATGGAAGTTCACGGTATCACCCCTGAGATGCTGCAAGATAAACCTGTTTGTACTGATAGTGTCGCATATAAAAGACTGTGTGAGTTGAACGTCAGTGAGAACTACATGATTATCCATAATGCTCCGTTTGATTTAGGTATGCTTGAAAAAGAGGGTTTTAACACTCAGATGAAAGTCATAGACACTCTACGAGTTGCCAAACATGTCATGCCTGATGAAGAAGCGCATAGACTTCAATACTTCCGCTATAAAATGGGACTATACAAAGACGAACAAAAAGAAGCGGATGCTTTAGGTGTCGTAGTAAAAGCTCACGATGCTATCGGTGATGTCTTGGTTCTAAAGCTATTTTTAACAAAGCTCAGAGAAGCGGTGTCTACTCTATATCCTGGTGAAAATCCAGTTGATAAGATGGTTGATCTAACAAATACCCCAATCCTTGTAAAGTCATTCAAATTTGGAAAGTACAAAGGTAAAACTCTTGCAGAAGTTGCGGCTTCAGATGCAGGATACCTAAGATGGATGCTAACAAGTATGGAAAATCTTGATGAAGATATGCGTTACTCCATAAACAATGCTCTAGGAGTTTAATCTCATCCTTTTGTCATATGTACAAATACACCGTTAAAGTTTTCAGGAGGCATCTCTATATAGTGCTCACAACGTTCTATGTAGATGTCGTATATTTTTAGATTGCTCTTGTGCTCTAAAGCATTCAGTTCTTTAAATATATCAAGAGCTTCTGCGAACTTTTGAGATTTGTAAAGTTCTATAGCTCTGTGATAAGCTTCAAGTTCTTCCAAAAGTTCTTTTCTGCTTGAATAAAATAACGGTTCTTTTTCTTCTTCATCAAAATCATGAATCTGCCATATCTCAACTGGTTCGCTTTTACCTTTTACAGTCACTAAATCTAAATAACGGTAAATATATTTTCCCTTTAGCTGACTCTTTGTAAAGTTGGAAATGTTTAGTCTTGAGTTGTAATACTTACACAAAGATTCAAGTCTGGAACCCAAGTTAATAGTATCTCCTATGACAGTGTAATCCGAACGAATACTAGATCCCATCTCCCCGACAATAGCAGGTCCACTGTTTAGACCTATGCCGATATCAACAATTGGTATATTGTTGTCATCTGCCATCTTCGTAACATTTTTAAACTCTGGATCTTCTCTCAACTCTTCATTTAGACTTTTGAGTTTATGCAGTTGTCTAAGACTTGCTCTTACTGCTCTATCAGCATGATTTTCCACATCTAAAGGTGCATTCCAGTAAGCCATGATAGCATCTCCGATATACTTATCAATTGTACCTTTTTCATCTATGATAATCTCTGTCATAGGTTCCATTATATCGTTCATAAATCTAATCAGACGCTTGGCATCTCCCATAGATTCAGATATGTTTGTAAATCCTCTAACATCAGAAAAAAAGACTGTAATCTCTTTTTCCTGACCTTCCATAGCGTTTGACTCAGCGTTTTTTAAAATATCTTCCATAACACTAGCACTTACTTTAGAAGCAAATTTTCCTTTGATGATCTCTTTTTGTCTTGTCTCAAAAAAGTAGTTTACGCCAAGAGTCCCGACTAGTGATAAAAAGATGGAAAAGAGTGGAAAAATAGAGTTTATGATAACCAGCTCTGTAAATAAGAGATAATAGTTTGCGTACATCAGACCAATAAATGAGATTGCATATACTATACTCAAGACTAAAAGTGAAAATCTCGAATAAATAAATATAACAATAAAAGCTATTATCATAATAGCCGTTAGATCTGCCACTTCTGCCCATCCAGGCTTTCTCAACATATCATCATTTAAGAGATTATCTATCATGTTTGCATGAACTTCAACCCCCGCTATAACATTGTCCATAGGGGTAGAACGCAAGTCCATAAGTCCATAAGCAGATGTTCCAATGAGAACAAATTTACCTTCTATCAGTTTCTCATCAAAGCTTTTGTTATAAATATCAACCGCTGAAATATAACTATAACTCTTAAACGGTCCTCTAAAGTTTACATGCAGTCGTCCAAATCTATCACTCGGAATATATTGCTTGCCGACTCTGATATTTTCTATTCCTACCTCTGAGTATGTAGTAACTACTTTCGTGCTTTGGGTTGCTATTCGGTACATCTCAAAAGCAAGTGAGGGATAGAGCTGTTTTTGATACTTAATTAGCAAAGGAACACTGCGGATAATACCTGACTCATCAGGAATATTGTTCATATATCCACTAGAGTAACTTGCATTTTGGATGAGTTTTAGATTTGTTAAAACTCCGCGAGCAATAGGAAGAAACTCCATATCTTTTTTTGATTTTTCTACAAAAATAGCAGGAACTTGCGGAGCATCATTTGCATTATCAGCATTAAAGTCAAACACATAACCCAAGATTGTGGGAGTCGAAGCAATAGTTTGTGAGAGTATAAGATCATAATCCGGCATCTTTTTATCATCGATGCCCCACTTCTTTGCAAGAAGCTTTGGACTAGTCTTGTCTGCTTCACTAAAAACAATATCAAGACCGATTATTCCCGCGCCGGATGCAGTAAGATTATTTAAAATTTGAGCAAATTTATCTCTCTCCCAAGGCCACTGGCCAAGTTCTTTTATGCTCTTCTCATCAATGTCAACAATAACAACATCATCACTGGCTTTTTGAGGACCGCGGAATTTAAAATAAAAATCTCGGACCCTATTGTCTAAAGATTGAAAGTGTGCCGGCAGAAAAAGATAAGCACTCGAGAGCAATATAGAGATAAATAAAAAAAGTAAGATTAAAATTTTGTATTTATCTCTCATTGTTTGTTACTGAGCTAATGCTTGACCTGCTGTGATAGAATCAGTTGTAACTTGATAAACACCTTGTGTAGTAATTCCAGAAGACACTGGTTGTACATAAAAACTTCCAGCAACTGATTTACCATCTACTCCATAAAATTTGCCTACTGCGGTTCCATAATTACCTCCTGTTTGAGAAACAGATATACCACTAGAGCTTACAGCACTACTACCAGAATTAGTATAAGTTGCAATAGGACTTGCATCAGGTCCTATTGTGAGAGTGGCAGAAGGATTTCCAAAGTCTATGACCAATTTTGCAACTCCGGTCGAAAGAGCAGCATTAGAAACAGCAATTGCTTTGTATTTACCATTGTATGTAGCTGTACATTTTTCTGTTATATATCCATCAATAACACTTGCACTTGTTGGATTTTTTCCCACTACCCACAGACCAGATAAACTATCGGTTGTAGAACTGCCATCATTGTCATATGTTATTGTTGTGTTCCAGACGCCCCATGACATATCATCACTGCTCGAATAGTCATCATTTGTTGCACTAAAAGAGCTACTTTCAACAGTAGGTACACTCATAATTGTTGACGTAACACTAGCAAATGTACCAGCAAAATCATTTATTGTACCAGCACCGGACATAGTACTTGCAGGAGTAAATGTCCAATCTCCAATTTTAAGTGATGATGTTGTATCAAAGGTAGAGCTATTGAGTGTTTTTAAATTCACAGTTGCTGTTCCTGTACTGGCAGTTGATGAAGACCATACTGCATAACCAGTTAGATCAAAAGTGGCTGCCGCCGCTGCTGCTGCTGCCGCCGCCGCCGCTACTGCTTCCTCTGCTGCTGCTTTTTCTGCTGCGGCTGCTACGGCTGCTGCTGCGGCTGCTGCTGCTGCCTCTGCCGCTGCTTTTTCTGCCGCTGCTTTTTCTGCCGCTACTTTATCAACTGTAACCGTATGGGTAATATCTGTTGTTTGGGATGAGATATCTTTTACGACCAAATCAATATTTTCTGTTTTTGTTGTATCTATCTGACTATCAGCTTTGGGGCTAAAGGTTTCACCTGTTGTTTCTGTTGTGCCTTTATCTTCTTTGCTTGTTGTAAAACTATCAGCTTTCATTTTATTTAATTGTTTAGGCGTAAATTTTACAGGTGTTGATATTTTCCCATCTGCAGATACATTAACATGAAAACCTTGAGGAACAATAGATGTTACACCATTTATGCTAACACTAATAGCTCCAAATGTACAAAAAACTTGTGTACTTCCATCTGTCCCAGCTAAAATAGTAAAATTAGTTCCACGTATACCAATAGTTGCAGTTTTTGTTTTTACACTAAATTTATTAGGTGCTATCTTCCCTATTTTCCCCGTTATAGCTCTCATTGCACCTTTTATCATTGCAAACTTAGCGACAGGTTCTTGAGTCTCTTCAAACATGTATTCACTGATAGAAAAACTAGAATTCTTTCCAACTGTAATGATAGTCTCATCTTTAAAGATTATCTGTACTTTAGCTTTGTCGTCTGTTAAAATTTTGTCTTTTTCTTGCAGAGATAAACCAATGGTAAGTTCTATTTTAGTTCCATCCCTCTCAACATATGCTTTACCGTTTAATCCCGTAACTGTTGCAATATTATTAGCTAAGAGAGTTGCCCCTAAAAATAGAACTATTAAAATTGTTTTTGTTAAAAATTTCATAACCTATCTCCTAAAATGTTTTGTTTAAGCCGGTTGTTATCGTATATTTGTGATAAGAAAATATATTTTGATTTGACTCAACTCTATTATATGCACCTTTTAAATGTAGCCGTAAAGTCTTTAGAATTCGTGCATTAATAGTTGCTACTCCGATTCCACCGTTGTCAGCTCTCGTGTTGTTGAAAAGCGTACTATGGTCTTCATAATTTCTTCTACTGTACTCGGCAAATAATTCTGTAGAAAAAACAGGAGTAAACTGATTTGCATAAATAACATTTACTTTATACTCATCATAATCTACATCTATTCTTGTGCCGTGATGTTTTCTTTCTCTTATTCCTATTATATTTGCTTGGACGTAAGAGCGAGGAGAAAGTATCTTTTGCAGCGAATATGAGAGTTCATAATGATCTGCGTTAAGATCGTATTGCACAGTTTGTGAAAAAAATTTTTTCTGATATTTTAAATGAGCAATACTTCTAAACGTATTTGAGTGGCTATATTCGAATCTTGGAGTCACTCCTATAGTGCGCATATATTCTTTATTTGCCAGACTTAGAATATCTAAATTTAAAGCAAACTCTCCAAGATATTTTGTTTCTTTATATAAAATACTTGGTGTATATCCTATATATTTAACATCATATGCGTCTAACTCTTTATAATCTTTTAAAAATAATGTTACTTTATTTTTCATGGCAAAACCATTTTTATCATCCAAATCATAAATATTTACTATATCAGCATAAACTTGCAATGCTGTGTTTGATTGTTCTGAAGCAGTTGGAAAAGTTCCAATATTAATCGTATATTCATTATCAAGAGAACCATAATTAACATTTGAGTCATATACAAAATCAAGATTTACTGTAGCATATGTAAACGATTTTTGTTGAACTTTTGTAACTTTAGAGAGATATAATTCTATATTTGTTCTAACATTTTGAGGTATATTAGGATTATTTAAGACCTCTTTAAAAGCAAGTTCAGAATCTTCATACATCTTTAGCATAAAGTACGTTCTAGCCATCTCAAGTTTATTTCTTAGATTTGCAGGGTCAAGCATCTCAACTCTTTCAAAAGCTGCCAATGCTATCTCATAATAACCAGTTTCATATGCCGAACGACCAAGATAAAAACTAAGTTTTGCATCTGATAGTTTTGTTATATATATCTTAGATAAAATATTATAACTACTTTTAAAATCTTTTTCTTTGTAATATTTTATAGCTTTGTTATACTGCAAATCAATATTCACACTTCCATCACTACCAAATAGATACATCGGTAGCAACACAATTAAAAACACAAATGTCTTCACCCACTCCACCCTTTATTAAACTACTAACTAAACAGCTTAAGATATTTGTATATAGTATAACATTTTATTTTTTGAACAGTTGTTAATTATTATGTAAGAGAGAAAATAAAAAACGATATAAGTGCTATAAATCCACTTATAAGAGCATAGGGTAGTTGTGTCCTGACATGTTCTACAACATCACAGTCACTTGCCATGGATGATATGATAGTAGTATCCGATATTGGTGAACAGTGATCACCGAATATTCCTCCAGATATAACTGCTCCGATACAAAGTGCTACATCGGCGTCCATTGCCACGGCCATTGGCATCGCTATTGGAATCATTATGCTAAACGTGCCCCAACTGGTCCCGGTTGAAAAAGAGATAAGTGAGCTAAGTAAAAATATGACAGATGCCAAGAGATAGATGCTAAGACTCTTTTGAGCTAAAGATGCCAGATATTGTCCGGTTTTCAACTCGCTTGTAACATCCCCTATAGCAAAAGCAAAAAGTAAAATCATTGCAATAGGAAACAGTTTCTTAGCTCCGCTTAGAGTACTTGCAGTCCAAGTATTAAGAGTCATGTTTTTTTTAGGCACATAATAAAAAAGAGTAAATAAAAGAGTTGTCAGCACAGTATAAAAGATGGAACTCGAACCGCTTCCTTTTAAAATATTTCCATCTCCCGTAAGATATAAAAACAAAAAAACTAAAAAGATCATTAATATTATTGGTAAAAGCATGTAGTACATACTTTGAGGATTCGGTAATATAGTCTCTGTTGTTATAGGAATGTATTTAGTATTTTTCATCGGACCTATGTCTATGTTGAACCAAATAGCAACAAAGGTAACAGCTAAAGCACTCATAGCATAGAAGTTATAAATAACCGAATCTATTAAAAGAGTTATAGCATCTGCTTCTATAACACCTTGTGTTATTTGGGTTGATATAAGTCCAAGCAGAAGTGCTCCCCAGCCGTTTAACACAATGAGAGAACTAATCGGTGCTGATGTAGAGTCACATACAAAAGCGAGTTTAGCTTGTGGTATCCTGTATTTATGACAAAACGGTTTTCCGACAGCCCCGGCTATCAGTGAGGTAATTGAGGACTCTATAAAAATAATTACTCCCACAACATAACTAAGCACTAAAGAAGATCTTGATGAGCTTACAAGTTTAGCCCTATGTTGCATAAAATCAATAAAACCGTTAATCCCGCCACTTCTTTCAATAAGAGCCATTATACTTCCGACTAAAATAGCAAAGCCCAGAGTCTTTAATATCCAAGCCGTCGTTAAAAGAGAGGTAAAGAGAGAAAAGAGTGTTTTTACAGATGCAAAAAAAGAAAAGTCACTTAAGATAAAGACACCTAAGACTACTCCGCTAAAAAGGGAAAGCAGCACACTCCTCGTATACAGAGCCAAAGCAATAGCAAGAATGGACGGCAGGAGAGAAAGGCTTGAAGTCTCTATGATTAAAACTCAAAAGTTAGAAGTACTAAACCCGGTCTGCCAAATTTCTCTTTATAAAGTTCACATTCTTTTTGTTTGGCTTCTTTAAAGCCTAGCTTTTTGTAATACAAAAGAGTCTCTAATGAACCTATTTCCACCATTGTTTGCGCTATTCTATAGCCTTTTAGTCTTGCAGTCAAAAGACTCTTTTGCATAAGTGCTTTTAAAATACCGACATCCATATGTCCTTCAATCTCTTCCATATAATCAAAAACTAAAGTTCTTTTGTTAAGATCAAAATTGCAAGAATCTAAAATCTCTAAAAATTTTTCCGCATTACTGTCTCTTCCTATCTCTTTAAGTGAATCTAAAAACACTTCTCTTGTTGCGATTCTCGGTTCATAGCTACATAAAGAGCCGACACTCTCACCATCTATTTCAGCAATTAAAAAATTACTATAATGACACTGATTTTTTGCTGTAGTAGTTGTTAGTTTTTCTAGATTTTTTAAAGTTTCTTCATCGCTTTTAGATTCAAAGATTACATCAAAAATACATATTTGCTTATCTGCACGAGAACTTTGTAAAATCATCTGTGCTAAAAAAGGAGCATCTTCGCTCAAAGCTTTTCTTATTTTCATACTCATAATTCTTTCCATAAATTAATTAGGTTCATATCTTAGTAATAGTACCATACATTATGATAAAAACATTCTTAATCTTACTCTTTTTGCAAAATTTCTTGTTAGCCTCACAGCAAATAATATTGGTGGTTAGTAGTGATTTTAACTCTTCAAAAGCTAAACTGACTTGTTACGAAGACGCTAAACAAGTCTTTAAAACTATGGATGTCAACATAGGTAAAAATGGTCTTGGCTGGGGTATAGGGGAGTTTGAGCTAACCCAAAGGGACAATGAACCTATAAAACAAGAAGGCGATAAAAAAGCACCGGCAGGCATCTTTAAACTTACCTCTATTTTTGGTTATGAAAACAGGCAGGATTTTGCCCTAAAATACATCAATCTCTCAAACAACATCATTTGTGTTGATGATTCTGATTCTAAAGACTACAATAAGATTATAGAGATGCCAAAAATCAAACCAAATAGTTTTGAGCAGATGAAAAGAGACGATGGACAATATGAACTTGGAGTTGTTGTAGCACATAATACAAAGCAGATTAAACAGGCAGGTTCTTGTATCTTTTTACATGTGCAAAAATCAAAAAATGCTTCTACGGCCGGATGTACTTCTATGAGTTTAAAAGAGATGAAAAAGATAGCTTCATGGCTGGACGGGAGTAAAAATCCCATCCTAATTCAGATTCCGAAAAGTTCTCTAAAAGAGATAAAAAAACTCTTTACTAATCTTCCTCTTTAACCATTCTGTCTTTGGCTTCGATGCCAAGAAGAGAGAGACCTGTTTTTAGTGATAAAGCAACCACTAAAAGAAGTTTTAAAAGTTTAGCCTCATCATCAGTTCCTATGATTCTACAATCATAGTAAAACTTGTGAAGCGAGGCTGCTAGCGCCTTTAGATAGTCAGGAAGTTTTTGAACCTGACGAGAGCTGAAAGCATCTTCTATGATCTCAGGAAGCAAAAGTGCATCAAAAAGCAGACTGTCTGCATTTTCATCAAGCCCTTTTAGTGAAGCTTTCATAATCTCTTCTTTGGAAAAATCACTTTTTGAGAGGATTGTCTGGATTCTAGCATGAGCGTATTGGATATAAAAAATAGGGTTTGAACTGTCTTGTTTTTTAAACTCCGATAAGTCAAATTCCAAAGCGGTATCGCTCTTTTTAGATGCAAAGATAAATCTGAGTGCGTCTGAGCCTATCTCTTCGACTATATCACTCATAAGAATAACATTTCCTGCACGCTTACTCATCTTATACGGTTCACCGTCTTTAAGAAGGCTCACCATCTGAGAAAGAAGTGTTTCAAGTTTGCTTGAATCGTAGCCCAAGAACTCTATTGCAGCATTAACCCTTGGGATATAACCGTGATGGTCTGCTCCCCAAATATTTATATAATGGTCATATCCGCGTTCAAACTTTTGGTTATGATAAACAATATCTCCGGCTAGGTAAGTGGGTCTGCCATCTTCACGAACAACAACTCTATCATTATCATCGCCCTTTGATTCGGATGCTATCCAGACTTTGTCATCTTTTTTATAGATGCCATCGCCCATCTTCTTCATAACTCTGTCCCAATCGTCATACAAAGATGATTCATTTACAAAAGTATCAAAGTGAATGTTTGTGTCTGCCAAAGATTTAACGATGATATCCATAACACCGTCTTTAGCCCAGAGGGCAAGTTCTTTTTGACGAGATTCATCGCTCAGTATCTCTTTGCCGAATTTCTCCACAGCACCGTTTGCAAGACCTTCTAAATATTCACCGCGGTAGTAACTCTCAGGATATTCAACATCTTCACCGAGTATATTCTCACGGCCATAAAGCTGAATAGAGAGACCCAGTAAATCAATCTGATTCCCAGCATCGTTTACATAATACTCAGCTGTAATGTCATAGCCTAAATGCTTTGCCAGTCTGTAAAGCGTATCACCATAAACAGCACCGCGTGCATGACCGATATGAAGTGGACCGGTAGGATTTGCACTGACAAACTCTAAAAGTATTTTAGATTTTTTATCTTGTTTTCCAAACTCATCTTGATTTTGAAGCGCCCAATTTCCGTACTCGCTTAAGAAGTCTTCACTGAGGCGAAAGTTCAAGTAACCCTTTACTGATTCAACACTGGAAAATATTTCTGATTCATTAAACGAAGATGCCAAGTCCTCAGCTATAACCATAGGAGATTTCCTAAGTTCTTTAGCTAAAGAAAAAGCAATTGGTGTAGCAAAATGACCGAAAGTTCGGTCTTTTGGTTTTTCTAAAACAACTTCACGACCAAACTTTTCGCGCAAAAGCGCCGATACACGTTGTTTCAAGTATTATGCTTGTGTTGTATTTTTTGGAGCTTCTGTAGATGCAACTTCTTCGCTGTTTTCTACTTTTTTAGGAGCTTCGGTAGATGCAGTTTCAACTTCATCCGTCTCTTTCATCTCACTTTTAAAGTTTTTGATTCCTTTACCAAGACCTTTTGCTAAATCAGGTATCTTTTTAGCACCAAATAAAAGTACGATAATTCCAAATATTATTAATAGTTCTGTTCCACCAGGCATGCCCATGTTATTTCCTTTTTTTATAAAATTAATGCGAGAGTATATCTATACTTTGCTGTAACTACTCTTATCACTCTTAGTAATATTTAACTATTGTTCTATATCTTCCCATTTTTGTACAAAATCATTAATCTCATCATTTGAAGTCTTCATTCTTGCAGTTATGGCAATCTGTCTTAAAATATTCGCAGCTTTTGAAAGTTCATCATTTATTATTAAATAATCATACTCACTGATTCTTTGAATCTCTCTTTTTGCCATCTTAAGACGACCATCCATAACTTCTTGTGAATCTGTTGAGCGATTAGCTAATCTTTTTTTCAATTCCGAAAGAGTTGGAGGCGTTATAAAAACAGAAGTAGTAATATCACCAAGTCTGTTGTTTACAGCCGTATTTCCCTGAACGTCTATATCAAATAAAACTAATTTTCCGGCACTTAAAGCTTTACGCACAGGTTTTATCGATGTTCCATAGTAATTTCCATGAACTAATGCATACTCTAAGAAATGCTCATCTTCAATATCTTTTTTAAACTCTTCTACGCTTACAAAATGATAATGAACACCCTCTTCTTCTCCAGTTCTAATAGGACGAGTCGTAGTAGAAATAGAGAAATAGCATTCCCCTATATCATCAATAATCTCATTTAATAAAGAACTTTTTCCCGCACCGCTTGGACCTGATAGAACTAATACTGCTCCGCTTTTACTCACTATTTATCACCTAATGTTATATTGATATTGATTTTCATACCTTTCATAGATGCCGCGACATCCTCATTTGAAAGTGCCGCCAATAATTTTTTAAGAGCTTCTACCCCTTCATTGCTTGAATCTATTTCTATGTCTTTTGAGTTCGCCTCTTCGATGCTTTCGATTTCAGTAGACTCTTCTTGTTCCGTCTCTTTGAGGCTTTCGACTTCATCGTCTATGCTGGTTTTATCTAACTCTTCAGTATTTACTTCTTCGCCGATAGCAAGCTTTATATCTCTTGCATTAAGCATTTCTAATCCATCTATATCATTAACTGCTATATTTAAAAGGGTATCTGCGTCCAATTCACTCTCCAAATCTTCATCACTAAGTTCTAAAACTGCACTCTCTATTTTAGACTCTAAATCTTCATCACTTATTTTATCGATATTTAGTTCTTCTTCTAAGTCCGTCTCTTCGAGACTTTCGACTTCATCATCTAGGCTGGCTTCGTCCAACTCTTCTTCATTGACTTCTGCTTCGAGACTTTCGACTTCATCACTTTCTTCAGCCATGTCAAGCTCTTCTGAATTTACTTCTTCAGAGTCTTCTTCTATAGAAAGGTTATCTATATCATCGTCGTCAAAAGCCAGATCTTCCTCATCCATGCTGGTTTCATCCAATTCTTCTGCATTGGCTTCTTCCTCTGACATATCATCAGTTTCAAAGTCTAAGTTATCTTCATCTAAGTCTAGATCTTCTAAGTCTGAGTCCGTCTCTTCGAGACTTTCGACTTCATCATTTAAACTGGCTTCGTCCAACTCTTCGGCATTAAGTTCTTCAGAATCTTCATCAAGATCAAGATCATCCAGTTCTAAATCATCCTCATCTAACTCTAACTCATCACCAAGGTCCAGGTCATCTTCACCTAAATCTAAATCTCCTAAGTCTGAGTCCGTCTCTTCGAGACTTTCGACTTCATCACTCTCTTGGACTTCGTCCAACTCTTCGGCATTGAGTTCTTCAGAATCTTCATCAAGATCAAGATCAAGATCATCCAGTTCTAAATCATCCTCATCTAACTCTAACTCATCACCAAGGTCCAGGTCATCTTCACCTAAATCTAGATCTCCTAAGTCTGAGTCTGTCTCTTCGAGACTTTCGACTTCATCACTCTCTTGGACTTCGTCCAACTCTTCAGCATTGACTTCTTCAGAATCTTCATCAAGCTCAAGGTCCATATCATCCAGTTCTAAATCATCTTCATCTAACTCTAACGCATCACCAAGGTCTAAGTCATCCAAATCTAAATCTTCTAAGTCTGAGTTCGCCTCTTCGAGGCTTTCGACTTCATTATCCAGGCTGACTTCGTCCAACTCATCTGTATTGACTTCTGCGTTGATTTCTTCCGTCTCTTCTAAAAGATTTTGAACCTCTTGTAGTTCATCTTTATCTAAAACACTCTCACCTTGATTGTTATCATCATCAAGCAATAAATCATCAAGCTCTTCATCTTCTTGCGTATCATCATCTAAATCAAGATCAAGATCCAAATCACCAAGTTCATCTTCATCATCAAATGAAGATTCATTTAAATCATCAATATCGCCCATATCCTCTAAGTCATCTTCTTCCAATGCCAGAAGTTCATCATCATCGATTACTGCTTCTTCCTCTAGAGAGTCTGTTATGTCTAGTTCATCGGATTCTACATTATCTATAGTGACACTGCTTATATCTTTACCCAAAGTTACAAATAATTCAACTAAATCTGTAGGTAAGAAAGGTTTTCTCAAAGTTGCTGTAAAACCTTCCGGTTCTTCGGCATCACGTGAACATACATATAATGATTTAATAAATTTAGTTTTATCTTTTACCTCGTTAAGTGTCTCTTCATTGTACAACGTGTCATCTAATACAAAAAGATCATACGTTTTATCTTCTATATCTTCAACACTGCTTACTATATCTAGTTCGTCAGAAGTTTTTTGTGCACTTAATGTTACTAGCTTTGTAACAACGGGATTATCATTTAAAAGTAATATGTTCACGTCTATTCCTTTGAGGGCATAAGTTTTATCATTGTATCAAAAAAAAACTAAAAAAACATCTCTAAATAGTTAAAAGCTTCTTGCATCTGTGTTTTTAAAATCAGCATACTGGCGCTAAATGTTGCTATTAAAACCATAAATGAAACCATGATTTTAATAGGAAAACCGATAACAAGTAAGTTAAACTGAGGCATTGTTTTCATTAGCATTCCAAAAATAACATCTGCAAGCCATGAGAGTGCAATGATAGGAAAAGCAATCATAAAACCGACAACAAACATATTTGAAGTAGCTTTGATAATATAATTAAAAAGATCTTCCGTCATTAAAAAACCGCCCAATGGAATGTTCTTTAATGACCCGTCTATAAAAAGAAGCAACCAGTGATGTAAATCTATTGCCAACAAAACCATAAGTCCCATCAGTGATAAAAACTGAGAGATTATCGGCATTGATACACCCGTTTGCGGATCAATGGCACTTGCCATTGAAAATCCCATCATAAAGGATATTTGTCCGCCTGCAAATGTTATAACGTTGTAAGCTAAAAGCAGAACAACTCCAATTGCCAGACCAAAGAACAGCTCACTAAGTATTGCAAGAAAAATTGTCGCTACATTTATCTCTATTTGTAAAGGAGGCATTGAGGAATAAAAAACTATAGTAAAGAAAAAAGCCATAGAAGTTTTGATTGTCATCGGAATATTTTTATGAGAGAATATCGGTGTTGCCATAAAGAGTGCTGCAAAACGAAAGAACAAAAGTATAAAACCGACTATGTAAGTGTCACTAAAAACCTCTGTCCATGATACCATTACGTTTTACTCACTTAACTTCTACGAGTTTTTTATTTTCCAATCTGTAAACTTTTTTACACTTATGCGCCAATTCTTCATCATGTGTTACAAGAACCATAGCTGCACTGTTTTTTTCAATGTATTCAAAAAAGATATCCATCACTTCATTTGCAGTTGCTTTATCAAGATTACCGGTAGGCTCATCTACAAAAAGTATGCGAGGCTGTTTTGTCAAGACTCTGGCAACAGAGACTCTTTGCTGCTGACCGCCTGAGAGTTCTGTGACTTTTTGATTGATCGCTTCATAAATGTTAAGTCTTTTCAGTATTGCATCATCTATATCCTGCTTTGAGAGCATAGCTGCAACTTCTAGATTCTCTTTTGCACTGAAACCTTTAAAAAGATAATGGGACTGAAAGACCAAACCCAGTGAATCTCTTTTAATCTTTGCCAATTTTTTCTTATTCATCTGTGACACGTCTTCACCAAAGAGACGTACACTGCCCTTGTCCGGGCTTAAAAGAGTTGATAGGATATGAAGTAGTGTTGACTTGCCACTTCCGCTGATGCCTATAATAGCGACCGATTCTTTTTCCTCAAGATCAAGAGATATATCGCTGAATAATTCATATTCAAAAGTGTGTGATAAATTTTTTGCTGATAATAAATTCATAAGAGGATTATAGCAAATGTTACTAAAGATTAGTTGTTAAGTACCAAAGATTTTTTTACATCCGCGGTTTGATCTATAGCCTAATCTTTTTGCATAAACTTTCTCAACAATCTTTTTAACCGCGTAGGCTAAATAACCGTTAGAATATATGCCAAACACTTTAGAGACAGCATATCCTCTGCCAAGTGCTATTAAAGTACCGCGAGATTTTATATTATGTTTTAGCAAAGGTTTTTCTAAAATCAATCTGTCTATATTTTTTGCACATAACTCAGCCATCTGTTCTGCAACATCAGCTGTAGGCGGTACGGGCAAACCATTGTTAAATATAGTTGTACAATCCCCTATAGCAAACACATCTAGGTATTGTGGAACTTGCAGATACTCATTTGTTTCTATATAACCTGCTTTATTTTTAGCAAGGTCCAGATTATATATCACTCCGTTTGGCTCTACACCGCCTGCAAAAATCATAAAATCCATCTGTAATACTTTACCATCGCTCAATTTTACACTCTGGGCATTTAGCTCAATCACTTTTTTTTCATTTCTGATATCTACTTCTAAGTCTAACAATCTTTTTTGCGATTTGTCTATTAAATACTTATCCATTCCCTTAAGTATGGTTTTACCTGAATTTACGAGTACTATATTTAATTTTCTGCATATAAAATTATTTCTGTTATAAAATTCTCTGGAAAAATATGCCATCTGTGCTGCAATTTCCACACCGCTAAGACCGGCTCCTGCAATGATTATATTGATTGGAGTACAGCAAGTCCCGCTTTCATCTACTTTTTTAAAGAGTGACATCTCAAATTTCTGCTTAAAATACATAGCACGATTGAGTGATTTGACTCCATAAGAGTACTCTCTTAACCCGGGAACTGTCGAGATGTATTTTGTCCTTGAGCCGACTGCGATTACAAGATAATCATAATGATGTCTCTGAATAGATGTTATTACCTTTTTATTTTTGAAGTCAATATTTGTAATCTTTTGTTTGTGAAAAACGACATTATCATCAAATCCCATTGAAAAAGTAAAAAGGTCTACCGTGACTTGGGCGAAATCTTCTTCATTGGCTATTAGGTCGTAAACATCTGTCTGCATAAAATGGTAGGGGTGTTTATCAAAAAGCAGTATTTCATTATTTGGGTTTTTTGCTAAACGCTCAACTGTACGAAGACCTGCGTAGCCGCCACCGATAACAATAATTTTATTTGATTTTTGATTTGACATACGCAAAGTATATCATTTTTTTGTAAGTTATAAAATATTATTCACTCCCGCGCATTTACGCGGGAATAAAGGGATTTATCCCATTTGTGCAGCAACTTCTGCTGCAAAGTCGTCTTCAGCTTTTTCAATACCTTCACCAACTTCAAGACGGATAAAATCAACTATCTCAGCAGTTCCGCCAAGAGCTTTAGCAGCAGCTTCAACAGCCTCTGCTACAGTTTTTTTATCATCAAGTACGTAAGTTTGATCAAGTAAAGCTTGCTCTTTATCTAAAGTAGTGTTATCTTCGATAAAACGAGCTAATGAACCAGGAACAATTTTATCCCAAATTTTTTCAGGTTTACCTTGCTCTTTTAACATAGCTTTGATATCTTCTTCAGCTTGAGCTATAACTTCATCAGTAAGTTGCATCATTGAAACATAAGTAGGAACATTTTTAAGAGTTTTACCTAAACGTGATAACTCTTCGTTCTCTTTTTTAATAGCTTCGATTCTACCTTTGGTTTCACTCTCAACAAACTCAGCATCGAAATCTTTGTATGAAAGAGTTTGCGGTTTCATTGCAGATGCATGCATAGCAACTTGCTTCATTACATCTCTCATGCCCTCAGCCGTTTTAGCCGAATCACACTTAGCTTTTATAATAACAGCGATACGGTTGTTTGAGTGAACATAACCGTTCATTGCTATAGTATCGTCTTCTGCTTCTAAAGTACCAAAACGGCGAAGTTCGATTTTTTCACCGATTTTAGCTGTTTCTTCTGTAAAGTATCTACCAAACTCAGTTGACATAACTGCTTCTACATTAGCAGGATTGTTTGCATAAATTTCTTCAGTAGTTTTAAGAACTAAATTTTGGAAACCTTCATTTTTTGCAACAAAGTCAGTTTCAGAATTGATCTCAACTACAGTAGCTTTTGAAAAGTCATCAGCGATTTTAAGACCAACAAGGCCTTCAGCTGCAACACGCTCAGAAGCTTTTTTAGCAGCTTTAGCGATACCACGCTCTTTTAGCCACTCTGTTGCTTTTGCCATATCTCCATCATTCTCAACTAACGCTTTCTTACAATCCATCATAGGCGCATCAGTAGCTGCGCGTAATTCTTTTACTTGTGCTGCTGTTACTGCCATGATTATACTTCCTCTGTTGCTGCTGGAGCTTCTTCAGTTACTTCAACAGTTTCTTCAGTCGCTGCATCTTCTTGAGCCGCTTCTTCTTCGGCAGCAGGAGCGTCTCTTAATGCTTTACCTTCGTTGATTGCTTCAGTCATTTCACGACAGAAAAGCTGGATTGAACGGATAGCATCGTCATTACCAGGAATCGGGTAAGTGATAAGGTCAGGATCACAGTTTGTATCTAGTGGAGCAACAACCGGAATACCTAAACATCTAGCTTCTAAAACAGCGATATGCTCTTTTACCGCATCTACAACAAATAGCATATCAGGAAGTTTTTTCATGTTACGGATACCACCGAAATATGAATCAAGTTTCTCTTTTTTTCTTGAAAGCATTAATGCTTCTTTTTTAGTTAAAAGATCGATTTGACCGTTTTCTTGCATCTCAGTAATTACATCAAGTTTACGGATAGATTTTTGAATAGTCGGGAAGTTAGTAAGCATACCACCTAACCATCTGTTATCTACATACGGCATACCACAAGCGATTGCTGCATCTCTAACTGAGTTACGAGCTTGTTTTTTTGTACCGACGAAAAGAACAGTTTGCCCTTCAGCAGCTGCATCTACAACGATTTGGTAAGTGTTACGGAAGTAACGAAGAGTTTTTTGTAAATCGATAATATAGATATTTTTACGAACACCAAAGATGTATTTTTTCATTTTCGGGTTCCAACGACGAGTTTGGTGTCCAAAGTGTACACCACATTCCAATAGGTCTTTCATAGTTACCATTATAGGTCCTTAAAAGGCTCTGTTTCAAGCCAGAAATTTGCTAGTTGGGCTTTGAATATGTCGAACAATTTACCTCTAAAAAGAGGGTTGCACTAGCTTTTGACATAATCTGTTAATAGTTCCGCATGCCTAATGGCGATGAGAAAAATCCGCGAATTATACTCAAAATATATTTAAGTAAAGCTTTTATTTAAATATATCAGTTGTCTATTTAAAAGATTAAAGTTTATGTTTATATAACTATTTTTTATATTATTAAACTCTGAGTTTAAAAAATATTTTATAATACCTACTGTATAGTATCACAGAATTATTATAAAAAAGTGTTATATTTATAACGATTTTTTTATATAAAAAAGGGAAGAACTATGAAAAAACCACTTCTGCTGTCTTTGGCTACTGCTGTACTTTTAACAACTAATCTAAATGCAGAGTCCATGCTTGAAAGATTTGAAGCGATGGAAAATGAGATGGCAAAGTTAAAAAAAGAGATAGCTACGCTAAAAAAAGAATCAGCGCAGAACTCGAAAGAATCAGATGCAGATGAAAAAAATGAAGCTCTAAATGAAGCTCTAAAAGAAGAAGCAAAAGATGATGAAAAAGAGAAGATGGATGTAGAAGAAGAGATAGCCGATATTCAAGAGAGCATCTCCGGATTAAATAGATCTACATCAGGAAACCATCTGAAATTTGGAGTTGACTATAGATTTGCATTAGAAAATCTTAACTATAAAATGGCAGATGGCTCAGAGGCAAACAACGATGCTTTTATGACTAACCGTTTATGGATAAATATGGACTGGATGGCAACGAAGAACCTCAGCTTCAACGGACAACTAGCGTACAACAAAGCTTTTGGTGCACGCTCTGGTGCAAGCACTCCTGCAAATTCGTCGTTTGAAGGATTTGACTGGATTTCAAATGAGAATGCATATGACGATACACTTAGAGTCCGTTCGGTTTATTTCTTATATAGAAATGATACATTTATAGGAAGTGATATACCTTGGACTTTTAGTGTCGGCCGTCGTCCATCCACTAACGGACATCTTATCAATATGCGTGACGATGATAAGCCTACATCTCCAATGGGGCATACAATCAATGTAGAGTTTGACGGTCTTAGCTCAAAATTCAGTTTTGATAAATGGATTGAAGGTATGTATATAAAGTTTTGTGCCGGTCGCGGTATGAGCAATGCAGCTCCTAAATTCAACAATACTCCTTATACAAGTGTTACAAGTGCAAATACAAACATTGACCTCGCAGGTCTAATCTTTGTCCCTTATGATGATGGTCAATATTCCGTATCTACACAATACTACTATGCAAACAATCTTATCGACGTAAAAAACACTTCTGACTACACACAGGGATTTGACACTGTTGGCGGTATGCACAACATTACTGCAAACGTTATTGTAAATGGTATAGGAAACGGTATAAACGATTTTCTTGATGACACAACGTTCTTTGTAAGCGGTGCAATGAGTATTACAAATCCAAACAGTGACCAGCGTATGCTTTACGGTCCTCTGGATTCTAACATGGTCGCAACAAAAACTGGAGAATCAAAAACTGGTTATTCTTACTGGATAGGTACACAATTTCCTTCACTTATCACAGAAGATGGAAGATGGGGGATAGAATATAATCACGGTTCTGAGTACTGGAGAAGTATTACATATGGTGAAGATACAAACATAGGTTCAAAAGTTGCTGCCCGCGGTGACGCATATGAAGCTTACTTGACCGAGTATCTTATTGAAGACATACTATCTATGCAGATTCGTTATACATATATTGATTATGCGTACAGCGGAAGCAACGGTTTCTTTGGAGGAACATCAGGCGCCTCTATGGATATGGCAACAGCCATAGCATTTGGTCAAGGTGCAAACGTTGTAGATACGGCTCAAGATATCCGTTTTTATCTCCGTTACAAATATTAACAGATGATTTTCTTAGAGAGACTGCAGTCTCTCTAGCTCAGCCTTTACCTTAGCTACGTGCTCTTTTACTTTTACCTTCTCAAACAGAGCTTTTACAACGCCCTGTGGATCTATGATTAAAGTGGTACGAACGATTCCCATATATTCTTTTCCGTAGTTTTTCTTTAACTGCCAGACACCGTACTCTTGCATCATTGATGTCTCTTCATCACTAAGAAGTGTGATGCCTAACTCTTTTTTTTCTATAAAGTTGCGGTGTTTCCTTGTTGAATCTGCACTTACTCCGAGTATTATCGCATCTAAGTCTGAAAAATCAGGGGCAGCTTCCGTAAACTCACAGGCTTCCGTTGTACAGCCAGGAGTGTTATCTTTTGGATAAAAATATAACACTATCCACTTTCCTTTTAAATCTCTTAGACATATCTCTATATCATCTTGGTTCGGCAGACAAAATTCCGGTGCTTTTTCGTCAATCTTAATCATACAATCTTTCCTTAATTTTATTTATCATTTGTATATAGTCTTAATAGACAAACATCAAAAAGTAAACCCAGATGCCGGTAAGTGAAGTCGCCACAACACCCGTAAATGTCATAAGTCCGAATTTTCTGTGCTTTTGAAGCTTTAAAAGTTTTTTTGTCATAAAAAGCTGCATAGACCAGATTATCAAAGTTATTACAGATATAGCTATATGAAAAACCAACACTATAAGAGCATAGTTATGAGGAACTCCGCTATTTTGCATAAAAGACTCAAAACCACCGACATTTCTAACTCCGGTCTCAAAATATCCAAGTACTATAACGGAAAAAGCAAATATTACTATCTGTGCATATGAGTGTGCTTTATACCTTTTTGTTTTAGCCAGATAAATAGCACTTGCTACAAGCAGAGGTAAAAGTGCTACAATCAGAGTCACTAAATCCATAAAAAACGGTGCTCGAGTCCCTAAAAAACCTTGATGAAACATATAATCCAAATTACTCACTCTTTACTCCTCTATTTCTTTGATAATATACATATATCGTACCTAAAAACATCAGTAACACTACTACGCTGATAGTAATTTGTTTTAAATACGCATCTATGAGTTCTTGATTTTCACCTATAAAATATCCGAGCAAAGTTAAAATCAGTGCCCAGATTCCGGCTCCTAGTGCCGTGTAAGTTGAAAAAACTACTAAATTCATACGACTAAGACCTGCCGGTATAGAAATCAACTGTCTAATACCGGGAATCAGTCTTCCCGTAAACGTGGAAATATGTCCATGTTTTTCAAAAAATCCATCCATCTTTTCTAAAGCACTCTCTTTAATAAAAAAGTATTTACCGTATTTTTTAAGGATTTTTCTACCTAGTCTAAGAGCCAAATAGTAGTTTATAAATGCACCTACCATAGAACCGCCCAGTCCGCTAAACATAATCATTCCCAGACTCATATCACCTCTGGATGCCAAATATCCAGCAGGTATGAGAACAATCTCACTAGGAAAAGGGATAAATGAGCTCTCTATTGCCATAAGGCAGAAGATTCCGACATATCCCCAGTCAAAAATCAAATCCACCAACTCTTGTGCCAATTCTCTTAGCATCTGAAACTCGCTTGTACGTCTTCTATCATTTTATCTGCAACATCACTGTTTGAATACTCCATAAGTTTTTTACTCTTTTCTTTAAGCGGCTCATCTAAGATTGAAAGTAATTTAGCTCTTAAATCTTCGCTCTCACGCTCACACCAGCCAAGTTCATTCTCTACTATGAACCTTGCATTATAGTATTGATGGTCACCTGCGGCATGAGGATACGGTACGTAAAGAGCAGGAAGAGCGTTTGAAGTCGCTTCCCAAAGGGTACTTGCACCCGCACGGCTGACAGCCAGATCTGCTCTTTTAATCAAAGATGCCAGCTCTTTTGTAAAGCCGTATAGTTCAACTTCTACGCTCAAAACTTCATACTCTTTTTTTACCCTCTCATAATCTCGCTCACCGGCTTGATGAATAATCTTTATATTTCTATTTTTAAGTTCCTGCGCTACACTGAGTGCTAAATCATTGATTGATTTTGCACCGTGAGAACCACCTAAAAAAACGATGCTCTCAAGACTCTCTCTGACTCTTGCATCTTTATAATAAACCTCTTTTACGGGGTATCCTTTTATCGGAGAGTTTTTATCATAAGCAGAGATAAACCTTGCAGCAAACGGTTTTAAAAGTGAATTTAATCTTCCTTCAACTGCATTTTGTTCATGTATAAAAAGCGGGATTCTCTTGCTTATAGATGCAAAAGAAGCCGGAGCCGCAGAAAATCCGCCTACACTGTATGTCGCCACAATATTATGCTTTTTTAAAATATATCTGGATTTAAAAAAAGCACGAAACACTTTGTAAAGAGCTTTTAACTTACCAAATCCTTTTTGATTTACTACTCCGGTGGTATCTAAAAAGTATACATTTGAAAAAGCACTTCTATCTTCAAAGTATTTTCTATCTTGTCCGCTGGTTGAACCGATAAAAATAACTTCATGCCCCTGTTTTACGGCAGCTTCCACCAAAGCTTGTGCTATCATCAGATGCCCGCCGGTACCCCCACCGGTTATACAAAGTTTCATATCTTAATTTTCCTTTTCCATCTTTGCTTTTTTTGAAGCCATCAACACCATTCCAATAGCAATAGATGCAGCAATCATAGCAGAACCGCCATAACTTAAAAATGGAACGGAAATACCTTTAATAGGCGTAATTCCGCTGATCCCGTAAGCATTCACAAGAAAGGCAAAAGATAGAAGAAGCCCTACACCCAAAGAGAAAAGATACATACTTGTATCATTCGAGCGATTTGCGATTTTAAATATTCTTTGAAGTATCCACATAAAAAGAATTACAACTGCCAAAACACCCACAAAACCAAACTCTTCTGCCAGTCCTGCTAAAACAAAATCCGTATGAACCTCACTCAAGAAGCCAAGCTTAAAAGTTCCACCTGCCAAGCCAGTTCCAAATATTCCGCCGTTATGAATTGCATTTAGGGAGTGTCCTATCTGGTAAGGTTCTATCTCCGTCGGAACTCTCAGTTTTTCCGCTATTGATGCAGGAAAAAGTTCTAAGACTGTGTTTTGTGCCAGCGCCCACCATGATTTTATTCTCATAATTCTGTGCTCTGCCGTCAAAATAAAAAACAAAAAGAATAGTAAAGCAATAGATAAAAGCGAGAGAAAAAATCTAAAACTGCTTCCCGCAAACATAAGCATGAACAAAAGTGTCATCCCAAGAACGACGACCTGCCCCAAGTCATTTTGTATAAAGGCTATCATGAACATAGCTCCCACAAAGACCAAAGCGTAAGGGATAAAACGTTTAAACTCAGCTCCGATGCCCATGCCCGCATGATGTCCTAGTTTTCTCGAAAAACTCCAAGATAAAAAGTAGACAAACCCAACTTTAAAAAACTCTACAGGAGCTAAAGAGAAGCCGAATATTTTTATCCATCTTTTTGCACCGCCTACTTCCGATACCAAGAACTCTGGTAAAAACGGCATCGCTATCATAAAGATTGTAGAACCGATAAACAATGCAAAGCCTATAGTATTTAGCCACTCATCAGGATTTAGTTGTGCTAAAGACCATATAATGATTATGCTGATAAAACCAAAAAGAGCCTGTCTTAGTGCAAAGTGAAATTCACTTACTCCAAAGAGAATAGTCGTATATGCAGATAGAGAGTATGTAAGAATTATACTTACGAGAATCAATATAGAGACTAGCGTAAAGAGTTTTCTATCTGCCATTACAAAAAAGTCCTATTTAATTTTATTGATTTTCAGAACAAACTCAACTTCTGCTTTTGAGATATGTAACTCTTTTGAAATAGTATCTAGTGAAACGCCCTGTTTGAACAATGAAATGATTTTTTCATCATCATTTCCGTGAACTGAAGTCGGGATAGATATCTGCTTAACACCGTTTTCTAACGATGTTATCCTCAAGTTCATTTGCTCATCTATATTTACAAGAGTATCCTCGAGTCTTTTAACTCCCAGTGAGAGAGGTTTAACCATGTCATATACAGTTCTTTCAACCTCTTCATATATTTCCGTATCACTCATACGACTACTGTTGTTTTTGATATTTGTTTTAGTATCGTTTAGCTCTTTTTTGAGATAAAAAATCTCTCTGTTGAGATCTTCAACCACAGATGCGACTGAGCGAATATTTTTGTGAAACTCTGAGTACGAAGTAAAAACATAATATAAAAGATACAAAATCATAGCTGCCATTGCAACCACAATGTACTCTATGTTTACAAACTCAAGATATTTCATTTTGCTTTTGCCTCGCGAATAAGCACTCTTTCTCTTGCTGTAAGATATGCGCCCCACTCTTTCTCATCTCTCTCATGTATCTTTGTTATTTGGGCTAACGATTTGCCTACTGCTTTGAAGAATACAGGAATGTCTCTTTTTGGATGAACAGGCATCTCAACACGCCCATAATACTCTTTTGCTTCTTCTAAGATATCTTCACTCAGTTTAAAGTGTTCAAAACCGATAGACTCTATCTGCGCTTTATTTGTCAAAGATAATCTTTTTGGTGCTTCGTTTTTTAAAAACATCTCTAAGGCATCTATCTTTCTGTGAAGTTCAACTACCAAGTTAAGTAAAACCGGATCGGTATCGGAAGTCTCCCCTCTACCTTTTGCCAATTTTAGCCATTGGCTTATCGGGTCGTCATCACTCTCACTAAGCTGCGAGTATTCTCTTAAATATACCTCTTCATCTGAGCCCGTTTCGCTGTAAACTAAGCTGATTGGGGCTGATACAAGGCGAACACTCATGCTGCTACCTTATCTATGATAATAAAGATAAAAAATGCAACACCGAGATAACCGTTTACCGTAAAAAAAGCACGATCTATCTGAGTAAAATCCTTTCTTACAATCTTATGCTCATATCCAAGCATAACAGCGCTCAGTATTACAGCCAAGTATGCAAAAAGACCAAGCCCCGCAATCCAGACAAAGAGTGCCCAAAATATTACACTCAGCATGTGAAACAGTGATGAGATAAAAAGCGTTGCATCTGCACCGTAACGTGAAGGGATAGAGTAAAGATTATTTGCTTTGTCAAAGTCAATATCCTGCAGAGAGTAAAGCAGATCAAAACCTGCAACCCAAAAGATAACACCCAGACTAAGGATGACCGACCAGGCTGGAATGCTTGCTTGAACTGCGACAACACCGGCTATGGGAGCAAGACCTAAAGAGACACCGAGCACTATGTGTGCAAAGTGTGAAAATCTTTTAAAGTATGAGTAAGAACCAAGCACAAATAAAATAGGAACACTTAAGTATAATGCCAGGTCGTTAATCATATATGCGACAAGAACAAATACTAAGGCATTTACAATTACAAAAATCATAATGCTTGCACCATCAAGCCTTCCGTCTACATTTGGACGGGATTCTGTTCTGGGGTTAGCTGCATCTATGTCTCTATCTGCATATCTGTTTAAACCCATGGCAAAGTTTCTTGCACTGACAGCCGCCAAGACACCCATCAAAAGAAGCCAAAAGCCGAACCAACCATCAGCCGCGACAATCATAGCTATAAATATAAACGGAAGTGAAAATATAGAGTGTTCGAACATAACTAGTTCATTAAAGTCTTTTAATTTATTAATATATCTTTGCAACTACTCACCTTAGGATATTTTTGTTCTATTTTACCCAAACTTGATTTAAAATGATATAATTTTGTCATGAATAAAGCGATTAGACAACTTGCGATTATAGGACCGACGGCATCCGGAAAAAGTGATTTAGCCATTAAAATTGCCCAAAAATTCAATGCTTACATACTTTCCATAGACTCCCTTAGCATCTATAAAGAGATAGATATAGTCTCAGCAAAACCTTCAAAAAAAGAACTGAATCAAGTCAAACATTTTGGTATAGATGTACTAAATCCAAATGAATATTTCAGTGTTGATATTTTTATAGACATCTACAAAAATGTCAAAAGCATCTGTGAAAATGAGGGTAAAAACCTTATCATTGTGGGCGGAACTTCTTTTTATCTAAAATCGCTTTTAAACGGACTCTCAACTTTGCCTACCATAGATGCCAAGACTACTTTAAAAGTAAAAAAAGAGCTTGAAAATCTTCAAGGATGTTATGAGATGCTGGCTAATCTAGACCCTGAGTATATGCAAAACATAAGTCAAAACGATGCTTACAGAATAGAAAAAGCGCTACTTATTTACGAAGCCTCATCTCTCACACCGACTGAGTGGTTCAAACAAAATCCTCCAAAACCAATCATAGAAAACCTGGACATTTACAACATCGATGTAGATAGAGACGTCTTAAGAGATAGAATTTCAAAAAGAACCCATAAGATGCTTGACTTGGGTCTCATTGATGAAGTCTGCTATTTAGAGCAAAAATATACAAGACTGCCTCACTCAATGAACTCAATTGGTATAGTGGAAGTCTTGGAATATCTTGATAGTAAAGTCACAAAAAAGCAGATGCTCCAAAATATCTCGACCCACACGGCACAACTTGCCAAAAGGCAGCAGACATTCAACCGCACACAGTTTGACAACATCACTTCTGCGAAGTTGGAAGAGTTAGAAAAGCTACTGACATGAAATTTTTTTTAATATTAATTCTCTCTATAAACATACATGCACTGGAAAAAATATATTTTTTACCTGAAGATGCCAAAAAGACAAAAAAACATATAGAAAAATTGATTGAAGATTCTAAAGTCTCTATTGATATAGCCATGTACAATTTTGGATATAAAAAATTTGCAAAACTTTTAGACAAAGCTCATGCAAGAGGTGTCAAAGTAAAAATTTTTTATGATAAAAAAGATGTTTATTTCAATGCTATTGAGACAAAAACTGTAGATAAGAAACTCCATACAAAAATAGCTATTTTTGATAAAAAAACTGTAGTTTTTGGAAGTGCCAACTGGACTAAAAAAAGCTTTAAAGAAAACTACGAAGTCATATATGTAACAGACAACAAAAAGATTCTCTCAGAGTTTAACAATTTTTTTAATGAGCTGACTAATCTTCCTTAGCCCCCTCTGCCAATTTTGCCCAAGCAGATGCCGCATCTGCTTCTATAGCTTCTTTATAAGCAGCCTGAGCTTCTTCACCTCTCCATAATTTGTCATATGTTGAACCTAAAAGATACTTCTGCCTTGCTCTGTTGTTTTTACTGAGTTTTACTTTATCAAGCGACTTTATAATTTCTAGTGCTTTGTTTACGTCTTCTTTATTAATATATGCTTGATACAGTGCAAACTCTACAAACGGGCTTTGTGCATATGAATCCGAAGAGTTTTGTATCTGCATAACCTCATTCCCGTACTTTAAAACCAGGTTGTCATCATTTTTATCACTTCCTATAGCCATGACAGCAACATATCTTTCAATGTCTTTATAATCTTTTCCATATATCTTTTGGATATTTGACATTGCTTCTATCATTTTGTTGCTATCTTCGAGCCTTTGGTATGTATCAAAAAGAACTCTGTAAACATCCTTGTACTCTGAGTTTTTATCATCGGCGATCAATGTTATCAGCTCTTGAGAAGCCTTTACCACATCACTGTAATTTCCTGTAGCAAAATCAACTTTTATATAACGGTAAAGCCATTTCTTTCTTGCATTTATATCTTGCGATTTTAAATTTTTGCTTGTGATAGTACCTGCGAGTGCAAAATCTGCACCTTTCATCGCACACTCATAAATACCGTCATCCCATTTGTCTGATAACTCAATAGAATATTCTCCTGAAATTTTTAAGACACTATGGCACTCTTTATTTTCTAAAGCCTGTTCCATTGCACCTAAGGCAGCACTGTTTACTATCTCTTTAGTGTCGGGATATGTTATGTCATCCAATGCCAAGAGTTCATCTTTGAAAAGTAAAACATCACTGTACATTTTATTAGCATTCATCAGTTTTGCTTTTTCATATATAGCTCTTTTACCTATAGTGTCCTCTGCATATGTCTCTATAAGATTGTTATAATCAGCTATCTTCGCAGATACATTAGCATCACTTACATCAAAGAAAAGTGAATCTTTTGCAACTTGTACTTCGCTCAGGTATAGTCCATCAGGAAATATTCTAAGATACTCATTTAAAGCTGCCAATGCTTCTTTTTTCTGAGGTGTTTTTGCCAGCCAGATACCTACGTATTTGAGTAAAGATTCATATTCATCATATTCCGCATTAATTTCATCGACAAGTGCTTTTGCAATGGCCGAAGCACCCATATAGACCTCTTCATCTGCAAATATCTGCATCATATCCAGAGACTCTTCATATTTTGAAGCAAAGAAACTAGGTTTTGCTTTTATGATTTTCATTATATATTCGGTCGCTTCTTGCTTTTTTGAACTGTTAATCTTGGATAGTGCTAATCTAAATGCAGCTGTAGCCGCAATATCGATATCGGTAGTGTCGTGAAGAGCTTTTTCATAATAACTTAATGCCTTACTCAATCCTCCTGATTCTTCAAGCATTTCACCTATGTATATATAGCCCCACTTGGCATATGGAGAACTCTCATGTTCACTAAACAACCTATCAAAAAAGTACTCTGCCTGTCCATTCATACCGCTACGTGAATATGCTCTTGCAAGAAGAGAGAGAATTTCTGCTACATTATCATCTGAAGAATATTCTCTAAGATATACTTTTGATAACTCTATAACATCCTCATTCTTATCTTTTAGCTGAGAATTCGCTCTTATCTTATAATAAAGCAGCTCGGCAGTAAATAGTGATGATGGATACTCGCGCATTACTTCCTCTATGAGTTCCAAACAGTTTTCATACTTTTTTTCAATATATAGGCGTTTTATCTTTAAATAATCACTAACATCTCCGACTTCTTGTATATGAACAGGATTACCTTCCATATCTAAACTCCCTACATACGGAAGTTTGTCTTTTTCTAACATAAATGGAAAGTTAATTGCTGTCTCTGAAGGTTCTTGAGATTCTATATATGGTATTTTTTTGTTATATCCTACTATCATCCAGTGTTTTGCTAATTCAGTATCTACCGAAAAAACACTGTCATCTTCATTGAGATTGAAAATGACAGGAAATAATTTCATATTTTTATATGCAGTAATAATTAAAAAGAATGTTTTTTTCTTAATCTGTGTATCTATTTTAAAAAAATCATTTTGTAGTGTTTTTAACTCTTTAGCAGGAGCTTTTGGAAATGCACATATTATTTTTGTTGTTACTTCAAAATCGTTTTTTATCTCTTGACATAAAAATTTGTTTTTATCTTTAATGTGGAGTATTGAGTAATTTTCAAAATTTTCTCTAGCACCTTGAAGTGATATATCAAGGGCATAAAGAAGATTTGTAGAAAAGCTTGTAAGAAGCAGGAGAGAAAGTATCCATTTAAACAAATTCTCTTCCTTTTTTCTCCCTAAATTTATAAAGTGTTATTAGTATCCACTTTTATATACAAGAGCTGTAATAAACTCTAATACCGGGTTTACAGCAATAAAAGCAAAAATAGTTCCCACTGCAGCAATTCCGATGATTGTTTTTAATGGAGTCGTTGCATTTGCCACAAATACATGTCCGTCTTTGTTCATAACAGGCTCTCTCATAAACATATACACTATCAGTTTTATGTAGTAGTAACCTGCTATTGCAGAGTTAAGCGCCATAATAAGGGCTAAAAGAGTATATCCGCCTGTAACGGCAGAAGATATCATATATAGTTTACCCCAGAACAGTGCAAAAGGTGGAAGACCTGCCAGACTCAACATAAAAAGTCCCATGATAGTTGCAGCAACAGGTGCCGTTTGAATCATACCTGCAAACTTGTTATAACTGTGGTCTGAACTTTGATATACCGGAAGATGTTTTTGACGAGAAATCCAAAGCATACTAAATGCACCCAAGTTAGTGAAACTAAACAGAATCCAGTAAAGGAAAAGTGCACTGTTTGATTGAGTAGTACCAATCAAGATTGCAGCCATTACAAAACCTGCATGACTTATTGAGCTGTAAGCAAGCATTCTCTTAACATCTGTTTGAACAAGTGCCCAAATATTTGCTGCCGTCATTGTCACGACAACTACAATATAAAGAATAACTTCTAACCAAACAACTCCGCTGTGAATCAAGAACTCAAATATTCTCATTGCAACAATAAATACTGCTATTTTTGGAACAATAGACATGAATCCTGCAAGTGATGCAGAAGAGCCTTCATAAACATCCGGTGCCCAAGTATGAAAAGGTACAAGCGAAAGTTTAAAGCCAAGAGATGCTAAAACAAACACAACACCTACAAGAACAAAGCCCATATCTGCAAAACCGTTTGCTCCAAGTACGGCAGCAATCTGGTTAATCTCTACAGAACCTGTCAGTGCATAAAACACCATAGAACCAAAACTAAAGAAACCGGCTGCCAATGCACCCATAGTAAAGTACTTAACAGCAGCTTCAAAAGATTTGTCACGGTTATGCATAGCGATCATAGTATACAGAGCTAAAGATGCAGTCTCGAGTCCTACAAAGATCAGAATCAAATTGTCTGTAGCAACCATAAACTGGAAACCGCCAAGCATGAATAAGAACAATGCAAAGAACTCAGGGTATGAGAACTCATGGAATCTTTTGTGAGTAAGCGCTAACGGAATAAACAGTAAAGATGCACCTACTATAATAAGTTGTGAGATAATTGCCAGTCCATCAATTAGCATTACGTCAAACACACCCATTATAGTACCATCAGCAGTAAATATACCTGCACTCTCTGCAACAGCACCTAAATCTATCAATAAGAACAAAATACTTATCATAACAAACAGTGTTTTGTCTAATCCGCCTTTAATAATATCAATAACTAAGATTAATAACGCACCGATGATAGGAATCAACATTGGTGCAAGAGTCATTAAATTTAACGACTCCAATGAAACATTTACTGGCGCTAACATTAGTGTGCCTCCTTCGTAGAAGTTCTAGTGATCTCAACACCTTCTATAAGGTTTGGAATTCTAGATTTTGCTTCATCAGTTATAGATTTGTCATGCATTAGTTGAACAACAGACTCTACTGAGTTGTTAATCGGGTCTAATAAAGGCTTAGGATAAATACCTAACCAAATTGTAATAATCACTAAAGGAACTAAAGCAATAAGCTCTCTTTTGTTTACATCCGGAAGATTTTTGTTTTTCTCATTTGTAACTTCGCCAAAAAACATCTTTTTATAAGCTGCCAACATATAGATAGCACCAACGATAATTGCAATACCTGCCAATAAAGTTAAGATATGTGATTGTTGATAAAATCCAAGAAGACTTAAAAACTCACCGACAAAGTTGATAGTCAATGGAAGACCCACTGAAGCCATCATCATAATACCGAATATAGTAGCAAATCTAGGCATTACAGATGCAAGACCGCCGAACTCACTCATCATTTTAGTGTGACGTCTGTCGTAAATGACACCTACAAGCAAGAACAGAGCACCCGAGACAACACCGTGGGCAATCATCAAGAAGATTGAACCTGTGATACCCTCTACATTAAGAGCAAATGTACCAAGAATAATAACACCCATGTGTGACACTGAAGAGTAAGCAACAACTTGTTTAACATCTTCTTGTGCATATGCAACCATTGCCGTATATATGATCATTATAATAGCGATAACTGCTATCGGGAACATAAAGAATACTGAAGCATCCGGGAACATCGGAAGTGAAAAACGGATAAAAGCGTATGTACCCATTTTAAGAAGTATTGCCGCAAGTATCACAGAACCGATAGTCGGTGCTTGACCGTGAGCGTACGGTAACCAAGTATGGAATGGGAACATTGGTACTTTAATTGCAAAACCTAAGAAAAATGCTGCAAATAACCAAAGTTGGAATGTCTCAGGTAAAATTAGACGATACCAGTCTAAGATAGCAAAACTCCATACACCCGTTGCCTGATAGTAAAAATACGCCATAAAAAGCATACCGACTAGCATTACTAGAGAACCTGTAAATGTATATAGGAAAAACTTAACAGATGCGTATATACGCAGAGGACCACCCCATGCACCGATAATGTACAACATAGGTACTAAAGAAAGTTCCCAGAACACATAAAATACGATTGCATCTAGAGCAACAAATACACCTACCATAGTCATCTGTAAAAACAGAAGCGTGATAATCATGTTTTTAACATCTTTAGTATCAGTCAGAGATGCTATACCTATCATCGTAAAGAATGCTGCTAAGATTATAATGAATAGTGAAATACCATCCACACCTAGAATATAGTTAATTCCAAATGCCGGTACTAACGGAAGCTGTTCCATGAACTGCATACCTGATACATTTGAATCAAATGAGAACCATAACATCAAAGAAAGAGCGAACTCTATGAATGCAACAGATACACCATAAGAACGAATACTGTCTTTAGCAACCGCAAAGCCGAATATAGCTGCTACGGCAGGAAAGAAAATTAAAATCGATAAAATATTGTCTAACATCTATTAAACTCCTAAACCTGATAAAATTGTCTTAATTTCATCAGAATGTCTAACTGCTAGTCCAAAAACAACAGCTAGCGATAACAGGGCAACAAGACCTGCTACCATCCACTTAAGCATTGTAGATAGGTTACCACTCTGCATTGTTCTTGTACTTTCACCTGTTGAGTAGAATATATTTGCTATTCCGTCTACAGATGCATCAACGATTTTTTGGTCAACTTGTTTCCAGAATACTGTTGATAATTCTCTATATGGTTTTACTAAATACTCTTCATAAAAATACGGAATATAGTACTGATTAATCAATAGCTTATATTTAAAGCTGTTTTCCATCGCACTTGTTCCGTCTGGAACTTTTATGTCTTTACTCATATATTTTTTATAAGCAAACGCTATTGAAAGAATAACAAAGAGTTGAGTACCGATTGTCATAATCCAATACGTAGCAGCCGAATGTACGTGATACTCTGCATCAGGAAGCAGAAGCGTTACATACTCAAAATAAGTTGCTTTAAACGAACCTGCGATTACCGCAAGGATTAAAAGAGGTGTCATTGCAACAAGCATAAACTTGTAAGCTTCGTGAGGATGGAAACCTAAAGCAGTATGACGATCTTCACCGTGAAAGATTAGAGCAATGATTCTAAATGAGTAAAACGCAGTTAAACCTGCAGTAAGTAAAAGAACACTGTAAATAATAAAGTGATGGTCTACAAATGCAACTTCCAAGATAAGGTCTTTTGAAAAGAATCCCGCAAGAGGAAAGATACCAGCAAGGGCAACAGATGCGATAGTCATAAGAATCATAGTACCTTTCATTGTCTTGCCAAGACCACCCATCTTAAACGGATCAAGTTCATCATGCATAGCATGCATAACGTTACCTGCACCAAGAAACAGAAGTGCTTTAAAGAAAGCGTGAGCCATTAAGTGAAATAATGCAACCCAGTAAGCACCAAGACCTGCAGCTGCAAACATGTAACCTAACTGAGACAATGTAGAATATGCAATAACTCTCTTGATGTCACGATTAACAAGCGCCATTGTAGCTGCAAAAATCGCAACAAATGTACCTAAAGATGCGATAAACAGACCAACATTCGGGATAAGGCTGTATAACTCGTTTGAGCGAACAACTAAATATACACCTGCTGTTACCATCGTCGCAGCGTGAATAAGTGCCGATACAGGAGTAGGACCTTCCATCGCATCCGCAAGCCAAGTATGAAGCGGAAACTGAGCAGATTTACCCATAGCACCGATAAATAAGAAGATACCTATCCAAGTGATCGTAGCAGTATCAAGACCTGGCATTGCTGCGAAAGCTTGGTGATACTGAAGTGTTCCAGTGTTCCAGTATATTAAGAAAATACCGATTAACATCCCAAGGTCAGCAATACGGTTCATAATGAACGCTTCATTAGCTGCCCAAGTAGCACTCTCTTTGTGGTACCAGAAACCGATTAATCCCCATGAACAAAGACCAACGCCTTCCCAACCGATAAAAAGACCGGCAAAGTTATCACTCATTACAAGAACAAGCATTGAGAAAACGAATGCAGATAACCAAGAGAAAAATCTGTTGAAACCTTTATCATGATCCATATAACCGATAGCATAAACGTGTACAACAGTTGAAACTAAAGTAACAACCATCATCATAGTAACACTTACCTGATCAACAATGAAACCAAAAGGGATATAAAGGTCACCGGTAGCCATCCATGTCATAAGCTCAACATGTACATGCTGTCCTGTAGATAGTACAAATATTAAAAGAATCGTACTAGCTATCAGTGATAATCCCAGTAAAGCACTTGTAACAACACCAGTAATAAGCGTCTTAGGTTTTGCACCAAAAAGCGCAGCGAACAAAGATCCTACAAGCGGTGCGAACAGTGCTGTGTATAGTAATACTTCCATATTTCTATCCTCTCATCGTTGACATTGAATCTAGGTCAATATTGTTGTGGCGTTTATGCCAAACAACCAATAATCCTAGTCCTACAGCAACTTCTGAAGCAGCTATCGCAATTACAAAAAATGCAAACATCTGACCAGTCAAGTCACCGTAAAAGTGTGAAATCGCAGCAAAAGCAATATTTACAGAGTTTAGTAAAATCTCAGTTGCGAAAAACAGCATTAGAAGGTTCTTTCTTCTCATTACGCCTATTAGACCAATAGCGAATAAAATTGTAGAAAGTACAAGATAGTGATTAAGTCCTATTTCCATCATGAAAGTACCTTTTTATTTAATTCTTCTCTCATGTCTTTAATCTCTGCATCACTCATAAGAGTAAGAGAAAGATCCATTTTCTTACCTGCTAAAACGATACCTGAAACCATTGCAACAAGTAACATTACAGCAGCAACTTCAAAAGGAACCAAGTATTTTGTAAAAAGAACTATACCGACCTCTTGAGTATTTCCTGCGCCTTCTACCATTGGGTAAAAAGCTTTGATGTTGTCGCCGACAATCGGAGCAGCAAAGATTAAAACAACTAAAACAGCTGCAATCGTTGATAACCCTATAACAAGAAGTTTGTTTCCGTTTTTCTCTTTAACCTCTCTGGTAGTATCAAAAAACATCATACCAAACGCGTAAAGAGCCATTACAGCACCTGAATAAACTACGATTTGTACCGCACCTAAAAAGTCAGCACCTAAAATAAAGAAAAATGCTGATATAAAAATCATTCCTGCCGCTAATGCTGTTAGAGCATATAACGCTTGTGATGTTGTTACAGTAATGTAAAACATCGCTATCGTTAAAAAAGCAAACAGATAAAAAGCAATCGCTTCAAACATACCCAAACTCCTTAATATGCGAGAGGTGTTTTTTTAACACGCTCATCTTCATGTGGTGTAATAGCACCAAAACCTTCAAACTCGACTTGAGCTCCAGCCTTCATCTTATCCAGTGGTGTAAGCATCGCTTCATAGTCTACGAAGTGCTCTCTTTGGTCAGATGCATTTTCATAACGTCCACCGTGTGTAATAGCTAACTCTGGACAAACTTCAGCACAATAACCACAGAAGATACAACGTCCTAGGTTAATAGTGTATTCGCTTACTTCTTTACGAGAATTCTCGTCTATCTTTGTTTCCATTCTGATACAGTTAGATATACAGATTTTTTCACAAAGTCCACAACCGATACATCTTTCAGTATCTGATTCCCATAGTCTTTTCATCTCATGCACAGCACGATATCTCGGACCTATAGGCATCTTTTCTTCGGGATATTGAACAGTATGAATATCAAATCTGATCATCTCACGCATAACAACCCAAAGACCGACAAACAGCTCGCCTCTAAAAGTTCTTTTAACTACCCTTTTAAATTTACCCCACGGGTCAGTTGGATAATCTTCGATATCTACTAGAAAATACTCGTTGGAGATTTCTCTATTGTTAAATTGTTCATTTTTCATCATTACCCCCTTACATCAACACTATTGCAGTGATTAAGATGTTTAATACCGCTATCGGCATTAAGACTTTCCAACATAACCACATCAATTGATCCGGTCTTACATCCGGCCAAGCAGCTCTTGTCCATAAGAAAAAGAAAAAGAAAAATGCCATTTTAGCAAGCAGCCCTAATGCTCCAAGTAAACTACCGTCTCCATATCCGCCTAAGAAAATAAGTGGAATAACAAATGAGATAAAGAACATATTTGCATACTCACCGATAAAGAAAAGACCCCATCTCATACCAGAGTACTCAGTACCAAAACCATCAATAATCTCATGGTCATTAGCAATAAGGTGAAATGGAGTACGACCTGTCTCAGCAAATGCAGCTATCCAAAACAAAACAAATGCGACCGGCTGAGTCCATATAATCCAATCAGTGATTCCACCTGCTTGGTACTCATTAAAATCAATAAGTGATAAAGAACCAACCATCATAATCGGAGCTAAGATTGACAGACCTGTTACAACCTCATAAGAGATAAATACGGCAGCACCACGAGCAGCAGAGATAAGCGAGAACTTATTTGCTGAAGCCATACCACCAAGAAGTGGACCGTAAAGACCGACACCCATGATTCCAAGGATATATAAAATACCGATATTAATGTCAGCAACTATCGGATGTACCGTGTATCCAAAGATAGTAAACTGTGGTAAAAATGGAATCGCAGCAGCAGCCATAAATGCAGTAGCGGCAGTGATAACCGGTGCTATCTTAAATACGCGGCCTACAACATTAGTCGGGATAATATCCTCTTTAGTAAAAAGTTTCACACCATCCGCAGCAACCTGCAGTAATCCAAACGGACCAACATACATTGGCCCAAGACGACGCTGCATAAATGCAAGAATTTTACGCTCAAAATAAGTTCCTATCCCCGCTAATGCAGAAAAGACAAGTAGAACTACGACGATTTTTATAACCGTCTCAATTAAATATGCTGTTTCCATATATTACACCTTTTCAATCGAAGCTGTTGCAAAGCGATAACCGCTAAACAGAGCCTCTGAATTTATTTTAGAATCAAATGTCGGCAGAACTGCTATATCACCGGCAATTTTATTATCACTAACGATATTCACAATAATTTCTCCATTGCCATTCTTCACTCTCACGCTATCCCCTTCATTTAGTTCTGAGTTGCTTAAGAACTCTTCACTCATATAAAGACCTGCAACTTCATCAAGATTAGTCGTTTTGTTTGTAAAATCAGTAAATTGTCTTACAGGATTTGCAAGGTAAATTAGAGTTCCCTCTAGCTTATCTTCACCAAACGGTTCAACATTCTGGTTAGTGCTTCTTTTGATTTTTACATTCTCTAAAAGATATCCTCTGACCTCTGTCCCATCATTTTCATAATGATTCGGTAAGTTATCAAATGCCTCAGCTTTAAAACCTACAGATGTAGGAAGAGATGCCGTATAATCAATAATATTTTGAGCTTTCATTCCAAGCTCGTTTGCTATGTCATTTAATTCATAACCATTATAAGGCAATGCTGCATTTGTCGGATTAACTCTTTTGTTAATAGAAGTCAGTGTTCCTTCTTGTTGGTTCATAGCCGGCATATCCAAGTCACCGTTACCTAAAGCAGAGAGAGTAAAGTCTCCGCTGACGTTGTAACCTACAGTGTATGAACCGCATTCATCATCAAGTTCACAGATCAGTGCTACACCTAAAGAGTTAGTAAGTGCCGGAATCATAGTAAGTTCAAAATCACTACACTTCTCAACTAAACCTACAAGTCTTGCAAGATTTTTAGAGTTTGGATGATTATATAAATCCGGTCCTACAATCATTGCAAAAGTATCTTTTTTCTTTAAGTTCTTATCTAACTCATCCATGAAACTGTCATCAGCACCTAAAATAGTTAAAAGAGCATTATCATCTACAACAACCTCTTTAGATACTTTTTTAGGAACCATTTTCTTTTTCTCAACTTCTACTTCTTCCTCTTCACCCGTCTCTTCGTTTACTTTAGTCTCTTTAACGATTTCAACTATTTCTTCTTTAATAGTCTCTTCAACCGTTACTGTTTTTTCAGAGTGGAAAGTTGCTAAGTATTCAACTACTTTCTTAGGAAGTTTTTCTTTATCTGCGAATAGGTCTAATATCAGGTACAAGACAGCCTCTTCTTGAAGCGGAGCATGCTTAACAGTCATGATGCTTTTACCGAGACCTTCTATAATAGGATCTTGAAGTGGATGAAAATAGAGACCTGCACCTTTATTTACCGTCATTGAGTTATTAAGTGCATATCTAGCATTCGGGTTGTCACTTTTTAGTGCTGCACCGACAGAAATAACAAAGTTAGAGTTGTGAGTAGATTTCAAGTCATTTGAATAAAGCATAGTTCCGCTTATCTCACTATAATCTTTTAAAAATGTCTGAAAAGATTTTGCTTCGTTATTAACAAGGCGGTAACCGTGTTTCTCTTTTAAAGTCTGAAGAACATATGCTTCTTCATTCGTTATTGTTGAAGTAAATGCAATCGTATCAGCCTTTTTGAAAGCTTCTATTGCAGATGCAAATGCGGCTTCATCTTTAAACGCAACTCTGTTTTCATAATCAAAACCGTATCTACCTGCACCACATAGTGAAACATAGTTCCACTCGTTCATTACACGGTAAATCTTATCACTATCATCAGCGATACTTGTGTGTTTTACATCATAAGAGATTTGACATCCGGCAGAACAGTGACCACAAGTTGCAGGAACCTGGCTTAATTCCCATGCATTAGACTTGTACATAAAGTGAGTATCGACTAAAGCTCCAACAGGACAAACTGAAGCACACTCGCCACAACTTGTACAGTCTAAAACATCCGTTCCGTTAGTCAAACCGATAACAGACTTGTTAAGCTTGTTCCACATTGCATAAGCATCTTTTGGCATAGTGTCTTTAAATTCGGCATCTAATGCATCTGCACCACGAGGAATAGTTTTTAAAGAGTTGTCACCAATCATATCTTTACATACGGTAACACATCTCTCACAAACTATACAAAGACCCGGATCGTAATGGATATGTCCCCAGTCATGAGAACTTCTATCCACATCTTTAACTGTATAATGTTGTGCATCTACACCCATCTCTAATGTATAGTTTTGCAGTTCACACTCACCAGATTGGTCACAAACACCACACTGAAGCGGATGATTTACATCATATACTTCCATAATGGCACGACGTTCTTTTGCAATGTTCTCAGTTGTAGTCGTGATATTCATACCGTCTTTGCTCTTGGCATTACAAGCATAAACTTGTTTGCCGTCAGCCTCAACAAGACAGATACGACAAGCCAATGTCGGACTACATCTTGTTAAATAACATATAGCTGGTATAAAAATATCGTTAGCACGCGCGGCATTTAGTATAAACTCGCCTTCTTGTGTTTCGACCTCTTTACCGTCAATATTTATAGTAATTTTACTCATTATACTACTCTCACTATTTTGGATTTTTCAAATCTATATCTACTTGAATCAATCACATCATCAAATGTAGGATTCAAGGCTATAGTACCTTTCAACTCACTGTCAAGTTTAAACTCTCTTGTCAGAGTCTTAGAACCGAAGCTAATCTCAACTCTGTCGCCATCAGAGATTTTCGCGGCAGCTGCAAACTGAGCAGAACCTCTAAGAGTGCTGTCTTTTTCTAATTGTTTAGCTTGATTTGTATATGCATTGAATTGTAAAACCGGATTTGCGTTATATATTATAGTACCGTTAAATTCAGGTAAATCATCTACTTCATCAAGTTTACCCTCAGCCTTACACAGCACTTCATCAAGCAGATAACCTCTGTTGTCATCACCGTAAGGAGACAAGAAGTTTTCTAAGCCATCAAAATCAATATCTTTAAAACCGACGCTTTTGTTCAGCTCTTTAGTGTAATCAACGGTATTTGCTTTTTCTATACCACAGGCACTTGCAATATCATTTAGTGTATAACCGTCAAAACCGACCGCAACATTTGTAGGAAGCACTTTGTTGTCTATGTTTACAAAAGTTCCTTCTTGCTGATTTAATGAAGGTACTGCAAGATTTGCGTAAGCCAGAGATGAGATGATGAAGTTACCTTTTGCATTGTAACCCACTACATCGATTATATCTTCATCTTTTTCCAAATCACATATCAAAGATACACCAAGAGTGTTTACTTCGCTTGGAACTACCACTAACGAGAATGTGCTGTATTTTTCTATCATGGCTGCAAGTTTTGCAATATTGTCTGAACGTTTATGAGCTATAAGATCATTACCTATAATAAGCACACGGTTTTTTGCTCTTGAGAATGACTTCATCATAAAAGATATCTCTTCATGACCTATATTGCTCTCAGCTTCAAGATAACCCAAATCTAAATCATTAAAAAACGCTCTTTCCTCATCAGACAGGTCAGCATCTTTAAGAATTGCATTTGCAAGAAGTGCTATAACACCCTCTTCTGTACCGACTTCATACTTCATAAGCTGAGTTACAGTGTTTTGCATTAAAGCATCTTCCATAGGATGAGCGTACACTATTTTGGCACCGTTGTGCTTAGCTGCAGTTGTAAGTGCATATCTCACAGCAGGATTGTCAGTAGCTATTCTGCTTCCGATAACAATTGCCGCATCTGATTGCTTAATTGCATCCAGTGAACCGCTATGGTGAAGTTTTCCGCTCACAGAACTGTATGCTCTCATAAACTCTTGAAATTTTCTTGCATCTTCATTAAAGAGTTTGATATCAAACTTCCCTTTTAAAAGTTGTAGGATATGAGCCTCTTCATTTGTAATCATCGATGAAAAACGAATAGCTTTTGCACTTTTCAGAGCTTCTACAGCCTTGTGAAATGCAATTTCATCTTTTGTTTCTTTGTTATCAAAGTCAAAACCGAAACGACCAGCACCGCAAAGTGATGTAAACTCAAAGTTGTTTTTCACTCTGTAGATAGAATCATCACCGTTTATTCCTGAATGTCTTGTTTCATACTCTAAAGGACAACCTGCAGAACAGTGAGCACATGTAGCAGGTACACGACTAAGCTCCCAAGCATTTGCACTATATTTAAAGTCAGAACTTACTAATGCACCGACCGGACATACCGCAATACACTCTCCACAGAAAGTACAATCAAGAACATCAGAATTTTTAGGGATGATAGTCGAGCTGTATCCGCCAAACTGAACGTCTATAGCATCATCACCGATCACTTCATTACATACGTGAACACATTTTTCACATAAAATACAAAGAGACGGATCATAGTTGATAAGTCCCCAGTCTTTCGTCTGGCGAGACTGGTCGCGAGCCGAGAAGTTTTGTTTTGCTACATTAAACTCTAAAGTCTTATTTTGCAGGTCACATTCACCTGACTTGTCACAAACACCACACTCTAAAGGATGGTTTACATCATAAAGCTTCATGATGTTTGTTCTCTCATTCTCTAAAGCTTCTGTGTTTGTCTTAATCTCTATGCCCTCAGTCGGAGGAGTATTACAAGAAAGAACAAAACCTTCAACTCCCTCAGCTTCTACAACACACATACGACAAGATGCACAAGGCGTAGTCTTAGAGATATAACACATAGTAGGAATGTATATGTCATTCTTACGAGCTACCGTTAAAATTGTCTCGCCTTTTTTTGCTTCTACGGAGATACCGTCAATTTTAAAATTAATCATTTATCCCCCTTTCTCACGTAGCTACCATAGCGATGTAATAACAACGCATACAGCGGTCAGCTTCGCTAATCGCTTCTTCTTGTGTGAAACCTAAATTAACTTCTTTGTTGTTGTCTTTACGAACATCAACGTCAAGTTTCTCACTTTGTTGTCTCGGTAAGCCCGGAAGCCAACCTTCAACCTTCTCTTTTTTGTCATACACTCTGAGTTTACGAAGATGGTCTTCCATAATCTCATCATCAGTCAGAGATATTTCTCCTGTTTGAATGTATCTTGATATTACAGATGCCCCTCGTTTTGCTTGGCCGACGGCATTTACAATCGTCATAGGACCATATTCACAATCTCCGGATGCAAAAATACCTTTACGAGACGTCATATAATCTTTACCGTTTGTCTTGATTGTAGCCCAAGACGTCATCTCTATTTCCCATTCCTCAGGAAGAAGGTCAAGATCTGCCGATTGCGAAACTGCAGGAATCAGATAATCGGTTTCTATCGTATATGAAGCGCCCTCTATTAATTCAAGTTGAGGACGACCGCCGTCAGGGTCAGGCACAAGCTCAAACTTGTCTATCAATAAAGATTTTAAAACATCATTTTCATCAACCATAGTATTAACAGCCGAATGGAATAAAAATTCTACACCCTCTTCAACTGCTTCATGATACTCTTCATAGGTCGTATTTCTTATTATTGTCTTCTCGTCACGACGATAGATCATGTAAACTTTTTTAGCGTTTGCACGTACAGCACAACGGACAACATCCATAGATGTAAATCCACCACCGACACAAACAACAGTCTTACCTGTCAAGTCTACTTTTTCACCGATTTCATACTTGTCCCAAAGATTTATCTGGTCAAGCATCTCGATAGCTGACCAGTAACCTTTTATTTCAGGTCTTTCATTATCACAACGAACTTTTTTCGATATACGGGTACCGGTTGCAACCATAGTTGCATCGTACTCCTGCTCAAATCTTCTCATATCATCAGCATTGATGCGAGAGTTAGTTATGAAATTAACTCCCATATCTTTTACGCATTCGATATCCTGATTGTACTTGTCGATAGGCATTCTGTATTCAGGAACACCTACGGCAACTTCACCGCCAAGAACAGGAAGTTCTTCATAAACATCTACCTGAGTTCCCTCTGCTGCAAGATAGTAAGCCGTAGTTAGTCCGGCAGGACCTGCACCGATGACTGCAACTTTTTTACCATTGCTTTCTTGTTTCTCCATAGGATGGAAAAAACCAAAACCGTGGTCAGTCTCATAATCTGCACCAAGACGCTTAAGTTCCATGATAGAGATAGGTTCATCAAGATTCGTTCTTCTACAAGCATCTTCACAAGGATGCGGACAAACACGACCGCAAACATGTGCTAAAGGCATAGTTTGACGCGTAGCTTGCAGAGAATCATCAAATCTTAAATCTCTTACACCCTCAATATATCCCGGAATGTCAACATGTGCAGGACACATGTCAGTACAAGGCGCAGTAATTTTTGCAATATAACCGACTTCATCGTTATAGTGTTTAGACGGTTTTTGATTGTTTATACAATCCATGAACTCATCTTCAAAATGAGTCATTAAATCAATAATAGGATTTGGAACAGTCTTACCGATCTCACATTTTGAAGTGATCTGCATACTTTTACCGATTTCTTTTAAGTGGTCCATATCAGCTATGCTACCTTCACCACGTGCAATCTTGTCTAGTTGGTCATATAGAATTCTGCCACCCCATCTTCCGGGTGCACATCTTCCACAAGCTTCAGAGTATACTTGATACTGCGCAGCATATTCCATAGCTAGACGGATTACATCAACATCCTCGTTGAACAGTGAAACACCGTCCCAGCCGATAAAGGCTTTCGAGTCACGATGGTCATCGTAAGTTGCAGGTAGGTTATAAGCTGATTCTTCCCACTCTTCTTGTGGTTTGCCGACATTGTTAATCAGTTCACCATTCCAAGTAGAAAAATATACTTTACTCAAATTAAATCCCTAAGCTTTTTTTACTACGATAGTCCAGTCGACTTCGTTAAACTTTAAAGAGTTCATCAACTCATAACCACATTCTCTTACTAAATCTGCTGATTTTTGAATTGGAGTAAAATCACCAATTTCAAATAAAAAGATTGCTACTTCTTTTGCACTGTGAGTTCCTAAAATCTCTTTCATTCTAGGTTCAAACTCAGATTTCAAGTGTCTTAAATCATATCTTTTCATTATCTGTCAACCTCACCAAATACAATATTTGTAGTACCAATAATTGAAACAACATCCGGGATAAAGTGTCCAGGAAGCAAGTCAGTTAAAATACCTGTGTGCCAAAAAGACGGAGCACGAAGCTTCAGTCTGTACGGATACGGTCCGCCTTGGGAGTTGATGAAGAAACCTAACTCACCTTTTGGTGATTCGGTAGCTACATAAACTTCTCCTACAGGAGGTCTCATACCTTGTGTTACAAGAACAAAGTGCTGCATTAAAGAGTAGTTTTGCGTCATGATATCAAGCTTTGGAGCCGATACATATTTAGGAGCATGAGCCATTAACTCTGTTTCTCCGTCTTTAACACATTTTTCATACATATCTATTACTTGGTAAAGAATCTTAGCAGACTCTCTCATCTCTTCCATATAGATACGGTAACGAGCGAAGTTATCGCCTTTATCTGAGTAAGGAACATTGAACTCTACTTCATCATATAACTCATACGGCTCTTCTTTACGAAGATCCCAAGCTACACCTGACGCACGAAGCATAGGGCCTGTACAACCCCATGAAAGAGCCATCTCTTTAGAAATAGTACCGACTTCTTCCATTCTCATTAACCAGATACGGTTAGTATCAAGAAGATCTTCATAATCTTTGATATTTTGAGGTAATTTATTTAAAAATACTCTTAGTTGATGTAGGAAGCTATCTTGAATATCCAAAGGAACACCACCTATACGAATAGCAGCATGCGTAAGTCTAGCTCCACAATAACCTTCGATGATATCCATCAAATATTCTCTCTCGCGGAATGCAAACAAGAAAACTGTCATCGCACCTATATCCAGAGCAGTAGTAGCTAACCAAAAAAGGTGAGACATAAGACGGTTAATCTCTAAAAGCAGCATACGTATAACTTTCGCACGGCGAGGAACTTCTAAACCGATAAGTTTCTCAACTGCAAGAGCAAATCCGTAGTTGTTCGCAGATGAAGCGATATAATCCATACGGTCAGTTGTAGGCATGAACTCATTGTAAATCATGTTCTCAGCCATTTTCTCCATACCACGGTGAAGATAACCAATATCCGGATGCGCTTTTACAATCATCTCTTGTTGAAGGTGAAGCATTAAACGAAGCTGTCCGTGAGCTGATGGATGCTGAGGACCGAAGTTTAGGATAAGCTCATTATCGTCTCTATCAAAAGTGATATTTTCAAAAAACGGTGTTAATCTATTTTTAATTTGTGCCATATTTTTACCACCCTATCTTTGAGGATCATCAATAACAACTGATGACTCTTTATCAAGTTTCTTAATCAAGAACACACCACCGTCTTCTTGGTAAGCCTGCTCTATAGCAAGCTCGTCTCCTGTAATTGTTGTTCCTTTAGGAACTTCATGTCCTAAACGAGCAAATCTCTGTGAATCATAACGGTCAATTCTTGAAGTGTCACGAATTTCAGGCCCAATTTCTTCTCTCGCTTCTTTTCCATAGATCTTATCTACTTCATACCAAGCCGCAAACTCATCACCTTGTAATGGATAAGTCTTAAGAAGAGGATGTCCCTGCCAGTCATAAGGCATTAAAATTCTTTTCATAAACGGATGTCCGTTAGCTTGAATACCGAACATGTCAAACATCTCTCTCTCAGACCAGTCAGCCGAGCGGAAAAGTTTCTCTACAGAGTTTACCGCTTGTCCTTTTTCTATGAAAAGTTTAATACGGATACGTTTACGTTTGCCCATACTCAGCATCTGATAGAAGATTTCAAAACCGCCTCTATCTGCAAGCCAGTCAATAGCACTCATCTCTGAAAGCTGAGTATATTCAAGCTCATCTCTCATAAGTTCTAAAACACCGTAATTGTCTTTAGCGTTGATGTAAACAACCATCTGTCCAACTTGGATGAAAGCATCTAAAACTTCAAACTTAGATTTTATTGCCTCTAAATCTGCGCTGAAAACTTCATCACTTTCTACCGTACTCTTTGCAACTTGCGGAGATTTATAAAATCTGTCCGTATAGTATGCTTTTTTCTGTACATTGTCTTTAGGTGTATATGCTCTCATTACATTAACCTTTTTGCTTTTTGTGCTTTAGACGCATGATTTGCACGGATTTTTTGTTGTAGTAACATAACTCCGTACTGAAGTGTCTCTGGACGAGGTGCACAACCAGGAAGATATAAATCAACAGGGATAATTCTGTCAACACCCTGAACTGTTGCATATGTGTTGAACATACCGCCCGTATTTGCACATGAACCCATTGAGATAACCCATCTAGGCTCAGTCATCTGGTCGTATAGTCTTTTGATAAACTCAGCGTGCTTCTTTGTAAGCGTTCCCGCAACAATCATAACATCTGCTTGACGAGGAGATGCTCTAAAGATTGTTCCAAAACGGTCAAAGTCATATCTTGACGCACCCGATGCCATCATCTCAATACCACAACAAGCAAGACCGTAAGTAAGTGCCCATAATGAGTTTGAACGACCCCAGTTAACGATTTTATCAATACTTGTCAGCGCTACAGGCAAGCCGGCGCTTTGTGTATAATTTACTTTATGTTGTGCCATTCAAGTGCTCCTTTCTTCCATGCATATACGAATCCAATAGCTAATAAAAATATAAACATTAGCATCTCGGCAAAACCAAACCAGCCGAGTAGTTTAAAGTCTACCGCCCATGGAAACATAAAAATAATCTCAACATCAAATAGTAAGAAAAGTAACGCAAATAGATAAAATTGTGGTGATATTCTATTTGGTTGTCTAGTTACCTCTGGTCCACACTCGTAAACTGAGAGTCTAATCTTTTCGCTATTTTTCGCAGCTAACGCGCGACTCGCTAAACGAGCTATCATAGTCGTAGCCGTAAATGCACCAAATGTTATAACAAATAATACAAATACCCCAAAATACGGATTTGCAGTGCTAATATGCTCCATATAACCTACCTTTAAATAATTTTTTCATTGTTTTCAAGCATTATCCTAGAAAAAACAGTTAGTGCACTATATCAAAAAGAGTATTAAATTTACGAAGCCAAAAGGGGAAGAATTTTAAAATGCTACTAAACGCTACATGATTTTTAGCACTTGGTAACATAGGTGTAAAAAAGTAACACTAGGATTTACAAAGAGTGAAAAACAGCTAAATTTACGCTTAATTATTAGATTAGATTTTTTATGAATTATTATAAGAATGTGCAATAACTCTACATTAAAGTAGAATTATTTACTTAAAAACCCCATGGATTTTTCACTGTCGAAATTTGCATCTCTTTCTCTTTTAATCTCACTTATGAAATCATTTAAAGTAAAAAGAGGCTCATCTGTTACGGCTACTTTATATGCCGTGTTTTTTATGATTAGATTGATTTGTCCGCCTGTCAATGAGTAGCTAGCCAACTCTTTTACGTCAAAACCTTTTTCATACGGAGCATTTAGAGGAAGCATCTTCTCCCAAAGTATGAGTCTTTGTGCTTCATCTGGTTTTTTAAACTCTATCTTGTAATTAAATCGTCTTGAAAACGCTTTGTCTATGTTTTCAAGCAGGTTAGTCGTAGCTATAAGCATACCTCTGAAGTTCTCGATCTGTTCTAAAAAGATGTTTTGCATCTGGTTGTGCATCTGCTCAGAACCACTTGAAACACCGCTAGAACGTGCACCCAAAAACTGGTCTGCTTCATTTAACAAAAGAATAGGCTCAGATTTTGTTCTCTCGCAAAGGTCATAAAAGGTATCAAATATCTTACGGACGTTTTTCTCACTCTCGCCGACATACATTGAGAGAATCTTAGAACAGTCAAAAGCGAGCACCTGGCGCTTTAGTGATTTTGCCAGTGAGTAGGCAGTCATAGTCTTACCGGTTCCAGCGTGACCGTAAAAGATGATTCTTGCATCTATACCGCTTTTTTTATCTTTTATTCCCCACTCTATCAAACGGTTTACTACTTCTTTGTCAACTTGGCGCATCAGGTTTTCAAGTGTAGTTTGTGTCTCTTTTGCAAGAACTACATCTTCTAAAGAGGTCTCCGGTTCTATGAGTTCAAAGATATCCTGGTCATCTATGACCGCGTTAAGTTTGAGACGACGTACTTTTTTATTCTTTTGCGGATGGATAATACTTTGAAGTATGTCATCAACGATGTAAAACGCTCTTGAGATGCCGCCAAAAGGGTTAAGCATCTCTTCATAGTCGATGATTCCTTCATTTAGCAGACTTGAACCGTCTTCTAAGAGAGAGCGGTTTTTAATACGGTCATATTCATCCAAAGAGATTAGATCAATCAAAGTGTTCATCTCTCTTAGAGATGCATCCGTAGCACTGTACTCCTCGCGAAGGAGTGCTAAAAAGATAACTTCTTCTTTAATCTGAAACTTTTTTTGTTTAAAAAATTTATCTAAGACCAATTTTTCCGTAGTCTGTTCTACTCTTTGACTTATTCTCTGTTCAAGCAGTTGAAGTTTATGCTGAACTCTGTCGATGCCAAGAGAGTGCTCGTGAACGTTTTGACGGATGGTGCTCATCTTTTGATAAAGCTCAATCCTGAAAAACTGGTCTTGCAAATACTCAAGATGGTCTGTATAGGGTTTAATATCAGGTATCTCTGTATCAGTCGCACCGTCTTGAAGCAGTTTTAAAAATGACGGACTGAGGCCGACTGCAGTGTTCAAAAGCTCCAAAGGTGTCACTTCAGATATTTTTACCGGAGTAAAACTCTGCTGATGTATCCAGCCAAGTTCAAGAAGTATCTTCACTTCTTGCAGATGATCAAGATGCTCAAATCCTTTGTCATCATAAAGTTCGCCTAATAGTTCCAGGACCAAGACATCGTCTTGTCCTTCCATATACTTTTTAGACAAGTTTTGAAGCATTAGAGCTTCGTTGACACTACACTTAAGCTGTGCAAATATTTGAGATTCTTCAATCTTCTTGCTTTGTAAAAAATCAACTAATGTTTTCAATTAAATCCTTAAAATTTGTAACTTACACCCATTTTTTTCAAAAAATCCCAACTAATATTACATGAATAATACTTAATTCTCCAAAGAATAAAGTAGTTCTATTTCCTGTTTCCAGATGCTATCATCGATTGTTTCTAATATTAACGGGATGTCATCCATTCTTTTATCATTCATTATAAATCCAAACGCATCAAAACCTATCTCGCCCTCTCCCAAAGAGTGGTGTCTGTCTTTCTTTGAACCAAGAGGCGGCTTAGAATCGTTAATGTGCATTCCCATCAAGTACTCAAACCCTACGACTTTTCCAAACTCATCCCAAGTTTTATCGTATGTTTCTTTTGTCCTTATATCGTAACCCGCAACAAACATATGACAAGTATCTATACAGATGCCCACTCTGCTTTTATCTTCTACTTTGTCAATGATTTGTGCCAGTTGCTCAAACTTGTAACCAAGGTTGCTTCCTTGTCCCGCCGTATTTTCTATAACAGCTTTTACTCCGCTTGTCTTATCAAGAGCTATATTGATAGACTCGGAGATTATACTTAGACACTCATCCTCACTTATTTGTTTTAAGTGGCTTCCCGGATGGAAGTTAAGTCTGTCAAGTCCAAGCTGGGAGCATCTGTGAAGTTCATCTATAAATGCTTCTCTTGATTTTTCAAGTTTTTCAGATTCTGGATGCCCGAGATTTATAAGGTATGAGTCATGTGGTAAAACATGTTTAGGAAGTATACCGCTCTCATCAAGTGCACGTTTGAACTTGTCTATAGTCTCTCTGTCTAAATCTTTTGCAACCCACTGTCTTTGGTTTTTTGTAAAAAGCGCAAATGCTTTGGCACCTATCGCCTGAGCATTTGTCACGGCATTAAAAACTCCGCCGCTTGCACTTGTGTGTGCTCCTACAAATTTATTACTTTTAGCCTTGCTCATTATTTAGTATCCTTGATTTTAAATATTATTTTGTTTTTTCTGTCTTTAAAGTAGATAGCATCTGAACTCACTCTGTAAGTTATATCTACATTATCATCTTCTAACTTTTGTTCAAAACCGCTTGGAGTCTGAACTCTGTTTTTTCCATCATAAATGGCATTTCCAAGGAGTATATTTTGAAGTACCCCACTCGGATATGACTCATGCAGGTAATCTTTGTTGAAACTGCTTTTTGTCATACAACCTTCACTAGTGCATATAAGATGATTGATAGTTATCTTCTCTATCGCTTTTCCAGCCGCAAAAAGCTCCAATTCTACTGATTTTTCAGAGTTTCGCAAGTAGCCCACATCAGCAAACTTGATTTTTGGTGACTTTATAATAAAGATTTTTGTCTGCGTAATTTCATAGTTTTTCGTACTACAAGCACTAAACAAAAGTACAAATGCAATGAGTAAATATTTCATGAGTGTCATTATAGCAAGAAGTTTATTTTCAATTTGTCATATTTTTAACAGAAGCGTTTAGTTTTATATATAATTAGACTATGAAAATCCACATTGACATCGACTGCTTTTTTGTAAGTGCTGCCCGCATCAAAGATTTGTCACTTGAGCATAAACCTGTTGCCATAGGGGGAAGAAGTGACACAAAGATTTTTAACAAAGATGCAAAAAGACAGACCGTGAACTTTGAAAATTCCGGTTCTTTTGTTCCTACTTTTTACAAAGATTATGAAGAAAAAGATGACGACTTAGACGCCTTTAAAGATGCGGACGGAAAAGTACGCGGGATTTTAACAACTTCAAGTTATGAAGCAAGAGCATACGGCGTAAAAACCGCTATGAGCATTAAAGAAGCGCTTAATCTCTGTCCTGAACTAATCATAAAAGCACCTAACATGTCTCTTTATCAAAAATTATCTCATGAGCTTCATGAGTTTTTGCAGTCTCGCATTCCGCTTGTAGAACAGGCAAGCATCGATGAGTTTTACGGAGACTTGTCCGGCTGGATAGAAGATGATGAAGTCGAGCAGTTCATAGACAACCTAAGACATGAGATAAAAAGAGTAGTCAAACTTCCCGTATCCATAGGAGCGGCAAAAACCCGCTACATCGCAAAGCTTGCCACAACGGCTGCCAAACCCTTTGGATGCAAAACTATCTATCCTTACGAGCTGGATGCATTCATACAAAATATCCCCGTCGGAGAGTTTGCCGGAATCGGTCGAAGTATGAAAGAGAGGCTTCGCTCAGCCCAGATTCACACACTTGGCGATTTGAAAAAAAGACGCGGAACAATCGAGTCGTGGAGTCCCTACGCAAAGGAACTGTACAAAAGAGTAAGCGGTCTTGCAGATGCGCCAATAGAGACGACACACAAAAGAAAGTCCATCGGCATCTCCCGTACTTTTGATCCTCTGCACGATAGGAATGAGCTAAGAAGAAGAGTTCACATATTAGCAAGGCATCTCAGCTTTGCCATCTTAAAACTAAAGGTCGTCCCGACTGTATTTCACCTTAGCATCTCTTATGAGATGAGTCAGAGTTCTCACAAAAACATATCTCTTGCCGAAATTTTTACAGAGAAAAAATTTGACTCTCTTTGTCTTAGCCTTTTTAACGAAGCGGACACCCAAAGACGGCTGCATGTCATAAGACTCAGTATAAACTGCTCGAGCTTTACGCGAGACTCTAAAAAAGAGCTCTCACTAATCGGTTTTAATGATGAACAGAAGATGAAAAAGCTGACAGACAACACACAAAAGCTCAGAGAAAAGTACGGAATAGATGCATTAAAATGGGGAAGTGAACTTTAGGGCATCTCTAAAAACCCTATAGGTAATAATTTTATGATAAAATACACTTAATGACAAACGCAAAACTATTAGAACAATTTCGTTCATTTTATTTTAGAAACTTTCCCGATGATATGGAGACTCAAATTGAGTATTTCGCTATCTTTGGCGGTCTTGGTCTGGAGATTGATACGACAAAACCCATCTCTTTTCTTATAGAAGATATCATCCTTCAAAACTTTGATGAACTAAACCAAAAGATAGAACAACTGACACTAAACGAGACAAACTATAAAAGACTCTTAACTGCTCTGGCAATCGGTGACAGAAGAATATTTTCAGCTTTTAGACGAGCTGGGCTGAACAACGGAAACGGCGGCGGTGCACTTAACTTTCTTCAGGAAAAAGGTCTTATCCAGATAGAATACTCCAGAGAAGAACCTGCAAAAAGTCTAAACCCAGACGGTAAACTGAAAAAAGAGATAGCAAGACACAGAATCTCTCATAAAGTCCTTTTTACATACCCTTTTATAAGGTTCTGGTTTTACTTTATATATCCAAATATCAGACATATAAAAAACGGTGATTACGAAAAATTCTTTAAAGATTTTGAGACTAAACAAAACAGCTATACAAGTCTGGTCTTTGAAGAACTCTCAGAAGTACTGCTAAACTATAACCTTAGAGATGCACAGATACTTAGTTCAGGAAGTTACTGGGATGCAAAAATCGAGATAGACATACTGACAGTCACGAACAAAGAGAAAGTTTATGTGGCAGAATGTAAATGGACTAATCATAGAGTAAACAAAAGTGAACTGCATAAACTGCAAGAAAAATGCGAAAAACTAGATATAGAACCCTATCAGGTAGTTCTGTTTTCTAAAAGAGGATTCTCAAAAGAATTAAAACAGATGCAGGGAAAATATTTAGCACTCTACAGTTCTGAAGACTTTGAAGCACTTCTAAAAAATGCTTCAAACACTCAGCTTATCGGTAACCTCTTTGAACTAAATATTTAACTAACGATTCGAAGTGCCGTATATGCTTCTTGTAAAAGCTGAAATTTTTGCGTGTAGTGTTCTACCATGTTTGGAGACTCATGCACAATCTTGTCGGGATGATAGACTTTAGCCAATTTTTTATAGCTTTTTTTGAGTGCATCTTGACTCGCACCGACCGGACATTCAAGTAGGGTATAAAGCCGAATATTCTCATCATCTTTTTGTTTTTTACACAAATCACCAAAACTGTAACTTGCAAAATCACTGTAGAGTTTACTCATAAAACGGTTATCGTAAGAGTACTGTATCTGATAATGCAAGATATGTCTTTTATTTAAAGCCCTCTCAAGTCTTGCTTTTGCTTTATAGTCGCCGACATCTACCACCAAGGAGATATCGGTTCCTCTTTCTACATAGACTTCCAACTGAGAACGAAAATAATTTAGAACCCATAAATTAGGCTGATCTATGGAGATTAAAACTGTGTTTTTATCATACGCATAAAGATTTACTTTTACGGTTTGAGGATCTTCAAGTTTTTCCAGTTCTATTCTTATAGGCTGTGTGCCGTACTTTAGCATCGAGCGAAGAAAAAATCTATGATCAAAATCATGCGTTTTTGCATGGTGCTGTGAGAGCTCGTGTAAAAATTCCTCTCTAACTTCAGTCAGTGTATCATTTCTAAATACCAAGACTGCTTTTGGTAAAAAAAGCATACCTCTTGCGTGATGATTTAAAAAATCCTTCATCCACGGAGTATTTAGAGTGTCAAATCCTGTAGTGATAAGAATAAGATTATTGCGCAATACAATTTCCATAAACCTACCTTTGCTGAGATATTTTTACATCTCTAAAGCAAAAAAGGTTCCAAAATCACATTAGTGAGATATTATGCCATATTTAGAAGGCTGTCTATCTCTTATAAGTCCCCAGTACTCTCTTTGTTTGGCATTGTCCTCTAAATCAAACTCTGCATAGATAATCTCTTCTTTGTCTCTGGAAGCTTCGGCTATTTTGGCGCCTGTATAGTCTGTTATAAACGATGAACCGTAAAAAGTCAAAGAACAACTCTCGCCTTTTTCTTCACCGATGCGGTTTGCAACAACGACAGGAACGGTGTTTGTTGCGGCATGCCCCATTTGAACACGCTGCCAGTGTTCTTTTGAGTCTAAGTGAATCTCAGGCTCGCTTCCTATGGCAGTAGGATAAAAGATGATCTCGGCACCCATAAGCGTCAAGGCTCTTGCAGTCTCGCAAAACCACTGATCCCAGCAGATACCGACACCTATCTTGCCATAGGCTGTCTCATAAACCTTAAAGCCTGTATCTCCAGGTTTGAAGTAGAATTTCTCTTCATATCCGGGACCGTCAGGGATGTGAGTCTTACGGTAGTTATCCATTACTCTTCCGTCTGCATCTACAACAACCAAAGAGTTAAAATAGTCGTCTTCGCTTTTTTCAAAATAACTGACTAATATAACTACACGAAGCTCTTTTGCAAGCTTTGAGAAGCGTTCTACTAGTGAGTTGTTTTTCAAAGGAGTTGCCAGAGAAAAATACTTTTCATCCATATCTTTACAAAAGTAAAGGGATGAAAAAAGTTCCGGTAAAAGTATGATTTGTGTGCCGTTTGCATGAGATTCACGAACATACGCTTCTGCTTTTGCGACATTTGCTTCTATGTCGTCGCTCATCTGCATCTGTATAGCACTTACTTTTACCATGATATAGCCTAGCCTCTAGATGTTACTTCAAGAAGGTGGTAACCAAACTGAGTCTGAATAGGTCCGTATAGAACTCCCACATCACCACTAAACACTGCCTTGTCAAATTCAGGAACCATTTGTCCCGGACCAAACTGACCTAGATCTCCGCCTTGTGCGCCTGATGGACACTGAGAATGTGCTTGTGCTACGCTCTCAAAAGAAGCTCCGCTTTCTATCTCTGCTTTTAAAGTATTACACTCATCTTCACTTGCTACTAAAATATGTCTTGCCGTTGCGTAAGCCATAATTATCCTTTTTGTTTTTGTAATGCAATTTTACAATAATTTATCTAATAGCTAAAAGAACATTATGTTCTTTTAGTGAAATACTTTACAAATCAACAAACATTTTATTCAAATAACAACTATTTTAGTATTAAATATACATGATTTTTTTAAGCTTTTATAGCTATTTTGATTAAAATCATATCTTTTATCACTTTTTTAAAACATAGTTCTAATTAATAAAACGTTTTTAATGTTCTGTTATTTCTAATTTTTGTATGTGCTTATGCTACAATATTCGTTAAATAAAAAAGGAAAAAAGTATTGATGAGAATTTTAATTTCTATAATGATTCTTTTATTCTTAAGCGGCTGTGTTCATAAGATGCAAATAGTCAATTTTGAAACAGGTACAGCTTTAGATGCAAAATACAATGAAGCAAATCGTATGGTTACAGTAGTTATGCCAGACGGAGAAATTTTAACTGGACAATACAGTGCTGTTAGCAATGCTAGTTTTAGCCTTGGAAATACATTTGGTAGTGCTACTGCTTATTCTGGGACTTCAAGTGCATCAGCTTATGGTAGTTCAACATCTTATACTCTTACATCTGGAGGTACTTCAAATGCTTATGCATTGCTTCGAAGTAATGTAAGTAAATTAATGATGGAGGTTATAGTTCAATATAGTGAATGGAATGGTCATGGATTTGGTGAAGCAAGAACAAACGACGGAAAACGTTTTAAAGTACAGTTTTGAATTATTAAACAAATCATTGGAGAGGGATAGTTAACCATAAGTGCACAACCATTCCTAAAATCAAATGTTACAAAATCACAAAATACTCTTCAAATAATCAGCAACTCTAAAAGAATTTGCATAGATAGTCCATGTGTATGGAACGCTTCCGCCCGTTGGCATGAAGCTGGCATCTGTGACGTAAAGATTGTCTAACTCATGGGCTTTGCAGTTTTTATCCAGTACCGAACTCTTTGCATCTGCTCCAAAACGACAGCCTCCAGCCACCAGATTTGGAGGAGGAGAGTTTGATATATCTACGGATATCTCGTCTGCTCCCATTTTTTTTAGGACTTTCTCAGCCTTTGATGCCAGATGCTCTCCCACCTCAATATCTCTTTTATGTCCGTAGAGGTTTATTGCCCCGACCGCTACGCCGTACTTATCTTTTACTTTGTCATCTATACTGACATAGGTGTAGTCAGTTGGAAGCCAGTCGTTAAATACTTCAAAGGTTAAGATTCTCGAAGTGGTTAGAGTATCGTGAATCTTTTTTTGAAGTTTTTCTCCCCACATTATGTTGCCATTTTCATCATAAAACTCTCTGGATGCACGAGAGATGATGTTCGAGTGTTCAAACAAAAAGTCTATAGTCCCGCCCTTGTATTTTTTGCCGTTTTCTTCATACTCGTACCAGTCTTGAAGTGAACGGTTAAAAAACAAGCCCGGAGTCATCAGTTCTTGGAACTCTGCATCACTTAATTTCTCCTTTTTTATGCGGCCTGTTCCTGCTCCTCCGCCTGAGAAGACAAGATTTTTTCCGACTTGTCCCGAGTTGTTTGCCAGACCGTTTGGAAAGTAAGAGTTCTTAGAGTTTAATAGAAGTCTTGAACTCTCAATAGCCTGAGCCGCTACGACAAATATCTTAGCATCTACAGAGTGGCTTTTCATCTCTTTGTCGTAATAATGAGCTTTCGTCACTCTGCTCGCATCACTCTCAAGCTTGTAGACAAAAGCTTCGTTGATTATCTTTGCATCGCACTTTTGAAGCAATGCCGCTCTTGCACTCCCTTTTGCCCCTGTGGCACATGGATAACTTCCGCAAAAGTTTGAATATGAACAACTGTTTCTATCTAACGCAGGAGTAGAAAGTATTGCTCGCGGTGTAGCGAAACTTTTATATCCTAACTCTCTGCATGCTTTGTCAAACCACTTTGTAGCACCGTTTACTTCTAAAGCTTTATACTCCATGCCCTCGCCCGATACGCCGACAACTTTTTTGACCTTTTCATAGTATGGTTCCAACTCTTCTAAAGAGATTGGCCAGTCAGCAACATTTGCACCTTCTATATCTCCGTAAACACTTTTAAGCCTGAAGTCATTTTCGTGCATCTTGTGAAAATAACCGCTCATAAGATTAGATGAACCGCCGACCATAGAGCCGTTCCAAAAGTTCCAGTCACTCTGAGCTCCCTCATATCTATTTAAAGTCCCGTCTTCTTCTCTTACATTCATTACATGTTGTTCATCTTTAAGCAGAGGCGTAAATTTATTTCTTCGTGAGATTGCCAACTCATCTTTTGAAAAGTCTTCTTCTTTGTAAGACTTCCCTTTTTCAAGAACGACCACATTAAAACCGGCATTTGAGAGTTCGTAGGCTATTGGAGCAGCTCCCGCACCGCTCCCGACTATGCAGACATCATACTTCACAGCAAAGGCTCCTTTGGTCTTGGCAGTCCGGATGCATGACGAAGCCATTTCCAACCGCTTTCATTTTTGTTTACACCGTAAATGGTATCACCCAAAACTGCCTCGTAAATGAAACTGAGCATCACATTCATCCAGTTTTCACCCCACTTGTACTGAGCGACTGATTCCAGAGTCTTTTGACGCTCGTTTTTATCAAGTTTCGTGTATGGTTTTTTATAAAGCTTCTCAGCCTCTTCGTCCAACCATAATGCACCGTTTTTTATAAATTTCTTTGTAGATTGCATAACGCGGGAGTGAGTCAGAACAAGGCTTAAATAAGCTCTTGCATTTATCTCTTTAAAGCTTGGAGCATCGCTTGAATCCCCATATAAATCTCTTTGAGCAAGTTCAAGAGTATCAAGCACAGATGCAGATGCAAAAATTTCCGCCGCTGGCAAAACAAGGGCAGTTGTACTAAAGGCTGTCTTTTTTAAAAAAGTACGTCTGGTTTTTAAATACATAGACTTATTATACTATACAAAAAAAATTATTTATCATTATTGACATCTTTTTTCTAAAGTGATATTATTTCGTTATATATTTTAATATACAAAGGTTTAGTGTGGAAATCGAAGGTAGAATCTGGTTTAAAAAAGAAGGTAAAAACCTGCTTGGAAACGGTAGAGTTGAACTTCTGGAAAAGATAGATGAACACGGTTCTATCTCAAAAGCATCTAAAGCCATGAAGATGAGTTACAAAGCTGCCTGGGATATGGTAGATGCCATGAACAATCTCTCTGAAAAACCTCTTGTAGAGAAAGTCACAGGCGGTAAAAATGGCGGAGGCGCACAGGTGACCAAGGTCGGTAAAGACCTGATAAACTCATTTAAAAAATTCAAAGAGTTTTATAACGCCCTCTTGCTTGAAGTAGATGAGAACGAGATAAACAATGACAACCATCTCTCACTTATACGCAAGCTTCATATGAAAAGCAGCTCTCGAAACATGATAACAGGCTACATAAAAGAGTTCTCCACAGCAGAGTACAACACTAAAGTCGAACTCGGCATCTCTGATGATACCTCACTTTTTGCCATCATTCCGACTGCGACATTTACAGACATGAATCTCAAAAAAGGCGATAAAGCCTTTGCGCTTGTTCAAGAGAGTTCCATCATGCTCTCAACCGGACAGCTTCACGGAATCAGCGCCAGAAACATCATAAAATGTACCATCTCGGCACTAAAGACAGATGCAGTAAGTACTGAGGTAAAACTCTCTATAGGCAAAAACACCCTCACTTCTGCCATAAGCAATGACTCTTTGGAATCACTAAAGCTCAAGATTGGCCAAGAAATCTATGCGATTATAAAAGCTACAGATATTATTGTCAGCATCTAAGGAATATAAATGAAAAGATTATTGATACTACTGGCACTCGGCATCTCGGCACTTGGCGCAGGTACTATAAACATAGCCGTAGCGGCAAATGTAAGTTACGCCATAGAGGACTTAAAACAGGAGTTTAACAAGACTCATCCCGATACAAAAGTAAGAGTGACTCTTGGAAGCAGCGGAAAACTTACAGCACAGATAAAACACGGTGCTCCGTATGATCTGTTTATGTCTGCAAACATGAAATATCCGCAAGCGTTATATAAAGAAAAAATAGCGATAACAGAGCCTAAAGTTTACTCTTTAGGCTCTTTGGCACTTATAAGCAGTAAAAAAAGAGATTTCAGCAAAGGAATAAATCTGCTTTTAGATAAAGAGATCTCAAAAATAGCTATAGCAAATCCAAAAACCGCCCCATATGGAATAGCCGCTGTGCAAGCACTGAGAAATGTAAAGATTGAAGATGCCGTAAAAAGTAAGTTTGTTTACGGAGAGTCAATCTCTCAAACTCTCTCTTATGCTCTAAGTGCAGCCGATATAGGAATCATAGCAAAGTCTTCTCTATACTCTAAAAAGATGTCAAAATATAAAGAGAACATAAACTGGATCGCAGTTGATACAAAACTCTACACCCCAATAAAACAAGGCATCGTGATGTTAAAAAAAGATGCAGAGGTAAAAGCTTTTTATGACTTTATCCTCTCAGCCGATGCAAAAAAGATATTTAAAAATTACGGATACTCAGTGCAATGAACAGGTTCACGGCAAAAATAACAAAAATCCAGAGTGTACAAAACCTTAACATTGTAAACTTTGACTTCTGCGCTCAGAAACTTAGTATGATGAGTTTGGATCTAAATGAAAAGATAAAAGTCGGCTGTAAAGTCATACTCACTGCAAAACCGACACATATAGCCATAGCAAAAGAGTTCAGCGGAGATATCAGCTACTCAAATCAGCTTGATGCAAAGATAACCGAGATAAACAACGGTGAACTTTTAAGCAGTGTAAAACTTAGTATGGGAGATGCTACTTGCGAGAGTGTCATCACTAAAGCTTCATCTGCAAGAATGAACTTAAAAGTTGGTGACAGGGTCACCCTCTTTATAAAGGCAAGCGAATTGTCAATCAAGGAGATTATAGAATGTTAGAATCCTTGGAATTTGCTCCTTTTATACTCTCTTTTAAACTGGCAGCAATCACGACACTTATACTCTTTATACTCTCCATGCCTCTTGCATGGTGGCTCTCACAGACCCGCTCAAAAAGCAAACCCGTCCTTGAAGCAGTAACAGCACTTCCTATAGTTCTGCCTCCGTCTGTTTTAGGTTTTTACATCCTTATAGCTCTTTCTCAAAACTCCCCCATCGGTGCTTTTTTTGATGAGTATTTTGGAGTGAAACTGGTCTTTAACTTTACTGGTCTGGTCATTGCAAGCTCTTTTTACTCTCTGCCTTTCATGGTCCAGCCCCTGCAAGGCGGTTTTGAGTCCATAAACAAAAACATGCTCGAAGCCTCCTACATCAGCGGAAAAAGCAGATTGGAGACTATTGTAAAAGTTGCCCTTCCAAACATGAAACCTGCACTTATAACTGCCATTATCGTAACCTTTGCCCACACTGTCGGAGAGTTTGGAGTGGTTCTTATGGTTGGCGGGAGCATCCCAGGTGAGACAAAAGTGGCATCTGTAGCTATTTATGAGATGGTCGAAGTTATGGACTACTCTTTGGCTCACATATATAGTGCGATAATGGTAGGCATGAGCTTTTTAGTTCTGCTTAGTGTCTACATCTTTAACCATAAAAACAATAATAAATTTGCCGGATTTCACAAATAAGGTGAATTGCAAAGCAAGAGAGGATAGCCTGGGCTATGATAAAAATAGATATAAATAAAAAACTTCACGGTTCACAAGCGGATATGGAGTTAGCTATAAACCTCAATATCCAAGAGGGAGAGTTTTTAGCATTAAGCGGAAAGAGCGGAAGCGGAAAGACTACACTGCTTCGCATCTTGGCAGGACTTGAAGATGCTATAGGAGATATAAAAGTTGGCGAAGAGAATTGGCTGGACTCTACAAAGAAACTTCCTCCACAAAAAAGAGCCATAGGTTTTGTTTTTCAAGACTATGCTCTTTTTGAGAATATGAGTGTTTTAGACAACCTTCTTTATGTAAAAAAAGACCTTGAACTTGCAGAGCATCTGCTTGGCATCACTGAACTGATCGAGCTTAAAAAGAGATTCCCAAACACTTTAAGCGGAGGACAGAAACAAAGAGTTGCACTTTGCCGTGCAATGATGAACAGACCAAAACTCCTTCTTATGGATGAACCGCTCTCGGCACTTGACCCGCAGATGAGGACAAAGCTGCAAAATGAGATACTGACTCTGCATAAAGAGTTCAACACCACGACCATCATGGTAAGCCACGACCCAAGCGAGATATACAGACTTGCATCTAGAGTAGTTGTTCTTGAGCATGGTAAAATTACAAATGATGGAAAACCAAAAGATATCTTGCTAAGAACATCTGGAAGTCAAAAGTTTTCATTTTCCGGCGAGCTTCTTGATATAAAAAAAGTAGACGTCATCTACATAGCAGTTATAGCCATAGGTCAGCAGCTTGTAGAAGTGGTAGTAAGCGAAGATGAAGCACAAAACCTAAACATAGGAGATGCCATAGAAGTCAGCACAAAGGCATTTACTCCTATAGTCAGTAGTGTATAGCCAGCCAGACGCTCTCTTCATCGGGTTTAGTCCAAGAGACTCTGTGTTTTGTGTGTGCGGGGATGTTTAGATAATCACCCGCTTGAAGTTTTACATCGGGAGCATCTTCAAACTCTAAAACTGCCTCACCCTTAAGCAGGATCACCCACTCATCACTTGTTTGGTCATACCACTCAAACTCTGTAGTAGTGTGTCCTTTTGAGACTATCCGCTCTATTCTCAGCCCATCTTTTGATATGATATCTTCAAAGAGTTCTTTTTGAATCTCTGCAGGTATATTTGAAAATATATTTGTCTTATTCATGAAAAACAAGCACTCATATATCCTACGACTCTGCTGGTATCTCCGCTGGCATCCGCACTGGTTCTGTAATCAAGCAGATGCGAGGTCAAAGAAAGTTCTTTAGCACTTAACATCATCCCTTTAACACCAGTAATACCGCAAGCTTCGCAGCCTTCATGAACTAAATCCAAATCTAAGTTTTTAACGGCTTTCAGGCAGATATTGTCCAATATATTTGCTTGTTTTTCATCATAAAAATGACTTAGATCCGTGCTTATGATAACCCCGCAATCATCAATTGAGAGTACAAAATCAATGATTTTTGAGACATAGTGTGAATCTACACTGCTGTACACCAGCTCTACTATCTCTGCATCCGGTAGATAGTGCTTAATAAATGGAAACTGCACTTCTGTACTGTGTTCATGATGTGCCTCGGGATAACACGGCAATGAAAACCTGTCTCTTATTTTTTGGGCTATCTCATTTTGGGAACTTATATCTCCGAAGGGAGTCTCATAACTTGTAAAATCACAAAGACTGATACCTTCAAAACCTACTCTGTGAGAAGGTCCGATAACTACAAACTTCTTCACACCGCTTTGGCGCAAAATCCTGTAAGCAATATTCGCCGTGTAACCTGAGTAAACATAACCTGCATGCGGAACTATTACAGCCCTGCTCTTCAGGCTTGGCAGAGTAAATTCCTCATCATAGACGGTATTGAAGTGCTCAAAATATCTCTCAAGCTCAACCGGTCTTGCCGGGTAAAAACTACCGGCTACACTCATACTTCTTTTCATGTTAAATCCTCCTCTAAAGTGCTTGCACCCCATCGAATTTTTTCTCTATGTGCTCAACACCATATCTGTATATTGTCGGATGCTCTTTGTATATAGACGGATTAGCTCCGGCTTTAAAACTCAGATGCTCCAAAAACAGTTCCGCTGAGGGAAGCTGTTCCCAGACCTGTGGCAAAAACGTCCCCTGATATCTTCCGTGCTTTAAAATCAAGCCATCAATCTTAGGCTGGATTTTTCTCAGCAGGTCTTCATAATCGTCATACTCTAAAATCTCAGGTTCACTCAAGAGCGATACTTCAAGATTTAGATGCGAGAGTTCACTCTCATTTAAAGCATTAAACCTCGGGTCGGAGAAAGCTGCAGAGACTGCGTTATGTATAACATCATCAATGAGTCTTCTATGCGCTATGATAGAACCTATGCATCCGCGCAGATTATTGTCATAGTTTAAAGTCACAAATACGGCACCGTCTCTGGCTAAAAAAGGATACTCACGAACAAGAGCCTCCTCATCTATTTTGTATGTGTCATCAAATTTGCCCAGTATCGCACTCTTGGCAATGCGTAGTAAAATAGCATCTATCATCACTTTTTCCTATGTTTATCTCCCTATATCATAACACAAATCAACGAATTATGTCTTTTAGGGCATCTTCAAATCTGTCAAATTTAAACTCAAACCCGCTCTCCAATAGTTTTCTCGGGTAGACATCTTTTGAGTCTAAGACTACAGTCGAACCCTCTCCAAATACCAATTTTATCATAAATGCAGGAACACCTAAAAAAGTAGGACGATGAAGAACTTCGCCCAATATTCTAGTTTGTTCTATGTTTGAGAGTGTGTGTTTTGTGGTAAAATTTATAGGCCCTCTTAGCTCAGGAGTTCTAATGATAAACTCAAAAGCACGAACCAAATCATCTATATGAATCCAAGAAATTATCTGGTGTCCTTCACCCAGTTTTCCCCCGACTCCCATCTTAAATGGAGGCAGTATCTTTTGCATCGCTCCTCCGTCTTTTGAGTAGATGACTCCGAATCTTGCCTGAACACTTCTTACGTCATACTCCTCTGCACGTCTTGCTTCTGCTTCCCAATCTTTGCAGATATGAGAAAGATAATCATCGGCATATTCAGTGGAATAATCATCATGCTTTGCCTCCGAATCATAAATTCCGACAGCGGATGCCGATATGAAAAGTTTTGGTTTTTTGTCACACAGAGCAATAGCATCTACAAGTTTTCTTGTTGTATCTATTCTACTGTTGTAAAGTATGTTTTTATAAGTCTTGCTCCATCTGGCCAAAATGGTAGCTCCACTGAGGTTAATCAGAACATCGCATCTGTTTATATCTTTTGCAATATCTTCAATCTTTGTGTTTTCTCTAATTTTGACACCGATGACATCACTATGTTTGGACGTAAACATCTCTTCTAGTTTTGAGCCTACAAGTCCACTTTTACCACATATTGCTATTTTCATTCTAAATCCGTTTGACATCTGAGAATCCTTATGAACAATTATAAATAATTATAGATGATTTAAAATAAGATGTAGCTTTGATTACAACTCTAGTAGTACGGTATAGAATTCTTGTTAAAAACCTTATACCAAACCCTGAGCGTAAATAAAAGCAGCCCTGATATCTTTAAGCATCAGTTCATCGTTGGACAATGATTTGGAAATAATCTTATGTACTGCACTCTCATTAACGGCTCTTGCAATAATTTTTGGGTCATTGTATGAAGTAAGCAGGACGCGTATTGTATTTGAATAGAGTTTTCTAACCTTTCTTAGGAGCTCTACACCATCCGTCTCCGATAAATCCTGGTCTACAACAATGATATGAACATTGTTTGTCGCCATTATTTTTAGCGCTTCACGGGAGTTGTATGCATGAAGAATCTTATATCCGTCATTTTGCAATATGTGTTCAAGCTTATCACTTATTGTTTTATTGTCATCTACTATTAAAAGAACTTTTTCTTTTTTTTGCAGCTTTGCAATATCTATCTTGCTTCCGTTATCCAAAAGTTCCCGTATTTGAGCCTCGGGTAGAGGGTGGCTGAAATAATAGCCCTGAATCTCATCACATTGACGTGAACGTAAGAACTCCTGCTGCTCAAGACTTTCTACTCCTTCGGCCACAGTTCTTAGATGCATACTGTGAGACATCGAAATAACAGCTTGTGAAATAGCGGCATCTTCGGAATCAGTTGTTATGTTGTTGACAAATGATTTATCAATCTTAATTTTGCTTATAGGAAATTTTTTTAGATAACTAAGAGAAGAGTACCCTGTACCGAAGTCATCTATAGAAAACGATACCCCTAGTTTTTTAAGCTCCTCCATTATAATTACGGTGTTTTGTGCGTCTTTCATAACTATTCTTTCCGTCAGCTCAAGCTCTAAATACTCGCCTTTTAGACCAGTTTCGCTAAGTATTTTTGCTACAGTCTGCGAAAAGTTTTTTTGATTAAACTCAACAGATGATATATTTACGGACATCTTAAGTTTAGCAAGCCCATTGTCAATCCATGATTTTAAACACGTACATGCGCTGCGCAGAACCCACTCCCCTATATGAATTATAAGTCCTGTCTCTTCCGCAAGAGGAATAAAATCATCCGCCTCCATCAACCCTTTTACAGGGTGCTGCCAGCGGATCAGTGCTTCCATACCTGCTATCTGTCCACTGTAGAGATCAACAAGCGGTTGATAATATAAAACCAACTCATTGCGCCCTATGGCATTTCGCAAACCGTTTTCCATCTGCATTCTCTTCATTGCATTACGAGTCAATTCATCCGTATAGTACTGGTATGCATTGCGCCCCTGTGCTTTTGCGCGGTAAAGTGCACTGTCGGCATTTTTATAAAGAGTCGTTATATCTTCGCTGTCATCCGGATATAGACTTATACCAATACTGCAAGTAACAAAAACCTCATGTCCTTGAAGATTGTACTTCTGGGCCAATGAGAAAATTATCTTTTGAGCAACGTCACTGGCAAAATGTGAATCATGAAGTTCTTCAAGTATAACTATAAACTCGTCTCCACCTTGACGACATACCGTATCCTCTTCCCTTACGCAGTTGCTCAAGCGGCTTGCAACCTCTTGAAGAAGCAAATCACCGACCGGATGTCCAAGCGTATCGTTTACATTTTTGAAGTGGTCAAGGTCAAGAAACATAACGGCTATCTTGTTTTTATTACGCCTAGCTCTTGAGAGTGAATGAGTCATACGCGCATCTAAGAGTAAACGGTTCGGCAAACCCGTAAGAGGGTCATGATGAGCAAGATGATCAAGTTTTTGCTGTGACTCTTTTATAGCACTTATATCCGAAAAAACCCAAACATAGTTGGATATCTCTTTGTTTGCATTTTTTACAACACTTATATTTAGCCACTGAGGATATATTTCGCCGTTTTTTCGTTTATTCCAAATCTCACCCTGCCAACTGCCTGTTTTGGCTACTACTTCCCATATGTCACTGTAAAACTCTTCATCATGGCGCTCAGACTTTAATATTGAGATAGGTTTTTGAATAATCTCTTCATTTTTGTATCCTGTAATATCGGAAACTGTTCTGTTTGTTGAGATGACTTTTCTATCGGCATCCGTAATTATCACACCCTCTGTCGTGTTTTCAAAAACTGTCGCAGATAATCGGAGTTTATCTTCCATCTCTTTACGCTTTGTTATATCAAGCATAGTTCCGGTAACTATGGTAATTTTGCCATCGGCATCAAACAGTGCTTTGGCTTGAGTGTGAATGCTTCGCACAGAACCGTCTTTTTGAACTATACGGTAATCAAGACTAAAATCATCTCCGTTGAATCCTGCTTCGGCAGCTTCTTGAACCGTTGCTCTATCATCTGAATAAATAATCTCCATAAACTTTTCCAAACTCATAACTTTTTGAAATTCAGCACTGCCCATAACACTCATAGCTTCGTCTGAAAAGTAGATTTTATTCTCGACTGTATCCCACTCCCATCCTCCAAGATGTGCAATCGTTTGAGCTTGCTCCAACTTTTCCAAACTGCTAGAGAGTGCATCCTGAACGTGATATCGTTCTATTAAGCCTGCAAGAGTGTTTGCGACACTATTCAGAAACATAAGCTCTCTCTCATCCCTTGCATACCCGTGAGTCAAATATAAAACTATAACTCCGAGTACTACATTTTGTGATATTATAGGTATGTTGTAGTGTCCGTGTGGCTGAATGCCGTCGTACGTTGTTTCGTGACGTTTATCCAGACAACATGCGTACTGTATCTCTTTGGTTGCAGCAGCACGTCCACATAGACAATGTCCAAACGGTACTCTTGCACACATAGTTAAAAGTGCAGGATGAAGTCCGTGTTCTACAGTTAATATTAGCGTATCGCTCTGCTTATCTACTAAAAATATTCCTCCTGTATCTCTTATGGTAAGCCATGATAAGGAGAGAAGTATGCCAAGTGCTCTCTCCAACTGCTCTTTTAAAGAGATATTTTCTAAACTTAGACTCAAAATAGAGTTGAGAGCCCGCTGCTCTTCGCTTTCAGCTGTTAAGCTATTTTGAGCTTCTATCTGTTTTGTGCTGTTTATACCTACACACAAAGCGCCTTCTATAGAGTTTTCTTTATTTCGAAGTACAAAAATCTCCCATGTAACAAAATCCGATTCATACTTTTCTGTAATACGCATCTTTTGAAGTTCATCTATTGCAGATTCTTCTCCTGATACGGCACGCTCAAATAGATTTACGGCACTCTCTTTTTGTTCAGATGATAATGAAAATTCAAACCAATTTTTCCCGCTTATGCCTTTGTTCTTATCATCAAAAATTGCACCAAAGCATCTGTTAAACAACACTATCGAACCAACTGGGCTTAAAACAGCCATAGCAACATCTATAACATCTAAATCATCTCTATTCCACACTCTGGTTTTTGACATAAAACAGCCTTTTGAGAGCTTTAATAAAATAACATTTGTTAATAGTAACTAGCACTTCCTTTAATAATCTTTAACAATTCTATAACAATATATAATTATTACTCCGAAAGAACTGTATCTCTTCTTGTATCTTCAAACTTTTTAAAAGCATTTATCAGATTCTTACTCAATTTTTTTATTTCATCTATAGGTGCTTCTAAATTTTCTAAGCTGTTATAAGCATGTTCTTTTACATAAATATTTATTTCCTCATGCAGCTTACGATGCATCTTTTCAACTTCCTCAAATTCAAGGTTATCTTTATAGCGTTCCATTCCGCTTTCATATAGCCACATTCCAAAACGGCACTCGTGATGATTTAGTGTTGGAGGAGTCCGACGTATATTTTTAAAGTATGTCAAAATATTATTTAACCATGCTTTATGCTCTACAACAGCATAGAGTAAAGGCATATCATTTCGACTGATAGGTGTAGTATTTTTCCACTTTTCATCTACTTTGTACTGCTTTATCCAGCTTGAAATATTTTCAGGCGGCATAGGACGGGCGATGACATACCCCTGAGCAATTTCACATCCAAGTTTAAGTAACATCTCACCATGTTCGATGCTCTCTACACCTTCAGCGATAACCTTACGGCGAAATGCACTTGCGAGTCCAAGCACACCGTCTAAAATTGCCAAATCATCCGGATCTTCGAGCATACCGCGCACAAAACTTTGATCGATTTTAAGCTCTTTTGCAGGTAGGCGTTTGAGGTAGGTAAGTGAAGAGTATCCTGTGCCAAAGTCATCAAGCGAAAATGAAATGCCGATTTTACTGCACTCTTGCATAATCTGTGAGATATGAGTAATATCTTCCAGGGCACTTGTTTCCAAGATTTCTAGTATTAAATCCGATGGTTTTACTGTCGGAAATTTTGTTAAAAGAGTTATTAGCTGCTCTACAAAATCATTTTGCTGCAACTGCATAGCATCTACATTTACACTAACAGGGATATCTATATCTTTACTTTTCCACTCTTGTATCTGCTCCATTGCACGGTTTATTACCCATTCTCCCAGTTTCACAGAGAGAATATGCCCCTGGATAACCGGTAAAAACATCTCAGGAGCAAGTATTCCGCGCTCCGAATGATTCCATCGTATAAGTGCCTCGGCACCTACTACTTTACCGCTTCGCATATTAACTTTTGGTTGATAGTAAAGAACAAACTCATTGTTGAGAAGTGCCATCTCAATCTCATCTAGACTCTCATGGTGTGTTCTTATTTTCTTATCTTTTAATGAATCAAAGATATAGTAACGATTTTTTCCCAATAGTTTTGCCTGATACATCGCCTGATCAGCTTGGCGAAGAAGTTGATCAGCATCTAACTCATCATCCGGATCAAAGAAAGTCACTCCTAAACTTGCCGTTACCTGCATCTCAATATCATCAACTATTATCTTTTGTGAACTTGCCTGCAAAAGACGTTTTAGCATTGGGATAGCGTCTTTGTGACTTTTCAGATCCAGTAAAACCGCTACAAACTCATCTCCGCCCAAACGGGCTATCGTATCACCTTCACGAAGAGTGGTTTTCATATGTTGGGCGAGTATAGCTAAAAATTTATCTCCGTTTTCATGTCCGTATCTGTCATTTATGGCTTTAAAGCCGTCCAAATCCAGATAAACAACTGCCAACGACAAATTGTGTCTGTGTGTTTGCCTCAAAGCCTGATATATACGATCTGATAGTAATACTCTGTTAGGAAGTCCAGTAAGAGCATCGTAGTGTGCTATATATTCTAAATGTCGTTGATGTTGTTGACGCTCAGTAATATCTTCACCTGCACTTAAAGTGCTGACAATCTTACCCTTCTCATCACGTAAATAGGAATTGTGCCAGGCAATTAAGCGTTTATCTCCTGATTTTGTCTTAATATTATTTTCAAAATATTCAGTCCCTTGCAAATTTCCATTCATTATACTAAGAAATACGGGATAAACCTTTTGCATTCCCTCCGGCTGTGCCAGACATATGCTAAACCACTCTTTTCCAATTAGTTCTTCGCGCGTATAACCGAGAATTTCACATCCTTTGCGATTAATAAGAATGATCTTTCCATCGCTGTCTAAAGAAACTATCATAGCTTCTACGGTCTCAAGATAGTGCTCAAAAAGGTCTCGTTCCATCATAAGATTTTTTTGAAGTTCTTTATTTTGCGTTATATCACGTGCCGTACCGAGAACACCAATGAGTTTGCCATCCTTGTCATGCATCGAAACTTTTGTGGTTTGAACTATCTCTTTATGTCCGTCGTTTGCAAATACAAGTTCCTCTTCATTCATTGTCGGCTTGTCACTGTTCATCGCCATTTTGTCATGCTTTCGGAAAAAATCGGCAAGTTCCTTATCTACAAAATCATAGTCGCTTTTTCCGACTATATCATCTTCTTTTGCACCAAAAAAATCTTCAAAGCGGGTATTACATGCCAAATAAGTGCCATCGGGATCTTTAAGCCAAACTAAATCAGGGATTGTTTTTATGAGTGTTTTGAGAAAACTTCTCTCATGAGAAAGTTCCGATTCAATTTGTTTACGGTCTTCAATATTAGCAAGTAATTTACTAAAAAGATCAAGAAGTTCTATCTCATCATCTGAAAAATTGTGTTTTGTTTTTACACTATCAAAACCTACAAATCCCCTACAAATATTATTTTGCATAAGAGGAATGGTTACTATACTTTGTATCTTTTGAGAAACCACAAAATCTTTTATCTTACTCTCAGATATGTCTAAGACATCTGAAACTAAAATGATTTCTCCTCTCACATGTGTATCTAGCCACTCTGAAATAATATCAAATGAAATATCTTGAAATTCGTCTATATGAGTCGAAACTCCATCTGCACACCACTCATGAGTGTTTGATATTGTATTTTTATCTAGATTATATTCAAAAATATAAGCGCGATCAGCATCTACAAACTTTGCCATACTATCAAGTGAATCTTTTATCCCTGAATCAATCTGTTCTAAAGGTAAATTGATAAAAGAAGTTGAGAGATTTAAAAGAAGCTGACGATATTTTTCTTGGTAACTTAGTGTCTGCTCAAAAAGTACATGTGTTTTTAGTTCACGCATCAGCTTTAATGTGTTTGAAGACAACGTACTGTATATTGATAAAATTATATTGATTAAGAGGCCGCTTGAACCGCTCATCTTCTCTTGTGCGCTAATCCTAGCCTCTTCAATGCTTAATCCATCTTCAACAGCAAATACCGTATAAGCCATGAAGCGATCTGTATCTAATATATGAGAAGCAAGCCATTTAGCTAAAAATCCAAGTGCTTCGTCTGCCAGCTCCGAAAGAGGTTTTACATCTTTTTCAACATTTAAACGAACAGCGACATCTATAAACTTCTGATGTACTTCATGATGTTCTATAGTTAAATTATCGTGAGGAAAATACTGTTCCCAAATTGCCTCTTCCGTTTGGAAATGATAAACAGTGTAATCAATGAGCTCATCAAATATATTTCTTAAATCATCTTCATTTGACTCGTACGCTACATGCGTGGCCAAACGATTAAGTATCTCAACTAACTTGGCATGTTGTTCATCTATAATGTCTATACCTGTTTTAAAATGCTCATTCCACGGAAAAATATCAATTGACTGCATAGTTTCACTTTATATATATAATAAGATATTGCATCCAATGGTAGCAAATAAAATCTTAATTTGTTCAATATAAATTACAATTCTAGCAGTACGGTATCTCTTCTTGTTACTTCAAATTTTTTGCAAGCACTCTCAAATGCGCCACTCTCGCCTATGAGTATACACTTGTGTTTTGCTCTTGTAATAGCTGTATATATCAGTTTGGTATTGTGCATGATAAAGTGCGAGAAAGTCATTGGAATGACGACTATATCGTACTCCATACCTTGAACTTTATGGATGGTCAGGGCATATGAAAGCATTAGATGCGTCTTTATCTCTTCATACTCGTAAACTACCACCACGTCTTCATTCGGATAGAAGACGAACACCTGTTCATCATCCTCTTCTATCTTAAAAAGAAGTCCGCTCATACCGTTAAAGATGCGTCTCTGGTTTGAGTCTTCACCCATCTTAAAACCGTCCGCACTCCATGAAGTCATGTTCTCATTTTTAGTGTGAACGACTTTATCCATAAGCCTAAATTCACTGCCACCTTTTTTGACACACTTTTTAGGATTTGGGTTGAAGTACTCCTGTAAAACGATGTTAAGATTGTTTGAGCCTAAAGTTCCGCCTTTCATGGGAGTAATGACTTGAAAGTAGTTTAGATACTCTTTTATGAGTTTGTTGTTTAGTCTATATCTGGCTTTCTCAACCGACTCTACGACTTTGTGTACTATCTCTGTTACGATTGAGAGGGAGTTGGCTTCTCTTAAGTCTTGTTGTTCTTGTTGTGAAAGCTGATTTTTCATAGCATAGTAGTTTTGGATGCTGATATCTATAAACTCAAAATCTTCATAAGCCTTTTTATAGTTGGGAACCATTCCTTTGCGGATATCATTTGCTATAAGAGTTATTGCCTGATCTTCACTCTGTCTGTAAATCTTTGTAAGTTTTACAATAGGTGCTAACTCCAAAGTAAGCACATCGCTCAAAACATTTCCCGCACCGATTGGGGGAAGTTGTGCATCATCTCCAACGACAATGACTATGGCATCGCGGTGCACTTTTGACATAAGTCTTGCAAACAAAGAGGAGTTAATCATAGATGCTTCATCTATCAAAACAACCTTAAACGGGAAATCGTCTCTGTCCTCATACTTGACCAAAAGAGACTGTATAGTCGCACTCTCATAACCTGTGGTATCTGCAATGCGCTGAGATGCGATGCCGCTAAGTGCGCAGGTCATTATCTCTTTTTCATCATATCTTGTGTTTAATAAATCAAGTATGGTCTTTGAGGTAGTGCTCTTTCCTGTTCCTGCATAACCGACTAAAAAGAGCAGAGATGCACCTTCATTGATTTTCTTGACTGCCTCTTTTTGCTGTTCTCCGAGTTTTAACTCTTTTGTTGCTAAAAACTCATCCAAGTTCTTTACAAATCCGCCGCTGTCTTTTTTTGCTCTTTTAGTAAAGGTGTCGTGTAAAAATTTCTCTGCATCGTAGAGTCTTGCGGGAGAGACTCTTTCATTTTTCATGATTACAATGCTTTGCTCACTGACTCTCTCGATAAGTGCCGCTTCATAAAGATTGTTTTTATCATCAAAGCCTAAAAGCTCATTGAGTCCTGAAAAGAGCAACTCTTTTGCTACACAGCTGTTTCCCTGCTGTTCGCAGTAGTTCATAAGTACGTAATCCATCGCCGAACTTATGCGGTTTTCATCTTCTGCTTTTACACCCATTTTTAAAGCCAACTCATCAGCTCTTTTAAAACCTATGGAGTTTATGGAAGTAAGGATGTAGGGATTTTCTTTTATTTTGCTGCACGGTTCTTCTACATCTTTCATAGCAGATGCGATGGTAGTAAGCAATGCCTGTGAAACATCGTACGGGCTTAAAAACTCGCCGAGTTTCCTCATAGAGCGAAACTTTTTCCAAGAAGTCTGTATCTTTTTAAGACGCTTCTCTTTAATGCCGTTAAACTCTAAAAGTCTCTCTATGTCGTTATCTAGAATATCTATGAGTTTTTCACTTCCGAAGTGCTCTATGAGTTCGGCAGAGAGTTTTTTTGTAAAACCTTTTACGATTTTGTTTAAAAAGAAAAAGAGTTGATTTTGATTTACTTTGATGGAGTCAAACTTGAAAGTCTTGCCGTATTTTTTATGTTCTTCCCAAAACCCTTGAAGAGTTATGGCAGAACCTTTTATATGAGAGACTTCACTCTCTAGGTAAATACCGCTTATCTTTTCACCAGTTTTCAAAACTGCGATGAAAAAGCCCTCATCTTCAAATAGAATACGGTCTATTTGACCGATGAGTGTAGTGCTCAATACTTACGCCTTTACTCTCTCTATTCTATCTGCTTCTTGAGCTTTGTAAAGTTCTGCACAACCACGTGAGAGTTCACGGATTTTAAGGATGTAGTTTTGTCTCTCTGTCTGAGAGATAGCTTTTCTTGCATCTAGGACATTAAATGTGTTAGATGCCAACATACAAAGGTCATATGCAGGAAGAGGAAGCCCTGCTTCTAGTGCTCTTAGGCACTCATCACTTTTTGCACTGAAATCTGCAAAAAGCATATCTGTATCTGCTACTTCAAAGTTGTACTTGGAGAACTCTATCTCGCTCTCTTTATGAACATCTTTATAAAGTGTTTTGCCATGCTCGTTTTCATTCCAAACGATATCAAAAACATTGTCAACACCCTGAAGGTACATTGCAAGTCTCTCTGTTCCGTAAGTAATCTCAACAGCTACGGGACTGCACTCGATACCGCCTACTTGTTGAAAGTAAGTAAACTGAGTAACTTCCATACCGTTTAACCAAACTTCCCAGCCAAGGCCCCAAGCACCAAGCGTTGGAGATTCCCAGTTGTCCTCTACAAAACGGATGTCATGCTGAGACACATCAAGACCAAGATACTCTAATGATTTTAGGTAAAGCTCTTGAATGTTGTCCGGCGAAGGTTTAATAAGAGCTTGAAACTGATAATATGAACCAAGTCTGTTAGGGTTCTCTCCATATCTTCCGTCTGTCGGACGTCGTGAAGGCGCTACATATGCAACAGACCAAGGCTGTGAATCTAGTGAACGTAAAAAAGTAGCCGGGTGAAATGTTCCTGCACCTGCGGGGATATCGTAAGGCTGAACAATGTTACACCCTTGTTTCATCCAAAATTCTTGAAGTTTTAGTAGCATCTCGCTAAAAGTTATCATATCAAAAGTACCTATATTAATTTTTTTGGCATTATACCATTTTACAAACTATATCGCCTACTTCTTTGTTTAAAGAGTTTGCGACAACATCGCATTTTACTTTGAGAAGAAAACATATATCTTTTCTATGTGAGGGGCTCATACACTCATAGTTGCCCATACCTTTAGATATAACCAAGTCAGCAGAGTCAAAAAGTTTTTTTGACTCTGCATTTGCACGGTTATATGTAAAACCGGGAGTATTAACACCGCTGTCCACTAAAGAGCAAAGCTTATCAAAGCCTGCCTCTTTTGCCTCTTTCATAGTCACATCGTTTATAATCGGATTTCCTCTTACCATATATGAATACTCTACATCCGGATAAAGCTCTTTTAGAGTCTCTATGAAAAGATAGTCAAAAATATGTTCACCTACATTATCTCCAATGATTAGAACACTTTTGGCAGTTGAGAGTTTTTCTTTAAACTTATCAAAGTCGTTGTATGCAAACCCTGTATGAAATACTTTTGATAGTTCTTCTTCGAGACAAAACTCCACTGCTGCCGCCAAATCTATGACATTTCCCGCAACGGCAGTTTTCGTTGCAGTTAAAAGTTTGTTTGTCGATGTGCGAAGTTCTTCTTTTACAAGAGGGACAAACGACAAAGCTTTTTGAGTGGAGAGTTCTTTTACCTCATCATAAAGGTCAGTCTTGTTGGCAAGCTCTGCCATTTTTTCATAAACATAAGATGCGATTTCAGGGGGATTGTCATCATAGGAGAACTCAGCACTCATCTCTTTGACTGTGGAAGTCATTTTATCTTTTAGAGCTTCGGATGCGTGGATAGCATCTGCGACTTTTACACTCTGGTTGATTATACAACCGATACAAGCTTCATCTATGGTCATCAGCTAACAGTATCATCAATTGCTTTGTTCCACATGAGTTTGTATTTTCTTCTCATAAATTCAACTTCTTGTTGGGAAAGTTTGAGTTGTTCTTGAAGTGTGTGGATAGTTTTACGATCTTCGTCGTAAAGTTCTTGAAGTGAACCTAGAGCTTCTCTGAGAAACGTATTTTCAACTTTTACAGCTTCAATAGTCTCATCTTTGGCATCTAGGACTTTTTCATGAAGGTTGATGATAGTGCCTATTGTCTTTTCAACAAATTCAGGCTGAACCAGCATCTCTTTAGTGTTATGAGCAGAAAGTTCCTTTAATTGAGCCGGAACTACTTCTTGAGCACCTTTTGACGGGTCAATCATTCTTACCCCGCCTTCTACTTTTACAGTTAGTTTTCCGCGATCACATAAATCATCGACCGCATCAATATCTAAACCCGTAAGCTCCATGTACTCATCATCACTCATCCACTTCATTGCCATTCCTTTAATTTATTTCATAAATTCAAGGGAACCCTTGCATTTTGCTTATGAACGATAAAGGAACAAGTCCCTTTATCTACGCTAACGCTTAGTTTCCCTCGGCGGGAAGCCCACGACACATTAGTGCCGTTTACAATTTACTTAATTATTGTTTCTATTTCCAAAGAGTCCATTTCAACTTTTTTAGCTTTAGCGATTCTATCTTCTTTTAGTTTTACTGACAATTCTTCATTATCAAGTGCCAGCATCTGCATTGCTAAGAAAGCTGAATTAATAGCTCCGGCTTTTCCTATGGCTACTGTAGCAACTGGCATTCCAGCAGGCATTTGAACAGTTGAAAGCAGTGCATCAATCCCGCTTAAAGCAGAAGCTGACATCGGAACACCGATAATAGGTTTAACTGTTTTAGAGGATAAAACACCTGCTAAGTGTGCAGCCATACCAGCAGCAGCAATAAACACTTGGGCACCTTTTTTCTCAGCTTCTAAAATATAAGTTGCTGTTCTCTCCGGCGAACGGTGAGCTGAAGAGATAATCATCTCATAGTTAACACCAAAAGCTTCTAATGTGTCTGAGCAAGACTTCATGACTTCATAATCACTTTTAGAGCCCATTACGATTGATACAAATTTCATTTCATTTTTCCCTTGAATTTTTTTTGGAATTATACACTTTTTTTACTTCTTTGGGTATGTTCCCATATCCGGATGTGCCGGAATCCTAAAGAATGTATATGATGGAAACTTGGTCGGAAGAACTATAGGATTTACATTCCCGCTATGGACTTCTTCCCATATCTTTCCGTTTATAGCCTTTAACCGTTTTAGTTTTAGAAAAAACTTTCCGTCCCTCTCGTACGTAGTACCGATTTCATTATCGACTATCTCAACTTTTGAGCCAAGTGGAAATACTACTTCCATCTCATCATTTGGCAGAGTCTTGTATTTGCATAAAAAATGCGTACCTTCTTCATTCACCTGACCCGTCACCTGATGTGTTCCAAGCTGCATAGTAAAGTCTAAACTCTGAGTATCATGTTTTTCAAAAGGCCTTGAAATAAGATAAGCATCTGTATAACCGCGATTTTGTAGAGACTGAAGTTCATACTGATATTTATCCACATCTTCCACACCGTTATAATAATCGTCTATAGCCATTCTGTAGGCTTTAGCCGTAGTAGCTGCATAATAAGCTGTCTTTGTGCGACCTTCGATTTTAATAGAATCAATGACTCCGCTGTCAAGCATCTCTTTGATGTGAGATGCAAGATTCAGGTCTTTTGAGTTCATAATATAAGTCCCCACCCCTTCATCTTCTTCAAGCTTAAAGAGCGTTCCGGTTTCAGGGTTTGCGGCATACATTTCATAAGGAAATCTACAATCATTCGCACAAGAACCGCGATTTGGCACACGACCGCTTTGAAGCGTAGATATAAGACATCTTCCGCTGTAGGCAAAACACATAGAACCGTGAACAAAAACCTCAAGTTCCAAGTCAGGCAGTTCTTTTTTTATAGCTACAAGGTCTTTTAGCGAAATCTCTCGCGCCGTTATAATTCTTACAGCTCCCATGTCGTAAAAGACTTTTGCATCAAGAACGTTCATAACATTTGCCTGAGTTGATAGATGCAGAGGAATCTGCGGAGCCAGTTCATGACACAGCTTTAAAACACCAGGAGTAGCTACGATAAAAGCATCTGGACCAAGCTCTGCCATCGCTAAAATGTGTTTCTTAAGAAGTGAGAGCTGAGAATTAAAAGGAAATCCGTTTATAGTCGCATATACTTTTTTACCGCGAGCATGAGCGTAGTCTATACCTTCCTTAAACTCTTCCATACTGAACTCTTTGCCCGAACGTATACGAAGAGAGAAGTGACTTACGCCGCCGTAAACTGCATCTGCACCAAAATCAAGTGCAATCTTTAATTTTTCAAGTGTTCCTGCCGGAGATAGAAGTTCTACTTTATTCATTAATTTCCAAACTGTGCTAATAGTGCTTCGATGTCATCCGTAGATGCTAAGTCATTATGCGTATCACCTGCAATGTGTTGAGCAGAAGAAACTCTTTTTTCATCTTCGATTTTACCCTCAAACAGAGTATTCATATATTTAGAAAGTGCACGCATTACATTGATAACACGCTCAATTTTTTGGCGGTGTATATCTTGATACTGCATGATGTCCATTACACTCATTATTGAATCACCGCTGTTTTGAAGCATTTCTAAAGTTTCATTTGTATCATTAAGTGCTGCTTCATTTTTTTCTAACTGCGTTTTAAAAGCTTCAACATCCGGAAACTTCGCACTTAGTGTAGTAAATAGTTCAATATTTGAAGTTATTACTTCAATAGCATTATTAACATTTTCCTCTTTTTCCATCAAGTCATTACTGATAACTTCAATAATATCAAAAATCTCACTAGCTTTTGCTTCGCTCTCTTTTGTCACATCGTCAAGTTGATGAACCATCTTGTTTTCATCTGTTGCAGGAAGAGGCCAATGATGCGAAGTGTCTTCATTATAACCTGGGGGAAGACCGATATCTCCGGGGTCTTCTTGAGACTTTGATTGTTCAGCTTCTACATCCACTTTTTCATCGGTATCATCTTCAAGTCCATCAATATCATCGATTTCTCCATTCATCATAGCATCTAGTTCTTCTTGAGTCATTTTAATTCCCTAGCCAAATTTATTTATTGTCACTATAATAGCATAAATATCTATAAGTTTTATTTTAGAGGCAGCAAAATGATAGTCGATTTACATAACCATACTCCGCTTTGTAATCATGCAGATGGAGAAATATTTAAATATGTTGAAAAGGCAATAGAATCCGGTACAAAATATTTTGGTTTTTCAGATCATGCTCCTATGGATTATGACCCAAAATACCGTATGAATTTTGCGCAAATGCAAGAGTACGAAAAAGCTGTATTTGAAGTAAAAGAGAAGTATAAAGACAAGATAGAAATACTATTGGCTTATGAAGTTGATTTTCTTGTAGGCCATATGGATAAAAGAGTGCTGAATGCAGATGTTGACTACCTTATAGGCTCTGTACATTTTATTGATGAGTGGGGGTTTGACAACCCTGAATTCATAGGTCATTATGAGCATGAAGACATAGATGAGATTTGGCAGAAATACTTCAATGCAGTTGAAGAGTTGGCTAAAAGCGGACACTTTGATATTGTAGGGCATCTTGACCTTATAAAAGTCTTCAAATTTATGCCAAAAAAAGATATAAATCTGATTGCAAAAAATGCTTTGGAGGCCATTAAAAAAGCCGACATGGTCATAGAATTAAACGTGGCAGGATATAGAAAACCTGTAGAAGAGGCTTACCCCTCACCATCACTTTTAAAACAGGCTTATGAGCTTGGTATCCCAATAACATTCGGCTCAGATGCACACAAGCCCGAACAAGTCTCTCTTTTTAGTGATGCGATAATTCAAATGGCAAAAGATGCAGGTTACACGGAATGCGCCGTTTTTAGAAAAAGAAAAAGAGAGATGATTGCTTTCTAGTCAAAAGAAGCTGTTATGCACAAGCTTCTTTTATTTTGACTGTAAATTTTAACTTTTTGTATTAACAAGCCACATGGAGAAAATATTTAAGTAGTCCCAAAAGCTTTGAATATACTCCTCTGTAATACCTTCTTCAACAAGAGCTTCTAAAAGCGGAGCATAGAGAGAAAGCCATACTTTACGACTCTCCTCATCGATGCGAAAAGGTGCGTGTCTTCCAACCATTCTAGGCTCACCTCTGGTCTGCTCAAAATATCTAGGTCCTCCTGAGATTTGAATAAGAAAATCAAAGGCATGTTGTTTGGCATCGGCAAAATCTTCTTCATCATGTACAGGAAATAAAAATGATATATCACTCGTCTTTATTAAATCATAATGATCAAATACTAATTTTTTAAATCTCTCTTCACCGACTTCATGTAAAAATCCGGGATGTGGTTTGGTTACAGGCGGTCGTACACCTATCTGTCCGTCACTTATTGTTAATTTCATTGAAAACCTTTAATAATTTGATAGAATTATACAAAAAGATAATTAAGAAATATAAATGAACGTATCACCGGACTTTTCTCCACCCATAAAATTAATGAAACCCTATTTCATACTATCAGGATTTTTTTATCTCTTGAGTATGCTTTGGCTTTTTTCTATAGATCCGCTGGATGCACTAAGTGATTTTTCCATAGTCTCTTGGGTTCATATCTATATGCTGGGCTTTGTCATGATGGCAATATTCTCGGCAATGGCACAACTTGGCCCAGTAGTCGTTGAGACAAAACACCACAATGTCAATCTGTTTAAGTACATCTGGATTTTTCTGATATTTGGTCTTATCTTAATGATTATGGGTTTTTATATAAATATAAAACTTCTGACACATGGCGGTTTTCTAATCCTAATTGCTATGAGCATCTACGCTACTGAGTTTTTTATGACTCTAACAAAAGCCAGAAGAAAGACCAGTATTACAAAGGCTATGAAGATGAGCAATCTTTTTTTACTACTTGGCATTATAAGCGGTTTAATCATGGCATTTGGTTTTAACGGATACATAGACATCAATCCTGACTCGATTTTAAAGACTCACACTTTTGGGCTTGTTGTGGGGTTTGTCATACTTCTGATAATGGGCATCTCTATAATCTTAGTCCCCATGTTCGGCTTTTCAAAACGCATAAGTGACAATGAGTTTTCAAGCAGTTTTTACACTCTTTGCCTGGGAGTTACAGCAATGCTCCTCTCACCGTTTTTTCTAACCGTATACCTGGAAAAATCGGCATACATTTTAACAATAACAGCATTATTGCTTTATTTTTACCAGCTCTTTAAGATGACAAAATCTAGAAAAAAAGTAGTTCATGATGTGTGGGCAAAATCTATGTATGTAGGGTTCAGCTCTTTTATCCTCTCTTTTATTTTACTAATCTCGTATCTGTTTAATGAAAATGAATTGATACTCAAACTTGGCATGTGGGTTATGCTTGTTGGTTTTTTTGGTTTTGTAATCATCGGAAATTTTTATAAAATTATTCCATTTTTAGTATGGTTTCAGATTTATGCACCACTTATTGAGGAACAAGATGTTCCAATGCTTCATGAATTGCTTAGTGAAAAAATTTCAAAACTACAATGGAATTTCTCATTTCTTGGTTTAATAATATCCTCTACAGGAATCTTAATTGAGGACTTGTATCTATTTTACAGTGGTGTGGCACTGCTCACAATCGGCGGGTTTTTATTTGTCTTTAGCATTAATAAAACTCTAAATCTAAAAACATAAAGAGTTATTTAAAGGTAGGGTATGTATAATACATCTCATATAAATTATTCCAAAGGAAATATAAATGGGCAAATACATAGAATTAACTGGTGCAGATTTTGAAGCGACTCTAAGTGAAGGCGTATCTCTAGTAGACTTTTGGGCACCGTGGTGTGGACCTTGTCGTATGATCGCTCCAGTAATCGAAGAGTTAGCTGAAGATTATGACGGAAAAGCTAAAATCTGTAAAGTAAATACTGATGAAGAGCAGGATATTGCTGTTAAATTCGGTATTCGTTCTATCCCTACTATTATGTTCTTCAAAAATGGTGAAATGGTAGACCAAGTTGTTGGAGCACAATCAAAACAAGCTCTGGCTGAAAAAATCGACGCTTTATTAGCGTAACTTCAAAAGAAGCTTCAACAGTGGCAAAGAGAGGAGGCCAAAGCCTCTTTTCTCTATCTACACTACTTGCTTCATTCTTTGGCGCTGCTATGATAGCCGGCGCCTTTGCATACTTCAACTACAAGTTTTCAGAATACAAGTTCATTGATTTTAAAGAGTGGGTGTTTTATGAAAAAAACGATATTTTTTCTCCCACAGCCCAAAAGTATGTTATTGTCTTTTACAGTTCCAAAGATAAAGATACAATGGACCTGCTTTCTAAAACAAAACTTAAGCTTCCTATACTGGCAATTGATTACTACAACGAAGTGAAAGAAAACAGCGAAACAACGACCTTTTTAAGAAGTGGTACAAAAACTTCCCTTAGCTTTATTCAAAGGTTTAATATCTACGAATCCCCATCTATTTTTTTTATAAAGAAATCAAAAGAGTCTCTTTATAAACAAGATAGTATGATACGAAAATTAGATAATTTAAAAGAATTAGCTTCACAAGTAGAAGCTCTATAAGGAAAAAATATAATGTCAAATATATTAGATTGTGCAATTATTGGTGGAGGCCCAGCCGGTCTTACTGCAGGACTTTATACGACTCGCGGTGGGTTAGAAAATGTAACCATGTTTGAAAAAGGTATGCCAGGCGGTCAAATAACTCAAAGTTCCGAGATAGAGAACTACCCTGGTGTAACAGGCGAGATTACAGGTATGGATCTTATGATGCCGTGGCCCGAGCAGTGCCAAAAATTTGGTCTGAAGCATGCGATGGTAGAAGTAACAAGAGTCAGCAAAGAGGGCGATATTTTTAAGATTCACAAAGGTGACGGTACCATCGAAGAAGCACACAGTGTAATTATAGGTACAGGTTCATCTCCGCGTCGTGCAGGCTTTGCAGGAGAAGATGAATTTTTTGGCCGCGGAGTAAGCACTTGTGCTACTTGTGACGGTTTTTTCTACAAAGGAAAAGAGGTCGCAGTTATCGGTGGTGGAGATACGGCTTTGGAAGAAGCACTATATTTAGCTAAAATATGTTCTAAAGTTTATCTTATTCACAGAAGAGATACATTTCGCTCAGCTCCAAACACAGTAGAGAGGATTAAAAGAACACAGAACATCGAACTTGTCTTAAACTCTATTCCTGATGAAGTATACGGTGACAAAATGGGTGTAACGGGAATTCGTGTAAAAAACAATGACGGTGAACTTCGTGATATTGAAGTTCCAGGTGTATTTACTTTTGTTGGAAACGACGTAAATAATCAAACGCTTATCCAAGAAGACGGCAGTTTCTTATGTGATGTGAATAAGTCAGGTGAAGTAATAGTAGATATCAGCATGAAAACTTCGGTAGAAGGTTTATATGCTACAGGCGATATGAGAATAGCCGCTCCAAAACAAGTGGTAAGTGCAGCCGGAGACGGTGCTGTTGCGGCACTGCAAGTCATCTCATATGTAGATGAAAAATTAAATTAAGTTAGGAAATAAATAAGATGGTAAAAGTTGGTGTATTTGGTGCGAATGGAAGAGTTGGGAAGTTAATAATAGATGATTTAAAAGATAGCCAAAATATCAGTTTAAGTTCGGTATTTGTAAGAAATGAACTAAACTTCTCTATTGACCCTTCTGTATTAGTAAGTACGGATATAAAATCATTTCTAAATGCTTGTGACATAGTAATAGACTTCTCACTTCCTGAGGCTTGTGAAGCTCTGCTTGAAGCTGCTATAGAGACTCCGAAACCGCTTGTAATAGGTACAACCGGTTTAAGTACACATCAACTGAACCTTTTAAAACAGGCTAGTGAAAACATGCCTGTACTTTATGCTACAAATATGTCTTTAGGTGTAGCGCTATTAAATAAACTTGTCTATCAAGCTGCGGCTGCACTTGATGGTTTTGATATTGAGATAGTTGAAATGCATCACAAACATAAAAAAGATGCACCAAGCGGAACTGCTCTTACTTTAGGTGAATCTGCAGCTGCAGGTCGCGGTCTTGACTTAGACAAAGTACGTGTAAGCGGAAGAGATGGAAACATCGGTGAAAGAAGTAAAGACGAGATAGCTGTTATGGCTATTCGCGGCGGAGATATCGTCGGTCGCCATACTGTAGGCTTTTACAACGATGGTGAGTTTGTAGAACTAAACCATACAGCAACTTCTAGAAATACCTTTTCTAAGGGTGCCATAAGAGCCGGAGCTTGGTTGGCAGATAAAGAACCGGGTCTATATTCTATTAGTGATTGTTTAGAATTATAAAGTTTTTAAGACAAATCAAGTATAATTCGCGAAATGAATCGTAGAACAAGGAAGAAAATTTGCTAGAAGATGTAAATGAAAAATGTGCTGTCGTAGGGATTTATGGTCATCAAGAAGCTTCTAAACTAGCTTACTTTTCACTTCACGCACTTCAACATCGCGGACAAGAAGCAGCAGGAATAAGCTCTTCTGATGGAGAAAAACTACACACAATCAAAAAACGCGGTTTGGTTATGCGTGTTTTTGATGAAGCAAAACTAAAAACGTTAAGCGGTTCAAGCGCTATCGGTCACACTCGCTACTCAACTGCCGGAGATGACTCTATTCTTGATGCTCAGCCGGTATTTGCCAGATATGACCTGGGTGAAATGGCAATAGTTCATAATGGAAACCTTACAAATGCCGATGAAATCCGTAACAAGCTTATTGAAAAAGGTGCGATTTTTCAAACTTTTATGGATACGGAAAATCTTATCCATCTTATTGCAAAAAGTGAACAGAAAAAACTACTTGACAGAATAATAGATGCCGTTCAAAGAATTGAAGGTGCTTTTTCACTTGTATTTTTAAGCAGAACAAAAATGTTTGCAATGCGCGACCGTTTTGGTTTTAGACCACTAAGCCTTGGTCGCCTTCCAAATGGCGGCTATATTGTTGCATCTGAGACTTGTGCATTTGATTTGGTCGGTGCAGAGTTCATTAGAGATGTAGAACCTGGCGAACTTCTTATTTTTGAAGAAAACAGTGAACCGACAAGTATAAAAATATTTGAACCGACACCTAAACACTGTATTTTTGAATATGTTTATTTTGCAAGACCTGACTCAAAAGTTTTTGGACAATCAGTATATCAGACAAGAAAAAATATGGGTAAAGAACTGGCAAACATACAGCCTGTTGAAGCTGATATTGTTATCCCTGTTCCTGATGGCGGTGTTCCTGCTGCGATTGGATATTCACAAGAAAGTGGAATTCCATATGAGATGGGAATCATGAGAAATCATTACATAGGCCGTACATTTATTGAACCTACTCAAGAGATGCGTGATCTTAAAGTTAAAATGAAACTATCACCGATGACAGATATTATTAAAGGTAAAAGAGTCATTGTAATCGATGACTCTATCGTTCGCGGAACAACTTCAAGAAGAATTATTAGAATGTTAAAAGAAGCCGGAGCAAGTGAGGTTCATATGCGTGTCTCTTCTCCTCCTACTACCGACCCTTGTTTTTACGGCGTAGATACTCCTGATAAAAGTAAATTGATTGCTGCAAATATGACAACTGATGAAATATGTAAATATATAGAAGCTGACTCTTTAGCTTACCTTGATGAGGCTTCACTTCTTAGAAGTGTAAATACACAAGAGAGCAACTACTGTACTGCTTGTTTTACAGGCAAATATATAGTTTAATAAAAAATCCTGATTTTTTATTCTTGTCCATTTTGGACAAAGCTTTAGTGAGAGGAAATTTTCTAGGGCTTTGCCGTAGAAAAAGGAGATTTTAATTGAAGCAAATATATACCTTCGGCAACTACTTAAAATCTAAGTTTGCTTGCAAAGTTTACAAAGTAGGAATCAATATATCCGGTTTCACTTGTCCTAATATAGACGGTACGGTTGCCAAAGGCGGCTGTACATTTTGTGAAAACGACTCTTTTAGTGCCAGTACGGGTGAAATACAGGAACTAAAAGGTTTTCACCTTAACCTAAATTCAAAATCCAATCCAAATCTTCAAAAACAACTAGACCAACTAGAGATGCAATTTAATGCCATCAGCAAAAGACAGCGTGAAGAGTACGGCGCTGAAAAATTTTTAGTCTATTTTCAATCTTTTACAAATACCTACGCTCCATTTCCTACACTAAAAGCCCTTTATGATAAAGCTCTCTCTTTTGATAATGTTGTAGGCTTAAGTATAGGAACACGTTCAGATTCTATTACTGAGGAGACTCTTGAATATTTGTCCAAGCTAAGTAAGGATAAAGAGATATGGATAGAGTTTGGGATTCAATCAGTTTATGATGAAACGCTTGAAAAAATCAATCGCGGTCACTCCAGTGAAATGACTAAAGAGTGGATTTTAAAATCAAAAGAAAAGGGTCTTAAGGTTTGCGGGCATTTAATCTTTGGTCTGCCTGATGAGACACAAGAGATGATGTTAGATACTTCAAAACAAGCGTATGACTGGGGAATAGATTCCGTAAAATATCATCCTCTTTACGTAGTCAAAAAAACAGCCCTTGCCAATGACTTTGTAAAAGGAAAATTTACTCCGATAAGTGAAGGGGAGTACCTTGATGTTTTAGTAAAGTCTCTCCAAATGAAACCCGAGAATGTGTCTGTTCAAAGAGTTACTGCCGGAATCGACGATGATTCACTTTTAAGTCCGGCTTGGTGTAGAGATAAAAACAAACAAATCAGGAATATAAATAAAGCGTTAAAACCATTAAAACTAAAGTACTAAATATCTGAGCTTAGAATAAGCTCTAGCTTTAGTAGCCTCAGCGGCTCTAGCGAAGTAAAAGAAATTACTTTCTTTTACGGACAAATCAAATGGCTAATGCCCTGAAACTTTTACAAACTCTGCAACACTTCTAAAATACGGCGGCCAACCAAAATATACTCTAAAAGGTTTCGCTTCTCCAGGTTTTAAATTTGTTGCTACAACAAATTCTTTTACAATTGTTTGAGGTTTATACAAAATATTTGCCCCGCCGCTGAAAAAATCCATAAAGCCGCTTGGTTTATAAAAATTACCGCCTTTTACATTTCCTGTGGCATGTCCTTTATTTACAAGTTTTATCTCAATCGTAACTTCTCCGATTTCATGGTTACCCTCATTTTTCACTATACCCGTATAAACTATTTTCTCTATTGAGAGAAGTCTTTTATTCTCTAATTTATATAGTTTTGGAATTTTAGTGTATTTGTCGACAACGACTATGGAAAACCCTGCCAGAACTGCCGTAATCAACGAGACTGATATTAACATAGGAAAAACAAGTTTTTTATTTGTTTGTTTAAAGGATGAGATAACACCCCCGATGAAAATAAGAAGTATGATAGCAAGTATTGTATAGTGCCAATAATTAAAAAGTGTTGTCATTTGCATCTAGCTCCGATTGATAGATTATAATCTTTTGAATAAGTAAAAGGTTCAATTATTATTTTAATCTCTCTAGTTTCACCTACTGCTATATCTTGCTCCATAATCGACATCTTGGCAAACGGTTTAAATGAATATATGTAGTTCTTTAACTCATTATTACTTACTTTAACAGCGCTGGCGGTAATCTTGCAACTTTTAAAAAACCTATTGGATTCATTAGTTATTTTACCTTTTACAACAACGGCTTGAGTAAAATTCAGCTTCTTCTGGCTGGTAATCTCAGTACTGTTTTTAAAGATGTAGTCATGCATCTTTATATAGCCGATAGTCGGACCGGTTAATAGGATTGTAAAAGATAGAAGTATAAGAAAAATTGCCAATACAGTTTTTCTTCTAAGTACAATACCAAGAATTATAAAAAGAATAAAAAGCCCAAAGGCACTGCCAAAAAGAATATAATCATAAGTAATTAATCCATTTATAAAGGCAGTAAGCTTTGCTTTCATTTAATCTTCTCTTGAATTTTTCTCGGCTATTCCACTCATGTCAAATCTACGGGCAAGTTCTTGTTTTATGCGATCAGGAGAGATGTTTTTAACAGCGAGGGCTACTAACATATGATAAGTAAGATCGGCTGCTTCATATATCATCTCAGATTCATCATCATCTTTATATGCAAAACTGAACTCTCCGGCTTCTTCTACAACTTTTTTCAGTATTGTATTGTCACCCTTACTCATTAATTTTGCTGTCCATGAACTCTCAGGATCTGCATGTTTACGCTCTTGAATTGTATGATATAGAGTATCTATTACCCCGTAAAGAGCGTTTGAATTAACTTCGATTTTGGAATTTATTTCGCCGGATTCCAGTTCTGTAAAAAAACATGAACGGCGACCTGTATGACAGGCTACACCCTCTTGAGTAACTTTAATCAAAAGAGTGTCGTTATCGCAGTCAATGTTAAAAGAGTGAATTGTTTGGATATGTCCACTGCTCTCACCTTTTTTCCAGATGCGCTGTTTACTTCTTGAAAAATAGTGCGCTACGTTTGTAGCCAGTGAAAGCTCCAAGGCTTCTTTGTTCATATAAGCCATCATAAGAACTTCGTTGTTGAGATTGTCTTGAACAATTACCGGCAAAAGGTCACTTTTTTGCCAGTCTACTCTATTTAAGACTTCATTTAAACCCATTATTGTGCCGTAGTTCTTTGCTTGATATCTTTTGTGTCAACCCAGATATTTGGAGTTGAACCGCCAGGTGTTAAAAATATTTTTGCATCTTTATTTGTACTAAGAGCTTCATTAAATTTACCTTGAACTTTTAACTGTTCTAGCTCTAAAAGTTTACTTGTTAATGATTTGGCAATCAGTATATTTGCTTTTGCTTTTGCATCTGCTTCGATTGTTACGGCGTCTGCTATACCCTGAGCTTCAATTCTAGCTTTTTGAGCTACACCTTCAGCTTCTGCTGCACGTTTAAGAGCTTCTTGTTTTGCACGTTGAACATCTTGCTCTGCTTTTTGAACTTCTTGTTTTGCAACTTGAACTCTCTCAATTTGCTCTTTTACTTTTGTAGGCAATCCGATTTCACGAAGTTGAACCGACTGAAGATCTGCCGGAGCATTCTGAAGACTTGTTACATTATCTCTAACGCTTTTGTCTATCTCCTGCGCAATCTTATTTCTCATCTGAGGCAGTGATTCTGCATCATATTTACCGACAACATTACGGACAACATCTCTTACAACAGGATTTATAATTTTATCTTCCCAGCTAAAGCCCCAGTTTGAGATTGTCTGAGCTGCGAACTGTGAATTAAGTCTATACTGAACAGTCAACTCGATAGAAACAGGAAGACCACGTTTATCAAGAACCGTAATTGCAGGTTTTATAGTGATTCCAGAAGCAGAACCGCCAGTAGCCTCTATGCGAGATGCATAGTTAATAATACGCACTTTTGTATCAACTACATAAACTTTTTGAATCACTGGAATAATAAAATGAAGTCCTGGAAGAAGTGCTTGATCTTGATACTTACCGTTTGTACTTAAAATACCGCGTTCACCCTCTTGTATGATTGTAAAAGGTTTTGCTAAAACAAGCATCACTACAACAGCTACCAGAAAGTAAACTATTCCTGCTTTTCCACCGCCAAAATTCATGTCTATCTTTGGCATCTGTGGACCACCGCCACCGCCAGAACCGCCTGTGGATTTTTTTCCAAATCCGCCACTTTCACTTTTTTTCTTGTTAAAATAGTCATTCATATCTGATGCCATAAGTAAATTATCCTTCATTATTTTTCCTAATTTTTTTAATCTATATATGTGAGGTAGTGCTCATATTTCTTATTACGTCCAAAAACTATATCAAAGTAAGTACTTTGTATTTTTTCCGTTATTTCACCACGAGAACCACTACCGATTTCTCTTGCGTCAATAAGACGAACCGGCGTTATTTCTGCTGCCGTACCTGTTAAAAATGCTTCATCAGCAATATAAACTTCTTCACGAGAAATACGGCGGCGCTCAACTTCTATGCCCATATCTTCTGCTATCTCAATAACTGTTTTTTGAGTGATAGACACAAGGGCATTATCACTAGGAGGACTTACCAATTTTCCATCAACTACCATAAAAAAACTCGCACCCGAAGCTTCTGCAACATACCCCTGATCATCTAAAAGAAGCGCTTCATCATAACCGCAGTCTATAGCTTCGTATTTAGCCATTTGAGAGTTTAAATAATTTGCAGTTGCTTTTGCCTTACCCATATTTGAAGTGTTAGCAGGTCTAGTCATAGATGCAATTTTAAGTTTGATACCTTTTTGAAGACCCTCTTCACCGAGATATGCACCCCATTCCCAAGCAGACATAACCGTTTCAACAGGAGCATTTTTATGGTAAACACCCATAACACCGTAACCTAAAAATGCGAAAGGACGAAGATATACATTATCTCCACTAAACTCATTTTTTCTGATTAACTCAATCTGTGCCTGATTCATCTCTTCAACCGAGTAAGGGATATCGATAAGAGTCATCTTTGCTGACTCTTTTAGTCTTTCAGTATGCTCATTTAAGCGAAAAATCGCATAACCTTTTTCGGTTTTATAAGCTTTTGTTCCTTCTATTACACCGTTTCCATAGTGTAAAGTGTGTGAAAGTACATGTACCTTAGCATCATCCCAAGCTACAAATTTTCCATTCATCCAAATATATTTGGCTGCGTCCATCTATTCTCCAATAATTATCACTTTATTAATTGTTGATATTTTATCCAAAATGCTGTTTATTATGTATTAAGAAGGTGATTCAAGTATTTTTTATGTTATGAAGAGAAATTTGTAAAGCCGCAATGGGCTTTACAAAAACAAGGAGAAGGATTTAACGGCTGAATTCTACCAGTGAACCTCAGCAGTAACCATTGCAGCATCCCAGTCTTGAGTTGCAGTACCTTTATAGTTTTTATTATCAGCCGCTCTATAAGATTGACCAGAAACTAACCACTTAACATTTTTATTTTGTTGCCAAGCTACACCATAAATAGCATTGTTAGTTTTATATTTTTCTTTACTAACTTCTTGCTCTGCTTCCCATCCGTCATAACGACCAATGATTGAAAACTCTTTTTTAGCTCCAAAACGTAAAGTACCATTTACAGAGTAACCTTTACCATTGTATTGGCTTGTACCAGAACCTTGATCGGCACCATCATTATCTGCTTGTACATACTGTGCAGCAATTAAAAAGCTTGGTGTATTGTAAACAGCATGAGCACCTAAGATTGCATAGTTATATGCTTTTTTTGTACCGTTAACCGTTACTTCATTTTTAGCGTTATCCATATTGTACTGACCGAAGAAAGAAGCGTCTAAATAGCTGTCTTTAGTAGGTTTTCTTTTCGTTTTACCATTTCCAAGTGCAGCAGCTGTAAATCTCCATTCAGCAGAGTTTCCAGTACCTATATCGTTATTTGTTCCATTTGAACCATGGTAACCTTCACCGTTGAAAACACCTATTTCAGACGTAAAATAATCTGTTTTAGTTTTAAAGTTAAAACCTAAATCAGCAGAATTTGTAAGGTGAGCAGATTCACTAGCTTCTACAAAAACTTTAGAGATAGAACGCATCCACCAACCTTGATGCTCTTCATAGTCAATCCAAGGACGATGAGCCATACCCAGTTCAACACCAGTAGACGGTAAAACATCATTTAAATAAAGATATGCATATTTAACATACACATCTGCGTGAGAATCAACATCATCTCTAATATCATCAGCTTTACTGTTATCATATGTAGCATCTAATGTTACACGAAGGTAAGATTTAGGATCTTCTAATAAATAAGCTTTTACTTGAAGGTAGTTTCTTCTAAATTCAAAGTTTCCTGTAGCAGATTGAGCTTTCGGACCACCATCTGCGGCACTTAACTCTTTCATATTTTTATATGTATAACCCAGGTAATGAGTACCGCTAAATTTAAGTTTTGAAGCTTTAGCAGAAACTTTTGTACTTTTTGTTTGAATCTCTGTACGACCTTCACCCGCAGTAGTAAATACTTGACCATTACTATCTGTGTAAAACTTAACATCACTAGCAGATGCTCCAACTGTACCAATTGTTAATGCAGCTAAAGCTGATAAAACGATTTTTTTCATTATTGAAATTCCTTTTTTTTCTAAAGAAACATTTTGCTATGCAAAAACGATTCTCTTGTTTTGTTACCGAAATTATAAAATTATTTGGTTACATGAAGATTACATCAAAGTATTACTTTTCTTATAACAAAAGAGCTGTACTTTTGCTCTGTATTTTTTGGCGTACTATGCGTGTGCTCCTTATACTCCACAAGCATCACACCCAAAGGCAGTTCTTGGAGCATTTTTTCTCTGTCATATTGGACTATATCCAAGCCTGCACATTGAGTTGGTCCATCAATAGAAAATGTATTTATGATTGCAATACCACCTGGTTTTAATGAATTTTGCAGAACTTCAAAATATTTAACTCTCTCTTTTTTGAGGACTAAGAAATGAAAAACAGCTCTATCGTGCCAGATATTAAACTTATTTGAACTACTAAAGTTCATAATATCCGAACATATATACTTTGGAACATCTGCATCACTCCCGAGTCTTTTTTTTACAATATTTAAAGAAGTATCAGAAGTATCAAGGAGTGTAATACCTTTATACCCATTTTCTAGCAACTTATCTACCAATAATGAAGCACCGCATCCTACATCAATAATAGAACTGTTTTTATCAGCATTAATCTCTTTAATGAGCCTCAATGAAATCTCCGGAGAATCTTGGTGCCATAAGACTTGAGTATAATCTTTAGTCTTGAAAATATTATCCCAATGTAAATTTCTAAGTTTATCAGATGCGATTTTTTTAGCTCTGAATGTAGCACCGCAAGTAGTCTCTGATGTCTTATAGTGAGTCAGTCCCATGCACTCGACATCTGCAAATCCAGCTTTAGAGATTATCTCTATCAACTTCTCTTTTTTTAGTGTTCCGGCAACACAATTTGCCCAGTCTTGTGACTCAGATGCACAACTAGAGATCTCTCCACTGCAAGAGTCATCATTCTCAGATATATCAATCATATCTGCAAAATAAATTTTCCCGTTTGGCTTAAGTATTCTATATATCTCTGCAAATACACTCTCTTTACAAGATGTAAGGTTTATAGCACCGTTTGAAATCACAACATCAACCGATTCATCTTCTAAATCAATATCATCAAAACTACTCTCTAAAACATCTACATTCGTAAATCCTGCTAAAACTGCATGTTCTTTTGCCTTTTTTACCATTTTAGGAGTGATATCAACACCTATTGCCCTGCCTTTTTCACCGACGAGCATCGCACTTATCAGCAAATCCACACCTGCACCGCAGCCCAAATCTACGACAGTTGAACCCTCTTTTATATCTGCCTTTTCAAACGGGTTTCCGACCGCAGCACAATAGTCCCAAACTTCAGGTGGAAGTTTCTCAAACCATTTTTTGGAGTAGTTATGAGCTTTAGCATTCTCTATGCCCTTCTCCCAGCCAAAATCTTTCTCAGGTTTATCCGCTAATTCCGAGTAGAGTTCAATTATCTGTTTTACATCAGCCATAAACGAGATGCCCCCTTATTATTTTTATTCTTATTAAAAAGTAATAACTTTATCATTCTTTATTTAGTTAAGAAAGGGTAACATATGAAAGATTTAAAGGAGATTTATGAGTTTTAAAGATTTTGAAAAAGCCCTTGACAGTCTAAATATAGTAACACGCATTACGCAAAGTGAACTGAAAAATCAATATCAAAAATTATCTAAAAAGTATCATCCTGATATGCCGGATGGAAGTGAAGAAAAGTTTAGAGAAATAAATGAAGCTTACAAAATCGTACACACATATATGAAAGATTTTAGATTTCAGCTTAATGAAGAAGAGTTCAACCAGCAGAATCCGTTTTCAAAGATATCACCTGATTGGTATAAAACCTTTAATAACTAGGAAGAAGATTTCCGTATTGTCTCGATACGGAAATCTTTTAAGGAGAATGAAAATTTTGCTAAAGCTAAAAGCTCTAGTGGTCATGGCGGCCAAATGGAAGATTAATGAATATTAGTTGCCCAATACTCTCTAATCATTTTTTTAGTAGCTTCTGGAAGAGGGATATAACCTAACTTTTTAGCTGAAGCATCACCACTTTTAAAAGCATAATCATAAAACTCTGTTACTTTTTTATTCATATCAGGAGTCTCAACAGGAAGTAAAATAAATGTAGCTGCAACAATCGGGTAAGAAGTATCACCTGGTTGCAGAGCTAACATTGCATAAAAATTATCTTTTTTAGTCCAGCTTGCGTATTTTGCAGCAGCTTTAAAGTTATCTTCGTTTGCAACAACCCATTTACCGTTTGCAGTTTTAAGAACGGCTGCACTTAGGTGATTTTTCTCTTTATAAGCATTTTCAATATAACCGATTGAGTAAGGAGTTTGTTTTACTAAGTTAGCAACACCTTCGTTACCTTTTCCGCCGATACCGGTAGCCCAGTCAACTGCTTTGCCTGTACCAAAGTTATTTTTCCAGTTATCAGAACTTCCGCTTAGATAATAAGTAAAGTTATAAGTAGTACCTGATCCGTCCGAACGGTGAACAACAATGATTTTCTGATTTGGAAGATTGATACCGCTATTGTTAGCAGCAATTTTAGGGTCATTCCATTTTGTGATTTTACCTGCAAAAATATCTGCAACTACGTCATTGGAAAGTTTTAAAGTCTCATCAGCGATACCATCAACGTTAAATGCCACAACGATTGAACCGATAACAGCCGGAAACTGTAACAGTTTTGCTTTTGCTAATTTTTTAGAGTTAAGAGGCTTATCAGATGCACCAAAGTTTACAATACGTTTAGTGATTTGTTTGATTCCGCCACCAGAACCGATCGATTGATAATTAACACGGTTGTTTGTGTCTTTTTTATAACTAAATGCCCAGTCATAATATAAAGGAGCAGGAAAAGATGCACCAGCACCATTGATTTTATCAGCAGCTATAGACGAACTAAAAGAAACTGCTGCAATTAACGCAACGCCAAGTATTTTATTTAACATTTTCGTACCTTTGTGTTTTTTAAGATACGAAATTATAAAGATACAATGTTACAGTCTGATTACGAAAGTAATTACAAAGGTGTTATTTTTGTAACCTCTTTGTAATTTTTGATATCCGGCTATTTTTTAAGAGAAAACTTAAACATCTTCTCCATCGCTATGGCTTCATCTCTTCCATACACTATGATATTTCTATCTACTTTTATCTCTTTAGATAAGATTTTATTCGGATATTCAACAAAACTTAATATATGTTTTATACAGTTGATTCTGGCTTTTTTCTTATCATCACTCTTTACTATTGTCCATGGAGCCGCATCTGTATGAGTTGCACTAAGCATCATATATTTTGCAAGGGAATATTCATTCCAAAGTCTTTGTGACTCTTTATCTACCGGTGATAGTTTATATTGCTTTAAAGGATCTGTCTCTCTTGCTTTAAATCTTCTTTCCTGTTCATCTTTGGATACCGAGAAATAAAACTTAAATATCTGTATATCTTCATCTGCAATCATCTGTTCGAACTTAGGTGCATCTTTTAAAAACTTATGATGTTCTCTCTCTGTACAAAACCCCATAACCGGTTCAACCATAGATCTGTTATACCAGCTTCTGTCAAAGAACACAATTTCGCCTGCACTTGGCAGATGCTTTACATATCTTTGAAAATACCATTGTGTTCTTTCTTGGTCACTCGGTTTTTCCAACGCGACAACTCTTGCACCCCTTGGATTTAGATGCTCGGTGATTCTTTTTATCGTACCGCCCTTTCCAGCTGCATCACGACCTTCAAAAATCATTAATATTTTAAGACCCTGCTCTTTTACATGATTTTGAAATTTCAAAAGTTCAACCTGAAGCTTTGAGAGTTCATCTTCATATAAAAGTTTTTCCTCTTTAACCCAAATCCTGACTTTGCCGTCTTTCTTCTTTTCTCTTCTGTCCCTATCAAGCTTTCTTCTGTCTTCTTCTTGTACTCTTTTTTCTTTTTTTGATAACTTTTTTTCTTTCACTGTTTTTGCCTTTTTAACCTATAAATTTACCCGTACTTGTTATTTGTGCATCCATAATCTCTATCTCTCTGGCTCCTGAAATAACTACATCTGGATTCAGAGCATAGTTTAAATTTTCATCTCTTCCTTCATAATCAATGGAGTTTAGTATGACTTTTATGGACTCAAGCCTCGCTAATTGTTTATCTTTAGATCTGATTATAGTCCACGGGGCGCTGTGAGAGTGTGTCTGCTTTATCATATTGTACTTTGTAATTGTAAAGTCATCCCATCTCTCCTGGGCCTGAAGGTCTATCTCACTAAGTTTCCATTGTCTTAAGGGATCATTTTTTCTTCTTGCGAATCTTCTTGCCTGCTCATCTTTTGTAACACTGTAATAAAGTTTTACAAGAATGATACCTTGACGGACAAGATCATTTTCAAATCCTTTAACACCATTCATAAAGTCGCCAAACTCTTTTTTTGTACAAAAATCAAAAACAGACTCGACCATAGCTCTGTTATACCAGCTTCTGTCAAACAGAACTATCTCACCTCCGCGGGGAAAATGCTGTATATACTTCTGATAAAACCACTGAGTCTTCTGCTCCTCCGTAGGCTTGCCAAGCGCGACAACACGGTAATGTTTTTCGTCCATATATCTTGTGACTCTTCTTATTGTCCCGCCTTTTCCGGCGGCATCGCGACCTTCAAAAAGAATTATCATTTTTTGTGAAGTGTTTTCAAGATATTTTTGAAGCTTTATAAGTTCCGCTTGATAAGGCTTGAGTTTTTGTTCATTGATTCGTTTCTCTTCAGCTTTACTTCTTATTATTTTGGTGTTTTTTGATTTTTTATATACACGAATCAACTCTTCAAGTGAGACTTTCTTTCCATCTACATCAAACATTTTCGTTTTTTTTACCGTCATGCCAATCCTTGTCTGTTTTTATAAATACTCACACTTAATAAAATTGAGTATACTCCTATTTTTCTTGATAATATCTTCAATATACACTTGTTGATATTAGAGCACGATTCCTTTTATCATAAAAAATATCATTGCCGACAAAAGAGCTGCGACTGGAACAGTTATAAGCCAAGCCGCTACAATTTTTTTAACGGCATCTCTTTTTACATACTTAACTTTTTCGCTACTTTTAAGACTTTTTTTTGCCTCTTTTAAATTTATTTCTTCATCATTAATCTTCTTATATAGATCTACGATTCTTTCATAATCCTCAAGATTTTTTTGCTTTTTTGTATTCAGTGCCTTAAGTTCTTTAATATATACTCCTAAAAGTATCTTTTCATCATATATCAGCTCTTTTTCTTGAGCTATTTCATCTTTTAAATTAGTTGTCTCAAGATATTCTCTTAAAAAACCGACACCGAATATTCCACCGATTGCGATATGGGTAGAGCTTACGGGGAGCCCAAGTTGTGAAGCTATGATAACGGTTATAGATGCAGCCATTGCAATGGAAAATGCTCTTATTTGATCAAGTTCCGTAATCTCGCTGCCGACAGTTTTGATTAGCTGTGGTCCATACAAAGCAAGACCTATCGCAATACCTATGGCTCCAACACCCATCACCCAAAGAGGAATGCCTGCATTTGCCGAAATACCTCCGCTTATAACTGCATCGTTTATTGCCGCCAGTGGTCCTATAGCATTTGCAACATCATTAGCACCGTGAGCAAAACTTAGCAGTGCTGCGGCAAAAATAAGGGGTACGGTAAAAAGGGTGTTTACTCCGGCTCTGCTGTTTTTAATACCTGCAGATTTTTTATTTACTACCGATTTCATAAACATATAAACAACTAATGCAACAATAAGTCCAAGAATTGCCGCTACTGCAAATGTCGGTTTTTTTGCGTCCGGTAAAAATATAAAGATATCTACAATACTGGGCCATATTTTTTTAAGACCTTTTAGGGTTATGTAGGTAATAAATGCCCATGACATTATTGCTACAAAGACAGGGACCCATTTGATAGCTGCTTCTTTTTTATCTTTTTGAAATACCATTGTTTTTTTGATTGCAAAAAGAAAGAGTGCTGCAATAATACCGCCAAGAATGGGAGAGACAACCCAAGAAGAAGCAATTTTAAGCATTGTCATCCAGTTTACAATACCAAAACCAGCGGCTGCAATACCGGCACCCATGACACCGCCTACTATGGAATGAGTTGTAGAAACAGGTGCTTTGATGGCCGTGGCAAAGTTCAACCATAATGCAGCTGACAAGAGTGAAGCCATCATTGCCCAAATGAACGGATCCGTATTTCCGCCAAATGCATTTATGTCTATAATGCCCTTTTTTATTGTCTTGACAACATCCCCGCCGGCTATTAAAGCACCGCTTGCTTCAAAAACAGCCGCTATCACTATTGCACCGCTCATTGTAAGAGCTTTTGAACCGACGGCCGGACCAACATTGTTAGCTACGTCATTTGCACCGATATTCATTGCCATATATGCACCAAAAAGCGCTGCTATTGCTAAAAATATACTGTTTGGAATACTACCGGTACTTAAAAAGCTGTAAATCAGTACTGCAACCATAAAGATGAGGGTAAAACCCAGTCTCATGAAGTCTATACCACTACCCTTTAACGCCTCTTTTTCCATCTTTTTAAGTATCTGGATTTCCATGCTTACCTCTGATTGATTTAGCTTGTTTGTCCTATATTTGATTTTAAGTATACTCCTACTATTCTTGATATTTTCTTGAATTTATACATATCTATTTTAGTAACCTCTATGTAACCAAACTTTTTTATAATTGCGGACTTAAAAAAAGGGGTATTACTTTTTGAGCAATATAATAGATAAACTTTTTGCCAACTCAACAAAAATTGTAGCTGTTACTATACTTCTCTTAGTAGCATGGATTTTCACAATTTTATTTCAAAATTCTATGGAGTCAATCCAGGCTTTTGGATTTGATTTTGTTACAGAATCAAAATGGGCTCCTAATCTAGAAAAGTTCGGTGCTCTTCCTGCGATTTACGGCTCTGTCGTATCAACGTTTCTCGCGATGGTTTTAGCAGTTCCGCTGGCTATCGGTGTAGCAATATTTTTAAGCGAATTAGCACCTGCTAAGCTCAAATCACCTGTCGGTGTATCTATAGAACTTCTCGCAGCCATTCCCTCTGTTATCTACGGTATGTGGGGGCTTTTTTATTTTGTGCCTATCGTTCGTGATACATTCGGCGGCATCGGTATCAGTATGCTGACTGCCGGCATTGTACTCTCTATCATGATTCTTCCGTTTATGGCGGCAGTGACAAGAGATGCTATGAATACGACTCCGGATATCTTAAAAGAATCAGCTTACGCACTTGGCGGGACCAAATGGGATGTTATAAAAGATATCATCATCCCTTACGCAAAAGCAGGGATTATCGGTTCTTTTATCTTAGCTCTTGGACGTGCTATAGGTGAAACAATGGCTGTTACGTTTGTTATGGGTAATGTTCACAAAATCTCTATTGATTTAACGGCACCTGCTACTTCTATTCCGGTAACACTTGCAAACGAGTTCACAGAAGCAGATACGGATCTTTACTATTCATCTTTGTTTGAATTGTCACTTTTACTTCTTGTTATTAGTTTTACAATCATCTCGGTTGCAAAATTTTACTTCCTTAGAAGAAAAAGGACAGCATAATGACTCATACAAAAAAGAGAATAATCACAAACAATATAGTTATGATTCTATCTACTCTATCTGCTTTAATCGGTATCGGGTTTTTATTTTGGATATTAGGCGTTTTAGTTATAAACGGAATAGACGCACTTAATATGAGCATCTTCACTCAAGAAGGAGCACCTCCAGGTTATGCCCAAAGTGGTTTAAAGCATGCACTAATCGGTCAATTGATGATAGTCGGTGTTGCGACACTTGCAGGAGTTCCTCTTGGTATCTTGGCAGGAACATATCTTAGTGAGTACGGACAACAGTCCAAACTTGCAGAGACTATTCGTGATATCTCAGATATTATGATGTCAGCTCCAAGTATTGTAATAGGTGCCTTTGTTTATGCGATCATAGTTGCACCGATGGGTCATTTTAGCGGCTGGGCTGGATCAATCGCTCTAACGATTATAATGCTTCCAATCATTCTAAGAACAACAGACGATATGCTCCAGCTTGTACCCTCGACTCTGCGTGAAGCCGCTTTTGCACTTGGTGCTCCCAAGTACAAGGTTATAATTCAAGTAGTATACCGCGGAGCAAAAGCCGGGATACTTACGGGTATTTTACTTGGTGTTGCACGTGTTGCCGGAGAAACTGCTCCGCTGCTGTTCACATCATTTAATGATAATTTTTTAAATACAGACATGAGTGCGCCTGTAGCATCTCTTACTGTAACTATGTTTAATTATGCGACCAGTCCTTATGAAGACTGGCAAAAAATCGGCTGGGCTGCCGCATTTATTTTAAGTATGTTTATTTTATCTTTAAACATACTTGGACGACTATTTATTATGAAGAAAAAGGGCAAATAATGGCTACTATTGTAGATATAACAGAAGAAAAAGCACTGGAAGTAAAAAACTTTGAGTTTACATATGCATCTGCAGATGCACCGAGTATTAAGAAGCTGGATATGCCTATTGCAAAAAATAGTATTACTGCACTTATAGGACCTTCAGGTTGCGGTAAAACAACACTGCTTAGAAGTTTTAACCGTATGCACGACCTTTATCCGGGAAATCAATATGGCGGTGAAATTCTTTTTAAAGATAAAAATATCTTGACTAAACATGAAGACCTGATAAACCTCAGAATCCAAATAGGTATGATTTTTCAAAAACCGACTGCTTTTCCTATGAGCATCTTTGACAATGTAGCCTACGGTATGAGACTTCAAGGTATAAAGAACAAGAGTGAGCTTCAAGACAGAGTTGAAAAAGCGTTAAAAGATGCTGCTATCTGGAAAGAAGTTAAGGACAGACTAAAACATGATGCAAACGGTCTCTCAGGCGGACAGCAACAAAGACTTTGTATTGCCCGCGCGGTTGCAGTTGAGCCGGAAGTCTTACTTTTTGATGAACCGACTTCTGCATTAGACCCGATTTCAACTGCAGGAATCGAAGAGCTGATAGTAGAGCTTAAAGATCGTGTGTCTATTATCATCGTTACACATAATATGCAGCAAGCCGCTCGTGTAAGCGATTACACAGGGTTTATGTATTTGGGTGAGCTTATAGAACTCGGTCGTACAGAAGAACTTTTTGTAACACCCAAAGAGAAACTTACAGAAGAATATATAACAGGTAAATTTGGTTGATAACAACTGTTGTATTTAAAAACAAACGCAAATATTAAGGAAAAAATATGTCTACAAAATATAACAATAAAATAGAAGAGATTAGAGAAATAATGGTCACTTTGCTGACAAGTATTGTAGAAGCGAATAGTATATCTTTAGATGCATACAAAAACAGTGATGATGAGAAATACAAAGAAGTTCAAAACAGACTTAGTAACATAACTGTTCAAGGCGATATAATCGATAATGAGATAATTAAAACTTTTGCACTTTTTGGCCCTGAAGCAACCGAACTTCGTTCTCTTGTGGCATATTTGAAAATGACGAACGAAATAGTCCGCATCGGCGAAGGAATAAAAAAATATGCCAGCCGTATGAAAGAACACTCGTCAAGCAAGTGTAACTTGGAACCTTTAAACTCTACAATCATTCAACTTCATAAAAGTACTATCAATGCACTTGAATATATTTTAGAATGTTTTAAACAACTTGACAACTGTAACATCGAAGATTTTTTCACTAAAGTAATGGTTGAAGAGAGCAAAAATGACGATCTTTTTTCTATTTTAGAAAAAGAGATTTTAACGATGATCATAGATGCAAAAGAACTCTCTATAGAGTATGTAAAAGTTTTAGGAACTCTTCGCAAATTAGAGCGTTCATGTGATAGAAGCGTAAATATCGCCAACCTGATGATGTTTGCTTCTCAGGGTGGAGAGATTCGTCAATATAGTTAAAAAACTTATTTTTAATCGTTATAGCTATTTTTTGTGTTCATCAATATAATCGGCTATAGCATCTTTAATATTACTTAACTTATTTGGATTGCCCTGTAAATTTTTAAAATGTACAGATACATCTTTATCCTTTTCTAGTTTCAAATCAGCAATACTCGAGCATACTTGAAGAAAAACTTCATATGGAACATCATCACCTCGTTTTAAAAAATAGATAGCTCGCTGCAGCGATACAAATGGATTTACACTAACCCTTGTAAGATGGTTGATTCTAGTGTTTATATAGTTTATAAATTCCATTCTAATATCACACTTTAAAATAGAAAAAAGTCTCTTTTTTGTATCGTATTTACACTCAAATGCTATTTTCGTAGAATCAAAATCAAACCCATCTACAAGCTCTTTTAAATTTGCACCTTTAAATCTCTCTCGATATACAAGTTGATAAATATCATTTTTATATTTATATGTATATGAGTTATTTTCATACTCAAAAAAGTCTTGATTCATAGCACTGTTTAAAAGCTCTCTGTCTTTATTTGATGGAAAAAACATATCCAAGTCTCTAAAAGAATCAGCTTTTATACAAGAGCCGGCAAGAAAAAATTTAATCTCTCTTTTTTTTATGTGTGTGATTATCAGTCTTTGAAAAAATTCATTTAATTTAATAGCAATATTGTCTAGTCTGTAATCCAAAAGAGAAGCCTGCTCATAAGAAATCTCTTCTTCATAATCTTTCCAAAAATCGTAAACCATGAATCTCCCATAAAAATTTAAAATAAAATAATTATATCTTAAGATTAGGTAATACAATTTAAAATCTATCACTTATCTTTAGGAAAATATCTATAACTTTATGGAACAAACTATATAATTGATTAAAACTTAATCAGAATTAGAGATTCAATTAAATATATTTGAGATATACTAATGGCTATTTAATTTCAGGAGAGAATGAATGGGAAAATTTGTTAATAATACAGAAGAGTTTTTTACTTTTTGTGAAGAGAATGATGTTCAATTTGTAGACTTTAGATTTACGGACATCAAAGGTACATGGCATCATGTTACTTATAGAATGAGCGCTGTCAGTGCTGAACTTTTAGAAAATGGTTTACCGTTTGACGGTTCTTCTGTAGAAGCTTGGCAACCGATTAACAAGTCAGATATGTTATTAAAAATAGACATCGGAACTGCTTTTTTAGATCCATTTACTGCTGATCCAACAATTATCGTATTTTGTGATGTTTATGATATCTACAAAAACCAAGCATATGAAAGATGTCCTCGTTCAATCGCTAAAAAAGCACTTAAACACGCTGAAGAGCTTGGTATAGCAGATGCTGCTTACTTCGGTCCTGAAAATGAGTTTTTTGTTTTCGACAATGTTACATTTATAGACAATATCAATGAAGCCGGTTATAAAGTAGATACTGAAGAGGGTGAATGGAACTCAGGTACAAACTATGAGGACTTATACAATACTGGTCACAGACCAGGAACTAAAGGCGGTTACTTCCCTGTAGCTCCAACAGACTCTGCTGTTGACATGCGTGCTGAAATGATGCAAGTGTTAGAGCAAGTTGGTCTTGAAGTTGTTCTTGGTCACCACGAAGTTGCACAAGGTCAACATGAAATCGGTATTGTTTTCTCTGATATTATAGGTGCTGCCGACAATGTTCAAAAATATAAATATGTTGTTAAGATGATTGCTCACCTAAACGGTAAAACTGCTACATTTATGCCTAAACCACTGTACGGCGACAACGGTAACGGTATGCACGTACACCAATCACTATGGAAAGACGGTAAAAACCTTTTCTATGCACCGGGCAACTATGGAAACTTAAGTGAAATGGCTCTAAACTATACAGCAGGTATCTTTAAACATGCTCGTGCAGTAGCAGCATTTACAAATCCTACAACAAACTCATATAAAAGACTTTTACCAGGTTTTGAAGCTCCAAGCATCTTGACTTACTCTTCTCAAAACCGTTCAGCTGCTTGTCGTATTCCTTATGGTGCGGGTGAAAAAGCTACACGTATTGAAATGCGTTTCCCGGATTCTACTGCTTGTCCTTATCTTGCATTTGCCGTAATGATGATGGCCGGTCTTGACGGAATCAAAAACAAAGATATCCCAATCGGTCCAATGGATGAGGATCTGTTTGAACTATCTTTAGATGAGATCCGCGAGAAAAAAATCCCTCAAATGCCTCATACACTTCGCGGTTCACTTGAAGCACTTATCCGTGACAACGAATTCTTACAGCCTGTATTTACTAGAGAATTTATTGACGCTTACCAACACTACAGATTTGAGCGTGATGTATGGCCAGATGAAGGTCGTCCAACTGCTTACGAGTTTAAAACTACTTACCAGTGCTAATCGCACTCTAAAATCTTCATTCCCGCTTTTTTGCGGGAATACATTTTTTTGCTATAATAAACTAAAATTATTTTTATTGGTGAAAAATGTCAAATAAAATCACTCAAATACTTCTAAAAGAAATTGTAAATTTATCTAAAAAATCAGACAAAAGACTTGCCGATAAAATCCAAACTGTATTAGATTTTTATGTAAGCGAACAAAAAGAAAACCAAAAAACTATTAAACAAAATGAATATTTTTTAAAACAGTGGGACAAAAGAAATATCATTGCTCATGAGAAAGATGCGCAAAAAGATGAGATGCTAGAACAACAATCCAGACTTGCTTCCATGGGTGAGATGATAGATGCCATAGCTCATCAGTGGAAACAACCTCTTAACTCTATAAGCATGATGAGCGATATGCTAAAAGAAGATTTTGAAAACGGTTTGGTAAACTCAAACTATATAAAAGAACTAGATGAAACTATTCATATGCAAGTAGATCACATGGTCAGCACTCTTCACGAGTTTCGTACTTTCTTTCGACCATCTACTAAAAATGAAGAATTCACGATACAAGACGCTATGAATAGTGTTCAAATCCTCATGAAAGATGAGCTTATTGCTCAAAACATACTTTTAAAGATTGATATAGATGAACATGTCAAGATATACGGCAACAAGAACGAATTCAAACACCTGTTTATAAATCTTATTAACAACTCGATAGATGCATTTAATGATAAAAATATAAACGACAGAAATATAGTTATAAGATGCTATGAGGAAAACAGTAATATTTATATTGAAGTAGAAGATAATGCAGGCGGCATAGAAAATGAGGTTATAAAAGATATTTTCAAGCCCAATGTAACGACAAAATCAGAAGGTAAAGGTACGGGAATCGGTCTATACATGAGTGAACAGTTGGTCAAAAAGAATCACGGCAGTATTAATGTATACAATACAAAAGTGGGCGCTTTTTTTACAATTACTTTACTTAAAACTACTATTTAAAGACCCATACTTATCCTCTAATGCAAAATTTGATATAATTCCGCTTATGATAGTTATGTAAGAGTGTACTATCAAATTTTCAAGTTAAGGATTCACAATGAATCAAGTAAAAATGGGCAAATATCGCCCTTACCCGCAAATAGATTTGCCAAACAGACAATGGCCGACAAAAACTATAACAAAAGCTCCTAGATGGTGCAGTGTTGATTTACGCGACGGTAATCAGGCACTAATCAATCCTATGGACATGAATAAAAAACTTGAACTTTTTGCACTCTTATTAAAACTCGGATTTAAAGAAATAGAAGTCGGATTTCCATCTGCTTCAAAAGTAGAATTTGACTTTTTACGTCGTCTGGTTGATGACAATCTAATTCCTGATGATATCACGATTCAGGTCTTGGTTCAAGCTAGAGAACACTTAATAGCTAAAACTTTTGAAGCACTTAAAGGTGTTAAAAAAGCTACTGTGCATCTGTACAACTCTACTTCTACCGCCCAAAGAAAGATAGTTTTCGGCAAAAGCAAAGAAGAGATTATCGCTTTAGCATTAGAAGGTGTCGACTTAGTTAGAAAGTATGAAAAAGAGCACGATGGAGAGATATTTTTAGAGTATTCTCCTGAGAGTTTTACAGGTACAGAGTTAGAATTTGCAGCACAAATTTCAAATGCGGTAACTGCCAGATGGGGCATCTCGTCTACAAGAAAGGTTATTATAAACCTTCCTGCAACCGTGGAGATGGCAACACCGAATGTATATGCCGACCAGATAGAGTGGATGGGTAATCATTTAGATAACCGTGAGAATGTAATCATCTCGACTCATACGCATAACGACAGAGGAACTTCTATAGCCGCTACTGAGTTGGCGCTTTTAGCAGGTGCAGACAGAGTCGAAGGAACACTTTTAAGTAACGGGGAGAGAACCGGTAATGTTGACATTATCACGCTTTCTCTTAATATGTTGACTCAGGGTGTAAATCCGCATCTTGATTTCTCAGATATAAATGAGGTCTTAGAGGTAGTAGAGAGATGTACCGAGATGGTCACACATGCGCGTCATCCCTATGTTGGTGAATTGGTATATACCGCTTTTTCAGGTTCACACCAAGATGCAATAAATAAAGGTCTTGCGTACCAAAAAAAGAGTGCTGACAGCTTTTGGGAAGTTCCTTATTTACCGATAGACCCGCAGGACGTGGGAAGAACTTATGAGAGTATCATCCGTATAAATTCTCAATCAGGAAAGGGCGGTGTAGCTTTTATTTTAGAGAAAAATTTTGGTTATCAGCTTCCAAAAGCCATGCATCCGGAAATAGGCAAAATTATTCAAGCCGTTACCGATGAAAAGGGCAGAGAATTAAGTCCTGAAGAAATACTTGCTATTTTTGAGGATACTTACTTTAATGCACCGGAGCACATATCTTTTGTTGATTTTACGGTTAAATCCGTAAATAAAGTCTCTACTTGCACTTTAAAGTATAACTATAAAGGTAAAGAGATAGTGGCTAAAGGCGAAGGTAACGGTCCTATAGATGCTTGTAAAAAAGCTTTGATGCAGGATTATGAAAATGAATTTAGCATCAACTCATACTCTGAGCACTCATACGGTGACAAGAGTTCGGCAATGGCTGTCGCGTACATAGAAATACAAACAGATGATACACTTTCTTGTTATGGTGTCGGTACCGACAACGATATAGCAACTGCTTCTATAAAAGCAATGTTTAGCGCTTTAAACAGAGCTTTTAATTAAAATCAATTTCAAACATAGCCCCATTGGCTATGTTTGAAACTTTAAGAGCTGCTCCCATATTGTCTTCTATAATCATTTTGGATACATAGAGTCCCAAACCTGTTCCCTTACCCTGCTCTTTTGTCGTAAAATACGGTTCAAAGATCCTATTTAACACATCTTCTTTTATTCCCCCTGCATTATCTTCAATCAATACTTTATTCTTTTTAAGAATAATATTTATCTCAGGTTTTTCTATCTCATTGTCTATTAACGCATCTTTTGCATTATTGATAAGATTTAAAATCACTTGTATAAATTCACTCTCATATCCGTTTACTTCAAAATCATCACCTGTTATAGACGAGTCAATATTATGACTTTTTAGTTGGGCTGACTGCATAGAAAGACTTGATTCTATTGCTTTTTTTACACTGAAATATGATTTTTCTTTGTCAACTCTAAAAAAGTTTCTAAAGTCATCGATGGTATTGGACATAAAACTGATTGTTCTATTGTTTTTTTCTATAAACTCTTTTATAAACTTTTTATCTACTAGATTATCTTCATATTCATATTCCAGGTTTTGTATATTTACACTAAGTACATTTAAGGGCTGTCTCCATTGATGGGCGATAGCCCCTATCATTTCTCCCATAGCAGCCATTTTACTCTGTTGCTGGAGTGCTTCACCCTGTTTTATGTTTTCTGCAGTTTTTTCTTCTACGAGATGCTGTAGGTTTTCCTCAAGCTCTTTATTTCTGGTTATATCAGTGTGAAATCCAACCATTCTAATAGCCTTACTATTAGAATCAAAAAGTGCTTTTCCTCTGTCTAGCACCCATATCCACGAATCGTTTTTATGCTTCATTCTGTGTATATTTTCGTAAACTTCCGTTTTACCCAAAAGATGCTCTTGAATATTAAAAAAAGCTTTGTCAATATCGGCAGGATGTACTCTTCTTCTCCACTCTTGAAGACTATTGGATATCTCATCTTCTTCATAACCAAGCATACTTTTCCATCTTGGGGAAAAGTAAACCTCGTTTGTCTCTATATTCCAATCCCAAAGTCCGTCATTGGCACCGTCGATTGCCAATTGAAATCTCTCTTTAACCGCTTTAATCTCAAGCTCATTTTCTTTTAACTCGGTAATATTTGATATATAACCCAAAAAGTGTGTAACTTTCCCGTTAGAATCTTTTATAATTAGTGTGTTATCGAGTACCCATACTTCTTTAGAATCTTTTGAGATAATCCTGTACGGTTTATGCACAAAAAAATCCAAATCTTTTTCAAGGGCATCTGCCACCTCCTGAAAAAACACAGCTCCGTCATCTTTATGGATTATATTAGCATGACCGATATCTCCGCTTAAAAATTCTTCTTTTGTATAGCCAAATATCTCTTTTGTATTATTTGAAGCGTATTCTATACTCAATTGTTCATCATTTTTCCACTTAAACAAAGACACCGCTCCTTTATTGAAAAGAGATAAGAGTTGATTTTGTTCATTCGTTCGTTGCATAATCTTTTCTTCAAGATCTGTATTTGCATTTTGAAGTTCTTGAGTTTTTGTATCTATCTCTGCTTGCATTATATTCTTGATTAATATTTGTCTATATGTGAAATAGAGCCCTATTATCAGTGTAATAAATATGAGTATGTTAATGATTTTAAAAAAATTCAAGATATCAACAATATGCTCATTTTGTGTATATGAGACAAGATATGCCGCGGTAGCGTTTTTAAGATTTTTGATGGGGACAAAAGATATGATATCTGCGTATTTGTCATTTACAGAGTAAATAGAAAACTGCTTTGACTCTTGCATACTTTTTAAAATATAATTTTTATTCCTAAAAATCATCTTTTTACCGATATTTGCCTTAAGATGTGACTCTTCTCTTCCCAAAGTAAGCATATAATCAGGGTTTTCAATACTCTCTCTATATTTTGTTTTTACCCCGTCTTTTTGCCAGATCTTGACATCGAAGACACTTTTTTTAATCAAGAGATGAGTATGGATTTTATTAATATTTGAGATTACATTTTGTATCTTGTCCGTTGCATATGAAATATCGACAGAACCTATAAAACGTCCTTGTTTATTATAAAGCGGAAAAACATTTCTAAAAGCATGTGTGATTTTACCCTGTTCAAAGCCGGTATGTCTTGTATGTGTTTTATTTGTTAAAACTATACTGCGCCTGACATTTTGAAGGTTATCACCGTATTTACTGGGTTTGTGAAGTCTTAAAAAAACTGTGTTATCTTCAAATGCAAAAAGTACAACCGTAACACCCTTGTACTGCATGGATTTAAACTCAACAGAGAGTTTGTTATAAAGCTCATTTCGAAGTTTTGCCCTTTGTATCTCATCTGCATCAACAGCTTTTGACATTATCTGTATAATATCTCCTCTGTTTATCATGAGCTTTTCTATAGCTTCTGCATCTTCTGTATTATGATAATTAGAAATATCAAAGTTTAACTTCAACTCTTTTGCAGCTTTGTTTAACTCATCTAGTATCTCTACATTTTTATAGTACTCATTAGTATAAAAGACTGCTCCGTAAATAAGGAGAAATGTTGCTATGAATAAAAACCTCAGTTTTAACTTTTTCATCTTACTCCATTACAATATTTCTGTTTGCTGATTTTGCTCTATATAAAGCTTCATCACCTCTTTTGAAAAAACTATTGGCAGTGTCATCATTCATAAACTGTGTAACACCAAAACTACAAGTGACTCTCATATTGTTCTCAAACACATGCTTTTCAACTTTGACTCTCAAATACTCTGCTGTCTTTTTTGCTTGAACTTTGTCTGTATTTGCCAAGAGTATTACAAACTCCTCACCACCCCATCTTGCAAAGACATCAACTTTACGTATATTTTTAGAAACCAATAGAGCCAGCTCTTTTAAAATCTCATCTCCGGCTTGATGTCCATACTCATCGTTAAAGTTTTTAAAATAATCTATATCAAATATTATAAGACTTAGAGGTGTTTCTTCAGTGCTTTTTTCGATCTCTATAAGCAATTCCTCATTGAATTTCGCTCTATTGCCTATTCCCGTGAGTTCATCTTTGTAAGCCTTAGTCTCAAACTCATTTTTTTTGCTGGCTAAGTTCGTTATTTCAGAAAATGTGACGATAGTATGTCTGGTCTCTGGTACTCTTTTTACATATACGACAAATGATTTAGATATCCCGGTACTTCTCTCAAGCATTGATACTACTCTTTTATCATCGCTGCGAGACTCCAACTCTTCAATCCACCATTTGCATGTTGAGCAAAAGAAGGTTTTGCTCTCTACAAACAGTTCACTTATGGAATTATATTTTTCATTAAACTCATCTATATCAGAGAAAGCAAAGAATTTCAAAAATTCCTGATTTGAAAAAATAAGTTTTTCATCAACATCAAGTAAAATCAGTAGATTATCTTGAAGGCTGCTTACTTCTTGTATAAGCAGTTGTTGTTTTTGAAAATCTCTTTTTAGCTGGATTATATTTGCCAAAGACTCTATTTTTGATTTTAGCAGTTTTAAGTTTATCGGTTTTAAGATGTACCCATCCACCTGCATCTCAATAGCTTCCATAAAAAAGCCGCTCTCGCTGTGAGCCGTCGTAAAGATGCTTGGTTGGTCTGGATTTATCTCATTGATAGCTTTTAGCATCTCTATACCGTTCATTATAGGCATTTTTATATCAGAGATGACAATGTCAGGTTTGTGTTTTTTATAAAGCTCCAAACCCTCTTTGCCGTTTTTCGCAATATAAAGTTTGTCCGTAAATCTTTTTAAAAATTTACCGAGACTCTCCCTGATATCTATTTCATCTTCAACATAAAGTATGGTAACGTCAAATGAGTCTTTTTTCATAACAATACTTTCTACTACAATGTTTATTACAATATATTATATCATACAACTATTTTAAAAGGAGAGTGAATACTTAAAATAGTAGGTATTTCCATACCTGCCAAACTCACTGTCACTTGGTCCGTTTTGAATCATAGCGCCCAGAACAAAGGTGTTATAATCATTTTGAGTGTAGGTAAGAGTCGGAGATATAAACCTGGAATTTTTATCATTGAAACTTTCTATATAAACAACTCCACCGTCCAAAAAAATATTAAAATTGTAAGTTGCAGAAATTGCCGTATAGAAATTTGAGCCGACAAGATTTGAAAAAATTTCCGAATCTGTGTTTAGCAATATCTCTTCACGCGTAAACTTCTCAGATGAATAAAGTGCTTCACCTATAAGAGTCAAACCATTCACAAAACCATAATCAGCTCCGATAATCCCTTGGAAAAACTCTTTTTCTTCCAATCCGGATGCTTTCTTTAGAATGTTTTTTATGTATGCGCCTTCACTTCTGACTTCTACTCCCGTATCACCAAGGTTTCCTTCAAGTTCAAGCCCGACCATCTTTGTCTCATCCGAACTTACGGCATCTACGGCAAAGTCTGCAAAATTCAAAAATGCTTTATATCTTGCCCCGTATTTAAAAGTATGATCCGCATTTTGAGATGCAACAACACTAAGATGTGAAGTATCATCTATATTTCTTGTATATGAAAGTGCTGCCACTCCAAAAGTCTCATCAGGCTCAAGTGCATATATATTTTTAGGATTAAAAAGATTTGTCGGAGTCCAGATGCGACCTACTCCCGTCTGTATGTTTTGCAGACCTAAAACTGCTCTGTTTTTGTTGTCTTCATAACCGCCGTAAAGTCTGTAAAGCTTCGCATAGACACTGCCCTCGTAGTAGTCATGATAATTTGTCTGAGCACTAAAAGGAGTGTCTGATTTTAGCTCTTTTACGTAGTTAAAGTCTTGTGCACTCACATATTCATGTCCAAAGTAGTTAACTCCGTCACCTATAAAAGTAAGAAAGTATTTCCCTTTTGTGTAGTCGGTTCGTAATCTGAGTCTGTCGTAGTTGTAAACATAGCTTTTATCTGCATTTGGCTCAACTGAACCTTGAGAGATTGTAAAGTTGGTGTTCTCCACTCTGTACTGAAATTCGCCAAACAAAAGAGTTTGGGACAAAAGTAAGAGCAAACGTATTTTATGCATCAACCAAAGCCCCGTCATTTAGTTTTATGATTCTATTGACACTGTCTCTGACAAGTTCATCATGAGATGCAAACAAAATACTGACACCCTCTTTTTCGTTTAACTCACGCATCATGTTTATTAAAGTCTGTGAGTTTTTAGAGTCCAGGTTTGCCGTTGGTTCATCCGCCAAAATGATCTTTGGTTTTGCAGCGACCGCGCGGGCAACTGCTACACGTTGCTGCTGTCCGCCGCTAATAGCATTTGGGAGCGAACTTAGTTTGTTGTCTATCTCTAACATTGTTGCCACTTCCAGTACTCTCTTTTTTATCTCGCTCTCGCTAAAACCCCTAAGTTTCATAATAAAACCGATATTCTCCTCAACACTCAAAACAGGAACAAGATTATAAGCCTGAAAGACAAAGCCCATCTGCATCAGCCTAAGCTCAGTACGCTCCTCTTCACTAAGCGAACTTATCTCTTTGTCATCAAGATAAATCTCACCGCTGTCTATGCTGTCAAGTGCGCCTATGGCATTTAAGAGTGTAGTCTTTCCGCATCCCGAAGGTCCGCTAAAGAGTGCTAACTCTCCATCTTCTATGTTTAGATTTATATCCCGCAGAGCATGGACTTCTCTCGGCTCACCTTTGTAAAAGTACTTGTTTACATTTTGCAGTTTTATCATTTCTCAGCCTTTATAACTTCGATAGGATTTAGTTTTTTTATCTTTGCCAGCGGTATCAGCACACTAATCAGAGATGCCGTTATGATTGCCGCAAAAGTGCTTGTAAAGTAGGAGACTTTTATAGTTCCGTAAATGGTAGACTCATACCCCCACATCTCAAGAGCATCTGAAAAAGCACTTAGATCAAGACCGTTGTTTTGGATGTATAGTAACAATGCAGCTCCTATAACAGCACCGCTCACATAACCAAGCAATCCTACTATAAGGGCCTCCATGATTATCTGAAGCCTTATGTATTTGTAATACATCCCGATGCTAAGAACGATACCGAACTCCCGAATCCTGTCTAAGATAGAGACATACATAACACCGAAGATGCCGATAAAGACAACACTCATCACAATGAAAAAAGTTATAGAGTTAAAGATAAACATCATGTCTTGCATCTGCTTCATCATAGGTTGGAGTTCTAAAAAGCTCTTTACATCCAAGTCAGGATATTTTGCTTTTAAAGCTTTGTACAACTTCTCATCATCACCCATTACGGCTATCTGGGTAGCTTCACCGGATGCAGTTCCCAAGAATTCGTGCAAGTATTTGATATCCACAAAGACAGCATTTGTATCAAGCGTGATGTTTGTTGTCTGGACTATCGCTCTGACTCGCACAGAGATAGAGTTTATCTCGCCCGAAGTGTCTTGGGTAGAGAAGATAAGTTTTGAACCTACGCGGACTTTGAGTGTCTTTGCCAGCTCTATTCCTATAAGCGCGCCTCTTTTGTCAAGGTTTATCTCACCCTCTTTTAAAAACTCGCTAAACCTTCCAAATGCATCTTCACCTTTTAAATCCATCCCGACTATCGAAGCAAAAGATGACTTTCTGGCAGTAGATGCAAGTCCGTCGGCTTTTAGTCTCACAACAACTGCATCTACGCCTCTCATCTGCTCTATCTCTTTTTTCATCTGAGATGCGCTTGTAAGTCTGTGTTTTAACTCTTTATCTATCCTATAGTCTTTTGCATATATGCTAATATCTCCGCTCTCACTTCTTTTGTTCTTGTCAAGCATGTTAAAAGCCATACCGTCGTAAAGCCCTTGGATACCAAGCATCATACTCATACTCACTGCAATCATCAGCACCACTAAAAGTGTGCGTGCCACGCGTAAAAACGAATTTTTCCATGCCATCTTAAGTATTAGCTTAAACATGTCTGCTCGCTTCTATGGGTTCGTAAGAATTTATATAAAAGTACGGATATATGATGCTAAGAGCATTTAAAACATAGATAACCGCTACATTCCAACTGATAGTAAAGAGGTTAAAGTCAAACGGTACCTCATCAGAGATGATTCCATAGTCCTGATAGAGTTCCGCCATTCCTTCTATGATGATTGGATTAAGATAGTAGTAGTAACAGATGTACGCCGCTATAGGAGTTGCTATGATTATGGCTAAACTTGAGAGAATGAATATCTCATAAAAAAGAAGTCTGAAGATGTTTAGCTTTGAGAGTCCGATGCATCTAAGCACTCCAAACTCTTTGATGCGTGAACTTACGTTTATAAAACCGTATATCATGATGACAAAAAAGATGACTATGACAAACAAAGACAAAGATACATAACCGAAGATGCTGTCTACTTCCATGGCCTCGACCATAGTCTTCATAAGAGTCTTCCAAGTAAGCGATTCCAGGTTTTTATCCCCAAGCGCTTTTAGAATCTCGGCGTTTACAATATCTACCTCATCCAGGTTTTTTATCTTCATGGTTATGTATGAGGCTTTGTTATGGGCTAACATCAGTTCGTCAAAATAGCCTCTGTTTACAAACGAAGAACTGGAGTCAAACTCAAACGAACCTGTCTTGAATATCCCGCACACTTTTAAGATATCCGCCGCAAAAGAGTTGTCACTTGCCCCTCCTACAAAACTGACTTCATCACCAATCTTTACTTTTAGCTTTTTAGCTAAGTTTGCACCCATATAGATAGCATTGTGCGAGTCCTCTTTTAAAAACTCTCCCTCAACCAGTGCCGACTCCAACTTGCTGAGTGTTTTCTCTTTGTCCGGTTCTATCCCGGCTATCATAGATGCGGCAGATTGCTCTTTGCTTGAAAGCAAAGCATACGTCTCATAACGGGAAGTATAGCTCTCTATGGCATCTATCTTTGCAAGCTTATCTTCTACGGACTTCACATCACGTATAAGGTACTCGTTTCCTCCGACATTTCTATAGTCGATATGATAGATCTCTATAGCCCCTGTGTAGACTTTAAGGGCATTTTTAAGCATAGAGTTGTGAGAACCGTCCATGAGTGCGACATAGACTATAAATAGCAGTACCGATACAAAGGTAAGAAGAAAAGTCGTGATAGAACGACCTTTGTAAAACAGGATATTTTTAAGGGCTAAATTAAACATCTCTCATGTTACCTCGAAAACCTCTTCAAAGCACTCTTCTTAAAATACTCTGCAGATATCTCAGTATCGTACTTTACGTCTTCTAGCAGCATCTCGGTGTAGTTGTCTTTCTTTTGCAAAGGTTGAATTTTCCAGTATGTAGGTATGTGGTATTTGCCGTATTGTTTTACATCTTTATAGAAAAAGATTCTCACCTCTTTCATATCTTCATCGTAAAATATATCTTTTTGGGAGGTGTAGGTTTCTGTGTCTATAAGTGAGACTATCTTTCCCCAGACAACGGCGGCATCTTCTTTTGGAATAAGCTCCAAAGTCACTAACTTACCATCTTTTTTTAAAATCTTTGCATCATAGTCTTCCACGACCGAACTCTGTTTTACGATATCATCATTAGTGATGTCGCTTCCCATCCAGTTTTGAAGCATCATAGATGCGGGGATTTTTATGACCCTCTCTATCTTGGGAACATACTGCCACATCTGGTTGTTTAAAGAGAGAAAAGTGATGCCTTTGTCTTTTGGCGGATAGAGGACTTTTGTGAAGCTTTTCTTTGTCCCTTCCGACCAGCTTTGAATCTTCATAGTTCTCTCATGCCCCATAGATACTATCTTCATAGTCAGCTTCATAGAGACATTTTCACCCCGCATGTTGTTATCCAATTTTTTGATGATATCATCTGCCTCACCTGCGAGTAAGAGTGTACAAAACATAAAAAATGCTATAACAACCTTAGCCATGAAAATCCTTTTGCTCTATTACCTCAACTCTGTTTCTTCCGTTTTCTTTTGCTTTGTACATCGCCTTGTCTGCCCGCAGTATGATGGACTGCGCATTATCACCTTTTTTAAACTCGGTAATACCAAAACTGCATGTTATCTTTCCAACTACATAGAACTGCTCTTGCTCAACAATCTTACGAAACTTCTCCGTCACTTCTTTTGCCAGTTCCAATGGAGTCAAAGGCATGATTACGACAAACTCTTCACCGCCCCATCTAGCAAGAGTGTCTGTACTTCTAAGGTTTTTCTCGATGAGTCTTGCCATATCTCTTAGCGTGTTGTCACCCTCTAGATGCCCGTATTTATCGTTGATATTTTTAAAGTGGTCTATGTCTAAAAATACAAGGGAAAAAGTACCTGTTTCATATCTCTCTATCCTCTTTATCTCATTACGAAGTTCAAATTCAAATTTAGACCTGTTAAAGACTCCTGTTAGATTATCTATGGTTGATAGTTCCTCGTACTTTGCAGCACGGGCCGACAAAAGTTTGTTTATCTCTCTTAGCTGGGTATCATTGTCTCTCATGTTCTCTGCCCACTTCGAGTAAATCTTGGCAACTATCTCCTCTTGAGTAATCTGACCTATTATTTTTTCGTCATTGTTCTTTACTATGACTCTTTTAAAGTGTTTATGCTGAATAAAATCAAGTGCTTCTTTTATGGAAGTATCATACCGCACGGTTTGAAGCGGAGCAGACATATATTCCGATATAGGTCTTGTTAAATCAGAATTGCCCCCGAGCATCTGCATAATATCTTTTGTAGTGACTATCCCCACAGGAGACTCATCGTCATATATAATGACACAGTCATAAAGTATACTGTCCATCATTCTTGCAACCTCGGTTGCCGGTGTAGAGACACAAGTCTGTTTTACATGTGAAGCCAGCAATATTTCACTTACAGGACGTCTCTCTAACATCATCTGCGGGTCAATACTAGAGACTATGTCATTGTAGGAAACAAAACCTTTGAGATTGTTATCATCGTCTACTGCACATAAACAGTTGTTTATACAGTCTATCTCTTTTAAACACTCCAAAATAGACTCTTTTTCGTTAATGGATGGAATAATGTCATACTTTATGGTGTTTATTTTTTGAGAAAAATCCACATCCTGCAGTTTTAGCCTAACTATATCGTTTACTTTTAAAAGTCCAAACCTGCGCTCACCGGCAATGTTTATGACGATATCCCTATGGTCATTTTTATACATGAGAGCAACCGCTTCTGCGATACTTTTAAAATCCTCGACACAAAGAACATTTTTAGAAGAGATATCACTTACTTTAGGAAAATCTATCATTCATCCGCCTCCCGCTTCCTATCTATAACTATTGTAACACCAATTACCTTAGCCTAGTTTTTCATGAAACTCTATAAGAATATCAAGCTGTTTTTTGAGTGCAAATTTTTCATCAGAATCGTCTGCTTTTTTAATCTTCTTTTTTATATTTTCTATTTTTTTCTCAAATGAGTTTTTCAGCTTTTTCTTCTTATCTTCCTTGTCCTGCTGTTCTTCTTCATCCAGTACAAAAAACTTTTCCGCCTTTTTAAACAACTTTTCTATGTTCATGAACTCTCCCTTAAGTCTTGTATATCACTGTCTTCTATCCATAATGTTGACGCCGTATTGATTAGGTTTGTAGATATATCATGTGCAAATGAGCTATCGTTTATAAGTGATGTAGCCATTTTGGTCTTTATCTGATTGGTTCTGATAAGATTGTCTATTTTTTCGTTTTGAATAACATCCATACTGTCTACCTCTTTTTTCAAAAGCTCGATTGAAGATAATATATCCAAGTCATCTTCCATATTTCGTATATCGTTTATCGAATCTATCGTCTCAGCTATCTCGGTTCTTATGTAGTTATACTCATCTTTCATAATCTCATTCCCGGAGTTTAGATATATCTTGATGTTTTTTTGTATCTCTCTTACATTCTTTATGGACTCCACTATATCTCTGCATGATATTTTCAGTTCGTAAACTTTTTTCTTCTGCTCTTCACTCATATTTTCCTGTGCATTTGTAGCGAAGTAGAGTATCTGACCATATATCTCTTTGATGTTCTTATCATAAAAAGTATTGATATCCGTATGTATATCCTTATCAGAATGCTTTATAACGTGAGACATATCCTTACATCCAAGGTATTGATGTCTATGCAAAGAGAGTGCATGAGAGATTACTTCCACGCCATTATCATATAGATGCTCAACCTCTTTTCGTATGGCTTCAAGAGCAGCTTCTGGAACATTTATGACTACATCATCCAGATATCTTGCTTTATCAACATCTTCTACTTGTACAAAAATTGACTCTAAAAACTTCACTAAATAAGATGTAAAAGGTGCGACTAAAAGTATGCCTAAAAGATTAAATATAGTATGAAAAAGTGCCAACTGCATAGCATAGTCTTTTGCATCTATGCCTACTATACTTGATAGATATGTCACTAGATTTGCCAGTTGATATAAAAAGAGAATGGCAACAAAGGCGGTGACAATATTAAAAATAAGGTGTGCTATTGCAAGTCTTTTTCCGTTTGAATTTGAACTTAGAGAACCGAGTATGGCAGTAACTGTTGTACCTATATTTGCACCTATGGCAAGCTGCAGGGCGTTAAAATACTCAATCTGTCCCGTTGCAAGAGCAGTGATTATAAGTGCCATCGTAGCACTGCTTGACTGAATAATGAAAGTAGCAACAGCACCTATAAGAACATAGACTAAAACACCAAGATAACCTTCCATAGAGTAAGTTGCCAAGTCGATCCCCGTGTTTAGTGCATCAAAGCCGTCTTTCATGTAAGCGATGCCCAAAAAGACAAACCCGAGTCCGACCAGAACAGTTCCAAGACCTTGGTACGATTTGGAATCTTTAAACCTGAAGACAACTCCAAAAATAATCATAGGCAGAGCAAACTGTGCAATTTTTATCTTCACACCAAAAGCCGAGACTATCCAAGCTGTAGCGGTTGTTCCGATGTTTGAACCGAATATAACACCTATAGCTCCGCTAAGAGAGATAAGCTCGGCACTTAAAAATGAGATGACGATAATAGTAAGAAGAGATGAACTTTGAACGATTGCTGTAGCTATAAAACCTGCCCCTATAGCTTTAGGCACGGAGTTTGTAGCTAGTTTTAGAGCTTTTTCTATGACTCCGCCGCTAAAGAGTTTGAAGCCGTCTTCCATAAAAACCATACCTATTAAAAATATGGTTATTCCGGCGATGATGAGTTTTGCATCTTCACTTTTTAATAGAAGATATCCGAGCAAAAGTAAAAAAAGCGGAAATAGGTACTTCTTTAAATTCATCTCAAAACCTAAATATTTTTTTCTATTATACCACTAAATCTAATTCTTGGAGTGTTCCTACTCCTGTGCTCTCTTTTAGGTAAATAGAACTCTCTCTCATAAGAGCATTCATATTCCCGTCACTTCCTTTAAACTCAAAGGGTGTTTTTTCTGCGCCAAGGTAAAGTGCTCCGACATCTTTGTCTTTTAAAGAAAACAGATTTTCTGCTCCATTTGCATCTTTTGTCCAGATGACCAGCTGATTGAAAATCTCGTCATTTTCATCTATCCAATTGTTGCCGTCACTGTCATAAGCAGACAGCTCGTTAAAACCGTTGCCATTTGATGGTCCAAAAAGCTCACTTCCGTCATTTATGATGCCGTCTTTGTTTTTGTCAAGCGCTAAAAAACCGCTTCCGCTTCCCACAAAGGAGAACTCGTCACTCTTTCCGTCCAAATCCAAGTCAAAGTTATGTTTAACATCACTGATACTCACAACATTTCCGCCGAAATTAAGCACAAGCGGGTCTATCAATGCATCTCCTGCTTTTATACTGATGCTCTCATGTGATTGTGATTCTTGTTTCATGCTAAAAGCGAGTGAGAAGTCTATAGATTTTCCATCGGCGGTTTTTACATTCCCAGATGCTGAGAACTGCAGGGACTCTTTATTTATCTCCGTGCGTTCATAATGATAGTCCAAGCCCCATCCGAGACGCTCAGGTTGTACATTTTCGCTTTTGAGTGCATCTGATTCAACTGATTTTGCAGCTTTTAAACTGTGCATAAAAGAAATATTTACTTTTTTTCCAGTAAGTGACTCAAGTGCTCTCACAATTGCCATCAATTTAGGACTCAGCGTCTCTTGGGCTATATCTTCTTCAAGTTTTTTTACTTCGCCAAAAGGTCTGTTAAGTTTTTTAAAATCTTCTGTAAGTTCGAGTCTGTCACCACGGCGAAGTCGTTCGGGTGCATCTTCATCTCTGCTCCATCTCTCCAGACTCTCACTCTCATAAAGTTCATGACTTTTCTTGTGAGAAGTTAAAAAAGAGACTTCCGACTGCTCTATTTTCATATTTAACCTCCATGTCAATATGGACTATATATCGACAAAAATGGTTAATAAGAAAAAGCTATCTTCTTCTTCCTGAAGAGCCTCTTGAAGTGCTACCGCCTGCAGGTTTGTTGCGTGGTCTGGCTCTTGAATTTGAGCCTTTGCCTCTTCCCCCGCCGCCTTGATTGATAGGCTCTGCCTTGATGGACGGGTCAGGTTTAAAACCTTTTAACCATACTTTTGGAATATCTTTTTTTATAAGCTTTTCGATGTTTGCCAAGTACTCGTTTTCATCTATACACACAAGAGAGATCGCCTCGCCTTGATTTCCTGCACGACCTGTTCTTCCGATGCGGTGAACATAATCTTCACTGACGTTTGGAAGTTCGTAGTTAATCACATGAGGAAGTTGGTCTATATCTATTCCGCGCGCTGCAATGTCTGTTGCGACAAGAACCCTGACCTCACCTTTTTTAAAGTCAGCCAAAGCCTTTGTTCTGGCATTTTGGCTTTTGTTTCCGTGAATGGCAACTGCTGTTATGCCGTCTGATTCTAACTGTCCTGCCAAACGGTTTGCACCGTGTTTAGTCCTGCTAAAGACAAGAACCTGTTTCCAGTCGCCCTCTTTTATGATATGCGTGAGAAGTTCGCGTTTACGGGCTTTATCTACAGGGTAAACAGCTTGTTTTACAGTCTCAGATGCAGTGTTTCTTCGTGCTACTTCTATGAGCGTTGGAGAATTCAGAAGTCTGTCTGAGAGTTTTTTTATCTCATCTGAATAAGTAGCTGAGAAAAGAAGGTTTTGTCTTTGCTTAGGTAAAATCTCTAAAATCTTTCTGATGTCGTTTATAAAACCCATATCCAACATTCTGTCCGCTTCATCCAAGATAAGAAAATCAACCCTTGATAGGTCTATGGTCTTTTGGCTCACGTGGTCTAAAAGTCGTCCCGGAGTTGCTATGACTATATCCATGCCCTTGCGAAGCTGTACTATTTGAGGGTTTATTTTTACACCGCCAAAAATCACACATGATTTAAACGGCAGATGCTTACCGTAAAGTGCTACACTCTCTGCAACTTGCGCCGCCAACTCTCTTGTAGGAGTAAGTATAAGTGCCTTTACATGGTGTTGTTTGCCTTTTGGATGTTTTGAATCTTTCGCTCGGCTTAGAAGCTCTAGCATCGGAAGAGTAAAACCTGCTGTTTTACCTGTTCCTGTTTGCGCACCCGCGAGGATGTCTTTTCTATCTAGAATAACAGGGATAGCCTGTTTTTGAATCGGGGTCGGTTCACTATAGCCTTGTTCTTTGATGGCTTTTAATAATGGAGCCGATAACCCTAAGTTGTTGAATGACATGTATTTCCTAGTCTTAATATCTCTCTATAATAGCATAATTTCGGGTGTCTTTTCTGGGAATTTGTATACGGAAGACTTTTGGCTTAAGCTACATTATGTTCTTTTAAAGAGCTATTTTTGACAAGACTGTAGTTGTTATCACTTTTTTAAATATATTGTCAATTAATAGAACACTTTCAATAATGTGTTATTTTGGTATTTAAGATTATTATGCATATAATGTTCGTTTAATAAACAGTTATCCATAAAAGGAAATTAATGGACGTTAAAGATTTTCAAGCAATGATGGAAAAGCCTATATATGCATCATTAGATGAAGTATTTGACAAGTCCAACCTTTCAGAAACAGAAAAAGATGCATTCCTTCGTAACGAAAAATATTGCAAATATTGGTTGCTACGTTCCAAGAGATACTATAATCAAAGTCTTAACTCAGAGAAACCAAATTTTATTAAAAAGCTAGCTCGAGTCATTAATCATCTAGAATCTGATTTGGTTACAGGTGCAAAAATACAAAAAATTAAAGAAATGTTTGCGCCTAGAAGCCCTATCCATAAAGTCACTCAAACAGAAATCAGTTGTCGTTCTGAACAAAATTCTCCAATTCTTGAAAATACATATTTTGAACTGCTTATTTTATCCTTTTTCGTGGAGCGTGGCTTTAATATTGAATTAATAAGCAACAAAGAATATGGAACGCGTATTCCTGAATTTATTGCATCAAAAAATGGCATCAAGTTATCAATCGAAGCAAAAAATCTGAATGTTGACAATATCATGAATAATATTTTTGGTGATTCATTTAAGGATGGTATTGATCATCATAGAACACAAAATGAACAAGAAAAAGGCTACAAAAATATAAAGTCCCAGATAGAAAAAAGATATGAAGATGCAATGGATAAATACAATCATATCAACTCTGATGAGCAATATATCATCTTTATGTCAATTTACTTCAATAATCACTTTATTGGTAAGCCAGCTATAAATTACGTAAATTCTTTACAGGCAAAATGGATCGGACAAGAATTGCGAAATTTTATAGGAATTGTAATTCCAGAAGAGCAACAAACACTTTTTATCAAGAATCAGGAAGGGAATGAAAACATTGTTCATCAGTTAACTGAGTATGGACTTGAAGAATTTCATAAATATGTTCCATCATAATGGCCAACAAACCAAAGAACACTAATCAAAAACCCGCGAGCGGGTTATTATAGAGTCATATACCTAAAAGAAAATGATTATTTATGCTAATGTAAGATATAATTGCAACTATAATTCAAATTGCTTACTCAGGACTTCTTATGTCATCGACACAACCGACTATCAAACCCAACAACCACCGCGTTCATCCATGTCCTAACGATAAGAAATTATCTCTGGCAAACAAACTTATTTCTGAAAATAGAAATGACAAAATCATCGTAGTGACATCCATAGATGCTAAAAGTGTTGAAGAATTTTTACAAAATGAAAACTCTCAGGCATTGGAAAACGTACAAGTCGTAGATGACAAAACACTTATCAAATCTGAAGACCTGACTTGTGACCTGCTTATAAGTCTTGATGTTCCTGCCAAAGCTGTTATATATATGGCTAGACTATCTCACACGACCGGCAAAGCGCTTCTTCTTATAAATGAGAGTGAGCAGAAACTTCTTTACCCTATCGAGACTCTTTTAGGTCGTGTAATCAAACAAGACATCATAGAAGGTTTTGAGTATGAAGCCAAAGAGAAACCAAAAGCAGACTCAAGACCTGCTCCTAAAGCAATGTCAAAAAAAGACATAAAAGAAGAAGCTAAAAAACGTTATGACAAAGAAACAGGCGAGCCAAAGCCAAAGCGTGAATACAAATCTGACGACAAGAAAGACTTTAAAAAGGATTTCAAAAGAGATGATAAGAAAGATTTCAAAAAATCTGACAAAGATGACAAATGGGCGAAAAAGAAAAAAGAGCCTAACAAGTACTTAGGCAAAGATGAAAACGGAAAAGCAATCTTCTCAGGAAAAAGCGGAGAGAGAAACCATCGCCACGACGGAACTCCAAAAGACAAATACGATGCCCCTAAAAAAGTAGGAAGAAAGATAAACATCAAGTCTCTTAAAAAATCTGAAGACAAAAAAGACTAATCACTCAATATTAACACTTCGCTAATACTCATATCTTATAATTAAGGTATGAGCAAAAAAATACTACTTCTAGAAGACGACTTTTTACTGGCACAAACCCTGCAGGAACTCCTGGCATCTGAGGGTTATGATGTAACCTTGGCTACATCCGGCGACTCAGCCATTGATGAGACATACGAAAACAGTTTCGACCTCTATGTGTTTGACATAAATGTACCCGATATCAGCGGTCTTGAGCTTCTAAAGAGTCTCAGAGATGCAGACGATAAAACCCAGACAATTTTTATAAGTGCTTTAGTTGACATAGAGTCAATTTCAAAAGCTTTTGAAATCGGAGCAGAGGACTATATCAAAAAGCCTTTTTTCCCAGAAGAACTTCTTATAAGGGTAAATGCCAAACTCTCATCTAAAAATTCAAATATCAAATACAATTCTTTGGAGTACAACCCCCAAAGCAAACTGCTAAAAAAAGATGGTCATGCGCTTGGTCTCGGTGAGACTCAGGAAAAATTATTTGACATCTTCATACAAAACATCGGTCAGGTACTAGACAAAGAGATACTCATGGAGTGCTTGGAAAAACCTTCTCCGACAGCTCTTAGAGTTGCAATTACGAAGCTCAAACAAACAACCGGACTTAATATTAAAAACCTTAGAGGCATAGGATATATTCTTGAATAAAGTTGAGAGAGAATCATTTTTAAAAAGCTTTTTACTTTTTTTCACATCACTTAGTCTGCTCATCGCAACTCTCTTTTACATCAACTTTACAAAAGAGGTTCAGACGCTCGATGAAAAGCTGTTTTCGGAGATGCGGGTATGCAGTTTTGATTTGAAGTGTGAACAGTTTCGCATAGACTTCATAGAACGAACAGATGAAAAACTATACTCTCTTTACAAAGATGAAAATGGACTGAGCAGTTACTACCCAATACCAGGTTCCACTAAAAACATCATGCTTTTACGCTTAGACAATCAAAAATATAATGAAGAAGTAAATCAGCTAAAATATGATGATGTCTGGAGGTTTTTTGCTGTTCTAGTTGTCGTGTTTATACTCTCTTTATTGTTCTCCATATATGCGCTCTACCCTCTTAGGAACGCTCTGCTTCTCACGCAAGAGTTCATAAAAGACATACTTCATGATTTTAACACACCGCTCTCAACTTTGCGTCTCAACTGTTCAATGTTAAAAAGAGAGATAGGAGAGAATGAAAAAGTGGATAGAATCGAGCAAAGCGTGCAAAACGTACTCTCTCTTCAAAAGCATCTTCGCTCCTATCTTCATAACCACGATATGCAAAATGAAGAATTTGAACTGCATACCTTAGTAAAAGAGCAGGTATATTTGCTTGAGAAAAACTATACAGACATAAGCTTCATCATAGATGCAAAAGAGGTAAAGCTTTTGACAAACAAAGAAGCCTTCACGCGCATCGTAAACAATATCCTCACAAATGCGGCGAAGTACAACAAAAAAGGCGGTTTAGTAAATATAGTATATAAGAATGCTGACAAAACTCTAAATATCATAGATTCAGGAAAAGGAATAAAAAACCCGAAAAAAATATTTGACAGATTTTACAAAGAACAAGACAGAGGCATAGGCATTGGACTTCACATAGTTAAAAAACTCTGTGATGAGCTTGGTATAAACATTCGCGTTACAAGCGAGATTGATAAAGGGAGCATCTTCTCTCTTGATCTGTCAAAGCTTACACTTCGCTAACAATTGACTTACATATGGCTAACACTCTTATGTGACAATAACACCATAAAAACAAAAGGATAAAAGATGAAAACTTTAAATCTGACAGCGACTTTGATGTTGCTTGGAACTTTGACATTGGGTATGGCAGCAACTGTAGATGAGCAGATAGCTGCCATAGAAGCGGCGGCAACACCAGAGGAGAGAGTAACGCTTGTAAATGAGTTTAAGCAGACTATCTCTGCTCTCAGTGCTCAGGAGAGAGCAGAAGCTATAACAAGACTACGTGCAAACATGAACAAAGACGGTGAACAACTTCAAACTCAGACACAGACAAGAGAAAGAACAAGAGAGAGAAGTCGTATAAATCAGATGGAGCAGACACAAGAGATGCAAAGAACTCAGCAGATGCAACAAACTCAAGCAGGTTCTCAAGCTATGCAGCAGAATAAAATAGGTGCTGGTGCAGGTGGACAAGGTCAAAACAGATTTATGGGAAACAGATAAATGGAGATAAATAATGACTAAGATACTACTTGTACTTCTAGCTATATCGCTATCTGTTTTTGCGTATAGCGACTATGATATGGACGGCGTTGACGACAAGACGGATCAATGTCCTAACACACCCTTTAGTGATTTGGTAAACACTAAAGGGTGCAGCATAAAAAGTCTGGAATCCCCACATCACTTTGATATTATATTTGGAATCAACTATTCTCAGACCAGTTATGAGACTCTTGAAGATGCAGATACCGTCTCTGAGAGTCTGCAGATAGACTACTACTACAAAGACTTTTCACTGCAGGCAAGTTCATCATACTATAACTCTCAAAGTGCTACTTACAACAACAGCGGAACAAATGACTCGTTTTTGGGCGCTTACTATAAACTAAACCCTTCAAACAAACTGACTCTTCGGCTGGGTGCGGGTGCTATTATCCCTACATATAAATCAGACCTCAACAACAATAACACTGATTTTACCGCATCTGCGAATCTCAGCTATATGTTAAAAAATGCAAATCTGTTTGGTGGTTACAGCTATACCGTAATAAACGATGATGACATACCCGCGCAGAGTGTAGCTTACCAAAATACAAATTCTTACAATTTCGGTTTGGGTTTTTACCCTACTTCAAAAGTCTATATCAGCGGTGCTTATAACAGCAGTGACAGCATCTATAAAGATGTGGATATAATCAACACGGTATCTATCAACGTTTTTTACAACATAGATGCGAACTGGTTTACGACTGTAAACTATGCGTATGGATTAAGCAATACTGCTAGTGATAACTACGCATCTTTAAGAGTGGGTTATTACTTTTAAGAAGAAGAATTAAAAAAGTAATTCTTCTCCAGGTTTAGCATCGTTTTCTGTTCTAGGCGGTTTAGAGATATCACTAAAATACTCTTTTTTGCCGCCTACGTCAACTTCGACAATCCCCTCAGGAGCTACAAACTCTCTTTGAATCTGCGGATATAGTCTCAGTAAGTTTTCATAGTACTGAGAAAAGGCAGGACCGGCTATCTTACCGCCCGTCTCCCATCTGTGCATCGGTGTATTATCATCGTTTCCAAACCAGACAACAGTCTCTATGGTAGGCGAGTAACCTGCGAACCATCCGTCTATATTGTTGTTTGTAGTTCCTGTCTTTCCTGCCAGTTCAATGCCTTTAGCTCTTGCTCTTCTACCAGTACCGCGTTTAACGACATCTCTTAAAATCGTCGTCATTATAAAAGCCTGGGTCGGTTCAGTTATAAAACGGGTCTTCTCGGTTTTTTCATAGATAGTATTTCCATTTTTATCTATGGAACTTATTAGATGCGGCTCAATCTGCAGGCCGCCGTTTGCAAATGAAGTGTAGTATTTTGCAAGTTCAAGAGGTGAAAGCGAGATTGTACCAAGAGAGATGGAAAGGTCATGAGGAAGATTCTCAATGCCAAATTTATCTAACTCTTTTAGCAGTTGCTTCAGTCCTATGTCATTTACAAGGTTAATGGTAGCCAGATTTCTGGAATGAATAAGTGCCTCTCTTAAACTGATAAGACCTTTATAATTTTTTTCATAGTTTTTTGGCTGCCACTTTAACTCTTCTCCGTCTTTTTCGTAAGTGTACGTTCTGGCGATATCAACAAGTTCAGTAGCTCCTGAGTATCCAAGATCAACAGCTACTTGATATATAAAAGGTTTAAAAGCAGAGCCCGGGAGTCTTTTTCCCTGTGTAGCACGATTGTATGAAGAAGTTTTATAATCAACACTTCCCACAAGAGCCAAAATATCTCCGGTCTTAGAATCAAGAGAAACAAGTGCGCCGTTTAGTAAAGATGTATTTACATCATAACATACCTCATACTCAGGATTTCTCTCAAGTATCTTTGCTTCTCTTACTTTATACTCTTCTATTCTCTTTAAAGAGTTATCATATGCATCTTTTAGTGCTTCTCTTGCTACTTCTTGAAGTCTGGTATCAATAGTGGTATATATCTCATAGCCGCCTGTTTTCATATCTTTTATGCCAAGGCCCCAAGCGCGCCTTGCAACTTCATCAACAATAAACGGAGCTTTGTTTTGGGTAAGTGTATCATCAAAGACTTCTGGACTCTCAATTAGAGCTTCATTGTATGTATCTTCATCGATCCAGCCAAGTGCATGCATCCTTGAAACAACTCTGTTAGCCCTGCCCATAGAAATCTCATAGTTTTTTGTGGGTGCATATGTACTCGGAGCTTTTGGAAGGCCTACTAAAATAGCCATCTCTTTTAGAGTCAAATCCGCAAGTTTTTTATGAAAATAACCATCGGCTGCCGTTTTAATACCATAGTATCCATGCCCGTAGTAAATCTCGTTTAAATAGCACTCGAGTATCTGCTCTTTACTTAGAGCTCTCTCTAGCTTAAGAGCATAAATAGCTTCTTTTATTTTGCGTGAGAGTTTCTTCTCTCGTGTTAGAAGTACATTTTTAACAAGCTGTTGGGTAATAGTACTCGCACCCTCAACAGCACTTCCTGCTTTTATGACTTTGATAGCAGCACGAAAAATCGCATCTATGTTTATGCCCGGATGCTCAAAAAAAGTAGTATCTTCTATGGCTACAAGTGCTTCTATGACTCTTGGGGGAATCTCCGCAAAAGAAGCGTAGTATCTATGTTTTACATCAAATATATTTGCTATTTTATCGCCGTTTTTGTCATAGATTCTGGTAGTAATATCCGGTTTATAATTTGTAAGGGATGATATATCATATTCATATGCAACTAAGAAATATCCTAAAAGCAAAAACGGCGATAAAAACCCGATTAATAATATGCTTAAAAATATATTTTTAACTCTATTCATCTTCTAAATTCCCTGTTAGCAAAATTTGCTTCTATTAATGTTTTTGTATACTCTTTTTGCGGAGAGTTTAATATGTTTAGCATATTTCCGCTCTCTACTATTTTGCCGTCTTTAATCACACATATATCTTCACAGATTGCTTTTGCAGAGTTCATATCATGCGTAACAAAGAGCATCTTAAAGCCATGTATCTTTTGAAGCTTTCTCAATAAGTCCAAAATCAAAGTTCTGGTCTCAGGATCGAGCGCTGTTGTCGGCTCATCCAAAAGTATAAGTTTTGGTTCCTGCTCCAACGCAATCGCTATGACAACTCTTTGGAGCTGTCCGCCAGATAACTCTGGGACAAATCTGTCTAATAGACTCACGTCTAAATCAACTTGAGAAAAAAGCTCTCTAATCCTAGCTTCATCTACAAAAAACTGTTTTCTGATTTTTGTAAGAGGAGAGAGTGCGGTAAACGGGTTTTGAGGGACAAAAGAGATATTTTTACCTGCTTTTAGCTCAAACTTTGCATCTACATCCAACTCACACTTCATACTGCTAGGCAACATTCCCAAAAGTGCTTTAAGCGTCAAACTTTTTCCGCTTCCGCTTTGACCCACTAATGCCAATGATGACTTAATCTCGAAGTCTATATCTACTAATATTTTATCTTCTAGGTCTATTTTTAGTCTGCTGATTTTCATTATAGATATTTTATCTAAATTTTGAGTTAATAGTTAGTTACTAAAATCTCTTTAGTGCTGTCTGCTTCTTTATTTTTTGCTTGATAATTGCAGTTATGATAAGTATAATCAAGGTTATGAACCTTATACTTTTTACTCCACTCCAGCAAAAGATTATTTTTATTGCCCTTGTTTTCAAACACATTTGATAGTGCAAACTTTACACCCTTTGCATCTAAAGTATCCATGTAGTCTAAGAGTTCCTGCTCTTTTTCTTCATTCCAACCGCCGTTTTCATTATAGGCAGCGAGTGTTGCCAAGTAAGGAGGATCTATGTAGACAAAGGAGTCTTTTGAGACAACTATCTCTTTAAAATCTCGGCTGCTGAAAGAGATGTTTAAAGTGTTTAGCCTGTCTATAAAAAGCTCCAAGTTTTTCTTCATGTTCTTGTTGAAATCTCTTTTATTTACCGGGGTGTTAAACTCGCCCTTAGAGTTGAAGCGGATTTGGTTATTAAAGGCAAAGACCAGAGTTGCGTAAAACATCAATGGAGTTGGTTTTTTATTGTAATCAGACCTTAGTTTTTCGTAGGCTTTCTTGTTGTACGCGCCAACCCCTTTGGAGGAGTTTGTTTTATACTTATCGTAACCGTACTTTGTGGTGTTTGAGAGTTTGTACGAGTCTATAATCTCTTCTATTTGAGCTATGATATCACCAGATGCGCTACGCTTTAAAAACTTGTAAAGCTCTATGATATCAGTGTTAATATCATTTGCAATAATCCTCTTCGCATCTACGTTTACAGCCACATTGCATCCGCCTGCAAACAAGTCCACAAAAGTATCAATTCTAGCCGGAAACAGCGGTGCAATCTGTTTTAAAAGCTTGTGTTTTCCGCCTGTGTAGTTTAGAGGGGATTTTAGATTTCGCATCTTATAGTTTTTTTACTATACCTTGCTTTGTATTTCCTACTTGCTTATGTTCAATTTTAAAACTGTTTGGTGCTTCCAAACCTATAATAACCATCGGTACAGTCAATAATCCTCTTAAAGGATCTAAATATCTTTCAAATTTTTCAAACTCACCTGTAGCACCATCAAAGCCACCTTTTGTTTTCAAGTCTTTAGTAGCACATATTACTATTGCAATATCTGTTTTTATCTCTTTTTCTACATGATTTAGTTCACTAGCTATTGTTGGTTTAACTAGATTCCAAGCAATTGCTTCTCCATGATTAAAAGCAACTTCTATAGATATATTTTCATTGGCAAAATCTAATCTCCAAGATTTATTAGCATATTCAATATCATTAAAAATTTTTGATTCTGGTTTCCAACCAATAGAAACTAGTTTTTCTTTAATAACTTTATTTAATGCAACAGACAAACCTTTTGGAACCCGTTTATTTGACTCATGCGCAAAAATTATTTCTTCATCTGTTATTGATTCAATTGTTTCTAATAATTCATCCCATTTTTGCTTATATTTTGGTTCATTATTTAAAATTAATTCTCCATATCTATATGACTTTAATTTATATTTCATCTAATATTTTTTCTCCTAATTTTTCAACAATCCCTACAACCAAGGCATTACCCATTAAAAAAGCTCTCTTTGTATCAGAAACACCATCCGTATGATTATCTGGGAACATATTTATACGCTCTAGCTCTAGTGGGGTCAATCTTCTATGCTTTCCATTAACACAAACTACATGTTTAAATCTAGAAGCACTTGCTCCACCTTCTCCAGTTATTATTGTTCGAGCCGGTTTAGTTAAACAATCTGGGAAACCCATACTACCTTCAGAATATGTATATTTATGCCCTGTAGTTTTGTTAATTCGATCTATTGATTTAGAACCTTTTTGATATTTCCATCTCTCTAATTCTTCGTCACTTATATAAAACTCTTTTGGTACTGTATTTTCATCTTGTAATAAATCACCTAAAACCGTATATTGTCCATCATATTCAACTTCTACTTTTGATGTATGATATACACCATCAATCATATATCCAGCATCTAAAAAAGCATTTTGTTTTGGTGTTTTTCTATTAAAGTTATTTGTTATATCTACTAAATTGTTACTCAATTTATCTGTTAAAATATTTTTATCTTCTATGCATTTTATTGGAAAAGTTTTAGCAAATATTCCAATTTTAGAAATATTATCAATGTTAGAATTATTTTTCAAATTCTTGTAAAAAGATGTGTCTTTCTTAGTTGCAAATATAAAAACTCTTCGTCTTCTTTGTGGCATACCATAATCACTAGCATTTATGACTCTCCACTCTACAGCATATCCAAGATTGTTCAGTGATGAAAGTATAATCGCAAAATCTCTACCTCTTTGATTAGCTGGAGATTTTAAGAGTCTATCAACATTTTCAAGTAATAAATACTTAGGTGCTTTTTCTTTTTTTTCTTCTAAAATTCTATAAATTTCCCACCATAAAACACCTTTTTTTCCCACTATTCCATGTGAGTTTTTAAGTGTACTTGCAACTGAGTAATCTTGACATGGAAAACCACCAACAAGTAAGTCATGATCCGGAATATCCTTTACTTCTACCTCTGATATATTTTCATTTGAATGATTCTCATAACCGAACTGTTTTTCATAAATTTGAGAAGCATGTTGAATTTTAGTAGAAGGTTCCCACTGGTTACTCCATACTACTTTAAATTTCTTAGAATAATCACTGATATTTTCTAATCCAATACGAAAGCCACCAACACCTGCAAACAGTTCAATAGTTTTAATATAGTCTTGTGATACTTGCATATTCATTACTGTTTGTTTTTCCATTATTTGATTAAAACTAAATAAATTTGGTATTTTCATAATGCTTCCTATCTATTATTTAGATAAGAATAGCACGAGAAAAAAATTTATTCAAAATTTATGACAAATTGCCATATTTGTAGTATTAGTATTCTATCTAATTTTAGTTAAGTCACTTGTTAAATACACTATTTAACTTTTACAAAATAAACTAATTCTTTATTATCAGCGTGTTCGCTTTTTCCAGTTGTAAAGGCTTTGTAGTCTTTTTCAAAAATCTTCACTTCACCGCGTTTTGAGAGGCTTTTTATAATCTCTTCATCACTTATTTTCGCATTACTTCTGTCATTCCCGCGGTTTGCCATGTTGTTGTAAGAGAGAAGCATATATTTACATTTTGCATTGATAACAAGATCGTCAAAACTTTCCGCGGCACTTTTAAGTGAGTAGTCGCTTTTTATTTTGCTTCTGTCAAACTTCTTCGCTACCCCAAAGACTTCGGGTTTTTGCCAAAGTGAAAGGTTTTCAAGCAGATGGTAGGCATCGCAATATTGTCTGGAATTATATGGCGGGTCCATGTAAAGCACATCACACTCCATATCGCGGACAAGCATATTTGCGTCTGTGTTGTGTACTTCATTGTTTACGTTTTTTTCGCTGTCAATGTGGAGCATCTTCATCTCGAAGTTCTGCTCTCTTATCTCTTTTTTTATATATGCATCGTAGTGCCCGACAGTATTTGCGATGCGGTCTATCGCATAGTTTAGAGAAGTTAAAAGTATATGTTTTTCTTTTAGGTTTATTGCATCTGATATAAAGAGTTTTTTTATCTCTTCACGAATATAACCTATCTTTTTTGCCACATCATCTCTGAAGTAACGACCTCCAAAATTTTTAGAAAAATAGTTGGCTCTTGAAGTAGTAGATGCATTAAACTCATCTATGTAATTTAAAACTTTTTTCTCATCAAACTCTTCATCGTTTAAAAAAGCATTCAGTGAGACAAAGTTTTGGTAAAGCAGGTCGTTTGAGATGATTTTTTTGTCTTTGGCATTGAAGTATTCACCTACAACACCCGTACCCGAAAAGATATCACACAAAGAGTCAAATTTACCGACTTCAGTTTGGATTATCTCATCTATGAAAGGTAATATCGAGTTTTTATTGCCTAGGTATCTTCTTTGCGATATTTTATACAAGAGTTATCTCCAACGTTTTATTGGCACAATTGTACAAAAAAAACATGCCTCTCTTGTTAAATATTTCAAAGTGTCATACTTTTTATAGATTTACAAAGATTTCGCAGCTCACCTTCACTCTGAGCGAGTCTTGCGATGAGTCTGATGATGCCACTTTTAACCGTCGGCTGTCTGATGCCTCCGACCGCATATCCGTCTGAGTAAAGTCTGTTTTTTATATCCATGACTTTGACATTATCGCCTATAGGTATCGGGACAATCAGACCTTCAACCTTTATGCCGAGTTCTTCGTAAACAACACTCTTGCGAAGTTCAATCTGTTTTTTTAAATCATCTGCATTTGAGAGTATAAACTTCAAAGCGTTATGAGCGAGAAGAGTATCATAAAGCGATAATGATGTAGCGTAAATGATAGGTTTGGCACGGTTTATAAGATACTCGACAATGTGCTCAGATGCCAAGATATAAGCACCGAAACTTCCGTAAGCTTTACCGAGAGTTCCCATTTTTATGTGGTTTGGTTTTGGCACAACGCCGTAAAGGTCAAACACGCCCATAAGTTTATCTCCGACAACCCCGCTGCTGTGAGCTTCATCAACTATAAGCAAAGCATCTTCGTTGTCACAGATGCCAAATACCTCAGAATCCACCAAGTCGCCGTCCATGGAGTAGATGCCCTCTACTGCCACTATCTTTCTTCTGGCATCTGATGATTTTAGCATCTGCGCTAATTCCTGCATATCATTATGTTTGAAAAACTTTACGTTTATACCGTTTATCTGAGATGCAAGCACTCCGGAAGCGTGGTAAAGCTCATCCATAAAAAGCTCGTCACCGCGTCTTACGAGTGCTTCTATAAGAGCTATATTGGCATTGAAACCGCTGCCAAGAACTACAGCTTCAGGAAATCCGTTTGCTTCTTTCAAAGAGTTTTCAAAGTCTTTGTGTATCTGGTGATAACCGTTTACAAGCAAAGAGGCTTTTGAACTGTGCAGAGGCAGGTTTGAGAGTGTCTGACATGTTGATTCATGAAGTTCTTTGTTGTGTGAGAGTCCAAGGTAATCATTAGATGCAAAGTCTAAAACATCATTATCCACTACTTCTCTTGTTCTGTATCTGCCTGAACGCTTAAGCGCTTTTAGTTCATTTTCGTAATACATCTTTATCCAACAACAACTGTGTTTCTTCCACTTGCTTTAGCCTTGTAAAGTGCGTCATCAACTCTTTTATATATAAATTCTATCTCTTCACCTGGGATGTATTCAACAACCCCGAAACTTATAGTAATAGGAATGACTTTTCTGCATTCTTCTACTTTGATTCTTAGTTTTTCAGCAATTTGTCGTGCTTCATCTACAGATGCATGAGGGAGAATAATCATAAATTCTTCACCGCCGATTCTGCAAAACACATCTGCATCTCTTAAAAGTGAGTGTATCAATTTTGCATATTCTATAAGCACTTCATCACCTACACCGTGTCCGTGCTTGTCATTTACTTCTTTAAAAAAATCAATGTCAAACATCACTAAAGACAATGGATGCTGATATCTTTTTGCACGTCGTATCTCTTCTTCAATCTTATTGTGAAAATATCTACGATTTCCAATGCCTGTCAAAGCATCCGTAACACTTAGATGCTCCAACTCTTTTTTGTAGTTTTCCTGCTCAGTTATATCTGTAAGGACTATACTGTAATAATCTTCCTCGTTTGAAAGGTTGTATGCACTTATGAAGAAGTAGTAGAGTTTGTTAAAAATATTTATTTTTACTTTATGACTTAAAGAATTATTTTGAATCAAATAATCAACCCATCCAATACCGTTCATGTCTTTTTGGAGGTATCCATCTTCTTTTACAAAAAAGTTGCATATGCACCCATTCTCTTTTTTGAACTCTTCAAGAGTCTTATATCTGTCAAAATATTTAAAAAATATCTCATTCACATCTACGATTGATTTTCTATTATTTATGATTACGATATTTGTGGCAGAATCTATAATGTTTTGATAATATTTTTTTTGTCTTCTGTTTGCAAAAAACAGCATTGTGCTCACAACAATAGCAATACCCATAATAACAATGATTCCAAGCGTAAGCCACTTAAACATGAAAAAGTCCAAATCCATATTTGAAATGCTGTCAATTTTCTTAAACATTATGTAATACCCGACGGGTTTTTCATTTTTGTTCTTAAGTTCGTAAGAAACTATGATTTGACCATTTTCGATTTTGTAGGAATCGTTAAAATATTTTTCTATTCCATTATGCTTCAAATAGTCTCTAGCAGCTCTCGGTGCATCAAAGTTTGCAACATAGTAATCGTCTATAAATAATTTTGTAAATGGTTGTTCAAGTTGCTTTTTAAACTCTTTTTTCAAAACAACAACAGAATCAATGTTTGACTTTTTCAACTCTTTGGATATAGAGTTAAAATGTGAAATCACTTCTACGATACCTACAAATTCTTTACCTATAAAAAGGGGGACGATAGCTTTTATGGAAAGGTCAAACTTACCTACACTGACTGAATAAGCAACTTCCTCATTTATGACAACATTAACAAGGTCTTGTCTGATATTTTTAAGATTATCACCTTTTTTTGGACTCCAGCTTCTGTATAATGAGGTAATGTTTTCATCAAATATCTGTATCCAGATATTTTTATAAAGAGTGTTCTCTTTATATTTGGCAATTAAGCTTTTATAATAATCCTGTCTTATATTTTTGTTTTTTATATCTTCCGCCAGATATCTCTCATTGGCTATACTCAGAGCCATAGCAACCGTGGCTTTTTGCTTTTGCAAAATCATACCGGCAACTTTTTCATGCATCGAAAGCGCCTGAACTTTATGTTTAGAAGCTGCTAAGACATCTCTTTTAGATTTTAAAAAATCTATATACTGCCAACTGGCATATAAGAGTATTAAAAAAATTGCTAATACAGGAATATATAGTTTATAATGTTTTAAAATGCCGACTCCTTCTTACTATTATTTTATCACTAAATAGGTTTATACTATATAAAATTTCAAGAGGGTATTTTTCATAACCTTATTGTGTGCTGTGAATTTTATAACAGTAACAAAGTTTACCGACTTATCAACACTTTTGTAGTACAATTGACTAATTTCAATCTTAGGTAGTCTATGAAAATATTTTTTATTTTATTTTTTATAGTATCGGCATCTCTGTTTGCTAAGGAAAAAGTCGTCTTACAGCTGAAGTGGTTACACCAATTTCAGTTTGCCGGTTATTATGCGGCAAAAGAAAAAGGTTTTTACAGTGAGCTTGGTCTTGATGTTGAAATACGCCAAAGAGACAGAAGTAAAAATAATATAGAACAAGTCATAAGTGGCGAAGCCGAGTATGGTGTGTCTGACTCTGTTTTACTTCTGTATAGTGCTAAAAATGAACCTATTTCCATCATAGCACCTATTTTTCAGCATTCTCCCGGTGTTATATTGACTTTAAAAAGCAGTGGTATCAATTCTCCGTATAAACTAAACGATAAAAAGCTGATGTTTTACAAAAAAGATACTGACGGCTTCGGTATTCTTGCAATGTTTCAAAATATTGATGTGAAACCGACTCTTATAAGAAATAAAGCAAAAGAAGATTATACCTCGCTAATTAACCGTAAAGTAGATGCTTATGCAGCTTATCTTACTAATGAACCTTTTTATTTTCAAGAAAAAGGGGTAGACATAAATATAATAAATCCTGCGAACTACGGCTTAGATTTATATGGCGATATGTTATTTACCAATACAAAAGAAGCAAAAGAGCATCCCCAAAGAGTAGAAAACTTTAAACAAGCTACTATAAAAGGTTGGTATTATGCCTTAGAGCATAAGGAAGAGATGATTAAGATCATCAAAAAGAAATATGCAAAAAACAAGTCTATAGAGCACTTAAGATATGAAGCAAATGCTTTAGAAGAAATGATACAGCATAAGTCTATTCCAATCGGTACACTTGATAAAGGACGCATAAAGTACACACTTCAACTATACAAAAGACATGGTCTTATCAAAAATGAGATAGATGCAGACGAATATATTTTTGAACTATTTGATGCAAATAAAATTCAAAATAAAAAACTAAAAACAAATAAGATTTTAACGAACAAAGAAAGTGATTATTTAAAAAAGAAAAAAGTCATAAATATGTGTATCGATCCGAGTTGGATGCCTTTTGAGAAAAACGACAATGGCAAACACATCGGTATGAGTGCCGATTATATAGAGATATTGGAAAAAGAGATCGGTATTCCAATCAAGATGGTACCAACAAAGAGTTGGGGCGAATCTTTAAGACTCGGACAAGAGAGAAAGTGCGATATTTTTTCTCTTGTAATGCCTACTAAAGAGAGGTTAAAATACCTTGATTTTACAAAACCATATCTAAAAGTACCTCTAGTCATTGTTACAAATCTTGATGAGTTCTTCATAAATGACATCTCTGCCCTTGTAGATAAAAAAATCGGTATTGTCAAAGGATACGCTTATGGAGAGATACTTCAAGAAAAATATCCTGATATGAACCTAGTCAAAGTCAAAAATCTTAAAGACGGACTTCAAAAAGTCAGAGACAGAGAGTTATTCGGTTTCATCGGCACTTTGGCAACAACCGGGTATCACATTCAAAAAAACTACATCGGAGAACTAAAAATTGCAGGTAAATTTGATGAAAAATGGGAACTTGGAATAGGTACCAGAAATGATGAACCAATACTCAAAAATATATTTGACAAGGCAATAAAACAAATACCGTCGAAAAAACGACAAGAGATTTTAAATAAATGGATATCTGTAAACTATGATAGAGAAGTGGATTATAAACCAATATTACAATGGGCAGTGGGAATTTCTTTTATATTCATTGTTATTTTATTGCTTATACTAAGAATAAATAGAAAATTAAACCTTGAAATAAGAAGCCGTAAAGAGACAGAAAGAAAATTACAAGAAATATCCATTACAGATGAATTGACTACTCTTTACAACAGAAGATATTTTAATGAGATTTTTCCAAAACTTATCAACAGTGCAAAGCGCGAAAAAACCAATATTTGCTTTGCCATTATGGATATAGATTATTTCAAACTATACAATGACACCTATGGCCATATAAGCGGTGATATAGCACTTAAGAGCATCTCTTTATCTATAAAAAGTTCTCTATTAAGAGCAGATGATTACTGCTTTAGATTAGGCGGTGAAGAGTTTGGTATACTCTTTAAAGGTCTTGATAAAGAACAATCTACAGAATTTATTCAACGGGTCAAACAAGATATTGAAGACCTTAGAATCAAACATGAAAAAAATACTACAAGTAAGTATGTTACTGCTTCATTCGGCTTGGTTGTTAAAGAAGCCGAATCTGTAAAAGATGAAAACGAGTTGTACAAAGAAGCAGATGATCTGTTATATAAAGCTAAAGACAGCGGAAGAAATCAGATTTGTGTAAACGACTAAAGAAAGGCTTTTAAGACCTCTGTGTTTAATCCCATAGCGGTACTCTCAAAGCCTCTGACTTCTTTAATGTACGACTTACAAAAGCCTTCAACCATGCAGGCTCCGGCTTTCCCTCTCCACTCGCCGCTTTGAATATAATCTTCCAATTCATCCATATCAAACGCATCAAATATATAATCAGTTTGAGAAATATCTATGATTTTTTTACTTTTTGAGTGGTAAATCATGCAGGTGACTATTGAAGTGATATTTCCGCTTTGAGTCATCAAGATATTTCTGGCATCATCGGCACAGCTGGCTTTACGCAGAATTTGTCCCTGTGCAGTCACAACGGTATCTGCGACTAAAAGTGGATAATCCTCAAAACCAAACTCTTTCAAATTTACTTCGTATTTTCCAAGCGTAGCCTGATAAACAAAATTTTTAGGACTTGTTGCGATGATAGAGTCTTCATCAAAATCTTTGGCTTCTTGGATAAACTCTATGCCCGCTTCGCGAAGAAGCATTGCACGGGTAGAAGAATTAGAGGCCAGTCGTATCATATACAGGTAACTTTACTAATCTTCGAGACTTTGAGCCTCTGAGAGCTTATCATTTTTCACATATAAAACTACTCTTGTAGTCCCCTCTTCTTCACTTCTGAGTTTATCGTAAAGGTTTTGTACCTCTATCGCTTTTTCTCTTGAAATAGGTTCTCTTACTGATTTGTACTCTACCGGTTTTCCGTCTTTCATAACTGTACCGACTCTGGCATGCACCCAGTAAAATCCTCCGTCTTTACGGCGATTTTTCACATAACCGTTCCAGACTTCTCCTCTTTTGAGTGTCTCCCACAAATCTGTAAATACTGATTTTGGCATATCTGGATGTCTGATCATATTATGTGAGCGGCCTATAAGCTCGTCAGGTTCATATCCAGAGATTTCTGCAAATGTCTCATTTGCGTAAGTAATCTTGCCTGTAAAATCAGTACGAGAAACGATAAGTTCACCTTCGGGTACTTCCGTTTCATAAAACATATCAAATGACGTTTGCATAAGAACTCCTTTGTTATTATTTTAACAAGTTCATCTTAAAGATGCGAAGAGAAGTAAGTTCCTATAAAAATAGCACTGATCCCCAAGACAATATTAAGAGGAACCATAAACTTGCCAATAGGCTCAAGCTGACCTTTAGCACCTGCAAAATCGCCCTCAGCTAACATCACCTGAGCTCTGTTTCTTCTTTTCATCATAACTATAAGATTGATAAACATTACAGACCAGATACCCTCTTTAGCGTGTGAAAGAGCACTAAACTCACTTTGAGAGAGACTATAGCCCTTTATCATTACCACTGCAGTCAAAAGCAAAATAATAACAAACGGAAGTACAATGGTAAAAAGTCTCTTAAGAGCATGAGCTATCCTCTCAAGTCTTTTTGCAGGAGATTCTATCTCCATAAATGACGCATGAGCGGCATAACGCATAGCAATCATCCCGCCAACCCAGACAACTGCCGAGATAACGTGAAAAAATACTATAAATGTTTTGTACTCTGTAAAGAATTCTTGCATTACGAAAGAACCTCTGTAATGAAAGCAAGAGCTTCGACCTTTGCCTCAGGCAGTTTAGTTTTGTCTTTTCCGCCTGCTTGCGCGAAGTCCGGACGACCGCCGCCACCGCCGCCTAAAATAGGAGCGATTTTTTTAATCCAGTCACCTGCTTTTGCATCTGCATCTTTTACACCAGCAGCAATAAGGACTTTATCGCCTTTTACTTGAAAAAGCATTGCACAGAGTTTTTCGTTTTGGTTTTTAAGCTCATCGATTTTTTCTTTGATATCGCCTGATACCAGCTCTTCAACGACAACAGCAACACCGTTTATCTCATTAACAGTAATCTCTACTTTTGAACTCTCTTGAGCCTCTTTTAGTTCTGTTTTAAGGTCCGATATATTTGATTTTAGTCTTGAAATACCTGCTAAAACATCTAGGTTTTTAACTTCGGCTTCTACCTCTTTTACCAAGCTTCTTTGCTCACAAAAGTATCTGTATGCCGCATTTCCGCAGACTGCTTCTATTCTTCTTACGCCGGCACTTACACCGCTCTCTTTAGTGATGATAAATGAGCCTATGTTTGCCGTATTTTCTACGTGAACACCGCCGCAAAACTCTACAGATGCGTTCGCAAAACTTACAACTCTGACTTCATCGCCGTACTTCTCGCCAAACTGAGCTTTAGCTCCGCTGTTCTTAGCATCTTCGATACCCATGACTTCTGTTTTTGCAGCTATGCCTCTCATAACGTCATTGTTCACTCTTGTCTCTATCTCAGTAATCTCTGCACTGCTTAGAGCCTTTGGATGTGAAAAGTCAAATCTTAATCTATCAGCTTCGACAAGTGAACCCGCCTGAGAAATATGATCTCCTAAAACATCATATAAAATCGCATGTAAAAGGTGCGTTGCAGAGTGATGTTTGGTTATCTCGTTCCTTGAGATATCAACTTTTCCTTCAACGACATCTCCTACTTTTAGAGTTGATGTCACAGTGATTTGTGAAAGGTTTAAATCAAAGAATTTTCTAGTATCTTCTACTTTTGCAAAACCATCTAACTCTCCCTTATCTCCGCACTGTCCACCGCTCTCAGCATAAAAAGGAGTGATATCTAAAAGTACCCAACCAGTTGTGCCTGCATCTAAAGTCTGCACACTTTTAAAGTTCTCATCTAGAAGAGCCTGAACCTCTCCGGAGTGTTCCGTAAACTCGTAACCTACAAAAGTGTTTTGACCGAATTTTTCCAACAGTTCTTTAAAATCACCGTGAGTATCCGCATCGCCACTGCCTTTCCAAGCAGCTTTTGCACGAGTTCTTTGCTCTAGCATCAACTCATCAAACTTGTCAGCATCTAGTTTTAGGTTATGGCTTTTTAACATATCTTCAGTCAAATCCAGTGGAAAACCGAAAGTATCGTAGAGTTTAAATGCGACCTCTCCGCTAAAGACTTCTTTTGTATTTTTCAACTCTTCTTCAAAAAGAGCGATTCCAGACTCGATAGTCTTGAAAAATCTAGCCTCTTCAAGTTCTATCTGCTCTTTTACTGCGTTTGCTCTTTCTTTTAAATACTCATACTCACCGCCCATAATCTCTACAACAGTATCTACAAGTTTGTACATGAAAGCTTCTCTAAAACCAAGAAGGTAACCGTGTCTTACAGCACGGCGAAGAATACGGCGAAGTACATAACCGCGACCTTCGTTTGAGAAGTTTATACCTTGAGCCAAAAGAAAAAGTGCAGTTCTGATGTGATCTGCAATTACACGATAAGATGCACCGCTCTCATAAACATACTCTTTGCCGATAAGTTTTTCAACTTCATTGATTATCGGCATGAACAAAGATGAACCGTAGTTGCTAAGAGCACCTTCTTTTATGGCAACAACACGTTCTAGTCCCATACCTGTGTCTATAGATGGTTTTGGAAGAGGTGTCATCTCTCCCTTAGCATTTTTTTCATACTGCATGAAAACAAGATTCCAGATCTCTAAAAATCTGTCACCCTCACCGCCAAGGTAATCTTCTTCACCGCCGAAGTTCTCTGCACCTTGGTCATAAAAGATTTCACTACATGGTCCGCACGGTCCTGTATCACCCATCTGCCAGAAGTTATCAGCATCTCCAAGACGAAGGATTCTATCTTTAGTCACATGTTTTTGCCAAAGAAGTTCCGCTTCATCATCACTATCATGAACCGTAACCCAAAGCTTATCGACAGGCAGTTTTAATACTTGAGTTATAAACTCCCAAGCATAATCAATGGCTTCTTCTTTGAAATAATCACCAAAGCTGAAGTTACCCAGCATCTCAAAGAAAGTATGGTGTCTTGCCGTGTGTCCGACATTCTCTAAATCGTTATGTTTTCCGCCGGCTCTCAAACAAGTTTGACATGATGTTGCACGAGGGTTTGCAGGTCTTGGAATCTCACCTGTAAATATCGACTTAAAAGGCACCATTCCGGCGTTGTTGAAAAGAAGTGAAGCATCATCTGGCACTAATGGCGCAGAGGCGATTCTCTCATGGTTTTTTGACTCAAAAAATTTTAAGTACTCTTCTCTAATATCCATCTATTATTCTCTTTTATAAAATTACGCGATTATATCTAAAAATGGGGATAAAACGAGTTAAAGATAAGAGTTTTCATCCTCTATTTTAGTGTTTGTGTAATTTTTTTGGAATATTTCAGCAGCAATTCCGTTTGAGTAATTTAAAATCTCTCTTTGTTCATTTAAAATCGGTGTTGTTTTAAATCCGCAACTAGGACTCTTGGATTTTAAAATTATCTTATCTGCTTGGGGGTTATTTTTAATAAATGAGTTTATCTCATCTTCTAATAATTTGGTGACATCCTCGTTTGTCTCATCAGTTACAATTTTGTTTTTGCCATCTATATTAAGCACGGATATCCTCTGTCTGGGCGTGCCAAAAATAGGTGCCTCAGGACAAAAAGGAATTATTTCATAATCTTTAAAAGCCTTTATAACCCCGTCAACTTTTTTCATCTTGGCGTCATAACGACAAATTTCACCGAGCAAACAAGCTGAAACAATAACTTTTTTACGCATCAGCAGATAGTAACACTCTTGATTTCAGTCATCTCTTCAATTGCAAATTTAGGACCTTCTCTCCCCACTCCACTCAATTTGACACCGCCGTAAGGCTGGATATCAAATCTTAGCGTAGGTATATCGTTTATAACTATACCTCCTGCTTCTAGTTCTGAGATAGCACGCTGGGTAATCTTCAAATCATTTGTAAATACAGAAAACTGAAGACCGTAAGGCGAATTGTTCATGCGTGGGATTGCATCATTAAAACTCTCAACTTTTACAAGAGAGACTATCGGAGCAAAGACCTCTTCACAGACTATAGCCATGTCGTCAGTAACATCAGCCATCACGCAAGGTCTGAACATTCTTCCATCACGTTCAATCGGTAACAGAGGTCTTGCACCTTCAGTCACTGCGCTCTCAACCCAGCGCTGTGCACGGGATGCCGCTTCATCATCAATCAAAGGACCTAAAAAAGTATCCTCATCATACGGTGAACCGACAACAAGTTTTTTGCTTTCCTCTGCCATTTTAGCTGCAAAATCATCATAAATAGCAGCATTTACATAGATACGCTGAAGCGAGATGCAGACTTGACCTGAGTTTACAAAAGCGCCAAATGCGCAACGTGCAGCTGCCAAATCCAAATCTGCACTTGCATCTATGTATGTCGCAGCATTTCCGCCAAGCTCTAGTGAGACTTTTTTAATTCCTGCATTTTTTGTTATGATATTTCCAACAGGAACCGAACCCGTAAAGCTTATGACTCTTGGTATATCACTTGTAATCAGAGCGCTTCCAACCTCAGCATCTCCATAGACGACACTAAGTGCATCTTTAATGGCATACTCACTATCTATAAAAAGTTTTGCAAACTTGTAAGCAGTCAAAGGTGCTTCAGGAGTAGGCTTTAAGACTACTGTATTACCTGCGACAAGAGCAGGTGCAAGCTTATGCGCCACAAGATTTAGCGGAAAGTTAAAAGGAGTGATAGCTACAACAACACCTGCAGGCTCACGCATAAAAAATGCAGTTGTTTTTTTACCGCTATCCATCGCATCTGTGTTAATAGTCTCTCCGTGCATTGTACGCATGGTCTCGGCAGATAATGAAACCGTCTCTATACATCTATCAACTTCTATGCGGGCAAAAGAGATGGGTTTTCCTACTTCGTCTGTGATTGTTTGGGCTATATCTTCTTTGTTCTCTTTTAACTTGGCACATACATCCAAAAGCCAGTTGCATCTTTGAGAGAGTGTTGAATTTTTTGCTTCTTTTGATGCAAGTCGTGCAATTTCAAGTGCTTTTTTTGCATCTTCTTCGCTGCAGACTGGAGCACGTGACACAATATCACCGCTGTAAGGGCTTTGTCTCTCACTTAAGTTATTACCCGCCTGCTCCGTTGAGCCAAAAAAAATCTTTGCATCCATTAAAAAATCTCCATATAATCTTGAGAAATTATATCATTTTAAATATTATCTTGTAGAATACCGCTATGAAAATTTTTATATTAACTATCATTTTACTTTCTTCTCTTTACAGCTATGAACTTAACTGGCTGCATAATTACGATGAGGCTCTCAAGGCAGCCAAAAAAGAGCACAAAGATGTCTACTTGTTTGTAGGTGCCGATGAATGCAGGTTTTGCGACAGATTTAAAAAACTAACTCTCTCAAAACCTGAAGTCATAGATAAACTGCAAAAGAAATATATACTTTTATATCTCTCCCGAGATCAGCATAAAATACCAAAAAAGTTCGCCATCAAAGGTGTTCCAAGACACTATTTTTTAACCCCTGATGGAAAGATTTATCACGATGACAGAGGAAGCAGAGAACCGGCCGGTTTTTTTGATATACTTGATGAAGCTGAGTTAAAAAAAGAGTAATCTCATTTAATTCACACAATATTTTGTTACCCTACCATCATAGGGGAGGTAGTATATGAAAAAGTTTATAATATTAATAATAATATCCTTGACTCTAAGTGCAGGTACCATGAAAATGGATTATGTCGGGGAGTTATCTTTATTTGGAAAAATTGCAGATGCTAAAGTTGTGTATTATAATGACGGCGAGAAGTATAGCATTAAGATTACTGCCAGCGGGTCTGGTATAGTCGGCAAGCTGACCAACAATAAGCAGTATGTGTTAGAGAGTGTCGGGTTGGTGAAAGACGGTATGCTTATTCCTCAAAAGTATATCAATGCTGAGTATGGTAAAGATTTCAAAAAAATAAAGACTTATACGATTGATTATGATGCTAAAAAGACACGGGTCGATGAGTATAAAAAAGAGAAAGTCGAAGTGTCTGAGTTGGATATTATTCATATGAGGTATGACGTCAGTTATAAGGATGTTGAGACTAAAAAAGAAGAAGTGCTGGATGCTATCTATGAAGATGATATGATTAGTATGTTTTTTAACAAGAAAAACAATCTTCTTGCTATGAAAAAAGACGAAACTAAACGTATGAGTGCGCTTGGCAGTGAGGATACGCAGGAAGGTGTTATAGTAAAGCACATAAAACACGAGGATGAAAAGTCTGTGTTTAGTGTGACGGTTGAAAAAGACTATCTAAGCGGTGGCTCAAGGGATGCTACTTTTATTTTAGATGATGATAACATCCTGTGTGAAACTAAGATTGAGGGTATACTCTTTTTCGGAGATGCAAAAGTTAGAAGGGTTAAATAAAGTTATATTGTTATATTTTCTACGAACTCTACATCTTGTGGAGTAACTAGTATGGCGTCGTACATAAAATTTACGTGAAGTGAGTTTTTCTTCATGTAAATATCGCCTGTTCGTGTAAGTCGTAGTATCTTTTTTGGTGTTATGTTTTGTATTGCAGACTCATAATCGAGTCCGCTCTTTACTTCAACAAAGTGAAGAACTTCGTCTTTTGCGGCGATGATGTCTATCTCGCCGAAGCGGGTGTAGAAGTTCCGCTCTACAATCATAAATCCGTTTTCATCAAGAAACCTGCAAGCTCTGTCTTCAGCTAGGTTTCCTTTTGCTCTAGACATTTAGCAGTTTATTACTTCCACTTTTATGGATTTAAAAGCGGCAGTTAAAATCAACTCATCACACTTATCTCCAAAGAGAGCATTTATCTTAGACCCTGAGTGATGGAATGTTACAAAGAGTGTTTTTGGCTGTACCTTGTCGGTTAGTTTGATTGTAAGCGGTGTTGTTTGTCCAAACTCGCTTTTAAGGATTACTCTCTCGCTTGTAAAGTCTTGAGCATCACCTTCGTAAACAAGCAGAACATCTTCGTCGTATCTTTTGTTGAGAGATTCGCTTCTTTTAGTTTGAGCAGCATTATTGTATTGTGCAAGAGTTCTACCAGTCGTTAAGTGATAACCTGTTAAAGATTTGTTTGTTATCTCTTCTATCATACCTCGAAGCTTGTACTGATGATAGTGAAACTCGCCTAAGCCGTCTTCTGTTCTGAAGTCAAGCTGATGAAGGATTGGAGTATCTTCAGTGTGTACAGGCCACTGAAGTCCACGCTTGCGATGACGCTCAAGTCTGATATATGAAGCTCCGCTAAAACGGCGATATGCCACTTCTCTTACTTCATCCCAAACTTCATTTGAATCTTTATAGTTGTAATTTCCGCCCATTTTATTGTCTAGCATCTGCAGAACTTCCCAGTCATCAGGCAGGTCAGATTTTACAAGCGGCTGAGATAGATGCAGACGACGCATTGCATTTACATATACACCGGTTTTTTCATATGCAGATTTTACACCTATGACTATATCTGCTTTTTTTGCGATATCAGTCATAAAAAGTTCTTGAACCATTATAAGTTCTAACTCTCCTATCGCCTTATCTACTTTGTTTAGATTTGGATGTATATGAGTTAAGTCTTCACCTATATTGATAACGGCTTTTATGTTGCCGCGAAGCATCTCATCAACAAGCTGAGGAGTCATCAAACCTACTTCTTTAGGCTCTTGATAGTCAGGGTCATAGTATGGGAGCATTCCCATGTCACAAGTTCCCTGAACATTGTTCTGTCCGCGAAGAGGCATAAGTCCTGCACCGCTCTTTCCGATATTTCCAGTCATAAGAGCTAGATGCGTGATTGCCATAACAGCATATGAGCCGTCTAGATGCTCGGTGATTCCAAGTCCCCAGAAGATCATAGATTTTTTAAGCGCATATTCACGAGCAACTTTTCTAATCGTTTTAGAGAGGTACTCATAACCCTCTATCTCATTGAAATAATCCGGATTTGCATACGGGTCATTTAAAATCTTATCTTTAAACTCTGCAAAACCTTTTGTTCTCTCGTGCACAAAATCATCACTGTAAAGCTCTTCATCTATGACTACGTATGCAAGCATGTTTAAGACAAGAAGATTTGCTTCATGAGGGATAATTGCTTTGTATTTTGAAAATCTGTGCAGTTTTATCTCACGGACATCAAATACTGCAAGATTATCATGTTCACGCGCAACATCAACAATACGATTTGAGATAATAGGATGAGCTTCGGTTGTGTTTGAACCGATTACAATCATAAACTCACAGTTATAGATATCGTTATAAGGATTGGTCGCAGCACCTTCACCGATAGTTGTTCTCATGCCTTTTAGACTTGGAGAGTGGCAGACTCTGGCACAGTTATCGACATGAGGAGAGTTTAAAGTGTGACGGGTAAATTTTTGAAAAATATATGAGCTTTCACATGATGTTCTGGCTCCACCGATTGAACAAACAGATTTACGGCCGTATTTCTCTTGTATATCTTTTAGTTTCAGAGTTGTAGCAGTAGTAGCGGCATCTAAATCACACTCATACCACTCATCATCAAGATCTTTAAGTTTTGAACCTATTACATTTTTGATAGCCGGATTTTTTTCTAAGAAACTTTTTTTGATTCTAGGTATTCTTATTCTATCCTCAGCATCAACAAAATCAAAACCGTATTTGCCTTTAATGCACAGCTTACCTTGTGAAACCACACCATCGGGATGAGCAAATATCTTTACAATTTTATTCTCTTTAGTATCAACATTGGCAGCTATATCACAGCCAACCCCGCAATAAGTACATACACTATCTATTGTTTCAATGTTTTCCATATCAATCCTTATACTATCCTAATCATTACAGGCGTAAAGTTTACAAACTCCAATGCTGATATCTCTTTTATCATGCTTTGTATGTCTTTTTCCAATGCTATATGTGTAGAGATTAAAAGATTTGCAGAGTTCGCAGATGCAGGACGCTGAAGCATTGTCTCCACCGAAATATTGTTCTCTTCAAATACTTTAGTGATTTTGGCAAGAACACCTGCACGGTCGGATACATTGATGCGAAGATAATATTTAGAATTGATATCTTCAGTTGCTTTTAGAGTCAGTTTACCTTCTAAAGGCTTATCAAACCCAAGCATTGGTGCAGATTTTCCGCTTCTGGCAATATCTATGATGTTAGCAACAACAGCACTCGCAGTTGCATCTCCACCTGCTCCAGGACCATAGTAAAGCGTTTCACCCACTTTATCTCCTACAACAGAGATTCCGTTCATCACGCCGTCTATTTTTGCAATCATCTCATCTTTAGAAATCAGACAAGCATGAACTCTAAGTTCTACTTCATTACCGTCTTTTTTAGCGATTCCCAAAAGTTTGATGGCATAACCGAACTCTTTTGCAAAAGCAATATCATCCTGAGATACATTTTCAATGCCCTCTATTAAAATATCTTCAGGTTTTGCATCTATGCCGTAAGCGATAGATGCCAGAATAAGAAGTTTATGAGCTGCATCATATCCACCTACATCAAAGCTAGGATCAGCTTCTGCATAACCTAAATCTTGAGCTTCTTTTAGTATTGCATCATATGCAACACCGTCCTCTGTCATTTTTGTCATCATGTAGTTACAAGTGCCGTTCATGATTCCCATGATAGATTCTATATGATTTGCCGAAAGACCGTCTCTAAGAGCGTTAATTATCGGTATCCCGCCTGCAACACTTGCTTCATATTCAAATGCGATATCTTTAGCCATTTCTTGAAGCTCATAACGGTGATATGCTAAAAGTGCTTTGTTTGCCGTAACGACCGCCTTGCCGCTTTTAAGTGCACGTTGAACAACTTCAAACGGCTCTTCTACACCGCCCATAAGCTCTACGACTATGTCAATCTCATCATCATTTAAAATATCATCAACATTATCACTCAGGATTATATCCAGACCTCTATCTTTGTTTAGATTCTTGACAACTCCGCTTTTAACTATTATATCAACACCGGCACGCGCAGAAATAACATCAGCATTTTCTTTTAAGATCTGAGCTACACTTGTTCCTACAGTTCCTACACCGATTATTCCTACTTTTATCATACTATTTTTTTTCCTCTTGAAACTGTTTTAAAAACTCTTTTATATTTCGTGCGGCTTGACGGATTCTATTATCATTTTCAATAAGTGCTATACGAACATAGTTTTCACCATAAGCACCGAACCCTATACCAGGAGCCACTGCAACACCTGCCTCTGTTAAGAGTCTTTTTGAAAATTCCAAAGAACCAAGGTGTGCACAACACTCAGGTAGTTTTGCCCAAACAAACATACTTGCCTGATTTTTTCTTATATGCCATCCGGCTCTGTCAAACGCTTCTAGTAAAACGTCTTGACGATGCTCATATTTATCTGTAATATCCCGTACACACTGCTGATCTCCGTTTAATGCTACAGTTGCTGCAACTTGGATTGGTGTGAACATTCCGTAATCCAGCCAAGATTTTATCTTTTGCAGAGCACCTATCAGTTTTTTGTTTCCAACAAAGAAGCCGACACGCCAGCCCGCCATGTTATAAGATTTAGAGAGTGTAAAACTCTCCACTGCTACATCTTTTGCACCAGGAACACTCATAATTGACGGTGTTTTATAATCACCAAAAGTTATATCACCATATGCAATATCTGAAATAATATAAAATCTTTTCTCTTTTGCCATCGCAACTAACCTGACGTAAAAATCAGGAGTAACAGTCGCTGTAGTCGGATTGTGAGGAAAATTCACCAAAACATATTTTGGTTTTGGTGAACTCTCTTTAAATACTTTGTCTAAATCATCAAAAAATTTATCTTCATTGAGCCTATAATCTTCATCAAATTCTATACCGAATTTAACAACATTACCGCCTGCTAAAATAAAAGAGTACTCATGAATAGGGTAAGTAGGATCTGGAACAACTGCCACATCGCCTGGATTGGTAACTGCGTAAGTAAGATGTGCGTAACCCTCTTTAGAACCCATTGTAGCTACACATTCTGTCATAGGGTCTAAGTCACAATCATATCTTCTTTTGTACCAATCAGATATTGCCATAAGAAGTTTAGGGATACCTTTTGAAGTAGAATAACCATGTGTTTTAGTTTTTTGGGCTGACTCAATAAGTTTTTCTCTTATGTGCTCCGGAGTATCTCCATCCGGATTACCCATAGAAAAATCAATAACATCCGCGCCTGCTCTGCGCTCTGCCATTTTAAGGTCATTTACCTCAGCAAAAACATACTTAGGGAGTCTCTCAACTCTATTAAATCTTATCTCATCAAACATCAAATATTCCTGGTTAAATTATTGATGGTATTTTAGCGAAAAATATTTAGAATTGAGTAATATAAATTATCTATCTTGCGCCAATCGGAGTTAAGACTAAGTCATCACGGATATTTTTTAGAGTATAAATATCTGAAATCTTTATGTAGTGTGTGTTATCTTTTAAATTAAGCAGTATATTCCTTCTTCTGCTGTCTTTTTTCAAAACTCTTAAAAGATGCAAAGAGTTGTCATAAAAAGCTATATACGGATACCAGCTATTTCTTGAGGATGATGTAATCCTAAGCTTTTTTATTTGAGAAACATTTATCCATTTGGCATATAACGATCTCTTTAATTTGACTTCCATACCATCCTCAAGAGTCTCAACATTTAACTTTCCGTTTCGCATATCAACTATATATGTCCAGTCTGTTGAAGTATTTCTATGTATATCTACAATACTGCAACCGCTTTTACCAAGTTCTTGTTGAAGAATAAGCGGATCGGTAGCATATTCTGAAGTTAAATTAATAGTCCATGTAAACTCTGAGTTATTGAGATTTGATTCCTCTGTTACATATCTGTAGTAACCTATATTTCTAAGAGTATCGCCCATGATTTTTACAAAAAACAGAGGTGAACCGCTTGTTTTGAAATGCAAAGTCAACTCGCTGGGTTTTTTGAAAAAAAGATTTAACAGTCCATTATCTTTAAGTGTTTGAATAACTTTGACAACATTAACTCTTTCATCTGTATAATAATCTGACGCAGGAGAAAAAATAATCTTTATGTATGCACTGTTTTGCTTATAAACCTGCGGTTCTATAAGAGTTTTGATTTTTTGTGTTAGAAGATCAGGCTCTTTAACTTCATCTGCAACACAAATGAAAAAAGATAGCAAAACGGCAAAAAAGAGTTTTACCATTTATTGCCTCTGTTTAATTCTTTAAACTCTGAAAAACTTATCTTTGATATTTTAGAATCTTTGTAAAGAAGTCTTATGTTTAGTTTGTCTTTAAATTCTGTCACTTCTCCGTTTATTTCCACTTTTACATAACCGTGTCCAAGTGTCAATATCCAATCTTTATTCGGATCTATCTCCAACTCACCGGTAAAAAGTTTTTGATATTTTTCATAAGTTGAAAGGTCTATATAGCCTATCCATAATTCTGATGATGGAATAATTTTAAAAGATTTTACAACTTTTACAGGTTCAGGTTTAGGTTCTATGATTAACGGTGTTGTGACATTCTTATCTTCTATGGTAGCATTATGAGACATGCTGTCTTTAGCATTGTTAATTGCGCTGTTATCAATAGTATGAGGTTTTACCTGACTCGAAGTTCCAGGTGCAAAATCCAGTGTATATAATACAGCAACAGCAAATATAAGTATTACGACTGCTATATAAATAATCGTATAATTTTTTTTCTTTTTTGGAGAGACAAAAACTTTTGTATCTTGTTCATCTTCAATGCTTGGAACATTAAAAAACTCTTGTACTTTTGCTTTTAAATCACTTAAGTCAACGCTATATTCTCTCTCAAGAATTGAGATAAAACCTAACAACTGAATCTTGGTCATACCATCAAAAGTCTCATGAAGAACAGCTTGTACATGTTGTCTTGCTATATGAGTCTGCTCATGTATTTTTTGAGCACCAATACTTCTTAACTTACTAAGTCCATCACTCATATTCTCATCCTGTCCATCAAAATAGCTCCAGCCACACTAACATTTAAAGAATCAAATTCATGTGACATCTTAATACTAACAACTTCATCCAGTTTTGAAGTGATACGAGAAGTCAAACCCTCTCCCTCACTGCCTAAAACCAAAGCCCTCTTTTGTTTTAACTTAACATCTCTAATATCAGTTCCACCCATGTCAGCACCGTAGATGCAAAAGCCGGATGTCTTTAAATCATTTATAACGTTATGTATATTATGCTCTAATGCAAAAGGCATATCAAACAGAGCACCGGTACTTGTTCTCATAACCGGTTCAAGGTTTAAGTTATTAATCCCGCATGCCACAATTGCCTCAACACCCATTGCGTAAGCTGTTCTAACAATTGCACCGATATTTCCAACATCAGTTAATCCTGAAAGGATTAAAACAAAATCTTTATCTAAAAATGAGTTAAATGGATGAAGTTCATAGTCATCTACTTCAGCTAAAATACCCTGATGATTGGCATTTTTACACATCTTACCTGCAGCATCTGCAGGGATACGCTTGACTTCAAAATTCATCTTCATTAATCGAGAATACTCTTTTTTTTCAAGCTCTTTTGCAAGGTACAGAGTTTTGATTTTATTTGGATAATTTTTTATTATATATTGAACTGGTTGCTTAGCATAAATTAACATGAAGACATTTTAGCAAAAAAAAGTGATAATAGAGTTAGTTTATTATTTTTATTGCAGTTTTAAGAGTCTTTGGTAACAAGATTTTGTATTTTCACCCGTTATTTTGGAGATAAGTTTTGCTTGTACTTTTTTTGGGATGTCAAGATCTAAAATGTCATTTTGAGAAATTGCACTATCATTATGTGACTCGCCTGCTTCGATAACAACAACCCACTCTCCACGAAAATTGTCATTTATCATGCCTAATATTTCTTCTGCGGTTCCTTGAAAATAATTTTGATATTTTTTAGTTAATTCTTTTGCTAAAAATATTTTTCTGTTACTCTCTTCTTCTTTGATTTCTAGTAAAAGTTTTTCCAGTCTATGCGGTGATTCATAAAGAACCGTGGTATATCCGCTATAAAGAGCACCTTGAAGAGAAGCGGCTCTATCTTTGCCTTTGTGCGGTAAAAATCCCCAAAACAGCATCTTTGTCTCAACAAATCCACTTGCCACAAAAGCAGTCAAAAGAGCATTTGCACCAGGAAGCACATCGTACTCTATATTATTTTCTTGTGCATACTTTATAAGCACTTGTCCAGGGTCACTGATACCAGGCATTCCGGCATCTGATGCATAGACAACATTTTGTTCAAAAAAAGACGGCTCTAATTTTTCAATAAAATGTTTCTCATTATGTGAATGAAGAGATATGAAATTCTGCTCTTGCTTAAAAACAGTGTTGTATCGCTCTTTTAAAATATGTATGAGTTTTTTTGTAACGCGAGTATCTTCGCATAGTAGAGTATCGGCGTTACTTAGAGCTTCGATAGCTCTAAGCGATATATCGCCTATGTTTCCAATCGGAGTTGGAACAAAAGTCAGCAAGAAAAAATTCTTGCCTAGTTCTTAGCGTAACGCTTGTTGAATTTCTCAATTCTACCAGCAGTATCTACCATTCTCTCAGAACCTGTAAAGAATGGGTGACACTCATTACAGATATCAATACGCATAGCGTCTGTTTGGCTTTTTGTTTCAAAGCTGTTACCACATGCACAAGTTACAGTACAAGTTACTAAGTTAGGGTGAAGATCTTTTTTCATTTTTTGCCTTTTGATACTCGTTAATGTGCGAATATCTATATATTTTTTAAATCCGTATGGGTGCGGATTTTTGGAAATGCAATTATATCCAAACTTATCTTAAGTTACAAATCATAATAAAATTTTAGAAGCTACCGCCATTACGGCACTTTCAGAACGAAGCACCATCGGGATATCGAGCCTGAAGTTTTCTTTTTGTGCTAAAAGTTCTTTCTCATCTTTTGAAAAACCGCCTTCGCAACCAATGAGAACTCTCTCAAAATCAGCATCTGAGGTTAAAACATTGTCGCAAAAATCAAAGACTTTCACATCATCATAATCTTTTATAAACTCTTTAATGCTTTTGTATGTATCAAACTCCATATATGAAGTTCTTCCACATTGCTGCATCGAAGCTTCCAAAATTCTCTCAAATCTTTTAAAATCCAACTTGATATTTCTTTGACTTCTATCACAATAGATAAAAGATATTTTAGAGACCCCTATCTCATTTAGCGAGGGTAATACTTTCTCTATTGATTTCACATCGATTACACACCATGCAATATGAAGTGATTTTTTACTCTTGGTTATTTCTTCTTTTGATGATATCAGCTCAAGTTCTATAGACCTTGATTCCACCTCTGCCACTTTATAAGTGTAGAGTATCTCGATATTGTCTCTATTTCTAAAAGAGATTTCATCTCCGAGAGTATGACGGCGAACTTTTACAAGATACTTGTGAAGCTCTCCTTTGATGCTAAGCTTTTCTTTTGAAGCATCATCATGAAGTATATATATCAAATCCACATCCAAGTCGATATAGCAAGAACCATTAAAATCTCTATTTTAAATATATTATATGCGTATACTCTATAAAGAGTTAATGCATCTTCTCTTTTTTTATCCAAATACTGTAATGTTTTTGATCTTTTATTCTCTAAAACAATCAACGCTATTGCAAACGCGATCATCACAATATTTTCTATAGTGAAGTCCAGATGCTTAGATGCCATCATTACAACACCGCTAAACACAACAGCACCGATTATTGTCATACCTATAGGCATAAACAGACTCACTGCCCTTACATATTTTTTAATATCTGTAGCTTTTACCAACATCAAAATATTGATAAAAATCGTTCCCAAAATTCCAATAACACCATAGTTATGTGTTACAATACTCATATCATACATTTCATTCATAGTGAAATTCTACTATAATTTTTTAACAAGAGGCATAAATGGCAGTTACAATTCTTCAAGCACTGGAACTTATCTACAAAAACACTTCAAAAAAATCATTGAAAATCCTACCTATTGAACAAGCTCTCGGTTTAATATTAGCCGAGGATATTACAGCTACACACAATCTTCCACCATATGACAACTCTGCCATGGACGGTTATGCCGTAAAAGTTGCAGATGCAATTAAGTGTGTAAAAGTAACTCATACTATCTTTGCAGGAGACAATTCACACGAAGTTCTTGAAGCAGGATACGGTATAAAAATCATGACCGGAGCTAAGATTCCTGAAGGCTGTGAGTGTATAGTTCCTGTTGAAGATACGACTGAGTGTGAGGGTGGCGTAACACTGCCAGATGATTTAGCAGCTGGCAGACATATACGTCTTTGCGGTGAAGATATCAAAAAAGGTGAAGTTCTTTTAAAAAGCGGTCAGAAACTACAAGCTCATCAAATAACACTTCTTGCGTCTCAAGGCATCAGCCACATAAAAGTGTATAAAAAACCTAAAATCGCACTCTTTGCATCCGGCAGCGAACTCAAGATGCACTTTGAAAGTGTTGAAGATGCATATCAACTCTACAACACAAATACTCCTACACTTCTCTCACGCGCACAGGAACTCGGATGCGAAGTCGACTTCATAGGAACGGCTCAAGACACTTTAGAAGATTTAAAAGCTCATGTAAAAAGTGCTTTAGACAGTGACCTTATTATTACTTCCGGTGGCGTAAGTGTTGGAGATGCAGACTTCACAAAAGAAGCATTTGGAGCATTTGATATGCAGACTTATTTTGACAAGGTGGAGATAAAACCTGGCAAGCCTACAACCTTTGGAAGAATCAATAATACTTTGGTTCTAAACCTTCCGGGCAATCCGATGGCAGCAGCACTGAATTTTGAACTATTCGGGCAAAGTATCATTTTAGCTTTAAGCGGCATCAATGAAAAATATATCAATCCCATCGAAGCAAAAATGAAAAATGACTACAAACTAAGAAAGGGTCGTATTACATTGATTCCGGGTAGTTTTGACGGCAGTAGTTTTGAGCCTTGTAAGAAATTTGCGCCTGGTATGGTATCACCGCTTGCATCTTCAAACTCTTATATTATGGTAGATGAAGGTGTTGAGTTTATTGCATCAGGAGAAACACTCAAAGTCTTTCCTATAAGATTTTGCTTTAGCTCAAAAGAGCAAATGCGTTTAGTGAGCCCTTAGGGGAAGTTCCTAAACGCTTGTCGGATTTGTAAAATTATCACCTCTTTTTACTTTTTCCCACAAATCACTGTCTATCCAACTGTTTTTAACTTCATCCGAAAATATTATTGAGTCCAACTCTATATATCCCATATCTTTTGAGTATGCATCATAATTAAAAGCTTGTGCATATCCCGTCTCGGTTTCATGGACTATGACACTGTGAAGCTTTACTTCTTTTTCACCGTTCATACCGTTTGTAAGCTGAAGAAGTCTGTCAATCATAACAAAGATGACACGAGAAAATTGCTCGCAAGAGGGTGATACTGGAAGCTCTACCCATCTCTGTGAGTGTTTTTTCATACTGTCTATATATTCCCAGTCATCACCGCTCCAGATAGCCACACCGTGATCAAAACTCTCAACCAAAGCTTTCATATTCTGTTTCATCAGACCAAAGTCATAAACCATTTGACCGTTATCTAAAAAGTTGGACTCAAAAAGAAGTTCTACTTTGTAAGAGTGTCCATGCAGAGAACTTCTGCACTTCACAGTAGAACAGCCGCGAACAATATGAGCATTTTCAAATTTAAAAAGTTTTCGTATAATCATAATTTTAAACTCCTTTGTTCTGATCCCAGATTCTTATATGAAGTCTATCAGAAAAATTATAACCTTTTGCTTTACAAAACTCTATAAGAGGTTCAGTATTAGCTTCTACTTCAGCTTTACTGCCACCAAGAGGCATACAGTAAACCTGAGTCTTTGGCGAATGCATTGTTATATTGAAGATTTCTTCATCAAGTCCCAAGTCTATTGAGTCTGCATCTATGGAAAACTTAAAAAAAACCTCTTTCGCATTTGAAGCAATTGAATAAATAACATCACCTTTTACTCTTTTGCTTTCGGGTTCTTTTGAGTTTGAAAGTTTAACAGACAAAGCAAAAACACACTCTTTATATATAGGATATTTCTCAAAGTCGATTGCAATTGAACCGTTTGTCTCAAAAGTAATCTTATGTCCATCTTCATGAAGTTTTTTTAAGAACCCTACAAAGATATCATCATTTGCATATATTAGAGGTTCTCCGCCGGTTAAGACTATATCTACAGGTTTTTGCGGAAGCTCATAGAGCTCCAAAACGTTAAAGAGTTCTTGAGTCTTTTGTATAGGGCTCCAGTTAAAAGAGAAGTGTTCCTTATTTACTGCATAAACAGTGTCGCATCCAAGAACTTTAGTTCCATCCGGAGCTGTCTCTTCGCAGGCAAATCCTTCACACTTCATATTACAGCCGCCAAAACGAAAGAACAGTGATGGGACACCAGTATATCTGCCTTCGCCCTGTATGCTATAGAAATGTTCTACAAGGTACAGCAATTATCAGCCACCTGTCTCATAAAAAGCACGAGAAGAGATCTCGCTGTCTTCTCCGCCCCATCTGTTCTTCTCAGGCTTAGTTCTAACAACTTCTCTAAGCACCTCTGCTGCAGCTTTAATATCACCCTCTTTAATAGCTTTAGATATACTCAGTGCTTCATCAAAGTACAGGCATGGGATGAGATTTCCTTCTGCCGTAAGTCTTATGCGATTACACTGCTTGCAAAAGTCATCTTCATAAGGTTCTATGATTCCGAATCTATAGCCGTCTTTCATCGTAAAATAGTGAGATGGAGAAGAACCGTCAAAGCCATCGTCACTGAACTCGTATTTAGAATTAAGAAGTTCTAAGAGCTCATTTGACTTCAAACCTTTTATCTCTTTCGCTGCAAAGGAATTTTCCATATACTCAATAAAGCGGATGCTCATATTACGTTCTTTACAGTACTCTAAAACATCAATAATCTCATCTGCATTTACAGTTTTCATAGGAACCATATTTACTTTGACTTTAAGTCCCACTTTCAGTGCTTCATCTACACCGTCAAGTACATTCTTTAAAACATCTTTTTGTGCTATTTGCTGTGCAACTTCGGGTTTGAGAGTGTCAATGCTTACGTTTATACGCTTTAGCCCTGCGTCTTTAAGTTTTTGTGCAGTACCTTTAAGCAGATATGCATTGGTAGTCATTGCAAGGTCTATGCTGGGTTTATAGTCATAAATCATTTTAATGAACTTATCCAAGTCTTCACGAAGCAGTGGTTCTCCGCCTGTAATACGGATCTTATTTACACCCTCATCCATAGCAATCTTCATAAACTCAAAAAGTTCTTCAAAACTAAGTAAGTTTTCTTTTGGAACCCATGAGAATGGTTTCTCCGGCATACAATATTGACACCTAAAGTTACAGCGCTCAGTCACTGAAACTCTAAGATAATCAACGACTCTATTGTAACTGTCTATAAGCATGTTCTTACTTGTTTAATATATTAGTTTTTAGAGCTTTAAACTCTTCATCACTAATAATACCTTTTTCTTTTAGTCCATACGCTTTCATAATCTCATCAGTCTTAGACATAGGCATTGCAGTAACAGGTGCTGAAACTTGAGGAACGGCTACAGGAGCTACAGTTTTAGGAGCGGCGGTAACTGATGATTTAACTTCCATAGATTCTGTCTCTTTAGGGTTTACAAACTCTGTTATGATGTTTTCTTGAGATTCTTCAGAAGATCCTGCGAGTCCAGTTTTAGCTATCTCTTTTAAGCCTATAGAATTTTCAACTTTAATAAAATTAAATATACTGCCATCTTGATTATCTACAATTTTAAGATAATAAATTTTGCCAGGTTTTAAATCTAAATTTAATACTTTTTCTTGAATTTGTTTTTTAGTTGCTGAGATAGTCATAGGCTGAGGCTTTAAATTAAAAACCATATACTCTTTATCTCTTATTCTTTCCATAACTGGTTTGTTATTAATACGAATATTGTATTGACTATAACCTGAGCTATCATCTGCACTAACTTTCATTTCAGCATATATATAAACTAACGACGCATTTTCAAGTGGTTCTTGTTCTTTAAATGATGTTCTGTTTCCACATGCTGCTACAAGCATCAGAATTATTGATAATAGAAAAATTTTTACAATTCTCATTAGTGTTCTCTCTCTTTTAAAATAAGAAAGATTATATCATAAAGTTTTTTGATTAGAATTAATTGTAGAAGAATTCCCGCGCAAAAAGCGCAGGAATAAAGTTTGTTTGCGACGTATCGTCTTTCTTTTAAGCTAAGTGCTTATTAGAAGTTGTAACGACCCCAAATACGAATTCTATCATCTTTCTCTGCACCAGCAGCAGCATTCATAGAACCACCAGCGTCAATTGTACGATTGATATAACCAGCGAAGTATTGAACACCACCAGCTTTAACTTTATAGATTACATCAAACTCATTGTAGTCTTTTTCAGAACCCATGATGTTTGATTTACCAGCAGCTGTACCAGCATACTGAGCTATAATAGTACCATAATCACCAGTGTTATATGCAGCTTTTACCATAAATGTGTTTGCATCTAGAGCAATTGCATTTTGATTATAAACCATTTGAGTATATAAAGGAGTTTTAATACCAGTACCGAAGTTTTTAACAGCTACATTAGATTTAGAATCTGAACCATCAACTGATGTATATGCTAAACCTACAGTTAAAGCATTAATAGGTGATAAGAAAACTTTTGCGCCAATTGCCATAGTATCATCAAAACCACTGTTATCTGTTGATATTTTACCACCTTGAAGACCTAATTTAAGACCCATTGGTAAATCTTTACCAGCTACTTTTACATCTCCCCATAGCGCAGTTGCACCAATACTACCAGCTACTTGAGCTACATCATAGTAAGAAGCAGTAATTGTAGTCATTGGAATTGATTTATTTTGTACCGTTAACATATACGCTGTACCATTAACAGTAGTTGATGTAGCATCATATGCAGCTGTTAAGTTACCTGTAGTCCCTAAAGACATGCCAGTTCCACCAGAAACATAAGCACCAACTAAAGTAGTATCTGGGATATCAGTGTTTACTGCTAAGATAGCATCAAAAGTATTTTTTAGTACATTCCAACCTTCTGAGAAAGCAAAAGGAGAAAGTGATTTAGGAAGTTCTTGACGACCTAATTTAACCGTTGTGTTTGCAACTTTTTTAGCAACAAATATTTGAGTCATTGCTAATTCATCAGTAGTACCAGCAGTAAGACCACCACCAGTTGATTGTTTTTCAGCATCAACTACATTTTTCTCTAAACCTGCAGTACCTAAGTAAGAAAGTTGAGAACCAAAAGTAAAGTTATTTTTAAGATCAGCTGCTAAATTTAACTGAACAGCAACATTTGCACTTGAATTTGTTTTATCAAATAAATCTGCATCACCCGTGCTGTCATTGCTTGCTGTTTCATAGTAAACAACTGCTTGACCAGTTGTTACGATATCTATACCCTTATCTGCAGCCATTGCTGATGTAACGATTAACGACGCTGCCGCTAAAGAAACTAAAGTTTTTTTCATTCTAATTCTCCTGTTTTTTTTAAATGTTATCACCTTGTAGAAGTGATAGCAGAGTAACAGAAGCTGTTATTCCACTATCACTTCTCAGTGTGTGATACATTTTGAGACCACATATTGTACAAAGGTAATTTTTAAATTAAGTTTAAACCATCTCTTTTATTAGCTATTTGTTTACTTTTGGGACGTAACAGCGCAAATTTGGTTATTTTTACTGACATTTAGTAGAAAAACTTATATAAAGCTTTATAAACAAACAACAAAGTAATTATCTGTTATAATCCTACTTATGAGATTTAGAGATATAAAAAAACAGAAAAGACACACCAACGATGAACCAAAACCGAAATATGTTTATGCAAGCTATGTGGATAGAATAAAGGCATTTGTTACTGATATGTTTATGATATATGCACCTATACTATATATAACAGCATATTTGATTTTGGATGGTAAAGATGATTTTCAATCTTCTAGTATTGCTCCTTTTATAGACGCTGCATTGTATGGATTGATTTATGCATTTTTTTTAAGTAAGTTTGGACAGACTCCGGGCAAAAAAGCTTATGATATAAAAGTTGTAAACGACAAAACAGGAGAACATATAAGCTTTTTCAAATCACTCTTTAGATTTGTAACATTCTTATTTACAGCTAGCACACTTTTAGGACTTTTGCTTCCATTCTACAGAAGAGACAAAAAAGCTCTGCATGATATATTGTCTGGTACTATAGTTGTAGTTGAAAAGAAATAAATTTTATTGCAAATATTGTTTACATTATATATATAAGCTATAAGCTTTAAATAACTTGTTAATAAAAAAGATGCTTTGCTAGAATAATGTAATTTATGTACTTACTCTAGTGCAAATACTATAGAAAAATTTCAGATGATTTATTAAGAAGAAGTTATTATTGAAAGTCTTCACTCGCAGTAAAAAATTTGGCAAAAAAAAAGGCCAAGACAAAAAGTCCCAGCCCTTGAAAATTCTAAACATTAATCCGCCTCTAAAAGAAGCAAGCTTCAGTCGCCTCAGCGGCGCAAGCGAGATAAAGGAACGAGTTCCTTTATCGGACTATTAATGTAAGTCTCTCCATACTTGTTTTTTCCAAAGAAGTGCAAAAATAGCGAAGATAACGATATAAATCATTACATTCATACCAATTGCTTCTCTTTCGTGACGCTTAGTATCACCAGCATCTTTCATATACTCAATAACTTTAGCAGCAGTATCTGCAGTTACACCAACACGTGGCATAGCAGTACCGGCTAAGTGGTTTTGAGGGTTTTCTATTAGAGTAGATATAAACTGCTCATTTCTTGAACGAATATACATACTTAGATCTGGTGGTAATTTACCCATATAAGCTTTTAAAGAATCTTGATAATCCATAACTTTAATGTCAAAAGCCAGTCCGTCTTTTTCATGCTTAAATTTAGGCTTAGTACCAATTTGAGTCCAGTTTTCATAACCAACAGCATGACATCTACCACAAGCATTTTCAAATGCAATCTTTGGTGTTACATCAGAAGGACTGATAGCGATAGACTGTAAATATGCTACCATATCTGCAATCTCTTGGTCTATATCTCCACCCATTCCGTAAAATGCCACCATCGGGTGCATTTGACCTTTTGCAGCATCAAACTTATGTTCAACTTTTAAAGCATGAGCAGGGTTTTTGATTAAGTCAGCTAAGAACTTAGCATCATAAATTGCACCGGCATTACTTAAATCAGGTGGATTAACACCATAACTTTGAGCTGCCATAACTGCATCCATCGGAGCAGGCATTCCAGCTTTTTCAATTGAGTGACAGCCGGCACAACCAGCATTCACAACTAAATCTTTACCGTTTGCAGCATTTCCTGTTTTTGTCATTGCAGGTAAATCTGCATATGCGAAGTTTTCGCTATCTACATGCTTGTGCATTACGTGGTGAGCATAAGGCTCAACCAGATAGTAAGTTACAAGTGTAAAGAATACTACAACTGCTAGTATTATTGGTTCTTTATTTTTCATTCTTTTGTCCTTATAACTTTTTTTCTTTTGCTGTTATGAATGGAAGCGCTATCCACTGAACAACAAATACTATTGCCGCGACTAAACCTATTTGGCTAAATATGCCTTCTGGCGGTAGTTTACCCATAGCTGTCAGAACAATCATATTAGAAAGCATTAACCAGAACCAAACTTTAAACATTGTACCACGACGATTTGCAGGAACAGTATTTGGGCTTCTATCTAAGAACGGTAAGAAAACAAAAATAACTTGCGCAAAACCAAACAGTGCTAAACCAAGGTCAACATTGAATGGACGTAAAATCTCATAAGACCATAAGAAATACCACTCAGGATAGATATGTGCAGGTGTTTTAAGACCATCTGCAGGGTCAAAGTTTACAGGGTCCATTGCAAAACCATAGTTATAAAATACTAAATAAAAGAAAAATATTAAATAAATTCCAACAACCATCATATCTTTAGACATGAAGTCATTTGCAAATCTCATAACTTTTGATCCAGCTTTGTCGCCATCTAAATACTTTTTAGATTCTGCATCAAAGTCAATCTCTTCACCATCTTGGTTATTAACGTGAGGAATACGTAGAGCTGCAAAGTGAAGCCCGATTAATCCTAAAATTGCTAAAGGAACAAGAAGTACATGAAGCATAAAGAAACGACCAAGAAATGCCTGAGCAGGAACATAATCCCCACGAATCCACTCAACAAGTCCATCCGCATGTAAAGAACCACCAGAGAATAGGTTAGTAATAACCATACCAGCCCAGTAAGACATTTGTCCCCACGGTAGCATATAACCAGAAAATGCTTCAGTTGAAAATGCAATAAATAAAAGCATTCCTGAAATCCAAATCATCTCACGACCCTTCTTGTAAGAACCGTAGTATATACCTGTAAACATGTGAATATAAATAATCAAGAAAACAACAGATGCCGCAACACCGTGAATATGTCTCCACAACCAACCAAAATCAACTTCTCTCATAATAGTGTAGTTTACACTATAGAATGCTTCATCAACTGTAGGTACGTAGTACATTAGTAAAAATATACCGGAAACTACAAGTAGAGCGAAAGTGATTACAAGAACCATCCCCATTGCCCATAAGAAGTTAATATTTTTCGGAATCCAATACTCCGAAGCCATTACTTTTTCTACTTTTTCAACTGCCAATCGTTGGTTTAACCAATCTTTAACACTTGTCGCTTTTGTAAAATGTGCCATTTATCCTCCCCTTTTTTATAGCGTTACGCCATTATCTTTCATAGCTTGCCACTCAGGACCAACTTCACCAAGAACTAACTTATTTCCATCAATTTTAAAAGGAGGTATATCGAAACCACGTGGTGGTGGTACTTTTTTCACTAAACCAGATGCTTCAAACTGACCACCGTGACAAGCACATAAGAAATCGCCCTCATCTTTCCTAAATGCTGGAATACAGCCTAAGTGTGTACAAAGACCAATAGCGACCATAAAGTTGTCATTACCAACTTTAATGTTTCTAGCTTCAGCTGCTGCATTACCCTTTTCTTTTTCCATTACTGCTGCAGATTTCTTCAAAACAAAGATAGGTTTCCCTCTCCATTTTTCAGTAACCATTATACCTTCTTCATATATACTCATATCTAAAGTCGTAAAACCTGCTTCTTTCACGCTTGGTAATGGATCCCAACTTTTTTTCATTGCAACCAATGAACCTACTGCACCTACTGCCGCTACGGCACCAAATGCTTTCCCCATAAAACCTCTACGGCTATTATTTTCCATATCTGCTCACTTTAGTGTGAATTTTAAAGTCCTGATTGTACACTAAATTAGTTTTAATTATTTATAAATTTAAGTTTTCTTTTATAAAATTTCTCAATTTCTCACTATTATGTTCCACTTTGTAATACTCGTGCTTTTCAAGGCTTTGTAATATTGTCAGAAGTTGCCTATTTTCGTAGTTTTGCACGATTGGAACATTAAGTTTCTTAAATAATTCTTGAAAATCTTTAGGATAATCTTTTCTCTGAATAAAAATCGGTTTACCGCCTGATGCCATGTTTTCTAAAGCAGCTTGAGGAGATGCAGTTATTAAAACTTTTGATTTTTTTATAACATCATCATACTCTTCAAACTCATGATTATTCGGAAATCTACCTTTGAGCATATCTTCGTAATCAAAAAAGTAGTAAAAGCCAAGAAGTAAATCGGGATTCAAGCCATCCAAAAGTGAAAAGTGTTTTTCTAATTGTTTATCATAATCATCATCTCCGAAAAAGAATGATAATTCTATAGTTTTTTCTTCTTTTTCGAAATATTTGTCATCTACTACAACTAATTCACAAATATCAGCTCCATTTAAGTATGGTGATATCAAGAACTCGTTTTTTTCTTTTTTATCATCTATCTTATCACTTATTCTTATAAAACTAGAAAAATAATTTCTCATATCTTCAAGCATTATTGGATTAGCTTCATCTGAATCAAAAATAATCTTATCACCATTTTGTGATATTTGTGGAATATTTCTTACAACATCGATTCCTACACTTTTTTCTACTCCAAATTCAGAAGCTATTTGTGCGATACGAAAATCTGAACATAATAGAGTAATATCAATGCCTTTTAAAAGACGTATTATTGTACAAGCTCTTCTAAATCTATCCAGACCTATTCTATGTCCTGTATGTACGTAATAATATATCCCCATTATTTATTTCTCTTACTTGCCATTCTGATATATATATGTAGTATCTCAATTGCTGCGGGTGTGATTCCGCTTATTTGCATCGCAGCTTGAAGTGTTGGAGGATTAAAGGCTTCCAATTTTTCCACTATTTCTTTAGATAAACCGCTTACCTGTCTAAAATCAAAATCTTCAGGTATAGAAACTTTAAGATATTTTTTCATCCTTTCAATCTCTTCACTCTGCTTGTCTATATAACGGGCATACTTGCCTTCTACTAATATCTCTTCTTTTATGTAGTCGTCATATTTATCTAACTCTGGAACTATTTTTATCATTTTATCTACATCAAAACTTTTTCTGGCAACAAGTTGTTGCGCTGTAGATATATCTTTAATTGGAACTTCACCCATTGATTCTAGAAGTGCTATAAACTCTTTGTTTGGAGTAAACTTTGTCTCTTCTAATAACAACGCACCTTCTTTAATCTGTTTATCTTTTAATTTTACGCTCTCATAAAACTCATCACTAATCAGTCCAAGCTCATGCCCATAATGGCTAAGCCTTGTATCTGCTGATTCTTCACGAAGAAGAAGTCTATACTCTGCACGAGATGTAAACATTCTGTAGGGCTCTTTTGTCCCTTTTGTAACAAGATCGTCAATAAGAACACCGATATATGCCTCATCACGTCTTAAAACAAGAGGTTCTTTTCCCTGCAGAGATAACGATGCATTGATACCTGCCATCAAGCCTTGTGCCGCTGCTTCTTCATAACCTGTTGTTCCGTTTATCTGCCCGGCCAAATACAAACCTTTGATTTTTTTAGTCTCTAAAGAGTGTCTTAGTTCACGCGGATCTACAAAATCATACTCTATTGCATATCCGTAACGAACAATCTTTGCATTTTCCATCCCATTAACGGAATGAATCATCTGCTGTTGAACTTCTGGCGGAAGGGACGTAGACATACCGTTGATATAACACTCTGTATTATCCATAGTTTGCGGTTCTATAAAGAGATGATGTCTATCTTTATCACGAAAACGGTTTACCTTATCTTCTATACTCGGGCAGTATCTTGGCCCCGTACCTTCGATTTGTCCTGTAAATAACGGCGCTCGATAAAAATTAGACTCTATTATGTCATGAGTGTTTTGATTTGTATAAGCTATGAAACACGGAATCTGTTTTTTAGTCTCTCTAAACTCTTTTCGGTTTGTCCTAAAACTAAACGGACTCGGGACTTCATCACCACCCTGCTCTTCCATGACTGAAAAATCAATTGATGAACTGTCAATTCTCGCACAAGTTCCTGTTTTCAGTCTTCCTATTTCAAATCCGCACTCTTTTAAAGAGTTACTAAGACCTATACTGGTCTGCTCACCGAAACGGCCGCCTTCTTGCTGAATCTCTCCTATATGAATTACGCCTTTTAAAAATGTCCCGCTTGTAATAATTACTCTTTTGGCTCCATATTCATTTAAAAGATTAGTCTTGACACCCTTTACTTCATTATTTTCAATAATCAAAGAGTCTGCCATCTCTTGAACCAAATCAAGGTTTGGAGTGTTTAGTATTTTATTTCTGGCGATGACTCTGTACCTGTCCATATCAATCTGTGCACGGCTACCGCGAACTGCAGGACCTTTTGTCTGATTTAAAATTCTAAACTGTATACCTGCGGCATCTGTTATAAGACCCATCTCACCGCCAAGAGCATCCAGTTCACGTACCAGATGTCCCTTAGCCAGACCACCGATTGCAGGGTTACAACTTGTAGCACCTACATTTTCAGCAAGCATTGAGATCATAAGGGTTTTATTACCCATTCTAGCAGAAGAAAGTGCTGCTTCAACGCCGGCATGCCCCCCTCCAATAATTATTACATCATAATTCATATATTATTCCTACTATTTATGCTTCTTTACTGAAGCTTCGCCTTTTGCGAGAAAAAAAATTTCGATTTTTAATTTAGCGGAATTTTATCATTTTTAAGTATCATTTGCATAATATATATAGAATTACTTGAGGTTTTTCAAAATGAGTGAAGATAAAAAAGATTTATTTAAAGATTATGTTCCCGAAGTCGTAGAATTTGATGAAAATATTGATGGAAGTGATGAGCACAAACACAGAGAAGATCATCTAAATACCAAAGAAGACTTACTTAAAGAGATCACAAAAGCTAAAGAGGAGAGACGATTTAACAAAAAATCGTATAGATAACATGATAAAAAAAGCACATGAAGCTTACAACAGCGGTGATTTTGAAACTGCTTTTGAGCTATATACACAACTAGCTTCCAAAACAGATGCAGATGCACTGACATCTTTGGGCTACATGTACCAAAATGCTCAAGGCTGTGAAAAAGATGATAAAAAAGCACTGGAATGCTACGAAAAAGCAGCCGAACTTAAACAACCCTACGCACTCTTTAACTTGGCGATTCTTTACATGAACGGTTTAGGCGGAGTAGAACATGACCAGTTTAAGGCACATGACCTTCACATGGAAGCAGCCGTAAGAGAAGTTCCTCCCGCAATGTATGAAGTTGCACTAATGCTAGAGAGAGGTCTTGGATGCATTCAAAACTATTCTGAGGCTGCTTTTTGGTATGAAGAGGGAGCTAAAAGAGGTCATCTTGAGAGCTTTAATAACCTCGGTGTTCTTTATAAAGAGGGTCACGGAGTAGTTCAAGATGAAGCCAGATGCTTTATATGTTTTTCAAAAGCTGCTGATGGCGGTTTAGCTGAAGGTCTTTACAATCTAGGCCAACTTTACGATCAAGGTTTCGGATGTGAACAAGATCACGACAAAGCACTTGATTTATGTAGAAAAGCCGCCTACAAAGGTCATGCAAAAGCTAAAGAGATAATCAAAGGCTTACAAGAAGATGGCAAGATTGTCTTCTAAAGGAATAATATGTTTACAGGTCTTATAAGAGAAGTCGCAACGGTTAAAGGTTTCTCAGGAAGCGAACTGAGTATAAAATCAAAACATAAAGCAAAACTAGGTGACTCCATAGCAATCAACGGTGCATGCTTAAGCGTTGTCAAAGTTTTAAATGATGGATTTAGTGTAGAACTCTCTCCTGAATCTCAAAAACTGCTTGCAATAGAAAACTATAAAAATGAAGTTCATATTGAGCCGGCAATGATGATGGGTGACAGATTTGAGGGACATATTGTTCAAGGGCACATAGATGCAATAGGCACTATAAAAGATATAAAAAACAACGGTAACTCTTTTGATGTTTTCATAAGCATCGATAAAAAATTTATCCCATATATTGTGCCAAAAGGCTCCATAACCATTGACGGTGTCAGCCTTACAGTCAATGATGTAGCAGCAGACAGTTTCAGGCTTACCATCATACCAATCACGATGAGAGAAACACTTTTTAAAAGATATAAAAAAGGATCAAAGGTAAATGTTGAGACAGATATGTTTGCAAGATATGTATCTCACATAATTTCACATCAAAGCAAAGCTTCTTCAGAAAAAAACACTCTTACATGGGATGCAGTAGATTCAATTTCAGCTAGATATTAAAAATATTGATTTTATTTTAATTTTGATATACTAAATTAAATTTAATTAAACAGGTACCTGAAATGAACCTAAATAAAACGATATTTTTTCTCATAGCTCTCTCTTTTTCTCTTTTTGCAAAACCGGTTACTCCGGATGCCGACACAGCTTTAAAATACAATGTTAAACTTTTAACTACAAAACAAGCTTATGAAAAGCAAAAAAACGGTGCCGTTTTTGTGGACACCAGAAAAGTTCCAGAGTATGCAATTGAACATATTTATGGTGCAATTTCTGCCTATTACGATGAAAAAGGCGGCAATGAAAATAAAACCATTGATTTTGACAACGCTAATGACACTTACCACAACTCAAGACTACCTGCTGACAAACAAACCAATCTGATTTTCTACTGTAACGGCGTAAAATGTTGGAAATCATATAAAGCTGCGGTTACTTCCGCAAAAGACGGTTATACAAATGTATACTGGTTGAAAAGCGGTATCGGTCAGTGGAAAAAAGATGGATTTAAAATAGACGGAATCAATATTACTGCAAAAGAGGATCTTAAAGAAGTAGAAAATGATGTGTCAACGCATGTAACAATCAGAGTTATACTTGCCGTATTGATTTTTATCGCTCTGTTTTTTATATTCAAAATTCTAATCAACAAAAAAGATCTTCTAATTTCTAAAAAATTGTTAAGCAATATTTTTGTTGTGACAATAAGTATGGTTGTCCTTGGATATTTTTCACTGAATGCTTCTAATGACGGCAAAGCAGCAATTAATATGATTTATGAAGAAAATTTCAAACCGCACAATGAACTGCTTCATGCCATAAATGATTTCAACTCTATCTCTAACAATCTTTCTAATTCTCTTACGGGACTGATAGCTTTTGAAGGTGCAAGAATTGCCTTAGAACAAACAAGAAAAAACATGCAGGAAGTCATAAAAAGTGTACAAGATAGTTCATTTTATGCAGACGAAGATATAAAAAAATCTTTTGATATAATTATTGATGAGTATAAAAATTCTACCGACCTTCTTGAGCAGCTCAAAGTTGCTTATACAAAAGAAGACAAAGAGACTTTGAATAAAATAGCCTCAAACGAATGGGCATTATCAAGTGCTATAATCAACAAACAATTCAATATAATAGAACAAAAGATAAATGTAAAAATCCTAAATATTTACAACAATACTTCATCAAATCTGCAAAAAACATTTTATGACATACTGATTTTAATTATATTTTTTGTATTAGTATCAACAATACTAAACCTTCGTCTTTACAGTTTTATCAAAACATCAATCAACACGATACGCGATAATATAGTATCAACGCTTGAATCATTAGACCTATCAAAAGAGAGCATACAATATAAAAATCAAGATGAACTCGGAGAAGTCTCAAATGCATTTACAAAACTACTCAAGGAGGTTCAAGAAGTTTTAAATGAGGCAAAAGGCTCATCACAGAGAAATAATGAGCATACAAAAGATATGAGAAGTAATGCAGCATCTATAAGCGACGGTGCACAACATGAATTTACATTAGTTCATGAGACGAAAGATATGAGTGATGAAATGGGTGAGAAACTTCTTACTACTACACAAAATGTCGAAAAGACTCAAGAAGTTACCACTCAAGCAGAAGACAACCTGCAAGAACTTCAGGCTAATATTTTAGACATAGTAGACAAAATTCAAGAAAATGCGCAGGTCGAAGAAGAGATTGCAAATCATCTAAATCAACTAACAAATGACGCTCAATCGGTAAAAGATGTTCTTGGACTAATTGAAGATATTGCTGATAAAACAAATCTTTTAGCTCTTAATGCTGCTATTGAAGCTGCAAGAGCAGGAGAACATGGACGCGGTTTTGCCGTTGTTGCAGACGAAGTTCGTAAACTGGCAGAGAGTACACAAAAAGGTGTCGGAGAGATAAATGCAACCATAAGTGTTATCACTCAGTCAATTATGGATGCCAGCAATCAAATGAATAGTAATGTTGAAAAAACAAGAACTCTGAGTGATAATTCAGAACTTATGAGAGATAAACTTCAATATACAAAAGATATAATCACCAGTACGGCAGATTTGGCTTCTTCTTCTCTTTCAAGTACCAAAGATGTTCAAGACAAGGCTCAGGTGATTCTAAAAAATATAGAAGAGATAGACATTATCGTTAAAAACAACAAAGAAAATGCTTCAAATATTTCAGGTAGTTCCGATGAGCTGTATGCAATCAGTCAAACACTGAAAACTCAACTCGATAAGTTTAAAACCTGATCCGTCAGCGGTTTTGCATCAGGATTGCAGGATATTTTATGCTTCATGTCTACGGGTTCAAAATATTTTAAACTGACTTGAGATGCGACAGTAGCATTTCTGATTTCCTCTGCGGTGTTTACATAGATGTTAAAATCATTTTTAAACAGTGCAAGTCTGGTAGCCAAAGCAATTGAGTAAGTAGTTAGCAGCCCATCTTTTTTCATAGCTTTTTTTATGTCGGTAAAATACTCCTGTGTCCAAAGAGTCGGATTTGAACTAGGAGAAAATGCATCTTGATAAACTATTTCGAATTTATTCTCAAATCTACGTACATATTCTCTCGCATCTCCTAAATATATCTCTATATAAAAATTCTCATCACTATAAACTCCGTTTTCGCTTAACTCAAAAATAATGTGTTTAAATTCATCAAACTCTTGCGGGTATATGAAGCTTTTAAGAGAAGAGACTAGAGATGCATCTAACTCGGGAGAATAGATGTTAAGTTTTGAACTAAAAGAGTTTTGTTTGTAGTAATACAGCGTCGCAAGTGTGTTAAAGCCTAGACCGTAACAAATGTCCAAGATATTAATCTCTGGTAAATCTTTTTTGATTTTAAAAGCGGGGATAACATGTTTTAAGAGAGACTCTTTGAGTGCACCGTCTTTTGTGGAGTGATAATGCTCATCATACTCTTTTGAAAATGCCGTGTATGTTCCATCTTCACTCAGAGTCATTGTATGAAGTTCATCGTTAAACATCAGTTTTACCCACTACAGCCCGTTACCCCACATATGCATTTTCTTGCCCATTATCAAATCATATCCTTCTACGATATCTATCTCATTTGGAGCACGAAACTCAAACTCTTCTAAAAGAGCTTTTGTTGCCTCAATATCCATGACACCTTTTTTCTCCATTATGATTATATTAGCAGTGTTTGCCAGAGTTAGATATGCTAACTTTAAAATCATATTCGGATTTTCATGTTTGCTAAAAACATCTTTTATAATAACCATGTCATGATCTCTTGGCATCGCACGAAAAGGTTGTGAAAAGTTAAGATTGTCTTCGTTGTAGATGGCAATGTTTAATTTACCCTCTACACCTTCAAGCAATGAAGAAAGTGCAGTAGTTATCTTATCTTCGCATGTGCACACTTGCAGATAGTGATTGCCCGGAAGAGGATTGAAAAGCTGTAAAAATTGTTGTAAATCCATCTTAATAAGCTAGATCGTGCAGCTCTTTAAATAGATATGCTTCCACAATATCATCTATGCTTCTTTGAGTATGGGCAACTAAAACCATCATGTTCTGCTCCATAAACGGCCAAACATATTCATTGTCATTTGCTACAACGACACACTCGCTAAACTTTTCAAAGCTATCTTTATCTGCAGAATGACTTACCTCTACCAATTGACCATTTTCTATAAGCATCTGTGACCAAATCTTCACATCTTCTAGTTTTGTTAGACGAGCTTCTTGGACGTCATCACTATCCATTGGCAATAATATGTACATCTATTTTTCTACTTTTGATAAATCCAAAGCTAAAGCGTCATTGTCCATAATATCAATGTCTTTACGAAGTACATTGCTTGCTATTTCTTTAGCATCTGCAAGCGAATGCATCTTGTAAGTCCCACACTGGTACACATTTAATTCAGGAATATCTTTTTGTTCTTTAACTTCTAAGATATCTTTCATAGATGCTTCCCAGGCTTGAGCTACCACTTCTTCATCAGGTTTTCCAAGAACGCTCATATAAAAACCTGTTCTACAGCCCATTGGTGATACATCGATAATTTCAGTATCTTTAGAGTTTAAATGATCTCTCATGAAACCCGCAAAAAGATGCTCTAAAGTATGAATTCCCTCAGGTGAAAGAGTCTCTTCATTTGGTTTAACGAAACGCAGGTCAAAAACTGTGATGTCATCTCCACTTGGAGTTTTCATTCCCTTGGCTTTACGAACTGCAGGAGCAGGCATGATAGTGTGGTCAACTGTGAAAGAGTCTAATAGCGGCATATGGTAATTTCCTTAGTTTGTTTAATAATTATATTTGATGTATTGTAGCTAATTTTGATTTAAATTTATTGAAGTTGAAAAGGTAAAAAATCTAAAAAGTTTTAGATTTCTAAAGAAACATTTTTGCTTTGCAAAAAACGATTCTCTTGTTTTGGTGTAGATTGTGTTTAACTCAGACTAAGACTAGGCTATAAGCCTGCCGTATCTGAGTTGGACGCAAGATGCGCCGAAGCTAGAAGTTTTTAAACGCGAGCTTCTTCACGTCTTTGTAGATATGCCCAGTTAGCATCTACACGCTCTTGCCACTCTTTAATCAAGTATTTGTACTCATCTTTAAATAAGTGCTTGAAACGCCCTTGTGCTGCTAAATACTCTTCAACAGGAACAACATTTTTAGGACGGTAAGTAATATTAAACTCTTTACCGTTAATAACTTCATATAGTGGGAACACTAATGAATCAGTTGCAAGGTCTGCTAAGTGCATAGTATCTTTAGGGTCGAATTTCCACTCAGTAGTACAAGGTGAAACTGCATTTATAAATACCGCACCTTCAGTTGCAAAACCTGTTTGGATTTTTTTAACCATATCTTTCCATTTATTTGGAGAAACTTGAGCAGCATACGGAATATTATGAGCAGCCATAATACCCATCATGTCTTTCTTGTTCATTTTTTCACCGTAAGAAATGCTACCGGCAGGTGAAGTAGTTGCACTTGAACCTATAGGTGTAGAACTTGAACGCTGTCCACCTGTATTTGCATATACTTCATTGTCAAGAACAACATACATCATGTTATGGTTTCTTTCCATACAGCCTGAAATCCACTGAAAACCGATGTCATAAGATGCACCGTCTCCACCAAAAGCCACAAACTTAGGATTACGTTCAGGTTGCTTTAGGCGACCTTTTGTTTTAAGTGCATTATACATTGCTTCAGCACCTGCAACTGCAGTTGAAGAGTTTTCAAAACCAATGTGAATCCAAGAAGCGTCCCAAGATGTATATGGATAAACTGCCGTACAAACTTCTAAACAACCAGTTGATGCTGCTAAAACTAAATCATCGTTTGTTGCATTTAAAACTTCACGAACAATAATAGAGTGTGCACAACCAGGGCATAAAAGGTTTGCACCTTCAAAACGATCTGCCGATGTCGAAAACTCTTTTAAATTTTTAATTTTTTTCATTTCACTCATTGTAACTTCCTATAAATACGCTAGTTTCGGTCCGCGAACACCGATAAACTGTTGTTGTTGAGTAGTTAATTTACCAGCATCAGCATTTGCCTGAAGCTCATTGTAAAGATCTACTAAGTGTGCTTTAGTTAAATCACGACCACCTAAACCATAGATATATCCAGAAAGTAATACTTTTGAATCTGTATTAAATAGTGAGGCAGCAACTTCATTAAACATTGCACCTGCTGCACCATTTGGTGATGAACGGTCAAGAACTGCAACAGCTTTAATATCTTTAAGTGCCGCACGTACTTCCATAAAAGGGAATGGACGGATTACACGTAAACCTACTACACCGGCTTTTATACCTTTAGCTCTCATCTCACCTGCAACTTCACGAGCTGTTTCAACAGATGTACCCATACAAAATACTGCAACATCTGCATCGTCCATATCATAACACTCAACTTGGTTATATTTACGGCCACTAAGTTTTTCAAAAGCTGCGAATACTTCGTCAATCTTTGATGGAACTTTTGTCATAAGGTCATTGTGTTGACGAGCTTTGTGCTCAAAATGCCAATCTTCTTCTGTTTGAACACCGTGAGTTACAGGATGCTCAAAATCAAGCATATCGTTCATCGGTTTATATTGACCAACAAAACCGTATGCCGCATCATCAGTTAATGTGTTCACACCTTGTGCAGTGTGAGACGTCATGAAACCGTCTTGATTTACAACAGCCGGAAGTCTAACATCATGGTCTTCACTAACTTTAAAAGCTATAAAGTTTAAGTCATACGCTTCTTGCGGGCAGAAAGCGTCAAACTGAATCCATCCACTGTCACGACATAAGTACATATCAGAGTGGTCACCATTAACATTTAGCGGTGCAGCAAGAGCACGATTTACTATGTTTAAAACGATTGGTAAACGCATTCCTGATGCTTGGTAAAGTGTCTCAACCATAAGTGCAAGACCTTGAGAAGACGTAGCAGTTGCAACACGCCCACCAGCCGCAGCAGCACCTATACATCCAGACATTGCTGCATGCTCTGACTCAACCATTACAAATTCACCCTCAACATAGTTGTCTGATTTGAATTTTGCATATCCTTCAACAATAGGTGTTGAGGGAGTAATAGGGTAAGCAGATACAACATCCACTTGAGCTTGTCTTAGAGCTTGTGCAGCTGCAAAGTTTCCATCCCAAACTTCGATATCTTTTAATTCCATTTTATCAAATGCCATTATTATTTCTCCTCATCTTTTGCGGGCCACGAAGCAATCTCTGCTTCTTCTTCTGCTTGTTCTGGGAACATTAGAAGTGATTTAGGGTTTGTAGGACAAACTTCAACACAAATTCCGCAACCTTTACAGTGATCCATGTCTACACCAATCATTTTTTTATCTCTTGAGATAATTGAAACATCCGGACAATAAATCCAACAAAATTGACAATCAATACAGTAGTCTTTGTTAAAGACAGGCTTGATTAGTCTCCAGTCAGCAACACTTGCCGTATAAGAACTGTTCTCTGAATAAGTACGGTCTTCCTGTCTTGTCCCAGCAATATCATCTATTTTTCCATTGAAAGTACGAAGCATTGCTCCAATTTCAAATTCATCCCATCCTTTTTTTGCCATCATTAATCCCTTATTTCACTTCGTCATAAGCTCGTTGAATTGCAATCATATTGGCATCAACGATTTTTTGTGGTAATTTTTTAAGAATTCTCTTCATGCTATCTTTAAAAAACTCTATATCATACATCTCTGAAACTTTCATAAATGCACCAAGCATCGGTGTATTTGGAATAGGACGACCTATAGTCTCATTTGCAATTGTTATACAATCTACAGTGTAAACATCTTTACCTTCTAACTTTGGTTGAGCCTTAACAAGCTCTTCTCTGGTTAGATGAGTAGTAATAATATATTTTGTAGTATCTTTGTGATTAATTGTAACATCACTTGTATACACCAGTGCAGGATCTATTACAAAAACAAAATCCGGCTCCATATATTTTTCATGATTCATAATCATACTGTCATCAACACGATTATATGCTGTCATCGCAGCCCCACGCTTAGCAGAGCCATAAAATGCAAATGCTTGCACATGCTTACCAGTTGTAGAAATAACATCTGCTAAACCTTTTGCTCCTGTTACAGCACCTTGGCCAGCACGACTATGCCATCTAATTTCTAGCATAAATTCTCCTTCTTTTTAATAAGAATCTTCAGTTCTAATTTACTGTATTTTAGGGAAGTTGCTCTTAAAAATAGCTTCAAGGTTTAGAGTTTGCTACTAAGTAAAGGAAATGTGTGATATTTTCCTGTTTCTGAGGTACTTAATCGCTTCTAATGCGTCACTAAATATAACATCACTGTGCTTTTTTAGAATATCACAGCTGTCATATCCGCTTAAAACACCTATGGAATTTACTCCTGCATTTTGCGCAGATATCAAATCCAGTTTTGTATCGCCTATCATCCAGATTTCTTTATTGTCTGCATCCAGTTTTTCCAGTGCTCTTAAAATCGGCTCGGCATGCGGTTTCGGATTTTGCACATCTTCTCTGCCTATTAATACCTTAAAGTATTTCATCAGTTCAAAATGCTCCATCAGTACCTTAGAATACTTTCCTGTTTTTGTAGTCACAATACCTAAAGTTGCAAACTCATTTGCCGCAATAACCGCTTCTTTTGCGTTAAGAAGCAGAGTTGTTCTCTTTGTAGATATTACTCGGTAATACTCTTTGTATGTGTGCACATAATCCCAAACAACATCTTCATCTACACCTAACTCTCTGTACATTACATCGAGCGGATAGCCTATCAAAGCAGTTATCTCTTCATCTTTTGGATTTGGATAATCGTGAACTTTAAAAGAATGATGGAAAGTCTCAAGTATTGCGTCCGTAGAGTCTATCAGCGTTCCGTCTAAATCAAATAATATTATCAATCTTTTTCCCACTCTATGTAGTTATGCCAGATGCCGCTAAGGCTGGGCTTTACGTTTTTAATGTTTTTGTTTACGGTCGTGATGGAATTCGGAATATACAAAAACAGATACGGATTATCGTCCACAATTATCTTAAACATCTCTCGCCATAACTTTGATAGTTTTTCTCTGTCAATGATGCTTTGTGATTTTTCTATCATCTTGTCTATTTTTGGATTTTTATAACCTACAAGATTAAAACCGCCTTTTTTATCATTGTCGCTGTGCCAAAAAAGATACGGGTCCGGAGTAGGAGACAAGCCCCATCCCAAAAGTACGCTGTCAAATTTGTTTGGAAATACGACCATGTTTAAAAATGCTTGCCATTCCATAACGCGCAGAGTTACTATTACTCCCGCTTTTTTCAACTGATGCTGAAGTATCTGAGCGGCGTACGGTCTGATGGCACTAGAGTTTGAAGTGACTATCTCAAAGGCAAAAGGATTTTTCTCATCATAACCTGCTTCTTTTAAAAGTTTTTTAGCTTTTTGTATGTTTTGAGTCGGTGCTTTTACATCCGGGTTGAATGCTTTTGTCCTTGGAAGAAAAGGTCCCGTACATACTTTTGCATGTTTGAAGAACAAAATATTTACAATCTCCTGCCTGTCTATAGCGAGGGAGAGAGCCTCTCTTACTTTTGGGTTTTTAAACTTATCACGCCTTAGGTTGAATCCAAGGTAAGTATATGAGTGAGAAATATCTTCATAAATATTAAACTTACTAAAAAAGTAAGGATTTAATTGTCTCTCATACTGCATAGGTTCAATTGATCCGACATCCAAAGCAGCAGATTTTAGCATCAAAAAACGTGTCATCGGATCGGCAATAACATGAAATGATATTTTATCAATCTTTGCCCTTCCCTCAAAGTAATTGTCAAAGGCTACAAGTATTATATTTTTTGAATGCTCCAATTGATAAAGTTTATACGCTCCCGTTCCTATAGGATTTGTGTTGAACTTTGAGTTCATCAGATTTTTTTCATCCCTCAGAACATGTTCGGGAAGTATCCCCATCATCCAAGTTTCTAAAGCTTTAAAATAAGGATGTTTGTATTTTACTTTTAACGTGTAATCATCTATAGCTTCAACACTCTGCACAAATCTGAACTCTGAACTGTATGGAGATACAATCTTTGGCGATATGAGTGTTTTGTAAGTGAAAAGAACATCCTTTGCAGTGAACTTCTCTCCATCATGCCAAGTGACGTTTTTATGTAGTTTAAAAATCAGTGTCGTGTCATTTTCATAGTAAAACTCTTTTGCAAGATCACCGATTATAGTCGAAGAGTCTTTATCAAACTTAACAAGCCCGTTAAATAAAAAACCTGCTATCTCGGATGAACTTGAATCTGTTGCAAGCAGAGGGTTCAACCTTGATGGATTTGCAGAAGTTGCAAGATGCAGTGTTGTTGCAAAAAGATTTAATGATAAAAAAAGCAGTAGTAATAATCTCATCTTAGTCTCTTACTTTATCTCTTTGTCATTAACGGTTAGTTTTGATTTATTTAGTTTTATCTCAAAAACAAGTTTGTTGCCATCTTCTTTTGCCAATGAGTTGGCTACTGCAGTTACAGGGGCCTCTTTGTTTATAAGCATATATAACTCTTTTGAAATTTTGATTGTAGAAGAAAGGTTTATACTGTCTGTCAATGACTTGGAAGAACTTTTCAGTTTTTTCGCCAGATTGGCATCTTCATTTAAGACAACTCTTGCCATCACACTAAAGCCCTCTATTGCTTTTTTATCTTTTCGAGCTATTTTATTAATTGACAAATCAGCGACACTAAAAGATAATCCTTTTGATAATAACTTTATAATTGTCGCTTGAAATTTTTGTTCAAATTCTGCAGAATTATTAGTGTTTGTTTGAGAGGTCAGCTTTATAAATTCTTCATATGAATCTTTATCTATTGCCTCTAGTGAGATGTCGTAGTTAAATCCGGATGCGATTATATTTATACCTGAAGAGTTGATTTTGAACTCTTCCAGTGAACTTTTTGTGTAAAGTTCCGCTTTATTGCCCTGTGTGTTTGAAGAAATATTAACTTTCATATTATTCAATTCAGCTTCTAGTTTATCACTATTGCTTTTTGAAACTGATATCAACATTGATTTCATAGCTGCACTTGCTGCATAGGTACTTTGTGATTCAAAAGTAGAAGCAGATGTTAAATCATGCATTTCCAAAACAATATTTTCACCGGACTTGTTAATGTTTATAATTATATTAGAGATGCCAGTTTGTAAATTCCTTGGTGCAATTAAAGAACCTTCTCCGTAATAAGTTGAATTTAGAAGTTTAAAAGTCATTTTTGTTCCGTTGTCAAACATATACGCTTCATCTATATTTTTGATGTAGCCGTTAAAAAGTTCATCATCCATATAGTAATTTATGTGATACAAAATACCTTTACTTTTAAGTAACTTGTCAATATAAATATAAAAATTAATGTCCTCTTTCCTAAGTTCACTCGTCATCTTTGTAGGCAAAGACAGAGGGTAAATATCTACCAAAACCTTAGAACTAAATGGAAAGTTACTGTATTGTATATCTACACCTACAGTTGCGCCAGACATTATTGAGTCTGATATATGAGGTATTTTAGCATCTGAATTTTGATTGATGTAGCTTATAAATTTGGATGCATCTGAAAGTAAAAACTCATAATGCTTTTTTGTACTGAGATAGGTTGAATCTGTTTTATCATTTTTTAGCTCTAAACCGTTTGATGTCAAAAGCTCTATTCCATCTTTTAAAACTTTATCGGCAACCTTGTTTCCCAATATAGGAAGAAGTGCTATGACTCCAATAATTACCGCAAGAACTAAAAGAAATTTTTTCATAAACATACCTTATCAATTAATAAAGGTCATTATATATAAATAAGTTTAATAGATTATCTTTTGTTGAAGATTGAGAAAGATTTTACCAAGACAAAATGTCTTGATAAAAAGTTGTAAAAGTGATTAACGTTTAGAGAATTGGCGAGAACGACGAGCTTTACGCTTACCTGGTTTCTTACGCTCAACAACACGTGAATCACGAGTCATCATACCCTCTGGTTTAAGGATAGCTTTAATCGCTGGATCAAATGCAACTAGTGCACGAGAGATACCATGACGAAGTGCGTCAGCTTGACCACCGAAACCACCACCTAAAGTAGTAGCAACGATATCAACTGAAGTATCTTGTTTAGAAAGAACTAACGGTTGTTTAACACGAAGTTTCTTAGCTTCAAGTCCACCTAACCATGCGTCTAAAGAAAGACCGTTGATTGTGATGTTACCAGTACCTGGAGTTAACCATACTTTTGCTATCGACGCTTTACGACGACCTGTTGCATAAATTTTTGCCATGTGGTTATCCTTACTTAGCTAGTTGTGCAGTGTGAGGGTGTTGGTCACCTGCATAAATTTTTAATTTTTTAAGCATTTTAGCACCAAGCTTAGTTTTAGGAAGCATACCGCGAGTAGCTAATTTGTATAGTTTCTCAGGGTTTTTCTCTAAAAGCTCAGTCATTTTAACACTCTTAGTACTACCGAAGTAACCTGAGTGAGAAAAATATTCTTTATTTGCTACTTTACCAAGACCGTTAAATTTAGCCTTAGAAGCGTTGATGATAACTACGAAGTCACCACAGTCAATATTAGGAGTCCAACAAGGTTTATTTTTACCACGAAGTATAGTAGCTACTTCTGTAATCATACGACCAAATGTTTTACCTTCAGCATCAATCAAAATCCATTTTTGATCGATTTGTTCTGGAGTTGCAATTTGTGTAAATTTCATTCAAGAACCTTTCGTTTAATTTAAGTGACGGAAGTATAACCATATAAACTTATAAATAGCTTAATTTATGGTTTATTTAAGGTTTATCCTATCAGCTTTATAAGCATTACTGCACCAAAACCAAAAAGGATAAGAGCAGATGCTACACTTATGTAATGTGAAACGTTTTGAGAGAGCTTATGCTTGGTCTTATGCACTAAAAACGGCATAAGCGTTATCCAGAGTAAAATTGCACTAAGCATTCCAAAAAGAGTGATGTAAGGGTCAAGCCCTTTGCCTGCTACATATCCTGAGACACTCAGCCAAAAACCTACAGTATAAGGATTTATAAATGTCAGAGCATAACCCTTTATATAGAGTCTGGCATAACTGCTCTCTTTTACTTTTTCTTTTGGTGTAGCAAATTTCGCATCTCTGTTTTTAAAAATAGCATATGCCAGGTAGATTAAAAAAACTCCGCCGAATAAAGAGAGAAAATTTAAAATATATGGCTGATTAAAAAATGCTATAAGTCCAAAGATTATTAAAAACAAGTAGGTAATATCGGCACTCATTGCTCCAAAACCTATAAGTACACCGTTTTTATATTTTTTAACGGCCTCGTTCATTATAAGTATATTGATAGGACCAAGAGGGACAGCAGCACCCATACCCAACAAAAAGCCTTCCATGTATGAGATAAGCATCTATTTAAACTTTAACAATTTTTACTTCTTTTTCAAGCAGATAGCAGATATATCCATGCACTTTATCTCCTGTTATCTCTGTGATTGCTTTTACATAATATTCGACCTGCTTACGGTGGTGTTCAGAATAGTTCACAGAACTTTTATAGTCTATGACTGCCCAGGAACCGTCATCTTGTCTTACAAGCAGGTCAACATAGCGTAGATTGTCTTTGTAGCGCAGAGCCTTTTCTTTATAACACTCTCCGGATGCCAAAGAGATAAACTCTTTGTTTCCTAAGAGCATTGAGACTCTGTTTTGTATATCTTCTATCTCCGAGTCTTCCAAGAAGTAGCCGTACTTGTTTATCATCATATCTTTGGCATTATGCATACTTGTTAGAGTAAAACTCCCCAGCATCTCAAGCATATAGTGAAGTGAAAGACCAAAGTTTATGGCTTTTAAATCTTCTTCATTTTCTTCTTCAAGTTTTAGTATGTCACTCTGCGTCCCGTAATAAAGCTCTTTGTATTTGAGTTCTTTATCAGATGCCCTTTCTTTTGCATCTGTACTTTTGTTTTTGCAGATGAGTTCTCCGCTGCTTTTTGCTTGCAGGATTAAAAGATCAAAACTTGAATCCTTTGGCTTGGCTATGACAAAAAGATTCTCTCTTGCTCTTGTAAATGCCACATAAAGTGCATTTAATGAATCTTCTTTTGCCAACTCTTTCTCTTTTGCCAAAGCATCCGCATACTGAGAATCTATAGCATCCCGCCCTTTTATGCGAAGATAGACATTTTCCAGCTTTATGCCGTCATATTCATAAATGATTGCATCTCTGGCAGGCGGGGCTTTTTTGAGTCTGTCCATGACGATAACATGCTCATATTCCAAACCTTTTGATTTGTGAACCGTCAAGACTCTTATACCGTTCAAATCAGATGCCGCACCGCTTGCATCGAGCCTCTCATACTCAAACAAAAGAGCTTCTATATCTTCATATTTTCCAATCACATCCAAAAAGCGGATAAGATGAAAGTCATCACTGAAAAGTCTATACTCTGCAATGACATCTTTAATGAGACTCAGCAGTTTTGTCTTTGTCAGATTCACTTTTGGTATATCTCTTATCTCTTGGTTTATCAAAGCAAAAAAGTTGTGTCTGTATATCTCCTCTTCAAAATAAAGATATTTCAAATACTCCAAAACGGCTTTAACACTTTTTTGATTGATAAGCTTTGTAGTAGTTTCTGTCACGACCTCTATATTTTCATCTTGGAGCATCTGTTTGATAACTTCACCGTCACCGTTTGTCGCACACAAAATAGCCACTTCATTGATATCTGCACCAAGTTGTATTAATCTTTTTACCTGTTTTAGAGTCTCTTCTAATATTTCTTCACTTTGCAAAACTTCAATATACCCGGCATCTGCCTCTGCTCTTACAATTTGTGGAGCATAATTTTTTATTTTATCTATAAAAGTCTTGTTTACAAACTCTATGACTTCTCTTTGTGAGCGGTAGTTTGTAAGAAGCGGTTCGACCTCTGTGTGACACTCTTCTTTTACGGCTGTAAAAAGTGCACTCACACCTCCGCGAAATCTGTAGATGGACTGTTTTACATCCCCGACAAAGAAGAAGCTGCCTTCATCACTTACACCGCTTCCTGAAAGAATCTCTTCTATGAGCGGTTTTAAAATCTCATACTGCAAGATGCTGGTATCTTGAAACTCATCAAGAAGTATGTGCTCTATGGCGGAATCTAGTCTAAAGTATAAAAACTCGCTGTCTATGCGCTCTTTTAAAATGTGGTAGACCAAAACCGTGACATCGTTGAAACTGAGTTCGCTGTCTTCCGTATAGAGTGCTTTTTTTGCTTTTTCGTAGATGCTTCTAAGCTCACTTAGAGCATAAAAGAAGTTCTGCTCTTTTGCACGGTTTTGGTTTTTCACGGCTTCCTGGATTTTTGACAGATGCTCATCCATCTCAGGGCTGAAACACTTTGAAAAAGTTCTATAGTCCAGACTCTCTCTGCCCATCCAGCTCTTAGAAGCAAGTTCTTCAAAATCATCTGCTTCTACTGCTTTTTTTACGGTAGCAGATGCACCCTCACACCTATCTATGATAGCACGCAGACTACACAGATGCTCCATTGCCTCTTGCTCAAAATGAATAAAGTCCCGTTTCTCGAATCTCAGATGCGAAAGTTCCTGATGCTTTATGTAAAACTCATCAAGCAGTGTAAAGATATCTCCAAGTCTCTTGTTTGATTGAAGCGAGAGAGTTATAAGAGTATTCTTCTTTCTTGCCACACTAACCTCTTTTAAGAAGCGTGAGAGTAGCTTAAGCTCGTGCTGAGAGCTCATTGTGGAAAAATCCGGCATAAGACCTGCATATAGAGAAAATTTGCGTAGAATCTGCGCAAAGAACTTATCAATGGTCATTATCTTAGAGTTTGAGTTTAAAAACTCATCTAAAATCTTCTTACGGTTTTGTAGCAGATGCTCACGAGACAAGCCTGTAACTTTAACTATCTCATCAAGCTCACCGCGATGTTCCAACTCCTCTAAAGTAAGAACAATCCGCTCTTGCATCTCAAAAGCTGCTTTGTTTGTAAAAGTAAGTGCCAGGATTTTTGAAGGCGCAGCACCTTTGAATAACAAAGAGAGGTAACGCACGACAAGCATAAATGTCTTACCGCTTCCCGCACTTGCTTCGTAGGCCAGGTTATGTTTAAACACTACTCTCTCCCACACATAATCTTGTACTCGCAAAAAAGACATTTTTTAACATCATCCGTCTTCTCAAAGTTTACATCTTCTATCATCAACAAATCTTTTATGTTTGACTGTAGTACTTCAAGTTTCTCTTCCAAAAAAGCTTCAGGAACAATTTTAGAGTCTTTTAGGTCGTAGTATCCACAAGCACTAACTTTTCCTAGCGTAGATGCCAAGAGGTAGTAAAACTCCAACTGGAAGTCTGTTGCATCTGTGAAAGTCTTTGCAGTGTAAAGCGGATAAGAACCTGTTTTGTAGTCTAGTACAAACATCTCGCCGTCTTTGGCATCTATTCTGTCAATTACACCGCTGAGTTTCATTCCTGCAAACGAACACTCTAGTTTTTTTTCACACTCTTTTACCTGCCAGCCCTCAGAAAATCTCTCTATCTCTTTTTGGCAAAATGTATCTAACCTTCTTTTTTGCATCTCTATGAGATATCTGTCCAGTTCACTGCCGCCGCAAACATCATCCAATTCATTGTGCAGATCTCTTTTTAAATCATCCAGATTCTTATATGAACTTTGTTTGCTGTAAAGCTCTTTCAACGCTTCATGAACAGCCGTTCCTATTTCGTATTCCTGAGGCATATCTTTTGGAATCTCATGCTGGTTTATATGTTCTATGTATTTGTGGTAATATTTTCTCTTGCATGTCAAAAACGTTTTTAGCTTTGTAGCAGATAGTTTTACATCCTTAAAGCTGTACTCCATTGCTATCTTTTTTTCTTCTTTGAGAGCAGGAGTAAACTTTTTAAAAAGTACCTGTGCGTAATCCAGCTCTTCATGTTTGTTTTGAGCCTTGATTCCCAGATGCTTTAAAAATCTGGATGCACTGCTCTGCTCAGATGCCACATACGATATCGCCACTTCTTTGGACGAATTTATCAGCATCTCGTAGTAATGCTTTTGAAGGTTTTCCCGGTCACTCATCGTAGGTAGATTTGCCATCTCTCTTATGTTTGTGTTTAAGAACATATCTTTGTCACTTCGTCTTGGGACATTTCCGTCACTGAAGTCGACTATTATCACAGCATCAAAGTAAACGGCACGGGTTTCCAAAACTCCCATAACAGTCACTTTACCGCCTCTTACATCATCAATACTCACAGATGCAAGACGCTGCAGAAAAAGTGACATAAGAGATTTTACACTCATACCTTTCATACTCGGCACTATATTTTTTAGAGCGTAGACTTGCTCGTTAAAGATTTTTTTCTCTACTTTTGTAACATCGCAACTATCTAAAAAGCTCTGCAGAAACTCTATGACATCTACTTCTTCAACTCTTTTGTAGTAGATACTAAATAGTGTTTTGTAAATCTCATCACCTACTCTCTCGAGTCTTGCACTGTTTTCTTCTGAGAGCTGTTCTATGGCTTTACATGAAGAGTTTAGTTTTTCATATATATCGGTTTTTGAGTATGACTCACCCATAGCAAAGTTAAAGTTCGACTTATCATCAAATGCTCTAAGCAGAGATGCAAAGTTTTCATCCGGCAGTATTACCGCTATTCTCTGCGGTTCATATCCGCTCTTTATAAAATCATAGACTTTCTTCTTTACAAATGCCGCTTGAAGCATTGTCTCACTGAATGACTCGCAACTTATTTTTGAATTTTTTACAATACTCTCTTTTTCAACTACTTCGTTATTGTTTAGAGATATTTTGTACCTGTATCCGACTTCAAGTTCATAGCCCAAAAGCTCTGCAAACTTACTCTGCATCTTGGTGTTGAACTTGGTAGTCTCAAAGATAATATTGACACTGCAAAACTCGCAACATTTTTCTAGGAGTTCAAACTCAAAATTTGTTAAGTGTCCTACTGCATGCAGTTCAATCTTTTCATGTGAAGATGCATACTCTTCGTTAAACTTGTAGAGTTTTGGTATAAATATTTTGTCAAGGATTTTTCTCTCATTACAAAGATTTTCATACCTTGTATATAACTCTTGAAGTATTGTTATATGTTCTTCATATTCAGCGTAGATATCTGAAGTGTCAAGGTCATTTATATCATACATCTCCGCACTTAGTTCTTCAAAGAATTTAAAAATATATGATGAGTTTTTTGTAAAAGTAAAAAAGTTTCTTTGAATCTGCAGTGAAGAAAATGAGTTAAAATCAGAAGCTTCAAGAAGAAGCAGAACTCTGCTGTCTTCGTCCGTCATCTTAAAATCTTTGACTATGCAAAGCTTAGAGATGAACTCGCTCATTGTTATATGATTTGGCAAAAAAAGAGTTGATTGTTCTATTTTAAGTTGCTCGTGACGAATTGCACGAGCTGATGGAAGTATAATTGTTTTATTATTCATTTATACCAACTCCTACTAAATACCACTGCTTTAAATAAAAAATAAGCTATTAGCTACAAGGCAAATCTTTGCAGGACTAATTTATTAATTCAAAAAGATTTAACGAAGTAGATGATAGCTTATTTTTTACACGAAGTGCGAGCATATTGTATCATATTGCTTCGTTAAAAATCCTTGAAACTACTAGTAGTTCCTGCGGAATTTCGCCTCGCACTACGACACAATATGCTCGTTTAAAGAAGTAATATTTAGTGGGAGTTGGTATCTTTATTATAGCCTAATATTCAAAAGCCTCTTTTGCTCTTGTATCAGCTTTGACATTGTAATATCTTTGAAGATCTCCAACGCTGACTCTAGCCATAATATCCCATCTTCCTTCAACAGGTAATTTTACGGAAGGAAATGTATAGACACCATTTTCATAAGTCGAAGAATCTAAAGTCTGATCATACTTATGATTATTTGGTCTTGTTACCACAACTTCAATCTTAGCATTTTGCACAGGCTGCGAATTTAAATCACTCAGTTTGTATTTGATGACACTTCCATCCAAACTAAGTCCGTCTGTTACGTATGAGATTTTATATTTTTTATCAAAAGCTATACGAGCTTTTATAAGCTCATTTGCTTTTGCGTCTGCTTCATGATAACCCATCATGTAGGTATCGCTTTTTTCAACCGGAAGTGTATTAGTCACTATAATTGTGGCAACACAAGCTCCAAAAACCAATAATATCGATGTGCCAATTGCATATGGCCAAATTTTTCCGTTACTCTTGCTCAACTCTCTGCCTTCTTGCGTATAATCTTCTTTTTGCATAAAGAAATATACCGTAAAGAATGAAACCGTAGAACAACACTTTTACAGCCAATATACTTGTTTGATTTGAGCTGCCTACTGCATTTTCTAAGACTACCTTTTTAGTATCTGCTATCTGCTCTGCAATATCTGCATAACCGTTAAACATAGCAGCAGAATACTTTCCTAAAACTTCACCTTTTTTTGCTTTACCTGCTAGAAGCGGCAATATAGTTCCGCCGCTTGTCATATCACTAAAATCAAGATTCAGCAGTGCTATAACAAAAGCCTGAACAGGTGACGAAATAGGACTTAGTACCTGTTTTTTATCAAAATACTCATATAAAGAAGTCGGATGTGCAAGTATATCTACTTTAGCATCCATCTCAGAAAATGTAAGAAGTATGGTAGGTGAAGAAAAATCCTTCATCAATGTTTGTTCATACTGAACTATACTAGTATCGTGTGGCAACTCTTTAAGCATTACAAGTCTTAAAGATATTCCAGTTTTATCATAAAGTTCTGATCCCAATTTTTCAACTTCAGCACTGAATGCCGGGTTAAATATAACTTCATCTTTATATAAATATTCTGCTGTAAGGGTAGTGTGAAAGAATACAAAGAGGATGAGGGCCGCAAGCCCTCGTGAAAATTTCAATGAAACCTTCCTAACCAACATAAAGATGGTTAGGTGTAAGGACTGCGAAAAGAGTATAAACGGCCATTATTACTAGACCTAAAGTTATTAACTTATCCATTATCGACTCCCTATTTCACATCAACAATATGTTTAGCATTTTCAGTACTAAACATTTTGATTGATTTTTCATTTTCTATTTTGTAAAAGTTATTTGCATTTTCATTTTGCACACTAATACCTAAAACTGTAAGACCAGCTAGAATTGTAAGCAATAATACAGTTGCAACTAACATACCTGTAATACCATCAAGAGCAAATACGCTTCTATTTTCATTCATACCTGACTCCTTATTTACTTAAGCTAGTGATATATGCACCAACAGCTTCTTTTTGCTTAGCATTAAGTCTATCAAATGCCGGCATTTTACCAATAACACCTTTTTTACCGTGGTTTAGAACATTAGTAACAAGTGTAGTAGAAAAAGTTGCAATATTAGGTGCTACCATTTCCATACCTTTACCGTCTTCACCATGACAAGCTGCACAAGTACCTGCAAAAACATCTGCACCAGCTCCACTCATACCGTTAGCAACATATGAAGAAACAACATCAATTTCAGCATCTGTTATTAAAGCACCAGTGTTACCGTTGAACAGACCGTTACGATCCGGCATTGGCATCTCCATACCTAGTAAATGATTGTTTGAACCATTTTCTACCGCATGTTTTACAACATTAGCTTCAATTCTTTTGTTAAGATTTGCTGCTTTTCCGTCAATACCGTCAGCTGTAATACCGTGACATACTTTACATTCTGCTAAAAATACAGACTCACCCATTTCAACTAATCTGTCACCGGTAATAGAACCGTACTGTGTTTCAAACTTAGCATTATGTGCTGCCGTATCTTCATTATACTCACCGATTTGTGAATATGCATTTACAGGATAACCAATTGTAAAATACCACATACCCCAAACTATAAGTAAAAAGAACATAATTGCCCAACCCATAGGCAACTCATTTAAATACTCACCAATACCATCCCACTGCTCATCAGCAAGCTGGCCATCAGCAGTATCAGTTTGCATTTGACGAACATACTTGATAACTACAAATACTGTAATTAAGACAAGTGCAACCGCTCCAGCAACTGCAAGCATATTGACGATATCACCATTTAGACCACCCTCAGAACCAGCTATAGACAAGTAAGTCAATAGTAGCATTAGAGCAGTAAAGATAATTCCCCCAAGATAAAGCTTATTCATATATCTCTCCTATTTCTCT
>NZ_JBFFMZ010000003.1:0-293092 GCF_041563495.1 Sulfurimonas sp.
AAAAACATTTGAAGAGTCATTGGGATTTAGACATGCGTGTAAAGTGTTTGATGAGAGTAAAAAGATATCTGATGAAGATATAAGATTTATACTTGATGCCGGAAGAAGAGCTCCATCGTCGTTCGGGATGGAAGCGTGGAAATTTTTGGTTGTTACAAACGAAGATTTAAAAGCAAAACTGAGACCTGCCTGCTGGAATCAGGCGCAAATAACCACTTGTTCGCATCTGGTAATTATTTTAGCAGGGATTGAGTCTGTAAAGCCTGAATCCGGAATTGTTGAAAAAAGATTTGCTAGACGTGATATGCCGCAAGAAAACCTAGAGTTTTACCTAAAACTATATTCGGATCATCTTGCAGAGACTCTAAGCAGTGATGAGAATATATATGCCTGGACAGCCAAGCAGACTGCATTTGCAGGAGCAAATATGATGAATGCTGCGGCGGTTAGAGGTATAGATTCTTGTCCGATAGAAGGTTTTGACAAAAATCAGGTCGAGGAGATTTTAAATATCGATAAAAAAAAGTATAGGCTCTCTATGATGATTCCGTTTGGATACAGGCTAAATGAGCAATCTACACAAGTAAGATTGGATTATGACGAGGTTGTTGAGTTTATTGACTAAACAATATTTTTTTACATTTGTTTTAGTTAAATACGTGTATCATTGAACATTACATGTTTATAAGGATTGAAAATATGAAACAGATTATTTACATATTACTTGCAAGTGCTATTGTATTTTCCGGATGTGCGACTAATAAAGGACCTGAATATGAGGGCAGGAATTATAATCAGATAAAAAGGTATGAAATAGGCACCGTTCTTGAATCCAGACCGGTAGTTATAACGGATGAGGGAAGCGGTAAGTTTTTTGGTGCAATTATTGGTACCGTATTGGGCTCTTTAGTCGGAAGAAGCAGCGGTAGAGTCCTTGCAACTTTAGGCGGAGGTATCGCCGGTTATTACGCAGGAAGTGAGATTGCAAAAGCAAACGGAGAAGAACTTACCATTAGAATGGATTATGATGAAGATATCGTTGTAGTAATCAAAGGAAATCGTTTTAAATCAGGGGATCGTGTAAAAATCATTATGGATAATAACAGAGTTGTTCAGGTTGATAGAGTTCAATAGCCTGATATGATATAATTTATTTAAACGCATTTTTGGGGAGTATTTTATGGATTTATCATATAATATCTTGATTGTAGATGACGTAAGCGACAATATCAAAGTTGCTATGAATATTCTAAAAGAGAGTAATTATAATTTCTCATTTGCCTTAAACGGCAAACAGGCATTGGAAATTGTTAAAAGTAAGAGTTTTGATTTGATTCTGCTGGATATCATGATGCCTGACCTTAACGGTTTTGATGTTATAAAAACTTTAAAAAAATCTCAAGTAACAAAAAATATCCCTATAATATTTTTGACCGCTAAAGCTGATATAGACTCTATAACAGAAGGCTTTCGCCTTGGTGCGGTAGATTATATAACCAAACCGTTTCATCCTTCAGAATTAATATCCAGAGTCTCTACGCATCTTGAGCTTTACAGAGCAAAAAAAGTGCTTGAACAAAATAACCTAGATCTAAATGTAAAAATAAAACATAACGAAACCAGATTATTATCAGAGCTCGAAGCAACCCAAAAAGAGATAATTTATCTACTTACTGAAGTAATGGAATCATCTTCAGATGAGACGGGAAGACACATTAAAAGAGTTGCTCATATATCAGAATTTTTAGCTAAACTGCACAATGCAATAGACGATGATGAAGCTTTAGTCATTAAAGACGCTTCTGCTCTTCATGACATTGGTAAAATCACTATAGACAGAGATATTTTACATAAACCTGGTAAGTTAACTGAAGAAGAGTTCTGTGCAATGAAAGAGCATACTACAAATGCCTACAATCTATTGAAAAATTCAAAAAGAAAACTTATTCAAGCCGGAGCTATTATTTCTCATCAGCATCATGAAAAATACAACGGAAAAGGTTATCCTCAGGGACTTAAGGGCGAAGAGATCCACATTTACGGAAGAATAGTTGCTCTTGCTGACGTTTTAGACGCCTTGACTCATAAAAGGATATATAAAGACTCTTGGAGTTTTGATGATGCAGCAAAGTATATTGTAGAGCATAAGGGAACGCAGTTTGACCCGTACTTGGTAGAACTTTTTGAAAATAATTTAGACGACTTTAAAGACATAATAGAAGCATAGAGTGAAATCTCTTTTATTACATTTATCATTTTTTGTTCTTATTACAACTTCATTACTCTCATCAGAACTTAAATTTACGCAGGATGAGCTTAGATGGATAAAAAATAATCCTGTTGTAAAGTTAGGGGCTGACTATAAATGGCCGCCTTTTGATTTTGTAGACAGTAACGGCAATCATACAGGTCTATCATCAGAATATATAAAACTTATATCAAAAAAAAGTGGATTAAAATTTAAAATATATCCTGGAGTTTGGTCGAATGTCTTGAATGATATGAAAGCCAAAAAATATGATGGACTTACTTGCGCAGTCGAGACTGATGAGAGAAAAAAATATCTTAGTTTCTCAAAAAATTATTTAAGTGTTCCTATGGTGATAATTACACTCTCAAATAATAATGATATAAAAACTATAGGAGACCTTACAAAGAAAAGTGTTTCAATAAACAGAGGCTCATACATTCACGAGTGGTTACAATCAAAATATCCAGATATAAAGCTCCATTTAACTAACTCAAATGAAGAGTCAATGGAAGCAGTTTCTTTTGGAAAAGCCGATGCATATGTGGGTAATTTGGCTGTTTCAACATACATCATGAATAAATATCTGTTGAATAATTTAAAGATAGTCTCTAAACTAAAAGATTTTACCACCTCAGTGAGTGTAGCCATAAACAAAGAGAACAAGGTTCTTTTTAGCATCATTCAAAAGAGCATAAAAAGCATTACCCCTCAAGAACATCAGAAATTAAAAAGCAAATGGAAAAAAAACTTTAATTTTGACCAAAAGGATTCACAATTAAACTTTTCTAAAAAACAAAGAGATTGGATAAAAAAACATTCTGTTGTCAAATATACAGGCGATCCGGATTGGCTCCCTTTTGAAGCTGTTAGTAAAAATAAGCAACATATAGGAATAGCGGCAGAGTATGTTAAAGAGATAGAAGAACAAACAGGCATAGAGTTTAAATATATTCCATATCCAACATGGTCAGATGCTATCAGCAATATAAAAAACTCCAACGTATCTATGATAGTTGAGACAACCGATTCCAAGTTGGATTTAGAATATACAAAACCATTTATAGCCAACTCGATTGTAATTGTAATGAATAAAGACACCAGATATATTGAAGATTTAAACATAATTGCAAATAAAAAAATTGCATTGATCAAAGACTATGGATATGTGCCAAAATTAAAACAAGAGTATAAAGATATTGATTTTTTTGAAGTAAATAATATAAAAGAGGGTTTAAGTGCCGTCTCAACAGGAAAGTATGATGCTTTGTTATGTACTTCGGCATTGAGCAGTTATGAGATTTCCGAGATGGGATTGCATAATATCGCAATAGTCGGTAAGACAACGATATCTACAGAGGTAGGATTTGGAGTTAGAAAAGAGTATAAACCTTTAGTTGGGATAATAAATATAGTATTACAAAATATTGATAAGAAAAAAAAGCATGATATTTTGATGAAGTGGACATATCAAAAATATGTAGAAAAAATTGACTATACACTTGTCTGGCAGATTGCTGCTATATTTGTATTTTTTATATCGGGAACGTTATATTGGAATAGAAAGTTATCTGTTGAGATTCATAAAAGAAAGTTGGCACAAGAAGAATTGTTTCAACTAAACAAAAAATTAAAAGAGGCCAAAGATATCGCAGTAAATGCAAATAAAGCAAAAACCGATTTTTTATCAAATATGAGTCATGAGATACGAACACCTATGAATGCTATTTTGGGTTTTGCAGAGTTGTTAGACAAAAAAGTAGAAGATAAAAAGTTAAAATCATTTGTAAAAACTATCCGTTCATCAGGGCAAACCTTACTATTTTTAATAAATGATATTTTGGACTTATCAAAAATAGAGTCGGGAAAACTGGAGTTAACAAAAAGTAGAGTGAGTTTACAAAACTTATGTGAAGATACTATTAATATCTTTAGTTTGCAAGCTGAACAAAAAGGTTTAAAGCTTACTTTAGAGATTGACAACGAGATGCCAAAAGCTATATTGGTTGATAAAATGAGATTAAACGAGATACTGATAAATCTTATAGGAAATGCAATAAAGTTTACACAAAACGGGTATGTAAAAGTGGTAGTCGTTATTAATGATGTTTATGATCACTCTAGTAAAGTTGATCTGACGATAAGAGTTGAAGACAGCGGTATAGGGATAGATAAGTCTGAGCATAATAAAATATTCAACATATTTGAACAGTCACAAAATCAAGATGTAAAAAAATACGGTGGAACAGGACTTGGACTAGCTATTTCTAAAAAGCTGTCAATATTGATGGGCGGTTCATTAAATGTTGAAAGTGAATTAGGTAAAGGAGCTGCTTTCATAGTCAGTCTAAAGAATATAGATATTGCATCTCTTAATGATGATGAGTGTTTTTCTAAATCAAGTATAGATTATTCTTCAATTGAGTTTGAAAGTGCAGTAATATTGGTGGTTGATGATGTCAATGAAAATAGAGGTTTAGTCAAAGAGAGTTTCGTTGGGACAAATATAAAAATACTTGAAGCGACAAACGGTAAGGTGGCTATAGACATTATTAAAGCTGAACATATTGATTTAGTTCTTATGGATATAAGGATGCCTGTAATGGACGGATATACTGCAACAAGGCTTGTAAAGGAATTCAGCAGAATCCCTATTATAGCTCTTACGGCATCTATAATGGAAGATGAACTTAAAAAATTAGAGGGTGAAAGGTTTGATGGGTATTTAAGAAAACCAATTTCAAAAAGTGAGCTTTTTAAAGAAATATCAAAATTTTTAAGTTTTAAAGAAGCTGCTTTAATACCAAAAAAGCAAGATGAAATCATTATTGATAACTTAGAAGATTTAAAAAACTTTTTAGATGCAGTAGAAGGTAAGTTAAAAGAGAGCTATTTACAAGCAAACAAAACAAATGATATAAACGCTATAGAAAACTTTGTAAAAGCATTATTGGAACTATCCTCTCAATACAATATAAAATATATGCTTGAGTATTCTAAAGAATTTATAGAAAAAATTGATTCATTTGAGATAGAAGCCATAAATCGAATGTTAGATGAATATGAAATTAAGATGAAAGATTTAAAATCTAAATTATAGTTTTAAAAACTACAGTATAATACGAAAAAATTTACAAAGGTCATTAAATGTCAACATATGTTTTTGGACACACAAATCCTGATTCTGATTCTATAGTTGGAGCTATCTCTCTTTCATATCTTAAAAATCAACTTGGTGAAGACTGTGTACCGACACGTCAAGGTGAAATTTCTCCTGAGACTGAGTTCATACTAAATAAATTCGGTGCACAAGTGCCTGAACTTAAGACTTCTTATGCAGGTGAAAATGTTTACATAGTTGATTTTTCTGATTTGGGTCAGGCTCCTGCGGATATTATGGATGCTACTATTTTAGGTATTTACGATCATCATAAACTCGGTGACCTGACTACTTCTACACCATTAGAGTGTTGGATCAGGCCTATAGGATGCTCAAACACTGTTATCAAAGAAGCGTATGATTACCATGGTGTTGAGATTCCAAAAAATATAGCCGGTATGATGTTATGTGCAATTTTGAGTGATACTGTAATTTTTAAATCTCCTACATGTACTAAGATAGATACAAAAGCAGTTAAAGAATTAGCTCAAATTGCTGGTATCGAAGATTATAAAGCTCTTGGCATGGAAATGTTTATTGTCAAATCAGCCGTACAAGGCGCAACTGCCCGCGAGTTGACTACACGTGACTATAAAGAGTTTGCGATGGGTAGTGAAAAACTTGGTGTAGGACAACTTGAAGTAGTCGATTTAAGTGTATTTGACGGGATGAAGGATGACCTCTTTGCCGATATGAAAAAGCTAAAAGAAGAGGGCAATCTTCACAGTGTAATCATCTTACTAACAGATATTATGAAAGAAGGTTCACAGCTTCTAGTAGTCAGTGATGATGAGAGTAAAATCGAGAGTGCGTTTAACTGTAAGTTAGAAGATTCGCAAGTATGGCTAGACGGAGTTCTTAGCCGTAAGAAACAGGTAATTCCCTTCTTACAGCCACAATTTTAATTACTGAATTATAAATCTATTAAAATAAACTTCTTCTATCTCTCCGTCGGAGAGGTAGTCGTTCATACTCTTAACCAGTTCTTTTTTCATTTTTGTATTAGCAACAGAAGCATTTTCACTATTTGAGATTGTACTAACGACAGCGCTTCGTAACGCATCACCTTTATCAAGAATCTCCTGTTCTACATTTTTACCGCTTAGCCAGTCATTACCTTTGTTTTCTTTATACTTGAGAGATATATTTATAGTCAGTTGTCTGTCTCCGGAAATATTAAGAGTAAAATCGCCTAAATTAGCCATATTTCCATCTTTGATTTTTACTGTTGTAGTGTAATATCTTTCTTTTGCCAGTTGCTCTTTTGCAGCAGATGTCACAAGTGAGTTACGTATAGTGGTGTCTTTTTGATCATATTTTTTTAGATTGGTAAAACTAGATTTAGATACTCCATATGCAAGTAGTAATATTACAATAAGTGCAATAATAATCCAGATTATAATTTTTATAATTTTTTCAAACACTACCAGCTCCTATTCAACATATAAGTATCGTTTTATTTTTTTAGTCGGCGTCTTTATAAAAGGCTCTATCTGTTCAACAAATTTATTTACTTTAGAAAAAGATGAAACTTGCGAATTGACTTCAACTCTTAACTCTTCTAAGAAGTTTGTTATTTCTTCTTTTATTTTAGCATCTGAAACTTTATTTGCCTTAAACATCTTATCTATCATTTCATAGTCTAAGTGTACTCTTGCTATTAATTTTGAATCTTGTTCCATTACAAGAGAATCAAGAACAGCTTCATTTTGGTTTATAATAGCTTCTATCTGTTCAGGATATATATTTTCACCGCCTGAACCTATGATGACATTTTTACTGCGTCCACTGATAAATAAAAAGCCGTCTTCATCCATGTAGCCCAAATCTCCGGTTAAAAACCATCCGTCTTCCATGACTTCTTTTGTCTTTTCCTCATCTTTGTAGTATCCCAACATTACACTGGGAGATTTTACTATAATCTCTCCCTCTCCCGTAACAGCGTCTTTGTCTTTTATCTTTACGGTAACTCCATAAAAAGGCGTTCCTGTAGATCTTACTTTAACTATGCCGTCTATAACAGAACCTCCTGCAATAAGAGGAGAAGTCTCAGTCAGGCCGTAGCCTATGATATAAGGAAATTCAGCTTCCATTAGAAACTGCTCCACAAATGGGGAGAGGGCCGCTCCTCCAATACCAAAGAACCTGACTCTTCCGCCAAAAGTTTCTATAAGTTTTTTGCCGGCAGCACGATTTAATATTTTTCTAAAGAAAGGTATTTTATATAGATATTTTAAAATGAAAGAGCTGTTAAATTTAGCTAATACTTTGTTTTTATAGATTTTTTCTATAATAAGAGGAACGCTTAGCATCATAGTAGGTTTAACAACATTAAATGCTTTTAAAAGAACACTCGGAGTAGGTGCCTTATCTATGTAGTAAACACTGCTGCCGTGAAGTATCGGTACTATGAGACCGACTGTACACTCTAGTGTATGAGCCAGAGGAAGTATAGATAAAAATACATCGCTCTTAAGTATTGATATTTTTGAAAACGATGAAAGAGCATTTGTGACAAGGTTCTTGTGTGAGAGCATTACGCCTTTTGAATGTCCAGTTGTTCCGGAAGTGTAGATTATTGCCGCTAAATCATCTTCTTTTGGTTTGGTTATTTTAGTAGAAAAATTTGGCACTTTTTCTAAAGAAGCAAGGCTTTGCTTCAGCTGAGATAAATAGCTTTTATTACTGATATTCTCAATAATCTCAAGTTTTTCCAGATTTATTACAATTTGCATATCCAGATCATTTGCATCTTCAATAGTCGATAAAAATTTATCTGATACAAATACGGCTTTAGCTTCTGAGTGCTTAATAATATGAACTACATCAGAAGGATGAAAATCAGGAAGAATCGGAACGATAACCCCGCCGAAGTAAGTTACCGAGAAGTATGCAACTGCCCAGTTGGGCATATTTTCACTAAGCAGAGCAACTTTGTCGCCTTTAGAAATTCCACTCTTTTGAAGTAGTTCAACCGTTTGGAGAACTTTATCATTCAGTTGATTGTAGTTGATAGCATCTTCTCCTACTTTAGCTAAAGCAGGTTCCTCTCCATACAGGCTTACTGACCTTTCAAACAGTTTTGGAAGCGTGAAATTTTCTAAATTATCATAGGGGTAATTCATACATAATCTCTTATTTTGGAAGTATTTAGTATTATTATACAGATAAAAGGTTAAATTTTGAGTAGAAGAAATAAAAACAAACAACCAAAACAAAATACTATAACATTCAGTGAAAAAGATTTTTTGCCAACAACTAGGGCAGAGATGGATTTATTGGGCTGGGATCAGTGTGATGTAATTTTAGTTAGCGGAGATGCGTATATAGATTCTCCGTTTATCGGTGTGGCAATGGTCGGTCGGATGCTTGAACGTCTTGGTTACAGAGTAGGTATGATAGGTCAGCCTGATATAAAGAGTGCAGATGATATTTCTCGTTTAGGCGAACCTCGACTATATTGGGGAGTAAGCGGTGGCAGTGTTGACAGCATGGTGTCAAACTATACAGCAACAAAAAAGTTTAGAAATACCGATGATTATACTCCAGGTGGGAAAAACGATAAAAGACCTGACCGCGCCTTGAGTGTTTACTGCAATCTTATACGCAGATATTTTAAAGATACGGTTCCTTTGGTTTTAGGAGGCATTGAAGCCAGTCTTAGACGAGTGAGCCATTATGATTACTGGCAAAACAAACTGAAAAAACCGATTCTTTTTGACTCAAAAGCAGATATCCTAATATACGGAATGGGTGAAATAGCACTGGAACAGCTTACAAAGGCTATAGATGAGGGTAATGACTACGGTGATATAAGAGGTCTGTGTTATATATCTAAAGAGCCAAATTATGAATATATACAGCTTCCATCTCATCAAGAGTGTTTAGATGATAAGGAGAAGTATATAGACCTGTTTGATGATTTTTACGATAATAATGATCCAATAAGTGCAAAAGGACTTTGTCAGAGAGTTGATAATCGCTTTTTAATCCAAAACCCTCCATGTGACTACTTGGATGAACAGGAGATGGATGCCAACTCGAACCTGCCTTTTACAAGAGAACTTCACCCTTACTATGCAAAAATGGGTAAAGTAAAATGTCTTGAGACTATTAAATTTTCCATTATGACCCATCATGGATGCTGGGGAGAATGTAATTTCTGTGCAATAGGCGTGCATCAGGGTCGTACTATCAGAACTCGCAGTGAAGATAATATTTTAAATGAAGCCAGAGAGTTTAACAAGTACAAAGACTACAAAGGCATTATATCTGACGTTGGAGGACCAACTGCCAACATGTACGGATATGAGTGTGGTAAAAAACTTAAAAAAGGTACTTGTGATGATATCCGCTGTGTAGATGCTGATAGACTCTGTAAGGTGATGCACGTAGATCACGGAAGAAATATAAACCTTCTTAGAAAAGTCAGAGAAGTAGAAGGTGTAAGAAAAGCGTTTATAGCATCCGGAGTCAGGTATGACCTTATTACAGCAGATAAAAAACATGGATATTCTTACCTTAAAGAGATGGTTAAACACCATATATCCGGTCAGTTGAAAGTTGCCCCTGAACATACACAACAACACGTACTTGAACTTATGGGTAAACCAGGTAAGGAAACACTTGTAGATTTTAAAAAGATGTATGACAGACTGAATAAAGAAGAGGGTAAAAATCAATTTCTTACTTACTATCTTATTGCCGCACACCCTGGATGTGAAGAAAAAGATATGCATGAGTTAAAAAGATTTACTACAGATGAACTTAAGATGAACCCTGAGCAGGCTCAAGTCTTTACTCCTACTCCAAGTACATACTCAGCAGTAATGTATTATACAGAACTAGATCCAAAGACGCGTAAGAAGATATTTGTTGAAAAAGATACAAAGCGAAAAGAGAAACAAAAACAGATAGTAGTGAAAAAAGATTGTTTTACTAGTGGGTTTGCCTCGTAAAAAAGTCAATGATTATATTTTTTTCTTGAGTTATCTCTTTAAGATATTCGTCGTATGTCTTATCCTCTTTCATCAGATACTTAATCAGGTAGTCTTGTGAAGCATGTATTCCATATCTGGCTTCTATACTACGCAATCTTTTATAAAGAGGTTTTATTTCTCTTATCGCTTTTTTTGGAGCTGCATGACGAATTGATAAATATCCGTAAGGTTCTCTGCTTATGGGATGATATTTTGTCTCAAAAAATGTTTTTACCCAGTAGTGACGCCCGTCTTTTGCTTTATTTTTGACAATCATTGTGATGTTTTCATTCTTTTTAAGCCTATCCCACATCAGTTTAAACATAACCTTTGGCATGTCAGGATGACGAATAATATTGTGTGGGGAGCCGTGAAGTTCTTCTTTTGAGTAGCCGCTTACTTCACTAAAATAGCGATTGCTATATTGAATGTTTCCTTTGAGGTCCGTCGTACTTAAAATGCATTTTACACTGTCAAGTTCGATTTTACCCGCACCATCATCATCTTTGCTCAATGCCATAACAACTCCTAGTGTATTAATGTACAACCATTATTTGTCTAAATTCTAGGATGTTTTTTCTTAAATAAAATTATATAATGTTAATTAAAAAAAACAATTAAAGAATAAATTATAATAGGTTGCTTTATGTTATTGTTGTTGAAAAATCATTTTAATTTATACAATATGACTAAATAGGACAACTAAACGACAAATTTTATTTACAATGCATAGTGTAGTACTTATATGGAGAATATTTTGAATTTAGAGATTATAAATAAGATTCGTAAGTTTGGTAAAACTATGAGTGTTTTGTATGTTGAGGATGAAGAAACTGTAAGACAGCAAGTCGGTAGAATGCTTAGTAGGATATTTGATGATTTAGATTTGGCTTGTGATGGTGCCGAAGCACTGTATAAATATGAGAATAAGGATTATGATTTAGTGATTACTGACCTTAGTATGCCAAATATGGATGGCGATACACTAACCAGTATAATAAGGGAAAATAATTTAAATCAGGCAATTATTGTAATTACAGCTAATCAAAATATTGAACAGATTTTAAGTTTGGTAGAAAATGGCATTTCCGGATATATCTTAAAGCCAATAGACACTGAGAAAATGTTTAAACAAATTTATGACACAGTACAGAATATATATGCTGATAAGACAATTAAATATCATAATAAAATAATGAGAGATAAATTAAAAAATAACAGCACAACGACAAATGATTTCAAAGATATTGATCACATAACAAATCTTTTTAACTACTCTCACCTGATAGACACACTAAGTGAAAATACTGAAAAGTTTGCTTTATTAATAAATATAAATGGATTTAAGTTAATAAACGAAGGATATTCTTATGAGCATGGGAATGATTTTTTACTTCAATTTGCGACTATTTTAAAAGATGAATCAAGAAAGTATGATTATACAGCCTTTAGAGTTTCTGGAGACAATTTTTTGCTTCTTAAAAATGAAATTAATATGAGCTGTAGCGAACTAGAGATAGAAGCTATAAAAATGTGCAAATCAATTGAGCAGCAAAAAATAAACATGATTGAAATGAAAAATATTGATTTGCAGCTTACCATGGCAATAGGTAAAGGTAAAGGAAGAATTTTAGATAATTTATATAAGACTCTTGAATATGCAAAGAAAAATTTCTTAAAATATGCAATGATTAAAGATATTCCTGACAGTTCTCAAGTAGCTATGGATATCATGAAAGTAAAAAAACTACTTCAGACAAGTTTAGATGATGATTTGCTGGTTCCATTTTTTCAACCGATTGTTGATAAAAGTGGTGAAGTTAGGCATGAAGTGTTGATGAGAATTAGAGACACTTTACACGAAAATAAATATATAACGCCAATTTCATTTTTACAAATTGCCAAAGATCATAATTATTACAATGAAATGTCAAAAGTAGTCATACTAAAAGCAATAGACTATGCGATTAAAACAAAGGGAACTTTTTCGTTGAATTTTTCATATCAAGATATGAGAAACAATGATTTTTTAGATACTTTAGAAGATGTGATTGTTAAAAATAATTTGGGCAGTAAATTGATCTTTGAGATTGTTGAAAGTGATATTATAGATGATATGGATGTTGTTAATAGTTTTTTAAAAAGATTCAAAAGGTTAGGTGTTTTGGTAGCTATAGATGATTTTGGAAGCGGATATTCAAATTTTTCATATATATTTAATATTAACCCTGATTTTATAAAACTTGACGGCTCAATCGTTAAAGATATCTTAACGGATGAAAAAATGTATTTCTTTGTTGAGACTATGATTAAATTTGCACACAGATTTAACATAAAAGTAATCGCAGAATATGTTAGTTCAGAAGAGATATATATGGAGTTAATGAAGTTAGATGTAGATGCAATGCAAGGATACTATTTAGGCCATCCAGCTGAAAAAATAAGTGAGAAATCATATGCATAGTAATTTAAGAGATATAGAGTTTGAATGTTTAAATTCAATTGGAAATTCTTTTGAACTTGAGAGTATGATCTCTGAAATCATGATTACATATTACCGTCAAACGAAAGCTATATACGCTTGTTACTGTACGAATCAAGAAAGTGACAATGTCCTTATTAATATAGGTGAAGTTTACAAAGCCGATTTTGATAGAACAAAACTAAAAGAAAAGAAATGTTTTAGTTATAAAGATAATCAATACGGTGTAGTAATATTACCCTTAAAAATAGGTTATTTAACTTTTGTATATAAAGATAAAGAAAGTGATATGGAATATTTATTATCTCTAATAAGTAAATTTCAACAAAAGATTAATTTTGCAATCAGTGCTTGTATAGGGGTAGAACAATTAGAAAACTTCAATAAAGAACTTGAGATAAAAGTTGAAGAATCGGTTAAAAAGATTTCTGAACATGAAAAACTTTTATTAGTTAGGTCCAAAAATGTTGTTATGGGCGAAATGATAGAGATGATAGCCCATCAATGGAGACAACCTGTTACCACTATAGGTATGATATCAAATAACGTTATTTTAAATATGTTACTTGATGAACTTGATACGGAGATTTTAAAAGAAGATTTAGAAGGGATAAATAAACAAGTTAAATATCTCTCAGATACCATTGATGATTTTAGAAACTTTTTTAAAGAGAGCAAAAAAGAAGAAGAGTTTATTTTAAGTGATGTCATAGAAAATAGTATATCAATTTTGGAAAAACAATTCAGCAAGGCCCAAATAGACTTGACGTTTGAAGATAACAGTCCAAATACCACGCTCAATACATTTAAAAGTGAATTAATACAAGCACTTATAAATATAATTTCAAATGCGAAAGAAGCTTTTTCTCCAGATGTACAAAATAAACACCTAAAGGTTGCTTGTCATAAAGATGAAGAAAATGTTTATATAACAATTGCGGATAATGCAGGCGGTATTAAAAGTGATGTAATAGAGAAAATATTTGACCCGTATTTTTCTACAAAAAAACAAAAAAATGGAACCGGTTTGGGATTATATGTTTGTAAAATAATTATTTGCGAGCATTTAAAAGGTGATTTAAGCGTAGAAAATATAGACAATGGAGCTACATTTAAAATCACATTACCACTAAAAAGTGAGCCAATAGATAAATGATGAACTTTAAAAAACTGCAGTATATATGCGAATAATGTAGAAAATGGCGCTGAATTTACACTAAATATACAAGGAGTTGTTAATGGATAAAGATACTGTTCTTAAGCTTCGTAAGCTTTGTCTCGGGTTAAAGGTTTTGTATGTTGAAGATGATGAAAATATTTCAAAGCAGCTTCATAGGATTTTAGAAAAAATATTTAAGAATATTGACATAGAAATAAACGGTAAAGATGGGTTGGCAAAGTATGAAGAAGCTCATCATGATATCGTAATTACAGATATATCAATGCCAATGATGAATGGTATAGAGATGTCACACAAGATAAAAAAAATAAATGAAAATCAAGTAATTATAGTTACGTCTGCTCACAGTGAACTAAAATATATGACTAGGCTGATTGATATAGGTGTAAACAAATTTATTCTTAAGCCTATTGATCTGAACAGTTTTTTAGAACTACTCGCTAAAACTGCTATAAAAATTTTTAAAGACAAAAAGGAAAATATATTACTTAATCAGAAAATAAAAGATAATGTATTTAGTGGTATGAATAACCCAATTGCAATCATTGATGAAAATAGATTAAAATATGTAAATGAAGTTTTTAAAGAAAATTTTTTAAAAGATTCTGACGGTGATATAGATGAGTTTAAAATAGGTCGTATATTTAGAGATAAAGAGATGAAGCTTCTTAAAAATCAAGATATAGTAAAACGTATTATTGGTTTAGATAGAGTGTACGAAATTATGCACATAGGTTCAAAAATATACAAGGCATATAAGATTGATGTACTTAAAACAGATGAAGGAAAAAATCAATATTTGTTAAATTTTGTAAATATTGATTTTGTAATTAATAATTTGGAAAAATCTAGTATTAATGGTATGAAAGTATTTAAAACAAGAAAAGATTTTATTGAAAAATTACACACTGTCTATAATGATGATAATAGTTACAGTGTTTTTTGCTTTGGTCTTAAAAATATACAAGAATATATAAAAGAGTATGGCGCAAAACAGATGAATTTTATCAATAGCAAACTCTCTGTAAATGTTAAACAAGAGTTTAATGAGTATATAAAAAAGGAAAAAGTTAATATATATCTTTTTGATACAAACAGGTACATATTGATGGCAAATGTAGATATCAATGACCAAGTCAGTAACAGCTTAAAAAGTTTTGGAAAAAATTATAAATGCAATAAAGGAAGAGAACTAAGTTTGAATTTGGACTTTTTAGTAGAAAATATAGATAGAGAGTTGTCTGTAAAAGATATTATTGATAATACAGAAGCAATGATATACATGCTTAAGGAGTAGAAAATGTCAGTTAAAAAGATAGGTCTGCAATTAATATATGTATATATAAAAAGGAGATACGGTTATGGAAGTAGAGATAATAAAACAAATTAGAGAATACTCTAAAACAATGACTATACTATATGTGGAAGATGAACCTACAATACGAGACGAAGTGACAAGAGCATTAAAAAAAATATTTAAAAGTGTTGATGTTGCCGCAAACGGTCAAGAGGGATTAAAACTGTACAATGAATCAAAATACGATATTGTCTTAACGGATATTGAGATGCCTATTATGGACGGTATAGAGATGATGAGGCAAATCAAGGCTATTAATAAGAAGCAGATTGTTGCTATATCATCAGCATATGATAGCCCAAAATATCTTTTAGAGTTAATAGAACAGGGTGTCGATATGTTTATATTAAAACCATTTGATTTAAACAGTTTTTTTGAAAGCATTCATAAGTTGATAAAAAATAAACACGACAACAACAAAGTAGAAGAACTTGAAAAACAGATAAACGAAGAACTCGATATTGAGAAAATGCTGTTGTATTCAACACTCTCTTCTTAACATTGCTGACAACATTTAAGATTTTAACTCGGCAAAACTTTTATGATATAATCATTACATGAATAATTTGGAATTTGACATAGAAAAATATAAATATCAGATATCAAAATTAAAACAATATACCAAGAATATGAGTATATTGATAGCTGAAGATCATGTAGTTGTACATGATAGTTTAAAAAAAATATTAAGTTCATTATTTGCAAGTGTCGGCTCTGCGTATGACGGTAAAGAGGCTCTTGCCTTATATAAAGAAAAATATGAACAAAATGAGGCATACAATATTGTATTGAGTGATATTGCAATGCCTAATATTGACGGCGTCGAGTTGATAAGAATAATAAAAGAGATAAATCCCTCGCAGGATGTTATTGTTTTATCAGCACATAAAGAAGTAGATTATCTGTTAGAGTTCATAAACCTCGGTGTTCGCCGTTTTATACCGAAACCAGTGGCGTTAGATGTATTTTTAGATGAACTTTCTTTAGTATGTATGGATATATACAGGCAAAATGGATTGTTAAATATTATAAACCTATCTAGCGATATTATTTATAATAAAGAAGAAAAAGTTTTGTATCTAAAAAGTTCTCCAGTAATTTTAAGTGCATATGAAAACCTGATAGTTGAAAAACTGATTTCAAAATTAAATTTAAGTGTTTCGATTGATGAGATAGTAAATCATCTTTATATGTATTCAAAAGATGTAAATCCGCAAAATATTAGAAAATCAATGTATAGATTAAGACAAAAACTTCCAAGCGAGTTTATTCAAAGTGTACATGGTGTAGGATATAGAATAGTACAGCAAGTAGATAGTATATAACTATGAACCTAAAACAACTCTCCATTGCATATGAATGTTTAGATTCTATTGGAAATTCACTCGAATTTAACAGTATGGTTTTTGAGATTTTGTGTACTTTTTCTCATAAAACAAATGCGCTTGGGTCTTATTATTACTCCAATAATGCGGATAATGAGCCTATTTTAAAGCTTGGTGTTAATAGTGATTTTAGATTTAACAGAGAAAATGTAAAAGACCAAAGCTATATCATAGAAGATTATAAAGAATTTCGTATAATTATTTTGCCTCTAAGGTATGGATACCTGGAATTTGTATATAAAGAGAGTGATGAATCAGTGGAAGAATATGCTGTTATGTTCGGCGGGTTTCAAAATAAAATCAATATAGCAATAGCGTCTTGCAGCGGAGTTGAGCGTTTAGAGATGTTAAATGAAGATTTGGAAGCCAGTATTGAGAGTTCGGTCAATAAACTGAAACATCATGAGAAGATGCTAATAGCACAATCAAAACAGGCAACTATGGGAGAAATGATTGAGATGATAGCTCATCAGTGGAGGCAGCCTATAACCGCTATAGGTATGATCTCAAACTCCATTATGTTTGATTTGGTATTGGATGAGTTAGACAAGGAAGATTTAAAAACACAGCTTGAAGAGGTAAATAAGCAAATTGATTTTTTGTCAAATACAATCGATGATTTTAGAAACTTTTTTAAAGAAGGCAAAGTAAAAGAACGCCTCTCTCTTAACAGCCTCATCAATAGGGTTATTAATTTAGTACAAAAACAATATGATAATGCTCGTATAAAAATCATACAAGAGAATATAAATCAAGATATTTATATAGATGTATTAAAAAATGAACTTATGCAGGCTATGTTAAATATTTTTAACAACTCATATGACGCATTTATTGAGATGTTAGATAGCGAAATAAATAAGACTTTAAATATTGGCTGGAATATAAATAATGAGCGCATTGAGGTTTATATTAAAGATAATGCGGGCGGTATTAAAGAAGAAATCATTTCCAGTATATTTGAACCTTATTTCTCAACCAAAAATGAAAGAAACGGCACAGGACTTGGTCTTTATATATCAAAAATAATAATAACAGAACATCTCGGCGGTGATATACGTGTACAAAACATCGATGCAGGCAGTATGTTTACGATAGTTTTGCCGTTGAACGAAACTGATGATGTCAAAGACTAAAACAATAAATAAGTGTTTTTTTCAATACTAAGCCGTATTTAATGCAAAAATTGTTCCAACTCTTACATTCCTCTCAGTTTTAATACTCTACAATACTTTAAATAAAAAATCATAAAGTGTTAAAAAATGAGAATTGATAAATTTTTAAATTCAGTAAATATAACTAAAAGACGCTCTGTTGCACAGGATATGATAAGCAATAATGTTGTTTTGATAAACGACGCAGTAGCAAAAGCAAGTAAAAACGTTGAGGTAGGAAGTATTATTACCATCAACTATCTTAATGAGACGAAAAAATACGAAGTCTTGCAGATTCCTACAACCAAATCAACACCAAAATCCTTACAAGATGAGTATATAAAGGAGGTTTCATGACTTATAACGAAGCTAAAGAGAAGTTTACTTCACTTTTTAACCATGAGATGGATGATACTCAGATGCGAGAGTTTTTACTAAGTATGAAACTTGATGAGCATACTTCTGTAGAAGCGATCGCGGCGGCGGCTGATGTTATGAGAAGCAATGCCATACCTTTGCCGATATCTGATGATATCCGTCATAAAGCTATAGACATAGTAGGAACAGGCGGAGACAAGATAGGAAGTTTTAATATCTCATCAACGGTTGCAATCCTTGTAGCGGCATCCGGTAGTTTCGTTGCAAAACACGGCAGTCGTTCAGTCACTTCAAAATCAGGCAGTGCCGACATGTTTGAGAAACTTGGAGTAAGACTTGATTTGAGTATAGAAAATAGTGCAAGACTTTTAGAAGAGTCAGGCTTTACTTTTATGTTCGCACAGAATCATCATCCTGCAATGAAGTTTATTATGCCTGTAAGAAAAAGTATACCTGATAAGACTATATTTAACATACTTGGACCTTTGACAAATCCTGCCGGAGTAGAGAAGTCTCTGCTTGGAGTATTTGATAAATCATTTGTACCTAAGATGGCAGAAGCTTTAAAGATTAACGGTGCAAAATCGACTATGGTGGTAAGTTCAAAAGAGGGTATGGATGAGATAAGCATTTCTGATGTCACTTATGCATCAAGGCTTCATGACGGTGTTGTTCATGAGTTTGAAATAGACCCGCAGGAGTATGGAATCAAAAGAGTTCCTCTAAAAGCTATAGTAGGCGGAGATGCATCTTTTAATGCAGGTATTTTATACAATATTTTCAATTCAAATGCTACAGATGCACAAAGGGACATAGTGCTTATCAACGCCGCATCTGCACTTATGGTTGATGGAATGGCCCGAGATATTCAAGACGGACTTGAAATTGCACGTGAAGTGATAAAAAGCTCAAAAGCCAAAGAAAAACTAAAGCAAATCATAGAGATTTCAAACAAATTATGATAAATTATCAACTAAAACTAGATGAGATTCATACATTGGCAGAGGAAATTTGCGAAAAATTTCCAAATGGAGTCATTATTTTAAGAGGAGATTTGGCGGCAGGAAAGACGACTTTTGTCAAAGCTCTAGCGAAGCATCTGTGTATAGAAGATGATGTTACTTCTCCAACCTTTTCTCTGCAGCAATGTTATGGAGATAAGATTTTTCACTATGATATTTACAATCACGGTATAGAACATTTTATATCTTTGGGGATGCTTGAAGAGTTAGACAAGGACGGACTTCACTTAGTAGAGTGGGGAGATGATAAACTGGTAGATATCTTAAATTCTGCCGGTATAAAAACATTGACGATCACAATAAAAAAACTAGATGATAATAGTAGAAATTATGAGGTAGATTATGCACACGCTTAAAGCAGTTGAGTTAAAGAAAAAAATCAAAGATTTAGAAATAGTAAAAGGTATGAGCCTTGAAGTGAGCAGCGGAGAAGTCGTTGGACTTCTTGGACCAAACGGTGCAGGAAAGACAACGACTTTTTATATGATATGCGGGCTTGTCGAAGCAAGTGACGGTGAAGTCTTTTTTGATGGTGAAAACCTCTCAAAAATGCCGCTTCATCAAAGAGCAAAAAAAGGAATAGGGTATCTGCCCCAGGAAGCTTCAATATTTAAAGATTTAACAGTAGAAGATAACCTGATGGTTGCAGCCCAAGTTGCAATAGAAGGCAAAGAAGCTCAAGAAGCGAGGATCTTGGAACTTCTTGATATGTTTAACATTGAGCCGATTCGCTACCGTAAGGGTATCAGTCTGAGCGGTGGAGAGAGAAGACGTGTAGAGATAGCAAGAGCCTTAGTCAACAAACCAAAATTCCTGCTTTTGGATGAGCCGTTTGCAGGGGTCGACCCTATCGCGGTCATGGATATACAAAAAGTTATTCATCAGCTTGTCTCTTATGATATCGGTGTACTTATTACAGACCACAATGTTCGTGAGACTTTGGCTGTTTGTGACAGAGCCTATGTTATCAAAGCAGGGGCTCTTTTAGCATACGGAACAAGTGACGAGATAGGACAAAATGCCGATGTCCGTACTCACTATCTAGGTGAGGAATTTAAGCTTTAGGGCTTAGGTGGATTATGGCAGCATTAAGACAAAATACCAGCGTAGAGACGAAACACAAACTTTCAAACACTCTACGTAACTGGCTGCCTATTTTGCATTCAAGCCTTGGTGACCTTGGTGAAGCGATGGCTCCTTTTGTAGAGTCAAACCCTGTCATCGAAGTTGAATCCGGATATGAAGAGGATTTTGAGAAAAGAATCCCAAAAAAGATAATAAACGGACAGGTAAGTAACTCTCGCACCGAGCAGATAGAAGCCTTGACTATTCAAACGAAATCTCTTTATGAAGTCTTGGATGAACAGATAGGAAAGCCGCTGTTTCCCACGCCAATCTCTCAAGAAATAGCACAGTTTATCGTAGAAAATCTTGATGAAAATGGCTATTACGAAGGCGATAGTGACTCTTTTTGCGCTAAAAACTCTATTTCATTGGATGAGTTTGAGAAAATTCGTCTTAGATTTGCACATGTAGAACCGGTCGGAATAGCCGCAAAAGATTTGGCAGAATCATTTTTGTTTCAGTTGGACAGCTCGGATATAAGTGATGAAGCTTACCCTTTGTGTTTAGAGGTAATAGCCAACATACAGGATATACACGAGTTTTCTTCAAGAGAACACTTTAGTGAAGTAATGCGTGTTTTAGGAACGTTCAAAAACCCTCCTTCAATTGAGTATCAAGAAGAGTCCGCTCAGGTTGTACCTGACCTTATGATATTTTTCAATGATGAAGATTCAATTGAGATAAAACTAAACGATGCCTATTATCCGACTATACACATAGACACCAATTACGCCGTAGAACATGATTTTATAACGCAAAAGATTAAAGAAGCAAAGAGCTTGGTAGATGCACTTGATATGAGACGCGCAACACTCTATAAAGTAGGTCTTATGATAGTCGAGTATCAGTATGAGTTCTTTACGGGCGGACAGATCATGCCTCTTACGCTAAAGACTCTGGCTGATGAGTTTGGACATAACCCATCAACTATCTCACGTGCAATTGCAAACAAGTATATAGCTTGCGACAGAGGTGTCCTTGCCATGAAAGAGTTCTTTACAACAGCCATAGATGAAGATGTCTCAAATGCGGCTATTAAAGAGTTCCTTATTGGTCTGGTTAAACAAGAAAGCAAAGAAAAACCGCTTAGCGATATGAAACTACTCGATTTAATCCAGGATAAATTTAAAGTAAAAATGGTCAGACGAACCATTGCAAAATACAGAAAACAGCTCAATATAGCAGGTTCAAGTGAAAGGAAAAAACTCTATCATTTACATTAAAAAGAGACTTGACGAAGAGGCAAAAAAGCGTGATAAGGCAGGTGAAGTCTCCGTTGATAGATTAGACCCTATTTTAGTGGCACATCGCTACAAAGACCCGACCATATCACTCATCTGTGCACTGTTTGCATACGGTAATGTAACGCAGATAGTAAAATTTTTGGATTCACTCGACTTTTCACTTTTGCAAAAGAGTGATGATGAGATAAGAGAAGCTTTAAAAAACCACTACTACAGATTTCAAAAAAGTGAAGATGTCGTAGCTCTATTTATATCTTTAAAACGATTAAACGAGATTACAACTCTTGAAGAAGTATTTACCAAAGCATATAGCACAAACTCCGACGTTATTGATGGGATAAATGCCCTTATAGAGATGCTCATTTCTTTGTATCCGCATAATTCACAAGGTTATAATTTTTTAACATCAAAAGTAACTACCAAAACAAAGGGTTCGGGAGCCCTGAAGCGATGGATGATGTTTCTTAGATGGATGGTAAGAGAAGATAATATAGACATGGGACTATGGAGCGGTGTAGATAAAAAAGACCTTATTATGCCTCTGGATACCCACACCTTTAATGTCTCTAAAAGACTCGGGCTTTTGCAGAGAAAAACATATGATTTGCAAGCTGCCATAGAACTTACACAGATGCTAAAAACTTTCGATGCAGATGACCCGTTAAAATATGATTTTGCGCTCTACCGCATAGGTCAAGAGAAGATTTTGTAAAATAAACGATTCTTTTTGAGTATTTTTATTAATTGTTAATTTATATATGTGTATGATAACCAATCAAGGACATTTATGAGACAGATTATCTTACTACTTTTATTGACATTAGGCCTCTGGGCTAAAGCAATTACGCCTAATGAAGTTTATGCTCAGGCTATGCTCATTTCTGAAGAAACTCACATTTTGTTAAAATATTATGGTATTAAACATGATCATGAAGGAATAATTAAAAGATACACTCATAAAATAGCATTAAAACCACGTAATGTGTGGCAAATGACCTATGAAATAGCACTAAAAATAAATATTTTAAGAACTGCACATAATCTTCCTATTATAGAGCCCGTAAATATGACACCAGTTCTTAATCTTAATCCCGATTTGGTTTATGAGCAGACACAGAGAATTTTGACAGAAATAAAGATTTTTAAATATAGAGTAGGCATTAAAAATGAAGAGTTAAAAGTAAAAAAATATAAAAATAAGACTCCTTTAGATGTATTTAATTTGCTTAATCGTATTACAGCTTCATTTGATGAACTAAACAGAGCTGCATTTACTCCATCGTATGTATTTGGTGAAACAATGCGTGTATATGAAGACCTTAATACAATCTTGAGATATCTAAAAATAAAAGACACTACCATTCCTGATAAAAGAAATGTTAAAGCAACGCCCTCAGATTCATTTGAAGTTGCAATGAATGTTCTAAATAAAATAAATAAGCTTCAACACAGTGTAGGAATCGATATAGTTGATTTTTCAGTTTTTAGGAAAAAAAATATAAAACCTAGAGATGTCTTTACAATAACACAGATGATAATAGCCGAACTTCAAACTATCAAGGCCTACATAGGTCTAAAAGATTATATTACACCGGCTGCTACCACTTATATTAATAAGTCGCCTGCAGATGTTGAACAGTTGATGACATGGAATTTAAGAAAAATATCACTTATTGATATAAGTGCAATGAGATTACAATGAATATAGCCGTTTCAATAAAAAATAAGATTTTTGCTATTTTCATAGTCGTTTTGACCATAGGTATCGGTTTTGTAGGTTTATATGGCTTTAAAACTGCTTCAGACGGTTATCTTAAGAATGCCTATGAACTTAGTGAACATGGAACAAACATCTTATCTACGGAGATTGAAGGGCAGTTAAAACATGTTACAAAAGATGCCTTATACATAAAAGAGTTTTATGCTCTTAAAAGATACATGATTTGGGAATCAATGTCGGTAGAGTCAAAATCTCATATGTGGAAGCATATCTTTTCAGATGCATTGTTGGATTTTTTAAGTGCGCAAAAAGATTACTATCAGATTAGGATTTTAGACCTCAATGGAAATGAGTTAATAAAAGTTGTATATGATGAAGATAAAGATGCCGCTGTTTTGATAAAAGATTCTGAACTTCAGAACAAAAGAGGAAGAGATTACGCAGAAATCCCGAAAAAGTTGGAAAAAAATAAGTTTTTTATATCTGATATGAATCTAAATATTGAACATAAAAGAATTGAAAAGCCATATATACCGGTTGTTCGTTACTCAACTCCTATAATAGACGATAACGGCGATAAACTTGGAATATTCGTAGTAAATATTTACGCTCATAATGTTATTGATATAATACAAAGAGCTTTAGCAGAGAATGCAGATAAGGGGGCTTCTTATTTTCTAATTGATAAGAATGGTAACTATCTTTTTAATAAAGATGAAGACAAGATGTGGGGAGCTCAGCTTAGCGGCAAACCAAACTTTAATAATGAACATTTTAATCTAAAAAAATTTATGAAAGATAAGTCAAAAGGCACTTTTATGCATAATGATAAGATATATTCATATCATGTTGTGCATCCTTTAAAAGAAAACAGCGATAACCATTGGTACATTATATCCAGTGTTGATACTGATATTGCCTTAGCTCAACTTGATTACTTCAAAATTATATTTATGTTAGTTATCTTTTTTGTGATTGTTCTTAGTTTTTTTGTCATCAGGCACTATCTATCGAAGATAACAACTCCTTTAAGTATGATCTCTTCTAAATTAAAAGCGCTTTCAAACGGTGAAATAAGAAAAGAGGAAATAGTATATAAATATGATGATGAAGTAGGTGATATTGTACATTCAACAAGAAGAGTTATTGATGCAATAGAAACAACTATAAATCAAGCAAATTCAGTAGCTGACGGTAATTTTTCAAAAGATATAGAACTTCTTGGTAAAAATGATAAACTTGGTCTTGCAATTATAAATATGACAAAAAGATTGAAAGAAATTTCAAATCTTGCGGAGATATTATCTACAGGAAACTATGATACCAAAGTCATAGCAAAAAGTAGTGATGACAAGCTGGGCTTAGCTCTTATAGATATGATCTCTTATCTGGAATCAGTAACAAAGGTTGCGGAGTCAATTGCCAAGGGTGAAATAAATATAGATTATAAAATTGTTGGAGAAGATGATAGACTGGGTATAGCAATGTTGAAAATGATAAGCTATCTCAAGACTATTTTGCAACATGCAAATGCTATTTCAAGAGAGGATTTTTCCCATACCATAGAAGTAAAATCAAAAAATGATGAGCTTGGTATCGCGTTAGAAAAAATGACGGAGATGCTTGAGTCTAATGCGATTAAAAATAAAAATGACATCTATTTCAGTGACGGTATTGGAGAGTTCAGTGATAAGCTTACGGGAATAAGTGACACCTTGGAATTGTCAAAACAAGCAATAACAATAGCTTGTAGATATGTAAGTGCAGCTGCAGGAGTCGTTTATGTCTTTGATAGGGAAAAACAAGAGTTAGGTCTAATCGCATCTTTTTCAATGAATATAAGAGAAGATATATCAAAAGTATTTAATCTTGGTGAAGGAATAGTAGGTCAGGTTGGACTTGAAAAAGAACCTATTTTACTTAAAAACATTAAAGATGAACTTTATGAGATACAAACAGGAACAACTATTTTAAAACCTAAAGAAGTCTTTACATATCCTCTTGTTCACGAGGGTGAACTCTTTGGTGTAGTGGAGATTATGAGTTTGGACACCTTTAGTGAAGTACAGCAGGATTATTTATTAAAATCGGCTGCAATCTTTGCTACTTCTCTTTTTGCGGCAACTCAAAATACGCAGATAAAAGTTCTTCTTGAAGACTCTAAAAGAGCCTATGAAGAACTTCAAGTTCAGAGTGAAGAGTTACAAGAATCAAATGTTCAGATGGAAGAACAGCAACAACAGCTTACTCTTCAAGCTAAAGAGATGAAGATTAAAAACAATGAGTTGATTCAGGCTAAGGAAGACCTGAATAAGAGAGCCGAAGATTTAGAAAAAGCAAGCAGATATAAAAGCGAATTTTTAGCGAATATGTCTCATGAACTTCGTACACCGCTCAATTCAATAATACTTCTCTCGAAACTCCTTACACAAAACACAAACGAGACACTCAGTGAAAGTGACGTATCTAAAACTTCTGTTATATACAAAGCCGGCAATGATTTACTTCTTCTCATAAATGATATTTTGGATTTAAGCAAGATAGAATCAGGAAATATGGAGTTAAATGATGCTGAAGTTCATACAGAGACAATATGTAAAGAGATGGAAGACCTTTTTACAGAAATAGCTAAAGATAAAAAAATAGGTTTTGAGATAAAAGACAGTTTTAAGAGCAGTTTCGTTGTTGATAGAACAAAACTTTTTCAAATTATAAAAAACCTGCTTTCAAATGCTTTTAAATTTACAAAATCAGGCGGAGTCAATATGTCAATATTTAAAAACAATAATGACATGTTCATAGAAGTGTCTGATAGCGGAATAGGAATACCGGAAGCTAAACTTAATCTGATATTTGAAGCATTCAAGCAAGTTGATGGAAGTATAAGTAGAGAGTATGGCGGGACGGGATTGGGTCTTTCCATAAGTAAAACATTTATAGATTTAATGAGAGGTAAAATAGAAGTAGAATCTAAAGAGGGAGAAGGCTCTCTCTTTAGAATTATTCTTCCGATTAAAAAAGAGAATGTCATAGTTAAAGCTCCTCTTGAAGTTGAATCTGAGGAATTAATAATAGAAGATGATGAATCAGAGATCTTTGATTCAGAACTTTTAAGAGATAAAAATATTTTAATAGTTGATGATGACAGTAGAAATATTTTTACACTCTCTTCGGTTATTCAGGAGTTAGGTGCTGATACTTACAGCGCACTAAACGGTAAGGATGCCTTTGATTTACTAGAACGTGAAGAGGCAAATATGGATGTGATTTTGATGGACATAATGATGCCTGTTATGGATGGGTTGAAATCAATTAAGAAAATAAAATCAGATGATAGGTTTAAACATATTCCAATCATTGCGGTAACTGCAAAAACCATGAAAGAAGACAAAAGAGAGTGTTATGAGGCAGGTGCTAATGACTACTTAGCCAAACCAATAGATCAGAATGCTCTGATATCAATGTTAAAGGCTTGGACTAAATAATGAGGGATGATATAAATTGCTGAAGTTTATAAGATTAGAAAGAGAATGTAAAATAGCTATTTCCAGTAGTGTCAGTGATAATGAAATCATTGAATTACAAGAACTTTTAAATGAGGATTTTTACTTATATACTATACATTTTACTTACATATACAATATCCCCACCGGTTTGATAGAGCTTTTATATAAACATATAGAAATTTTGAAAAAAAACGTAAACATAGTAGTAAATAAAAGCAGACTTTCTAAATATCTAAATTACATAGGCTTTAAAGGGCTGTTTATATCTGAATTAAAAGATAGAGAGTGTAAAAATCCAAATATTAACGTCATAGCTATCGGCGGAAGTGCTAACAGCAGTGAAAAATTTATAGAAATACTATCAAATATCGACACTAAAGAGTTTGCGATTTTTATAATTCAGCATATCAATCCAAAAATGAACGGTGTTTTTGACGAGATTTTATCTAACTATGTAAAGAGTGATATTTGCTATGCAGCTAATGGTATGAAAGTCGAAAAAGGGCATATATATCTAGCAGAAAAAAACAAGCATATGAAAGTAAAAAATTCACAAATCTATTTGGATGAAGAATCTTTTGTAAATGCAGCAAGACCTTCTATTTCTGTTAGTTTTAACTCTTTAAGCAATGAATATAAAGATAATCTTTTGGTTATTCTAAGCTGCGGGCATTCCAATGACGGGGTTGATTCTCTGCAAAATCTTAGAAAAAACAATTCGGTTATAATAGTACAAGACCCTGATTCATGTGAGGCAGATTCAATCCCTACCCAAGCAAAAAAAGCTAAATTTTATGACTTCATTTTTGATACAAAAGACATAGCTTCTTACATCAGATGCATGAGTCTGCATTTTGATACGCATGATGAATGGATAAAGTACTTGCTGGATGAGATATATGTCAGATATGAGTATGATTTTAGACTATATCAACTTGATTCTGTAAAAAGAAGAGTTGAGCAGTTTATGATTAAGCATAGAATCAAAAATATTAAATCATTTGTAATTTTGGTTTTATTCAATAAATCTGCATTCAAATCTCTTTTTATGGATTTATCCATAAATGTAACAGAATTTTTTAGAAGAGTAGAAGATTCCAAAAAAATGATTGATGTCATTAACAAAGAGCATAAGCACTGTTATAATATAAAAATATGGAGTGCCGGATGCAGCAGTGGAGAAGAGGTTTATTCGATGGCAATAATTTTAAACGAATTGGGTCTTTTAGAAAAAAGTCTGATTTATGCAACTGATTTTAATCCTGTCATTATTGAGGAAGCAAAAAATGCCATTTACTCTCTTGAGAGTTTCAACAAGGCTAAGAAAGCATATGAACAGCTTCACTTTAAATTACCGTTAGAAGAGTACTTTGAAATAAATAAAAGATTTGTAAAAGTTAAAGAAAATCTAAAACACAATGTGCTGTTTTTTGTCCATAATCTGCAAAGAGACAGTGTATTTAATGAGTTTGATATGATTGAATGTAAAAATGTAATGATATACTTTGACGATAAACTAAAACAGAGTGTCTTCAAAATATTTTATGATTCATTGAAATTCGGTGGACACTTGTTTTTAGGTCCAAATGAAATATTACCTGTTAGTTTTGACAATAGATTTAAACAAAGTGAAGACGGCAGCAAAATATATAAGAAAGTGGCTTAATGAAAAGAATTTTATGTGTTGATGATATAGAAACAAATCTTTTTACACTAGAAGCTCTGTTTGAGGCTCATCAAAAAGACAACTATACAGTTGTTAGTGCAAAGTCTGGTAAAGAAGCCTTGAACGTGTTGTTGTCTCAAGAGATAGATATTATACTGCTTGATATAATGATGCCGGAACTTGACGGATATGAAACAGCCAAGCTTATCTTAAAAAATAAGAAGACAAAACATATTCCAACCATTTTTTTGACGGCTAAAAAAGATAATGATACAGTCTCCAAATGTTATCAAGCCGGAGGTGTAGATTATCTCAGTAAACCGTATAATGAACAAGAACTCTTTGCAAGAATCAAATTTCATCTTGATTTGCTTGAGAGTAAAAGAGTTTTGGAAGTAGAGAAGAAGTTTACACAGGATATTTTGGATATGCAGGATAATCTGGTTGTTATATCCGACGGTAAGAAGGTATTAAGAATCAACAAAGCCGTAAGTGGATTTTTTAATCTTAAAAACATTGATGAGTTTAGAAATAAATACATTTGCATCTGTCATACTTTTGTACATGAAGATGGGTATTTTCATCTTGGACTTATAGAAGATGAAGAACTTTGGGTGGATGTTTTATTGGAAAAACTCAAAGAAGAAGATGTGTTGGTCTTGATACAGGACGTTAAAAGTTTAGAGTTAAACTCTTTTAATATAAAAGCTAAAATTTTCGGTAATGACTACCTTATTACTTTGACAAACATAACATCATTTGATGCGGAGTCAAAACATAATAAGCATGATGCTTCTTATGACAGCTTAACAAATATATATAATAGAACTAAATTAAATGAACTTTTACTTCAGCAAATAAAAGCTTCTAAAAACTCAACAAATACTTTTTCGTTTGTGTTAATTGATATAGATTTTTTTAAAGATGTAAATGATACTTACGGGCATCTTGTCGGTGATGCCGTGTTGGTGCAGATAACAAAGGTTATTAAAACGCATATAAGAGAAAGTGATATATTTGCAAGATGGGGTGGAGAAGAGTTTGTTCTTGTCCTTCCGCATGTAAACTCAAATAAAGCTCAAATCATTGCAAATAACTTAAGAGTTAAGATAGAAGAAGAACACTTTGCTGAAGTAAATAAAATTACTTGCAGTTTTGGATTGACAGGTTATAAAAACGGAGACAATATTGACAGTATAACTCAAAGAGCAGATATGGCACTATATGATGCCAAAGGTGCAGGGAGAAATTTGGTATGCAGACTAGATTGATAAACAGTTATAATATCCTTAGTGTGGATGATAATCAAAATAATCTTTTTACTCTAAGCGCACTTTTTGAAAATGCACGAAATGTTAATATCATAGAAGCTTTAAGTGCAAAAATAGCGCTTGATGTATTGATTAAAGAGGAAATAGACCTTATATTGCTCGATGTTCAGATGCCGGAGATTAATGGCTTTGAGGTTGCAAAGCTGATTAAATCAAATAAGAGAACAAAAAATATTCCCATTATTTTTATAACGGCAATCTTTAAAAGTGAAGAGTTTGTAAAAGAGGGCTTTGAGATAGGTGCTGTTGATTATTTGACTAAACCCATAGATGATAGGCAGCTTCTAAATAAGATTACACTTTATTTGGAAATATTTGAACAAAATCATAAGCTGTTGCAGAGCGAAAAAAAGTTTACAGATATAGCACAAAGCATAGGTGACGGTATTTACACTTTAGATTTAAACAATATGGTGACTTTTATAAACAACCAAGGACTTAATATGCTTGGTTTTGAGTCTCATGAATTAATGGGTAAAGAGATACATCAATATATTCATTATAAAGATATTAATAATAAACCAATAAAATCAAGTGAATGTTCAATCCATAAATCAATGCAAGACGGTGGAGTGTATAAAAACTCTAATGAGCATCTCATAAAAAAAGACGGAACTTTCCTGCCTGTTTCAATCTCTGCGACTCCCTTATATGTAAATAATAAAATAGTCGGTTCGGTTACGGTTTTTAGAGATAGAACAGAACAAGAAAAGATAGTAGTTCTTGAAGAAGAAAAAATAAAAAATCAAGAACAGATAATCCATTCTATGATTGATATGATAGAGTCAAGGGACTCTTATACGGCAGGACATACAAAAAGAGTTGCACACTATTGTGAGTTAATAGCTACAGAGATGGAGTACGGCCAAAAAGAGATCGATATCCTAAAAAAAGCGGCTTGGCTTCATGATATAGGTAAAATCTCAACACCAGACAGTGTCTTGTTAAAGCCAAGTAGGTTAAACAATGTAGAGTATGAGCTTATTAAAGAGCATTTATCAAGCGGTTATGAGATGCTGCGAAAAATAGACCAATACAGCGTTATTGCAGAGATTATGAGAGAGCATCATGAAAAATATGACGGCAGCGGTTATCCAAGAGGCTTAAAAGCAAATGCCATAATGCCTCTTAGCAGGATTATGATAGTTGCAGATGCCTTTGATGCCATGACCACGGATAGAGTTTACAAGCCGAAGAAAAGTGTCAAAGTAGCCTTGGAGGAACTTAAAGAGTTAAGTGCTCAACATTTTCATCCTGAAGTAGTAAAAGCTTCTTTAAAGGCACTGGCAAAAGTGGATGTCAACGCTGATATATCACAGCTTCCACAATCATCCTTAGAAGAGCAGAGATTTTCCTATTTTTATAAAGACAGACTTACAAACCTCTTTATAATCGATTATCTTTCACTTATATTAAGATACCATATACATTCAAATTCAGTATATTTATACAGTGTTAAATTACATAATTTCAGTGAGTATAATCAAAAATTTGGTTGGTCAGAAGGTGATAAGCTACTGGCTGAGTTTGCTGGCGTTATTGATGAATTATATGATAATAGTGTGGTTTTTAGAGTAGAAGGCGATGATTTTATGATTCTTAGTGAAGTTAAAAGGAAAACGATAAAAGATGATATACTCAAAAGCGATATACTGAAAGATTCTTTGGTCGGTTTGAGTATTAGTGAAAAATATATAGAAAATATAAAAGAAAAAAGTGAAAAAGTATTATACGAAGAATTTAAAAAAGAGATTAATTACTAAAGCAGGTTTATGCTTTCGTTATTGACATTTATAAAAAGCTTTATTAATTTTCGATATAATCGCCTTAAAAATATGTAACTATTTTAACATATTAAGAACTATTATAAAGGACATGATATGGAATGCGAATTTCCTTTAGTTAATTCAAATAGACAAGAGATAGAAGAGATTTTTAACGAAGTAAAGACTATAGCTGTTTTGGGCTTATCTCCAGATGCAGAAAAACCGAGTCACAGAGTTGCCAAATACCTTCAAGAGGAAGGTTTTAAGATAGTTCCGGTATATCCAAAAGAAGATACTATTTTGGGTGAGAAAGTATATAGAACACTTGCAGAAATCCCGTTTGCAGTTGATATGGTAGATATATTTAGAGCATCCAAAGCTCTAGATGCAGTCGCAGAAGCTTGTATAGCAAGAGGAGATGTGAAAGTCTTCTGGGCTCAAAAAGAGATAGTAAATAACGCAGCTGCACAAAAAGCTAAAGATGCCGGAATGAAAGCGGTTCAAAATAAGTGTACTATGATAGAACACAAAGCATTGAAAGGCGAGTAGTATTGTTAGATATAAATAAGATTTACGAGGCAAGAGAGCGCATAAAAGATGTTATTGTAGAGACACCTTTTTCATATGCACCATATTTGAGCGAGATATCATCAAGTAGGGTATATCTTAAAAAAGAGAATTTACAGGTAACAGGTGCCTTTAAAATAAGAGGTGCTTACAACAAAATAGCGTCACTTACGGAAGCTCAAAAAGGATGTGGCGTTATTGCTGCCAGTGCAGGAAATCATGCTCAAGGCGTAGCTCTTTCTGCTTCAAAATTTAATATACGTGCAGTAATCGTAATGCCTGAATCAACTCCGTTGACAAAAATAGACGGTGTTAAGTATTACGGAGCAGAGGTTATATTGGCTGGGGCAAACTATGATGAGGCGTACGCTTATGCACTTTCATATGGAGAAAAGAACTCTTTGACTTTTGTTCATCCGTTTGAAGATGAGGAAGTTATGGCCGGTCAGGGTACTTTGGCTCTTGATATTATAGACTCTTGTAATGATTTAGATGCTATTGTGATTCCTGTAGGTGGCGGTGGTCTTATCGCTGGTATGTCTACCGCTATTAAAAGTATAAACCCCAACATAGAAGTAATTGGTGTAAGCGCAAAAGGTGCTCCTGCTTTTAAGAACTCATATGAACTTAAAAAACCGGTAGACAGTTTAAGTGTAAGAACTATTGCCGATGGTATAGCTGTTCGTGATACTTCAGAGATAACACTGAAGTATGCTCTTGAAAATGTAGATGATATTATTAGTGTCGATGACGAAGAGATAGCAAGTGCCATATTATCCTTACTAGAAAAACAAAAACTCGTTGTTGAAGGTGCAGGAGCTGCATCTGTAGCTGCAATGCTTCATAACAAGCTGGAACATTTAAAGGGTAAAAAAGTAGCTCTTGTTCTTAGTGGCGGAAATATGGATGTAACTCTTCTTTCTGTTATTATTGAAAAAGGTCTTTTAAAATCAGGCAGAAAAATGAAGGTGACAGTTACCTTGGTAGACAAACCGGGCTCACTTATGAGATTTACAGAGATACTTAAAGACTTAAATGCAAACATCGTACATATCGCTTATGATAGAACTTCTATCTCCCTTGATTACGGAGATGCCAATGTTACCGTTCATATGGAGACTAAAGGTGAAGAGCATCAGCAAGAGATTAAGGATGTACTGAAAAACGAAGGTTATTTAAGAGATTATTAACTATGAAAAGAGAAAAAGATATTAATTTTACAGATGCCATAATAAAAATTAAGATTCTTGATGACGGTACACTTTTAGTCGTTGATTCTAAAACAGTGGTGAGATTTTTGAATATAAATACCCTTGATACTATTAGTGGCTTCAAGGGAAATATCTCTCATTTACGATACAAAAATCAAGTAATTGATTTTAGCAGTGACGGGAATCATTTTGCAGTCCTAGATTCCAATTGTCGTGAGGCCAGACTTTATGATGCAAAAACAAAAAAAATACTCACTACGGTAGATAGGCATCACGGTGAAGTCAGCTGTGTAGCTATAGACCCCACTAACAGATATATGTTTTCCTGCGGTGATGACGGTAAATCATATGCAATTGATATCAAGACTAAAAGAATAGCCTTTACTCTTCCTGTTCATGTAGATACTGTAAACGATATAGCTTTTAGCCAAAATGGACAATGGGTGGCGACTGCCAGTTATGATAAGAAAATTCAAATTTTTAATATAACAATGATGACACGAAAACACAGGCTGGCAGCACATTCAGATCCCGTAATGAAGGTGCATTTTTTAAATAACCATAGACTTTTTAGTGTTGATAAAAAAAATAATGCCATTATTTGGGACTATTACAAAGGCAAAGTAATTGCGAGACTTGAAGGTATACATGATGATGTATTGCATGTTACAACAAGCCTTGACGGCAACTTCCTGTTTTTAGGAACACAACTTGGATATATATTGGTTTATGAGTTACAAAGTTATAAGATTCTTTCCAAAAAATATATAAAACTAAACTCATCTATTACCGCTCTTAATTTTGATAAAAATAAAGATGAACTTATTGTCGGAACACAAAACGGTGATTTGCTTTTTTATCATATTTATGAAGGGCAAGATCATATAAAAGAGCTTTTACAGACTAAAGACTATGAGGCTATACAGAGACATGTTGAGCAGAACCCTCTCTTAGCATATACAAAAATATATCAGCTTGTTATAACTTTATGGGAAACAACCATGAAAAAAGCAAAAGCATCTTTAGCGGCAGGTGATAAGCAAACAGCCATAAATCTTTTTAAACACTTTAAAAATATACCGTCAAAAAATGCCATTATGCAAAAAGTTATGCTTGAATATGAAGAGTTTGACAGGTTTGCACAGCTCGCTAAGCAGGGAAAACTTGCACTTGCATACTCTCTGGCACTTAAGCATCCCATGTATCAAGATTCAAAAGTTTATAAGAGTCTCGAAGCCGGATGGAAAAAAGCATTTGCCGCAGCTCAAAAATATGCGATAGACCCAAAAGGTGCTGATGTAGCCCGTGATATACTAGCACCATATAGAGGGATAACACAGAAGACAAGACTCATACAAGAACTTTTGACAAAAAGTGAAGTTTATAAGCGTTTTAGAATTGCCGTTGGTCAAAAAGATTTTAGAATCGCCTTTGAATTGATTAAACAGCATCCTTTCTTAAAGGAGTTCTCTGATTATGAAGTTTTGATGAATTATGCTGATTCCTTATATATTAAGAGTCAAAAACTACTTCAAAATGGAGATACTCACTCAGCTATAAAAATTCTTAGAGTATTAGTTGATTTTACAGATTTTACTGATGAAGTTAGAGAGTTGATGAGGGAAATTGAGAATAAACAGAAATTTTTCAATGCTGTAGAAGAGGGTGACTTTGCCTCCGCATACAACCTTTTGTCCACAGATGATGAACTGCAGGATTCAGAAGATGGAAAGAGGCTTCAACAGGAATGGAATAATGACCTTATTCAAGCTAATGAATATGCACTTAACGGAGATATAAAGTCACTAAACAGTGTTTTATCAAAATATATGAAAATCAATTCCAAAAATAATGCATTGGCAAATATTTACGGATGGTGTTATATGGCTCAGCTTGAGGATGCGGTAGAACAGCAAAAAGAGCAGGCAGTCATAGAAAATGGAATAAAAAATTATATATTATATTTTGGATTGCAGGATCAGATAGTTAATTTTTTTCATATATTTAAAAAGCAATATCCAAAATCAAAACTTAACCTTGACCTTCAAACCAAGGGTTCTGTTAACATGTGGAGAGCTTCGATGATAGTTAAGTCTATCTTAGATTAGCTTTAAGTGACAAATTTCTAACTGCCTTTAACCTCAAATATAGCTCCTTTTCAATATAATAAGCGAATTTTTTATTATAGGAGACTTTTCATGCAAATTAGTGGCGCACAGATGGTCATTGAAGCTTTAATCGCGGAGGGAGTTGATACAGTTTTCGGCTACCCTGGTGGAGCGATTATGAATGTCTACGACGAGATTTATAAACAAGATAATTTTCAACATATTTTGACAAGACACGAACAAGCTGCGGTTCATGCTGCAGAGGGTTATTCTAAGGCTAGCGGCAAAGTTGGTGTTGCAATGATTACGAGCGGTCCAGGATTTACAAATGCAGTGACAGGTTTAGCCGATGCTTATATGGATTCAATTCCTTTAGTTGTTATCAGCGGACAAGTCCCGATGAGCCTTATTGGAACGGATGCGTTTCAAGAGATAGATGCTGTAGGAATAAGTCGTTCATGTACTAAGCATAACTACTTAGTTACAAATGCAAGTGACTTGCCTCGTGTACTTAAAGAAGCATTTTATATTGCAGCTTCCGGTCGTCCAGGTCCTGTACATGTAGATATTCCAAAAGATGTTACAGCTGAGATTGCAGAGTTTGATTATTCAATTGAAGTAGAACTAGAGACATATAAACCTCATATCAAGGGAAATCCTCGCCAGATTAAAAAAGCGATGGATGCAATTGCCTCGGCTAGAAGACCGCTATTTTATCTTGGTGGTGGTATTATTAATGCAAATGCCGCATATGAAGTCAGAGAGCTTGTTAAGACAACTGGAATTCCTGCTGTTGAGACTTTCATGGCAAGAGGTACGCTCAGTCATGATGATGAATTACTAATATCTATGCTTGGTATGCACGGCTCTTATGCGGCTAATATGGCTATGAGTGAAACAGACTTGGTTATTGCTCTCGGTGCTAGATTTGATGACCGTGTAACCGGTAAACTTTCGGAATTTGCAAAAAATGCAGGAGTCATTCATGTAGATATTGATCCTGCATCTATATCAAAACTTGTAAATGCAGATTATCCGATAGTTGGTGATGTTAAAAATGTTGTAAATGAGATGTTAGAGCTTACATCACATATTAGACCTGAAAAATATGAGTCTTGGAGAGAGACCGTTAAGAACTTTGATGAACTTCATCCATTGGCTTATCATGAAGACACAGACAGACTTAAGCCACAATGGGTAATACAAAGAGTTGGCGAGTTATTGGGAGATGATGCAAATATCTCTACAGATGTTGGACAACACCAGATGTGGTCAGCACAGTTCTATCCATTTTCTCGTCCGAGACAATTTATCAGCTCAGGCGGACTTGGTACTATGGGATTTGGCTTTCCGGCTGCGATGGGTGTAAAAGCTGCATCTCCTGAAAAAACGAGTATTAACTTTACGGGAGACGGTTCGATTTTAATGAACTGTCAGGAATTGATGACGGCAGTTGAGAAAAAACTGCCTGTCATTAATATTATTTTAAATAATAATTTCTTAGGTATGGTCCGCCAATGGCAAACACTTTTTTATGACAAACGTCATAGTGAGACAGACCTTTCTGTTCAACCTGATTTTGTAAAGCTTGCAGAAGCTTTTGGCGGAATAGGTTACAGAGTCAATACTAAAGAAGAGTTTGATGCTGCCTTGAAAGATGCAGTTGAGAAAGATGTTGTTGCTTTTATTGAAGTAATAGTAGAGAGAATGGAAAATGTTATGCCGATGGTACCTGCAGGCGGAAGCCTATTTAATATGATGTTATTAGAGAAAAAGGAGAAGTAATGACTGAGATTAGTGAAAGAAGAGTTATTTCAGTTATTGTAGTTAATGAAGCGAGTGTTTTGTCTCGCATTACAGATCTTTTCTCTGGTCGTGGGTATAATATAACATCATTGACTGTTGCTCCTATCCCTGATAGCAAATATTCAAGACTCACCATAGTGACTTCAGGTTCAGTTAGAGTGATAGAACAGATTACTAAACAGCTTCATAAACTTATACCGGTTTTAAGAGTTTATGAGCATGCTGATTTAGTTGAAAAAGAAATGGCATTGATGAAGTTTCCGGTAACTGAAAATATTACGGATATCAGTACTCTTTGTGAAGCTTACAACGGTAAGATTGTTAATGTTGGAGAGAATGTGATTATTGCTATGGTCTCAGATGAGCCAAAACGCATAGAAAACTTTTTAAAAATTATTAAGAGATATAATCCTAAAGAGGTTGTTAGAAGCGGTGCTGTTGCACTTGAGAGATAAGTTAATGACGTTAAGCTCTATAGCAATCATACTCGAGACTGAATTTAGCGGTGCTGATATAGAAATAAGCGGCATGAATGCTCTTAAAGATGCGACTTCAAGTGAAGTCTCTTTTGTGGCTAACTCAAAATATATCAAAGATATACAAACTACAAATGCCGCTGCTGTAATAGTTCCGGCTTCTTTTGTAGAACATTTACCTGAGGGTTGTGTTGCTTTAGTCGTAGAAAACTCTTATTGGTCCATGGCAATTCTATCAAAATATTTCGCCCCTGTGATTGAGAATGATGATTTGCCAAAAGCACAAATAGGAGAGGGCACAAAAGTCTCTCCTAAAGCAGAAATTGCTAATGGTGCGAAAATAGGTAAAAACTGTACAATTTTGGCACACGTTTACATAGGTGCCGAGGCTGTGATTGGTGATAACACTATAATTTATCCAAGTGTAACCGTATATAGAGATTGCGTCATTGGAAGTGATTGTATTATTCACTCAAACACGGCTATAGGTGCAGACGGTTTTGGTTTTGCCACAAATAAGCTTGGCGAACATAAAAAAATCTACCAAAATGGAAATGTTGTTATAGAAGATGATGTTGAAATTGGAAGTAATGTTAGTGTTGACCGTGCAGTATTTGGGACTACTCTTATAAAAAAAGGTGTCCGCATAGACAACCTTGTCCAAATAGGACACAACTGTGAGATAGGTGAATATTCAGTATTTGTAGCACAATCAGGAAGTGCAGGTTCAACTAAACTGGGACGAAATGTCGTTGTTGGTGGACAGGCTGCATTTGCAGGACACTTAGAGATAGCACCCTTTTCTACATTTGCAGCAAGAAGCGGTATTACTAAAAGTATCACTGAGAGCGGCTTGACTTTTGCTGGTTTTCCTTTAATGGATCATAAATTATGGTTGAAGCTTCAGGTTAAAATAGCTAGACTATTAAAATAACTTATAAAGGAATATATAATGTCAAAGACAATTGCATTAAGCGGAACGAAAAAAGGTGTTATTTCGATTGCTAAGTTAGTAGAACCGTATGGAAAAGATAGTGGTACCGTAGCTAGCATAGGTATTTCATTATCCGGGAATGTAGACGCTCCTGAGTGGAAAGTCCATCTTCCTCTTGAAAACTTAGATGAAGTTATTGAGGCATTAAAAGCTTTAAAGTAGGGTAGACCTACTTTAAACTTAAATTTATTTTTTTAGCTCAGCTACAAATTCTGCGATTCTGGCAATACCTGTGCGAATAGTATTGATATCTGTAGCGAAGCTCATTCTAAAGTAACCTTCACTGCCAAAAGCAACGCCAGGAACTACGGCAACAAGTTTTTTATCCAATAATTCTTTTGCGAATGTAAGCGAATCGGAACTTACTTCTTTTATATTTACGAAGAGGTAAAAAGCTCCGTCAGGTTTTACAACACTAAGTCCGTCTATCTCATTAATAAGTTTTACAGCTTCGTCTCTACGCTCTATAAAGGCTTCTCTCATCATTGCTATATCAGCGTCTGCGCTGCCGTCAAGACCTGCAATAGCAGCTTTTTGAGTGATTGAATTGATATTTGAAGTACTTTGACTTTGCAGTTTTTTTGTAGCTTTTATAAGTTCAGTATCTGCTGCTGCCATATAGCCAAATCTCCAGCCGGTCATTGCTACTGATTTGCTAAGTCCATTAATAGTAACAGTTCTTTTAAACATATCATCACTAACTGCAGCACATGAAGTGAATGTGCCTTCATAAGTTAGTTTTTCATACATCTCGTCACTCGCAACAATAATATCAGTTCCTTCTAAAACTTTTCCAAGTTCAATTAGCTCTTCTTTTGAGTATATAGAGCCTGTAGGGTTAGAAGGAGTTGTTAAAATCAGTATTCTAGTTTTAGGCGTAATTGCAGCTTTTAATTGCTCTGGAGTAATTTTAAATGAAGTCTCATCACTCGTTTCTATCTCAACAACTTTACCGCCACAATAGTTTACCAATTCAGGATAAGTAACCCAGTAAGGAGAAGGAATGATTACTTCAGCACCGTTTTCGATAGTTGCTGAAAAAAGATTAAACAGTGAATGTTTAGCACCATTGTTTGCAATTATCTGGTTTGGAGCATAAGTTAGACCATTGTCTTTTTTTAGTTTTGCAGCTATAGCGGTTCTTAGCTCAATTATTCCATCAACAGCAGTATATTTACTAAAGCCTTCGTTGATTGCTTTAATAGCAGCATCATTAATAACCTGAGGTGTTCCAAAGTCAGGTTCACCGGCAGAAAAACTAAGTATATCTTTTCCTTGAGCTTTTAGCTCTTGTGCCAGAGTAGTAATAGCGATCGTGATTGATTCAGAAAGTGTGTTAACGCGGTTAGTTAGCATAAGTGCATTCCTTTAGCTTGGTGATTGTTATATTGTATTTGAGTAAATCTCAAAAAATTTATAACAATTCTCCAATAAAATATTGCGCGTATTATACTAAAATAATATTATATATAAGTATTTTTGTGATTTTTTTTAACTTTTCATAGCTTTGATAAAAGATTCGTAGATAGTCTCTAGTTCTAAATCTTGCTCTAGTAGATCTTTGTTGTCTTCTACCAGTATATGCTCTAGTACGGCAACCCTTTTTAACAGGTATTCAAACATCTCTTTGTTAATGTCAGGAAGCATATTATGCATAAATGGATCTTTACATCTTCCTTTTTCAATGACATGTGCAGGAATTCCTATAGCAGTTGAGCAATCAGGAACTTCTTTTACAACAACTGAGTTAGCACCGATTTTAGCGTACTCTCCGATTGTAATATTACCAAGAACCTTAGCACCGGCACCTATAACCGCACCTTGTTTTATTGTTGGGTGACGTTTTCCGTGAGTTAAAGATACACCGCCAAGAGTTACCCCCTGATAAATTAGTACATCATCTTCTATTACACTTGTCTCACCTATAACAACACCTGTCCCATGATCTATAAATACTCTTTTACCGATTGTCGCAGCAGGGTGTATATCTATATGCGTTGTTATTTGAGTAAATCCCATAATAATTCTTGCTAATCTTTTGAAGTTTGCTTTATGTAATTTGTGAGCTAATCTATACCATGCAATAGCCCAAACACCAGGATAATTGAAAAGAAAATCAATTCTTGAATTCAGGGCAGGGTCATTTTTATAAGCATTAGAAAAGTCTTCTTTAATATCTGCAAATAGTCCCATAATTACCCCTAGTTTGTTGTTCGTAGATAGCCATTTTGCTCTACAAAAGTTTCAAGTTTTGCAAGTGTATCATCTTTTTCTTTTTCTGTAATAAAATCACTCATTATCAAGTCATTTTTAAGCTTTTCTAAAATTTCTACTTTATCATAGCCGATAGATTCTAAGATATTTAAGATGCTTTTTGATTCTACCTCATTAATAATATTATAACCTTCATCATCAATTTTTACTGTGTATTCATTTGGATGTGTAAAAAGATTATGATTCATTCCTAAAGTTTCCTGATATGCACCCACATTGAAAAAGCCCAAAAAGTAATCTTCTTCATCAAGGTTCACATCATGGAGATAGAGTGGTTTATCAGGATTGAATCCTATCTCTCCATCACTGTCACATGTAATATCCCAAAGAGATGCGGCTCTTAGAGGTGTCGTATTTAGATGATGTAAGGGCATAACCGGAAAATGTTGATTCAACCCCCAATAGTCAGGTAAACTTTGAAATATAGATGCATTTATAAGATACCTTTCTTGCAGTTTTACCTGCAACTGTTCTAGTTCATCAGTAGGATTTGCAGATTTTAAATAGAGAGCTTTTTTAATAATGTTGTGAACTAAAATCTCAGCATTGGATCTATCTTGCAAGTCTATATAACCTAAATCAAAAAGAGTTAACAGTGATTCCATGTGATCTAGTGCATCATGCAGGTATTCTATACAATTTTGGTTGCTAAGAAGATTGTTGAGTTCTCTTAATTCTTCTAAGATAGGAGGATTTACGGGTTTAAAGTTTAATAGCTTCTCTTGATAATCGTGTGAAAAAAGTTCTAAAACAGGTGTGATTAATACAGCATGAGATGCCACTATAAATCTTCCTGATTCTGTGAAAATGTTTGGATGCTTAACACTTTTTGCATTCATAATCTCACCAAGTAAAAATACAACAGAACTTGAAAACTCATCAATAGAGTAGTTTCTCGAAGTTGAGTATGTATGTTGGTCATATTCCACTGCCAAGCCGCCACCGATATTTATGCTGTTTAACTCTTTTGCTCCCATTTTTCTCAGTTCTGCATATATGTTTCCTGCTTCACGAAGAGCTCGTTTTAGGGGTGCAATATCAGACATCTGAGAACCTATATGAAAGTGAATCATTGTCAGATTATCTAACATATTTTCTTGAGTAAGAAGTGTTATAGCTTCAATAATCTCTGTTGAAGTCAGTCCAAATTTTGCATCCATTCCTCCACTTTTTGCCCAGATGCCACTGCCCGCACTGTGAAGTCTCACTCTTATGCCGATATTTGGTATTTTTAGATTACACTCATTAGCCACTTCGATAATGGTCTCTAGTTCACCTAAACCTTCTATTGTGATTGTTATATTATGTCCACTTTGAGCGGCTATAAAGCCCAGTGTAATCATCTCTTTATCTTTAAAGCCGTTGACAGTGATATTTGCTCCATTGGGAGTTTTTCCCATAGCCAATATCAATTCTGCTTTACTTCCTGCTTCCAAGCCATAACCAAATTCTGCACCTTGTGATGTTACAGCTTCTATGGCATGCGGAAATTGATTTACTTTTAAGGGAAAGACAGCATTAAAACTACCCTGATAATTGTTTTTTTGTATTGCTTTGTCAAAGTAAGAATAAAGAGTTCGTATTTGTCTTTTTATAAGATGTGGAAATCTAAGTAGCATAGGTCCTTTAACATTGTTTTGACGAATTTTCTCGGTGATTTCCAAAAGAGAAGGCATGCTTTTATAGTTTAACTTTATTAAACCGTCTTCAATTACAAAATTTTTATTAGACCATATTTCTAAACCAAAATCATTCATTTTTTAATTCTCTCTATATATGTAGTTTATGGTGAAAATATTTATCTATATCAAAATATATTTCACCGTTTTGATTTTTAAAAGTTAAGTGTGATTTGTTAACGTCATTTATATTCTTCACACCCATGACTGCACAAACAACTTTCATACCTTTAATAAGGTTTGTATGATAGTTTCCTATTTCTTTACCCTCTTTGATAACCAAGTAAGAAGCTCTTTTCTTTTCATCTTGAGTCGCCAGTCCGACAGGGCAGACGTGAGAGCCAAAACCCGAACACATTCTGGCACGTATACAACCGCCGCTCATCATAAAACCTCTGGCAATACCAACGGCGTCCGCGCCCATGCACAAAGTTATTATCGCATCATCTGGAGTTAGAATTTTACCGCTTGCTATGATTTTTATATCTTGACGGATTTCATGTTTTTTCAGCATTGCATCCAGCACATATAAGGCATTGTTCGTTGTTAATCCTACTGATTCCATTAACTCAAGAGGTGCCGTAGCACTTCCACCTTCACCGCTGTCTATGGTTATAAAGTCCGGTATGCTTCTACCTTCTGATTTTCTTTTTGCTATCTCTTGCGCCATATCATCAACAGCTTTAGCATCTGAGATAACTATTTTAAAACCGACTGGTTTCTTAGAAAGGTTTTGTAATTTCTCAACAAAGTCCAAAAGGTGAGAAGTAGTGTCTGCAAACGGAAATCTGTTTGGAGAAAATACATTCTGCCCTTCAGGAACACCTCTGTAATATGATATATCGGCAGTAACTTTTGCAGCGGCGAGTTTCCCACCTGTCTGTTTTGCCCCTTGTGCAATTTTTATCTCAGTCATACGGCAAAATTTCATTACTTTTTTATATTTCAACTCATCAAACTTGCCATTTTCATCTCGAACACCGTAGAGTCCTGAACTCATTTGAAAAATAGTGTTTGGTATGTCATTTGGAACCTCTTTGGGAAATGATTCTAAAGGAGCGTTCCAATTGACACGAAACAGGACGTGCGAAGTGGTATCATATATATAAGTGTTTTGTGTTTTTTTATGCAGTAAAGCTGTTCTGTACCATTTTAAAGCTACTAGTCTATTAAAAAAAAGATCACCGACTTTAAAAAGAAACTCTGCAAACGGAGTGCTTTTTACAATCTCAAGGTAACCGGCATTATTTAAATCCGGTTTATGGGTAAAAAGATGGTTTGAAGTTAAGGAACCTTCTCCTGTATTTATAGTTAAGTCTGTTTTAACTCCGGCAATAGAAAATGCTCTAACAGCTTCAGGAGAAATTGCTCCGTCACTCATAGCAGAACGTATAATAGGAGTTTGCGAAATAAATGGTATTTCTCTATCTTTACCAAAGATAATTGATGTGTCATCATCAACTTCATCCTCGTTTAAAACATTTGTAGCATGTTTTATGATAAACCTTGAACCGGAAAATGGCTGAGAAACAGAAAATGATTTATAGTTTGGTCTGTCTTTTGCCGCTGTATATACCCAGTCAACTTTATCTTTTGAATCATAAAATGTCTCTTCTGCAAAATATTGGCGAAGAGGCTCTCTTAAAGCTTCAAAAAAATATCTAAAACGACCGATTACAGGATAGTTTATAAGTAATGCATGTTTTCTTTGCACGTATTTGTCATACACGTACAAAAGTGCTGTTATTGTTACAATAGCCAGTAAGAAAAATTCAATAAAGTCTATAAATAAAGCCCATATTGAATGTAGTAGATTCATTTAGAATTCCTTCATATCAATAACTTCTTCAGTTTTTTCTTCCAGGTTTTTCACCCAAATAGTGCCGTTTTTTATTTCATTTGAACCTATTACGCAGCAAAATTTTGCATTTACTTTATCCGCTGCTTTTAGATGCTTTTGTAAATTTTTTGCTTTATAGTCAACTGTAGTCTTGTCAGTTTTTCTTTTATCTTGTGTAAGCTTGATGACTAAGTCAATAGCTTCATCATCCATTGCACCGATATAATAGCCATCTCTTGTTATATCAGGCATTACAATTAGCTCCATAAGTCTTTCTATTCCCATAGCAAAGCCAACGGCAGGAGTGGGTTTTCCATCTAAAAACTCTACAAGTCTGTCATATCTCCCACCACCGGCAATTGCACTTTGTGAGCCTATATTATCGCTTACAAACTCAAAGGCAGTTTTAGAATAGTAGTCCAGTCCGCGAACAAGATTAGTGTCTATCTCATATGCTACTCCGTTGTTATCTAAAATCTTTTTAAGAGATTCAAAATCATCATCACAGTTTTGGCATAGAGAGTTAATTAGTTTTGGTGCACCTTCGTAAAGAGTTTGACAAGAGCCGTTTTTACAATCAAGAACCCTGATTGGGTTTGTGTCTAATCTTCTAACACAATCTTCACAGATGCCCTCGCCGCATTCTTGTACAAATTTAACAAGTTTGTTTCTATAATCAGGCATGCAGTTGTTGTCACCGAGTGAATTTAGCTGAAGTCTGTAGCCGATGCCGAGTTTTTTTAGAATATCACTGACCATCATAATCATAGTTGCATCTTCATAGACACTCTCTACTCCAAAGCTCTCAACACCAAACTGATGAAACTCTCTTAGTCTTCCTTTTTGAGGTCTCTCATAACGAAACATAGGACCGTGGTAAAAAAATCTGTGAACACCTCCTGCTTTGTCAAGCTTTTTTTGTATAAAAGCACGTACGACACCGGCAGTTCCTTCAGGACGTAAACAAACGTCATTATCACCTTTGTCGATAAACTGATACATCTCTTTGCCGACAATATCACTACTCTCACCGACTGAGCGCTTAAAAAGAGCAGTTTCTTCTAGCAGAGGTGTTTCTATAAAATGATAACCATACTTTTTTGCTATCTCCGTAGCAGTGTCAATGAAGTGAGTAAATCTCTCATAATCTTCACTTAATATGTCGTTCATACCTCTTAGTGACTTGATCATTTGTATCCTTAGTTAAGTGATAAATATTAATATGAAAGGATACCATTTTTTACTTATATAAGGTTTATCGAAGCTGTTGTTTTTGTAAACAAATGTAGTTGAATATTTACTTATAGTTACTATTTATTATTTTATGTAAAAAGTAGATGTTTTTGTTAAATAAAGTTTAATAGAAAAATCTTATAATTGTTTGAGAGTGATATATTTTAGACTAGAAAAGGATACGTTATGATTGAATTACCAAAACTACCGTTTGCAGATAATGCACTTGAACCTTTTATCTCGGAGGAGACAATAAAATATCATTATTATAAGCATCATGCTACTTATGTAAATAAGTTAAATGAACTTATAAAAGATACAAAATATGATGAACTCTCTTTATCGTCAATAATACGTGATTCAGAAGGAGCAATGTTTAATAATGCAGCTCAAGTTTTTAATCACACTTTTTATTGGAATAGTCTTAGTCCTGTAAAAAAAGACCCCAGCGGAAAACTTTTGACAAAGATAAACAATGATTTTGGTTCATTGGAAGCTTTAAAAGAAGAGTTTATTAAAGCGGGGACAACTTTGTTTGGTTCAGGTTGGGTTTGGCTTGTTAGAGAACCAAAGGGACAGTTGATGCTTAAAAAAACTGAAAATGCCCATACTCCTCTAAGCTCACATCTTGTGCCGATCTTTGTATGTGATGTATGGGAACATGCCTATTATATTGATTTTAGAAATTTACGTCCAAAATATTTGGAAGAATTTTGGGATCATATTAATTGGAATTTTGCAGGAGAGGCTTTTAACAAAACAGACAATGACACGTTTATAGGAACAGAACCGTGTAATGATATTCATGATCCATTTTGTCAAATATTAGATGACTTGCAAAACGGAGATAGAGTAACAAGTTAAGTAAAATATTTACTAAATATTTTCAACTATCTCTTTAGTTATCTCTTCAATGTTCTTTGTAGCATCTATGGTCACAAGTTCTAAACCTAGGAGTTCTGTAGCTTTTATGAGAGCTTCTTGTATGCCTAGGAGGTACTCTGAACCTCTTAACTCGATGCCGTCTAGTTTTTTCTGAGAGAGTCTAAACTCAAGTTCTTCTTTTGTAAGTTTAAGTAAAAAAACTTTTTGGGGATAAATCCCGTTTGTAGCAAATCTGTTTAAGTGCAAGATTGCCGTTTCACTTATCTCACCTTGGATCAAAGCGTAAGCTACGCCGCTTACAACACTTCTGTCAGAGATAACCATCTTGTCCAAGTTTGGTTCAATGACTTCTTTTATATGTTCGGCACGGTCTGCCAAAAATAGTAGAAATTCGGCTTTTTTACTTTGTGCTTTGGCACTAAGAACCATCTCTCTTATCTCTTTGCCAATAGCCGTGGCTCCAGGTTCTTTGGTAATGATGGCATCTGGAAAATTTTCTTGGAGCTTTTGTATCTGTGTGCTTTTACCTGCCGTATCAATACCTTCTATTGTAATGTACATGAATTCATACTCCCTATAATCTTTTGTACTTCTGCAGGTATCAGATGTTGTGTCTTAGCATTGAATTTTAGTAGATTTCTTACACTCGAAGAGCTTATAAAAGCATGTTTTAGTTTTGGCATTAAATAAACAGTTTCTATGGAGTCATCCAGAGAGTTGTTTAGATATCCAAGTTGTAGTTCATACTCAAAATCGCTCACAGCTCTAAGACCACGAATAAGGATGGTTGCTCCATGGGTTTTTGCAAGTTCAACCGTTAAGTTGTCAAATCCTAGAACGGTTACATTATCCAAATGTTCTGTGGCTTTTTTAGTCATTTCTATACGTTCATCAAGCGTGAACATAGGCTTTTTATCCTGTGAGATAGCAACTGCGATTATTAGTTCATCAAAAAGTCCTAAAGCTCTTTCTATAATGTCATAATGACCATTTGTAATAGGGTCAAAAGTACCGGGGTAGAGTGCAATCTTTTTACGAGTCGGCATTTAGTGCCTCCCTACATTGAATTTTCAGAAGTGCTAACCAATGGCACTTTCCACTTTGAATTCTGATCAATTTTATTCCCATCTTTTATATAAATTATTCTCTATTCCAAGTAAGTCAAACCACTTACCGATGATAAAGTTTTCCATCTCATCAAGAGTCTGTTGTTCTGAATAGTAAGCCATTACAGGAGGAGCGATTATTACTCCAAGTGTTGCTAATTTTTGCATGTTCTCCAATGCTATGGCTGAAAACGGCATCTCTCTTGGAGCAAGTATAAGCTTTTTTTGTTCTTTTATCATTACACTGGCACATCTAGTCACAAGGTTGTCAGAGATGCCACAAGCAATTTTAGCCAATGTATTCATGCTGCACGGTGCAATTATCATTGCATCTGTACCAAATGATCCAGAAGCGATGCTTGCCGATATGTCTTCGTTGTCATGTGTTGTGAGATTTGTTTCTTTATCTAAGACGGTTTTAGAGTTTTTTGTCATAATGAAATGCTTATCTATCTCTTTTGGAAGCAGTTTTAGAGTTTTTATTCCCAGATTGACACCGCTTGCTCCGCTTGTGGCAATTATTATTTTTTTTATCATCTTATTTCCGCCTTGTTTTTGCCACTGACTCTTACTTTGAGTCTTTTTCCGTTTGATTTTTCAATTGTTATTATATCACCTGGTTTTCCACTTTGCAGGGCTTTTGCACTAAAGGTGATAGACATATTTTTGTTGTCCAAAACAACATTTATAAAAGAATCTTTTTTTACAACATTAAGAGTTTCGACATCTCTTGTCGTTATGATTTTATCTTTTTTTATATGATGTTTGGCTTGAAGAGCATTTGAATCTATATTTTGCACAGGTTTCGCCATAAATCTATCAAAAATTATATTCTTTTTTATAGTGTTTAGATTTGTAAGTTCGACATCTCTTTTAATTTTTTTTCTTGATAAATTAATACGAATATTTGCGACAATGTCATAGTTGAAAAATATTTTTTTGTTTTGATAAGTTTTAATATTAACGACACCACTTCTTGATAGGTAATTTTTTCTTTGAATTTCAACAGTGTATTTTTTTGGCAAAGATGTTATATAACCTCTTGGTTCAACTTTAATCTCTTTTATATCCATTTCATTATAATGATTTAAGTAGTAGTTTTTAATATATAATGCTATTTTTGATGTATCAATAGGGCTTTTCTTCACAAACTTTACATATCTGCTGCTGGGAGATATTTCTCTGTAACCGTGCTCTTTTAATGTTTTAATCAACTCTTTTGATTTTACTCTTTTTGTGTATTTACCGGGTTCAATTTTATAAAGCAGTTTGTTTCTTGGAGCATTTTTTATCATAGCAGATATATAAATGTCATCTGATTGTACATAGTAAGTGCTTTTTAGAGTAGTGTCGGCAAAAAGTAACGAGGACAGTAAGAGGATAAAAGAGATAAGTTTAGTTAACATATTAATACTTTTTGTATATTCTAACATATTATAATAATAAGTGGTACCAGAGAGGGGATTTGAACCCCTAAGCCCGAAGGCAGCGGATTTTGAATCCGCCGTGTATACCGTTCCACCACTCTGGCAACTTATGTGGAATGATAGTGACTTATTACTTAAAAGTAAATAATATTGAGACGATATGACGGCATGGAACTTTTATTGCTAGTATATAAAAGATATAATGCTGTAACAGCAAACGGAGGTGCGTTATGAGAATAACATCTAGTATGTATTATAAGACTATGTATGGATCAAATAACTCTAAATTGAGTGACAGGCTTTTTGATGTAAACAAACAGATAGCGTCTGGACTTAAAATACAATATGCAAAGGATGACGCTAGAACATTTGCTGAAACTATGAGACTTGACAATGAACTTTCTACCTTGGGACAGGTTAAAAAAAGTACAGAAAGCGGTTACAAAGTTTCAAATCAAACGGATGTTGTATTAAATGAATTTGGTACGACGATGGATAGAATGAGGGTTCTGCTCGTGCAAGCTGCAGGTGGTTCACATAGTGACACCTCTTTAGATGCAATAGCAAATGAACTTAGAATCGTTGAAGAGCATCTTAAAAATCTGGCAAATACATCTATTAACGGACAATTTCTTTTTTCAGGAACAGCAGTCGATATTAGACCAATTTCTCCTGATGGAACATATAACGGCAATGACGGGTCTTTAAACTCTTTTTTGGGTTCAAGGTCTCAACAGGCATACAATATATCCGGGGATCAGCTGTTTTTTGGTGAAGAAGTCCTTACTAAAAGAAAAATAACAACTAATGTTGTCCAAAGTGATATGACTACAAAATATGATTTTACATCAGGAGAAGATTATGGGACTATACCTGCTCCGATAACTGCGGATAATACTATCAGAGATTTGATGGGTGATACGGACGGCGTAGTCGATACAGTAACTGCTAAGCATCATTTTTATGTTAGAGGTACTTCAAGTAATGGTACAGCAATTAAAACAAAAATAGATTTAAAAGATGATGATAAAGTTAATGAACTTTTGATTCAAATCGGGAATGCGTATGGCAATACCCCGAATTTAACTGTAGTTAATGTTACTATCAATAAATCAGGGCAAATAGTAGTAGAAGATAAAATCAAAGGATCCAGTAAGCTTGATTTTCATATGGTCGGTGCCGTAGATTTTGATACGGCAGGTGCAGATGTTGCTGATGTAACCGATGTGGATCTTTTAGACGGTGGGGAAAATGAATTTTCAGATATTATGCTTACATTGGCTGGAGGCGGAACACCGGGTTTGTATGTAAAAGAGTTTATAAAATCAGGACTTACATCTGCTACAGGAGCTGCTACAAATATTGAAGGTTTAGTATACGATAGAACGCAGTTTACAAAAGACGGTTCTAAGCTATCATCTAACTTCTCTCAAATACTAAGTGCAGACAACTCCTTTGCATCTCCTTCTACTAAGCTGTCTGAAGTTGCTGATATATCGCAGCTTCCAAATGTCGGTTCTCTTGACGGTACACAGCTTCAACTCTCCGGAACGAATGTAACGGGAGCTGCTTATAATGTTCAGATAGATCTTGCGAGTGCAGGATCTACTTTTACCGTGACTACTCCAATAGCAAGTGCCGGTACATATGATATCTTTGATATGGGCTCTCCAAGAGCGGCAGTTGCAGCCGATGATATGACTTATCAACAACTTATGGATGTTGTAAATATGGTTGTCACGGACAATTATCCGGCAACCACAAATGTTGATACTGATTATGATGCTGCTATTAAAGCATCTGATTTTAATGGACAAACATTTTTAAGCTATGATGGAAAAATTCAATTCCAAGAGATAGGAGCAAGTGACACAAATGCTTCAATTTCATTGTATGATGTAAACAGTAATGATTTTACTGTTGGAGCCTCAGCATCTGTTATGTCCTTTAATACAAACAATGCAGTAACCATAGTAGACCCTAAAACTGACTTTTTTAAAGAAATAAACGAGATGATTACTGCCGTTGAAGACCATAAGGTTTATCCCGATGCTTCAAGTGGTACTGTGAGAAATCTGGGTATTGAAAATGCAATAGATAAGCTGGACGCTCTTCAAGACCATGTAATCCGTTCACATTCCATGGTCGGTGCTCAGTCAAATGCTTTGACTATGTCTAAAGAGAGAGTAGAGCTTTTGGAAATAAGTACGATGACTCTTAGATCATCGGTAATAGATACAGATTTGGCGGAAGCTTCACTTACTTTAACTAAGTTGTCTCTTAACTACGAATCGCTGCTTTCTACTGTTGGAAAAATTTCGAAATTAAGTCTTGTAAACTATTTATAAAACTTTTTTTATGAACTTTGGATTGCAAATTGCCAAAAAAATTCCTTAGTGGAACATTTTTGGCTATACTTCAATAATAAAACAGTTAATTATATTTTAAAGGCAAAGTGATTTGAAAGAGACCTTATTTATCGTAACATTTGGAGTTTTAATCTATCTTGGTTTTGCAACTATTTTTGGTGACAGCGGTCTTATAGGAAGTTACGGAGCTGTTTTTGCATCGTATAATCATAAATATTTCGGTTATGTATCTTACGCTTATCTTATATCTTTTTTAATACCTTTGTACTTTTTATATAAAAACAGCTCATTTACTCTTCGTAAACTTGAAATCAGTCTAGCTTCATTTTTACTTTTTGCATCCACTCTTTTGGCACAGGCTATTATTATAGATGATAAACTTAGAGGAAAGCTTGGTGCAGATTTTGTTGATTTTTTAGTTCCATATATCGGACTGTTCGGGCTTTGGGTTTTTTGGTTTATTATCACCTCTGTGTCTATGGTTATGCTTTTGGACAAAAATATGCATGAACTTACGTCTGCTTTTACGGGTATGATTAAAAATACCATGCCTAAGCAAAAGGCTAAAGTCGATTTTGACAAAAATGATGGTTTCGAATATATTAAAGAAAATATTGATACAACATATGATGAGCCTTCGTACTTAAGAAAAAACGATGACACTGAATTTTTAAAAGTTCAAGAAGAAGATGTTTGGGAAGTGGAATCGACTCCGCAAACTTCACACAGCACAGATGAAAACTTATCTGTTAACATCAAAGAAGAAAAAGAGTCACATACAATACTTGACATAGCTTCAAAAGTTAAAGAGCAAAAGAATGCTTTAATAGTTGACGAACTTGAAGAAAATACCAAACTTTTGGAGACTATAGAAAAAGGAATGGTAGAAAAGCCTAAAAACTTCACACTACCTAGTATAAACTTTTTACAAAAACCTGATAAAACGGGACATACTGTAGATGAGAGTGAAGTAGATGATAAAATCCGCTATCTTATAGAAAAGCTGGCTCACTTTAAAATAGACGGCGACGTTGTAAGAACTTATGCCGGTCCTGTCGTATCTACTTTTGAGTTTAAGCCTGCGGCAAATGTCAAAGTATCAAAGATTTTAAATCTTCAAGATGATTTGGCGATGGCTTTGAGTGCAGAAACCATACGTATTCAAGCGCCTATTCCAGGAAAAGATGTTGTCGGTATAGAGATACCTAATGAAACGGTCGATACTATTTACTTAAGAGAATTGCTTGACTCCAAGTTATTTAAAGAGTCATCATCACCATTGACTATAGTCCTTGGTAAAGATATAGTGGGTAAACCGTTTATTACAGACCTTAAAAAACTTCCTCATCTTCTTATAGCAGGGACTACGGGAAGCGGTAAAAGTGTCGGTATCAATGCGATGATACTCTCTCTTTTATATAAAAACTCGCCTGATCAGCTTAGACTTCTTATGATTGACCCTAAGATGCTGGAATTTTCTATATACAATGATATCCCGCATCTGCTTACTCCTGTTATAACCAAAGCTAAACAGGCTATAGTCGCATTAAATAACATGGTCTCAGAGATGGAACGCCGTTATGAGCTTATGAGTGATACCAGAACAAAAAATATTGAAAGCTACAATGAAAAAGTAAAGAAAGAGGGTGGTGAACATTTTCCTTATATTGTTGTAATTATAGATGAGCTTGCCGACTTGATGATGACAAGCGGAAAAGATGTTGAACACTCTATCGCAAGACTTGCACAAATGGCAAGAGCATCCGGTATACATCTTGTTGTAGCAACTCAAAGACCGTCTGTGGATGTCGTAACAGGTCTCATTAAAGCAAATCTGCCATCTCGCATATCGTACAGAGTAGGGCAAAGAATAGATTCTAAAATCATCCTTGACCAGCAAGGTGCAGAGTCTCTTTTAGGCAAAGGTGATATGCTCTTTACTCCTCCTGGATCTACCGGACTTGTTCGCCTTCATGCTCCATGGAGTACGGAGAGTGAAATAGAAAAAATCGTTGATTTTATAAAATCACAAAGAGAACCTAATTACGATAAGAGTTTTCTTATTGAAGAGAGTGAAAGCAGCAGCTCTTCAAATGAATCATACGAAGAGCTGGATCCGCTTTATGAAGAAGCAAGAAATGTTATTTTAACTGATAGAAAGACTTCTATATCTTATCTGCAGAGAAAACTGCAAATAGGTTATAACCGCTCTGCAAGGGTAATAGAGCAGTTAGAAGGAGAAGGTGTTTTATCCTCTCCAAACTCTAAAGGTGTCCGTGAAATATTATAATGGCTAGAGCACACTTAGTTTTTACAAAACATGCCAACTCTTACACTGTACACATAAAAAATCTGGAACAACTAACAGTACCTGAAATAAAGGCTTTAGAAGCCTTTGTAGCTGTTAGAAACGGTCTTTTTGACTTTAATACATACAAATTCACTATTTACAAAAAATTGGAATTTAATGAATTTGTTTTTTTACTAAAAAGCATAAATATAGATGCTTATTGTGAAGAAAACATCATAGAAAAAACATCTCAGCCAAGAGTCGGTTTTGGGCAGTACAAAGGGATGCAATACAGTGACCTTACTGATTCATATATGCTCTGGCTCAAAGCAAACTACAGAGGTTATGAGAGAGAATTTGTAGATGCAGAGTTAAAGAAAAGAAATCTATAACTCCTTTGGACCTATCATCTTCTGTGGGTCTACCCACTTTTTAAAATCATCTTCTGTTAAAAGCTCAAGAGCGAGAGCTGCTTCAAGTAAGGTTGAACCGTCTTTGTGAGCTTTTTTTGCTATTTTTGTGGCATTATCGTATCCGATATGAGGATTCAGAGCCGTTACAAGCATGAGCGATTCATCTCTTAGTTTTGCTATACGCTCTTCATTTGCAGTAATACCCACTATGCATCTGTCCGTAAAGCTTTGGCATCCATCACTTAATAAACGAATAGACTGTAACAGATTGTAAATCATGACAGGTTTAAATACATTTAACTCAAAATGCCCGTTGGAACCTGCTATAGATATGGTTGTATGGTTACCCATTACCTGTGCAGATATCATTGTTAGAGCTTCACTCTGTGTTGGATTTACTTTGCCCGGCATAATAGATGAACCCGGTTCATTCTCAGGAAGACTTATTTCCCCAATCCCGCATCTTGGTCCTGATGCCAAAAAACGAATGTCATTTGCTATTTTCATAAGACTGACGGCTATCGTGTTAAGCGCTCCGCTGGCTTCAACTAGGGCATCATGAGCGGCTAATGCTTCAAATTTGTTTTCTGCGGTTATAAATGGCAGTTTTGTAACATTTGCCACTTCAGATGCAAATGACTTGTCAAAACCTTTTATAGAGTTCATTCCTGTTCCAACGGCAGTCCCGCCTTGTGCTAACTTATATAGCGCAGGCAGTACGGCTTCTGCTCTGCGAATAGAGTTGTGCATCTGTGCTGCATAGCCTGAGAACTCCTGACCTAGAGTTATTGGAGTTGCATCTTGTGTGTGAGTTCTTCCTATCTTTACTAAGTGGTTGAAGTCATGGGATTTTTTATCAAGCTCTTCATACATATGTTTTAAAGAGGGCAGTAATTTATGTACTATTTCCTGAGCTGAAGCTATATGCATAGCTGTTGGAAATACATCATTTGATGATTGCCCCATATTACAATGATCGTTTGGGTGAACCGGCATTTTTGAGCCGATTGTACCGCCAAGTATTTCTATGGCACGATTGGATATTACCTCATTTGTATTCATGTTACTTTGTGTACCGGAACCTGTCTGCCATACCGATAGAGGAAAATGATCATTAAACTTGCCGTCTATGACTTCATCTGCAGCTTGCATAATTGCTTTGCCTATAGTTGCATCTAGTACATCGAAGCTCATATTTACTTGTGCGGCGGAGCGTTTAACAATGCCTAAAGCTCGTATTAGAGGCTTTGGCATTGTTTCTATACCAATGGGGAAGTTAATCAATGAACGAGCAGATTGTGCTCCATAATACATGTCAGATGGTATTTGCAGCTCACCAAATGAATCACTCTCTGTCCTAAATGTTTTCATAATAATATCCTTATAGCAGAGTATAAAGAAAAGAGTATAACAAAAAATCTCATTGGATGAATAGTTGATAATTATATGCCAGCACAAAAGATGTTACAAAAGTAAACATTATCTGAAAATTAGACAATAAATATGTGTATTATAGTAACACTGTTTATTTTGAGTTTATATATTAGGTTATAATCTTTTTAAATTAAAATACAGGAATGACTATGGCATTTTTAGAAGACTATAAAGCACATGTAGCTGAGAGAGAGACTCTCGGTGTACCAGCGCTTCCACTTTCAGCTGAGCAGACGGCAGAAGTAATTGAATTGATTAAAAGTAACTGTACGGATGAGTTATTAGACCTTCTTACAAATCGTGTATCTCCGGGTGTTGACGATGCAGCATACGTTAAAGCAGCATTTTTAAATGATGTAGCATCTGAGAAAGTAACTGTTGACGCAATTTCTCCTGCTCACGCAGTTAAAATGCTGGGTATGATGCTTGGCGGTTACAATGTTAAGCCTATAGTTGATTGTTTATCATCATCAATCAGTGAAGTTGTCGAAGAGGCAAAAGAAGCTCTTAAACATACTCTGCTTGTATACGATGCATTTAATGATGTAGAAGAATTACACAAAGCAGGTAACACTCACGCTACTGAAGTTATGACTTCATGGGCAAATGCTGAGTGGTTTACTTCTAAACCTGAATTGGCGAGTGAAATCACTGTTACAGTATATAAAGTTCCTGGCGAGACAAATACAGATGACCTTTCTCCGGCATCTGAGGCATTTACTCGTTCGGATATTCCTCTTCACGCTAACTCTATGCTAGTTGCTAAGATGGATGATCCTATCAATACTATTAACAAATTAAAAGAGATGGGTAATCCTATTGCTTACGTTGGTGATGTTGTTGGTACAGGTTCAAGCCGTAAATCTGGTGTTAACTCAGTTCAATGGCACATGGGTGAAGACATTCCAGGTGTTCCAAACAAGCGTACAGGCGGTGTTGTACTGGGTAATATTATTGCTCCGATCTTCTTTGCAACTTGTGAAGATTCAGGTGCGTTACCGTTAGAACTTGATGTTTCACAAATGGAGACTGGTGACGTTGTTACTATTTATCCGTATAAAGGTGAAGCTCATAAAAACGGTGAGTGTATAGCTACATTTAAACTTAATCCTAACACTATTACTGATGAAGTTCGTGCAGGTGGCCGTATTCCATTAATCATCGGTCGCGGTCTGACTTCTAAAGCTCGTGGAGTTTTAGGTATGGGTGCAACAGATGTCTTTTTAACTGCTGAGCAACCTGCTGATAACGGTAAAGGTTATACATTAGCACAAAAAATGGTAGGTAAGGCATGTGGTCTTGAAGGTGTTAAACCTGGTATGTATGTAGAGCCTGAAACTTCAACTGTCGGTTCCCAAGATACAACCGGTCCAATGACTCGTGATGAGATCAAAGAGCTTGCAGCACTAGGCTTCTCAGCTGATTTGGTAATGCAATCATTTTGTCACACAGCGGCATATCCAAAGCCGTCTGATGTAACTATGCATCACACGCTTCCTGATTTTATCTCTAACCGTTCAGGTGTTGCTCTTCGTCCTGGTGATGGAGTTATTCACTCATGGTTAAACAGAATGGTTCTTCCAGATACTGTAGGTACAGGTGCTGATAGTCACACACGTTTCCCTATAGGTATCTCTTTCCCTGGTGGTTCAGGTATCGTTGCATTCGCTGGTGTTACAGGTTCTATGCCTCTTACGATGCCGGAATCAGTTCTAGTTCGTTTCTCTGGTGAGATGCAACCTGGTATCACTCTTCGTGACCTTGTAAATGCTATTCCTCACAAAGCGATTAAAGAAGGTCTTCTTACGGTTGAGAAAAAAGGTAAGAAAAATATCTTTGCAGGACGTATTTTAGAGATTGAAGGTCTGCCTGATCTTAAAGCTGAGCAAGCGTTTGAGCTTTCAGATGCATCTGCTGAGCGTTCAGCTGCCGCTTGTACGGTTCTTTTAAACAACGAACCTGTAATCGAATACCTTAAATCAAACGTTGTTCTTTTAGAGTCTATGATTGAAGCCGGTTATGAAGACAAGCGTACACTTCAAAGAAGAATTGATAAGATGAATGACTGGTTGGCTAATCCGTCACTTATGAAACCGGATGCTGATGCAGAGTATGCAGCGGTAATCAATATCGATCTTAATGAAATTACAGAGCCTATCTTAGCTTGTCCTAACGATCCAGATGATGTTGCTACTCTTACTGAGATTTTAGCATCTGATCGTCCACACAAGATTGATGAAGTATTCGTTGGTTCATGTATGACAAATATCGGTCACTACCGTGCTCTTGGTGAAGTTTTAAGAGGTGAGGGCACTGTTCCTACTAGACTATGGGTTTGTCCTCCTACTAAGATGGATGAAAAACAACTTACTGAAGACGGTTACTATGCTGTGTTTGGTGCGGCAGGTGCTCGTACTGAAATTCCTGGATGTTCACTTTGCATGGGTAACCAAGCGCGTGTTGCCGATAATGCAGTTGTGTTCTCAACATCGACTCGTAACTTCGATAACCGTTTAGGTAAAGGTGCACAGGTATACTTGGGTTCTGCAGAACTTGCAGCAGTTGCAGCTATGCTTGGTCGTCTTCCGACAAAAGAAGAGTATCTAGCTAAGACTCAGAAAATTGTTGGTAAAGAGAATGAGATTTATAAATATCTTAACTTCAACCTAATCAAAGACTACAAACTAGCTTAAAAATTAAAGTAGCAACGCATTTATTGCGTTGCTCTCTTCGTCACATACTAAAGTATGCTTCCTCGGAGTGCGTCTTGTAACTACATCACTTTTTTTATTTTATATTAAAAAAAAGATTAACTTTAATCTCTTACAATATCGAATTCCAAAGGGTATTTAGGAATAAAAAGTTCTACATTTACATCTTCATTTTGTTTTTGATTTTCAAACAGTATCTTTACTTTGTTCTCAAACTCATCTATATATGAAATGCTCTCTATAAGTCTGTTTTTTGTAGTTATCGTAAACTTTGATTCTTTGTAACGAGCTTCGTACACATCTTTTTCAATTTTTTTTGCATTTTGTATCATATTGAAAAAATCAAAATTAGATTCTATTCTTCTAACGATCACTTGTTCAATTTCAGGTTCAACAACCGTTACGTTATATCTGTTTATATAAACATCTTTTTTTATGGGCTTAGTGTAGTTCCATACAGCATTTTGGGGCTTAGAAGCGACCACATGACCTTCATATACTAAAGATTTGTCTTTATCGTCTGTTACGCTTTGTGTGAAATCAGCCTGAAATGTATTTATTGCATCGAATGAAGCAAAACTCAGGGTATAAGATAATAATAGTGTCAGTGCATGTTTCATGAAGTTCCTTATTTGAGAAATTATATCGAAGTGACTGTTTACATATTATCTAATATGAGTTTAAAAATGAAATCATTTTAAATTTATGCAAATTATTACTATTACTATGCTAAAATTAGTGCAATTTCAGTGACTATTATATAGTAAACTATATAGTAGTCTATAACAAGGTTGAGAATGCTACAGGCATTAATGGGTAAGATTTTTGGTACTTCAAATGATCGTGAATTAAAAAAATATGCTAAAAGAGTTAGAAAAATCAATGATTTAGAGTCTAAGTATGAAGTTCTAAGTGATGATGAATTAAAAGAGGCGTTTGCAGAGTTAAGAAAGAGTGTTTTAAATGAAGAAAAAACTTTAACCGATGTTTTAGAAGATTCATTTGCTATAACTAGAGAAGCTAGTAAAAGAGTTTTAAACATGAGGCACTTTGATGTTCAGCTGATAGGCGGTATGGCTCTGCATGAAGGTAGAATAGCTGAGATGAAGACAGGTGAGGGTAAAACACTTGTTGCAACACTTGCCATTGTTCTTAATGCCATGACAGGCAAAGGTGTACATCTAGTAACAGTGAATGACTACCTTGCATCCAGAGATGCAACAGAAATGGGCGCTCTATATAATTTCTTAGGGTTCTCAGTCGGAACAGTTTTAGAAAGTAATAATGAACCGCAAGAAAAAATTGATGCATATAATTGTGATATAACCTATGGTACAAATAATGAGTTTGGATTTGACTATTTAAGAGACAATATGAGTTATTCTAAAGATCAGATGGCTCAAAGAAATCATAATTTTGTTATTGTGGATGAAGTTGACAGTATTTTGATTGATGAAGCTAGAACACCGCTTATTATCTCCGGCCCGACCAACAGAGCACTTGATGATTATTTGGTCGCTGACGGTATAGCTATGAAGTTGGTTAAAGATGAGCATTTTACGGTAGATGAAAAAGATAAGATAATCCTTGTTACAGAAGAGGGTATTACTAAAGCAGAAGAACTTTTTGGAGTTGAAAATCTTTACAGTGTAGAAAACTCTTCTCTTCCTCATGCACTAGATCAAGCACTTAAAGCAAACTATCTTTTTGAAAAAGATGTTGATTATGTTGTAAATGACGGTGAAGTCGTAATTGTTGATGAGTTTACGGGTAGACTGAGTGAAGGTCGTCGTTTTAGTGAAGGTCTTCACCAAGCACTTGAAGCAAAAGAAAGAGTTGAGATTAAAGAAGAAACACAGACCTTGGCAGACATTACATTTCAAAATTACTTTAGAATGTATGATAAATTAGCAGGAATGACCGGTACGGCAGAAACTGAAGCAACAGAGTTCTCTCAGATTTATTCACTTGACGTTGTATCTATTCCTACAAATATTCCTATTACAAGAAAAGATTTAAACGATCTAATATATAAGACAGAAGCAGAAAAGTTTGAAGCAGTTATAAATACAGTTAAAGAACTCTCTAAAACTGGACAACCTGTTTTAATAGGTACAGCTTCAATTGAGAAATCTGAAGTCTTACATGAGGTTCTTAAAAAAGAAAAAATTGCTCATACTGTCTTAAACGCTAAGAATCACGCACAAGAAGGTGAAATAATTAAACATGCCGGTGCCAAAGGGGCAGTCACGATTGCTACAAATATGGCTGGTCGTGGTGTTGATATTAAAGTAAGTGATGAAGTTAAAGCTCTTGGCGGTCTTTATATTATCGGTACTGAAAGACATGAGAATCGTCGTATTGATAATCAGCTTCGCGGTAGGAGTGGTCGCCAGGGTGATGCAGGTACAACACAGTTTTATCTATCTCTAGAAGATAATCTGCTGCGTATTTTCGGTTCTGATAAAATCAAGTCTATTATGGAGAGACTTGGCGTTGAAGACGGTGAATATATTGAATCTAAAATGGTGACTCGTGCAGTAGAAAAAGCTCAAATGAAAGTTGAGAATATGCACTACGAAGGTAGAAAGCAGATCGTTGAGTATGATGATGTGGCAAATGAGCAGAGAAAAATCGTTTATAAATTCAGAAATCAACTTCTTGATACTGAATACGACATAGGATCGAAAATCGATGAAATTAGAATTGAATATGTATATAATATTTTAAATAACAGCGATATTTTTGATGGTGGAGCAAAAGAAGATTTTAATCTCAAAAAATTATCTGAAATGATAAAAGAAGAGATAAATCTTGATCTAAATATGGAAGATTACTCCTCCTTTGAGTTTGAAGAATTACATGAAGCTCTTACTGAAGCAATCAAAAAATCATACAGTGATAAAATGAATGTTTTAGACGAGGACGTTCAGCATGAAATAGAAAGAGAACTTTATCTAAAAGAGCTAGATAGTGCTTGGAGAGAGCACTTGTACGCTATGGATAATATGAAAACAGGTATCAGACTTCGTGCATATAATCAAAAAGATCCGTTAGTCGAGTATAAAAAAGAGAGTTTTAACCTTTTTACTGAACTTATAAAAGATATTAAATTTAACACTATTAAAACTCTTCAAATCATCCAATTTAAAATGGAATCTCCTGAAGAAGAAGCTGCAAAAGTAGCCGAGCAGCTTGAGCTACAAAGAAAATTTGATGAAGCAGCCAGACAATTTAATCATATGATAGAAGATGATGAAGCATCTGTAAAAAAAGTAGCTAGAAATGAGCCTTGTCCTTGCGGTAGTGGAAAAAAATACAAACAGTGCTGCGGAAAAAGCGGTCCTAAAAAAGGTATCTTTGCTTCTTGAAAACATCAATAGTTCCCTATCTAGTAAAGCGTTTTTTACGCTTTGACAATGAGCAGCCATTTATATTCCTTTCAGCCTTACTTGCTTTTTTAGGTATCACTCTCGGTGTTATGGTACTTTTGATAGCTATGGCTCTTATGAATGGTTTTGATAAAGAATTTCAGAAAAAACTTACAATAATGAACTATCCTTTAACTGTCATACCAAAATTCTACGGTGCAGTCAATGAAGATCTTCTTTTGGATTTAGAAGCAAAGTTTCCTGAACTTCATTTTAGCCCTTATGTCCAATCATCGGTTATGGCTAGAAGCGGTACAAAGCTAGAAGGCGGTTACATCTTCGGTGTAAATTTTGAGGATGAAGCGAAAGTAAACAGTGTTTTAGACAAAGCAATACAAAATAATAAATTTTCAAAATTTGATATATTAATAGGAAAAAGTTTAAAAGATGAGTTCAATCTATATGTTGATGACAAGTTAATGTATATCTTCACTCATGTAGAACCTGGTGGACTCTCAATTACTCCGAAGATAAAACGCTTTAATGTAAGAAGTGTTTTTGATTCAGGACTTAGTGCTTATGACAAAGCATACAGTTATACAACTCTATCTTCAATGCAGTCAATACTTTCTATTCCTTCCAATCAATATGATGGAATACATATCTTTTCAAATAACCCTCATAAAGATATATTAAAAATAAAAAAGATACTTCCTATTAGTGTTACCGTAAAAGGGTGGTGGGAAGATAATGTTAACTTTTTTGCCGCTCTTGAGTTGGAAAAAGCATCTCTGTTTATTGTTTTAATGCTTATTATATTAATCGCAGCGATTAATATAATATCTTCACTTTTGATGACTGTCATGAATAGAAGAAGTGAAATAGCTCTTTTACTCTCTCTTGGAGCTACAACCAGTGAGATTAAAAAAGTATTTTTGTATCTTGGAATAGTAATCGGGGTAAGTGGAATTTTAGCTGGAATCGTTTTTGGTATGAGCGGTTTATGGGTTTTAAGCACTTTTGATATTGTCTCACTTCCGAAGGATGTTTATCCTACGACTACACTCCCATTGGATTTAAGCATGAAAGACTTTATGCTTATTGTTACGGGAGCATTCGTTATTGTTATTGCTTCATCATATTATCCTGCAAAAAAAGCAAGTGAAGTAGATATTTTAACTGTTTTGAGAAACGAGTAAGTCGTAACTAATCTTTTTTCTTGTCTTTGTCATCTTCAAATAGATGAAACGGCAGGAGAAGTGTTCTTTTTATAATATTCAGCGGTGCTACAGCAATATCTTTTGCAATTAAACTTTGGACTTTTGGGTCATTTAACTTACCGCTTATTTTCATTGAAGTAGATATCGAGTCTTCGCCAAGTAGTATATAACCAACTACAGGTATTTTTGATACGCTACTACCTAAGTCTGTTTTTAAGTTTAACTCAACATCAATACTATTGTTTTTATAACTTGCAGTTCCTCTTCCCAAAATATCCATCTCTTTTGAATCAAGAGATATGTCTGTAATATTAAAAATATCATCTTTTGTGTGAAAATTCATATATGCACTGCTAACTTCAAGTCCATTTTTACTGTACCCTGGAACAGAGAATGTAACTAATGATGGTATTGTGTTTACAAAAGCCAATATATTATTTAAAACTTTATAATCAATGACTGTTGTGTCTTTTATGTACATAAGACCACTGTATTCTTGAGTTGTACCTGTCATAGAAAAGGAAAGATTTCCTCCTTTAAACTTTGAAAGTGCAAACAGGTTATCCATAAATTTATCACTAAAATTATCACCGTAAAGATAAAACTTACCATCTTTTAGCTCAAAACCGGCGCTGCCTTCTTTATATTTTAATTGAGCACTTACAATGTTGTTAAAATATTGTAAATTTATATTATCTGAGACAACATGTCTGTTTTTGCTTATGTATAAATAGCAGTTATTAGCGTTAAAAATAACATTTTTAGCGCCAGCTGCACTGGAATTCCTATCATTAAAATAGTTTAATACTTCATCTATACTTATTCCTGTGTTATTTGCAGAGATCCTTATTTCTTTGCCTATATCTACGTCAACGGAACCGTTTATATTAAGTGAGATATCTTTACTTGTGTTCTTTATCTCTCCTTTAAGTACATAGTTGTCTGTCGGAGTGTTTTGTGAAGTCAATATTTTGTATGGATATTTGATGTTTGATAAAAATTGTATATTTGTATTGTTTTGGTTTTTATATAAGGTAAAATCACCATTTGTTATGTTGTTGTCTTGTAAAAGTTTTGATTTTTTTGCTATATCTGCAATGGAATTAAATTTTAGTATCCACTCTTTATCTTTTAAAGTCAATTGAGCATTGTAATCCTTAGCTTTTATCTCAGTTTTCTTTTGATTTGATTCAACATCCAGATTTATTGCATCGTCGGAAGAGAAAATATCGCCAAAATCTTTATTTTTAAACTTTAATTTTTTCAGTTTAATCGTTCCGTTGCTATCATTAAAGAAGTATTTAGCACTAAGCTTGGCATTCGCAAAATCCTTGATTTCTATATCACTGTTTAAGATTCTAAATTCATCTTCTTGCATCTCTATAGCTATATGATCGAGTATATAATCAAGATTGTTGGCATTAAGTCTTATTTTGTCATTTGAAGTTAGAATAAACTTTTCACTGTAGTTTACTTTAAGCGATGCACTTGATTGATCCATTCTTACATCATGAAGCATAAAGTTTAAGATATCCACATCAAGGTCTGCTCTTATAGGCTTGAGTGCAAATGTTCCTGAAACATAAGCTGATGCAATATTATCTATGTCAATGGAAGTAGTAGGTATTTGCGCTTCAAGTGTTTTTAAATCAAAAGGTATCGTTACTTTTTCAACATTGACATCTTTATCTTTAAACAGCCATGTAGAACGCTCGGCATTAATGGTGTCTTGTGCGTTTGAAATTTTATAACTAATATTTAGCGGTGTATCACTTTTTTTAAGCCTTAATCCTATATCTTTAAAATCAACTTGTTGTACTCTAAAGTCTATTGTCCCTTCACTTTTTTTTGCATTGAACTCTACATCAACATCTGCTGTTGCGATGTCTTTATATTTTGAGTGCATATTTTTTATTGAAACATCATAGTTATCTAAAAATACATGCGCATTATATATGTCCAAATCAAGCCCAAGGTAGTTAAAGTTTGCTTTTTTAGTAAAGAAGTCTCCTTTTGCCCTTACGTCAATGTTTCGCAGACCGACTTCTATTTTTAAGTTAGTATCTACATTTCCGCTATTTTGCAAAAATGGAAGTTTAATCTGGTATGTATTTAAAAGATAGATCAAATCTTTGGTGACTTTTCCATTAAAAAGTAAAAATAGGGTTAACAATTCCTCTTTTTTTGTAAAATCAATCTTTAGCCAGCTTTTATTTAGATTGAAACCATATTGATAAGCGTCTTTAGGTCTGATAAAAAGAACGCCGTTTTTAAATTCTAACTTAGTATTGTTTGTGGTAACTGGTTCAAGTTTTTTATTATAGGTATATGAAAGATTGTTTGCAACAGCTTTTACATATATGTTTTTATACGCATCAGAGAGATTATTGTACTCCAACCAGCCATGAACACTTGTAAGCTCTACATCTGATGTTTTAATAGCATCATAAGCCCAATATTTGACTTCTTTTGGCATACCAAACATTTCTATAGTGTGTTTAAGACTTTTTATTTTTTCATTGGAATCTATTTTGTAAGATGCCTTAGTGCTATTTGAGACTAAATAAGCGTTTAGTTTTACATCATTATTTATATTTATATTTAGAGATGAAATCAGTTCTAAATTTCTATATCCGTCAAATATTATATTTCCATTGATCTTTATATTGCGTTTATAGTCATAAAATTCTTCTATTTTAACGTTGAAAAGGTGCGATTCAAAGAAAAGAGAGCTTTTAAAAGAGAAGTTTTTTGATGAGGCTACTAAAAAGCCGTCTTTACCGTCTATGTATTTGAAAGAGCCTTTAATATCATTGAAGCTTATTTTATTTATCTCGATTTTTTCAAACCAATTATCAAAAAGAAGCAGAGCATTAAAGAACTTGTCTACTTCTTTAATGCTAAATCTGTTTTTTGTTCTTTTGGAGTTTTTAACTATTTTGATTTCTTGGATGCTAATGTTTAATTTTTCATTCCATTTAATGTATAATTTCTGGACTTGTATGTTTGGCAGTGATATATTTTGTATATATAAGCCGTTTTGCAATAATATAAATAAAAGAGAAAGTGTAAAAAAAATGAATGATAAAGCACTAACAATAGTAAAATGGAGTTTTAGAATAGCACTAATAATTATTTTATCATTCATATATTACCTAAATCAGCCAATGCAAACCCATAGAGTGCTATTTGTAGCAAAGGGTTCTATAAACCAGATTATAACACAATTACGTGAGAAAAATTACAATGTAAGCAAATTAGATTCATTGATATTAAGAGTTATGGGTTCTCCTCAAAAAGGTTGGATAGATATTGGCGCTACTAATTGTACTAGAGCTGACTTCTTATATAAATTGACTCATGCTAAAGCAGCGCTTCAAAATGTAACACTAATACCTGGCGAAACAACATATATATTTCTGGATCAGCTCTCTGTAAAATTAAATCTCAACAGGGAAAAGCTTCAGAATGAATATTATTTACAAACTAAACAAGAAGAAGGTGCCTTTGTTCCAAATACTTACAGGCTTCCGGTAGGCATAACGGAAAAAGAACTTATTAAAATCCTCTTATCACATTCATATAAGCAGATGAAAGAGTTGTCAATAAAACTTTTTGGAACATATAATGAAAAAAAATGGTTTCATTTTGTAGCAATTGCATCTGTTATTCAGAAAGAATCGGCTAATATTGAAGAGATGCCGCTAGTTAGTTCAGTAATCTACAATAGAATTAATAAAGGCATGAAATTGCAAATGGACGGCACTCTAAATTATGGAAAATATTCGCATCAGAAAATCACTTCTAAAAGAATAAGAGAAGATAATACACTATACAATACCTACAAAAACAGGGGTGTACCAAGGATTCCTGTATGCAACGTAAGCTTTGAAGCAATTAGGGCAGCAGTATTTCCTGCAAAGACAAATTATTTGTATTTTATGAAATCTAAGAGTGGAGGTCATGATTTTTCATGTAACTATTCTACACATTTAAGCAACATAAAGCGTGTTACCAAACGAAACTAATTCTTAATATACCTTCTTTATTCAGTGATGATGATTATATATTATTTATCTTAGTGTTATGATTGTCCTGAAAGTTTTTGTGGAGTTATCAAACTATCACATTGACAAATATTAACCTAAGGACAGAAGATGTCAAAAATTATTTGGTCTAAAATCGATGAAGCACCAGCTTTAGCAACTTATTCATTACTACCGATTGTAAATGCTTTTACTAAAGCAGCAGGTGTAGATGTAGTTACTAGTGATATTTCACTAGCAGGTAGAACTTTGGCTGCAATGGGTTTAGCTGAAGATGAATTATCAAAACTAGGTGAAGTTGTTTTACAAGAAGATGGAAACATCATTAAACTTCCTAATGTGTCTGCTTCTATTGGTCAACTTAAAGATTGTATAGCTGAGCTTCAAGGACAAGGGTATGATATACCTGACTTTCCTGAAAACCCTGCAAATGCTGAAGAAGAAGCAATTAGAGCAAAATATAATACTTGTCTTGGCTCTGCTGTTAACCCTGTTCTTCGTGAAGGTAACTCTGATAGACGTGCTGCAAAACCTGTTAAGAGATTTGCTCAAAAAAATCCACATAGATTAAAGGCATTTTCTGAAAACTCAAAAGCTTATGTTGCACATATGGCCGGAGATGGTGATTTTTACGGTAATGAAAAATCTGTTACTATGGATAAAGCGCAAAAAGTTACTATTGCTTTAAACGGTAAAGAATTAGCAACAATAGATGCTCTTGATAAAGAGATTTTAGATGGTACATTTATGTCAGCATCTAAATTAAGAGCGTTTATTCAAAAAACAATTGATGATGCAAAAGCAAACGGTGTTTTATGGTCAATTCACCTAAAAGCAACAATGATGAAAATTTCTGACCCAATTATGTTTGGTCATGCATTAGAAGTATTTTTTGCACCGGTATTTGAAAAATATGCAACTACATTTAAAGAGTTAAAGGTAAATGCTAACCTTGGTATTTCTGATATTGAGAAAAAAATTGCAGGACATGCACAAGAAGCTGAAATAAAAGCTGCATTTAAAGCGGTAGTTGATTCTGATAGTCCAAAAATAGCTATGGTTGATTCAGATAAAGGTACTACAAACTTTAATGCTTCAAACGATGTTATTATCGATGCTTCTATGCCTGTAGTTGTACGTGAAGGTGGTAAGCAGTGGGATAGAAACGGTGATGCAGTAGAGTGTGTTGCTGTAATCCCTGATAGTACTTATGCTATGTTTCATGCAGAAATGGTAGCTGATTGTGTTAAAAACGGTCAGTACGATGTAGCAACTATGGGTTCTATGGCTAATGTTGGTCTTATGGCTCAAAAAGCTGAAGAGTATGGTTCACACCCGACTACATTTGAATTAGCTGAAGCCGGAACTGTTACAGTAACGGCAGAAGACGGTACAGTATTAATGAGCTTTGAATGTGAAGCTGGTGATATTTGGAGAATGTCAAGAGCTAAAGATATCCCAATCAAAGACTGGGTTAGATTAGCAGTAGAACGTGGTCAAATCGAACAAGTTCCTGTTATCTTCTGGTTAGATGAAAACAGAGCACACGATGCAGAGATGATTAAGAAAGTAAATACTTATCTTAAAGATCTTAATACAGATGGTTTAGATATCCAAATTATGGATGTTACATCTGCTACTAGATTTACTAATGCTAGAGTAAGAGAAGGTAAAAATACAATTGCTGTAACAGGTAATGTTTTACGTGACCACTTAACAGATATGTACCCAATCTTAGAGCTTGGAACATCTGCAAAAATGCTTTCTATCGTACCATTATTAGCTGGTGGTGGATTGTATGAAACTGGTGCTGGTGGATCTGCTCCTAAACATGTTGAACAATTCTTAAAAGAGGGTCACTTAAGATGGGATTCATTGGGTGAATTCTTAGCACTTGCAGAGTCTTTAAGATTTTTAGCTAGAAAACATAATTCTGCTGAGCTAGAAGCTGTTACAGCTGGGCTTGACTTTGCAAATGACGCTTACCTAGATAACTCTAAAGAGCCATCACGTAAATGTGGAGAGCCGGACAATAAAGCTTCTCACTTTTATGTAGCTCAATACTGGGCTAAAGCATTAGCTGAAGGCGATAATGCTGCGTTAGCTGCTAAATTTGCTCCAGTTGCAAAAGCTTTAACTGAAAATGAAGATAAAATTATCGCTGAGCTTTTAGCTTCTGAAGGAAGTCCAAAGGATATCGGTGGTTACTTCCATCCAGATGATGCAAAAGCAGAAGCTGCGATGAGACCGTCTGCAACTTTAAACGCTATTATTGACGCAATATAGTTAAAAATTACTATGGAGAGTTGAATTTTTCAACTCTCTCATAGCAAACATTTAAAGATTAAAGATATAATACAATCTTTAATTGTTTACTATAAAAATAACATAATCAAAGGGGTACCATGAAAGGTAAAAGAGTAGGAATTGTAGGCGTAGGTAATGTCGGCTCGTCAGTAGCATATTCTTTGGCGATGAGTGGGTCTTGTCATGAAGTTATTTTAAGAGCTAATGATGTTGACAAAGCAAAAGGTAAAGCGCTAGATTTATCGCAAGCTGCACAAGCTGCAAGAAAACACACTGTTATTACTGTTGCAGAAACACTAGAAGATGTAAGAGATTGTGATGTTGTTGTAATTACAGCAGGTAGTCCAAGACTTCCTGGTATGAGTAGAGATGATTTACTGATTAAAAATGCTAAGATTATGAAAGATGTCGTTAGTGTTATTAAAACTTCATCACCGAATGCTGTTATTATTCCTGTGTCAAATCCGCTAGATGCTATGGTCTATGTTGCTCTAAAAGAGACTGGTTGGGACAGAAGTAGAGTCCTTGGTATGGCTGGCATCTTAGATAGTGCTAGAATGGCTCACTTCGTGTATGAAAAACTAGGTTACGGTGCAGGGCAGATTAGATGTTCTGTAATGGGAGGACACGGTGATGATATGGTTCCATTACCAAGGTTTTCTACTGTTGCCGGTGTTCCGTTGACTGACTTATTAACTTGGGATGAAATAAATGAAATAGTTGAAAAAACTAAAAAGGGTGGGGCTGAAATAGTTGGATTGCTTAAAGATGGTAGTGCCTACTATGCACCGGCTAAAGCGACAGCTCTTATGGTAGAAGCTGTACTTACTGATATGAAGCAGATTTATCCGTGTGCTGTTATGCTTGATGGTGAGTATGGATATAGCAATGTTGTAAGCGGTGTTCCTGTTATGATAGGAGCTCGCGGTGTTGAAAAAGTCATTGAAGCTAACTTAAACGATGACCAAGACAGAAAATTTGCTAAATCTATAGGAAGTGTAAAAGAACTCATTGATGCACTTTATGAAAACGACTTTTATGCCAAATAATATATAGAGTTACTTTTAGTAGCTCTATCCCACAGACATCACCTCTTGTACCTGTTTCATTATGTAACTTTAAAATCATTTTCATCAGTTTCGATATGTAACATCATAAAATCTATTTTAATTTATACTGAAGAGTGAGACTTAAGTTTACTTTTAATCTGTTACCTTATATTATTACTTAAGGTGATTATTAAAATTAATTAAATTAATGGAGTGCTAAATGGATAATATTTCAACAGATGTACTTATTGTAGGAGGAGGACCTGCCGGTCTTTCAACAGCAATTGCTTTAGCAGATAAACTAAAGCAAAGAGGTGAAAATAAAAAGATAATGCTAATAGAAAAGGGCAGTTCTATCGGCTCGCATATCCTCTCAGGGGCTGTTATTAGACCTGAAGTGTTCAAGCATCTTCTCACAACCGGAGAGTTTGATGGAATCCCATTTGATTCAAAAGTAGGAGATGATGTTACTTTAAAGCTTAATGATAACGGAAGTGAAACAGTGCTTCCCTTTCATCCTCCGTATATGTCAAATTATGGAAATTATGTTGCATCTCTAAGTCAAGTCTGTAAATATTTGGCTACATTGGCAGAGGAAAGAGGTGTAGAAATTTACACAGGATTCTCTGTTGATTCTGTAGTTTATGACAGCGACAATAAAGTCATCGGTGTAAAAACCAAAGATACAGGCGTTGACCATCACGGTGTTAAGCAAAAAAACTTTCAAGAAGGTACAACAGTAGAAGCTGCCATAACGGTTTTTGCTGAAGGGACTAGGGGTTCTGCCGTTAAAACGGTTGTCGAGAAGTTAAATCTAGACGCAGGCAAAAACCCGCAAGTATATTCTCTTGGGGTAAAAGAGATATGGAAAGTTCCGGATGGCAGGGTTGAAGCCGGTTCGGTTAAGCATACATTTGGTTATCCTTTAAGAGACAAAGAAGAGTTTGGCGGTGGTTTTATTTATGGACTGAGTGAAAACAGAGTAGCTCTAGGGCTTGTTGTCGGGCTTGACTATCAAGATCCGTCTTTTGATGTTCATGCCGCTATGCAGGTATGGAAAACTCATCCGTATATATCAAAAATACTCGAAGGCGGTCATGTAATAGAAGCCGGTGCAAAAACACTGCCTGAAGGCGGCTGGAATTCCGTGGTGAAATATTATGCAGATAATATGATGATTGTCGGTGACAGTGCAGGTTTTCTAAGTACACCGAGATTAAAAGGTGTTCATTTAGCTGTTAGATCCGGTATTTGTGCAGCGACTGCAGCATCTGAGGCTCTGGTTAACGGTGATACAAGTAAAGCTTCATTGTCCAAGTATGAAGAATTGGTCAATGGAAGTTCTATTTATAAAGAGTTATATCCGGTCAGAAATATGAGAGCTGTTATGCAAGATGGAATGCTAATCGGTGGTCTTAAAATGAGTCTACAGCTTATAACCGGCGGTGCCTGCTTAATGGTTCCAAAAGTTGAAGCCGACTATCTTACAACCAAAACAATAAGAGCGTTTTCTGCAGAACCATTTAAAGATAGATTCGCAGGCAAGTTAGATTACGATAAAAAACTCACTTTTGACAAGGTAACGACTGTCTATTACTCAAAAGCAATGCATGATGAAAATCAAGTACCGCATCTAGTTGTAAACAATGAAGAGCAATTTAAATCATCAAATATAAATGAATTCGGCTTGGCAGAAGCTTCTATGTGTCCTGCTGAAGTCTATGAACTGCACATAGATAAAAAAAGTGGTGAGAAATCACTTAGGTTGCATGCTGAAAACTGCGTTCACTGTAAAACTTGTGATATTAAATCACCAAACAGTGGAATTACTTGGACTACGCCTTATGGCGGTGACGGTCCAGACTATAACATGATGTAGATTTGGGGGAAATATAATATGGCTTTAACAATAATCAGTTTAATGAAACAAGTTCCACTGCCGTCCGAGATGAGAATGGGTGACGACGGTCTGATGGATAGAACCAAAGCAAAATCTATTATCAATGTAGATTGCGGATATGCGCTTGAAGCCGGGCTTCAAATGAAGATTGATAATCCGGATGCGAAACTTATAGTCTGCTCAATGGGACCACCGTCTTTTGAAACCTCTCTGAAAAAAGCAATCTCTATGGGCTATGATGAGGCATATCTTTTAAGTGACAGAAGATTGGGCGGATCAGACACCTATGCAACAGGTCTGGCTATTTCTACTATGCTCAAGCATCTGGGTTTTGGAAAAGGATTAAATGAAGACTTCATAATCGTGGCAGGTCGTCAGACAAGTGACGGAGATACCGCTCATGTACCATCTCAAGTAGCTGAAAACTTGTCAATACCACAAGCTACATTTATAGAAGTTGCTTCTCTTAAAGATAAACATATAGAAGCTAAAAGAATAATTGAAGGCGGTTATCAGATGATGAGTTTGCCTCTTCCTTGTACTCTCTCTTTTACTCCTACAGGTATAAGTCCGAGACGACCGGCTCTTAGTGGTGCAGTAAAAGCCAGAAATACAGAGGTTACGGTATTAAATATTGACGATATTAACTTAAGCGATAAAAACATCGGACTTAGCGGCTCCCCTACAATTGTTGCAAAAGTTGCAAATATTGTAAGTGAACGTGCACAGATAAAAATGAGTGAAGGTCACAACGAAGCTGAGTTAGTGGCTAGCTTGATAGAAAATATGAAATCAGGTAAAAACAGTGTTGATGTAAAAGAGAAAAAAGAAGCTAAAGCTAAAAAAAGACCTGAGGGCTACGAAGAAGTAGACTTTAGAAACGGAGCTTCAGGAATACTAACATGGGCGGAAGTTGTAAATGGGAAAATATCCAGACCATCATTAGAACTTTTGACTCCTGCGCGAAGTCTTGCTTCTTCTCTTGGAAATGACACTAAAGTTATAACTCTTTTAATCGGTAAAGATATCGATGATTTAGCTAAAGAGTTGATATCGTGCGGAAGTGATGAAGTAATTGTTGTAAATGATGAGAGGTTAGAAGAGTATAGAATACTGCCTTTTGCATCTATCTTTGCACAGGTAATTAAAGATAAAAATCCGGAGATAGCGCTTTTTGCGGCAACAACAGCAGGCCGTGAACTTGCCCCTAGAATAGGTGTTAAGACTCATGGCGGGGTTACTGCTGATTGTACGGCTCTTGAAATCGGTGAACACATCGATAGAAAGAATAAAAAAATATTTGCTCCTATACTGGAATCAAGAAGACCGACTTACGGTGAGTCAAAACTTGCAACTATTTTGGGTTTTGTATGTCCTCAGATTTCAACTGCACGCGCAGGTACATTTGCAGTTCCGACTCCGGATGCTACAAGAGAGGGCAGTGTTACAAATTTTACTCCGGTATTGAGTGATGATGATTTTGTAACAGAGATTATTGAGACGGTAAGAGGTGAGGGTGGATTACAAAACTTGTTTGAAGCTGATATTATAGTGACTGGCGGCAGAGGTGCAGTCAGTGATGATATGAATCTAGTCAAAGATTTGGCAGAGGCACTTAAAAAACAAGGTGTTAATGCTGAGTGGGCTGTAAGCCGTCCCGTGGTTGATGAAGGCTTGGCTGAATATGCAAGACAGATCGGACAAACTGGTAAGACTGTACGGCCTAAAGTCTACATTGCGGTAGGTATCAGCGGAGCGGTTCAGCATATCGCAGGGATGAAAGAATCAGAAACTATTATAGCAATCAACTCTCATGCAAAAGAGACAATATTTTCCAATGCCGATTTTGGAATAGTAGGCGAATATGAAGATATTTTGCCCGAACTTATAGAAAAAGTGAATAGCGGATTTACATTCGGTATAGAAGTTAAAAAATAAAATAAAAGGAAGTATGTATGGTAGGTAGAAAAGTAGGAATAGTCGGAGCCGGATTTGTCGGTGCAACGGCAGCATATAGTTTAGCAATAAAGGGTACTTGTCACGAAGTTATTTTGTATGATATAAATACCGATGTTGCAATTGGAAAAGCTTTAGATATAGGTCAATCAACAAGTTACGCTCCAAAGGGTACTATTGTAACAGCAGCAAAAGATGCAAGTGATTTAAAAGATTGCGATATTGTTGTTATAACAGCAGGTGTGCCTCGTAAAAGCGATATGACCAGGGCTGATTTGTTGATGATTAATGCAAAAATCATGAAAGATGTAGTTGGCAATGTTATGAAATACTCTCCAAATGCGATAATACTTTGTGTATCTAATCCGCTTGATATAATGACTTACGTTATTCATAAAATGACAGGTTGGAACAGAAACAGAATCATTGGTATGGCAGGAGCACTGGATGGTGCCAGAATGGCATACCAAATAAATCAAAAAGTCGGATATGGATCAGGTCAAACAAGAGCAATGCTGATTGGTGATCACGGTCAGAATATGATTCCCCTTCCTGAAATTTCTGCTGTTGGCGGTGTTCCTTTGGATCAGATAGTAAGTAAAAAAGACATGGAAGATATTATTGCAAGAACAAAAGATGGTGGAGCTGAAATAGTCAAGTATCTTGGAACTTCTGCCTATTATGCTCCAGGTCGTGCTATTTCAGTTATGGTTGAAGCTATGCTTGATGACAGTAGAATTGTTATGCCGTCTTCAGTTATGCTTGATGGTGAATATGGCTATAAGGATATAACAGTTGGCGTTCCTGTTGTTCTTGGTGCTAATGGAGTTGAAAAAATAATAGAACTCGATTTAGACGAAGATACAAAGGCTAAGTTTAAAATCTCTGTTGATTCAATTCAAGATGGAATAGACATCTTGAAAGAAAATAATTTTTTTGAGTAGAATCTACACCTTTTGACTAAAAAGACAATTCTTAAGTGTGTAATATTTACACACTTTCTCATATGTTAAAAAATAAATATCTATAATATACAGTATTGTAAAAAGCATGCTAAACTATGTTTCAAAATACTTTAGTATATATATTTATTAAAAGAGGGATTGCGAATGCGTGAAATAGCGTATGAAGAAATAGTAAAAAATGTTAGAGATATAATCGTATATTCTGCTTCAAATTTACCAGAAGATGCTTTAAATGCTATGAAAGAAGCCTACGAGAATGAAAAAAGCCCCGTAAGTAAAGAAGTTTTAAAACAGCTTTTAAAAAATGCTGATATTGCAAGCAGTGAAGCTCGTCCTCTTTGTCAAGATACTGGACTCGCCGTTTTCTTTGTAAAAATCGGTGCTGATGTGAAAGTTGTTGGCGGTCTTTTAAAAGATGCTATCAATGAAGGCACTGAAAAAGGGTATATTGAGGGTTACTTAAGAGCTTCTACATGTGAGCCTTTTTCTCGTGCTAATTTAAAAGACACTGTCGGATACAACCTGCCTGCAATTATCCACCTTGATATAGTTGAAGGTGACAAGATAGATATAGAATATGCTGCAAAGGGCGGTGGTAGCGAGAATGTATCTCGTGCAAGAGTCTTTCCCCCGGCTGCCGGAAAGCAGGGTGTAATCGATTATGTTAGAGAGTGTATCTCAGATGCCGGACCAAACCCTTGTCCTCCTCTTACTGTAGGTGTTGGAATCGGTGGAACGTTTGAGAAAGCTGTAATCAGCTCAAAACATGCGTTGTTTCGTAACATAGGCTCTGTAAATGAAGATCCTGAAATGGCTGAATTAGAAGATACTATAAAATTAGAGCTTAACAAACTTGGTATTGGTACTATGGGTATGGGCGGAACAGAGACTGTCTTAGCGGTTCACATAGAGGCAAATCCTTGTCATATTGCATCTTTACCTGTTTCAGTGAATGTTCAGTGCCATAGTTCACGTCATACACATATCACTATATAAAGGAAAACGATGAGTAAAACATATCATTTGACAACTCCACTAAGTGATGAAACTGTTTCAGAGTTACACAGTGGTGATATTGTATATTTAAGCGGTACTATTTATACTGCAAGAGACGCAGCACACAAAAGATTGGTTGATCTGCTTGATGAAGGCAAAGAACTTCCTTTTGATATAAAAGGTGCAGTAATATATTTTGTCGGACCGACTCCGCCAAAACCGGGTGATCCGATAGGAAGTGCCGGTCCTACTACATCTTATCGCATGGACTCTTATTCTCCAAGGCTTATTGCTGAGGGTTTAAAAGGAATGATAGGTAAGGGTAAAAGAAATAAAGATGTTACAGAAGCTTGTGAAGAATACAAGGCTGTTTACTTCGGTGCTACCGGTGGTGCAGGTGCACTTTTAGGCAAGCAGATTAAGAGTGCAGAAGTTATCGCTTATGAGGAACTTGGTCCTGAGGCGGTAAGAAAACTTGAAGTAGTTGACTTTCCGGTAACTGTAGTTAATGACACACACGGTGCGGACTTATATAAAATTGGCCGTGCACAATACGAAGTTAAATAACTTCCATTTTAAAATAAGGAGAATAAATGAATATACATGAATATCAGGCAAAACAAATTTTTGCCAAATATGGTGTTCCAACACCTCGCGGTATTATCGCAAATACACCAGAACAAGCTGCTCGTAATGCAGAAGAACTTGGTGGAAATGTTTGGGTGGTAAAAGCTCAAATTCACGCAGGTGGACGCGGTCTAGGCGGGGGTGTCAAGCTTGCTAGAAGTAAAGATGAAGTTAAAGAATTAGCAAATGAAATTCTTGGAATGCAGCTTGTTACTCACCAAACAGGACCAGAAGGTAAACTTGTACAAAAAGTTTACATAGAAGAGGGTGCTGATATTGTAGATGAGCTTTACCTTGGTGTTGTTTTAGACCGTGCCAAAGAGATGCCTGTTATTATGGCTTCAACTGAAGGTGGTATGGAGATTGAAAAGGTTGCTGAAGAGTCACCTGAAAAAATCATTAAAGTTGCAGTTGACCCGGCTATAGGCTTTCAAGGTTTTCATGGTCGTGAATTAGTCTTTGGTCTTGGTATTACTGATAAAGCAGAGCAGAGTAAATTTATCAAATTCGCTTCCGCACTTTATAATCTTTATTTAGAAAACGATGCAGAGATGATTGAAATCAACCCTTTAATCAAGACTGGATCAGGTGAATTTTTAGCACTTGATGGAAAGATGGGATTTGATGATTCAGCACTTGGACGTCACCAAGACATCGAAGATATGAGAGATATCTCTGAAGAAGACGCTGATGAGCGTGAAGCTTCTCAATATGGTCTTTCATATATTTCTCTTGATGGAGAAATAGGTTGTATGGTAAACGGTGCAGGTCTTGCGATGGGTACTATGGATACCATTAATTATATGGGTGGAACTCCTGCTAACTTCTTGGATGTTGGTGGTAGTGCAAATGCTGAAACTGTTGCTAAAGGTTTTGAGATCATTCTTAAAAATCCAAATGTTAAGGCAATTTTTGTAAATATTTTTGGTGGAATCGTTCGTTGTGACCGTATTGCTAACGGTATTTTAGAAGCAACAAAAATAACTGATGTTAATGTTCCTGTTATTGTTCGTTTAGATGGTACAAATGCTCCAGAAGCGGCAGAAATTCTTAAAAATGCAAACATTCCTAATATCATTGTTGGTAATGACTTGGGTGATGGTGCTGCAAAAGCAGTTGCTGCGGCGAAAGGAGAATAATTTATGTCAATTTTAGTAAATAAAGATACAAAAATAATCGTTCAAGGTTTCACCGGTAAAGAGGGAACTTTTCATGCAGAGCAGTGTTTAGCTTACGGTTCAAAAATTGTTGGCGGTGTTACACCGAACAAAGGTGGTCAAGAGCACTTAGGTCAGCCTGTTTTCAATACTGTTTCAGAAGCAGTTGAAGCAACCGGTGCTACTGTATCTATGATTTTCGTTCCGCCTGTTTTTGTTGCGGATGCCGTAATGGAAGCTGCTGAAGCTGGGATAGAACTTGCTGTAATCATTACAGAAGGTGCACCTGTTCGTGATATGCAAAAGGCAAAAGCCCATGCCGTTAAGCACGGTATGATGACGATCGGGCCAAACTGTCCTGGTATCATCACTGCCGAAGAGTGTAAAATCGGAATCATGCCAGGTATGATTTTCAAAAAAGGTAATGTTGGTCTTATCTCAAAATCTGGTACATTGACATACGAAGGTGCAAATCAAGTATGCAATGAAGGTTTTGGTATTACTACGGCGGTAGGTATTGGTGGAGACCCTATTATCGGCCTTTCATACAAACAACTTCTTCCAATGTTTGAAGCGGACCCAGAGACTGAAGCAATCGTTATGATCGGTGAGATCGGTGGAGACCTTGAAATTCAGGCAGCAGCATATATTAAAGAGCATATTACTAAACCTGTTGTTGCTTTTATTGCTGGACAAACTGCTCCTGCAGGTAAAAGAATGGGTCATGCCGGTGCTATTATCAGTGGCGGAGCCGGTACTGCAAAAGAGAAGATGGAAGCACTTGAAGCTGCTGGTGTAAAAGTAGTTGTTTCACCGGCTGAAATCGGTAAAGCTGTTGCAGAGGTTTTAGCTAAGTAATTTTCTCTTGTGTGAGCCTCGTAATGTAACAAAAAGTTATATTACGGAGCGCAACCAGCACAATTTAGAATAAAGTTATAGAAACTTAGCTACTCTTTGCTGATAAAGAGTAATGTATAAATTAAATTTGTACTTTAATAATAGGAGAATAAATGGGAACTTTTAGAACTGAAAACCCTGGTAATCAACCTGTATGGGTTAATACTAGTAACTGTAAAGCATGTGATATTTGTGTATCTGTATGTCCAGCCGGTGTACTTGGTATGAAATATGAATCAACTTCGACGTTGGGTGCGATGATTTCAATACAGCATCCTGAAGCTTGTATAGGGTGTAATGAGTGTGAACTTACATGTCCAGACTTTGCTATTTATGTAGCAGATAAACAAGAATATAAAGCAGCTGGGTTTAGTTTTGCTAAACTTACTGACGAATCTAAAGAGCGTCAGGCAGCTGTTATAGCGAATAATTATATGTCACTTAGTGAACAAGGAGTTAAATAATGGCAACTAGAGAAGTAATATCTACAGGTAATGAACTAGCTGCTAGAGCGGCTGTTGATGCAGGCTGTATGTTTTTTGGTGGCTATCCATTAACACCATCAAGTGAAGTTATGCATGTTATCTCTGACCTTTTACCAAAAAAAGGCGGTGTAGCGATTCAAATGGAAGATGAAATAGGTGGTATCTGTGCAGTTATCGGTGCAGCTATGGTTGGTCAGCGTGCATTAACTGCGACTTCAGGTCCTGGTATGTCGCTTAAGGCTGAACAATTAGGTCTTGCTCAAATGGCAGAAGTACCTTTAGTATGTGTAAATGTTATGCGTGGTGGACCATCAACTGGTCTTCCTACTCGTGTATCTCAAGGTGATATCCTTCAATCTAAAAACCCTTCACACGGTGATTATAAATCAATCACATTATGTGCAGGTTCACTGGCTGAGTGTTATACAGAAGTTGTAAGAGCATTTAATATTGCAGATAGATTTATGCAGCCGGTAATCGTGTTACTGGATGAGACTATCGGTCACATGCACGGTAAAGCTGATATCCCGACTGCTGAAGATGTTGAAGCTGGTATCGTACCGAGAAAAAGATTTGACGGACCTGCTGAAGAGTATTTTCCATATGGTGTTGAGCATGATGAGCCGGCGGTTCTTAATCCAATGTATGAAGGTTACAGATATCACTTTACAGGTCTTCACCATGATAAAAACGGTTACCCGACTGAGGAAATTGAAACTTGTAGAAAACTAATCCAAAGATTAGAAGACAAAGTAGAGCTTCATAAAGATGAAGTTGAGTCTTATGAAGAATTTATGATGGATGATGCTGAAGTAATGATCGTTGCTTATGGTTCTGTTTCACTGGCAGCTAAAGAATCTATTAGACATTTAAGAAAAGAGGGTATCAAAGCCGGTCTATTTAGACCAATCACTATTTGGCCTTCTCCTGCAGAAAAAATTAAAGAGCATACTGATAAGATTGAAAAAGTTTTAGTTGTAGAGCTTAATATTGGTCAATACCATAGTGAAGTTCAACGTGCAGCTGCAAGACTTGATATTGACGGTCTGTTTAAAGTTAACGGTAGACCACTTTCTCCACATGAGATTGTAAGTAAAGTAAAGGAGTTATAAGATGGCATTTAATTATGATAAATATTTAAGACTTGAAAAAATGCCGACACTATGGTGTTGGGGTTGTGGCGATGGTGTAATTCTTAAAGCGTTCGTCAGAGCAATTGATAAAATGGGACTAAACCAAGATGACATTTGTGTTGTTTCTGGTATTGGTTGTTCAGGAAGATTTTCATCTTATGTTGATTTTAACACTGTTCATACTACTCACGGTAGAACAATAGCTTATGCAACGGGTATTAAATTAGCGAACCCAAGCAAGCATGTTATCTGTGTTGCAGGTGACGGTGATGCACTTGCTATCGGTGGTAATCATACTATTCACGGTTGTAGAAGAAACATTGATTTAACAATGATTATTATTAACAACTTTATCTATGGTTTAACTAATTCACAAACTTCTCCAACTACACCAAAAGGTATGTGGACAGTTTCTCAAAAAGCGGGTAACATTGATCCAACATTTGATACGTGTAAATTAGCAATGGCTGCTGGAGCTTCATTTGTTGCTCGTGAGTCAATGCTTGATCCTAAAAAATTAGAAAAAGCAATAATTAAAGCTATAGAACATAAAGGTTTCTCTATGATGGAAGTTCTTTCTAACTGTCATATTAACCTTGGTAGAAAAAATAAAATGCTTTCAGCAATGGAAAACTTAGAGTGGATAGATAGTATTACTACTCCTAAGAAAAAATACGATGCGATGACTCCTGAAGAGCAATTAAACTTATTACCAACAGGTATTTTACATCAAGATACTGAGGCAGATGAGTATTGTGACATGTATGCAGAAATTCAAAAAGTACATCAGGGTGAAAGAAAAGTAATCACTCAAGATGACTTTGCAAAAAAAATATAAGGAGACACAATGAGTAAAACATTAATGAGATTTACAGGCGTTGGTGGACAAGGTGTTCTTCTTGCTGGTGAGATTTTTGCAGCTGCAAAAATTAAAACTGGCGGTCATGGACTAAAAACTGCAACATATACATCACAAGTTCGTGGTGGACCTACTGTTGTTGATATTCAGCTTGATGATGAAGAAATCTACTATCCGTATGCAAATGACGGTGAAATAGGTTTTATGCTTTCAGTTGCTCAGAAAAGCTATATTCTATTTAAAGATGGTGTACAAGAGGGCGGGACAATAGTTGTTGATCCAAATCTTGTTCATCCAACCGATGAAGATAGAAAAAAATGGAAGATCTATGAGATTCCTATTATTACTATTGCAAAAGAAGAAGTAGGTAACGTTATTACTCAATCGGTTGTAGCATTAGCAATTGCAAATACTATGATGAATGCTATTGATAAAAATACTCTTATCGATACTATGCTTTCAAAAGTACCTGCAAAAGTTCATGAAGTCAATAAAAAAGCTTACGAACTTGGTGAAAAATACGCTAAAGAAGCTATGGCTTAACTAGCAATCTTAAAAGGCAACTTGTTATTAGTTGCCTTTTTTTTATATTTATATCTAATATTAATTAGTATTAGATTCGAATACTTTCCCAAAAAAATTCAACATGCTTTTCAAATTGAGTAGATAGAGCCGTTGTTGAATCATTATCAAACCTCATAAGTGTTATTTGCAGCCTCATATAGAATAGGGTAGATAAAAATTCATAAGAAATCATCATAGGATCTTGAGAACGAATAAGTGAGTTTTGCATCATTATAAAGAATGCTTCTGAGAGCATCTTTACATTCTTATCGTGAAATTCACTCATAAACTGCTCTCTAAGCTCTTTATTTTGAAAAAGCTCTATCATTAGCAGTCTAAACATATTCTCGTTGCTCTTATCAAAAGTAAGAAGCTTATACTGCATTGTAAAATTTTGTAAAAAAGCTTTTCCCTTAAGTGCAGATTCTTTTATATCAGGTTCATTTTTGGAAAAGGGTGAACTGAAAATACCCTTTGCAACTTCTAGAAAAATTTCTTCTTTACTCTTGTAGTGATTGTATATAGCACTCTCTCTAATTCCTACTTCTTTAGCTATTTTTCTTACACTTGTACCTTTATATCCAAGCTCAGAAAATAGGGTGGTTGATACTTTTAGTATCTTTTGTTTTGTTCCTGTTCTTTTATAAGATGTCGTATTTTCGGGCATTTTCAACCTTTTTAGTTTAGTGAACGTATGTTAACTTTAAAAGTATTATATATGAACGATTGTTAATATAAGCTTACTGCAATAAGAACAATTGTTCATGTTTACAGATAACTTAATGAACAAATGTTCTTGTATTGAAAAAACTGATTTAAAGGAAGAGTTTAGTACTATTTCACAGGTACAGCAGATAGTGACTTGCTTAATCGCAAGAGGAAAGTCCGAGCTGCTATAAGACAGTGTTCCATTTAACTAATGGCCGTAGCAATACGAGGGAAAGTGCAACAGAGAGTAGACTGCTGCAGCAATGCAGTAACGGTGAAAGGGTGGTGTAAGAGACCACCAGTCTTTATGGCAACATAGAGAGCTTGTAAACCCAACATGGCAGCAAGAAACAGGTGGTCAGCGTCTTATAATGCTACTGTTTCGCTAGAGATACTATGTAAATAGTGTAGTAGATTAATGCTATCAAAACAAAACTCGGCTTACGCTGTGCCTATTTAACTGAAGATACTAATTAATATTAATGATATATATGGAATAAATTATGAAAAAAGCAGATGTTACAGCACAACATAACGGAGTAAAGATTACATTTAGCGGTGCAGTAGAAAAGAAAAATGTAGTTGAGATGGTTCAGAGATGCCAAACAGGAAAGTGTGACTGTATGAGCGATGAATCAAAAAAGAAAATTAAAGATATGAGCATAACCGGTCAAGACGGTAATGTAGAACTTGACATAGAAGGCGATCTTGATATAGAAGAGATTAAAACAGCAGTTTCAAAGTCTCCACTTATTAAGTAGAGTAGAGAATGTTAATTTCAAGAGAATTTACATTATGTTAACCAAGATATCTCCAAGTAGCAGGAATACAAAATAATATGTTATTTAAAAAGTTACTCATAAGTCTAATGTTTATTTTGTGCTTTACTACTTTGTATTCAAGCGAATTTACCTTTAGAAAATATACACATGTAAAAGAATTTTATAAAGCCAATTCCAAAGAAGCAATAAAGCTGGCTGAACAATATAACATTCCGCCTGCCGCTCTTTTAGCCATTGCAGGTCTTGAGTCTGGATACGGTAGAGGTTATGTTGCTCAAATAACCGGAAACATACTCAGTTTAGGTGCGTTTAAAGGAGATAAAGAACTTCCAAGATTGTATCTGCCCTATTCTAAATCAAAAAAAATGGTTATTTTTGACCAAAATGAAATAAATAGATGCTCAAAAGAAGATTTGGTGTGGAAAAAAAGGCCAAAAAGTCTAAAAAGAGATTATAGACCTGCCCTATACGCAGGAACAACAAAAAAGCTTGAATTGCTTAATTACGATAAAACTTTAAAACATAAATCTAATAACGCATGTTTAAATGATTTTGCCACCAGGTGGATAACAAGTACCTCTAAAGTTAAAGTTTTTAAAGAAGCTAGGATTTGGTTAGATAACCTGGTTGATAAGCATGGAACAAAAATACTATTCACTAAAGATGTCAATAATAAGTTTATAGCAAAAATTGGTGGACATCCGCATTCTTTTAACTACAGAGAGACATGGCCAAAGAAAGCTAAACTGATTATGAAAAAAGCAGGACTTGTTAAACTGATGAATGATATGCAATTTAAAGCTATGAATTTTGATAGCGCCTGGAGTAATATATGAATTCAACAAAAGAACAGCTTATTGAAGATATACAAAATCTTCTAAATTCGTATGACGATGAAAATACTACATCAATCAACCCCGATTTATTAGAATTTATGGATGAAAAAACACTCATAAGTATTATAGATTCTTTATTGAATCAAAAGGAAGAATCCAAAGAAGCAGATAGTCAGTGGCTTGAGAAATTTAAAAAATATGATATTTAGTTAGTTGTTATCTGGATAACAGAGCAAAAATAATATTTTACAACAATTTTTTAAAGCCCTCGAAATACCTATTTTAAGTGCTTATGGAGTTTTTATGTTTTTTTAGATTCTAAAAATACTTCATTTGTTACTGAAATATCTGTATAATGACATCAATACTAAATACAAAAGGAATTAATATGGCAAATATTGATTTAGTTCAGTTAACTGGGCAGACTAAAAAATTAACAGCAATGATAGTTGAAGATGAAAAAGTAACAAACGAGCTTTTAAGTTCTACGTTTAAAAACTTTTTCGCTGATGTTTACTCTTGTTTTAATGGTGATGAAGCGTTAAATACATATAACAGAGTTAAACCAGACGTTGTTTTTGTTGATATTGTAATGGCAGGCATGGATGGCATTGAATTATCTCGCAAGCTTCGTGAGATTAATCCTACGCAAATTATTATTGTGATTTCAGCAAGTAATGATATTGAGAAAATATCTGAATCTATTGAAGTTGGTGTAAACAGTTTTATTCAAAAACCTATTGACACTAAAAAGATCATTGAGCTTTTAACTAGTGTTACTGCTATGATTTCTAAAAAAAGAAAAATTGAGACTAAAACATTCTCTATCTCTCTTCCTTTAGATCTTTATGATTTAGTAAATGACAATGCAAAGGCTGAGAGCATCTCTAAAAATGCTGTTATTATTAGAGCTCTTAGAGGTTTTTACGAGTAACATATAGTAAATTTAACTGAGTTTTTATAGTTTAAGGATCTATTAAGACATGGATCTATATAATTTCGGCTCAGTTAAACAAGCTGTCTTGAATGGCCCCGTCGTCTAGCGGTCAGGATCCATGGTTTTCATCCATGTTACAGGAGTTCGATTCTCCTCGGGGTCACCATTCATACGAACAATTCTCACACAAAATATTTTAAATAAATCAAAAAATACTAACTTTCTTTTATACAATTACGACCATTTTCTTTTGCTGCATAAAGAGCTTTATCAGAATTGATATATAAGCTATTTGCATTGTCGTTATCTTTTAAATTTGATATACCGATACTTATCGTAATTTTTATAAAATTGTTGTCTATTATTAATGGATTTTGCTCTATGTTTTTGCGAATTCGCTCTGCAATATTTACCGGTGTACCCTGCTCTAGTGTCTGGATTAAAATGATACCGAATTCCTCTCCGCCAAGACGGCCAAAGATGTTCTCTTTACGTATACTTGAATTTATTTGATTTACAACATGTTTAAGGGCTTTATCTCCTATATGATGCCCATATGTGTCATTTATATTTTTAAAATAATCGATATCTATCATTAAAAGAGCCATATCTATATTAAAACGCTGTGAGCGGTCTATTTCTCTTTCAAGCATCTCAAAGAAATAACCCCTGTTCCAGATGCCAGTTAGTGCATCGATACGTGAAATGTGACGAAGTTCTTCTTCTACTTTTTTTCTTCTGTTGATTTCTTTTTGCAGTTTTGTAGTTCTTTCATAAACTTTTTCTTCAAGTAGGTGTTGATTAAACTTTACTTTTTCAATCATAGTATTAAAAGTTTCAAAAAGTGTTGCTAAAAGATTCATATTTGAATACTGAACTTTTACATCTCTAAAACCATCACCGAATTTTTGTGAAGCTTTATTTATTATGTCTAACGGCGCTATGAGATGTCTCATGGTTAAAATACCGCTGATGATGAAGAGAGTAGTAATGAATATAGCCAGTATCAATAGAGTTTGGTAAAAAATTGACCTACTTTCATTTATAATGCTAGCTTTAGGAACGTAAGATACCAGCATCCAGCCGGTTGATGGTATCTGTGAAACAAATAGAAGCTTATCTTCAAAAAACTTTATCGAACTATTCCAGATTTGAGTATTTACGTATTTAACAGGTTTTATTCTTGAGATAATTTCATCTCCCAATCTGTTTAAATATTCGTTTGATGAAATAGAAATACCATTTAATCCGCTTTTATTGGCACTTTTAATTGTACGATAGTAAAAATTGCCTCTATATTCCTGTTTGCTTTTTTTCTCCAATTCTTGCATATATTTTAGATCAGTCGATGAAATAAGCTTACCGTTTTTTGAAAGCAAGAAAGAGACACTTCCTTCATATATAACCGTTTCTTTTAAGATAGATGTTGCAACCTTGTCAACTGTTATATCGTGAGATGCTACTCCAAGAAGCTCATTATTGCTATCATAAATAGGATATGAAGCGGTTATTAGGACTCCATCTCCGGCAAGATCGTAGTAAGGTTCTTCCCAACCTACAGACTTCTCTTTGAAGTTTGCAGCATTGTAAAAGTGTTGCTGAGTTGGTTTGTAAATATCATTTGCATTTATATATGGAACATAAGGATAAATAAGCATAAAGTCATTTACTGTGGTGATGTAAACCCATGAAAAATTAAAAGAGTTATGAATCGATTCCAAAGCAGGAGTTATTTGATGAAAAACATTTAACTCTTTACTGATTAGTTCTTTATCTTGGTTCAAGTTTGAGAGAATCATAGAAACATGCTCAGACTGAAATGCATAATCTGAACTTCCTGCAGTATCTTTATAAAAAGTTATTCTATTGTTTTTTGAATATTTATGCTGATATATCGGTTTGCTCTTAATATATTCGTATTCTTCTTTATAAAGTTTTTTGTAGCTGTTACCAAGTGCTATTATACTATTTGACACATATTGCAGATGTGTGTTAACATCTTTTGCGCCAAGCTTATTGATGGTAAGAAGATTTTGTTTCGTAGACTCTTCCTGTAAATCAATAAATAGATTACTTGCAGAATAAAGACTAAATGCAATTCCCGAGAATAAAATTATATAGTTTAATACAAAAATTGCTTTTATGCTTTTATTATTGGACATATTAAACCCTTCACTAACATCATGGTAATGAAATAAAAATTAATTACAAATGAATTATTATTCATAACTTGAAATTATAATGAAAAACTATGTCTAATAAAGTCGTTTATGGAATAAACAAAGGCCGGTAAGTTAACTGGCCTTTTTTGTTAGTTTTTTATTTTAACTTTTGTGCGACAAGTTCATTTACCACTTTTGGATTTGCTTTGCCACCTGTGGTTTTTAGGACTTGGCCTACAAAGAAGCCTAATAGATTGGTGTTACCTGCTTTAAACTTAGCAACGTTATCCGGATTTTTTTCAATTATCTCATCAATTATAGGTGAAATTTTCTCAGGGTCACTTATCTGTAAAAGTCCTTTAGATTCAACTATCTGCGTTGGATTTTCACCGGATTTGACCATATCTTCAAATACTTGTTTGGCAATTTTATTTGAAATAGTCCCATCGTCAACCATCTTGATAAGCTCTGCTATTTGATTTGCATTAAATTTAAGTTCGTCTGCCTGCATCTGCTTTAGTTCTCTGGCTACTTCATTTGCAACAATGTTTGCAAGAGATACGGGACTGTTAAGCACAGAGAGAGACTCTTCGTAGAATGACGAAAGGTTCTCATCGCGAGCTAGAGTATTAGCCACTTCGCCGTTTAGCCCAAATTCACCGGTATATTTATCAAAGCGTGCTTGCTCATTCTCATTCATAGGTGTTACTTCACCGTCTACTTGCACTTTTTTAACTTGAGGCGTAGGTGTTTCCTCTTTTGTTTTTTTCTTTTTAGCATAAGAGTCTTTAAGACCGACGATTTTATTAAATACAGGATTTTCATCAGTGTAGTCAATTGGGTCAGCGTAAAAATATCCCTGTCTTTCAAACTGGAATCTCTCATCAGGTTTGTCTGTTATTACAGCACTCTCAATAAGAGCATTTTTAATAATTTTTAAAGAGTCCGGGTTTATATCTTCCAAACCTTCAGGCGCTTCATCTTTGAAGAGTCTATCATATAGTCTTACTTCAACTTTCTTAGCACTCGCAGCATCTACCCATTGAATAGCGCTTTTAACTTTAATGCCGCTGGTATCTGAGCCACTTTTAGACTCTGGATTATACTCCGCAATTATCTCCGTAATATTGCCGTTTGCATCTTTTATGATTTCTTTACATGTAATGATATAAGCGTGTTTAAGACGTACAGGTTGTTCAGGTGTAAGACGGAAGTAACCTTTTGGAGGATTTTCGTTAAAGTCTTCACGCTCAATGTAAATCTCCTTAGAAAACGGTAGTTTTCTTGAACCGTCTTTTGGTACATCATCCGGGTAGTACGGCGCATCAAGTTTTTCTTCACCCTCATAATTCTCAATCGTTACTTTTAGCGGGTCTAGCACACACATAACACGCGGCACTTTCATGTTTAAATCATCTCTTATGCAAAACTCAAGTTGTGCAACATCGACCGTTGAGTTTGCTTTTGCTATACCTATTTGATCGCAGAAATTTAAAATAGACTCACGAGTATAACCCCTTCTTCTATATCCGGCAATCGTAGGCATACGAGGGTCATCCCAGCCGCTGACTTGTCCGCCTTCAACCAATTCTAAAAGCTTTCTTTTGCTCATAACAGTGTAGTTAATCCCAAGTCTTGCAAACTCATGCTGATAAGGTCTTGGTGATTTAAGTCCAAGTGTGTCTAGCACCCAATCATAGATATCACGGTTGTTCTCAAACTCTAATGTACAAATGGAATGAGTAACACCTTCAATATAATCAGATAGACAGTGACCAAAGTCATACATAGGGTAAATTGCCCATTCGTCTCCGGCTCTATAGTGATGAGCATGTCTGATGCGGTATAAAATTGGGTCACGCATTTTCATATTTGCCGCAGACATGTCTATTTTTGCACGAAGCACATGTTCGCCGTCTTTAAACTCACCTTTTTTCATTCTTTCTAAAAGGTCTAGATTCTCTTCAACAGAACGCTCTGCATACTTACTGCGACGTCCAGGCTCTGTAACAGTACCTCGATATTCACGCATCTCCTCTTCGTTAACTGAGTCAACATATGCTTTACCCATTTTAATAAGCTCTATTGCGTAATCGTATAGTTTTGGAAAATAATCAGATGTGTAACGTACACCGTTATCCCACTCAAATCCAAGCCAATGTACGGCATCTTTGAGAGCCTCAACATATTTTGTGTCTTCTGTAGTCGGGTTTGTATCATCCATTCTAAGGTTACAGTGACCATGATAATCACGTGCAATACCGAAATTTATAGCGATAGATTTAGCGTGTCCAATGTGAGGAAACCCGTTTGGCTCAGGAGGAAATCTTGTAATAATCTCTTTATACTTGCCTGCTTTTAAGTCTTTTTCAACTATTGTACGTAAAAAATCTTTACTCTCACTCATTATTATTAAACCTTTTGATTTTGAAACTTTTATAAGGTTTGTATTTTACCCTATTAGAGCTTATATCATCATGCTTCTTATAATTAATCAAAAACTTGTTAAAATCACAAAAATATTATTTTAGGAATGTTAATGCTAAGATTTGCATCTAGTCCAACTGGAGACATGCACATAGGTAATTTAAGAGTTGCCTTATTTAACTATATTGTGTCAAAACAGAGAAACGAAGATTTAATCGTTCGTATAGAAGATATGGATAAAGAGAAAAATGTAGAAGGCAAAGATGAAGAGATCTTAGCATTACTATCTCTTTTTGGTATTGAATATACTCAGGTTATTTATCAAAGTGAAAATGTTCGATATCACTCGGCTATGGCTCTGCAACTGGTTCATGAAAAGAAAGCGTTTAGCTGTTTTTGTTCCAAAGAATGGTTAGAAAAGAAGCGTGAAGAAGCAAGAGATAATAAAAAAGAGTATAGTTATGATGATGCTTGTAGAAACCTGCCTCATGAGCTTGTAATAGACAATATGAACCCTTTTACTATCAGACTAAGCAGACCTGATGAAGCAATCGTTATAAATGACCTTATAAAAGGTGAAGTAAGTTTTAAGTCTGATACCATTGATAGTTTTGTCATCATGAAGCAAAACAAGACACCTACATACAATTTTGCATGCGCAGTAGATGATATGTTAAGTGATATATCTTTAGTTATTCGTGGTGAAGACCATATGGACGATACTCCTAAACAAGAGCATGTTAGAAAATCTTTAGGCTATGAGAAAAAAGTAGAGTATGCTCACTTACCTGTTATTTTAAATGACACTTTTAGTGTTAAATGGCTTTTAGAGGAAGGTTTTCTGCCAAGTGCTATTTCAAATTATTTAATATCAATCGGAAACAACACTCCTCAAGGGATCTTTGATACTACAGATGCTATAGAGTGGTTTACTTTAGAAGCACTCTCTAAGTCCCCTGCTCGCTTTAGCCTTGAGGATCTAAGAGATATAAACAAGGAGCATCTAAAAAACATGGATGCAACAGAGCTTTCAAGATATGTGGGCTTTGCAGATGCTAGCATCGGCGAGCTTGCAAAAGTTTACTTGGAAGAAGCATCTACGACTAAAGAGCTAAAATCTAAAATAGAGCCTGTTTTTGCAGCTAAAGAGATTCCACAAGAGCTTAGTGAAGCGGCTAAAACAATGATTGAAGCTATTAAAAGTGCACCGTATTTTGAGGAATATAATGATTTTAAAAATTACATCATGAAAGAATCAGGTCTTAAAGATGAAGAGTTCTTAAAATCACTGCGTTTTTTACTAACGGGTACAAAACATGGTCCGGATGTTGCTGAAATATATAAATATTTAAAAAACTATATAGGAGAGATTATTAAATGAGTATGTTAATGGAAATAATTCAAGGGCTTGGTTCTATTGTATTGAGTCTTATAAATATTTATGTCTGGGTTATTATAATCACGGCGCTTTTAAGTTTTGTAAATCCGGATCCGTATAATCCTGTAGTACAATTTTTGCATAGAATTACACAGCCTGCATACAAGCTTGTAAGAAGATATATGAAAACAGATTTCAATGGACTTGACTTAGCGCCGCTTGTGATTATTATTGCATTGCAGGTTATTATAGTTTTATTGAGTGCCCTGCTTCACTCTTTTTAATTATGATTAAGATTTTTATACCGCTTTTTTTTATGCTTGTCTCTTTAGATGCAAGCATAACACTTCAAGATATAGAATCAAAACCGCCAAGTCATGCCAAAAACTTTATGATATGGCAATATCTAAAACAAGATATTACACCCGAAGAAGCGGACAAAGCTTATTCTCAAGTAAAAGGCAAAAACAATAAGATATTTAAACTCTATGCTAAAAAGACCAATGATATAGAAGTAAAAAGAAAAATCTCATGCATGAAAGAAAGAGATTTACTGTCTATAAAAGATGAAACTTGCTTGGAACTTGCTTTTTCTCCATATAAAACCCTTGCTCTTACAAAGAAACAAAGAGAAAAACTATTAAAGAAAATTAGCACAAAAGCTAAAGAAGAACTGCTTAAAATTCAGAATGAACCATATACTCAACAAGCTTATGAAAAGTATGAAGCACATACCATATTATCGCTGTTTGTAAGTACAACAAGAAGACATAGGAGAGAAAATCTCAATATCCATCTGAATGAAGAGTTCATTAACAGGCTCTCGTCATCTTGGAAGATATCTCAACTTGTAAAAATAGTCGTACATGATGAAAAGCTAGATAAACTGCAGTTAGCTCTTTTAAAACTAAATGGAGAAAACCTTAACTCCAAAACTAATTTTTATCTGGCTATTAACCATCTTAAACACCTAAACAACACAGAAGCCCTGCGTTACTTTAACCTCTCTCTTTTAAAAGCAAAAAAGAGAATAGATGTAGATAAAAATTACTTTTGGATGTATAAAATTACGGAGAATCAAAACTATTTAAACAAACTGCTTGGTAGCAAAGATATAAACATATATACTATATATGCTCATGAGATACAAAATAAAAAATTTGACAACTACTTCAGTGCAGTGGAAGTCAGTGACGATAATGCAGACAAAAATATTCAAGATCCTTTTGAGTGGAATAACATAATAGAAGATATAAACAGTGCCTCGTCACAAGATGAGCTTTATGAACTATCTAAAGAGTACACACAAAAAGATATGATTCCTGTTCAAACCCTTATCCTTGAAAAAGCATATAAGCATAAGATGCATGGCTATGTAATGCCTTATAATAAATACTTAAAAAATATTTCAACAGATGAGAAAGCTTTGGTTTATGCAATTATGCGCCAAGAGAGCAAACTTATACCATCTGCTCTGTCTCGCTCTTATGCATTGGGATTGATGCAGCTTATGCCGTTTGTTGCAGATGCTATTAGCAAGCAGGTAGAAAATCCGGTAAAAAGTTACGATGAGATGTTTATTCCAAAAAACAACATAACTTATGCACTAAAGCATCTGGAGTGGATGAAAAAATCTCTATACCACCCTCTTTTTATGGCTTATGCTTACAATGGCGGAATGGGTTTTTTAAAAAGATATCTTCAAAAAGGCACTTTTAACAGTGGCAAATATGAACCATTTTTAAGCATGGAGCTTATGGCTAACTCTCAAAGTAGAGAGTATGGGAAAAAAGTTTTAGCAAATTACATTATGTATAAAAAAATAATGGGCGAAGATGTCTCTATTGTTCATCTTTTCGATAAATTAACGCATCCGAAGATGACCGATCGGTTTCGAGAACAAGGCTGATTTCGCCCTCGTCTACCTTTTCAAAGGCTACAAGAAAATACTTATTCCACTCGCTTTGAACAGATGCCAGATGCGAAAATCTGTTCTTAGCATCCAATTGTTTGATTTTTACAGGCAGTTTGCCGTTTAGTTTCATAGTAAGCTTAATATCTTCGAGTGTGTTTGGATCGTACATCTTTTTTTCATCTTTTAAGTAAAGATAAACATAAAAATATTCGTTCATATTATATCTATGTGGATAGACTTTATTCAGGTAGATGGCTGTGAAGATTCCTTCTACCTTTTCACCCATTTTTATCTTACTTCCCTGCAGGTTTGCTGCACTTAGTTCCTGATCTGGCTGCATATTGAACTTGCTAAAAGCATTTTTGTCTGCACAACCGACAAATAGAATCCAAAAAGTTAAAATTGTTAATATATATTTCATGATTATTCCTCTGATTTGAGAAAGAATTATATCTTATTAAACAAGCTTTTAAAGACTATTTTGTATAATCACTTAAAATTTTAGACAAATAAATATAAAGATATAAAGTGAATAAAAGATTAGCAGTTGCATTTACGGGTCCATCAAATAGCGGAAAGACTACTCTTATATTAAAAGTAGCAAGAAAACTAATACACGAACATGGTAAAAGAGTTGCAATAATAAAACACGATCCAAGCGATAAGGCTCGTTTTGACGTTGAGGGTAAAGACAGTTACAAGTTTTCCGATACCGGTGCAGAGGTTATAGTAACCTCTCCTACCAGAACAACTTACTTCTCAAAACAAAACAAAGATTTAGATGAGATGATCAGACTCTTTAATGATTTTGATATTCTTCTTGTTGAGGGTTTAAAAAACTTGCCACTGCCGCGCATAAGCATATTCAGAGAGACACTCGATAGTGATTATTTTCCGTTTATGAATGCTTTGGCGATTGATGAGACTATAAACACGGCAGATTATGATGTACCGAGTGATGTGGATATATTGGACTTAAATGACTGTGAAGATGTAATATCTTGGATACTTAAAAATGCGAAGGAAGTATAATAAATGACGGATATATTTGACGCGATTCAGCGTACGGCAAAGAGAATCAAAAAAGCTATAGATGTTAAAGATATAGGCTATTCTCAACAATCAAACAGTTCTGGTGAGACTCAACTTCAGTTAGACATCCAGTGTGACATGATCATCGAAGAAGAGTTTTCTCAAGTTCCATCTATTCATACTATTGCAAGCGAAGAAAAAGAAAATGCGATGCTGCTCAATGAAGCTGGAAAGTACTTCATTGCCTATGACCCACTTGACGGTTCATCTTTAGTGGATGTAAACTTAAGTGTCGGTTCCATATTTGGCATCTATGAAGGTGAATTTGCGGCAGATAAAATGGTTGCATCATGTTATGTTGTTTTCGGTCCTCGTGTTGAGATGGTATTTGCTCATAACAAAACAAAACTGCACCTGCTTCAAGGTGATGAGTTTGAATTTGTAAAAGAGATACGCCTAAAAGAAAAAGGCAATCTAAACGCTCCGGGAGGTACTCAGCAAAACTGGGCACCTTACCATAAAGAGATGGTTGACGGCTTCTTTAAAGAGGGTTATCGTCTTAGATATTCAGGCGGAATGGTTCCTGACCTTCACCAGATTCTTCTTAAAGGAGGCGGATTGTTTTCATATCCAGGGACAAGTGATAAGCCTGATGGAAAACTTCGCAAGCTTTTTGAAGTCTTTCCTTTTGCCTTTGCTTATAAGACTGCAGGCGGTGAAGCGATTGACGGTAAAGTCGACTTGATGGAGCTTGGATGCGCTCATATACATGACACATCTGCATGTTTTTTCGGCTCTAAATATGAAATAGCGAGAGTAAAAGAAGTTTATGCAGCCAATGCATAGTCAAGAAAAAGATAAGTTTGAACTTCATCTTGATGAGATGATAATCAAAGTACAAGCTTGTCAAAAAGAGAAAAACTTAGCATCTTGTAGTGTATGCGAGCACTACATAGCTTGCGAACTTAGAGCTGATTATGTAAAATCAGTTTACAACAGCATGTCCAAAGGCGAGACAGGCGGATTTGAATTTTAATGGAGAAAACATTTTGAGTAAATATATAACAACACCTATCTATTACGTTAACGGCGAAGCACACATTGGGCACGCATATACTACTTTTATAGCTGACACTATGACAAGATATGAGAAACTAAAAGGTAACGATACGTACTTTTTAACGGGCACTGATGAGCATGGACAAAAGATAGAAGAATCAGCAGCTAAAAACAACAAGCCTACTCAACAGTTTGCAGATGAGATAAGTGCTTCATTTAAAAATCTATGGGATGAGTTTGAGATCTCTTATGACAAGTTTATTAGAACTACAGATGCTGATCATAAACTTGGTGTTCAAAAAGCTTTTGAGGTTATGTACGCTAAAGGTGATATCTATAAAGACTTTTATGAAGGTCACTACTGTGTAAGTTGTGAGACATTTTTTCCTGAGACTCAGCTTGTAGACGGTGAGTTCTGCCCTGATTGCGGTAGAACTACAAGCACTGTAAAAGAAGAGAGTTACTTTTTCAGACTTTCAAAATATGAAGATGCTCTACTCAAACACTACGAAGAAAATCCTGATTTCATACTTCCTCGTTCTCGCGCAAATGAAGTTATAAACTTTGTAAAAGGAGGATTAAGAGATCTTTCCGTCACTCGTACATCTTTTACTTGGGGTGTTAAGCTTCCTGAATCTATGAATGACGATAAACATGTTATGTATGTTTGGCTAGATGCTCTTATGAATTACGTTACGGCTTTAGGCTACGGTACGGATGAAGCGAAAATGAACTACTGGCCTGCGACAATGCAGCTTGTAGGTAAAGATATTCTTCGTTTTCATGCTATCTACTGGCCGGCATTTCTTATGAGTCTTGACCTCCCTCTTCCTAAACACATAGGTGTACATGGTTGGTGGACGAGAGACGGTGAGAAGATGAGTAAGTCTAAGGGTAACGTTATATCTCCTAAAGAAGTCTCCGATGCTTACGGTGTTGAAAATCTCAGATACTTTATGCTTAGAGAAGTTCCTTTCGGTCAAGACGGTGACTTTTCTCAAAGAGCATTTATAGACAGAATCAACTCAGAACTCAGCAATGACCTAGGTAATCTTCTAAACCGCATCATAGGTATGAGTGGAAAATACTCTGATTTTGAGATAGACAGCAAAGACGTAGAAAAATATCACACTAAAGAGCTTGAAGCTATGAATGAAGCTTTATCCAATCTCGATGGGTTTATGCAAAATATGCAGACTCACAGATATCTTGAAGAGCTTTGGAAGCTGTTTACTATTGGGAATAAAGCTATTGAAGAGCATGCTCCATGGACTAAGATGAAAGAAGATAAAAAAGATGAAGCACTCGCCACTGTTGCCTTAGTTGCAAACATCTTAGCAAAAGCATCTATCATGCTTAGTCCTGTTATGCCTAAAACATCTGCAACTGTTGCGGATGCACTTAGCTTCACTATAGATAATGCCAGCTACAATGAGATGATTATCGATAAAAAGCTATTGAAATTATTTAATATCAAGAAGGTTCCGCCTCTTTTTCCTCGTGTTGAAGAGCCTCTAATAGAAGAAGCACCGGAGGCTATGCCTGATGACAATCCAAACGATGTAATGAAAGAGGAAATGGCAGCAAAAAAAGAAGAAGCTGAAAAAGACAATCTTATTGAAATCGGACAGTTCTTTGAAACATCTTTAAAAGTCGGTGTTGTAGTAGAAGCCGAGGAAGTTCCAAAAAGTAAAAAACTTCTGAAACTTCAAGTTGATTTAGGCGAAGGGAAAAACCGTCAAGTTGTTGCCGGAATCAAAGAATTCTACTCTGCTGAGTCACTGTTAAATACACAAGTGTGCGTTGTTGCCAACCTGAAACCTGCAAAACTTATGGGAATGATGTCTGAGGGAATGCTTCTTGCTGCTAAGGATGAAGACGGTCTATGCCTAGTAAGACCTGAAAAACCTAAAAAAGCAGGAACCCCTATTGGATGAGACTTGAAAACTTCCTCGCACTTACACACGGTAAGCTTGAAAACGAGCCTTGTGTAAACAGTTTTGAAAATACTGTCTTTGAGGCTCACAAAGTAAAAAGAGGTGATATATTCTTTGCCTATGAAGAAGAAGATATTGCTTTAGCAGTCTCAAACGGTGCATACGGTATAGTTTTTGATAAACCTGTACAAGTAAGCGATCAAGAAATCGCTTGGATAAAAGTCAATGACATTGAAGAAGCAGTGAAAAGACTGCTTCGTTTTAAGATGATTGAAAAAGAAGTAGTTGCTTATGAGTGCAATGAAATCATTTTAAAGCTTGCTCTTCAGGTTATTACCCAAACAAATTTTGTGGTTGTTCATGGAGATATAAGAAGTGTTTTCAAGTCTCTTTGGGAAGTAGAAGACAGAAGCACTGTTCTATTTTGCCCTGCTCTAAACTCAAAAGATATGTTTGCAAATATAAAGACACTTCCTAAAATAGCTATTGAACCCATAGAGATTATGGAGCAAACACTTTTTGAGACATCTTTTATATATGATAATGTATTTTACGAGAGACAACTTATCTCTCCGTTTTTTATACCGTACCTCGCAGAATTGCTGCATCTGTTTAAAAGTTTAAAAATAGACTTTAGACTGAGAAAATTTACGCCTATAGAGCACTTTGAAGCGGTATTTACAAACAAGAATTTTGAGATTAAAGAGTTTGGAACCAGCGATAAGGTGCTTATATTTGAACAAAACACAAGTCTTATAGAGAGCGAGATAACTTTTTTGCATTCCCGCGCACCTTGGGCAAAGATAATCTGCCTTGTTCCATCTTCTTCTCAACAGTCAGAAGATGAGAATCTATATAGCTACAAGAATCAAAAAGAGATAATCCCTATACTAAAAGAGAACAATTTTCACTTTGCTCTAATAGTCGGAGTCGATAAGTCAATCCTCAGCAGAACCGCATCTTATCAAACTCAACCGACACTTTTTTAATATTAAGCTTTATTGTATATTTTTCTTAATCTCGGCAATAAATTCATGAATATCATCGTAAAGAGCTTGTAAATCTTCCTCATGCTCTACTTCATCCGCAAGAATCTGTGAAACAATATCATATGTAACTATGTCTTTACCTCTTGTAATGTCAGCAAGAGCAGAGTATGTGCTAATAGCACACTGTTCTCCCTTGATTGACTGTTCAAGTATTGAAAGAACATTTGGATCTTCAGGCGCATCATAACCGCAGTTTGAATAAGTCATCCAATCTTTTGGATGCAAGGCCGGAGTCCCGCCAAGCTGTAAAATACGGTCTGCAACCATGTTTGCATGACGAAGTTCATCAGCGGCATGTTGATTAAGTTCGGCAATTGCTGCATCTTTCATGATACCCTTGACCACTTTAGACTCTATAAAATATTGGTAATATGCAAGCCACTCATCACAATATGCTTTATTAAGCAACTCTGTTACTTCTTTTGCTTCGATACCTTTAAGTATTGATATACCGCGTGTTGCCATAATTTAATCCTTTGTAAATATATTTAAACATCATACGGGATCAATTATGCCATATTTTTATTAACTTCCTGCAAGTTCTCTTTTTAACTCATCTTTGTTAATCTGATTTTTATCACTTTGAACTAACGGAAGTGATTTTTTGTAAATCACTCTGCTTGGAAGCATGTAAGATGCCAGATGTTTTTTAAGCTCAAAGATTATCTCTTTTGGTGCCATCTCGCTCGGTGCAGAGTAGACAAGGATTATCTCCTCCTCTATAAGCTCATTCTCTATGGAGAAAACTGCGCACTGTTTTATTTGAGGCAGGCATCTAGACACTACAGACTCTATCTCATACGGAGAGACTCTGAAACCTCTTGTTTTTATCATATTGTCCTGTCTTGAAACAAAGTAGAAATATCCCTCTTCGTCTTTGTATACATAATCCCCAGATGCCACGACAATCTCATCTACAAGTTGCCCTTCTAAGTTGATGACATCTTTTAGTATTTGAATAGACTTGAATCTCTCAGCGTTTTGTTCAGGTGCATTCCAGAAACCTTTGTAGATATAACCGCCTCTATGAATCAACTCCCCTACTTCACGTACTCCGCACTCTTTTCCATCTTTGTTGATAACATAAAGTTCAACATCAGGAATAGCTTTACCTATAGAATCAGGTCTAATTGCAATCTGACTCGGGTCTAAGTAGGTTGAACGGAAGGCTTCCGTGAGACCGTGCATCGAGTAAAACGCAGCATTTTTAAAAGTCTTTTTGCACTCGTTTATCATCTTGGCAGTTACATTACCGCCTGATGAAGTGATGGTTTTTACACCGTCAAATAGTTCAGGATTAGGGATTCTGCTCATATTCTCATCGAACATCTGAGTTATATTGACAGGCATAAGAGGTATAACTGTTACATTATCGTCAATCAGGTGGTTAAAGAAGTCTTCGGGCAGTATAAATCTGTGTATAGCCAAAGTCGCTCTTTTGTAAAGAGAACAGAAGATTTGGTTTAGTCCATAGTCAAGGTTAAAGATAAGAAGACCGGAAATCACATCATCTTCTTGAAGGTTTATGTACTGAGTCACAACACGAGCAGAGTCAATAAGGTTTCTGTGAGAAATAACGATTCCTTTTGGTGTTCCGCTCATTCCAAAAGAGTAAGTTATAAGAGCATTGCTGTGTCCGCTTATGTCGCAAACATATGGTTTATTGTAATATTTGAAGATTTCTTCAAAAGAGGCAATGTCCCTGGAAGCCGTTTCATATGAAATAATATGACCGTTAAAATCAATCTCTTCTATGCTCTCAAGTTTAAGTTTGTCAGTGATGATACACTTGGTGTCACAATCGTTGATTATGTACTCAACCTGCTCCGGTTTTAAAAGCTTTGTAAGAGGAACAAGAATGTAATCAGTAGATAATATAGCCAAAATTGCAATAACCTGCTCTATCCCCTTGTTTGAGTAGATGCCGATTCTTGAGTCTTTTGGAAGGTCTAGTTCGTTTAAGTAATAAGCTACCTGATTTACTTTTGTAAAGAGCTCGGAGTAAGTTATGCTCTTTTCATTAAAAACCAATGCTGTTTTGTCACTATGAGTTTTGTTCGCATATTCTATTAACGTTCTTATACAGTTTATCGACATGTTAGTTTCCTTTTGCTCCAAGAGTCCAGATATCGTAGTTAGCATCTAGTACGGTAACGGGATTGTGTTCTGAGTTTAGTATTTTTTTATAAAAGAATGAGATAATGTCTTCTATCTCCTCAGATGATAAAACCTTTGTGATACCGCCCGTAAGTACTATTGAGTTAATAGAGAGCAGTTTTAGGTTTACATAGGCTTGTTTGTAGTGACTCATCTTTGTAAGCACCAAGAAGATAGCTAACTGCATTAAAACTTTCAGTGCTTTTTCGCTCGACTCTTCAAAGATGTTTTCAGTTACTTTCAGATGCGTTAAAAGCTCATACGTAAACTCGTTGTTTTTAGCTGCAAAAATCAGAGACTCTTTTGATTTATATACACCTAGCTTTTTAAATACAAGTCTGTCGTACTCGTTCTCAGTAACTATGTTTTCATCTACCAAGTCTTTTGAGTAGTGGATATCCGTAGTAGCCCCGCCGATATCTATTAGGATAAACGGATCGACCACCGAGAAGTTTGCATCTATAAGAGGCAGAGTTTTATTTACTATGTATGGAGTCGAGTATATCTGGTTAGCAGTAATGTCATAAAGAGATTTTATATCCTCTTTACCTTCTATATCAGCCTGATAAAGGTTTGTAAGATACTCTTTTAGATGTTCTTCGATTATATGGAGTTTATTATCTATGATATTTGGCAATACGATTAGATTTTCTATATTTTCCTCTAAATTACCTGCCTCTTTTTCACTTCCAACATAAACAATGTTTGAGTAGTTAAGAGAATTTAAGTAGTTAAAAAGAGATGTACCAAAAATATTTTCTTTTGAGTCTATTCCGCCGACAATAATAACTACATCTATTAAATCACTCGGAACAGAATACTCCTCTATATTTTGATACATAACTGTCTCAATAATATTTATACCGGAATTAAAAGCGATATTTTTAGCGTATTTTAGTGAGTATGACTCTGTAAGACCGATGATGAGTGTGCTTAACCCACCGTTTGCAGATGAACAGATATATACGTTTTCTTTATCAAAGTCTTTTATGACATCACCGCATTTATGAGTTAAGTCATCATGTATATCTTTGTTAAAATCACGAAAATGCTGTTCAATACTTGTAGGAGTCGCTACTTTAAAATATGTACTCCCTATATCTATTAAAAGTTTATTCTGACTCATTGCATAATCCCTATATCGTGGATAATATCATTAACAATACTTGTAGTATCTTTTGTTAAATCACATTTTGATTTTTCATACTCAAAGCATCTATCGGGAATAGGCACATTCCCACGTTTGATGATGCGGATGTTTTTGTTTGCATCGCGTATGGTTATCATTTCATTGTGGTTTATGATATGCGGAGAGAAAGGCACGTCAATAGTCCCGTTTTTGATGGAGTTAAACACTTTTCTCCAAAGAGTATCCGCAGGGTCGTTAAACACGGCTTCCATGATAGCATGTACTTCAAGAGTTAAAATCTCTTCTTCTTCCTCATCTACGATGTTTGGAAGACCGTTTAAGATGCCAAGAGTGTACTGAGTGTTTGCAACTGTTTTTGCATTTGCCTCTTTTGTAGGGATACCAGAAGCTTCTTCACGTGTTTTAGTGATGATTTTATCAGCTCCTACCATAGAAGCAATAACCGTTGACATGTTGATTAGTTGTTCAGCAAAATCTTTGTTGGTAGGAAACGCTCCCATCCACTGGTGATATACTAAGTTTATAGTTGCATCTGAGCAGTTTATCTGCTCTGCGTAGTGTTTAGCCATCTTTTTGATGACATGACCCATGACTATATCTTGGTTCATAGAACCAGTCTGTGAAAAAGAGACAGAGAAAGACTTAACACCCTCTTCAAGTGAGAGCAGCATCTCCAGTAGCTGAATAACGATGGTAATAGCAGGCGGAACAAGTGTAGCCGTAAGCGGTCCAAAAGATTCACGGTTTATAGGCAGGTTTAGTTTTGAGTAGTTCGCACATACCTTTTCAACATACTTCCAGTAAAGAAACGCTTTATCAAGAGGGAAGTTCTTTGAGTACGGCAGTAGGTAGGTAATAGGTCCACCCTCTATCTCAAAGATACCGGACGCTATGGCAGTCTCTATAAGCAGTCTTGCATCCGGAGTACCGTGACGAAGACTGACAGGCTTGTTAAAGTGAGTAACCATCTTTCTGGTCGTTCGGTAACCGTGATTTACAAGCGGATAACCGTTTAGCATATCTACTTCGTTTTCTTCACTGAGACGCAGCATTTTCTTAGCAGTAGCGTAGTCGTTTAGTCTAGTATTAGAGTCAATTGTAAGCGGAAGTACATCTACATTTGCATTTACGAAAAACTCATTTAGTGCAAACTGTTTTTTATATGTCGGGAATCCACCGCGGGGCTGTACCAGCATCTTTTTCTTTTGCGCAAAATGGTGAGATATAAAAAGCTCTTTAGATGCGTTTTTTACAAACTCTTCAACCTCTGCAAAGTCAAAGTTGTCTACGTGTTCGTTTGAGAGGATTATTTCACGTTCTTCTTGTAGTAAACTCATGAAGCTTTTCTCTCTTTTATAAACTCTTCTAAAGTATCAAGACCTGTATTTAAGTCTACTTGGTGAAATACTAAATCAAATCCGTACTTTTTGTACTTTGGAACTATGGTGTCTGCATCTGCCGTACCTACTACCAAGTTTCCGCCTATGACCATCACTAAATCATCGAGTGTCTTGTACTTTGACTTAAGAAGTTTTACCTCTCTTGCCCACCCTTCTGCTTCACCGTTAAGTGAAGAGATAAGAAGGATATCTGCACCAGTCTCAACCGCTGCATCAAAGAACTCTTCCAAGTAAGTATTTACGCCTAAGTTAAATACTTCAAACCCTCTTGCGTTTAAAGAGAGCTCTATCAATCTGTTTGCTACAACATGTATGTCGTTCCCGACTACGCCTGTTACTACTTTCATATGTTTTTATGCCTATTTATTATTATTGTTGCAAGGATATCGAAAATCTTGTAAAAGTTTGGTTATATGGGATTGTAAAATATACTTCGACATAAGGTACATTTACGGTGTTGATTTAATTTGTGATTTTCTAATTAATTAAGATAAAATGTTTCTTGAATAAATAGTTATGTACATAATTGTAAAAAGGATTTCATATGAAAGTTACTGAACTAATTACAAAACTTCAATCACTCCCACCAAATGCTGATGTTATCTGCTATACTGAAGATGAGAATATTCAAGCAGAAGGTTATATGTTTCGTATTTTTGACATTGAGGATATTAGTCTTTCTGAGGCAACAAAGATTCATATGCCAGATACTCAGCCTTCTTTAAAATTTGAAAAATCTGAGAGTTCCGAGCCACACGTAATAATTTCTGTTACCTCAGACTTTTAAATATGCATGAGAAACACATAACAAAACATATTCGCTCTACATAAGCGTTGTATAAAAAATTACAAATTACACCCCAGTGAATGAGTTTCCACTTTCTATCGCTCACATTCTGTAATAGATAATAGGCATAATTTACAAAACTATCTCAGGTGTCACCCAAACAACCTAGCAAAAAGTCCTACGTCTTTGCCGAGGGCTTTGTCTATGGTCTTTATGTATTTGTCTATTGCAAGTAGTCCTACATCTGCTTTTTTTACCATCTTGTCTTCCCCTATTACAACTGTCAGAGGGACACTTCTTACCATGAACTTGGCCGTTAGTTTTGGATTTTTCTCGGTGTTTACTTTTGCTACGATTACTTTTTCTTCTTCGTAGTGCTCTGCTATCTTTGGCAGGTATGACAAGAGTGTTTGACAAGGAGCGCATGTAGTGGAGTAAAAGTCTATAAATACAACCGAATCCGTCTTCGCTATAAACTCCGCATAATTAGAATCATTGAGTTCCAACACTTCTGACATTTTAAACCTTTGTTTTTTTGCAAAAAGTTTGACATACTCTAAGTAAAAATAAGGTTATAATACGGGCAATAAAGATTTTTAGGAAGAAAAATGGACTTTTTTACAGCAGATATTTGTGATGAACATAGCGACAAAGTGTTTGTGCTTGACCCGGAGTACAAAAATTACGGCGGTTTGCATAAGTGCCAAGGCGAAGTAGTAACACTAAAACTAGATAAAAATAATTCAGACTTGATAACACTCCTTCGTGACGAAGATGGAACAGGGAAAATCGTTGTTGTGGATGCCAGAGAAGAGTATTTTGCCGTTGTAGGTGAAAACCTTATGAAGTTTGCACACAAAAACAACTACGCAGGAATCATAGTAAACGGTTACATAAGAGATACTTTTCAGATAAGAGACATACCAGTAGCTCTATACGCATTGGGAACCTGCCCTAGAAAATACATACCTGTTACAGAAGGTGAAAGAGGCGTGCATCTATCTTTTGGCGGCATAGGCTTTAAAAATGGGGATTATGTTTACGCAGACAGAGACGGTGTGATAGTTACGCACGAAAAAATAGTATAAAAACAAAAAAAAGGGAAAAAATTGACTACTATAAAAGAAATAAATGAAGAAATACAACGACTGCTTAGAGAGACAGACGAAGATGCTATAGAAGAAGTAAAAGAAAAATACGAACCCTTTGAAAAAAACATGAACTCACTTTTGGAGTGTGAAGATTTAGAGACTTATTTAGAAAAATACGAACAGATGCACCAAGAAGATGAAGCAGTTTTAAAATGTTTCAACCTAGATACTACAGAAGAATTAAAAACTTACATAGAAGAAAAAGAAATTGACCTTGACGCTTTAAAAACAGAAACAGTCTATGCATCTTGTGAAGCTCTGAAGTTTGCTATATACGATAGCGAAGAAGATGATGATTATTAGAAGCTAAGGCAATCGCATGAATCGCAGAGACTTTTTAACAACCGCCACAGCAGCATCTGCAACACTCGCCCTTGGCGGATGCAACGAGAGCAATCGTCAAGCCATTGACTACTCAAAGCACCCAAAGAAGCAAGAATGCGATACAAAAAGCATAAATATTAACAGAAATAAAAAAACTGTTATAAAGCTTGCTACAAGCTGGCCTGCTCATTTTCCTATTATGGGAACTGGAGTAGAGAAGTTTGTGCAAAGAGTCAAGGATGTAAGCGGCGGTTCTTTAGAGATAAAACTATACCCAAAAAACACTCTAGTCCCTGCTCTTGCGGTCTTTGATGCGGCTAGCAGCGGACAGATAGATGCTTTTCACTCAGGACCGTACTATTGGAAGGGTAAGAACTCTTCATTTTCATTGTTTAGCGGTGTTCCGTTTGGTTTTACAGCAGAGGAGATCAACTCATGGATGCTCTTTGGCGGAGGAATGGAACTTTGGCGTGAGCAGTATGCAAAATACAACCTCTACCCTTTCATGGGCGGAAATACAAATATTCAGATGGGTGGCTGGTACAGAAAACCAATAAACTCTCTTGCAGACATGCAAGGTCTTAAGATGCGTATGCCCGGACTTGGCGGTGAAGTCTTCTCAAAAATGGGAGTCAATCCTGTTTTACTCCCTGCGGGAGAGATATACACATCACTCGAACGCGGTGTTATAGATGCTACGGAATGGGTTGGACCTGCGCTTGATATCAAGATGGGATTTTACAAGGTTGCTCCATTTTACTACTCAGGATGGCATGAACCCGGTTCTATTTTAGAACTTACCTTCAACAAGCATTCTTGGGAGAAACTTGCTTTTGAGCACCAATCTATCATTGAAGTTGCATCCAGCGAGATGAACTCAAATATGACCTATGATTTTCATGCACAAAACATTAAAGCGCTTGCAAAACTAAAAGAATTAAATATAGATATTCATCAGTATCCAAGTGATGTTATTGCTGAGGGTAAAAAAGCACTCAAAGAAGTCATAACTGAACTAAGCTCTCAAAATAAGGATTTTAAAAGAGTATATGCTTCTATAGATGATTATCTAAAACTATCCAAAGAGTGGAGTGATGCAAGCTTGCGTTACTTTCTAAATGAGAGATGAAGTATAATCCGTTTTTAATTTAAATTTATAAAAATGAGAATATACTTGAACAAACTCTTAATTATACCTGCGCTGCTTCAATCACTGCTATTTGCCTCTTTTAGTGGCACTATAGTAGATAAAAACACTCTAGTGCCTATAGAAAAAGCGACAATCAGCGACTCAACAAAAAGTGTCAAATCAGATGAAAACGGTTCATTCTCGATAAAAAGCGAAGAAAAAACATATCATGTAAAAGCTTATGGATGTAGACCATATTCATTTAGTTCTGATGCAAATACATCAGTAATCGGTATAGAGCCTATAAAAATCAAAGCTTTGTATCTTACTTTTTGGGGTGCAAATATATACTCTAAAACTACAAAGCGAATCTTGGATATCATCGAAAACACAAAAATAAATACAATCGTTGTTGATGTAAAAAACGAATACGGTTCTACTTCATTCAGGACTTCATTTGATCAAGCAAACAGATACGGCGCATACAAAAAAAGAACAATCGGTGACATAAAGAACTTCATGGAAGTTATGAAATCTAAAAACATATATATGATTGCCAGAATAGTTGTTTTTAAAGATGAACTTCAGGCTTCAAATAACGAAGATTATGCCATTAAAAAAGAAGACGGCACTATCTGGAGAAACCATGATGACATGGCATGGGTAGACCCGTTTGACAAAAGAAGCCATAAATATACTGTCGGCATTGCAGAAGAAGCGGCTAAAGTCGGTTTTGATGAGATAAACTTTGACTATATCAGGTTTCCTGCAAAGACTGGACTTAAACTCACAAAAAAAAATACTCAAGAAAACCGTATAGAGGCTATAGAAGGTTTTTTGCAACTTGCACAAAAAAGACTTAAAAAGTATGGTGTTTTTATCTCAGTAGATACATATGGAAATATTTGCTGGGAGAAAGGTGATATCGGCATCGGTCAAACAATCGAATCACTTGCTAAATACAGTGACTATATATCTCCAATGCTTTATCCTTCGGGATTTGCAAGCGGATCATTTTTCTTTAAATATCCCTCTGAACATCCTTATGAAGTCATATACAGAAGCATTAAACATATAAAGCCTATTATAGATTCAAATCGCGTAAGACCATGGTTGCAGTATTTTAAAGATTATGCACATACAAAAAATCATTATAAAAAATTTGAAGTAAATGAGCAAATAAGAGCGTCTGATGACGCAAATGCAAGTGGCTGGATGCTGTGGTCACCTTCTAGTAAGTATCATGAAGAATATTTTGAGGATGCTAAAGAATAAAGTTTTCTCTTGTGTTTAAATATGTTATACTAACTACTATAACAATCTTGATTACAGGAGAGTATAGTGCTTGATACCGATGCAGTTTTAAAATACAGCAAAAACCTTTCTTCATTATACTTCTGTACCGACAAAGACACCAAATCAAGCGATGTACTTCAGAGCTTTTTTAAAGAAGTCATAGAAAGCTCAGACAGAGCAAACGATCTTAAGATTTATATCAGCTACAAAGAGCAGTACGGTAATTATGTAGATGTTGTGATTTTAGACTTTTTTGTCGGTGTAGAACTATGCAATTATATTTTAAAGATAAATCCAAATCAAAAAATAATCCTTAGTGCAAAAGAGTATACAACAGATAATTTATCCGGTTTTATCGAAGCTGGAGTAACAAACTTTACTTCCAAACCTATTTCCGCACCTTCTCTTAGTGAAAATATTTATGATATGTCGAGACAAAGGCAACAGGATAATTTACTGAAAAAATATGTATCAGATTACAAAACACTAAAAAAAGAAAAAGATTTATTGGCAGCTGAGTATGATAAAAAATTAGCTGACATGAAGTCTGAACTTGAAGAAAAAGGCACTTTTCTTGCAAGCATGAGTCATGAGATAAGGACACCTATGAATGCAATCATAGGGTTTAGCGAAATAATGCTCAACGAGCATGAACTATCGTCTCAGCAGCTTGATTATACCGGCAAAATAAACCGTTCTTCGAAGATGCTGCTTAGCATTATCAATGATATCTTGGATTACTCAAAAATTGAAGCAGGAAAACTTAAACTAGAGAATATAGAGTTTGATATAAATATGGTTTTAGACCATGTTGCTGATATGATTGGATTAAAAGCACAAGAAAAAGGTTTAGATTTGGTGTTTGACATAGACTACAATGTCGGGTCACATTTTTTCGGTGATCCGCTTCGCATCTCTCAAGTATTGATAAATCTATTAAGCAATGCCGTTAAGTTTACAGACAAGGGAAGCATTACATTAAAAGTATCTAAAAATGATGATGCTAAAAAAAATACTATTGAGTTTAAAGTAAGTGATACCGGTATCGGTTTAAAAGAGGAGCAGATGAAAAGACTTTTTCAGCACTACTCTCAAGCCGAGGAATCAATAAGCAGAAAATATGGGGGTACGGGACTTGGTCTGATGATTACAAAACAGCTTGTAGAACTTATGAACGGACGTATCTGGGTAAAAAGCGAATATACAAAAGGTACTACTTTCTATGTTAGAATAACTCTGGATGTTTGCGAGCATGACCAGCGCAGAACTTATCATCTTCCATCAAAAGAACTTATGAAAAAACGAGTATTAATTATTGATTCGCGTGTAAAATCTGCAATTTCTTTAAGTCATATGCTTGAATATTATCATATGCCTGTTCAATATGTGAACTCTATTGAGGAGGCAAAAGTGCTTTTACTAGACAGTACATTTGATATAGTCTTTATAGATGAAAAATCAAACATAGAGAGTAATGTTGAGATATTTACGAAAGAACCTACGCCAAAGATTGTTTTAGTTCAAGAAAGAATCTATCAATCACATATGAATAACTTTGGAAGCGCAAAAATAGATACTTACCTTACAAAACCGTTCAATCAGCAAATGGTTTTCAATGCGATTCTTCGTCTTTATAATTACGACAACGAAACAGTTCTTGAGCAAAAGAAGAGTTATAAGAAAGATGATTTAAAAGCTTTAGGAAAAAAACGTATCCTGCTTGCGGAAGATAACAAGATAAATCAGCGTGTGATGCAGGGAGTTTTAGCTAAAACAGAGCTGGAACTTGTTTTAGCAAATGATGGTCAAGAAGCTGTTGAGATGATAAAAACAGAGAGATTTGACATGGTACTTATGGATGTACAAATGCCGGTAATGGATGGACATGAAGCTACAAGAGAGATTCGTAAAAACAGTGAATATGATTCTATACCTATAATAGCTATGACTGCAGAGGTAATGCCTGAAGAGATTCAAAAAGCAAAAGACAACGGAATGCAAGACCATTTACCAAAACCTATCGATATTTCATCTCTTTGTAACATAATGTTTAAATATCTTGATAATAAAAAAGAGACCATAGATGAGATAGATTCAAATAGTGATTGTCACACAGAAGCTTATCGTCTTTGCGAAGTGCCTGAACTCAACTACAAAAGCACTTTGAGACGGATGGGTAATGATGCATGCATGTATAATTCTCTCATCGTTGATTTTATTATGCAATACAAAGATTCTGCTCAAAAGATAGCACTATACATAAAGGATAATAATTTTAGTCTCGGAGCACAGTACACACATGACATAAGAGTTGCAGCTTCCAATATAGGTGCAAAAACAATTTTTAAAGAGAGCAAGGCACTTGAGTATGCTTTTATAAGAAAAGAACTTTCCTTATTGCAAAAACAGCTTCAAAAATATAACAAAGCAATGGAAAAATTTATAAATCTGATAGAAAACGCGACAGATATGAAATATTCTCAAGATGATATGTTTAGCGGTGAGATAATCAATGATTTATCAAAACTTCTCAAAGCCGTAAAGCGAAAACATATTGTTGAAATAATTTCTATTACGGAAGAGTTGCGTCATAAAAAATGGCCAAAAGCATACAATAGAAATATCTATCAGATTATTCGTTCTACTAAACAATACCACTTTGAAAAAGTTGTTACTCAACTCCAAGCAATCGGAATCAAATAGGCATCTGCGTATTTTTTAGTTCTTTTCTTATTTTTTGTGAATCAGGAAAGTACCTTTCGACTAAAGAGTGAAAGCTTTTTGAATGGTTCATATGAACTAAATGGGCAAGTTCATGGACTACGACATAATCAATTTGTTCTTTTTTGAGTTTCATCAACTGAGTATTGAGTGTTATAACTCGGGTAGAACTGCAACTTCCCCATCTACCGCGCATTTTCTTTAGTTTTATATCTTCATAGTCTAAGTTCATGATGTCTGAATAGTGTTTTACTCGCGAGGTTAGATAAGAAAGAGCGTATGTCTTATAATAACCATCATAGCATCTGAGTATGTTTTTTTGAGTTGGTTTTCTTAGTCTGTTGAGTAAAATACGCAACTCTGAAGCTTCATCGGCATCTACGCTGTAAATATCTCCAAAGAGTAAGACTTCATCTTCCAAGTTTACCTTTATAGGCGGATTCTGTTCCCTTTTAAAAAGCTGTTTTCTTATCCAAATCTCTTTTTCATTGAGTAAACCTTCTATATATCTTTGAGAGACTCTTGATGTCTTTAGGACTACTTTAGAATCTTCATTAACGCTTATATAGCTGTTTTTTAAATTTGGTTTAGTGATATGGATGATATTTAAATCTTTAAATCTTATTTCACTCGTATTCAATTGGGTCTGTTACTCCGGCAAGTTTAAATCCATTTAGTCTGAGCCTGCAGCTATCACAGACTCCACAGGCTTTCTTTTCGCTCTTGTAACAGCTCCAAGTAAGAGACAGAGGAACATTCAGCTCTAGAGCCTTTTGAACTATTTGAGATTTTTGCAGATGCACAAGAGGCATTTTTATCTCTATGTTTGTCTCGTCTTTTGTACCTAGGTTTATAGATTGCTCCATACTTTTTATATATGCCTCTCTACAGTCGGGATATCCGCTGCTGTCTTCTTCGACAACACCGATGCTAATAACACGAGCACCCTCTTTTTCGGCTATAGCTGCCGCCATACTTAAAAAAATACCATTTCTAAAAGGCACATACGTTACAGGAACACCCTCTTCTATACCGCCTGTTGGAACTTCTATGCTTTTGTCTGTCAAAGCTGATGCACCTATCTGCTTAAAGAAGTCCAGATCAAGTATATATTTTTCTATTACATTTAACTCTTTACATATTTTATGAAAGCATTCTAACTCTTTTGTCTGTGTTCTTTGATCGTAGTTAAAATGCAGGGCTATTATCTCATAACCGCTATTTTTCATCATGTATGCGCTAAGAGTTGAATCCATACCTCCGCTCATAACACACAATGCTTTTTTAGTTTGTTTATCCATGAGGGAATTTTAACATATCTTTTTAATAAAGATTAAAACAAACTAGGTATATAATGACAACATTAGCATATAAAGGAGATATTATGGATGTGTCATCTTCAACAAGCGCTCCAGTTGAAACTGGAAAAGACCCGATGAAAAAAGCTTTGGAAGTTCAGGAACAGCAAGTTTTAAAAATTCTTGAAAGTGCAAATGAACAGTCAAAAGAAGTTGCAGCTCAGAAGACCGGTGTTGGGAAAAACTTAAACATTACCGGTTAATTTCCTTCGTAGATGTGAAGTGGGTGCTTTTTTTGCACCTGTTTTACAAAATATAAGCCTCGTTAGATATAATCCCACTTATGATTGAACTAGATAACAGAACCTCTCTTGATGTAGACGAGCAGTTTTTAAACAAAATCGCATTAACACTTACAGACAAAGAGATAGAACTAATAATTACATCTAAAGATGAAATAAAAGATATAAACAAAGAGCATAGAGATATAGATGCTCCGACTGATGTTTTAAGTTTTCCATATGAAGATATGCCGATGAGTCCGTTGGGGAGCATTGTTGTATCATCTTGGCATGTAAAAGAACTCTCAAAAGAGCTCGGTCATACTGAAAATGATGAGCTTGCCCTGCTCTTCATACACGGGCTCTTGCATCTGTTAGGCTTTGACCATGAAGTTGACAACGGAGAGATGCGAGAAGAGGAAGCAAAACTCATAGAAGAGTTTAACTTACCAAAAAGTTTAATAATAAGAACGCAAGGATAATAATGGATTTTATAATTTTTATAGCTGCCATGTCAGCACTGATATTTGGAGCAGACTTTATAATAAGAGAATCAGAAAGAATAGCTCTCCATTTTGACATATCTCACTTTGTAATCGGTGCCACACTTGTGGCATTCGGTACATCATTACCTGAAATGGCTGCTTCTATGATGGCTGCAGGGCAAGGTAAAAGTGATATGGCAGTTGCAAACGTTGTCGGTAGTGTAATCTTTAACATCACCATGGTCCTTGGAGCAGTATTTTTTATAAGTAAAAAAATGCATCCGCAGCGAAACCTGTTTGCCCAAGACAGTGCCTGGGTAATCATTCCTCTTGTTATATTCTTTATAATGGTGCAAGACGGCGTTATAAGCAGGATTGACGGTCTTTTATACCTACTGTTAATGGTTTCATACCTTGTATTTCTTTTTACCGAGTCCAAAGAGGATTTAGGCGAAGAAATAGATGAGGAGCTTATTAAAGAGAAGTTTAATTGGGGTAAAACTATTTTGTTGCTCGCGGTTGGTTTTGCTTTAACAATCGGCGGTGCAAATTTTGTTATAGACAGCGGTACAAATATAGCAAGAATCTTTGGAGTCAGTGAATGGATAATAGGTATATTTTTAATTTCACTCGGAACATCACTTCCTGAGCTTGTAGTTTCACTTGTGGCCGTGAAAAAAGGTCACGCTGAGATGAGCATAGGAAATATCATAGGTTCAAACGTTGCCAACTTTTCAATGGTCTTAGGGGCGGCTTCTCTTGTAAACCCTTTAACCGTAGATTTAGTTGCTACAAAATTTGACATGCTTATTATGATAGCTGCTTCTATTGCTCTTCTTTTTATTCTTGCCAACAAACTTTACAACAAAGCAGGAGCAATCTTTTTACTGATTATTCTAGCTCTGTTTATTCAAAACGCAGTTGTGTAGCAATAAGTTTCTTCAAAGAAAAACTACTACTTGATATACTTAAGTTCTAGGAGCTTATTGTATATCTTTGAAACAATCTCACCGGCTGCAGCTCCACCGTGTCCACCATGCTCAACCATTACCAAGACGACATACTGAGGATTTTTATATGGTCCATAAGATGTGAACCAAGCATGAGAACGGCTATAATACGTCATATCATGCTCTAAAGTACGGTCTTTTATATCTTGTAAAATACCTACAACTTGTGCTGTTCCCGTTTTTCCTGCTATCTTTACCTTAGAACTCAGATAATGAGTAGCAGTTCCTTTTGGGTAGTTACAAACTTCATACATAGCTTGTTGTATAAGAGGTAATTTTTTTAACTCATCTTCATTCATTACATCTCTTGGCAAAGGATTGTACGGCTTATTACCGATTAACTTGGCAAAGTGCGGTGTCGGCAGTTTAGATGTCGCCATAAGAGCAGTAAATTGCGCAATCTGCATTGGCGTAACAAGGAAATTTCCTTGACCGATAGAAGTATTTACCGTCTCTCCCACATACCATGGTCTATTGTATTTTTTTCGTTTCCACGCACGAGACGGAACTACACCTATAAACTCATTTGGCAAATCAACCCCGGTTTTTTTACCAAGACCGTATCTCGTCAATCCTTCACTCATCTTTTTTATACCGACTTGCAGACTGGCTTTGTAGAAATAATCATCGCAGCTTTCTCTAATGGCTTTTTTAATGCCTGTTTGCCTATGTCCCTGTTTCTTCCAGCATCTAAAGATACGTTTGCCTAAAGGTAGAGAAGACCTGCAATCGACACTCCAAGAGCTATCAATATCCGTTGTTATATAAATCAAGCCCAAACCTGTCTTTATAGTAGAACCAGGAGGATAAAGACCATTTACCAATTTATTTGTAAATGGTTTATCAAGGCTTTTAGAAAGTTTATTCCACATTTTATAAGATATGCCCGAGACAAAAGTGTTTAGACTATACTCGGGAAAACTACTCGCAGAGAGGATAGCTCCATCAACTCCCATTACAATAACCGCGCCTGCTTTTTTATCAAAAAGTGAGGATACATATTTTTGAAATTCTATATCGATATTAAGGGTCAGTTTTCTGTCTTCATCGGCACTTATATGTGACAACTCTTCTATTTCCTGATTATTGGCATTAACCTTTATTTCTCTTTCTCCCGCCTCACCCTGTAAATAATCGTTGTAGTATTTTTCAATTCCTGTTTTACCTGTATAGCCTATAAGCTCTAATAATTTATCATCTTTTATGTCTTTTTTATTTGCACGCGATACATAACCTATGGCATGTGCACCAATTTCTTCATATGGATAGTATCTTTTTGGTGCGGGTACTATATTTATACTTTCTCTTAAACTCAAAACAGAATACACAGGCATAATCTCTTCATAGGAGATAAAAGGGAGGATGTCTATATAGTTGTGGTTATAATAGGAGTCTTTTTTTATATAATTTCTAATTAGTTTATTTCTATCCAAATTTGGAAGAGCATTTATTATTATGTCTATCTCTTCATTAAAAGCATCTATGTTTTTTTTCAGACGCAAGTGAGGACGCAGCTGCACTTTAAAGCCGAGTTTGTTTATGGCAACAGGTTTATTGTTCCTGTCTACAATTTCACCTCTTACAGGGGCTATCTTTTCTGTCTTTATGGTGTTTAAATGCGAAAGTCTTTTATAGTAAGTATTTGATTCAACAGATAAAAAAAACACTCTTACAATAAGAGCCAGCCAGATAGAGATAAATATGGCAAGAATAAATTTAATTTTCATAATATGCTCACTATAAAAAACTCGATTACTATATAGTAAATAATATAGTAATTAATGCTTGGCATTGGCAGTAAAAATATATTTGACAAAAGTGACAAGAAAAGATAAAAACCTATATAAGCAAGTAAAACATATGCGGCTTTGATACAAGATACACAACCAAAATTCTTTTTTAGTTTCGGGATTACAAACTTATATATCAAACCGAAATATATAATTGAGCTAAATAACGGATAACCCATTTGAGATTCAAAAACTACGAGACATAAAGCAGTTAAAAATATAAGAAAGCTGTTCTCTTTTTTCAGTGCCTCTATAAAAAGCAGAAGGAGTACTGCAAAAAGTGGCGGTAAGAACAGGTATATACTGCTTAGACTCTCATATGCTATAAATAATATAACATATATAAAGGGTGCTAAAGAGTTTTGATTAGAGATACTTCGTTGCATACAGGAAAATGTTTACACTTAATACAATCGGCCCAAATCTTATGTTCGGGAAGGGACTCTTTTGAAATTTCTACAAAACCAAGTCTCTCAAAGAAAGGCTGTCTATATGTAAGACATAGTACTTTTTGGAGACCTAAAGTAACGGCTTCATCAAGACAGGTTTTAACAAGATTTTCACCTATCTTTTGACCTCTATATTCTTCTTTTACTATCAAAGATCTGATTTCTGCCAGATATTCAGTATGAATATGCAGAGCACAAAAACCGATCAATTTGTTATCTTTATAGCACAAAGTATACGATCTGATATTTGTAGCCACTTCATCATTGCTTCTGTTTAATATAATTCCCGATTCTATTTCAGGTAAAACAAGTTCCTGCATACTTTTTATATCACTAAGTTTTGCCTTTTGATATCTAATCATCAATGCCCTCTTGCTCTTGCTCATCTTCATGCAAAATATCGTAAATAACTTTGATAGCCTTTTGCATCCCTCTTTTTTTAGAACTAGAAACCATCATAGCGTTTGGAAATTTCTTTCTAAGTGCACTTTGCTCCTTTTGGTTTAACTTATCCACTTTTGTGAAAATCTGCAGTATATACTGATTTGGAGCACAGTTGTCAAATAAAAATTCACTTACGGAAGTGTCTATATCAAGATCGGGGTGTCTACAATCTACAAGATGTATAAAGAGCTTTATCTGCTCTCTTTGAGATATATAGTCAGTAAGATTTTTTTCCCAGTCATACTTGATGGATTTTGAAACTTTTGCATAACCAAAACCTGGTAAATCCACAAATTTGGCAGTACTTTTTTGAGAGCTGTCTCTATCCAAAAAAGTAACATCAAAGTAGTTGATAAGTCTTGTTTTTCCGGGCGTAGAGGATACTTTCGCAAGTCCCTTATGATTTGTCAGTGCATTTAAGAGAGAACTTTTACCAACGTTTGAGCGAGCCATAAAGACAACTTCATTTTGTTCGTCCGTATCTGGAGCAGCATCTATGTTTGGTGCAGATGTAATAAACTTTGCGTCTACTATTTCAACCATAATTATTTCTTCTCCTCAGGAATTTTAAAAATCATTATAACAGGCTCTTTTGTAGCACCTCTAGCATATGCTTTTCCTTCAATAGTCTTTAGGACAACTTCATCACCGATAATCTCTTTTTTCTCATCTATCTGCTTTAAATGAACATCTGTAAAAAAGTGATACTCTTTAACAGTCGGCATATATATGGCCTTCCCTGCTACACCTTGATATAGAGCACCTTTCTTGGTCTCTATATTAAACGAAACATTGCCTTCTGCAATATACTTGATTGGTTCATGTTTTGCATCTGTATACACTGTTACTTTTGTAGCATTGAGTTCATCATTGCCTTTAATAATATTTACCTTACCTGTAAATATAGATATGCCTGATTTTTCATCTGCATCAAATTGATTTGCCTTGATCTTTAACTCTTGCGATATTAAAGATGACGCTAAAAAAATTACCATAATTGCTAAAAATTTCATAATTATCTCTCTTTTATTTGGTATTTTGCTACTACGTTTTTAGATTTTACTCTATTTAAACTATTATTATATATCAAAGATGTACCGACAACCCTGTTGGCATCTCTATATATTACATAATTTTTGTTTGTTTTGGCTATTGATGTCTTTTTATTATAGGAGGCCTCATCCGATTCAAAAATTAGTCCGTCTTCTCTATTATAAAGAACATTCCCTTTTAAGTCTATGACCTCTTCTTTATCTTTATATACTCCATCATCTGACTTCATATTGGCAACGAATTCTTTTGAATTGTCCGTATAGTTCATGTTTGCAACTTTATAACGATTAGCATATCTAGTGGCTTTAGTACCTTTCATAAGTGTAATAAGGCCTTTTTCATTTAACTCATGAAGAGTGAAATCTTCGAGTTGAAAGAGTGGTATATCAACAAACTCTTGCTGTTTTATATCTAAGGGTTTAAAGCCTATAAATATCATTAACAAAGCTAGTGAGATTCCTACAAAAAAAACATTTATATTCAAGCTATATCCAAACTGCCATAAACTCTTCTTTTTGGTCGTTTTCTTCAACCAAAATATCAATCATCTCTCTAACAGCACCTTCTCCGCCATTATAAGACAATACTTTGTTTACGATTTCTTTAATTTCTTTTACACCGTCTTTTGGTGTAAAACTTTTACCGACTAAGTTTAGCATATTGTAATCGTTTAAGTCGTCACCGATTGCACCTACTTCATAAAAGTTAAGACCAAGTGAACTGACTAGCTCTTTTAAAACTCTGTCTTTATCTTTTACACCTTGAAATATATGTTGAACACCAAGCTCTTCTGCCCTTCTTTGGACAATCTTAGAGTTTCTGCCTGTAATAATTGCAACTTGGTTGCCCGTCTTAATCCAAGTACTGATGCCTAATCCGTCTTTTACATTAAAAATCTTACTCTCTATGGCATCTGCAGAGTAAATAAGTCCACCGTCCGTTAAACAGCCATCAACGTCTAAAATAATAAGTTTAATCATAAAACATCTTTTGTGCTAGGAATACCGACTCTCTCATTTTTTGTGATTGCACGACGAATAGCAACGGCAAGCGCTTTAAACGATGCTTCAATGATGTGGTGCTTATTTCTTCCTCGAAGAGTGATTATATGCGTACTTATTCTTGCGTTTAATACCAATGCTCTAAAAAACTCTTCAACAAGTTCAGTGTCAAAATTACCGACCTTACCTGCTACATCAGATTCATACACCAAAAACGGTCTATTACTAAGGTCTAAATCACAAGAGACGCAGGCTTCATCCATTACTATATTTGCACTACCGAATCTCTCCACGTTTTCAACAGGATATATCGCTTCTGCAATCAAGCTACCCAAAACAATACCGACATCTTCAACACTGTGATGGTCATCGATATGGGTATCGCCAATACATTTAATGTTCAAATCTATCAATGAATGCTTGGAAAAACTCTCAAGCATATGGTCTAAAAAGCCGACACCTGTGTCAATGTTGCTTTCCCCTTTTCCATATAACTCCAATGAAATCGTAATATCCGTCTCTTTCGTCTTTCTGCTTTTGCTAATCATGTTTAATCCTCTCTTACAATAAATGCATTTTTAAAATGCCCTTGTGCTTTATAATCTCTTGCTTCATGCTCACTTTTAAAACCTTTAATCCAGACTTTAAAGATTCTGCCTTGTTGATTTTCCATATCTTTTATAATCGTTTTATAGCCGTCTGTATTGTCGTGAAGCTCTTGTGTTTTTATAGCTCCGTCTATTTTGGTAAAAGAAGCAATTTGCAGTGCAAAATTACCTTCAGGAGCTACTTGAGGTGATTCTTTTAACTCTTTTTTTGTCGGTATATTTTTTTTGCCTTTAGTGTAAAACCCTAAAATTTCCAAACGAACAGGGGCAGTTCCTGTTGCAATCATATTAATTTTACTGGCTGCTGATTTAGACAAATCAATAATTCTTGTACCTACAAACGGTCCTCTGTCATTAATCCTAACGACAGTACTCTTTCCATTGCTTTGATTTGTGACTTTTACTATTGTATTCATTGGCAATGTTTTGTGTGCAGCCGTCATATCATACATATTGTATATCTCACCGTTAGAAGTGTGTTTGCCGTGAAAATCCGGACCGTACCAGCTAGCTCTGCCTTTAAACTCATCACCGACACTAACAACATTGGGGTAATATTTTTTGCCTCGTATAACATATGGTCTCATTGTGGGATGAGAATATGTTTTTTTGTCCATAACAGAGCTATGGTCATTTCTGTCTGATGAATAATGTTTTGGCGCAGAATATTTATGAGCGTTGTAAACTCTTGTACCTCTTGAACTACAAGCAGTAAAAAAAACAATTAAAATAACCAATAAAAAAGTTATTAATTTATTCATTTATTTTCAACCTGTCACCTATCTTAATCATGTTTCCCCTAAGATGATTTTGAAGCTTAAGATTTTGAATACTTACTTTGTGGGCTTTTGAGATTGAATCCAGCGTATCCCCTTTTTTAACCATATAGTAATCTCTTGTATCAACCTTACTTTTTTTAAGTCTGCTGTCTATTGGAATAATAAGTCTTTGCTTTAGACTCAAGCGATAGCTTTTAAGTTTGTTGAAATCTTTAATCACCTTGTATGAAACACCGTATTTTTTACCTATATAAGAGAGGTTGTCTCCTCTTGTTACCACATGAACTTTGTAAATATTTTGCATCGGTTCAGGATGATACTTTTGTTTAAACTCTGTTAATTTGATATAGGGAATGTATATGTCATATTTTTTTGCATATGGTGGAACAAAATCATATTTTAAGTGTCTGTTTAGCTTTTGTAACTCTTTTAAAGGTATTCCGACCATCTTTGATACTCTTTTGATTGAATCACCGCTAGAGAGTTGTACTGTTGAAATCGAGTAAGCATTGGCTCGATTAAGCAGATGCTCATACTCACTGTGCATTAAAAACTGCTCATCATGCCCTATCATAGCTAGTGCGACAATTTTTCTTATGTAGTATCTGCTTTCTCTTGGAATATATTTCTTTTTTGGGTCAAGTAAAACAGAGAGCTCATCGCTTCCCGCCTTTTTTATAGCATAATTCAGTCTTCCGCCGCCGCAATTATATGCAATTGCCGCAAGATACCATTTACCAAATCTTTTGTGCAGATGCGACAAGTATTTAGCTGCCGCCTTAGTTGATTTGATAAGGTCGCGTCTCTCATCAACATACTCATCAATCTTTAATCCATAAAGCTTTCCAGTTGCAGGCATAAACTGCCAAAGACCCGAAGCTCTTTTTTTAGAGTAGGCTCTTGTAGAAAAGTTTGATTCCGCCATAGCGAGATATAAAAACTCGGGAGGAACACCGTGTTCGGCTAAAATACTTTTTATTGCAGGAATAAACGTATACGCTTCATCCATAGCTTTAAAGAAGTGTTTATTCTTTTGTATAGTCGATTTTTTGTTCTTCATCTTGTTCATGATAGGGTCATAAAGAAAAGAAGCTTCAATATCAAATGACTCTAAGAGAGCCACTTCCTTATTGTGGTTGAAAACGTATGTTAAGTTAGCACTAACGAGGATTGGTAAAAGGAGTAGAAAAAAATATTTTATCATTCAATAACTCTGATTTTAAATTTAAAGGTTAGATTCTACCTAAAAAAACATTAAAATCACTGTAAATCAAAGAGCTTTTGGGCATTTTGTGTTGTTATATCCTTGACATCTTTAAGCGGAATCTCCAGTAAATCAGACATTTTCTGTGCAATAAACGTAGTGTAAAAAGGTTCGTTTCTCTCCCCTCTATGAGGCATCGGAGTCAAGTACGGGCCATCAGTTTCTATAAGAAGTTTCTCTGTGGGAATCTTGGGTAAAACATTGAGCAGTTTTCTTGCATTTTTAAAGGTTAAAACCCCTCCGATTCCAAAATAAAAGCCTTCTTTTGCCAAAGACAAAAGTTCTTCATCAGCATTATAGCAGTGTAAAACTCCACCTACTTCTTTAGCATCTGAGTTTAACAACATCTCTTTGGAGTCTCTGGATGCATCTCTTATATGAACGATTAAAGGTTTTTTATACTTCTTTGCAAGTTCTATCTGAGCCTTAAAAATATCTTTTTGTCTTGATTTTTCTTTCTCTTTTTCATCGTCACTGCCTTCTAACCTGTAGTAATCAAGCCCGCATTCTCCAATTGCTACACATTTTTCATGCTTTGCATATTTCTCAAAGTCAAGTTCATCGAAGGATTCCATGTCGTAGGGATGTACACCCACCGCAAAGTAAACATCGCTATTGGCCTCAGCTATCTGCAAAGCTCTGGGCAGTGTATCAGGATGTGCTCCGGGTATTATAAACCTCTTTACTCCGCCCTCTCTTGCTCTGTTTAAAACTTTGTCTAAATCATCGTTGTATCTGCTGTCATCCAGATGGATATGCGTGTCGATTATCATCTGCTGGCCTCCAATAACTCTTTTGCAAAGATTTTAGCTTCGTTTGAGACGCTGTCCCCGCTTATGATTCTGGCTATTTCATCGATTCTCTCTTCAAAACTAAGCTCTTTAACCATAGACTCATCTTCATTTTTATGTACCAAAAAGTGTTGTTCACCCATGGAAGTCAGCTGCGGCTGGTGAGAAATGACAAAGATCTGAAAGTGTTTAGATAGTTGTCTGAGTACTTTTGCAACGCTCATAGACTCTTCACCGCTAAGGTTGGCATCTATCTCATCAAGCATCAAGATGCCGCCGTTTTGGCTCATATACTCCGACTTAACTGCTAAAAGAGCAAGACGAAGTCTGTTAAATTCCCCCGTACTTACTTTTTGCAACTCGGTATTGTTCAAATTAATCAATATCTCATCTTTTCCGTAAGTGCTAAGTTCTGTTTCTTGCATAGATACTTGCGCATCTCTTAGATACAACTCTTTTAAATATGAGTTTAAGTCTTTTGAAAAAGAAGCCAGTTCCCCTGCTCTAAGCTCACTTAACAACTCTGCAGATTCTTGGACTTCTTTGCTGAGCTTAGCTTCTTTTTTAACTAACTCATCTTTTGTTATTTCTATATTCTCATACTTTGCAAGCTCAAGAATCTTTTGCTCTTTATACGCCAAAGCTTCTTCTATGCTTCCATATCTTCTTTTAAGAGAGCCAAGCTCTTCTATGCGGTTTAAAACTTCTTCTATGTCAATCTCTTCAAGTTCGTTAAATCTTGCCTCGGCACTCTCAAACAAAGCTCTCAGTTCATTCATAGCGTCATCAAAGAATGAACTGTCTGCATCTAGAGAGTCCAGTGCACTGCTGACAAGATGTTCACTCTCAAAAATAGCATTTGCAGAGGATATAGTCTCCATGACTTTTTCTTTTCTTGAGAGCTCTTTTTTTATTTCAATCAACTCTTCATCTTCAGATATTTTAGGGTCTATATCTTGAATCTTGCCTATCTCAAAAGCGGCAAACTCTTTAAGTTCTACTATTTTGCGCTCTTCTTCTTCGATTTTATCGAGTTCAATCTTTACGTCTCTATGTTCTAAAAAAGATTTTTTATAACTCTCTTTGATTCTCTGAATATCTGTTGATTTATTCTGTATCCTTGTGTCAATGATTGAGACAAGGTTTTCATTTTCAAAATCACTGAAATCTTTTAGACTCAAGTGTCTTAAATAGTTTGAAGAGAGCCCTGATATGGCTTTTTTAGAAACACTTTGATTGTTTATAAAGTATCTGGACTTCTCTTTTTTTATGTGTTTGAATATATTAATATCATCGTTTTCTATGCCGGTCTCAGCAGCATCCAGCTCCCAAGTAACACTGGACTCACACAAAGCAGCCTCACAGGCATCCACACCCAAAGACGAGAGTATGGACTTCATAAGAATAGACTTTCCGCTGCCGCTTGGACCCGTAAAGACAACGAGTCCGGCAGTCGGGTTTAGTTCAATCTCTTTAAAACTAAGATAGTCTTTTAAGTAAAACCTCTCAATCATGCTTATTCTCCCCAACGAAGTTTTTCTTTAAGTACGTCGAAATAGTTAAACTCTTCTCTGTGAATAAGCTTTGCTGTTTTTGTTGCCAACTTTATGTGAACGCTTTGACCTTGTTCTAGTTCATGCATATCTTGACCGTCTATGATTACCAAAGCCCTAGGCTCTTGTGTCTTCATCTCAATCGAGAATTCACCCGGCAACACGACCGGTCTTTGTGTTAAAGAGTGAGGGCAAATAGGAGTCAGAGCAAAAACTTTTGAGAGAGGAAACAAAACAGGACCCCCTGCAGAGACATTATAAGCAGTCGATCCGGTAGGAGTTGAAACGATTACACCGTCACCATAGTAAGTATTAAAAGCCTTGCTGTCTACAAGTGTTTCGATATGTATCATATTTGATACGGAAGGACGAGTTAAAACCATGTCATTAAAGGCATACATCTTTCTCTCGCCAGACTCACTTACGATTCTTACTTCCAAGACAGAACGTTCATCTACCCTGACCTTGCCTTTAACCATGTTTCTTACAAACTCATCTATCTCGTCAAGATTTACATCGGCCAAGAAACCCAAACTTCCCGCATAAACACCCAATACAGGGATATTATATTCAAAAGACCTTCTAACGGCAGATATAAGAGTACCGTCTCCGCCAAGTGTCACAAGAGCATCTACATGCTCGCATAAAGCATCAAAATCCATACCCATGATATCTATCATAGCGCCACTGATACTATCTACGTAAACATCAATGCCATACTTCTTAAAAACCTTCTCAAGTGTGTAGTAGTTGTTTTTAAGTTCTGGAGTCGATGGTCTTAAAAGAACACCTATCTTTTTTATATTACTTGCTTGCAAACTTACTCTTTTATAAATATTTTTTTAGATTATACACTTTTGTAGTTAAAAAACTAAAAATATTGCAAAATGTCATGCTAAATTTTTATAACACTTCAATCTCATACTTCTATAAGCCAAGTTTAGATATAATCGCAAAAAATTATTTAGTAGGACTCTATTTTTATGAGAAGTCATTATTGTACAGATTTAAGCGAAGCAAATGTAGGCGAAGACGTTGTTCTAACTGGTTGGGCAAACAACTACCGTGATCATGGTGGAATTATTTTCATCGATTTAAGAGATAAAACAGGTCTTATTCAATTAACTTGTGACCCAGAAGACAGCGCACAAGCTCATAAAGTAGCTAACGGTGTTCGTGATGAGTACGTTTTAATAGCAAAAGGTAAAGTCCGTCGTCGTGGTGAAGGTCTTACTAACCCGCGTCTTAAGACAGGTGCTATTGAAGTAATAGTAAGCGAATTGACTATTGAAAACAAAAGCGCTCCTGTTCCTTTTGTTATCGGTGATAAAAACGTCGGTGAAGAGACAAGACTTAAGTACCGTTACTTAGAGCTTCGTGATCCTGAGATGTACGAAACATTTCGTCTTCGTTCAAAGGCGGCAATCGCAGCAAGAAATATTCTTGATGAAAACGGTTTCTTAGAAGTAGAGACTCCTATACTTACAAAATCAACTCCTGAAGGCGCTAGAGACTATCTAGTTCCGTCTCGCGTTCACAACGGCGAGTTCTATGCACTTCCTCAATCACCGCAACTTTTCAAACAACTTCTAATGGTAGGCGGATTTGACCGTTACTTCCAGATAGCTAAATGTTTCCGTGATGAAGACTTAAGAGCTGACAGACAACCTGAGTTTACTCAGATAGACGTTGAGATGAGTTTTTGTGACCAAGAAGATGTAATCAAAGTGGCAGAAGACCTTCTAACTGCTATGTTTAAAGCTTGTGATATAAACATACAAGCACCGTTTAACCGCATCACTCATAACGATGCAATGGAGTTATACGGTTCTGACAAACCAGACTTAAGATATGATCTTAAAATGGTTGACGTTATCGATATCTTTGAGAGATGCGACAATGAGATCTTCACAAACATCGCTAAGAAACCGCATGTTAACCGCATCAAAGCGCTTAAAGTTCCTGGTGCTGACTTAGTATTTTCTAAGCGTGAGATGAAAGGCTTCGAAGACTTTGTAAGACAGTTTGGTGCACACGGTCTTGGTTACTTCCAGATGAAAGAAGACGGTCTAAAAGGTCCGCTTATTAAATTCTTTACAGAAGAAGATATTGCACTTCTGGTTGAGAGACTAGGCATGGAAGTCGGTGACGTTGTATTCTTCGGTGCAGGTGATAAAAAGACTGTATGGGATTATATGGGTAGATTTAGAAACTTCATTGCTGAGCATGAGAAAATGAATCTTATAGACCCGGATGCTTTCGAATTTGTATGGGTAGTTGACTTCCCGATGTTTGAAGTAGAAGACGGAAGAGTAAAAGCACTTCACCATCCGTTTACACAGCCTAAAGATACAGACAAAGACGATGTAGAAGACATTGAGTCTATCGCTTACGACATCGTTTTAAACGGTACTGAGCTTGGCGGCGGTTCTATCCGTATCCATAAAGAAGAAGTACAAAATGAAGTATTTAAACTTCTTGGAATCGATGAAGAAGAAGCACAAGAAAAATTCGGCTTCTTACTAGATGCACTTAAGTTCGGTGCTCCTCCACACGGTGGTTTTGCGATGGGCTTTGACAGAATGATGATGCTTATCTCTAAAAAATCAAGCATCCGTGACGTTATCGCGTTCCCTAAAACACAAAAAGCTTCTTGTATCATGACAAAAGCACCTAGTGAAGTTGACAACACTCAACTGCGTGACCTTCACATTCGTCTACGCGAACAAATAAAAGCATAATCTCAATCATGAAAAAACTATTTCTTATTATCGGAGCTCCAGGCTCCGGTAAGACTACAGATGCTGAACTTATTGCAGAGCAAAACGACGAAATAACACACTACTCTACCGGCGATATGCTTAGAACAGAAGTTGCAAGCGGCAGTGAACTCGGACTTGAGATAAACAACTACATTTCCAAGGGTCTTATCGTTCCTATCAAAATAGCAATAGAGACTATCGTAAACGCTATAAAAAATGCACCTACTGATATTATCATCATAGACGGTTATCCTAGAAGCATGGAACAGTTAAATGCTTTAGACGAGTACCTAAACGGTGATGACTCGTCTTTAGAGCTTTGCAGTGTCATAGAAGTTGAAGTCAGCGAAGAGACTGCAAGAGACAGAGTTCTAGGTCGTGCCCGCGGTGCAGATGACAACACAGAAGTGTTTGACAACCGTATGAAAGTCTACACAGAGCCTCTGGCAGACATACAAGCTTTTTATAATGCTAAAGGTATTTTAAAAGTGATTTCTGGCGAAGGGACTATCGAAGAGATAGTTGCTGAGATGGGAACTTTTATAGAATCTAAAATATAACTAGTTATCCAGAGTTTTTCTGGATATTCTTCCTAGTTCCATATCACTTCCGAATAAAAATATTCACCAATAACTATTCTTATATTAATGCTACTTTTATTTTGATATGCTAAAAATCGATATTGTCCATCTTGAATTATTTTCCACGTTGTAATAGGTGTACCATCATCTAAGACAGAAATATAAGTTCCCTCTCTTGAGCCTAATTCAGGTATAACATCACAAATTGGTTCTAAATTAAAACTAGTTGATTCTTCTTGTGTTAATTCCGTAGCAAATTTATAATTTATAACACTTGGTTCATCTAAATGAATGCTGCTTAAAGAATAAGTAGCATGACCTATACTTAATTTTAATAAAATATTTTTGATTCTATCATCATCATATTGAATGTAGTCTATATTGCCATTATTAGCATACTTTGTTGAGTTCTCAAATTCATTTTTAATATTGGGTCTTGCGTTAAATGCTCTTTGTATTTTACTTCTTTTTAAAGTTTCTAAATTATGTAATTTATATTGAACGTAATCAATTAAACAAGCTAAATATTGTTCATCTTCTGAATATGAATTATTACAGATAGTACAAGAAGGAAGTATTGCCAAGTTGGTTGGATATGGTTCATCCAAAAATACTTTAGAAGGCAGGTGCTCTCTGCTATCAGCTTTTTCATAGCAATAGACACACTTAAATTGACCTTTTTTGTCATATTTTAAAAGTTCTAATATTCGCGTGTCACCAAAATAATTATTTAAATTATTGTCAACAAAATGTTTTTTTGATTGACTTATCATATTTATCTCCATAAATGTATGTAACTCTTTATTCAAACACATTATATACATAAAAACCTTATTATAGAAATATACACTATTAAGCCAACATTTGTAGATGCCTGCTATAATCTAAAATATTTTAAAAAGGTTTACAGTGGCGAGAATACTCTTGGTCGAGGATGACCAAATACTTTCCGAAACACTTGTCGAGTTGCTCGAAGATGAGGGATACAGCATAACCCTTGTTCAAAGTGCCGATGAAGCCGTAGAAGCTACTTACTCAAACGAGTTTGAGCTTATGCTTCTGGATGTAAACATACCCGATCAAAACGGCTTTGAACTGCTGCAGATGCTAAGAAATGCAGGAAACAAAACGCCTTCTATTTTTTTAACTTCTTTAAACGACATAGCATCTCTCTCACGCGGTTTTGAAGTCGGTGCGGACGACTACATCAAAAAACCATTTGATTTTGATGAACTTCTCATTAGAATCCAAGCACTTCTTAGAAAGTCGTTTAACGCTCAAAATAATGAGATAAAATACAACTCTTTACTCTATAAAATCTCGACAAATGAACTCCTAAATGCAGGTAAGCTTGTCCAACTTGCTCCACAAGAGAAAAAACTGCTCTCTTTGTTTTTTAAACGCATAAATGAGACTATAACAAAGCAAGAGCTTCTTCACGAGCTAGACAGCATAAACGAGTCTAGCGAAGGTGCGTTGAGAGTCTACATAACAAAGCTCAGAAAAGCAGGCTTAGAGATAGAGACAATCAAAGGGACAGGATACAGACTTGTTAAAGCATGAGAAAAAAGCGTTTATAAAGTTCTTTGCCACCTACTTTGGCAGTGTAGCCATACTTATCTTGGCATCCGGGTTCTTTTACTTTGAAGAACAGAAGCAGATGTTCATAAAAAAAGAGCATTTTTCTATGATAGACCATATCAGACAGTTTAAGATGAAACTGCCGATGCCAAAAACCAGTTCCATTACTTATGAGATACTTGACATAAAAATACCAGACTTCAATATGAACAACTTTACCATCAAAGAGAATTATTTTGAAAAGTATATGCCATATAAATGGGAAGGTGGTTATATACTTGTCAAAAAAGACAAAAGTGAGTTTTACAAAAATCTTTTTTCTGTTAAACTAAAGATTATATCTGCTCAAGTACTTTTACTTTTGCTCTTTGCAACACTTAGTTACTTTCTTGCTCTTCGCGCACTTAGACCGATGCAAGAGGCCATCATAAAGCTTGACAACTTCTCAAAAGACCTCATTCATGACTTAAACACACCTCTGACTTCCATTCTTTTAAACATGAAACTTCTTGAGAAAAACAGCGATTTTGATGAAAACAAACCGCTCAGCAGAATCAAAAAGAATGTTGAAAACATCTCGGAGCTTCACAACAACCTCACCACCCTGCTTCAAGAAGACACGATGCTCGTCAGCGAGCAAAACATCGTCAAAATCATTGAAGATGTAGTACTGACTCATCAAAAAATATATTCGCATCTAGAGTATGAGATAGAGCTAAAAGAGTTCTATGCATCTGTAAACAAAAACGCTTTTACTCAGGTTCTTACAAATCTAATCTCAAATGCAAGTAAGTACAACAAAGAGAACGGGTTTATTAAAATCTACTCCATCAACAGAGTTTTATATGTCGAAGATAACGGCATCGGGATTAAAAACCCAAGTGAGATATTTAACCGCTCTTACACGGAACAAAAAAGCGGAACGGGAATAGGTCTGGATATCACAAAAAGGCTCTGTGAAGCTATGGATATAGAGATATCTGCAACTTCACAAACGGAGGTCGGTACTACTGTAAGCCTGAAGTTTAAAGGCTAATGAAACTATTCTTTTATATCTTTAAAATCTTTTCTTATTTGATTTAATTCTTCTTCATATTTTAGATAGTCTCCATAATCAAAAAAGTTGTTATATCTTGAGTGGTTCTCTTTAAGTGATTTTGAGTGTTTTATAGGACACCAAAACTGCTCAGTCCTTGCAGCAATCTCCCGCACATAAGAGGTGACACCATTAAAATACTCACAATACAAGCAGTTTACTTTCTCCACTCTACCCAAATAAAATAGGTTATATCTGTCTATGATTACATGATCTTTTCTTTTTACTCTTGGGATTTTATATATTGGAAAACAGACTGCTTGAAATATGCTCACCATCACATCTATTATTACAATCGGTATTATCATAGCCCAGATAAAAGGGATAGTAAGTGTCGCACCTATTGGAAGGGACGATATATATTTTATAGAACTGATTATCTTAGACCTGCCCTCTTTAAGGACAGTTTTTTCAAACTCTTTTTTCTCATCTTCGAGCTTTAAGAGAAGATCTTTTTGTTTTCGATTGAACTCGCTAAGCAGTTCATCTTCCAAGACTATTATTTTTGCTGTTATCTCATCAATTTTATTATCAAACATCTGTTTAGCTCCATTGTTGGAGTATGATACAGATAAAAACTACACAAACAGATTAAAAACTAAAAGTTATATCTGCAAATATCCTGTCGTTGTCTCTTATTGCCCCGGCAAAAGGCTTGTCTCCGTCTATATAATCAACTATCCCAATGTTTAGACCAACCGCATCTACTACATCGTACTCCATCCAGACCCTTGCAAAACCGCCATTTTGCCATTTTGAACCAGAGATGCTTAAAAGTGCCGTGACAATCAACGTGTCATTGTAAAAACTTCTCGTAGCACGAACAGCTGTCTGAACCTCATCTTCATCTACATAATCAGGTCTTGCTACGACTTTTGACATCTGAGTTTCATAATCAAATATATGTCTGTTTGCCACTTCAACAGATAACGTAGTGTCTTTGATGCCCATATAATCAAAACCGACAAGCACATCTAAGCGGCTCTTTTCATCTGTAGTCGAGTTGTACTTAACACTGTTTAGCAGAGCAATCTCACTCTTTAAAAGCCAACTCCCCGTAGCGATGTTTATGGCAGATCCAAGCATCTGTACCTTAGAGACTTCTCTTTTCATAGTAGCCGGATTTATATGCCATTTCTGGTCAAGTACGTCAGCAGCGTAAAAAGAGAGATCCCAGCCTGAAAAAATACCGTTTGCTCCAAAAGCATACTGCGTATTCTCAATTGAAGTCGCAGGAGCTACCAAATCTAAAAAAGGATTCGGAGCTGAAGGGAAGACTTCATCTACCGGAAAAAACTCACTTCTTGCGGGAGCTTCTATCATGATGCGGTTCTCAGGGATTATCATAGCCGATAAATTCCAGGCACCGACATAATAATCAAACTTTGCCATACCGACACTAAGTCTAAGGTCTTCTATATCAGTCATTGCGGGAGTACGGTTATCAAGCGGGTTAATAACATCTGTAACCCTGATACTGTCCGACTTTCCCCAAACGACTATCTGACGCCCTATCTTTGCATCCAGAGATGATGTTATCTTTCCTTGAACGTATGTGTCATCAAGTCTAGCTTGAGTCTTGTATGCATCTAAGATATCATCACTGTAGTTGTTTGTGCTGTGTATATCGTAAATGGCATCGTAAAAAGCATCTCCGCTTATCTTTAGTTTCCAGTTATCAGAGAGTTTTGCATTCAGCTCTAAAAAAAGCGATGTTTGAGCCTGATTGACTCCAGAGTACTCTATGCCATCAACTTTGTGTCCTAGATACCCTGCTGACGTTTTAAAAGCCAAATCTCCACTGATGGTTACTTTTTTTTCTTCCTCGATTTTAGGTCTAGCATCTTTAGACTCTGTTTTTTGCGGTTCTTCATCGCCAAAACCTGCCAAGTCTGCATCTAATGAACTAGGTTGAGTAGTGACAACTTCACTCTCAAACCCGCTTAAATCATCTTCTATACTATCTTTAGCGTAGATAGTTGTAGATGCCAGACTAACAGCAACTAAAGAAGATAAAAGAACTTTGGTCTGCATCTGCTATAAACCTCTTTCCAATGTACGTGTAGTAAAAAACGACTCTTTTAGGTCTTGGTTATATTTAATATCTGAAAATTCAAAGATAGTCTTATGCAGAGTCTTTCTGCCTTTTTTTGTAGTCATCTGAATCTTTTTAGTCGTCCAGACATTATCTATCTTCTCTAAATCCAAGATTTGCATATATTTTAGTTTATTGCCTGCCTTTATGTAGTGCAGAGCTTGAATGATGACAAAGTTATCTTGACGGACAAATACTATGGATTTAGTGTATCCTGTCTCTTCTATGGTTTTGTCCTTTTTTGGAATAACCATCATCTGCCAAGTCTTGTGTCCGCCTACAACTGGCTCTTTCATTATCTCATATGTATAATCTTCTACATTTCTTGATGTCATATCTGAGTAAGTAAAATCACTTCCCATAAAAGATGAACTCTTATCACTGGATGCTATTCTCTTTACTTTTTTGAGTTCCGGCAAATAGAGCCATTGGTCGTCATCTTTGTTTGAGTCTTCGTAGTCGTAAGTCAAAAAAGCAGTATTTCTGACATCTGCAGGAGCTAGAAAAAACATCAGCTTTAGTTCATCTTCACCCTTGTCTTTTGTATAGGTATGCAAATCACGTACTCTTTCATTACCGTTTTTGTCTATAAGAATCATCTTCATGTTTGCGGTAGAGTTATCACCGTCATCTCTGTCATGTACCTTTTGAGCTATCTCTTGCCCTGTAATAGCAAAAAGCGAACTTAGTGTTAAACTAGCTATAAGCAGTGTTTTTAAAATCATTTTTTATCCTTTGATAGTAGTTTTAATAGTGCCGGAGCCAATATAATGTCAGATATAAGAGCTATTATAATAGCTCCACCTGTCAATATACCAAAATTTATGAGATTGTTTAGTGAAGCAAATGTATATATGAAGAAACCGAGAGACAATACAATAGTTGTTGCTACCATTGCACGACCGGTTCCCAGCATAGTCTCTTCAACAGCTCTATTGGCACTCATCCCTTGTTTTTTGTACTTCTCGTAATTGTGAAAAAAGTGCACTGTATCATCAACAGATAGACCAATGATAATAGCACCTATAAGCATCGTAAACATATCTAACGGCATTCCCGACATCTTCATAAAACCTAAAGACATCACTACAGGAAGAACATTTGGAATCATGCTTACAAGTCCGACTTTTACGCTTCCAAGAAGTAAAATCATCATGATCGTTATAAGAAAGAAAGCTGAGGCATAACTTGTCCCCATAGTATCCATAGCTGCTACGAGCGTTCTTTGAAAAAGAGGAACCATTCCCGTAATCGTTATATCTACTTCATCTCCAAGTTCTTCTTTCATAAGAGACGTCAACTCTTGAGATAGTGCTTCATACTTTCCTGCTTCCATCCAAGGAAGTTTAAAAGTAAGTCTTGCTTTTGAGAAACTTGCATCTACCACATCTTCCAAATCATCACTTCCGCTGTTTTCAAAAAGCAGGAATTCTTGCGGAATAAGAGCATCGTTGTCTGTAATGGCATAGTATTTTTGGTTATTTGCATGAAGAGCTCTGTGAATCTCTTTCAAGACTTCAGCAACGCCCCACCCTTTACCGACGAAATATTTGTCATTATTTATTGCTTCGGCTCTTTTTCTTACATTGTCCATTTTCTTTAGAAGTTGTGAGTTGTAAAGCCCATTCTCTTTTTTTGTATCTATAATAACTTCCATTGTCACAGAACCCTTAAGTTCTTTATCTACAATATTGGTAGATATTTTTATGGGAGAATCATCAGGCTGCCAACTCAGTGTATCGTGCTTAAACTCAAGCTGCGAAGCAAAATACAAAAACACTACAAATACAACAGCTCCGCCAAGAACTATCTTCTTCGCATGATTCAGACTAAAGTCAGCGATTGATATTAAAAGGTTATCCATCTTCTGAGATCTATCCATATGCTTTTCTTTTGCCTGCTTTATCGGTAAAGCTGTTAGCATCGCAGGTAAAAGTACTATAGTATTTACAAGAGCAACCATAACACCAAGAGCAGCGAACAATCCTAAATCTGCTATAGGTGAGATTTCTGCGGTACTAAAAGATAAAAGACCGGCTGCCGTTGTCAATGAAGTCATGATTATAGGTAAACCTGAATGTCCCAAAGCGTATATGACGGCTTCTTCTTTTGAGCTTCCTTTGTTAAAGTGTTTAAAGAATATTGCCATCAGGTGAACCGTAGCACCAATACCTACGGCTAAAAGAAAAGATGGAAGTATCTGAGTCGGAAGGGTGAGAGGCGTACCCGTTAAAGCCATGACCCCGATAGTTATCAAAAGTGAGATAAGCACGATAAACATAGGTAAAAGAACACCGCTTATACGGCGAAAAACGATGAATAAGAATATTGCCATCATTAAAAGGACAAGTTTTATAAACTTTTGGATATCTTTTTGAATAGCTTTTTTGTTGTAATCGTTAACCGCTAAAGAACCTGCAATAAAAACTTCAAAATCATCTCCGCTGAATTTTTTTGCAATTTCATCAGCTGCTCTAACCATCTCGCTTTTAGATTTATCTGTTAAAAATTCTAGCTTTTCTTTTGGGTTTGCATCATCCGTAAAACCCGAGAGTGCGTCTGCTGAAGATGAACCTTCATATGCACTTGGTTCCAGGATAATGGTAGCCAGAGTCGCATCGTTGTTTAAAAGAAGGTTCTTATACATCTCACCGTTTATTGCCAGCTGTTTTACCGCTTCTAGCTCTTTTTCATTTTGCGGCCAGTTCTCAAACAGATCTTCGACTATAAGTCTGTCGCCATCACCTCTTGTATTTCTGGCATTGATGAGTGATGTTATGTCGTTTAGATGCGGTATGTTGTTTTCCAACTCTTTATGAAGAGCTTTGAACTTTTTTAAAAATTTAAAATTAAAGATGTTGTCTGTCTTGACAACAACCATAATCTTTTCATCTTGTCCAAACTGATCTTTAAATGCTTCATATCTGACTAAAGCAGGATCTTCGTGATGCAAAAAACCTTCAGTGGAAGTGTCTATTGTGATTTTTGGTAAGTTTGATATTATAAGCATGCTGAATATCAAAATTAAAAAGATTATTTTTTTTGGATTTTGGGTGATTACTTCACCCATTGCTTCTAAAGAAGTCTCAGTTTTAGTGCGCCAGTTCATATCTTCCCCTATTTAATAATACAAAATAGTATTATATCAATGTTAGGGGAATGTTAATGTTAGTCTTCTTCTACAAATCCGAAATCTTCTTCATCGCCTTTTTGGGCTTCTAAAATATCATCTATAAGTTCTTTAGCTTCTTCTTCATCAATATCGCCTGTTTTTATATCTTCTAATACATCTTGCAGGTCTGCTTTAAACTCACGAAGCTCTTCTATCTCTTCTTTTGCATCTTCGCTTGCTTCCTTATTGTCAGCAATCTCTTCAAATATCTCATCCAATCTTTCATCTATATCAGGAATAACACTTTTAGTAAGCAGTTCTTCTAATTTTTCTACATTTGACATGTAATATCCTTAAATTATTTGCGACATAATACTAAAAAAAGACAAAAGAATTAATAAACTATAGATTATGTCGATATAAACATATCATAAATCAAGGAAAATTATCATGTTAGTTTGGTTATTGGTATTTTTATTGCTAGTGGTGATCAGTTATGTTGTTTACAGAGTGTCTTTTTCTACCACAAGCGTAGATACAAAAGAATCAAATCAACATTATACTTTCAAAATATAAGAGAGAATTATGATGGCTATCAGGAATAATCACGTATTTAAAGGGCATAAAACACTACTGGGAAACAGGTATGTAACTTACGCAGAAGTTGAACTACCTGTAAAATATGAACTCTTTTCTAAGTCAAAAGATGGGTTTGACTGGGGGTACAACGGTTCTGCTTCTATGCAACTGGCATTTTCTATACTTCATCAACTAAGTGACGCAGAGTTTGCTACAGAACATGCTTCTAAGTTTTGCAATGAGGTTATAAAATCATTAAATTCCAGAGATTGGATACTTAATGCTTCTGATGTAATTAGCTGGATCGAAAAAAATTCCGAAGATGTAAACAGACCATATATGTTTTCAAAGCCTATGGATATGGCTAAACCGACACAAAAACCTAAAAAAGCAAAGACAAACATTGTTAAAGATGTATGTCGTCAGCTCTCGATTACTCAAAAAAATCTTGCTGAAATCCTTGAAGTCCCAGAGGGCACGGTCAGTAGCTGGGCTGTTAAAAATGAAATACCGAGACTTGGTAAGAAAGCAATTGAATTTTACATACAAAATAAAAGAAATCAAGATGTAGTAGACAGTTACAAAAACTTTGTTAAATTACTTCAAAGCGCATAGTCTTATGCGCCTCTTGAGTCCTCAAACTCATTTGCACTCCGAATAACTTCAAAAGTAAGTTTTTCCAACTCTTCTGTCTCTATATCATACTTATCGCAAAAATCTTCTACTGCTTTAATATCGAATTTTTCCAAGTTTTTTGCAAATCCGTAAATTTCACCAAGAATACCGACTTTAGCTGTCAATGCATCTTTTATCTCAGTATCTATATTTAACTCATCTAAAATAACTTCCATAGAAACATTAAAAAGAGTATCAAGAAGAGAAATTACCCCTACAAAATAGACTTTGGAAGACAAATCTTCAACCTCACTTTTTTTAATCTGATTTGATACTTCAACCATTAAATTTGTTCTATTTCTTAAAAGTTGCATCAAAGGAGATTCTGATTCATGTTCATTAATAGACCCGTTTGTTGAATAAACCATCAGCATAAGCCATTGAGTTAGCGGTGTTTTTCCCATAAGTGTCAGGATTTGTCTAATTGAAGAGATATTATGTCTAAAGTGAAAAGAACCGGAATTGACAAATTTTAAAAGTTGTAGAGATATTGCATGATTCTCTTCAAACTCTTTCACAATATCATCAATACTGGCATCACTCATAATATAGTTACAAAGATTAATTGCTTTTAAACTGCTTGGGTCAAATTTTTCTTGTTCTAAGACTTTTGGTTTGGAAAAGAAGTAACCCTGAACATAATCACAATTATAGGACACTGCTTTATCATACATAGGGTGAGTCTCCACTTTTGTAAAAATAACACTTATATCGTAATCTTTAAGCAGTGCAAGCTCTTCATCTTTTGTATTTATATCAACTTTTATATAAGTGATATATTTCATAATATCAAAAAATTTCTCACATACATCTTTGGTTATCAATACATCATTTATAGCTAATATATAGCCCATTTCATGCAATTGCGCTATTCTCTTTTTAAGAGATTCCGTCAGCTCCATATTTGCCTGCATGGAAAAGATAAAATGCTCTTTTGGTATGTAAAATATTACATCATGACCTAGAAATTTTTTGTCTGCTTTTATAAATGCTTTTTTATTGCCCAGTAGATTTTTAACACCAAATTTATTTAATACATTGCTTAAAACCGTTACGGTGGCGTGCCTGTCATTTTTAATATTTGAACTATGTGCCGAATCCCTGTAAAGTAACTCATATGCAAATATGTTGTTATACTTATCTAGAATCGGCTGTCTAGCTATATATAAGTTTGAATTCATTATTAATCTCTTTGAGAATTTTTATTATATTATACAAAAATATTCTTAAGCTCATAAAAAGTCATTCTTTGATACTATATAATTTACTATATAGTAAGGACTCTTTAATGAAACCAAAAGATGAAATAACCAGAAGTCTGCTAATTGACAGAAGCACCTGGGATGAAGCTATGAAATACTCTAGAAGCAGATATAAAATGAGTTTAAGCAAGGTTGTAGAATCACTTCTGCAAGAGTGGTTGGCTAAAGAAAAAAGAAAGCCGCTTGACAACGAAAAACAGGGTAAGTTTTTCCATTAGACAAACTCTAATATTATCTAGTATAAGACCTATTTACCGGGCTGTCTGCATCGTATTCTAAAATTTCTAAAATACTCTTTTTATTCATTTTTCTGGCAAAATCAACAGCTGTAAACCCCTTTGTATCGGTCAGCTTTTGGTCTGCTCCATAGTTTAAAAGCAGTCTGACAATATCAACTCTTCCATAAGATGCAGCTGCCATTAACGGAGTAAATCTGCTTCTTCTTTTTGTAACATTCACATCTATACCCTGCTCTAAAATGTACTCTACCATTTCTATATTATTGTATGTAATTGCCATGTCAAATATACTTACACCCTCTTCATCAAAGTCATATATATCTGCACCGTTATCTATAAGAAGCATTAGTAAATCCATATCGCATCTATATCTAAGTCCGCATGAGAGGACAGGCTCTCCATTCTCATTGGTGTCATTTACATCTGCACCGTCTTTAATATATTTTTTAACGCTCATATAATCATTGTTTTTTAAAAATTCTATCCAATTATGCACTTCAATCTCTTTTTCTATTGTAAATTTTTTAGTTATTATAACCTAGAACATATCATATATAAATTCTTGTTAGTAGTTTTTAAGTATAATGCGACCAATAAATTATTAAGCGAGAATTCATGGAAATAATACAAACAACAGATGCTTTTAAAGCATTGATAGAAAATATCAAGTCAGAAACACCTGGTTATAAAGACCCTTTAGCATTTGGTATTTGTAGAGTCGATTTAGGTCAGATAAACATTGAGAAAACACTTCAGGCTACATATCCTTTGATTAACTGGAATGAAAACTTCGGTAGTGCTGCTATCTTCATAAAAGCATTGGCGGAGCAAGGTATAGAAGTTGATTTTACTGAGAGTGAAGTTGTTTGTAACATAAACGCGGCATTTTTAAAGAGTTGTCTAAATGCATTCACGCCTTACGCTGATGAAGCTTACGGAGATGCTCACAAAAACATTCAAGTAGTGTCTGCACTTTATAATCAGATCATGAATAGCGGTTCTTTAGAAGGTGAGTTTAAAGTGACTTTTATTTTTGCAGACGAAGCACTTAAAAGCGTTGAAGCTACATACTTAAAACTATATGCAATGAGTCAGGCAAAAGTTGAACTTAGAAGTATCAACCTAAACGGTGCATTTGGAGCACTTCCTAACGTTGCTTGGTCAAATGGTCAACCAATAGAACTTGACTATTTAAGAGAGTTTGAAATTGAGTTAAAACTTGCAAATGAATACCCTCACATTGATTTTGTAGATAAATTTCCAAGATTTTTACAGCATGTGATTCCTGCAGACAACACTAGAATCCTTGATACGTCAAAAGTAAGATTCGGTGCTCAGCTTGCTGCGGGAACAACTGTAATGCCTGGTGCTTCATACATAAACTTTAACGCAGGAACAACGGGTGCAGTTATGGTTGAAGGTCGTATCTCAAGCTCTGCTATAGTCGGAGCAGGTTCAGATGTCGGCGGTGGAGCTTCAATCCTTGGTGTTTTAAGCGGAACTGACGGTAATCCTATCTCTATCGGTAAAAATACACTTTTAGGAGCAAACTCTACTTGTGGTATCCCTCTAGGTGACGGTTGTATTATAGATGCAGGTTTAGCAATTTTGGAAGGAACAAAAGTGGGAATCTACCCTAAAGAACTTCCTAAAATCCAAGAAGTAAATAAAAACCTTACAATGGAAGGTGAGATATTTAAAGGTAAAAGTCTTGCCGGACTAAATGGTCTTCACTTCAGACAAAACTCTTTAACAGGTGAGATTACTGCTTCTCGCTCTACCAGAGAGATTAAACTTAACGCTGATTTACATTAAAAGTATAAACTTACTTTCAGAAACATAGTATTATAATGAGTACTAGGAATAGTAGCCTAAATGTCTCCTAAGTCGCTTTAGCGACTCCGGAGGCTTAATAATTTTAAACAGGAGCCTATTATGAATATATCAAGTAATGTGTCGTCGATACAAGCTCACCAGACAATGATGAACACAAATGCTAATAATGTGGCGAATGTTAATACTGACGGTTTCATTCCGTCAGACACCAGAATATCCGGTAATGAGAGCACAGTGAGTGCGAATGTAAGAAAAGCAGACGATACCGGTTCAAAAACTAGTCAAACGGATTTAGCTAAAGAGATTCCGGACCAGATTGTTACACAGGGAGCTACTGCAGTGAACGTGTCGGCAATTAAAACACAAGATGAGATGCTAGGATCACTTTTAGATATTAAAGCATAACCCTTTTTTTATTGGGTTATGATATTCATACTCTTTAAATTTCGAAGTATTTCACTTTCTTTATCATAGTTTTGTACATTCTTTCCGAGTCTTAAAGTACTAAAAACTGTCTTGCCTACAACAACTCTTCCTTCTGCATCGTCTTTTTTAGTCTTTATTCCCCACGTGTCGTGAAAAACAATAATATCATCATTCAGTATCCCAACATAGAGAAGTATGTGCCCTTGCTTATAAAGAAGAGTTTGAAAGGGAATAGCTCTTTGTTTGATAGTAGATATTTTCTCTTCATCACTCATATTATCCAAAGAAATTATTTTTCCTACCTTAGCCTGTTGTGACGAATTTCTCGGTAGCCATATTCCAAACGGTGCGTACATATCACGAAGCATAGATGAACAGTCTCTCTGTCCATAAATCCCGCCCCAGCCGTAATTTGATTTAAATATCTCACTCATTATATTAGTCAACGCTTCTCTGTTTAACTTCAGAATATTTTTGCTTGCTATATTTTTGGGTATTTTTATCTGCTCAAACATTGGATTTGATTTTTTGTAAGATGAGATAGCCAAAGCCGTAAAATCTTTATCGTCTTCTGATATTAGGGCTAGCATCATACCTATCTTTGAGTAAAACAAAAAATTTCCACTTGTGCTATAAAGAGGAATGTTTTCTTTTGTAAGAAAAATTTGTTGTGCCTGCTGCCATGCATCTGTGTACTCTGTCTTTAAAAATACTATTTCGCTGGACTTTATCCACCCCGATGCAAAACTGCTAAAAGCATAAACCCATGCTTTGTCTTTGGAGTAGTGTGAAACAAAAAGCGGTTTATTAGCTTGAAGTGTAGAGTTTTGAAGATAATCAAAAGGAAAACCCTCTCCAGCTATTTTCGGGTCTTTTAAAAGTGGTTTTATAGTTGGAAAAGCCCTTATATCAACAGCTCTGAGAGTTATCGCTTTTGCATTTAGAGTCGCATACTTGTCAAAGTTGGCATTCTCAAACATCTCATCAAAGAAATCTTGTTTTAATAATTGAAGATTTTCTCCGTAACTGTCACCTGCTCTGTAAGAGTCAAACGGCCACTTAACATCCTCAAGTATCTCTCTAGGCTCTATATCATTCCACACACTAAAATAATATTTTTCATATTTTTTTTGAATATCATAGATTTTTGCATCAGAATCTAACTGCTTGGTAAAAAACTCAACGTCTTGAGGTATGGTAACCAAATCCTCTATTTCCGTTATCTCCATGTTCTCTTTTAGCTCTACTACAGGCTTGACCTCTTTGCACTCTTTCTGCTTTTCTTTGAGGGCTACTTGCTCTTTTGAAGAACATGAAACTAATATCAAAGTCAACAAAACTAAAAAAATATATTTCAAAGTTACTATTCCTATTTTAATCTACATCACCAAATCTGCTTACAACTCTACCAATCACTTCTATTTCACTTGGATCAAGAGTTTGCGTAGAATATACTTGATTATCGGATATTATATCAATTTTTCCGTCTATTCTTTTTTGGACTCTCTTTATAAAAAGCCCTGCTTCTGTTCTAATAGTAAATACTCCGCCTCTTTGGAGGTCAGTTTTTGCTCTATTTATAAAAACAATGTCATTATAACTAAAAGTTGGTTCCATAGAATCACCGGAGACATTAATAGCCTCTATATTTTTCATCTCGCTCTCTCCGCCAAGCATAAAAACAAACTGCTCCGGCAATTCCAGTTCTTCAATCTCTTCACATTGTTCATCAGCACCACCGCCGGCAGAAGCATTTACATCACTAAAGTACTTTACCATATAGAACTTGTTTGTTGCTTCCACAAGACTCTCAGGTGATTGACCGTAAAGCATCCAGTTTATAGATATGCTTCTAGCAGCACAAAAGTCCATAAGTTCCCCAAACGGAACTTTGTTTCTTTTTTTCATAGTTGCAAAGTTCATTTGTGATATACCCAACACATCAGCTACATCTTTATCAAATATCTTTTTAGAATCAAATTCTAAAGAGACTATACTCTTGATTTCTTCAACGATTTCTAAAAAACTTTTCATGACACTTCTCCCATCTTTTTTTCAATTATAATAGAAATCTGCAATAAAGTCAAAATATTTATGACAAAATGCAAAGTTTTTTAAAATAAAATGAAAAAATGTGTAGTATTTTGTATATTTAATAAAGGATTTGTTATGTCAATGATTATTAAAAACGCAGAAAGTCTATTTGAAAGATTTGAAAATTCTATTGAAGAATGGGCAAGTAGAATTTTCTAAGGCTTACTCTTTTGTTTGAGTATTAGCCTTATCTTCTTCTTGTTTAAATTGTTCTTCTCTTTGTGCAGATTTGTTTTTATGATAGCCGCCAAAAACAAATATCATAAACAATACAAAAAGAACAATCATTATTCCATCAATTATAGGGTTCACTGTGACTCCTTGAAACTATTGTAGTTTTGTCTTATGGCATCATACAGAACTATACCTGTACTTATGGCAAGATTCAGGCTTCTACCTTCTTTTGTCATGGGTATAGTTATATTTTGCTCTTTGTAAGCATTTAAAATATTCTCCGGTATACCAGCTGTTTCACTGCCAAAGAAGATAAAGTCACCCTCTTTAAACTCTGCTTCAAAATATGGTCTATCTGTTTTTGTGGTAGCAAAATAAGCATTGTCGGTTATCTTATTTTTAACAAAAAACTCTTCTATATTTTCCCAGACATGAAGGTCTAATTTTTCCCAGTAATCAAGACCTGCTCTACGAACTGCTTTTTCATCTATATCAAAAGCAATAGGTTTAATCAGATGCAAAGAGGCTCCAGCATTTACACATAAACGCCCTATGGCACCGGTATTATTCGGTATCTGCGGATTTACTAAAACAAGGTTAAACACTAGAATATGACCGTTTTATTTGCATATACAAATATTCTGTCTTCCAAAGCCAACTTAAGGGCGCGAGATAAAACAACTTTTTCTACATCTTTACCTGAACGCTGCATATCTTTCCAGCTGTAAGCATGATCAACATGTATAACTTCTTGAGCTATAATCGGTCCCTCATCAAGGTTGTTATTTACAAAGTGAGCTGTTGCACCAATAATCTTAACACCTCTGTTGTATGCTTGTTTATAAGGATTTGCACCGATGAAAGCAGGCAAGAAAGAGTGATGTATATTTATAATCTTGTCTTCATACGTCTCTACAAATCTAGGAGTTAAAATACGCATATATTTAGCCAAAACAATATAATCTACATCTTTAAAGCTGTCTATACACTCAATAATCTTTTGTTCGTGTTCTAATCGCTCAAGACCTTCATGTGAAACTGTTATATATGGAATATCAAATTTAGAGACTAATGATTCCAAACTGTCATAGTTTGACACAACCGCTAAAATATTTGCATCCAGCTCACCGGCTTCATGTCTAATAAGAATATCTCCTAGTGCATGAAGTTCTTTTGTCGCCATTATTATGATGTTCTTTTTCTTTGGCTCAATAACTTTTACACCCGCACTCTCAGGTAAAACGCTTTTAACGACTTTTGCAAGTTCCTTTAAATCTATATCTCCGTCTACAACACTTCTCATAAAAAATTTATTATTCTCTTTATCAACAAATTCGCTGTTAGATAAAATGTTTAAGTCGTTATTGAAAAAAACAGTTGATACTTTATATACCAGTCCTTTTTCATCATTTGCATCTATAAGAACTCTGTATTGACTCACTTTTGTTTTCCTTTTTCTAGCTGTTCTGCTCTTAAGTCTATTGTTGCCAATGCATATTCTAAAAAGTTTAGAGTCATATCCACTTTTGCTTCAATATTAGTATTATTTGGTGCCTGAAAACCCTCAAATAGGACAAGAAGTCTCTCTCTTAAAGAATTCAAAAATAGTATTTCAGAATCAGAAGTGGAGACTTCAAGCTCATCAGCAGTCGGCTCTATTATTGAAGGCTCCGGTTTTAGTATATTTATTTCTTTTTTTTCTGTTATGTTTATTTCTTTAGGATTAATAGAACTGTTCAAAACTTTCTTTGTAGTCTCGTTATCTTCCATTTCCGCTAAAGTTGATAATATTACATCTTTTAATTCCATGATCTTAATAACCACCTTTCAAACTCATTAAACTCTACGTCTGCTTCCATCTTTAAAAAGAAATCTTTCATTTGGGTATTTACATTTGAAAACTTTTTTCTCATTCCCGAAAGCCTTCTAATGGCAATTTTTGCGTCACTGTTAGAAGGGTCTTTTTTCAAAACTTCTTTGTAAATATCCAAGGCCTCTTCTTTTAGACCCTGAAGTTCATAAATATTTGCTAATGTAAGAGTTTGCATCTACGCTTTCTATTTCTATCTTACTATATAGTTAGCGATAATAGAGCCCATTTCGCTTGTTGAACAAACTTCTTTAGCATCAAACTGAGCTAAATCCTGTGTTCTGTAACCTTCGCTAAGTGCTTTTTTGATTGCTTCATCTATTTTATCTGCTGCTACAATCTCGCCAAGAGCATATCTTAGCATCATAGATGCTGAAGCGATAGTAGCTATAGGATTAGCAATCCCCTGTCCTGCAATATCAGGTGCTGAACCATGAATAGGCTCATAAACACCTATTTTAGCTCCAACAGATGCTGAAGGTAAAAGACCGATAGAACCAGAAAGCATACTTGCTTCATCACTCAAAATATCTCCAAAGATATTTCCTGTAAGCATTACATCAAACTGCTTAGGGTCACGGATAAGCTGCATTGCCGCATTGTCAACATACATATGACTTAGTTCGACTTCAGGATACTCAGTTGCCACTTCTTCTACAACTTCTCTCCAGAGTTGAGAAACATCTAGAACATTTGCTTTATCAATAGAGCAAACTCTTTTATTTCTTGTCATAGCTATTTTAAAAGCTTGATGTGCGATGCGAATGATTTCATCACGGGTATAGACCATAGTGTTCCAGCCCTTATTCTCGTCGCGGCCTTTAGGTTCACCAAAATAAATACCGCCGATAAGCTCACGAACAACCATAAGATCAACGCCTTTAACAACGGAAGGTTTAAGTGATGAAGCATTTACAAGCTCATCATAAACTACGGCAGGACGAAGATTCGCATAAACACCGAGTTCTTTTCTAAATCTTAAAAGTCCACTCTCAGGTCTTTTTTCACGAGGCAGTGAATCCCATTTTTCTCCACCGATTGCACCAAAAAGTACGGCATCGGAGTTTAGTGAGATGTTAACAGTCTCCTGAGGAAGCGGATCACCGGTAATATCATAAGCACAACCGCCCATTAAAGCTTCTTCATACTCAAAATGAAAGCCACAACATGAGGATACTGCATCCAAGACTTTAACTGCTTCATCAATAATCTCTGGACCTATTCCATCACCTTTGATTAGGGCTATTTTATATTTTTTCATTATTTACCTTTGATTTCATTCTGTGCAAAATTCATTAATCCGCCTGCATCAATAAGCTCTTGCATGAATTCCGGGATTGGAGTGAAGTCGTATGATTTGTTTGTAGTCTTATTTGTAATAGTACCTGCATTCATATCAATACTGACTTCATCACCTTCACTTATCTCTGCACTCTCTTTTAGCTCAAATATAGGCAGACCCATATTAAAAGAATTTCTATAAAAGATTCTTGCAAAAGTCGGTGCAATAACTGCGGCAACACCGGCAGCTTTAAGTGCTATTGGTGCATGTTCTCTTGAACTGCCGCAACCAAAGTTTTCTCCGGCAACTATTATATCGCCCCTGCTCATATTATTTACGAATTCAGGGTCAGCATCTTCCATAACATGTTTTGCAAGTTCCTCCGGTACCGATGTGTTAAGATAGCGAGCTGCTATTATTAAATCTGTATCGATATCTTTTCCAAAAGTCCAAACTTTTCCGTCAATATTTGCTTTTTGCATATAAAATCCTAGATATATTTTAAAATATTTCTGCGATTATATCCAAAATGAGATTGGTATTAGTTTAAAGCTTTGAGCACAGCCTCCTCTATTAACTTTTTGGCTCTGTAGCAAGATCAGGTATTTACTTTTTTAAATTCTTGTTTGAGCCTTTATCTTGAAACTTTTTTAAACAGCGTATTGATTCTATTAAAGATAATATTAGAATTTTTTTCTTCTAAATATTCATTAAAAACTACAATAAACTCATCATCTTAGATACGAGACAATATATCCTCGTCTCGTATTTAATTAAGCAATCCATTGCACAGTCATGACATTCTGTCATGAAGGTTGTTTTTCCATTTTTATGTTTTAAACTGTTCTAATTTAGTTGAAAGATCATCTGTCATATTATTTAGATGTTCAGCTGCACTAGCTATTTCTTCGACACTTCTTGCATTTTCTAGCGATATAATGTTTATCTCTTCAACACCTTTTACAATTGCATTAATCTGTTCACCGGTATGTTCAAAATCCTGCACAGACTTATCACTTGCTTCTGTCGCTTTATTTACAATGTCCGTAGTTGATTTTATTTTACTCTCAACTTCCGATGCAATAAAGGAGAGTTCTTCCATCTCTTTAGAACTTTTACCCATCTCATCACTCGCAGAATTTGTAGCCTGAACAATTATATTAATGGTTGCATTGATTTCTGATAACGACTTTTGTGTTCTCTCTGCAAGTTTTCTGACTTCATCTGCCACAACAGCAAAACCACGTCCATGTTCACCTGCTCTAGCCGCCTCAATAGCTGCATTTAATGCTAATAAGTTAGTCTGTTCCGCAATATCCGAAATCACTATAAGAACATCTTTAACCTGCTCAGTATCTTTTGACAACTCTTCAATTTTTAGTGCAAGCTGAACTTCTGATTCGACACTGCTTTGAACCTTCGATGTTAACGCTATTATCTCATCCCTTGCATTATTTAGCATCTCATTTGCATCTAGCATATCATGCTTAGACCTGCTGGCATCTTCTATTGCTATTTGTATCTGAGTATGTGTCTGAGTCGCATGATCAGTAGTCTGTTTTACAATCTGTACAGATTTTTCAACATTTGTTCCGACTTGAAGCGCAGTAGATGACAGTTCATTTGATACGGAAGAATTTTCAAAACTTGATTTTTTAGCTCCATCAACGCTTCCATGAACTTTTTCGATAAACTGATTGATGTTATTTGCAACATCTTTAATCTCATCTCTACTATTAACAATGACTCTTTTTGTTAAATCACCGTTACCTCTTGCCAAATCCTCTGTAACTTCCAGAATATTTCTAATAGGCTGCACTATGGCTCTATCAGCGGCAAAACCTACAATAAGAGTTATTATAAACACGAGAATCATTGATGTTAATACTATCTGAGTGGTAGATGCCACTATTTGCTCGGTTGCATCATCTCTCATCTGCTGTATACTCGCTTCTATGTTGTCGATGTATTCTCCTGTACCTACTATCCATCCCCACTCTTTAAAAAGCATCACGTAAGACATCTTGGGCACAGGTTTATCAAAGCCGGGTTTTGACCAACTGTATTCTACTTTGCCCATCCCCTTTTCTTTTGCCAATTTTGCCATTTCTTTAAAAAGATATATTCCGTTTGGATCTTTTACAGTAGATAAATCTTTACCGTCAAGTTCCGGCTTGATAGGATGCATTATCATTGTAGGTGTTGTGTCGTTGATCCAGAAATAACCACTTTTACCAAAGCGCATTTGTGAGATTGTTTTTAATGCCTCTTCTTTCATTTTTGTAGTTACATCAGAAACATAAGCACCGGTACCTATTATCCAGCCGTAAGGCTTAAATACTTTTACATAAGAGACTTTTGGCTGAGGCTTTTCAAAACCTGGTTTAGACCAATAATAGTTGACTACGCCGTCATCTTTTGATTCTACGGCTTTTGCCATTTCTTTAAAAAGGTATACACCGTTTGGATCTTTTACGGTAGATAAGTCTTTACCGTCAAGTTCCGGTTTGATAGGATGCATTATCATCTTAGGAGTTGTATCATTTATCCAGAAATAACCATTTTTACCATATCTGGCAGATGCAATTACATATTGTATATGCTTTTGCAGTTGCGCTTTAGAAGTTGTATTTTTATTTTTATCGTAGGCATTTTGGATTATTCTAAATAAAAATTCTGTCTGCTTCTTAAGATCAGCTTCAACTTCTTTTTTTATTTTTTCTTCTGAGGTTCTAAGATAAAAAGATTCTAATGACTTAACAGCAACACTTACGTAATTTTTAAGTTCGAGTTCTTTGTTAAGATAAGCTTCAGCCTTGTATTTTGCAACATTCTGCTCTGTCATCTCGTTAATACCATGTATGGATTGTAAAATAATCGCTATGGAGACTGCTATAACGGTTGATATAATGAGGATTATCATCTTCATTTTTATGGATATTGAGTTCATAACTACCCCTTTAGTAATGAATATATTAAATCATTATATCTAAAAGAACAGCAATATTATTATAAATAAATAAAATAAAAAGTCATATTTAAGTATTGGAAAATCCAATACTTAATCAGGGTTATTTTTATCGCTTGAGGTTATTTGTAGTCTGTAGCATTTCATCACTTGTCGTGATTACTTTTGAGTTTGAGTCATATGCACGTTGACCTGTGATAAGATCAGTAAGTTCAACAACGAGTTCAACGTTACTAAGCTCAACAAACCCTTGTCTTATAATTCCAAGTCCCTCAACTCCCGGAACTCCTTCTACAGGTTGTCCTGAAGAGTCCGTTTCAATAAACAAGTTGTCACCCAAAGAGTGCAATCCTGCCGGATTAATATAATCAGTCAAAGTAATTTGACCAATCTGAGTCGCTTGAGTTTGTCCTGGTTGAACGACAGTAACCGTACCGTCGGTACCGACACTTATATTTGTGGCATCTGAAGGTATAACGATTTCCGGAATTAGTTTATAGCCGTCACTGTTTACGATACTTCCGTTGTCATCAACTTTAAAAGCACCGTTTCTACTGTATACTTCAGTTCCATCAGGCAGTTCCAGTTTAAAAAATCCTTTACCCGTTATGGCAATATCAAGCTGATTGTCTGTCTGCTTAAGACTTCCTTCCGAAAAGATCTTGTTTATAGCCGTAGGTCTTACACCGAGTCCGACTTCTATACCCGTAGGACTTTTAGTGACATCACTTGTAGCAGTTCCCGCATATGACATAACTTTATACATCAAGTCAGAAAACTCCGCACGGGATTTTTTAAAACCTATTGTATTAACATTGGCGATATTATTTGCCGTTGTATCTATCTGTGTCTGCATCCCTAACATTCCGGTAGAGGCAGTATAAAGTGATTGCATCATGATTAAACTCCTTAAGCTTTCTTAGCTAATTTTTCTATTGCGTCACGGTTCATATCGTTCATCTGTGTATCCATAGCTTTTTGATACATTCCGACTAAACGATTTGTCTCGATCATCTGTGTCATCATATTAACGGCGTTAACATTACTTTTTTCAACAAAACCTTGTAAAACTGCTTCTGTTCCATCCAAACTTTTCAAATCTGCTGTTCCGTCATATCTGTAAAGATTATCGCCCTCTTTCTTTAAAAGAGCTACATTGTCAGGCTGGGCAATGAAAAGATGTGAACCAGGAATCAATTTGACACTGTTAGGTATGTTCTTGTACATTTGCCCACTTTTGTCTACTTTAATGATGTTTTCATCGTTGCTGATAGCTATGTTTCCGCCTGCTTCAAAGTAATCATTTGGCAAAACTTCATAACCGCTCTTCGTCACAAGCCTTCCCTCGTCATCTTTTGTGAATGAGCCGTCTCTAGTTAATCTTACACCCTGGGGAGTCTTAACCAGAAAAAAGAGGCCTTCTCTTGAGAGTGCAAAATCCAAACTATTATCAGTTTTTTGAGTATTACCCACACTAAAATCAGTATATGCATCTACTACTTGAGGAGCTTTTGTCATGGCTCTGTTTAAAAACTGAGCTCCATCTTCGGAATGATTTGCATTTGGCAACTCGTCTCTAGCTTCCTTGTAAAGACGTGAAAAATCACCGACAATAAGATTATCTTCTTTAAAACCGACCGTGTTTACGTTTGCAAGATTGTTGGCAATCGTATCTAAACGGTTAAACTGTGTAACCATACCGGCTGCTGAACTATAATATCCGCTTTGCATAAAATCCCTTTATTTCGCATATCTATTTTGTACAAGAGCAAAGCTCGTTCCAAAAAATCTTTTATACAAATTTAAGACCAATTTAAAATAATCTCGGTATAATCCACTCTTTAAAAAATCTTAAATATCAAGGCATATTTTAATATGACAGCAAAAGAACTCAACAAAGCTATAGACTCATATTTTGCGGATCACAAATCAAAAGATTGCGGAACCTACGAATCTCTAATTGACCTTTTCGATAAACAACCTACAGCAGCACAAGCAAAAAACATTCACAAACTGATGGTCAAACATAAAACTTGTTTGTATACAGCCAGTGAACATGCCAAGAAATTAAATGACAGAGAAGCTGAAGCAAGAAAAGATGCTCAAAGAAAGATGCTTGCCAACAATGAATCTGATAATTTTGACATCTTAAAAGAACACGAACTCCTTGAATGGTCTCGTTCAGATTCTCCAGTTCGTATGTACCTTCGCGAAATGGGACAGATTCCTCTTCTTACAAAAGAAGAAGAGATTGAAATTTCAAAGAAGATAGAAGGTGGAGAGAGTATCATTATCGATGCTATATGTTCTGTTCCTTATCTTATAAGATTCATCTTGGACTATAAAGAACCTCTTATCAATCGTGAAAGAAGGGTTAAAGAGCTTTTCAAAAGTTTTGAAGATGAAAAAGAAGATGGTGATGATATAGATGAGAGTGACAATATATCAGAAGAAGATGAAGAAAAAGCATTAACTTCTAAAGACAAAAGCAGAGTTGAAAAAGTAACTCTAAGCTTTAAAGCACTGGAAAAAGCGAAAAAAGAATGGATTAAGCTGGCTGAAAAAGCGCCTGAAGATTTAGACGGTGAAATCACACCTGACACAGTTCATTATTTTCTTAGTGTAACATTTAAAAAATCAGTTTTAAAAGAGAAACTATTAGATCTGGGACCGACTTCAAAACTTATCAATGAGCTTGTTAAGGCTATGGAAACAGCACTTAAGAGTGATGATGGCTACGATAAAGAACTTAAAAGACTTGAATATAAACTGCCTCTTTTTAATGCTACATTGAAGGCAAATCATAAAATATTGGTAGAAAAAATCTGTGATTTATCAAAAGAAGACATTGCAGGAATGGTTCCAGAAGCTACTATGGTCAGTACTTATATGGAGATTAAAAAGCTTGTTCAAACAAAAGAAGCTTCAAAAAACAGTTTTGATATGGAACCTGAAAAACTTCTTGACATCTTAGAACAGATAAAACGCGGTAAAAATATATCTGAGATTTCTAAAACAAAGATGGCAAAATCAAATCTTAGACTTGTTGTTTCTATTGCTAAAAGATATACAAACCGTGGATTACCTTTCCTTGACCTTATTCAAGAAGGAAATATAGGTCTTATGAAAGCTGTCGATAAATTTGAGTACCAAAAAGGTTACAAGTTCTCAACTTATGCCACTTGGTGGATCCGTCAAGCTATCAGCCGTGCAATTGCAGACCAAGCTAGAACAATTCGTATACCTATTCATATGATTGAAACTATAAACCGTATTAACAAGATTATGCGTAAACATCTTCAAGAACATGGAAAAGAACCGGATGTAGAGGTTATTGCTCAAGAAGTAGGACTCTCGGTTGAGAAAGTTAAAAATGTCATTAAAATAACAAAAGAACCTATCTCGCTTGAAGCACCTATCGGTAATGAAGATGATGGTAGATTTGGTGATTTCATTGAAGACAAATCATCTATCTCTCCTTCAGATGCTATATTAAAAGATGATTTAAGAGTTCAGATCGAAGGTGTTTTAGAGCAGCTAAACGAGAGAGAAAAAGCCGTTATAAAACTTAGATTCGGAATTATGGATGATGAAAGTGACAGAACACTAGAAGAGATAGGAAAAGAACTCAGCGTTACTCGTGAGCGTGTTCGTCAAATTGAATCAAGTGCTATTAAGAAACTAAAACACCCTAAAGTTGGTAGAAAACTTAAAAGTTATATAGAAGAATAAACTGTGACTTTTGAACAACAATGGCTGGAGTATGATTATAACCCTTTCATACTCTTTAGCTCTAATGGAAAAATACTATCATTAAATGCCGAAGCACAGTTTCTTCTCGGTGTGGCATCTACAAACGAACTTTTTGAACTTACAACTGCATATGCAAATATCTCTTTTGGTTTTAAAACAACTTTTTTAGAATTAGAGTTTGGCAGATATAAGTTTTTTGCCGTCACGATCGGCTACGAAAATGAAGATGAAATAGGAATAAAACTATATCAATCACCATCATTTAAACTCAACAACCCTAAGCCGGTAGGTGAATTGACAAATATCTACACTCTTGTGGATTTATGCATTTCAACGAACTCTATTAGCTCTAATGTTATTTATACAAAAGAATTTGACCCTACTATTCCTGAGATAGTAATAAATACAAACTCGTTTATAAAGCTTTTAAATAAAATATACTCTTGCTTTGATGAGAACGAGCAGATAAATACAAAGATATTTTATAGAGTCGGTGAACATATAAAGTTTGAAAATAAAAAATATAGTATTTTCTCAGTTGAAATAAAAGCAGACAAAATAAATCAACAAAAAACTAACGAATTAGAAATTCTTGCTGCCAACACAAATTTTTACATAGATATACAAAATAAGATAACAATAAATATACCGATGATTACCTCTTAAAAGATTTTTCTTTTAAGAGAACAGTTCCTTACCGCTCACAGATCCGACAACAATTCCAACCAGCAAAGACGGCAGATAGACAGCAATATCTAGTAGTTCATTGTTTTTAAGCGCTATAAAACCCAAAACCAGAAATAGATATGGCAGAAGTCTAAATAACGATGAACTGCCTTTAGCTCCGTGTTTCATGCTATCAAGACTAAAAGTTTTTATTTTTTTCTTCTCTTCTTTTACAATAGCTTTTAGGTCTAACTCCTCAGCGGGAGCATAGTTTATAGAGTCTTCTTCATATAGCTCATACGGGTCTTCTATCTCATCAAGAATATCTCTTTTTTCCTCAAGCATGTCAGATTCAACCGCACTGTTGACCATCTTTCTATAGGCATATGAAGAACCTAAAATTACAAACAGACTGCTTAAAAATGCAATCTGCAGATTAATAAAAAAACTAAACGAGAAAAGATAAGTTACTAAAATCAAAAATTCCGAAATAGCAATAAGTTTAATACCCTTTGGCACCGTAATCCTCATCATCTTCAGAATCTTCTTCTAGTTGCTTTTTAATAGCATATCTAGGCTCTTTGGCCAACTCTTCAAATACTTTATGCTGTTTTGAGTAAGCTTTGTAGACATTCAAAATTGCAGCTGCGATACCGATACCTACACCGACCCAAAACAACCATCCGATTCCGGTTAGACTGCGAAGCAGATAACCTATACCGACACCCATAACAACTGCAACGACCATAGAGATGCCAAGAGAAAGACTGTCGGCAGCTTCAATAATAGGTTTTATTCTAGGTTTATGCTCTTGCTTAGTTTCATCTTTAGGCATTTGTTATTGCCTTAAAGACTCTAGCACTGGCTTTGATTGTATCTTCTATCATCTCATCTGTTGTAGCTGTTGAGATAAAACCTGTCTCATAAAGTGAACATGCAAAGTAAAAACCTTCTTTAAGCATGCCTGAGTGAAATTTAGCAAAAAGCTCGGCATCTGAATTACAAGCATCAGCAAAGTTTTTAACAGGTGCTTCATTAAAGAAGAAACCGAACATGCTTCCTCTTGTATCTATCTGCATAGTTATCCCGCATTCAGATGCAGCAGCTTGCATTCCTTCTACTAATCTCTTTGCCCGAGCGTTTAAAACATTCATGACAGGTGCATTTTTCTTCAGTTTGCTGAGTGCCGCATAACCTGCTGCCATTGCTACCGGATTTCCGCTAAGAGTACCTGCTTGATAAACCGGACCTTCGGGAGAAAGTTTTGCCATAATCTCTGCGCGTGCTCCAAAAGCACCGACCGGCATACCGCCGCCGATAACCTTGCCTAAAGTCACAATATCCGGAGTCGTACCTGTAATAGACTCTGCACCGTTAATCGAAGCTCTAAAACCGCTCATTACTTCATCAAAAATCAGTAAAGTACCATTTTCATCACATATTTTTCTAAGCTCTGCCAAAAACTCTTTATCTGCAGGAACAAGTCCCATATTCCCTGCAATAGGTTCTATAATAACACAAGCGATGTCATCAGAGTCTGCAAAACATTTTTTTACACTCTCTATATCGTTATATGTTGCTAAAAGAGTGTGTTTGGTAAAGTCGGCAGGTACTCCAGGCGAACTTGGATTTCCAAAAGTAACAGCACCGCTTCCAGCTTGAACTAAGAGTGAATCACTATGTCCGTGATAGCATCCAGTAAACTTTACGATGTCGTCACGTCCTGTAAAACCGCGAGCAAGACGGATAGCGCTCATTACCGCTTCTGTTCCGCTGCTTACAAATCTAATCTTGTCAATAGAATCAAACATAGATACAACAAGCTGTGCCAAATCTGTCTCAGCCTGAGTCGGTGCACCGAAGCTAAGTCCGTGTTTTACAGCTTCTATGACAGCCGCTTCAATGCTCTCATCTCTATGACCAAAAAGAAGCGGTCCCCAGCTCTGCACATAATCAACATATTTGTTTCCATCTATATCAGTTAAATAAGCTCCATTACCTTCTGTTATAAAAAGAGGTGTTCCCCCAACGCTTGAGAATGCTCTAACCGGAGAGTTGACTCCACCTGGAATTAAATTTTGTGCTTGTTCAAATGCTTTTGACGATGCTTGAGTGCTCATTTAAAGACCTTAATAATTTTTTTATTATTATAGCCAACTACTATTAATTTATATTTGATATAATCGTTAAAAATAACGATAAACGGAAAAATTTGAACAGATCTTCATTTGCTTTATTTGTAGCACTTCTCATACACATCTTGCTTTTGTTGATTTTTTGGTTACTCGGGAGCATTATTCCTGAGGTAAAAAAACCTGTTAAGACAGAGGAAAATAAAATTAAAATCTCACTCAAAGAGATGCCAAAACTAAAGAAAAAATCCGGAGATATAAAAAAGAAAATTAAGCCCACACCGATAGCTCCCCCAATGCCAAAAGGTTCTCAGCTTAAAAAAATAGTAAAACCGCCAGTTAAATATGAACCTGCAAAACCTGTTAAAAAACCAAAGTTAAATCCGAAGCCCAAACAAATAAAACCGAAGCCAAAAATAGAACCACTGCCTAAAAAACCATATATAGCACTGGCTCCAAAAAAAGATGTAAACACAACCAAACCAGAACCTAAACCAAAAAAAGAAAAAGAGACCAAAAAGCCCGTGAATCCACTGTATGCAATGCTCTCTCAAGATAAATCAAGTCAAGAAAAAGAAAAAGAAGAGAAAAAGACATACACAGGAAGCAGTATCAATCAAAACATTAAAGAGTTATACGGTGATGAATTTGGAAAGTTGAGTCCGGGACAGCAAAAATATATCTTAGACAATCAAGAGATTATGAGAAGAATCACTCAACAAGTCCTTACCCGTGTAGCAAGAGTAAACCTTCCAAGAGATTTGAATGTCAATAGAACCAACGTCATAGAGTTTTACCTCCATCCAAACGGAGACATGAGCGACTTTAGATTTTTAAAAAAAAGTGGTTATTATGTTCTGGATGATACGACAAAAGAAACCATAGAATACGCTTACAGCAGATATCCAAGACCTACCGAGAAGACTTTAGTAAGATATAATGTATTTTACAATTTAGCAAGATACTGATATAGTAAGCTTGCAAATTGAACGAAAATTTTAAAAATCATAAAGGACGGTTATGTCACACCATCCATTACAAACGATAAAACAACACTATCTTCAAATATTTATTTTTGCATTTGGAGCATTGATATGGTTCTCTCCTGTTCCTGATGGTCTAAACCCTCAAGCGTGGCATCTTTTTGCAATCTTTATCAGTGCCATTTTTGCCGTTATCCTAAAAGCAATGCCTATCTTTACATCATCTATTTTGGCTCTTTCTGTTTCTATTTTAACAGGGACACTTACAACAGAACAAGCTTACAGCGGTTTTTCTCAAGGCTTTATACTCCTTATCATCGTTGCATTCTTAATAGCCAGAGGTGTTATAAAATCTGGTCTCGGAAAACGAATCGCTTTTTTAATCATTAAAAGATTTGGAAAATCAAGCCTGGGACTTGCATACTCTATTATAGCGGCTGATATGTTTATCTCCCCTGCTTTTCCGAGTAACACGGCACGTTCAGGAGTTTTATACCCGATTGTAAATGCTCTTGCAGTTGATAGCGGCTCTAAAATTGCAGATGGAACCCGTAAAAAGCTAGGTTCTTTTTTAATGATGTCCTCGATGGCAGGACTTACTCTCTCATCTGCACTTTGGCTTACGGCAATGGCTGCAAATCCGGCAGGTGCGAAAATGGCTAAAGAATTCGGAGTAAATATCACTTACGCTTCATGGGCCCTTGGTGCATCTGTGCCTGTGTTGGTTCTTTTCTTTCTCGTTCCGTGGGTTATATTCAAGATTTATCCGCCAGAGATTAAAGAGACACCCGAAGCACCGGCGATTGCACAAGAAGCGCTGGAACATATGGGACCTGTCCATAAAAATGAGTATATTACGGCAGGAACCTTTTTTGGTATGGTTTTTTTGTGGATTATGTCTGGAAACTTAGGTCTTGACAAAACTGCCGTTGCTTTTTTGGGACTTGGCATTTTAATGCTCACAAATATATTTACACTTGAAGATATGCGAGGTGAAGGTAATGCTCTCTCAACTCTAGTCTGGTTTGCTATTTTATTTGCGATGAGTGTTTATCTTGAGAAATTTGGCTTTATGGGATGGGTGGGGATGCATATATCGGATATGATTATAGGATTTAGCTGGCCTGTGGTCTATGTAGGACTGACTATTGGTTACGTCCTAATCCACTACTTCTTTGTATCCCAGACTGCTCAGATGCTTGCACTATTTTCTGTATTTTTAGGTGTTGCCGTTACGGCCGGTGTTCCTGCAGAACTTATGGCTTTGATGCTTCTTTTTGCAACAAACTTTAACGCTATCATCACACCTCAAGGCTCTTCCGCAAATGTCATATACGTTGGTAGCGGTTACATAGAACCCGGAGAGATCTATAAAGTCGGTGCTATTATCACCCTGATAAACACCATAGTCTTTTTGACTATAGGAACAGCTTGGTTATTATTGATTTTAGATGTTAAACTATAGATTAAAACTTTGGCTTTTGTGCTTATTTAGTGTCACACTCACGGCAGATTCAAAGATAGAACAAGCTTTTTCTAAAGGCAATGTAGATGCACAACTTCAACTTTTCTACTATGACATAGACAAAAAAACAGATAATGATGCATATGCAACAGCCCTCGGCGGTTATATAAAATACACTACGGACACTAAAAACCCACTCTTTGCATCTATTAGATTTCACACTTCAAATCCAGTTGGAGGCAACCTAAATAAAGCAAATACTTCTCTCTTTAACAATGACAACAACGCTGAAGCTCTTACAACAATCAGTGAATCATTTTTGGCTTACAAAACAAAAAACCGGATTATGAGAATCGGTAACGTTATGCTTAAGACTCCTATGATGAATGACGATACAACGAGGATAGTCCCGTGGAGCTATCAGGGTTTTACGTATACGGGACAGAGTATAAAAGATATGAAAGTTCAGCTTTACCACATAAGAGCTATCCGCTCCTTCACGTCTGACACATATAAACAAGAGAGTGCCAGCGGTGAGTTTGGAGATAGCGGTATAAGCATGCTCTCTCTTCACTACAACGGTATCAACTCCCTAAAAACTCAGGCTTTTTACTACTATGCACCCGAGCTTTACTCTACATTTGTGGCACAAGCTGATTATGAGCTCTCTGTAAGCAAGAATGCCCTATTTTGTGCAGGCTTGCAATATTTTAGGAGCGGCGATGGCGGTAAATATGCAGTCAGAGAAAATAAAAATGGAGGAGATGATATAAATCTATTGGCACTGAGAACTTCCATTGATACGGATGATTGGACGATATCTATTAACTACTCTCAAAACTTTGGTCTCAGTGGAATAGTAAAGGGTTACGGAGGTTTGGCAAAAGTCTATACAACTTCAATGATTGCAAACGGCCGTGGAAATTACAAGCCTGAGACTTGGATGATAAAGAGTGTTTACAACCTGCCTTTGAACTCATACAACAGTGAAATTGCATTTAGATATACAAATACCAGAGTTCATGATTCAAGAGGAGATGGTTTCAAGGCCTATTATCTACACTTTAAACACTACATCAGCAAAGAAGCGTCAATATATCTAAGATACGAAAATCTTCAGTACGATACCGACAAAAGCGATGCCTCTTACTTTAGAGCAATCGCGACTTATAAATTTTAAGATTTATTTTCCAGAAGTGCTAAAGCGCCTTTATATATCGGCTCGTCAATAAAACCATACTCATCATCAACAAAGCCTGTCACTCCGCTATCTCTATGCATCTCAAAAAGTTTTACTATCACCTTAGCTCTTTTAATCTCGGCCTCTGCATCTACAAACATCTTGTTTGTAAGTCTTACCTGATCTGGAGAGATGCAACCCTTTGCATCGTAACCCATACTCTTTTCAAGTTCTATCCAAAGAGAGAACTCGTCCAGATTTTTAAAATCCTGATATACAAAAGATACGGGCTTGACTCTCATCGCTTTTGATGTAACCAAGAAGTGAGAAAGCATGTAAAGCATTGTTGGATTGTTGAGGTTAATAAGGCTTTGAGATAGTTTCATATCTGCAAACAGATCCAAGATCCCAAGATAAAAGGCAGTGACTCTGCGGTCTCTTTTAAGAGAAGAGAGATTATGCCAGGCTTCTGATGTCTCAATGGAGAGATGCAGTTCTATCTCTTCGTTTAAAAGAGCAAGTACACTCTCTACTTCTTTTTTATTTTTTATCTTGGGAACGCGGATGGCATCTGGCATAAACTGGTTTAAGTAGGTTATCTCTTCATATCCGCCTTCATCCAAGGCATTTACGCGCACAACAAGCTTTTTATCACACTCTTTGTGTATTGTTAAAAAAATAGCGCATAAGACAAGTGCAAAATGCTTGTCTTCTTTGCTGACACCATCCTCAAGATTTAGCATAATACAATCAGCATCTAAACTCTCTATCTTGTTTAAGTGCTTCAACTTGTCGCACGAAAGCATTAAAACGGAGCGAAAATTGTTTTTTTTGTTTAAGACTCTGAAGGTTGGTTTTGCCAGAGCATCAAGAGTTGCTAAATCTCTGGCTTCATATGCTTGTTCTATCTTACTTAGCATCCGGTTTGCCTTTAGTCTCTTGAAGGTAAAGATATAGAGCCTGAACCTCTTTTTTTGTTAAAAAGTATCTCGGCATGGCATTTTTTCTCTTATTTAGTGCTTCATAAAATGTGTTAAAATCTAGGTTGTTTATAATCGGGCCTTCAAAAGTTTTCTTCTTTTTTTTATGCACGTAAGTCGCAACAAGCTTCCCCTCGCCTTTTTCACCGTGACACAGATGACATCCGATGCCCCTTGGATTTTTGTACAGCTGAGATGCATACTCCATGGGAGTTATAAAAGATGTTTCTCCCCACAAGACGGAGTAAAAAAGAAAAAGCAAGAGATATTTCATACAGTGACCCTCTAAATATATAACCGTATAATAACAAAAAAATTATTTATGAGCTTTAAACCAATAATCTATCTATTGCAAAAGCTTCACGCTTTATAAAGCGCCTTATTATTATTAGCTTGGTATAATAATAAAAAAATTATTTATGGGGTTTAAATGCAGATACTAGACGGTAGGGCACTCTCAAAAAAAATAGAAGATCAAGTTGCTCAAGAAGTAAAAAATTTAAAATCAACTTGTGGATGTACGCCCGGTTTAGCGGTTATTTTGGTCGGTCAGGACCCTGCAAGTGCTGCATATGTAAACATGAAGAAAAAAGCTTGTGACAGAGTCGGTTTTTACTCTATCACGCATGATATGCCTGAGACAATCTCTCAAGAAGCTATTGAGAAAACTATTGTAATGCTAAATAACGACACAAATGTCGATGGTATTTTGATCCAACTTCCATTACCTGAGCATATTGACACAACAAAACTTTTAGAACTTGTAGCACCGGAGAAAGATGTTGATGGATTTCATCCATATAATGTTGGTCGATTAGTTACAAATCTTGATGGTTTTGTACCTTGTACGCCCCTAGGTGTTATGGAACTATTACGTGAGTACAACATAGATGTTAAGGGAAAAAACTGTGTAGTTGTCGGTGCTTCAAACATAGTTGGCAAACCTATGGCTGCCCTGCTTTTAAATGCAGATGCAACAGTTGAAATATGCCATATTTTCACTGATGACTTGAAAAAACACACACTTAATGCAGATGTTGTTTTGTGTGGTGTAGGGGTTATAAACCTTATAACAGCAGATATGGTTAAAGATGATGTTGTCATCATAGACATTGGTGTAAGCAGAACTAAAGAAGGTAAACTTGTAGGTGATGTCGATTTTGAAAACGTGAGTAAGAAAAGCTCATATATTACTCCAAGCCCAGGGGGCGTCGGTCCCATGACAATAGCAATGCTTCTTAGCAACACTTTAAAAGCTGCAAAAATAAATGCGCAAAAACTCTCAGAGTCAAAAGAGTCTTAATGAAAGAAGCAATTCACAAAGCCTATAAATTCTCGAACTCTTGGACTGGAACTATAATCATAGTTCTTTTTATTATATTTTTTATAGCTCAAGCCTTTAGAATCCCCTCAGGTTCTATGAAAGACTCGCTTCTAATAGGTGATCATCTTTTTGCCAAAAAATTCGCTTACGGTATTTCTATGCCTCATATCCCTTTCATTGAGATGTCAATCATGCCGTGGAGCGACAGACTTCGTTTAGTTGACGGAGATACTCCAAAACGCGGTGATATCGTCATCTTTAGATATCCGGGAAATACTAAACAACACTTTGTAAAAAGATGCGTAGCCCTTCCAGAGGATGAACTTTTCATCTCAGAAAAAGACCTATATCTTCATCACAACGAAGGTGATGAGTGGATAAAAGAGCACTTTAAAGGTTTTGAGATCATAACTTTTTCTGGAAAACTGTGGGTTAAAAATCCTTACATGAAAGAGCATAAGGGAATCCACCATGATGATAAAATCATTAACAACGGCAGATATCCAATGCCTCTTTTTTACTTTTCTCCTATAAAAGTAGACAAAGACAACTACTTTATGATGGGTGACAACAGAGATCACTCGAATGACAGTCGTTTCTGGGGAGCAGTTCCTTACGAAAACATAGAAGGAACACCGTGGTTTGTTTATTTTTCTATCAACGATGATTGGGAAATCAGATGGGACAGAGTCGGAAAAACACCGACAGACTTAGAGTCAGACTATCACCTTGATTTAGCAAGAGAAGAAAGACTAAAAAAAGATAAAGATGATCATGGAATCTATTGATTTAATAAAAATCTTAGCAGCCGTAGCTGCTTTAGCAATAGCAATCATAGGGCATGAAATAATGCATGGATGGGTAGCTTACAAGTATGGAGACATGACTGCCAAAAATGCGGGAAGACTCTCCGTAAACCCTCTTATACATGTTGATTTAGTCGGTACTATCATTGTTCCTGCTACTATGTACTTCTTACCTATGCTTCTTGGCGGAGAGAGCGGATTTTTATTTGGTTGGGCAAAACCTGTACCTATCAATACCGCAACCGTAGTCAGAAACGGTGGGTACAATGCTGCAATGCAAGTAGATCTGGCAGGAATTGTTTACAACTTCACTATGGCGACTTTTGCTTCTATTGCCGTTGTTGCTATGGCTCAGCCGACGACTGCTGACAGTTTAGTCTATGTTTTTGCATATCTGTTTGTTTTTCAGCTTATAATTATAAACGTTGTTTTAGGAGTATTTAATCTGCTTCCTATTCCTCAGTTTGACGGAGCACACTTCATAATGCATCTGGCGTTGAAATACAGAGTAAATAAAGTCGCGGAATTCTTTTACAAAAATGAAAGATATGGAATAATTATAGTTTTAATCATCTTGATGACGCCGCTTAAAAATTACCTGTTGCTTTTGCCGGTACAAGCTATTTTACAATTATTAATATAAAAAGGGAAAGAATGAAATTTTTTATAGCCACAGATCATGCTGGAATAGAGTTAAAAGACTATACAGTTGAGCTTTTAAAACAAAAAGGGCATGAAGTCATAGATTTGGGTCCTTTTACAACCGACAGAGTTGATTACCCAGACTATGCGCACAAACTTTGCGAAGAAGTCTTGGATGATGAAAGAACGCAAGGTATTTTAATATGCGGTTCCGGAATCGGTATGAGCATGGCGGCAAACCGTCATCCAGGCATCAGAGCTGCTCTTTGTCATGACGCTTATACTGCGACTGTTGCAAGAGGACATAACGATGCGAACGTCTTATGTTTTGGTGAGCGTATCGTAGGAAAAGGTGTTGCAGAATCAATTATAGATGCCTGGATTGCAGGCTCTTTTGATGGTGGAAGACACTGTGGTCGTGTTGAAAAAATAGAAATTAAATAAGGATTTTTTATGTTTTGGGAATGGTCACTTTTAACTATACTGTCAATTTTATCCGTTTATCTTTTTGTTAAAATGTATTACTTTAAAAGTATCACAAATAAGGAACAAAGAGGTAACGATTTGATGAAGTTAACGCTTCAAGAAGCCGAAATACTTATAAGAAAGTATCAAATCCAATTACAACGTGCATTGGGTAATGTTGATATTTTAAGTGAAGAACTTACAAAACTCAGAAATGAGCTTAAAGTCTTAAAACAGAGAAATACTAAACACAGACAAGAGACTGACCGATTAACCAGCAAAATTAAGGCCTTAGAGGGTCGTATAGACGCTCTACTATAAAAAGGGGAAACAACTACATGATACTAAGTAAAACAGAAAGAAAAATTATAGAAGGTTCAATCAGAGATATTAAAGACTTTCCTAAACCTGGAATAGTTTTTAAAGATATTACAACTCTTTTAAACAACAGAGAAGCTTATGGTGTACTTATGAACCACCTGTACCAAAGATACAAAGAGTATAACTTAGACTATATTGCGGGCATAGATGCAAGAGGTTTTATCTTCGGTGCTGCTTTAGCTCAGATGCTAAGAATAGGTTTTGTTCCTATTCGCAAAAAAGGAAAGCTTCCATACACGACAATCAGCGAAAAATACTCACTAGAATACGGTGTGGATGAAGTTGAAGTTCATATAGATGCTTTTAGTGAGATTCCTAACGCAAGAGTTCTTATTATAGATGACCTGATAGCTACAGGAGGGACTGCAAATGCAGCTGCTACACTTGTTAATCAAACAGGCGCTAAATGTATTGAAGCCTGTTTTATAATAGGCCTTGGTTTCTTGGGCGGTGCTGAAATATTAAAAGAGAAAACCGATGTTTACTCTCTTATAGAGGTTAATTGATGTATATTCCTTCAGCTTCAAAATTTGATCCGGATGAAAATGGACACTTTGGAATCTTTGGCGGACGCTACGTTCCAGAAACGCTTATGCCGGCACTATTAAAACTAAAAGAGGAATACGAAGAGATTCGTTTTGATGAAGATTTTTGGAAAGAAGTTCATTACTACTTAAAAGATTATGTCGGTCGCCCTTCTCCACTCTACTATGCCGATAATATCTCTAAAGAGCTAGGTGCTAAAATATACTTTAAACGTGAAGACCTTAATCACACAGGAGCCCACAAAGTAAACAATGTAATAGCACAAGGACTAATGGCTAAAAGACTTGGATATAAAAAGATAATCGCTGAAACAGGTGCTGGACAACACGGTGTTGCTACTGCTACTATCTGCGCTCTTTTGGATTTGGAATGTGAAGTATTTATGGGTGCAAAAGACGCACAGAGACAAGAACTCAACGTATTTCGTATGAAACTTCTAGGTGCTAAAGTAAATGCTGTTGAGAGCGGTTCACGTACACTTAAAGATGCAATGAATGAAGCTATCCGTCACTGGGTAACAAATGCCAGAGATACTTTTTATATCATAGGGACTGTTGCAGGACCACATCCGTATCCAATGATGGTTAGGGACTTTCAAGCTATCATCGGCTGGGAAGCAAGAGCGCAGATACTAGAAAAAGAAGGAAGGCTTCCGGATCATGTCATAGCGTGTATAGGCGGCGGTTCAAACGCTATAGGAATGTTTCAACACTTTTTAGAAGATGAAGAAGTGGAATGTATCGGCATCGAGGCTGGCGGGCTTGGCGTAGATACAGATAAACATGGTTGCTCTTTAGAAAAAGGACGCCCAGGTGTTCTGCACGGTCAGATGAGCTACACACTTCAAGATGAAGACGGACAAATACTCGAAGCTCACTCTATTTCAGCAGGTCTTGACTACCCAGGCATCGGACCGGAGCACTCTTTTCACAATGACAATATGTCCGTAACTTATGATAATGCGACAGACCAAGAAGCTCTAGATGCATTTGTATGGTTGTCACAAAAAGAGGGAATCATTCCCGCATTTGAGAGTGCCCACGCTGTAGCATATCTTAAAAAGATGCCAAACATAAAAGATAAACTTGTCATCGTAAACCTCTCAGGTCGCGGTGACAAAGATATGATTCAGGCTAAAGATATTCTACACTTCGACTAAAATCAATATTTATAAATAAGCACTTGCGGTATAACGCCACTTGTGTTTACTTATATTTACAGAAAAACCATGCTCTTCAAGCATCTTTTTCAGAGCGTCTGCTTCGTAAAAATGACCCGGTTCACCTAAGAGTTTTTCCATTTTACAGATAACCTTTCCTCTAAACGTTCCCAAATCAAAATCATAAATAAAAAGTTTTCCGTCTTTCTTTAAAACCCGTACAACTTCTTTTATTGCAACTTTAGGGTCTTTAAAGTGATGCAGTGATTCTCCCATAAGCATAACATCAAAGCTTTCATCTTCAAATGGAAGTGATTCTGCAGATGCCAAATGTGTTTGCACATATTCAGGCATATATTTTAGCATTCCCTCTGCCGGATCAACTGCCACATACCTAAACTTGGAGTTGCACCTATGGGCAAACTCGCTCATTACGCCTGTCCCTGCCCCTATATCTAAAACAGAAGCTTCATCGGATAATGGTTTTAAAAATATACACAACTCTTCTAAAACCTCTTTTGGATAGATGAGAGAACCAAAATGCTTAAAGAAATATCCCAGATAATTAAATGGAATCATGATTATTTTCCTTGTATTACAAATAAAATATATAATCGAATTTAATTATATCGATACAATCTGATATACTCTTAATACAAAAATATTACAGAACCTTCAACTATATTTACATTAAATAAACTCTTTTTCTAAATATGACAATTTAAATACACTCTTTAGTTACAATATAAATATAGACTATTTACAGGAGAATGTTATGAGCATAGTAGAACATGGTATTTCCATAGGTATAAGCAGAGTAAATGTGTTCTTTTTTATGAAGATAAAAATCAAGGGGACTCTGGCACATGAAGATTATGAAAGAATGATTCCGATGCTAAGAAGCTCCGTTGAAGGAGTTAAGGAACCTGATGTAAGGGTCCTTATAGATGTTACCGAATTTGACGGCTGGGAACTAAGAGCTGCCTGGGATGATTTTAAATTTGGAATGGAATTTAGACAACTCTTTAGCAAAATAGCCATTGTTGGGACCTGTGCAGTAGAAAAATATGCCGTAAAAATAGGAAGCTGGTTTATGAGTGGAGATATGAGGTTCTTTAAATCTCTTGATGATGCATACGAATGGTTAAACCAAGAAGAAGCTGCACAGACAACTGCCGTACAAAAAGATTTGCGTGCCAGAAAAGAAGAGATAAGAGATGAACTTGAATCACTCTTTAAGTCTAATCTAAAGATAGTTGATTGGAATGTACCAGAACCGGACGACCAAGATGCTTCTGAAATCCTAGTAAATATTTTAGAAGAAAAACTCCAAGAGATAAAATCTGATGTGAAGGATGGAAAATATAAATAATTTTTCAATTCTTGAAGAAATTTGGCATGCCATCTCCCATGGACTAGGCTTAGCGTTAAGTATAGCCGGACTTGTCATATTAGTTTCGTTTGCAACTATGGACGGTTCAGTCATGGCTGTAATAAGCAGTGCAATATTTGGAACAACGCTTATCCTGATGTATGGTTCATCGACGCTCTACCATGCTATTACGCATGAGGAGGCAAAAGAGTTATTTCAAAAATTTGATCACGCATCTATATACTTTTTAATAGCAGGAAGTTACACTCCAATAACTCTTGTTTCTCTTGAGGGACTATGGGGCTACTCAATTGCATCTGCTATCTGGACAACAGCATTTATTGGCGTTTATATGAAATTTGCCTATTCTAATCGTTTTGAAAGATTATCTCTTTTTTTATATCTGATTATGGGTTGGAGCATCGTAGTAGCCATAGAACCTCTTAGAGAGTCTATGGAAGTTGGAGGTATATACCTTCTTGTTGCCGGCGGTTTATCTTATACATTTGGAGTCTTTTTTTACATAAATGATCACAAAAACTTTTATCATGCCATCTGGCATCTCTTTGTACTTGGAGGAAGTATCTTTCATTTCTTTATGACACTCTTTTACATCATATAAATAAACTCTCTTTTATACTCTTTTAGATACTATCTTGCAAAATAATTTAATCCAATGGAAACTTTATGAACATTCAACTATTAAACAAAAATATTTCTGATATCAAAGCTGATATCTTAGTAGAGTTTTTAACTCCAGATGCCCTAAAAGAACACACACAGGCTAAACTTTTAAACCAGGCAGGATTCAAAGCAGAACAGGATTCTATCTGTTTTTTACATGGAAAAGGTCTACTTTTTTGCGGGACAGACAGCAAAAAAAGTGATGACGTGAGAAGTGCAACAGTTGCCATGGTCAAAGCGCTTAAATCTTCAAACTACGAGAGTGCAGCATTTAGTGTGTTAAAAAACAGTTCACTCGCTGCAATGGTTGAAGGCGTAGTATTAGGCGGGTATGAGTTCAATGAATATAAATCAGAGCCAAAAGAAATAACGCTAAAAGATATTTCTCTTGCATCTAATGAGCTTGAGTATGATGAGCTAAAAACAACTTTTGATGAAGCCCTCATAGTTGCAAATGCAACTTGTTATACCCGTGATATTGTAAACAAGGCACCACAAGAACTAAATCCTGAGACTTTTGCCATTTTAGCTAAGAAACTAGCAAATACAAACTCACTCGAATGCAACATACTTGCAGAAAATGAACTAAAAAATGAAAATATGAATGCTATGCTTGCAGTCGGTCGTGCTTCTATCCATGAAAGTCAGCTTATCCACCTTGCTTACAAACCTGCAAATCCTAAAAAGGTCATCTCTCTTGTAGGAAAAGGTCTTACTTACGATAGTGGTGGACTAAGCCTTAAACCTGCGGCAAATATGGTAACGATGAAAATGGACAAAGCCGGAGCTTGTGCAGTTTTAGGAATCATAAAGGCAGTAAGTGAATTGAAACTAGATGTTGAAGTTCACGCATTTATAGGTGCAGTTGAAAATATGGTCGGAGGAAATGCTTATAAGCCTGATGATGTTCTTGTCTCACGTAGCGGAACGACTATAGAAGTAAGAAACACAGATGCCGAAGGACGTTTAGTCTTGGCAGATGTTCTTACTTACGCTCAAGAAAATGTAAAAGCTGACGGAATCTTTGATTTTGCTACGCTTACAGGTGCTTGTATGGTTGCTCTCGGTCAATATACTACAGGGATGATGGGACACTCTCATAAACTAAAACATGACTTTTCAAAAGCAGGCAGTGCATCTGGAGAACTAATCGGTTCACTTCCATTTAACAGACATCTTAAAAAACTTCTAAAAAGCGAAATAGCCGATATATCTAATGTAGCTTCTAAACCTTTTGGCGGTGCCATCACGGCGGGTATGTTTTTAGATAAATTTATCAAAGATGAAAACAAAAACAAGTGGATGCACTTTGATATAGCAGGTTCAGCTTATACTGAAGCAGCATGGGATTGTAATATTTATGGCGGAACCGGAGCCGGTGTACGATTAATGAGTGAGTACTTAAAAAATATATGACAAAAGAGCGCGAAGGCGAACTTTTAATGATAGGACTCTCCATCTTGGAGAGTTGGTTTCCAATACTTTCAATCATAGCAATCTCTCATATAGGTGCTTTGCATACTTACGCTTTTTCACTTTTTGTATCACTGTTTTTCTTTTTGATTATTATGATAAAGAAAAAACTTTTTGTTGAGTTAAAAAACACAGATGCATATAAAGACCTGATTCTTACAAGTTTTTGGATTACAACACTTTTTACATTAGTGTTTATAGGAATGCAGTTTACAACAGCAGGTAATATGTCCGTTATCATATTCATGCAACTTTTTTTCTCTTATCTGTACTTCAATGTTTTTGGCAAAGAGAAAATGGACTTTATTCATAGTATTGGCGCCTTTATTATGGGAATCGGAGCACTAATAATATTAATACCTGACAACATGGTGTTTAATAAAGGTGATCTCATAATCCTTATAGCAGCTGTTATAGCTCCACTTGCAAATTTATACTCAAAACGTGCCAGATTTTTTTGTTCATCCGAGACAATACTTGGGTTTAGAACAATTATTGCGCTTCCTGTAATTGCCCTGCTGGCTTGGATTATAGAGCCTAAAATCACGCTAGATGATACACAAAAAGCTTTACCGCAAGTTTTTCTCATAGGTCTGTTGATTTTTGGCATCTCTAAAATTCTATGGATGGAAGCGCTTCATCGCATCTCTATAACAAAAATTAGTGCTATGATTGCTTTAGTGCCGCCAATGACGCTTTTTTTCGCATTTATTTACTTGGATGAAATACCTGAATTTCGTCAGGTGCTGGGAATAATACCTATACTTGTAGGCGGATATCTTTTAACAAAACCTCTAAATAAACAGTAGAATATTTATATATTTTCTTTTCAAGTTTTTTTTCGTTATAATATTTAACGTACGCAGTTATATTTTAATAGAGGGGAATAAGATGAAAAAGCTTATATTGGGAACTATACTCTTATTTAGTATAAATTTATATGCTGATTTTGCCGATGGAACTTTTGAATACAACGCAGGTAATTATGAAGATGCTATGATTCTTTGGGATGGGGCTTGCAATAAAGGTGATGCTAAGTCATGCCATAATCTTGGTCTTATACTCTATACTGGTAAAAATATAAAGCAGGATTATCCAAGAGCTGCAAAAGCTTTCTCAAAAGCTTGTGAAAAAGGGATATCTACTAGCTGTTTTAGTCTTGCTGTTATGAATTTGAGAGGTAGCGGAATTAAACAAGATTATGTAAAAGGAGTAGATTATTTTGATAAAGCTTGTGAAGCTGGACACAGTTACTCCTGTTACAACCTTGGAAATATATATAAAGACGGACAAATAGTTATTCAGCATTTTGAAAAATCAAAAAAGTATTTTACCAAATCATGTAATGCCGACAATATGCCTGCTTGTTATGAACTTGGAAACTTGTATGTAAGAGGAAAAAAAGAATACATTGAAGCACAAAAACTCTTTAGCAAGGCTTGCAACGGCGGTCTTTCTTACGGCTGTCTCAATTTGGGTATTTTGTATCTTGATGGTCTAGGCGTAAAACAGAATAAAGCAACTGCAAAAAAACTGTTTTTGAAAGCTTGTGATGATGGAATAAGCACCGCATGTGAGCACTATAAAAAACTCAAATAAATATAAAAAAATACTCTTTTAAAATAATTGGGTTAATTTTGCACTCATGCACAAATTTGAGCATTTTTTAGCGTCATTTGACACTAACTATGGCTAATATAGTGTATATTTATTTAATTGGTTTATAAACTAGACAAGAGAGCATAACTTGAATTTTAATTTTTTAGAAGTCACAGATAGCAATTTGTTAAAAAAAGTATTTGAATTTAGATATGAGATTTTTTTAGAAATTTACCCTGAATATTTGCAAAGCCTAAAATTAGGGTCAAAAGAAGAACAAGACAAATATGACAGATATGCAATTCACTATGCTGCTTTAGATGAAAATAATGAAATCTGTGCAACGGTTAGGCTTATATACAACTCCCCGTTTGGATATCCGACTGAAAACTACATGAAAGTAGACAATGATAATTTTGAAAGGGATAAACTTGGAGAAATATCAAGAATATTTATAGATCCTAAATACAGAAGAATAAGCACTTCAAAAGTCATAATCTACAATTTTATTGAAATGATTTATGAAAAAATGCTTTTACTCGGCATAGAATATACTTACGGTTCACTAGAGTCAAACTTTTTAAGATTACTAAGAATTTATAAATTTAACTATATAACAATAGGCGATGAACAAGTTCATAAATATTTCGGTCTACGTTATCCATGTATTTTACATACAGACCAAATTACTCTTAAAAATAAAAGTCTAAAAAAACAATAGGAGGACTATCATAAAAAAGATTACATTAAACAATTTCACTAAGTCTAGCTTTTTTTTGTTTACACTATTTAGTTTAACCAATTTAAATTCACAAACGAATGCATTGCTTGATTCTATTTCCAGTGAAATGACCCACTTTAATAAAGTTGCAACACAGACTAAACAAAATGAGCATTATCAACCCTATATTGTCTCTGTCTTTCAGGGAAAAGAACTAGAAAAATTGGGTGTCTCAAATCTGAAAGAAGCGCTTGTCCTTGTACCTGGCGTAGGTATTGCTACAGATAATTTCAACAACCAATCGCCTGTTTTTAGAGGTTCAAACCCTCTTGCTTACGGACAATCAAAACTTTTTATTGACGGTGTTCTTGTAAACAGTGTATTTTTTGATGCTTATTTTGAGTATCTCTCATTCCCGATAGAGATGATTAAACGTATAGAAGTAACAAGAGGTCCTGGTAGTAAAACAAACGGTGTTAATGCCTATGCAGGTTCAATTCATATTATTACATATGCCGAAGATTTCAAAAATTTTGAAAACAATGACAAAGTAGTATTTAAATACGGTTCATACGATTATAAAATGGGCGGATTTGTAAAAAACTTCAAAACACAAGATTTAAAAGTTTTTACAGATTTTCACTATCAACAAGATGACAAAACACTATATGCCGGTCCAGACGGTTTATCACAAGGTGCTCTTGGTGCCGTAAATATACCAAGATCTCAAACAGGAGATGCTCCTGTCTGGTTAAAAGAATACTCCATTGGTTTAAATATAAAATACAAGGATATATCTGTAAAAGCAAGACTGCATGAGCATACCCAAGGTAGTGCATATGGTGTAAATCTTTCCCTGCCACAAGATGACGATAGAGTAAAAATCCCCAACTACTATCTTGAACTTGGATATAATAAAGAGATTAGCGACTATATTATTGATATAAAGGCCGGTATTAAGTACGGTGCATTTGATTCTAAAGCTAAATTAGCTCCAGACAATACGATTCTCTCAGGACCAACTCTTTTTCCAAACGGTGTATACAGTGAACATTTTGCAGGTCAAAGAGAGCTGTATCAATCTTCATATGTTAAATACAAAGGAATTGACAAGCATCTAATCACAGTAGGCTATCGCTTTAGCAATGAAGAGACAATTGATATGACTTCAAAGCTATCAAACAGATCAACAGGCGATGCCGGACTTGTTGACTATACGGATACATTGCCGTTTTTTGACAAAAATGCAAAACGAAATACTATTGTATTATCTCTGCAAGATGAATTTCAATATAACAGCAAACTTAGTTTTATATACGGTTTTAATTATGAAGCAAACACTTATAAAACTGCAGGTCTTGAACCTAGAGTATCAATGGTTTATCAACATAATACCAATGATATTTTTAAGGCGATTTACAGTCGTTCTCATAGAGATGCCTCATGGCAAGAAATGTATACTATGAACAACTTAGCAAGAGTTGGAAATACAGATTTGGATCCTGAAAAAGTCGATGCTTTTGAGGTTACATACATTAAAAAACTATCAAGCGATGCATATCTTCAGACAAATATTTTTTATCTAATGAATAAAGATCAGATATACAATACTGCAGCAGATCCGATATTTAGAAACGTTGTGGACACTGACATCTATGGTTTTGAGCTTGAATACAAAGGAAATCTTACATCTTCAGACCAGCTTTATCTAAACTACTCTTATGTTGGGGGAACTTCTTACATTAAAGACGAGCACAAAAGTCAATCGCTGCCTAATGTTGCAAACCATTTAGCCAAAGGTTATTATATATACAACTTCAATACTTCTATATCACTTAGCGGCGTTGCCAAATATGTCGGTTCAAAAGAAAGAGTATCCGGAGATACAAGAGATACATTGAAAGCATACTCTACATTAGATACGTCTATTAACTATAAAAATAAGAAATATGATTATATGATTGCATTAAGTTTAAAAAATGTGTTTGATGCAACAGTCAAATTTCCATCTCCGCTAAATACATACTCAAACGATTACAAGCAAGAAGGTAGAAACTTTCTTATAGCTATGACAAAGAAATTTTAATGAATAAAATCATTTTTTTATGCTTAATTATCATAAATGTAGCTTATGGATACAATTACAATGATATCTTACTAAAAGCTCAGGCATCAATTTTTCCCAAAATAATGCTCTTGGATAAAAAGATAAAAAACAAACTTGTAGACGGAAAAGTCATTTATACAATTGTTTACGATAAAAGTGATTTGCATATCGTTCAAGATATAAAAGAATTCATAGACGAAAATAATGGAGGATATTTTGACAAATATCTGTATGAAATTAATTTAGTTGAATTTTCTGATTTATCAAACAAAACACAAGCTACGGCAATTTATGTACTAAACTCTAATACAGAAATAGATAAAGTTGCGAATATTGCAAGAGAAAAAGGAATCATATCTTTTTCTTACGATATTGAAAATTTAAAAAAAGGGCTATTGTTTTCTTTAATGCTTGAAAAATCAACAGTTTTATACCTAAACAAAGAAAATTTGCAAAGTACAAAAATTGATTTTGTAGACTCCTTACTGCAAATGGTAAGGTTTATAGACAAAAATAATTTATAATAGTCTTTCATATTACTAAAATATGTTAAAATAGCCTTGTAGAAATACGGCAGTGTATTTTACTAGGGGGAGGTTTCTGTATGAAAATAAATAAAATAAAATCTCTCTCTAGTAAAATTGTATTATTAATAATAATAATATCACTTCTTAGTGTTTTGACTATATTTAGTGTTTTTGAAAGAGTTAATAAAAAAGCATTTTATAGCATTGAAATGGAAAAAGCGGATCTTGTCGCCAGAACTATTGAGCCGCTAATTGCCCTTAATATATACCTTGATATGAAGGAAAAGACCGATCAAATCATAACTCAACTTTTAGAAAATCCGAACATACTCGCCGTAAAAGTTATGAAAAACGGCAAGATAATAAATGAGATAAAATCAACAGAGTATGTGACTTACATTGAAGAGTCATTTATCATAGAAAAGGTTATAAGCCAGCCAAACTCAAAAAGAAAAATAGGTTCCCTTATTATCTCATATTCAAATAAACAGTATAAAGAACTAATAAACAAATATACTAAAATACTACTCATTATGTTTGCTATTTTCAGTGTTATTTTTATACTTTTTAGTTTGTATATAAAAAAACTTTTGTTACCTCTTAGGAAGATAGCAAGCTCATTAAAAAAATTCTCTCCGGAGCAAGTTATTAACATTCCCTATGCATCACAAAATAATGAAATCGGGCTCATATCAAAAGCCTTAAACAATATGCAGAAAAAAATTTCTCACTATTCAAAGGAACAAAAAAACATTCATAAATATCTTGAAGACCAGGTAAATGAAAAAACACTCGAGCTTCGCAAACAACTATATACGGACACACTTACAAAACTTCCAAACAGACATAGTTTACTTAATGATATCAACAACAGTGATGATGGAGCACTTCTTATAATAAATATAGATGACTTTAAAGAAATAAATGACTTTTTTGGTCAAATTGCAGGAGATGATATACTGAAAGATCTTGCATATAAACTTGGTGATATATTTTATAAAGACGACAACATAACTATAAGCAGGCTCTCAGGTGATGAATTTGCAATATTTTTTATAAAAAAACCATCTTTGGACAATTTTATAGAAATAGCAAAAAAACTCATATCCGACATAGAAAAGATGAGCTTTACTTATGAAAACAATCAACTTTCAATAAGAGTTACGGCTGGTGGATCATATCAAATACAAAATATTATTGAAAAAGCAGATATTGCTCTAAAATCAGCAAAAAAGCTACAGAACTCTTTTTTACTTTATGATAAAAAATTAAAAATTGAAGAACAATTCAAAAGTAATATTGAGTGGGTAAAGAAGCTTAAAACTGCTATTGAAAATGATAAAATTGTTCCCTTCTTTCAACCGATATATGACAATAGTTCAGATAAAATTGCAAGTTATGAGTGCTTAATTCGCTTAATTGATGAAGAAAACATCATCATTAGCCCATATAAATTTTTAACTATTTCTAAAAAAAGCAGACTATATAGTAAACTGACAAAAATAATGATTGAAAAAAGCTGTCAATATTTCGAGCATATTGATTCTGACTTTTCTGTTAATCTTTCAGTAGAAGATATTTTAGATAAAGACATTGTAAAATACATAAAGCAAAAAGTTAAAGAACATAATGTTTCTAAAAAAATAATCTTTGAGATTTTGGAGTCTGAAGGTATAGAAAACTACGAGGAAGTGTCAATATTTACAAATGAAATGCACACTCTTGGATGCAGAATAGCGATAGATGATTTTGGTTCAGGATACTCCAATTTTGAGCATCTGCTTCAACTAAAAATAGACTACATAAAAATAGACGGAACCCTTATAAAAAATATTGATTATGATTCAAATGCTCAAACTGTTGTTGAGACAATTGTTGATTTTGCCAAGAGACTGAATATACTAACCGTTGCAGAATTTGTGCACAATGAAGCTGTTTATAAAAAGGTAAAAGAACTCGAGATTGATCGTACTCAGGGATTTTTCTTAGCCAAACCACAAGACAAAATATAACTACAAGAGACTCTTTATAAATAAACAAAGTATAATTTAGATAGTATTACAAAAATTTTATAAGCATTATAAAGGGCTCAAATGGGATTAAGCATAGGTCTAGTAGGACTTCCAAACGTAGGTAAATCAACAACATTCAATGCACTGACAAAAGCACAAAATGCAGAAGCTGCAAACTACCCGTTTTGTACGATAGAGCCAAACAAGGCGGTTGTTCCCGTACCGGACAAAAGACTGGCTGAATTGGCTAAAATAGTTAATCCAGAGAGAATTCAATACTCAACTTTAGACTTTGTTGACATTGCCGGTCTTGTTAAAGGCGCTTCTAAAGGTGAAGGACTCGGAAACAAGTTTTTATCTAACATTCGTGAGACTGAAGTCATCTTGCAGATTGTAAGATGTTTTGATGATGAAAATATTGTTCACAACGAAGGAAGCATAGATCCGCTTCGTGATGTTGAAATTATTGAAGGTGAACTTATTCTTGCTGATATTGAAGTTCTTTCTAATCGCATAGAGAGGCTGAAAAAACAGGCTAAAGCTGATAAGAGTGCTAAAGCTGCCCTGGATATGGCAGAAGAACTTTTAGAATTTTTAGGCGAAGGCAATCTGGCAAGAAACTTTAAAGATGCGGACAGTGATACATACCAACTACTTAACAATGAAGTCAGGTTTTTAACTCAAAAAGAGATTATGTATGGCGCGAACACAGACGAAGATGGTCTATTAGAAGATAATGAGTATGTAATAGCTCTTAGAGAACATGCAAATAAAAACAACTGCGAACTTATCAAACTTTGTGCAAAAGTTGAAGAAGAACTAATCGGCCTTGATGATGATGAAGCACAAGAGTTTTTAACAGATCTCGGTGTTGAAGAGTCTGGGCTGGAACAAATCATACATAAAGGTTTTGATAAACTTGGTCTTATGAGTTATTTTACTGCAGGAGTTAAAGAAGTTCGCGCTTGGACTATACGAAAAAACACTACTGCACCAAAAGCGGCTGCAGTTATACACAACGACTTTGAAAAAGGTTTTATTCGTGCAGAAGTTATATCATATGACGACTTTGTAGAGCTTGGCGGAGAAGCAAAGGCAAAAGAAGCCGGAAAAATGAGACTAGAAGGTAAAGATTATATTGTTAACGACGGCGATGTAATGCACTTTAGGTTTAACGTTTAAATATACTGTATGTTTAAGGAAGACGGTTCATTCTTATCATGGATTGAACCATAGTCTCTTTTAATCTTTTAACTGCAGGGTCAAATTTATCCAGTCCAGAATGTTTTAAATTCTCCAGTTCTTTATTTGCTTTTTCCAATAATCCCAGAAGTTTTTGTTTTTCATCTATTTCAAGCTTAGTTTTTTGATACCTCTCTTTTATTTGAGAAATCTTTATCTTAACACTCTGTGTATCAGTGTTTTTGATATTCTGAGCTGCTTTAACACGGCTAAATAACTGAGAAAAATTGTGCATTTCCAATATTTGCCTATGTTTTACCAAGTCACTTTGCAAAACATCTTGTATAAGCTTATTTGTATCTACATCGTTTCTTTCACTAGCAACCAGTTCTATGAAGGTATCGGCAATTTCTTCATAGATTTTTCTTCTGTATTTTTCATAATAATCCAAAGCCAAAGAATGTATAAACTTAACTCTTGTTTTATCTTGTATTTCTTTGACAGCTTCTCTTTTAGGATAATATAAAACCTCTGTTGCAAAGCTTACCCATTCATTTGCTATCTCATGAAACATTATATTTACAATTTGTGAAAACTTAAAATCTTTGAAACTCTCTAAGTACAAAAAGTTTGTTTCAAATCTTAATTTACCTTGAACTATATGCTTAGCAAGTATCTCCATAATTTCGAGTCTATCATAGTGAGAAGAAACATGTAAAACTTCCCACTCAAACAGTGCTCTGTCTTTAAAGATTTTTTCAATATATTTTTGCTTTTCTTCTTGTGTTCTAAACATTGTTTGCTATAGTTTCTCCATACTTAACATTTTTACCTGTTAGCTCTTTAAATTCAAGCATCCCTTTTTGCGCCAAAATAACGATTGTTGATCCCATCTCAAAACATCCAAAGTCATCTCCTTTGTTTAGGTATAAATCTTTGTAATCATATACGCTGGAAGTCACAGCATCGGCATTTGTTTTTATCTTAGGTTCAAAAGCAACCTGCATAACACCAACATTTAAAGCACCTACAAGCACCATGTAAAACTTCTTGCCAGAAGCATTTTCACACATCAGAACAACTCTTTCGTTTTCTATAAAAAGATTTAGCCTTTTTCTTAATGAAGGAAAATTTACAGGATATAATTTGCCCGGGATATGAACGGCTCTTAAGACTTTTAGATTTGTCGGTATATGGTAGCGATGATAATCTTTTGGAGAGAGATAAAAGTTTATAAACTCTCCATCATGAATAGACTTTTTCTCATCACTGCTAAAGTGTTCACCTAAAAGCTCATCACTGGAGTATCTCATACCCTTGATCTGAAGTGCATAATCTTCTTGTAATGTACCGCACTCCGAGATTAAAGAATCACATGGTGAGATGAATGCCTCTGAATCCAAAGAGTACTTTCTATCCTCTCTTAACTTTCTTGTAAAAAGGGCATTTAAACTTTTATATGTACTTGGGGAGTGAAATTCACTCATATCAAGTCCCATTAGTTTTACATACGAGCTATTTACTACTTTTTGAAACCATGTCGGGAATTCTTTGTTTGCAAACTTACCGAAACTTTGTGAAATTGCTGATGTTATATGTCTACTCATTTATATATATGTCCTATTCATTAATTTTTCTTTTTGCTACTTCTTCAACAAGAACTGTTGCATACGATCCTTTTGGAAGCGTAAAGTTCATCTCATATTGAGCTTCAATAGGCTTAAATCGTCCCTCTATATTTTCAGGGAAAATCCATGCATAACGTCTTGCACCATCCGCATTTATCTCATCATCAAAATCTTTTTCTATATCTCTAGCCACACCTGATGCCAATTTGACTTTTTTGCCGCATAAAAGACCTGTGACAGAGATATCTCTCTCATTAAATCTGTTAAAGTCATGTTCGGTAGCTTCAAAATCAAATAACCTTCCATTTGGATAGTGTTCCATCACATCTCCGCTGATGAGCTTAAAAGGATGTTTCTGCGCTTTTAGTTTTGCAACTTCGTCATTTGGCATATTTAAAACAGATTCCAGTTCTGATACTTCAAAGTTATTAACAAGTCTGCTTATTTCCAATCTTCTGCTTAGCCAAAGATTAAACAGATGACTCTGGTAAGCATTTATAAGAAGTTTTTTTACTCTCGGGTTTCGCTCTCTGGCTTCACCTTTAGCTATTTTTTCTCCTAGTATATGATTGTCTCCGTCATTACCGAATCTTTGATATCCAAAAAAGTTGGGCATACCGAATTTAGTTATATTTTTAAGAGCTTCATCTATTTTTTGAGCACTTGTAGGGTTTACTTTTTTAATTTTTATAAAAAATCTGTTACCTTTTAAGTGCCCTATTCGTATTTTATTGTTGTGATAAGTCTTAGAAACTATCTTTATATTCTCATGCGTAAAGTTTTCGAGCTTCTCTTCATGTTTTTTATGTAAAGAGATGTACTGCTTTGTCATAGCATGCTTGTCTTTTAAGCCTGCATATCCTATCTCTTTGTTTTGTATACCGAGATATCTAGCGAGTATGCCTACTAGTTCAGCAGTAGTAAGGTTCTTTTTTCTTACAAAAAGAATCAGATGCTCACCCTCCCCTGAAAATTCATAAAGAGGAATCTCTTCTACTACGAAATCTCTAGGTGTCTGTTTAAAGTGAAAATCTATACTAGCGTGGTCTAGCGAATAAAACCTATCCATATATTTGCCTTTTTAAAAATGATGTGCTTTACATCTATTTGTATATCTAACTCTTGCACTGGTCGCAAAAATATTAAACGGTGTTCTTGAAAGCGCTGCCCGTCTTATAAGAGCTTTTTTATTTCTTTTGTCAAAAGCTACCAGCATCTCATACTCTTCTCCGCTGCAAGAAACAGCATTTGGGATTTTTTTATGAAATTTAAAACCTAACTTATTAACACTTGAAAGTTTGTCCAAATCACTAAAAAGGCCATCAGATATATCCATACCCGAGCTCAATAATCTTCTGGAATGTTTTACAAAGTCTTCTCTTAATTTTATACTAGTAAACTTAGATTTAGTATGTAAGTGTCCAAGATTTTTCAGACGTTGCAAATCTTTTTTGCTTCTACCCAAATCTCCCGTATGAGCTAAAAGATACCCATGTCTAACTCCACTTCTATAAAGTGGTCTTTTACTATAAGATATTATAGTGATTGTAATGTCTAGCTTAATATTGCTTATCGTATCTCCGCCTATTATCTCAATTCCATGCTTAAAAGCAGTATCTTCAAACCCTGAAGCTAATTCTCGCATCTGTGATTTTGAAATATCTTTAGGCATCGCTACACTTAACAATGCGTACTTTGGCTGGGCATTCATAGCGATTGCATCAGAGATGTTTATCATCATTGCTTTTGCAGCTATTTGATAGTAACTGAGCCATTTAGTCTTAAAATGCACATTTTCAAAAAATGCATCTTTAGAATAAACATGCTCACCGATCACAGCAGCATCATCACCGATGAGACTGCTATTAAACTGCGATATAAAATAGTTTTCTAAATTCAAATAAACTTCTTTAAAAGTACCTTTAAGTAAGGATTAAAGGCTATAGATATAAAATGCTTATAATTATATCATTTTTAGGAAAAATAAAATGAAACATTCTATAAATAAGATTTTTAGCAACCTATCTCTTTTTTTAATCATCATAACTCTTACTTCAGCCGTATTGACGCTTTTGATTTTAGAGCAGAACTTAACATATTCAAAAATAAATAATTTGAAGAATCAAAAAGTCATTATTAACAGTTTAGCAAATCTTCAAAAAGATGATATAGAGTTGGCTTTGATACAGTTCAACGGCAAAAGCACTCAGCTTCAGCACGAAACTGACAAGCTTCGCAACTTGAACAAATATGATTATACTTCAAAATTTATATTCAATAATTCAGATGAGTATTTGTCAGACTTGGATAATCTCTCAAAACTAACTACCAGATTTAATGAGTCTGCACATGCTTACTATATTAAAAATCTCAAAAATGAAGAAGAGAAAAATCAAGAATTGATCAATTCTTTTAATTCAATCAACCTATTTTTAGATTCGATGATTATAAAAAACTCACAATACAATGAAGAAAAATTTCACATCGTTGAAAAGGTAACTGTTTTTGCTTTTATTCTTATGTTGTTTGTTACGCTTTGGTATAGAAAAAGACTAAATTCTATATACACAGACATCTTATATTTATACGCTATTGATAAAAACAAAAAAGATTATGAAATTTTTTCAGAAGAAGCAGATGCCATAAAACTTAGAATGAGCAGAAAACCTGCGACGACAGAGAATCCTGCTATGGTAGATCCTGTAACACAGATTAATAATCACAAAGGAATGTTAAGTGCCTATGCTAATAAAAAAGGCATGAAAGACAGCAACTTTACGTCAGTAACGATCTTTGAAATAGATAATTTTTCTAAACAAAACAGAGCTTTTTCTCAAGAGTTTACGCAAGCAATTTTGAAAAAAGTCGCATTTACGATATCTCTGCACGAACAAGCGACAGACGTTATAGCAAGAACGGACTATAACCAATTTACAGTTATTCTTTCAAGAGCTTCTAAAGAGCAATCATTTAAAGATATAGACATCATTCGTCAAAGTATTTCAGAGATTAAATTTAAAGCTCCAGGCGGAAGCCCGATAACGATTACCGTAAGCGGTGGTTTTATTATAAAACCTAATAACCAATCTTTAGAAGAGTCTCTAAGACAAGCTAAGGAAGTTCTGCATCATTCTAAGAAAAAAGGTAAAAACACTATTTCTCAGATCAGAGACCTTGCAGAGCATGAGCTTTAAAATAGACGTTACAAAAAGTTACCTTATATATTCCAAATAGTTATATATGTCCTAAATAGTAACAAACTCAAACTTCCTTATTTCAAAGACTACATTTAACATTCATAAAGGCTTATCGCGATATAATCAGCATTATTTTTTATATCTTTAACGAAGGAAAGCTAATGAGTATTCCTATTTATACTTACGATGCAATAGTTGTCGGTGCCGGTCTAGCAGGCTGTGCCGCTGCAAGAGAGTTGCAAAATGCAGGAAAAAAAGTCGCTGTTATTACAAAACTACACCCATTAAGAAGTCACTCCGGTGCAGCTCAAGGTGGTGTTAATGCAGCATTTAGTGATGAAGACAGTATTGAATTACACGAGTTTGATACAGTAAAAGGTTCTGACTATCTAGCAGATCAAGATGCTGTTGAGTTTATGTGTCAAAAAGCTCCTGAGACCATACGTTGGGCAGAAAGAATGGGTGCGGCATTTAGTCGTACACCGGATGGAAAAATTGCTCAAAGACCGTTTGGAGGTCAATCTTCTCCTCGTGCATGTTATGCAAAAGACAGAACCGGTTTAACACTGCTTCAAACTATTTATGAGCAAGCTCACCGCGCAGGTGTTAAGTTTTGGGATGAGTGGTATGCAGCTGATCTAATCTACAAAGATGGTAAAGTAAGCGGTATTGTTGCTTTTAATATTCGTGATATGCAGACTGTCATTTTTAATGCAAAGTCAGTAATGTTTGCAACAGGCGGCTATGCTCGTTCATATAAGATTAACTCAAATGCTCACGCAAATACCGGTGACGGACTATCTATAGTAGCTCGTCACGGCCTTCCGCTAGAAGATATGGAATTTGTACAGTTTCACCCGTCCGGGCTATCCGGAAACGGTGTTTTAATCTCTGAAGCTGCTCGTGGAGAAGGCGGTCGCCTTTTCAACTCAGAGGGTGAGAGATTTATGGAGAAATATGCTCCTAACGCTATGGAACTTGCATCCCGTGATGTTGTAAGTCGTGCAATTCTAAATGAAATTAGAGAAGGTCGCGGTGTAGGTCCAAGAAAAGATGCAGTTTATATCGATGTAACTCATCTTGGAAAAGATATTATTATGGAAAGACTTCCTGAACTACGTGATTTGGCTATCACTTTCTTAGGTTTAGATATGATAAAAGAGCCTATCTTAATTTCTGCTACTGCTCACTATTCTATGGGTGGTATTCCTGTTAACATTGCCGGTAATGTCCGCAAAAACAATGATGAATTTGTAGAAGGTTTTTACGCAGCAGGTGAGTGTTCTTGTGTCTCAGTTCACGGTGCAAACCGTCTTGGTGCCAATTCAGTCCTTGAGGCTTTACTGTTTGGTCGTTTTGTCGGTAAAACGATGGTTGCAGAGATTGATGATATTGAGCTTCGTGTAGCAACACAAGAAGACGCAAAAACTGCATTAGCTGAAATAGATTTTGTTTTAAACAACAACGGGGATGAAACCATAACAGGTCTTAGAGAAGAACTTCAACAATGTATGACAGATAATGCCGGAGCATTTAGAACTAAAGAGACTCTCGATATTGCAATTGCAAAAGTTAAAGAACTTCGTACAAGATTTAACAACATCCGTATTAAAGACAAATCAAAAGTATTCAATACTGAACTTCAAGAAGCAATAGAATTTGGTCATATGCTTGATTATTCTGCTTTTATAGTTGAGAGTGCAGTTGCTAGAAATGAGAGTCGTGGTGCTCACTATAGAGAAGATTTTGATACTCGTGATGATGAGAACTTCTTAAAACACACTATGGCTTACATGGATGAAAACGGAAACATCAAACTTGATTATATGGATGTTACACTTGGCAAACATGAACTAAAAGCAAGAACATACTAAGGAGAACTTATGAGTACAAATAAAATAACTACACAAAAAGTAAACTTCAAAGTATTTCGTTTTAATGCTGATGAAGATTATCTTCCATACTACGAAGATTATAATATGGAAGTAACTTCGGAAGAAGTTGTATTAGATATATTAAACAGAATCAAATGGGATCACGACGGTAGTTTTTCTTACCGTCGCAGCTGTCGTCACGGTATTTGTGGCGCTTGTGCCATTAAAGTAAACGGTCGTTCTACTCTCGCGTGTAAGGAAAGTATGACTACAATGGTAGAGCTTTTCGGTAATGAACTTACTATTGAGCCTCTAAGCATAAAAAGATCCGTAAAAGATATGATTATAGATAAAGGTGATTTCTGGGAAAAGCACGACTCAATCCATCCTTACCTGATATCTGACGTTCAAGAGCATCCTGAACACGAACATATAGTGACACCGGAAGAAGCGGAAGAACTAAATGAAGCAGACTTGTGTATTCAATGTGGTGCTTGTCATTACGCTTGTCCTGTTGTAGAAGTAAATGATGATTTCTTCGGTCCTGCTGCATTTGCTAAAGCTTATCGTTTTGAGGCTGATGTTCGTGATGAAGCACATACAGAGAGACTTCTTAATTTACATGAAGAAAAACAAGGTCTCTGGGACTGTGTTAAATGTTTTGAGTGTGCAGAAGTTTGTCCTAAAGATGTTAATCCTATTGACAAGATTACAAAACTGCATCAAATGCTATTTCGTGAAGGAGTTGCGACTTCAAATGTAGCTACTCGTCATGCTGTCGGTTTCAAACACTCAATTGCAAAACACGGTATGCTTGATGAAGGCGGCCTAGTTCTTTATTCGGAAGGTCCGTCAATTGTTAAACATATCCCTGTGGCACTGCAGATGTTTAGAAAAGGTAAGATTGTTATGCCTTGGAATATGCCAAAATCTGATAATCTTGATGAAATTCAAAAACTAATCAAATCATCATCAACTGCAAAGTTCTAGGAGTAAAAATATGAAAAAATTAAAATATGCACTTTTTACAGGATGTACTGCTAAGCAGAGTACTCCAGAGCAGATGATGTCAACTTTAGCAATAGCTGAAAAACTAAATATAGAACTTGTAGAGCTTACGGAAGCATCATGCTGTGGTGCTTCTCACCTGCAAGATTATGATGATTTTTTATCTCTGGTTTTAAATGCGAGAAACATTGCTTATGCTGAAAAGCATGAACTTACAATGGTCACTATTTGTAACACATGTCAGCTAAATACAGCAATGACAAAACACCGCCTTGATAACAATGCAGAGTTAAAAGCCAGAGTAAACGAGAAACTTGCGGAAGTCGGTCTAGAGTACAAAGGTACTTCAAATATTATTCACTTTTTATACGCGATTATAGATGATATAGGTCTTGATAAAATCAAAGAGATGGTAGTTACTCCACTTAGCCAGTTTAATATTGCACCATTCTACGGTTGTCATAACATTCGTCCGTCTGAACTTCATGACCACTCTCACAAAACAAAAGAGAGTGCTTACCGCCCTACTTCACTTGATGATTTAATCATTGCTTGTGGAGGGAACACGGTTGATTATGAACAAAAAAACAAATGTTGTGGTTTCCACGTTGAACTTCAAGCTCCAAAAACTGCTTCTATCTTAACTGGAAATGCTATTGCAGGAGCGATGGATGGCAATGCTGACTGGATGGTAACTCCATGTCCGTTATGTCATTTAAAACTTGATACACAGACTCATCATGCATCTGAAGCAATTGGGCGTGAAGTTAAACTTCCTGTTCTTCACATGCAACAGATGATCGGTCTTGCCTTAGGCTGTTCTCATAAAGAATTAGGTCTACAGCACCACGTATCTAAAGTTAATTTTATATAATATACCAAAGGGATTTACTTCCTTTGGCTGCACTGACACATTATCAACATCTTCTTGATAATATACACACCTCATAAATGGAATCCATATGTCAAACTCAATAGAAATCATCTCATGGAATGTTAACGGTATTCGTGCTGTCGCAAATAAAGAAGCTCTTAAATGGATAGATGAGCATCAACCTGACATATTATGCCTCCAAGAGATAAAAGCACTTGAGAGCCAAATTCCAAATGATATGTTTGAAAAAGAGTTTCAAGAACTTTTTGTAAACCCTGCATCTAAAAAAGGATATAGTGGTACCGCCACATACTCTACGCTTAAATGCGACTACAATTCTACGTGCCAACATATCGATACTACAGATGAAGGTCGTATAATTGAAACACACTATGGTGATGTAGTTCTTTTTAATGTTTACTTTCCAAATGGACAAAAAGATGATGAGAGGTTATCTCATAAGATGAAATTTTATGATGATTTTTTAACTTACTGCCAAGAGCTTAGAGAAGAAGGAAAGTCAATAATCATCTGCGGAGATGTCAATACCGCTCACAAAGAGATTGATCTTAAAAATCCAAAAGCAAACTCTAAGACCTCAGGTTTTTTACCTATTGAAAGAGAGTGGATAGACAAGCTAATTGAGCATGGGTACATAGATACTTTCAGATATGTAAACGGTGACGAGACGGATAGATACAGCTGGTGGTCATACCGTTCATCTGCAAGACTTAAAAATGTTGGATGGAGAATAGATTACTTCTTCATCTCCGAGGATTTAGCCGAAAATCTCGAAGATGCTTTCATTTTAGATTACATAGAAGGTTCAGACCACTGCCCGGTAGGAATAAGAATTTCTATTTAGCCTTTGGTCTAAATGCTTTTATAACTTCTTCGTTCGTCTCAATATATGGACCTTCAATTAAATCTATGCAGTAAGGAACGGCAGGAAACACTGCATCCAGACATTCACGAATCGACTTCGGTTTTCCGGGTAGATTGATAATTAAAGATTTTCCTCTTATACCGGCAGTCTGACGGGAAAGAATCGCAGTTGGAACATACTGCAGGCTTACTTGGCGCATTAACTCGCCAAAGCCAGGCATCATCTTTTCGCATACATTCTCAGTAGCCTCAGGAGTCACATCACGAAGAGCCGGACCTGTTCCGCCTGTTGTCACAACCAAACAACACCCTGCCTCATCACAAAGCTCTTTCATAGCCTCTTCAAGTATATCCTGCTCATCAGGAATACATCTGTAAACTATCTCAAAATCGCTTACCAGATAATCTTTCATAGTATCTTGTATAGCTACACCTGAAATATCTTCGTAAATACCCTTACTTGCTCTGTCACTCGCTGTTACTACACCTATTTTAATTTTGCTCATTTTATTTTCCTTCATTTAATTATAAATTAATTTACTGAGTAGATTTATAAACGGTTCTAAAAATTAAAAAGATAAAACAAGAGATTTTATCAATTTTTAGCTTCGGAGAAACTACAAGGATGTAGTTTCGAGAATGAGTTAATAAATCTGCTTAGTAAACAGCTCTCAATTTGTTTGTAAAAAATGATTCGCTTCTTTTATGTATGTCACGGTTGCAACTTGTAAAAAGAACTCTCTAGCAGCTTCTACATCTATTATCTTGTCCATCTCACCAAGATATACTTCTATTTTAACACCTTTGTCTACAAGCTTTTGTAACTCTTCTAAATCCCATTCATAGTTCAGTAATTCGTCAAGCTCTTCTTTGCTCGTATTTCTATGTTCTACTATCTTTTTCTCATACGGCTCAAAACATGAATTCATAAACTGATTCATATATGCTCTTTCATTTTTTGAATACGCTAGAATCTGCATTCTTTTAAACTTTGAATCTTTGGTTTGAAAAAAAGCCGGAGAGATAAGCTGCAAAGTATCGACTCTTTTTAAAGATGCCAGCTGTTGCCTTACATTGTCAAATGCTTTAATAGCTCCGTAACTAAAACCGGACACTGTGTAATCTGATTTTTTTAAATACTCGTCAAAAAGATACTCTTCTCTTGCGAGAGAGAAACCGCTAAAGAAAAGCATCTATCTCTTTTTTAACATCTACTTTCGTGATGCTTTCTCTTTCGTTTAAAATCTTTTCTACCGCTTGTATCGGTGCAATCATAGATTCCAAAAGTGATTTTGTCTCAGCATATAATCTACTCATTAAAATGCTGTTTTCTTCCTCCAAAGATATTAATGATGAGCCCATTCCATAATCTTGAAGCATCTTTGTCACCAGTTCTTTTGCCTCATCTAAATCGACTTTTGCACTGCTTGCATGCTCACCATACTTTATGTTGGATGCAACCATCCCTGCAAGAAGCATTTTAACCCTTGATTCCAATTCGTGTTTGATAAGCGGTTCATCGGTACTAGGGGTAAGTTTCTCATTTGATAACATCAACTTCTCAAAAGGCAAGTCAAAATAAGTGGCCATAATAGCTTTTGCGGCCTGGTAGGTCACACGGTACTCTTTTTGTTCGTCACTGAGCATCTGCAGTTTTTTCTTACCAAACATAACCTTGTCTTTCACCTGGTGGAAGTGTTCTATGTTTACTTGAAAATCATTTTGTCTAAGGGCCAGAAGTGCTGCTTCATTTACAAGTGCAGCTAAAGAAGCACCGTTGAAACCGACTGTCATATTTGCCACTGCCATTACGTCTAAATCATGCGGAATCTTGTTTAGATACTTCTCTAAAATGGAAGCTCTTTCCCTCTTTGTAGGGAGTTCTACAAAGATTCTTCTGTCAAATCTGCCCGCACGAAGAAGTGCCGAATCAAGCACATCTATTTTGTTTGTCGCAGCTACAACTATTACTCCGCTTTGGCTCTCAAAACCGTCCATCTCTGTTAAAAGCTGATTTAGAGTAGCTTCACGTTCATCATTTCTTTGACCATCTCTTTTTTTACCTACTGCATCTATCTCATCGATAAAGATTATAGAAGGTGCATTATTTTTAGCAGCATGGAAGAGTTCATGAACTCTCTTTGCACCCATTCCTACATATATCTGAACAAACGAAGCGCCGCTTTGATAAAAAAACGGAACTCCTGCTTCATGAGCTACTGCCTTTGCAATCATAGTCTTTCCGACGCCAGGAGGTCCGACCAAAAGCACTCCGCGCGGCAGTCTTGCTCCAAAACTTTTATAACGTTTTGGATTTCTCATAAAGTCTATAATCTCTTCTAGTTCAATTTTGACATCGCTTATACCGCCGATGTCGTTAAATGTAACATCGCTTTTAATAGCCTCGACAGGAGTGTTTTGAAACATATCAGCTTTAGATCCGGATTGCATACCGTCACCCTCGTAGATAGGTGAGCGTTTCTGCCACCATCTAAGAAGAAGTGTTCCAATACCTAAAAACAATACTCCAAATAAGATATAGACAATAACGCTGGAACCTGATTCAACTTCTACTTTATAGTTTAAAAACATTTTGGGAGTGACTTGAGAAGAAGCTATTTTGTAAAAATCATGTTCGGTTTTCAAGTAGACATAATCTTTTGTTACGGTAACACTTTTTACAGCATGGTTATCAAGTATTTTTTTGGCTTCGTAGAGAGTAATATCTGAAGCGTTGTCTCTAAGTATCGCAAAAAGGACTAAAGCTATTATTATAAATGCAGAAACATAGAGCAGGACTCTATTTGTTTTAGAGTTTGGCATGATTGAATTCTCCTCTAACTTCATATTTGTCTATATTTATCCAGTTACCCAAAAGGTCTTCGTCTGATTCAACTACAATCTTGTTGAAATGCTGATCATGTCCGATATAAAGTGAATCTTTTTGACTCTCCAGCAAAACTTCAAGTTCGCCGCCAAAAGCCTTTCTAAAATCAAAGTTTTTCTCTTTGATGATTGCTTCGAGCTCATGCAAACGCTCTTTTGCCACTTTACCGTTTACTTCAGGCTTGAGAGTTGCCGATGGTGTTCCATCACGCTTAGAGTATGTAAAAGCATGCAGATGCGTTAGCTGTAAATCTCTTACATTTTGCATGGCTTCATCCCATAATTCCTGTGTTTCTCCCGGATGCCCTGTAATAAAATCTGTTCCTATTGCAAAACCGCGAGAAGCCAAAAATTCAAACAGCTCTCTATCTTGCTTATATACGTTTCTTCTGTTCATGATTTTAAGCATCTGAGGCGACGTATGTTGAAGTGCGATGTGCAGATGCTTCTCAAGCCAAGGCTCTCCGAGTATCTCTTTAAACTCATCAGTGATTTGGATAGGTTCCACACTTCCGAGTCTAATACGTCGGACACCGCGGATCTGCGAGATTCTTTTCATAAGCGCAGCGACAGAACTTCCCGTTTTTTGTCCATAACTGCCGACATTTGTACCTGTTAAGATAAACTCTCCAAAACCGTTTATGGCAAGTCTGCTAATCTGCTCTAAGATGCGTCCTTCATCCATACTTCTTGCATCACCGCGTACAAAGGGTATGATGCAGTAAGAACAGCGAAAATTACATCCTTCTTGAATCTTTATAAATGCTCTACTCTTTCCTACAAAATCATCTACGACAGCTTCATCTATGTGGTTTAAATCGCCTGGATCGTAAAATGGTTTCTCAGCAGATAACAGAGAATCTATCTTTAATTTTTCACTCTGTCCAAAGACACCGTGGACTCTCCCGGATGCCAAAAGACTCTCACCCTTGGTATGCGCCCCGCAGCCTGTCAAGAATACTTTGGCATTCATTGTTTTTTCAACATGTGAAAGATATGTGCGCACATGAGAATCGGCCCCGTTTGTAACCGTACATGAGTTTATGACTACTGCATCTGCTTCAGCTTCGTTTTGAGTAATCTCATAATCTTTTAAAGCACTCATCATGACTTGAGAGTCATAAAGGTTTGTTCTACAGCCAAAAGTCTTAAAATATACCTTCTTCTTCAACTATACAACCTCATTGGTATCAAAAGGAGGCTCTTTTCTCTCATCTTGAATATGTAGCTTTTGAGTTGGGTACGCGATAGTGATATCATCTTCGGCGTTAAAGGCATCTATGATTTCAACAGAGATAACACTTCTTAAAGTAAGTGTTGCATATGCATTTGTCAAATACCATGAATCAATAGATATACCGTTAGGCTCTATAAACGAAAAGATCCTCGGCTCGACATTTGTATTTTTAAGACTGTACTGATTTCTAAGTTTGTTTAACTGTTTTCTCGTGATATCAGTATAACCTTTAGAGTATTTTTTCACTATCTCTTTAGCTAGATGCATCGCTTTTTTATGGTTTGAATCAAATGAGATTGTTACATGAACGCCGTCCCAGACTGTTTTTAGTGAAGAGTGCGTATAGTTAGCTATCATATGCGTAAAGACATAGTTGTTAGGGACAAATATGATTCTTCCCGCCCTTCTGTTTTGTGTGATTGCCGTTAAAGTAATATCTTCAAGTATTGTCATACGAAGCAGTGAGATATCCATAACATCACCTACATACTTCATACCTCCCATATCGACTCTTATCCTGTCACCGACATGGATACTTCCGCCGATAACGATAACAAGCCATCCAAGAATACTCATAAACCAGTCTTTCATGGCAATCGCAATACCCGCAGATGCAAAACCTAAAATGGTTACAAGATAACTCGCATTTTCAATATAGTTAAAAAATACGATTAAAATAATAAGTGTAACATTGATAAATGTGATGATTTTATTTGCCATATAAAATCGTTCATTATCGGTAATATACTTCTTAACAAATAGTTTAAGCAGAAAAAATATAAGAAATACAACAAGGACGACTACACCGATTTTGGCAAGCTTAATTATTTGTACTTCAATATCTTTGTTGACGTTTATCTCTAAAATCTCTAATCTTTTTTGATAAACCTCCGCAGTTACTTCCATTGTCTCTAAAGCTGTTTCAAACCTCTCAAGCTGTTTTAACTTTGCTTCTGCATCTTTTGCATACTCTTCTTTTACATCAAGAGTTGCTATCTCTTTGTAGATATTTATCTCTTTTTGCAAAAGAGATATCAACTCGGTCAGTTCATTCTTTCTAACGATGTATTCATTATAATCCGCATCCAGCGTTTTAATAAGAGAAATACCCGTAAATATATCAAACGGATTAGTTATGCTGGGTTTATCCTCAATATTTGGAGGAGTGATTATTTTAGAAAAGGGAGCACTGTCTTTTTCTTTTAGTTTTTCTATCTGCGAAGCTAAAATCTTCTCTTTTGATATCAAGGCATTAAGCTCATCTTGCTGGCTTAAAGTTTTTACTCTTTTTTTCTGAAGATACTTTATGCGTTTTTTGATTTTTTGTAAAGCATCTCTAACATCCAAAGATGTCAAATAAGATGCATAACTCTTCGTCCACACTTTTTCTTTTGATATCTCATCTTCAATACTTTTAAGCATTTTTAGATGTTCTGATATTCTCTGAACCCTTTGTTTTTCTTTTTCAAGTTCAAGATTTTTAAGTTCTTCTTTGCTTAAAGTTGCTTTATTTTCTACTTGAACACCACTGACTTGTGCATATAGCACAGATGCAAGCAGTAAAAATAAAAGTACTATTTTTCTCATTTATGCATCTCCGAATTTCTCTAAAACAGAGACGATTAGTTCCATATCAACACTGTCTGTAATGCTTACGTCGCCTATTCCTACCGGTATGATAAATGTTATATTGCTGTCAGAACTCTTTTTATCCAAGAAGAATGCTTCATAAAAGCTGTTGCTGTTTTGAACATTGTATGCCGTGGGAAGATCATATTTTTCCAAAAGAGTTTTGACTCTTAAGGCTTCATCTTTACTCATCAACCCCATACTCACAGCTGTTTCGTTTGCCATAACCATACCAATAGCTACAGCCTCACCATGAAGATATTTTTTATATTTAGTCTCATTCTCGATAACATGACCAAAAGTATGCCCGTAGTTTAGAGCAGCTCTTAAACCATGCTCTTTTTCATCTTTAGCTACTACGTCTGCTTTTGTCTGGACAGCTTGTTTTATTCCTTCTTGAAGTACCTCAGGATTACCCAAATCGGCACTTTCTAAAAACTCAAAAAACTCTTTGTTGAAAGTAACTGCCATTTTAACTATTTCAGCTACACCTGCACCAAACTCACGGGAAGGAAGAGTTGTTAAGAAGTAAGGGTCAATATATACGGCTTTTGGTTGATGAAAAGCTCCTACGAGGTTTTTACCGTATGAGTTATTCATACCTGTTTTCCCGCCGACACTTGCATCTACCTGAGAAAGAAGCGTAGTAGGTATCTGGATAAAATCAATACCTCTTTGATAGATGCTCGCAGCATAGCCGGTCATATCACCTATAACACCTCCGCCAAAAGCTATCAGCATAGACTTGCGGTTAAAACGATGGTTAAACAGAGAATCTAAAATAGTATTTATGCTCTCTTGATTTTTATACTCTTCCCCATCCGGTATCGTGATTATATAAAGCTCTTTTGCACTTATTTTACTTAGAAGGTATGAAAGATGCAAACCGGCTACTTTAGGGTTTGTAACTATGGCCACTTTAGTGTCAAAATGAGTTTTAGGAAGTGAGTCTATTGTTATGTCATAAGAGTTGTCAACGACTTTTTTCAGGGGAATATTTACTTGCATTATCTATCCAGAATATTTAATTAATTAATTGAATATATAATACTTAAAAAAGAGTAAAAGAAAGCTAAATCGTACCTCTACAGCTGAACCGGTATAAAGATTTGGTGATAATCATCAAGCTTATAATAAAGTTTTTCACTATCAGTTGATAAAAAAGAATATATTCGTCTTTTTGTAAGTTTATAAGTAAATGGCAGGATATGTATAAAATTATCTTTTTGTCTAAGTGTTCTGATTGGATTTTGACTCTCTTTCATCACCTTAATACTTTTAGAAAAGATGGTTGCAAGATTGTAATAATGTTCAATGACCTGTTCTTTCGCTTCTTGATGTTCGTTCAAATAGTTGTAAATTTCCAGGTTAAAGCCCATCTGCTCAGAGATATCAAATATAGTAGTAGATATTTTTTCCAGATCACGATTATCACTCAGTATGAGAGCGGCATCTTTGACACTTGAAAAAGACCTGTCTGAGAGTTTTAATACAGGTACATGTGACTCATAAAGTGTTTTTCTTATGTCATAATCCGTAAACATTTCCGAAGAGACTATTACTAATCCTACATGATAAACTTTGATATCACTAAAAAAAGTATTTTTCAGATCTTGAGATTTGTATTCTATGTCAACTATTACACTACTGTTTCTGAACTCTTTTATGTATTGAAGTGTTTCTATGTCTCTTGGATTTACAATTTTGATTATAAGACTGTGTTTAAACTTTTTATGCGCAAAAACAGCTCTTCGTATCAACTCTTTTATTGTCGATAAATTAACTACATTCATATCAACGTAAAGATAAAGATTTGATCCAAAAGGCTCAGGGAACTGCCCAAGCTCACGCTTAATCGCACGATAGACCGACTTTAGAACTGCAGGTTCACCGACTAGAACAAGCATATCGTTTGGCTGAATCATTCTTCTGCGGGATGGCATCAATAATTTTCTGTTTCTGTATATGGCAACGATGCGCCAGTTTTTCTGTTCAATAACACCAATATGTCTGTAAACAAACGAACTTCCAAACGGAACTAAAACTTCCATTATCTCACCCTCGCCTATACCGACATTTTGGGCTATTACAGGAACATTGGGGAGATAGTCTAAAAGTCTCGAAGCTAAAATTTCATTTGTATTGACTAAAACTACATTTGGGTCTTCATTTTCTAAATCCCAGTTGTTTAAAACAATGACACGAAGATGCTTTTTTACCATCTTGATATTTTTGATGGTATTTTCGACATCTTGCTGGTCATCCATAGCAATAATGACTTGAACAAATTCCATTTTAAGCAGATTGGAGAGTTTATAAAAGCTTGTTGAATCAAATTCATAAAACTTAAAACGTGCCGGATTTGCATCTTTATACTCTTTAGCTTTTGATTGAACTACATAGTAAATATTCTCACTTGTATAAGTCTCAATAACTCTTTGTATAAAATGCTCGCCTGCATCACCGTCACTAATAATTAGAATTTTTTTCAAATTGCACTCTGCTCTTTTAAGATTTTCATCATTATATCATTTTTCAAGTTGACTTAACTTATATCGGTTTTAGCTCTTTACACAAGGCTAAAAATTCTTCTCCATATCTCTCATACTTAACCTCTCCGACACCGTTTACACTTAACATCTCATCTCTGTTTTGCGGTAATTTTTGAGAAAATTCTATTAGTGTTTTATCTGAAAAAACTATATATGCTGGTATTTCATTTTTTAAAGCGATCTCAGCTCTTAATGTTCTAAACTTCTCAAACAGCTCATCATTAACACAATCGGGTTTCTCTTTTTTACTAACTTTAGTTTTAACATCCATTTTATGCTTATCGATATCTACAGAAACTTTTTTCTGTAAGATCTGGACACCGAAATTTTTGAGTTTTATCGCTCTGAATTCACCTATCTCAATGGCTTCGAGTTCAAAAAGTCTATCTGCAACAGCATTCCATGCATCTTTGCTTACATCTTCACCAATACCGTAAACGGAGAGCTTGTCATGTCCAAATTGCAAAATCTTTTGGGCTTTGGAACCTCTTAAGACATCTATAACATGTACCAACCCGAATTTTTGATCGCATCTGTAGATGCAAGAGAGCAGTTTCATAGAATGAAGCGTAATATCTGTTTTTTCTACATCACCTCTTTTACAGTTGTCGCAGATGTCATCACAAGCCTCTATCTCATCATCAAAATACTGCGCTATGAGCTTATGTCTGCACTCACTTGAGTTTGAGTAACTATACATCTTTTTAAGTTTGTTATAAAGCAGCTCTTTATATTCAAGATTTTCTATATCATCTATAAAAGATCGCATCTTAATGTCATCAGACTTTGTATAAAGAAGCAGAGTCTGCGCGGCTACGCCGTCTCGACCAGCTCTACCAATCTCTTGGTAATAGTTTTCCATAGTCTTTGGCATACTCATATGAGCTACAAAACGAATATTGCTCTTATCTATGCCCATACCGAATGCTATTGTCGCGACAACAATATCTATCTCTTCGTATATAAAATCTCTATAGACTCTCTCTCTAACCGGATTACTAAGTCCTGCATGATATGCATCTGCTTTGAAGCCTTTGGTTTTTAAAAACCCTGAAATAGTCTCAACATCTTTTCGGCTAAAGGCATAGACAATCCCGCACTTTCCACCTTGTTTAGATATAAAATTCAGAAGTTGAGAGCGCCCGTTGCCTACTCTTTGCTCTACAGAAATGTTAAGATTGTCTCTAAGTGTTTTTCCTCTAAGCTGTAAGGGATTATCCAAGTTTAAAGTACGAACTATGTCTTCTTGAACTTTATGTGTTGCCGTTGCAGTAAAAGCCGCTATATTGATATCTGGAAACATCTGTTTGAGTTGTGAGAGGTTTCTGTAATCAGCCCTGAACTCATGTCCCCATTCACTTACACAGTGAGCTTCATCTATGACAAAAAAGTTTATTTTTACTCTTTTAAGCAATTGTATAAAACCATTTGCGCTGAATCTCTCCGGTGCGATATAAAGCAGTTTTATATCATTTTCAAGCAGTCTTGAAGTTATTTCTTGTATCTCTTGAAAATCTTGAGATGAGTTAATCATCTCTGCCTTTATAGAAGAGTTTTTAAGAGCATTTACCTGATCTTGCATTAAAGCGATAAGAGGAGAGATGACAACAGTCACACCATCCATCATAAGTGAGGGCAACTGATAACACAAAGATTTTCCACGACCCGTAGGTAATATGGTAATCAAATCTCTTGAGTCTAAGATAGCATCTACGGCTTCTTCTTGTGATTGTCGAAAACTATCATGTCCAAACGTAGTTTTTAATAAGTTGTTTTTAATCATAAATAAATTTAAAACTATTACTTTATGGATGCTTTAGTATTTTCAATCCACATCTCTTTTTTAGCTTTTACCCATTTTCTGTTTATAAAGTGACCTGTAATCTTTATCCAATTTGTAGTTTTTTTGGTTGATGTAAAAGAAGTTTTTTCAGTCCACGAATCTATCTGTCTTCCGTTTGGTGCATCATAAATAAAAGCATCTGCTATTAGATGAAATGTAGCTGCTTTAGTAGTTTGAACTATTTCTTCTATACGAGTATTTTCTTTTGGCATTAGTTTTGGAAAAGGATTGTCATCTTCGTTTTTTAGACAAATCTCAACTGTTTTTTGCTTTTTCGTGCTCTTTTTTTTTGGTTTATTGAGCTTGTTTTTCAAAGCTAATATCTCTTTGTCTTTGATTTTTAAAAGTTTTTTATATTTTCCAATAGTTTTACTATAATTTGATGAAGATTCGTTCAAGTGATCTATTTTGGCATTTAAAAGAACGTTTTTTTGTCTTTGTTCTTTTAATAATTTTCTATAATTTTCAATTTCCGAGTCATCTTTTTTCAGAGTTACAATATTTGCTTTGAGAACTTCTTTGTCTTTTAAACTCTTTTGACACTCTTCATAATCGATACGAAGTTTAGTGATATCTTCTATAATTGATTCTATTCTTTTCATCTCATCTGAATGCAGAAATGAGATTAACAATAATATAATAAAAAGAGCTTTCATACTATTTTTTCCTCACTAATTTAACACCCATTTCAACATGATGAGTATACGGAAACTGATCAAATAGGGACATATCCACAACTTCATGCGTTTTACATAATATATCCAAATCCCTCACTAATGTTTCAGGGTTGCATGAAATATACAATATATGTTCGTGTCTTGCTGCAAATCTACAAGAAGCTTCATCCATACCGCTTCTTGGAGGGTCGACAAAAATACTCTTTATATCGTATGATTTAATATCTACCTCGTTCATCCGACGAAACTCTCTAGTTCCATCGAGAGCTTCAACAAACTCTTCGACACTCATGCGCACAAACTCTATGTTTGACACATCATTTAAAAGCATATTCTCTTTAGCCGCGTTTATGGAAGGTTTGGAAATCTCAGTTGCTAAGACTTTATTGAATTTTTTTGCAAACGGTATAGTAAAGTTACCTGCTCCGCAATAGAGTTCAAGCAAATCTCCATCTGTATTTTCCATACTTTTTAAAGCCCACGAAATCATCTGCTCATTGACTTTGGAGTTTGGCTGAGTAAAACTGTTTTCTATATACTTAAACCTATATACTTCTTCATTTATGTTTAAACTCTCAGTAATATAGTCCTGTCCGACAACAAGCTTTTGCTTACGGCTTCGTCCTATGACATAGATGCCAAGTTCTTTTGCTATCTCTGTAGCTTTTTCTTGCCACTGCTCATCTAACTTACGGTGATAGATGAGTGAAACAACGATTTCACCGCTACTTGAGCTTAAAAAATCTGCTCCAAAAAGTTTAAAACCAATCTCTTTATCTTTTATGGCTATGAGAAGTTTTGGCATAAGAGTATGTATAAATTCATTTACCTGAGGACAATCATCAACTAAGACCACGCCTTTATGCTCAAGATGATTCATACCATAATAAAGTTCATCTTCTTTATGCCAGACCTTAAACTCGCTTCTTGAACGATAATGAGATTCAGGTGATTTAAAAACTGAAATATCTTTTTTATAAAAAGGTAAAAATCTATCTCTGTTTAATTTTAATTTCTCATTAAGCTGTGCTTCATAGCCATCTTCATAGATTCTACAAGCACCGCATTCTCCAAAATATTTACAATCCATATTTTATATATCCTACTTTATTGTTGCGATAAGGTTGCCGATTATCAAGTTCCAGCCATCTATAAGGACAAATACCAGAATCTTAAAGGGCAGAGATATCATAACCGGAGGAAGCATCATCATACCCATAGACATTAATATAGATGCAACGACCATATCAATAACCAAAAATGGTAAAAATATCAAAAAGCCTATCTCAAATGCGGTTTTTAGCTCACTTATTACAAATGACGGGATAATGATAGATAGAGGAACATCAGCGATTGTTGCCGGATTTTCCATATTTCTTATTCTAAAAAAAAGTGCCAGATCTTTTTCTCTGGTATTTCTTATCATAAAGTTTTTAAAAGGCAGAGCAGTCTTGTCAAAGGCTTCTTCATAACCGATTTTTTCCTCTATGTAAGGCTTAATGCCGTCATCGTACGCTTTTTGCCCAATCGGTTCCATGACAAAGAAAGTCAAAATCATTGCAAGCATTACAAGAAGTTGTGTCGGCGGTACTTGTTGAGTTCCAAGAGCTTGCCTTAAAAAACCAAACACTATGACAAAACGAGTAAATGTTGTCATAACAAGTATCATACTCGGAGCTAAAAAAAGTAAGGTTAAACCGACTAAAACATTAAGTGAACTTACTAGTTGTTGTGGAGTATCCGGAGCTGCAAGGTTGAAGTTCATAGTGGGAATAGCTACAGCTTCCGCTCCCAAAATAGAAGCAAAAGCTAAGAGTAAAACAATTAATCTCAGCATTACTTAGGTGTTACCTTATCTAAAACAGAACGTTTAATTTTTGCTTCATCATCTGTCTTAGTTCCATAAAAATGCAACTCAACTCTACGATTTTTTTCTCGTCCCGCCTCAGTAACATTTGTCGCCAACGGTTTAAACTCGGCAAAACCTGCAGCATTGATTCTTTTTGGATCAACGCCGTCAAGTAAAAGCTCTTGAAGCACTGATATAGCTCTGGCAGAAGAGAGCTCCCAGTTATCTTTAAAGACACTGTTCTTTCCAGGTCCCTGATTATCCGTGTGTCCTTGGACACTTACCTGCATACTATTTGGCAGTTCTTCTACAATCAAAGCCACACGTTTAAGAAAGAGTATGGCATCTTCATTTTCTATAGTCGCACTTCCAGATTTAAACAAAAGTGAAGCCGGAAGTTCTATAACAAAACCTTCCTGTGCTTCTTCTACTGAAATGGCAGGTCCATGTCCCTTTTCCATCATCTCATTTGCATCTATGACTGCCTGCGCAACTCTATTGACTGCTTCGGCTGTTTCATCCTGAGCTTCAATAGGAGTTGATTCCTGTATTCTCTGTTTTGAGATCTCTGTCTTTGTTCCGCCTTCTAAAACACTCATCGCACCGGAGAGTGAACCGATGGCTTCTGAAATCTTTTTAGCATCCATGCTCGACATAGATAGGAGCAAAACGAAGAAACATAATAGAAGAGACATCAAGTCCCCAAATGCAGCAAGCCAAGCGGGTAGACATGTTTCACAATCCGGACATTTATTTTTTTTAGCCATTAGCAATGTCCATTATTAATCAAATTGGCTCACACGGTCTTTAGGAGCTAAATAAGCTAATAATTTAGCTTCTAATACTCTTGGAGCGTCCCCTGATTGAATAGACATAATTCCAGATAAAATCATCTCTTTTATTAAAGTCTCTTCATTATTTCTAATATTTAAAATATTAAATATCGGTGTACCTACAACATTTCCGATTATTGCACCGTACATAGTCGTAAGTAAGGCAACCGCCATTGATGGTCCAATTGCCGACGGATCTGCCATGTTTAAAAGCATTGCAACTAGACCTATAAGTGTACCGACCATACCCATAGCACCTGCAAGTCCTGCCCAGTTGCCAAAGATGGAACTGTTAATTTTATGACGAGTACTCGTCTGTTCCATATCTATTTCCAAAAGATCACGGATAGTATCTGGTTCACTGCCGTCAATCGCCATTGAAAGACCCTTTTTCAAAAACTCATTGGGTTCGGCATTAACTTCTGATTCTAAGGCCAAGATACCGTCTTTTCTAGCTTTTGTAGCAAAATCAACAAGCTTTTTAATCAACTCCACTTCATCTTCTACAGTAGGTTTAACAGCTACCATAAAAACTTTTACAAAGTTTTTCATTTGTGATGGTTTGAAAGATATCATCAACGAACCGATACTACCACCAATAACAATTAAAACAGATGGAATATCGATATATGCACCAATACCAACACCCATTGACATAGCACCGAGTAAAAGAGCCATAACAAGAACTATACCAACAACCGTACCTAAATCCATTCAAATACCTTACGACTAAATATTGAGCTTATAATACCACAAAAAATATTATACACTTATCATAAACAAAGAAAATTATTGAATTATGAATATTAAAACAGTACAATTACACAAATATTAAGGGAAGACCACATATGCTAGAACTTTTATACAAACAACCAAAAAGAAATGCTTATGTCATCATAATAGTTCTGGCTTTTTTTTCCGCTATATACAACGCTTTTTTACCGCTTCACGGAGATGAAGCATATTATTGGATGTGGAGTCATCATCTTCAGACAGGATACTACGATCACCCTCCTTTTATAGCATATATGATCTACCTTACAAACTTTATATCCCAAGCTGAATGGGGAGTAAGACTTGTAAATGTATTTTCAATGAGCATCTCGGCTTTGTACATATTTAAATTAGCATCTGAGATGTTCAATGAAAAAATAGCACTAAACGCCTTGCTCATATTTTCGAGCATCATACTTGTACATGCAGGCTACATCATTACAACTCCTGATTCTCCGCTTATTTTATTTTCATCTATAGCTCTTTATTATTCATACAGAGCCATATTTTATGGAAAAACAATAGACTACGCAGTTACGGGCATTGCACTTGGACTTATGATGCTCAGCAAATACACTGCTATTTTATTTGTATTTACACTGCTTGTATTCATAATTTTAAAAAGACGGGATATTCTCTTAAATGCAAACTTTTATCTGGCAATAATACTATCTCTTATCGTTATATCACCTATGCTCTGGTGGAACTACCAAAATGACTGGATTAGTTTTGCTTTTCAACTGGGTCATGGTTCAACAGATACATATGAAATAGATATAGATTTGTTTTTTGAGTTCTTAGGTGGTCAGTTTGGAGCATTTTCTCCAATATTTACCGGTGTTTTATTTTACTTTTTACTTAGAGACAAATTATATTACAAAAATGACAAACTATTTTTTTTAACCCTTAGTACAATAGTAATTTTGTTTTTTTTCTTTTATAAAAGTTTTTTTACAAGAATGGAACTAAACTATACAGCACCGGCCTATATCTCAGGAGCAATATTAACCGCTTATATTTTTGAGCATTACAAACTTGTAAAGACTTTTAAAATGGGACTTGTCATAGCTATAATAATTACTCTTTTAGGTCGCTTTGCTTTTTTGTTTTATCTAGAAATAGTTCAAGATAGGATGCATGGAAACAGAGAAGCTGTGCAACTTTTACAGACTCATACAAAAAGAGGCGATAGTTTTTACGGTGATCATTTAACAATCGCTGCATATATAAAATACTATTTAGATGGTCATCCTGATACAGATTTAGCAGTTCCAAGCAGGTTTTCTCAGTATGACATGTGGCGAAAAAAGGGATATTTAAAAGATGGATTAGTCTTAACAAGAGATCCTGAATTTAAAAATTTAAAACTTAAATATAATGATGTTAAACTTATAGATAGTATTACGGTTAAAAAAGGTATTACTAAAACAAAAACTCTATATATCTACAGAGTTGCCGATGTCAAATAAAATATTAATACTATTTTAGATAAAATCACATTAATTTAAAATACGGCAAAATATGAAAAATATGATAAAATTGATTATAACTATTGTTATGTTTTACTTTCTATTTCAATATGTAGATTTTAAAAATCTCATATCCATACTTGCCAAAAGCCACGGCGGAACAATCCTTATAGCCCTGCTCTTTCAACTTGGAAGTACATATGTCGCAGCATACAGATGGCGTCTTATTATGGACCTGTTGGTTTTTAAGGAAAAAATTTCTTACTATGTCAAAAGCTACTTTAAAGCGGCTTTTTTCAACCAAGTCCTGCCAAGCAGTATCGGCGGAGATGCTGTTCGTATTATAGATCTTACCCAAAAAGGTTATGGCAAAAAAGACTCTTTTTACGGTATTTTTGTAGACAGGGTTGTAGGTCTTGTCGGTCTTTTAGTATTAAACCTTATCGCAACAATCATTTTTTTCGGTACATTTGACAAAGACTTTTCACTTCTTATCATACTCATTACACTTGCCGGAATTATAGGGTTCACAATTCTTTTTCATCTTGAAAAAATCAAGTTTTTGGCAAAGTACAAGGGTCTCGACCTTTTTCATAGACTGGCTAGAAGATTAAACAGACTCTATGCGGACAGAACACTTTTATACAAACACATTGCTATATCTGTGGGAGTACATCTTTTAACAGTTCTCTCTCTTTACGCTCTTGCTCTTAGTATTGATTTTCACATGTCGTTTCAAACCTTTCTTATAGCTATTCCGCCTGTATTTCTACTTACTATCGTTCCTATCTCCCTCGCAGGATGGGGAATCAGAGAAGGTGCTATGGTAGGTATTTTTATGCTCGTAGGTGCTGATGAGACTAAGGTTCTGGCTATGAGTATACTTTATGGTCTCTTACTTATGATAGCATCTATACCTGGTTCGTACTTCTGGGTAAAAAGTAAACGTGCGACTTAAACATTTAAACAACTTAAAGGAATTATGATTATATGAATGTAGATACAATGAGAAATATCGACCACTATGCAGGTGTGCCGCTAACATTTTTAGGTACTATTATTAAAAAAACTGTAGATTTTTTCATGCCTCCTAAAAAAATAAAACCTAAAAATGTACTGCTGATAGAACTCTCAGAGATGGGTAGCGCAATCATAGTTGACCCTGCTATGAGAAAACTAAAGGCAAATATCGAAGGTGAGCTATTTTTTGTAATCTTTTCTAAGAACAAAGTAAGTCTGCAACTTCTTGAGACTGTAAAAGAAAAAAACATCTATACTATTGATGAGAGTTCGATTTTCAATCTTGCTACGAGTGCTTTAGGATTTTTAAACTGGTGTCGTAAAAACAAGATAGACTCGGTAATAGATTTAGAACTTTTTTCTCGTTTTACTGCACTTTTAACTGCAACTTGTGGAGCTGTAAACCGTGTAGGTTTTCATGCATTTCACAACGAGGGACTTTACAGAGGTGATTTTTTGACCAAAAAAGTCTCTTACAACGCTCATCAGCACATTGCAAAAAACTTTATATCTTTAGTTGATGCTCTTTTAAGCGAAAAACAAGAGCTTCCATTCACAAAAAGAATCATTCCAGATGATGAGATAGTAATTGCAAAAGCCGTCATCAGTGATGAAGAGCAAAAAGATGTTTTAGCTGTAATAACTGATATGTATGAAGGTTTTGACAAAGACAAAAATCCTGTTATTCTAGTAAATTCTAACGCATCTGACCTGCTTCCTCAAAGAAGATGGGACAAAGAGAACTACGGTGATGTCATCAAACTTATTTTAGACTACAACCAAGATGCAGTCATCTTACTAACAGGTGCTCCAGCCGAAAAAGAAGGTGCTCAGATGCTAGCTGATTATGTCGGCAGTAAGAGATGTATTAACTTTGCAGGTGCTGTTAAGTTCTTACAGCTTCCCGCTCTTTACAGTGTGAGTAAGTTTATGCTTACAAACGATTCTGGACCGGCTCACTTTGCATCTATTACAGATATGCACACTTTTGTTCTTTTTGGACCTGAGACTCCTGCACTTTACTCTTCACTCGGACCAACTACTCCTATCTATGCAGGAATGGCATGTAGCCCTTGTGTAAGTGCTTCAAACCATAGAAAAACACCGTGTACCGACAACCAATGTATACAAATCATTACTCCTGAGTGGGTATTTAACACTCTAAAACCAAAGCTTGATGAACTTAGCAAGTAAACAACACCAAAACTTTTTATATTTTATAAGCTTTGTAGCCGTTTTACGGCTCACTCTTGCCCCTTTTGTCGGGCTTGGTGTTGATGAGGCTCATTATGTGCTCTATGCACTGAACTTAGACCTGAGTTACTTTGACCATCCTCCTTTGGTGGGCTGGATTCAGTATATTTTTACTTCTATATTTGGTACTGACGAATTCGGTGCAAGAGTTGCTGCAATCATCATAGGATTTATCACTTCTATTTTCATATATAAACTAATATACGATATCAATAAAAATGCAAATGAAGCATTTGTTGCTGTTTTGGCACTTCATGCCTCTTTTTTATTTAATGCTCTGTTTTTGATGCTGATGCCTGATACACTATTGTTTTTACTCATTCTTCCTATTATTTTTACGGTTATAGAGATTGAGAAAAGCAACAAGCTCTCTACATGGATTCTGCTTGGTGTTCTTTTAGGTCTTGCAGGTCTTTCAAAATACACAGCAGTTTTGTTCATATTTCCTATAATCATCTATGTTCTTATGAAAAAAAGATACGACCTTCTTTATACGCCAAAGATCATTCCTTCTATTTTCATTGCCTTTATCATAATACTTCCCGTCATTATATGGAACATTCAAAATGATTGGTCAAGTTTTGCTTATCAAAGTGCTCATGTCGTGGGAAGCAACACCATCAACTGGAGCGGTTTTGCAAGTTCTATAGGCGCTCAAGCAGGAGCTTATAATCCTTTTCTGGTTCCACTCGCTTTTTATGGTCTTTACAAAGCCCTCAGAAGCCAAAACTCCACCATCTTTTTAACGGCCCTCTTTGGTCTGGTGATGATTGCGTTTTTTACATACGCATCTCTGTATAAGACTGCCCTGCCTCACTGGTCGGCTCTTTTTTATATGCTTTTTATTCCTCTTGGTACATTTTACATGCTCAAAATATCTAAGAAATATCTAAAATTTGCCATCGGTTTTGGACTGATTTTAAGTGCCATAGCCTACGCAGAATTGGGTTTCAAGTTTATTCCTCTACCGGAGTATCAGTCACTTCATCGCGATATCTACGGCTGGGACAAAATCATGTCAAAAGCGAACGAGCAGATTACAGATGCCTCCGCACAAGCCGTAGCCGTTACAAACTGGACTCTTGCATCCCGTGCCATCTACTATAACCGAAATTATGACTCAAATGTTTATCTCATAGACGACAGAGAGGATCAGTTTGATGTCTGGGAAAAAGAAAAACCGTTAGGTAAAGATCTGGTTGTCATAAACACACATTTTTTTAAAAAAGATGTAGAAAAATATATGAAATGTTCTAAAGTAATTAATCATGGTGAGTTTGATATAATGTTAAACAATTCGAAGGTAAATACCATACAACTGATTAGATGTAAAAACTACCAAGGTCTTAGATGATTTTCTCAAAAAAAGCATACATAGCTTACTCGTTGACTATGATAACTCTTATAATAATGTCATACTTCACTCTAGATGAACGTGTAGCTCACCTCTTTTTGTCTGATGTAAAGACTTACGAACCCATAGGTGATTTTATCAGCATATTCGGTGAATCACACTGGTATATAGGAACTGCCATTTTAGGTTTTCTGTTTTTCAAGTTTTACAAAAAAAATGAGCTTTATAAGCAGAGATTTCTTTTTTTACTATACATAAATCTTTTCTCCGGATTAATCAGTCTAGTCTTAAAACACATGTTTGGACGTATCAGACCGTGGGGTCTTAGAAACGGCAATGATGATTATGGATTTTTGCTTTTTCAAAACTGGGATATGGGTTTTATAGAAAAAATGAAGTATCACTTTACAACATTAGCAGATGCTCCGACCACATATACGTCATTTCCATCGGGGCATACAACCACGGTTTTTTCCATATTTACTTACCTTGTTATTTTGTTTCCAAGATATATATACTTATGGTTGGTTCTTGCAATTGTAATATCTTGCAGCAGACTGCTTGCAAATGACCATTTTGTAAGTGATCTTTTAGCAGGTATAATTATAGGTACGATTTCTACTATGTTTTTATACTCTAAGTTAAGGAAAAAAATTGAAAATATTTCTTAAAAAAACACTTCTTGTTTTATTAGTTATTGCCTCAATATACGGGCTTGGAAGACTGGGTGTAGTGACTTATGACAGTTATGTATTTGTTCCCAGAGAACCGTATGCCGTCATGCAGACTCAAAACTCAATAACTCTTAAATGGCAGACTCCAGAGTTTGAAGTAGGTAAAGTGGAGTACGGTTTTTTTTCTGATACCATAGACAAAGAAATCAACGATACAAAAAAAACAAAAAAACATTCTATAACTATCTCAAACTTAAACGAGTGTACAAAATACTACTACAAAGTCTCATCAGGTTCTCTAAAAATAGACAATGAAAACAGAAGCTTTAAAACACTGTGTAAAAATTCTGACAATCAGAAAATCTGGGTAATCGGCGATAGCGGAAAACACGGTAAAGACCAGACAAAAGTCTATGAGCAGATGCTAAAATATATAGACAACGACTTTAGCAAACTTGATATGTGGGTTCTTCTTGGCGACAACGCTTACAGAAGCGGAACTCAAAAGCAGTATAACAAAACCCTTTTTGAGCCCTACAAAGAGCTTATAAAAAGATTTGTTCCTTGGGCTGTAAGAGGAAATCATGATGCAAGAAGATGGGCTTTTTACAATATCTGGAATTTTCCAAAAAATGCTGAAAGCGGCGGAGTGGCAAGTGGCAGTGAGCACTTCTATTCAATAGATAACGGAAATCTGCACCTAGTTATGCTTGACAGTGAGATAATAAGAGTAGACGCAAACAGTGATATGGTTACATGGCTCAAAAAAGATTTGCATGCAAACAAAAAACCTTGGGTCATAGTCGTACTTCATACACCGCCATACACAGACGGAGGTCACAATTCAGACAGTGATTACGACAGTGTAGGGAAGATGAAAAAAGTACGTGAAAACCTTGTGCCAATCTTTGACAAGTATGGAGTTGACTTAGTTTTAAGCGGACATTCACATGATTATGAACGCTCAAAACTCATAATCAACCATACAGGCAAAAGCAATACTTTTAGCGAAGAAAATGTTGTTCAAAACTCAAAATTCTCTTACACAAAACCTTTAAAGCCAACTAAAGACAGCGGAACAGTCTATCAAGTATGCGGTTCATCGGCAAAACTTGACCGTGCTGATTTAAAACACCCTGCACTGCCTTTTAGTTTTGAGATGATGGGTTCTGTTATGTTAGAGATCACACCTACGACTCTAAATTCAAAATTCATAAGTATTGATGGCAAAATTATGGACGAGTTTACAATAAAAAAAGAAAAGACTTCAGATCAAGGTAAAAAATGAATAAAGACAAAATAAGTATAGTTATCCTAGCCGCGGGAAAAGGCTCTCGTATGAAATCTCCAAAGGCGAAAGTTCTTCACAGCATCTGCGGAAAACCTATGCTTTACCATATAATCAAAGCTTCTTTGGAAATATCTGATGACATCACGGTAGTTGTAGCTCACCAAAAAGATGCAGTAATGGAGCTGATGAGTTCTTTCTTTGACAATTTACATTTTGTAGTCCAAGATGCCGACAACTTTCCCGGAACAGGCGGAGCTATGATGGGGGTGAAACCTAAGAACGAAAAAGTATTAGTTCTAAACGGTGATATGCCTCTTATAACTTCATATGCACTGCAAGGTTTCATAAATACAAATTCTGACATTATCATGTCCATCTTTGATTTGGAAAATCCTGATGGTTATGGTCGTGTTATCATAGATGCCGGTCAGGTTAAAAGAATAGTTGAGCAAAAAGATGCATCTGCTTATGAGCTAAAAGTGACAACTGTAAATGCCGGCATCTACGCCTTTTCAAAAGGAGTTTTGGAAAAATACATTCCACTCCTTAGTAACAACAATGCTCAAGAAGAGTATTATCTTACCGACATCATCTCAATGGCAAGAGCAGACGGCTTAATCATTTCTCCGCTTTTGGTAGATGAAGAAAAGTTCAAAGGTGTAAACTCTAAAAAAGACCTCTCTGACGCTGAAGTCATCATGCAAAACAAAATAAAAATACACTGGATGAATGCAGGTGTCATCATGCAGCTTCCTTCGACTATCTACATCGAAGAAGGAGTTACTTTTGAGGGCGAATGTATTGTTGAAAACGGCTGTCGCCTGACTGGTAACACACTTATAGCAAACTCACATATCAAAGCAGGAAGTGTTGTTGAAGACTCTATCGTTAAAAACTCGGATGTAGGTCCGCTAGCGCATCTTCGTCCTGCTTCATACCTAGAAGAGACTCATGTAGGAAACTTTGTAGAGGTTAAAAAGAGTTCACTAAAAGGTGTAAAAGCCGGGCATCTCAGCTACATTGGAGATGCGCAAATCGACGAAGGCACAAACATCGGTGCTGGTGTTATCACCTGCAACTATGACGGTATTAAAAAGTACCAGACTATCATCGGCAAAAATGTTTTTGTCGGAAGTGATTCTCAGCTAATCGCACCTGTTCAAATCGAAGATGATGTTATGATAGCAGCAGGCACTACACTCACTAGCGGAAAAGTAGAGAAAGGTTCATTGGCTATTGGTAGAACAAAGCTTAGAACTATTAAAGATTTTTATTATAAATTTTTTAAAAAATAGCTAAAAAATAAAATAATTTTATTATTGTTCACAAAAGAATCATAAGTTTTTCAACTATTTGAAATAATTAAGGTAAAATACATTTTTAAATTCTACAGAAATAAATTATCTTAAATAGGAACATAAATGAATAATTCTACATTACGAAATGTAGCTCTTTCAAACCTATGGCAATTAGTTTTATTTGCTTTAGGTCTTGCAATTGAGAGCTACCTTTTTGGCTTTTCAGTAGTCGTCATCACGATAACACTCTTTCATGTTGCATTGGCATTATATCTTCGTTCACAACTCTTAGTTGTTAAAACTTCAGTTGAAGGCGTAACAGAATCAATGGAAAAAGTAAGTCATGGAGACTTTGATATTCAAGCTCCCATTATAGGCAAAGGCGAAATATTTGAACTTGGTCAAGAGTTCAACTCTATGCTTAGGCAGTTAAAACATTATATGAACGAGACTATAAAAGCTATCCATGTTGCTGAAGATACTCATAAATCTTACTATGCAAATACTGACGGGCTAAACAGCACACTAAAAGATGCCGCTGAAACTATAAACAACTCTGTTAAAGTCATAGAAGCAGGATATAAAGCGCAAATTAGAGGTAACTTTACTGAAAAGCTTCATGACCTTGGCGGTGGTATTTCTCACGGTCTGACAGTCATACAGCAAAATCTTTTGAACAACTCAGAAGAAGTAAATAAAATCTCTCAAATGTCTAATAAAACTTCAGAAGAGGCAAATAACTCTCTAGAGTCTATGCAAAGCGTATTGGAGCTCTTTAACAGCCTAACTGAAAAAGTATCTGATACAAACCAAAACATCAATTCTCTGTCTGAAAGATCAAATGAGATTTCTGCTATTGCCGACATCATCAAAGATATTGCGGAACAGACAAACCTTCTTGCACTTAACGCTGCCATTGAAGCGGCTCGTGCGGGTGAACACGGACGCGGTTTTGCAGTTGTTGCAGATGAAGTCAGAAAACTTGCTGAACGTACGCAAAAATCAACTCAAGAAATTTCCGTGACTATTCAGACTCTTCAACAAGAGACTCAGGAAATTCAGTCAAATGCGGAAGATATGTCAGGCATAGCGAACAATGCAACTCGTACTATTGATGAGTTTGCAAATACTTTGGGAGTCTTTCAGTCAAATGCGCAAAGCTCTGCCGAATATGCAGGATTTATCCGTGATTCACTATTTATGGTACTTGTAAAAATTGACCATATCCTCTTTAAGTCAAACGCATATACGTCTGTTATTGCCCAAAAAGCATCAGCATCGTTTGGAGACCATAGAGGTTGTCGTCTTGGTAAATGGTACGTAAGCGAAGGAAAAGAGAGATACGGCCATACAACTAATTATCCACTTGTTGATAAACCGCATGCTCTTGTACATGACAATGTACTTAAAAACATAAAACTTGTAGAAAACAACTCTGTATTTGAAGCACACAATGAAGACACAATCATCGAAAACTTCAGGGCTATGGAAGAAGCAAGTGACCACTTATTTACTATTTTAGACAACGTAGTAGATGAACTTGACCCTACTAACAAAAAAAGGGATTAATAGCATATTGAAGTGAGTTTAGCTATTATGTTCTAATTAATCTTGTTAATTAGGATTTTTGTGAAAATATTACACTTTAGCGATACCCACTTAGGGTATAACGACTTAGACATTTTAAACGATGAAAACATCAACCAAAGAGAGGCGGACTTTTACGATGCCTTCTCTCAGGTTGTCCAGCAGATCAAACTTTTAAAACCAGACTACATCATCCACACAGGCGACCTCTTTCACAGAGCAAGTCCGTCAAACCGTGCCATCACTTTTGCGCTTGAACAATTTAAAATCATAGACGAGTTAAATATCCCTTTCATCCTCATAGCAGGAAACCACTCTACTCCAAGAACAAACCTAAGCTCACCCATACTAAAGATATTTGAGAGTTTTGAAAACATATTTGTCTCATATAACCAAGAGTACAAAAAAGTAGAGTTTGACGATGTAGTGTTTCACACCCTGCCCCACATGAATGACGATTCCAAAGCCTTGGAGCAGATAGAACTTTGCGAGTCAAACATAGATGCAAAGAAAAAGAATATCATGATGATGCACTGTTCTGTCGGAGCTTGGTACTTGATGCAGGAGTTTGGCGAGTGGGTCTACCCCACCGACAAAGAGTACATCTTTGAGAAAATGGATTATGTGGCTCTTGGTCACTGGCACGGTTTTTCCAATGTAGGCAAACATGAAAACGTCTACTATAGCGGTTCAACAGAGAGAACAAGCCTAAACGACAAGCGAAACTCAAAAGGCTTCATAGAACTAAACCTAAACGGCTCTCTGAGCGTAGAGTACAAAGAGATAGAGATACGACCAATAGTGAGCAAAGAAATCGACTGTGAGGCTTACGAGAGTTCTTTAGCATCTGTAGATGCGACTGACACAAAAGATGCCATAGTAGAAGTAAGACTAAAAAACCTTACACCACTGCAATCCATAGACATCCAAAACTCAGACATCAAAGAACTCTTTACAGATGCGATGAGTGTAAGCATAAAAAGAGAGTTCAAGAGAGATGCAAACCTGACAGACGTAAACGACGTGGAAGCTCTAAGCCTTGAAGAGTTCTTTTTAGAGCACATAAAAGAAGATGCAGAGGAAAAAGAGTACGACAGACTAAAAGCCAAAGTGCAAGAGCTGTTTGCAGACTATGAGGAGGTGCAAGATGATACTCACTAGACTGCATCTTGAAAACTTCAAAAAGTACACCGCTTACGACATCGAATTTGGCGAAGGGCTCATAGGCATCATCGGTAAAAACGGGAGCGGAAAGTCCACGATATTTGAAGCCATACTATTTGCTCTTTATGGAGAAGCTAAAAAACGGGGAAACAAAGAACTAGTGCGAAATGCCAACGCATCCGACAAAGATGCAGTAGTCGTAGAACTAGAGTTTGAGTTTGAAGGCGTAGAATACAAAGTCCAAAGAGAGTTTCGTGGGAAAGCTCTAAGTGCAAACGCAAAGTTCTTCAAAAACGGTGAACTTACGACTACGGGAGCAAAAGAAGTAACTTCAAGCATTGTAAAGCTCACAGGTATGAGTAAAGATGCTTTTATGCACACACTCTTTGCATCTCAAAAAGAGCTCACAAGCCTAAGCACTCTTAAAAACGAAGACCGCAAAAAGATGATACGCCGTCTTTTGGGTCTTGAAAAAATAGACTTCGTAGAAAAAGAGCTCGTGGAGAAAAGCCGCTCACTTGGACGGGAGATAAATGCATTTGCCGAAGTGCTTCTTGGCAAAGACGAGATAAAAGCAAAACAAGAGCAGATAAAAACAGACAAAGCCTCTAAAGAGACTTTTGCCAAAGATGCAGATTTAAAGACAAAAGAGCTCGAAGCCATCAAACTGCAAGAGCAAAAACTAAAAAAAGAGCTTGAAGTATTTGCAAAGACCAAAGAGCAGAAACAAAAACTTTTCTCTGAGTTTGAACTCATCAGAAACAGCAAAAGCATAGAACTATTAAACGAAGCAAAGCTCATAGCCGAAAACCATGAGCTAGAACACAAACAAGAAAAGCTAAAAGAACTCTCCAAGGTAAAAACAGAGTATGCATCTTTGCAAGAGCAGCTAAAAGCTCAGGAAAGACTAAAAGAGTTCCACTTGAAAAAAGAGGGACTGACCAAAGAACTGGTACAACTAAGAGAGCAATACACCAAAGGCAAATCTGACATTCAGACTTTGGAAAAAGCGTGTGAAAACTACGATGAACTTCTTTTCAATGCAAAAAACATGGAACTGGCTCTTGGCATGCTTCAAGAGAGCATAAACTCCAGACACACCATAGAAAACGAACTCAAAGCAGAAATATCCGGCGAGCAAAAACAGATAGACATCACAAACGATAAAATCGCAAAACTCAAAGAACTCGGAGGCGACTCAGCCTGTCCGACCTGCACAAGACCGCTTTTAGAAGAGTATGACAATGTCATAAACTCTCTTGTCTCCCTCGTAAACAACACACACCAAAACAAGATAGACGAGTACAAAAAACAACTGCAAAACGTGTTGAGCCAAAAAGCCGTATTTGAGGCAGATAAAAAACTAAAAGACAAAGAGTTTCTCGAGCTACAAACCAACATCAAAGTCACACAGAGCAAACTAAAAGACCTAAAGAGTGCACAAGAACACTTCAAGCAGGTAGAGCAAAAAGGCATAAAAAACAAAGAAGAGCTAAAAGAGCTGGAGCAGTACTCTTACGATGAAAAAGTCCACGAAAACATAAAAAATAACTTTACTCTGCTGGAACCGCAGTACAAACACGTAATGAGCCTTGAGACAGAGCTAAAGAGAATGCCGCTTGTAAAAACCGAACTTGAAAGTATCATCAAAAAAGTGGAAAAACTCGATGTTCAAGAAAAAGCAAAAGAGGCAGAGTTTCAGCTTGTCATCTACGAAGATGTGAAGCATGCACATACGCTTGAAGAGCATGAGGGCATACTCAAGACCATAGACTCAAAGACAACTCTCTTAAACGACATAAAGGTAAAAATAGCTTCCATAGACGGAGAGATAAAGAGCATCCAAAACTCTCTGGATAACAACGACGCTCAACTCAAAAAAGTCCAAACAAAAAAAGATGACCTAAAAGACTACGAGAAGATAAAAACAAGTCTCTCAGAGTTCAAGACAAAACTAAATGCCAAAGTTGCCCCTCGCATCTCAAGCCTCGCATCTGAGATGTACGCGCAAATAACAAAAGGCAAATACCAACACATAGAAGTAAGCAACGACTTCGACTTTTTCATCTACGATGAGGGTAAAAAGTACCCCATAGAGCGTTTCAGCGGTGGAGAGATAGACCTGGCAAACTTAGTACTACGCATCGCCATCTCAAAAACTCTCACAGAACTAAGCGGTGCAAGTTCTATAGGCTTTTTAGCGTTTGATGAAGTCTTCGGAAGTCAAGATGAAGCAAGACGCATGGAAATACTAGAAGCGTTCCACACCATCAAAGAACAGTACAGACAGATATTTCTCATATCTCACGAGATGGAGATAAAAGAGATGTTTGAGCGGGTTGTGGAGTTGTAGAAACATAAACTTAAGGGAAGAAAATGAAGCTAAAAAAATTAAGATTAGAAAACTTTAGAAGTTATAGAGAATTAGATATTATGTTTGATGATAATATGAATGTTATCATTGGAAAAAATGATGTTGGCAAATCAACAATTATGGAAGCATTAGAGATTTTTTTCAATAATATTTTAGTGAAACTTCAACAAGATGATTTAAATATTTATGCAGAAGAAAATGGTATTAATACTTTAAAAATAATATTGTCTTTTGAAGTTGAAGATACAGATACAATAGTAATAGACTCTTCAAATCCTACAAATTTAAAAGATGAATTTTTATTAGATACCAATGGATTATTAACATTAGTTCAAGAATGGGATTGTTCAAAAAATATTACTGCAAAAAGTAAAAAATATTTTTTAGAATGTGAATATCCTACAGTATGGAGAGAAAATCCAAAAATAAATGTTACTAATACAAACTTAAAAAAAGAGCTAAAAAGTTTATTTGATAATGAAGTAATAAGTGAAGAAGTTTATGAATCAATTTCAAAAAACACAAATGCTCCAATGAGACAAGCTCTGTATAAATATTCACTTGAAGATGAAGATAAAAACAATAAAACAACAATTCAAATAGATTTAGCAAAAGGTGATGAATCTAAGAGTTTAAAAGAAAGTATTGATAAGAATCTACCTTTATATTTTTTATTTCAATCTGATAGAGCAAATAAAGATAGTGATGATGATGTTCAGAATCCACTAAAAATAGCTATACAAAAAGCACTTCAAAATGAGGAAATTAAAGTAATGCTCGCCGAAGTAGAAAAGCTAATGCAAGAGCAGATTAAACAAGTTGGAGATAGCACATTAACCAAACTTAAAGAAATGGATCCTGCAATAGCCTCAACATTAAATCCTAATTACTCCAAAGAACCTGATTGGAAATCAGTTTTTAAATTTTCTTTTACAGGAGATGATATACCTTTAAACAAAAGAGGAAGTGGTGTAAGAAGACTTGTTTTATTGAACTATTTTAGAGCAGAAGCTGATAGGCAAGTCAATGATAGGTATAACAAAAGCGTAATCTATGCTATTGAAGAACCTGAAACATCACAACATCCAGATTATCAACAAATGTTAATTGAAGCATTACTTGAACTTTCAAATCATAAAGATCATCAAGTCATTATAACTACGCATACACCAAATATTGCAAAAATGGTTTCTATAGAAAACATTATTCCTTTAATAAAAGAAGATGATGTTGTAAAAATATTTGATAATGAAGATGATTTATTCAGTTCAATTATCTCAACTATGGGCATTTTACCTAGTTTAGAGTTAAACAACGTATCACAGGTTAAATGTATTGTTTGTTTAGAAGGTAAATTAGATGTAGAGTTTCTTTTAAATATAAATGAACAGATTAAAGAATACAAAAATATTATTGAGCTAAAAGATAATAATGAGATACTTATAATACCAATGGGTGGGAGTACAATTCAATATTGGGCAAATAAAAATCTTTTAAAAAAATTGCAAATCAATCAGGTACATATTTATGATAGTGATATAGGTTCCGATAAACCTAATAAATATAGTCCTTACTTTGAGTCAATTCAAAATCAAGGATTAAACAACTTTACATTTGAGACAAAAAAAAGGGAAATGGAAAATTACATACATCATGATATTATAAGTTGTGTCTATGATGGTTTTCCGATAACGTATAGTCAAGCTTGGGATAAATTAGATTTAGGCGAAGAAGTAGCTAAACATGTACATAATAATGCGGCTGATTCTGAACAGAATTGGGATGAAATCGAAGATAAAGGTAAAAAGAAAAAGAAAGTTAGTCGTGTAAAACAAAGATTCAATGAAGAGTTGTCTAAACAAGTAACAAAACAACATCTTGATGAGATTGAAGCATTTGAAGAAATTAAAGAGTGGTTTGAAAAAATTGAAGAAGCAACGAGAAGATAAATTTAAAACAAATCATCAAAAATTTCATTACGCCCCCGAGAGTGAATCTCCACTTTAACTTATGAGTTTTTCCCCTAGTGAGTTCTAATTTTATCTCTTTGATACTCTTGATTATTGTTTTTTCTCGTCCAATCAGGATTATCATAAGTTTTTGATGTGAGCCGCGTATCAACAGACTTTTTTGAATCGTTCTTAAATTACATCCCTGTGAGTAAATCTCCACTTTGAAAAACTACAATAAAATCTAAGATCACATTTTGTGACCTTAGAGAGCAATCATGAAAAATATTACAAATTGTCATACTTTTCAAACTAAATAAATTTTTATGCCATGAAATGTAAAAGTATCTAGGATTTGTTATGAATGATATGGCAGTTATAAACGAAGAGACTATTAAAAACAAGATTTACTCTATATGTGGTTTTCAGGTGATGCTTGATAGAGATTTGGCAGAGCTTTATGGAGTGGAGACAAAAGTTCTTAATCAGAAGGAAGATACAGCTTATATAAAACATGTTAATTAACGATTTACATATGACTGATAGCATAGTGAAAACAGAGTAAATAAAAGGAATTTCAAATGATACATAAAATATTTTTTTCAAAACGTTCTGTACTTTTAATATTATTAACAAGTAGTGCATTTAATCCACTTTTAGCACTTCATCATGAGCCATATTCGATAGTTAAAAACGCTCTACAAATATCAAATGTAAAGATTGATATAAGAAATATACTTATGGGCAAAGGTCTTGACAAAGATATCGCTATCAGTAAAACCAACAAACTTTTTTCTAACAATAAACATACAGCAAATACCCTCTCTGACCTATACAATTATCCGGAGATATTTATTTCTAAAGAGAAACTAAACGATGCACTTGCAAAATATGCACTATATGAAAAACATTTAGATTTAAGCTCTTATAACTCTATAGTTAGTTTAGCGCAAGCTGTTTCATTGCAGTCATTAAGCTCTAAACACTTAAACACACTCAAGCATCTAGCAACTACACCCAAGAGGTAATATCTCTAGCGAGAAGCTCGTTCCTCTTTTGATATAATAACAACAATTTTTTATATGGATTTTTAATGAAAATAGCAATAGTAGGGATTGGTGGTGTCGGTGGTTATATAGGGGCAAAGTTGTGTAGCTTGATAGGCACACAAAAGAAAAAATATGAGATAGTCTTCATTGCCCGAGGTGAACATGCCAAAGCACTCAAAACAAACGGTTTACGAGTCATCGAAGATGATGGTGAGTTCACAGCAACTCCCTCTGCTGTTTGCAGCGCAGAGGAGGCAGAGGGTACTTTTGATCTGATCTTGGTATGTGTCAAAAATCATGCTATCAAAGAGGCTGTCCTTTCTCTGAAAAAAAACATCCGTCCAGATACAGTGCTAATGCTCTTTGGAGATGGGGAAAACAATGCTAAAACGATAGCAAATATCGTTGATGCCAAAGTCATTAACGGTTGTGCCCACACCTCATCACATATCCAAGAACCTGGAGTTATACGCAAAGAAGGCAATGTTTTTACTGCTGTTTTTGGAGACCCTGTTTTAATCGGAGAAAGCCTCTATATCGATTATATGTTCAAGGATGCCGGCTTACGGACAAAGTTGACTGAATAAAATATTTAGAAACTACACCCAAGTGGTTAAATATCCACTTTCAGTCTCCCCCCACCATCTTCACCGCCAAAACCTGAAGAGCTAGAAGAAGATGTTGAGAAGTTAGCAGAACTAAGAGCAGAAGCTACTATGACCCATCTGAAGTGCATCTACGATACAAAAAAAGTTCTAACAAAAGAACAGCTTCAACTGGTAGAGTAAAACATACGCCAAACTCTTACTTAGGAACAAACGTGTACACTGACTTTAGCTGCATGAACATATGTGTGTTCTAACAAGCAGGTTTTTTTTCTCTCTTTTCTCCGTGTCCTACAAGAGATTGCTCAACCATGAAAAATTTATCCATTCACTTACCCAAATCAAGAAAGCTACACCTCAATAGTTGAATATTCAGTATTCGAGGCTATTTTCGAAACACTTCTAGACTTCTATTTCTTCCTATAATGCGACATAAAGTAGTTAAAAGAGTGTTTCAGAGCTTTATTTGTCAACTCTACAAAGTCTTTTACATCTTTGTAATTTTCTTCAGCCTTATTTGAAAGAGCGCCAAGTTTTTCATCTGCATCTTTATAAAGACTTTCCAGCTCCTTCGCACCTATCTCAAATTGTTTTTTAGCTTCTTCACTTAGATGTGAACTCGCTTCTTTAATCTCATCTATCTCTTTTTGGAACTTAACCAGCTGTTTCTTAGTTTCTTCGATCATTTCATCTTTTTTCATGACACACCCCTTCATTAAGTTTTCATGTTTTAATTATATCATAGATTGTAAACTTTACACTTTGGCGATAGTTCTCGTATCTGGAAAGTTAAACACTACTTTGGCATCTGCTATTCGCTGATAAATCGAGATCTTTTTTTTGTGAGGCATCCACTTGATCAAGATAGTTGCCAGTGCTTCCCACAGTGAAACCCAGGCAGCGACAGTCAAACCCTCTGCAACGACGCCGGCCATTACACTCGTCTTGACAATCTCACTTTGATTCATCAAAACAGAGATCGAAGCAATGATAAATCCTATGAGAAAGAGGATTATAGATGTTCTTCCCATCTCTTTCATTTTTCTGCGCTCAAGTTCCTGCATATATACAAAAAAGTTCTTAACACTGTTTTTCACTCTGGTTATAGACTCTTTTTCCGCCGCTACTTCGAGGTTAAACTGAACAATGAACTCCCTTTTATCTATCTCTGTAACACTATCGATTATATACTCGACCAAATCCTGATTCAAATCTTTTTTTAAGAAGTGTGAACGCCTGTCAAAATCATCATACAGATCTTCTACCTTTTGTGTAGAAATATCAACAATAATCTCTCCGCTCTCAGTACATTCATAACGTCCTATGATATCTTTTTTCATGAAAATCACCATCACTTTTTCTGTTTTAATTATACTATTATTTACCATAAGGCTATTATTATTGGAGATATTGTAAGTGCTACAGCACTACTCAAATAACTGCCAAGCTCTTACTTAGAAACAAACGGGTATAATGATTATAGTTTCATGAACACGTACATGTTCTAACTAACAGGTTTTTTCTCTCTCTTTACTCCGTTTCTACAAAGCAAAAGTTTTATTACTTCATGCTACAAAAGATTGTTCAATCATGAAAAAAAGTATCCATTATAGTTTCAAAAAAGGAAACACTATCAACCTATTTACAGTGGGAGTCATCGGGACTTCAAAAAAAGAAGATGAACAACGTATGCCAATCCATCCAGAACACCTAGCTCGCATTCCAGAACATGTCCGCCGTCAAATGATATTTGAAGAGGGTTATGGAAAGCCGTATGGTATAGCCGATTCGGTTATAGCTGACATGACGGGAGGCATCGCTTCTCGCAGCGAACTTCTCTCCAACTACACTGCTGTCATCATAGCCAAACCAGTTCCTGCCGATTTGCTAGAGCTTCGTGAAGGTGGCATTTTATGGGGTTATCCGCATTGTGTGCAACAACGAGAGATGACACAGATTGCCATCGACCGCAAGCAAACACTCATCGCCTTTGAAGATATGTTCGTATGGGGTCCAAAGGGAGAAGTCGGACGCCACACCTTTTACAAAAACAACGAAATGGCCGGTTACTGCGCAGTGCTACATGCTTTGCAACTAAAAGGAATAGACGGACACTACGGAAACCAGCGTAAAGTCATTATTTTTAGTTTCGGAGCGGTCAGCCGCGGAGCTATTTACGCACTTAAAGCCCATGGATTTAGAGATGTTACCATCTGTATTCAGCGCCCTAATCACGAAGTAAGAGAAGAGGTTTTAGACTGTGAGTATGTAACAATCCTTCCTGGTAAAGCAGATGAATCACGTATGGTTGTAGTAGAACACGATGGTGCCAGACGTCCTCTGTGTGACCTCATAAGCGAATCAGACATTATCATAAACGGAACTTTTCAAGAGCCTGATAAGCCTATTGACTACGTGATAGAAAGTGAGAAATCATGCCTGAAGCCCGGCTGTCTGATCATTGATGTCAGTTGCGACGAGGGAATGGGATTTTATTTTGCAAAACCGACTTCATTCAAAAAGCCGATGTTTAAAGTGGGAGTTGTCGATTACTATGCTGTAGATCATACACCTAACTATCTTTGGGAAAGTGCTACAAGGTCAATCTCAGCTGCACTTATTGTCCATCTAGAGGCTGTTATGTCCGGTCGAGAAGGATGGCAAAAAGACGAAACTATTCGACAGGCTATAAATATTGATGATGGAGTGATTAAAAAGCCGAATATTTTGCTGTTTCAAAACCGTCAAGCAAATTATCCGCATGTATATAAAGATATAAATTCTTGATTATTCGGTAGATAAAATTGAAACATCTGATATCAAACGCTATCCTAAAATCAAATGTTTCATCACTCTTTATAGATGCAAAACGGTGCTGAAGAGGGCTGGGAAAGTGTTAACTTTGTAAATAGCACAATTGTTTATACACAATCAGCTATAATTTCACAAATATAAGCAGCACTTCCAAGGAATAAACTTTATGCCGGAACAAACAAGTAAAAAAAAGACTAAAAAGTACTACGACCATATAAGTGTTGCTAAACGGACAAAACAACTTGCTCATTATGTACTGCCCCACGACAAACCTGCCATGCTTGAGCAGGTTATTAAAAATTCATCTGGAAAAAATATTGTAATTATTACAAAAAGTAAACGCTCCGCTGACGAGTTAAGCTCATATCTAAAAACCAAAGATATAAAAGCCCTTTCCATACACGGCAACCATCGAACCGAGCAACAAGTTGAAGCTGCTAAAGCTTTTGATGCAGGCGAAATAAACATTTTAATAACTACTGACATGATTTTAAAGGCTCTTGATTTAAAGAATATTGAAAAAATCATAAGCTATGACCTTCCCGTAGAGCCAAATGACTACTATGCACGTGTTCTTTACGTAGACGAGAGAGGAGAGTCCATCTCTTTGGTTTCTCCTGAGGATGAAAAACTACTTGTTACTATAGAGTTTCTTATGAAAACACAGATGCAAGAAGAAGATGTAAAAGATTTTGTGCCATCAACTCAAGATGTGCCAAAACCGGTAAAAGACAAAAAGAAAAAACCTCGTCACGCTAAAAAAAAGAGTACGCAAAACATATCTCAAGAGTAAAAGTCAGATAGATAATGTCAGTTAAAGATAAAGAGAAATGGGATGCAAAGTATCTCGAAAAAAGTCAACTGCTAAGACCACGAAAGCCTAGTCAGAACCTGCAAGACTTCATTGTACATTGCAAAGGAAGTAAAGCCTTAGATTTGGCTTGCGGTGCTGGACGCAACAGCATCTTTTTAGCCGAGTGCGGTTTTGATGTAGATGCACTCGATATTGCAGAGGCAGCCATAAAAGCGTTAGATGCTGAAGCTCAGAAAAAAAACCTTCTCTCCAAGATAAATGCATCTCAAGCTGATTTGCAGACATATGAAATCAAAAAAGATGTATATAATATAATCGTTATGACAAATTTTCTCGACAGAACAGTTTTAACATCTGCCTTTAACGCACTTAAAAAAAACGGTATACTTTTTGTTGAGACATACATGATCAGTGATGACAATGAAAAAAAAGAATCAAATTCGGATAATCTGCTAAAACCACAAGAGCTAAAAAGCATGCTGGACGATTCGTGGCAGATTTTATACTATAATGAGTTTGAAAATGAGGATTATGAGATATACAAGATGAAAAAGCAAGTACTTGTAGCTAGGTTGATTGGATGAAAATATTTTTAAAAATTTTTATCTCTCTTGTTCTTCTAATATCTTTTTTACAAGCATCATCACTAAACGTAAAAGCCATTCAGCAAAATTTTTACAATAATGTCATCATAAAACCGCTATATGCGAAGTACAGGAAGAAATCTCTGGTTGACAAAGCTCTCAAGCAAAGGGCTAAAAAGTTTCGCATCTATAACAATTACTGGAAAAGAGCAAAAAAGCATCTTTTTAAAAAGAGTAAATATTTGGCTTCTTCACAATTTTTGACTTTAGTAGACCTCTCAAAACAAGTGCTTATAGTTGTCTTGTGGGACAACGAAGTAAAAGATTTTTATCCGGTAGGATTTGACTTTATATCAACCGGAAACATAGAAAGGGAAAAGGAAGTGACAAACGGGGAAGATCACTACTTCAAAACACCTGCGGGCTTTTTTAGCATCAAAAGCGGTTGGCGTTCTGAGGGAGAGATGTACAGAGACAATATTACGATGCCATACGGTAAAAAAGACAATTATGTATTTTATTTTGGTGAGCAAAAGAGTATTCGCTACAATACTTTTGATAAGAATAACACAAAAATCACAGACCCAAAAAAATGGAAGATCATAAACGGAAAACTAAAATTTGCGATGCATGCACATATCAGCGGTAATTCGTTGGGACATCCGCAATCACACGGATGCATACGCATGAGCAGTGATTTAAACGTCTATTTGGACAATAATCTAGTCTTTTTTAAGCATCTGTACGATGGCAAAAAATGGACACATCCATATAAAAAACCGCCAAACAACCCGACAAACTATTCACTAGCCGGTGAATTCATGCTTGTACTGGATAAAATATAATGAGATTAAAATATGTTGGAAGCAAGCCGTTTATAAGTTCGACAGGTGTTGATTTTTCCATAGGTAAAGAAGATAAATACATCTATATAGAACCTGCCGCTCAGATGCTTAGCTTTTTAGGGAAGCTCGAAAAAGACACCAAAACCACAATCAATCCCGAAAAAAAGCTTGACGAGAGTGAAGTCTTTGAATTGCTATATAAGTACCAACCAGATTTTGACCAATTTTTTCGTGAACATATTTCTAAGTATAAAGCCAAGTTAGACCTTGAGATTTCAGAGGTAGACAATCATGATATGTTGGATGAACTTGAAAAAGAAGTCCTAATAAACAATCTGGAGTACATGAAAGAGTATAGAATACAACGTGCTACAAACAAGTTGGTCTACGAAGAGTTGATAAATGCCTGTGTTGATATCATACGTGAAAAAAACATAGCAGAGATTATCATGCCTTTTTCTCTTCCTTTTGTGCATGTTGCCGAATCTTTTGAGAGTTCTTTAGCTCTTATAGGTCATGCAGTTGTTGCAAATGTAGAAGTCATTCTCGAAAAACAAAACAGATATACAAAACTGACTATTTCCGAATCTGTGGATTCATAAGTTAACACAAGGAGAAAATTATGGAGATAACGCTTAACCATACAATTGTTCCGGCATACGACAAAGTAAAATCTGCTAAATGGTATGAGAAGATATTTGGTTTTAAGTTTTTAAAAGTATGGGAAGATTTTGCGGTACTTAAGGTAAATTCTACGCTTACACTAGACTTCCGTGATGAAAAAAAGTTCTCCAAGATGCACTACGCTTTTAAAGTAAGTGATGAACAGTTTGATGAGATATTTGAGCGCATAAAAAAAGAGAGTGTCGTCTATGGAAGCGGTCCTTATAAACTAGATGATGCAAAGACAAACAATCATTATGGAGGTCGCGGTGTTTATTTTAGAGATGAAAACGGTCATATCTTAGAGATTCTGACAAAAGATTATGTTATAGATTAATCATTACCACATTTGAAGGACCATCTTTTTATGTGTACTCAGCTATAATTGCTTCAAATCTTCAAGGAACCCATTATATGCCTGAACAACCTAAAAAAATCAGCAAAAAAAAGTACTATGACAACATAAGCGTAGGCGCAAGAACTAAACAAATAGTTTACCTAGTACAAAAGCACGACAAAGCATATATGTTTGAACAGTTTTTAAAAAACAGCGACAAAAAGCAAACTGTTGTCATTGCAAGAAGCAAACGCTCGGCGAATGAACTCGGTGTTTACCTTGAAGCTCATGATATAAAGGCTGTGGTAGTTCACGGAAACCATAGAAAAGCGGACTTAGAAGAAGCTTCCAGAGCTTTCAATGCATCTAAACTGAACATACTTATAACTACAGATATGATTTTAAAACCACTTGGGTTGACCAACATACAAGTCATGGCTAACTACGAACTTCCTACACATGAAGAAGACTACTTCATGCGTATTCGTTATGTTGATGAGATAGGAGAATCTATATCTTTTGTAACTCCCGAAGAAGAAAAAACACTTCGCACTATCGAGATAATGATGAGAATGGATATCCCGCAAGAAAAAGTTCAAGGCTTTGTAACTACAACTCCAAACCAAACTGAAAAACCTGCAAAAGATAAAAAAAAGAAACCGCGTCACGGTAAAAAGAAGACACAAAACAAGTCTGAAAAAGAAATCGATTAATGAACCTTTTATCTAAAAATGCACCGCTTGAAGAGTCCATAGCGAAGATGAGAGCAGTACTCTCTGATGTCGGCTGTGAGACAATATTTTCACAACAAAAGCATCCACTGCAAAACTGCTACTCCGTAAACCTTACCTCAATCGAAGCACCAAGACATATATACTCAAACGGAAAAGGAATAGTCTCAGATGCATCTGTTGCAAGTGCTTTGGGTGAGTATATAGAGCGACTTCAGACAAACAATTTTTTTATAGATTTTCATCTTCCAAAGCGAAAATACTATCCCGATGAAGTCGCTTTTGAGTTTGGAGGAGACTACTTAAACGATGAACTGCGTCAAGTTTACAACCCAAATAAACAGCTAAGCGACGATGATTTAGTTGATTTTAACAGCGACTATGACGACAAGATTGTTTCTCTACCTTTTATAAAACACTCAACTAAAAAAAAGGTATATATACCTCTAAATATACTTGGCAACCTTTATGTAAGTAATGGCTTGGCTACGGGAAATACACCTCAAGAGGCTCAAGTTCAAGCTCTGAGTGAGATCTTTGAACGTTATGCAAAAATAGAGATAATCAAAAACGGTTACGCACTTCCAAAGTTTCCAAAAACAACTCTAGAGTCATTTTCAAGAGTTTACAAAGATGTTTGCTCACTAAGAGAACTTGGCTATATCGTCGAAGTCTTGGATGCTTCACTCGGCGGAAAGTTTCCCGTTACCGCCATCTCACTTATCAACCCTAAAAACTCTACTCTTTTCGTATCTTTTGGAGCACATCCTATTTTGGAAGTTTCTTTAGAGAGAACAATGACAGAGCTTATGCAGGGACGTTCTTTAGAAAATCTTGATACTTTTGAAATACCGACTTTTGATATGAGTATAGTCTCTGACAGTTTCAATCTCGAATCTCACTTTGTAGATTCAAACGGAAAACTCGGCTTTGGATTTTTAAGTGCCAAAAAAAGTTTTGAGTATTGTCCTTTTACTTATGCTGGCGAGACAAGCAAAGATGAGTATGACTATCTGATGAACATCTTAAACAAAATGAACAAAGAGAGCTACTTAAGAGAGTATGACTATCTTGGTTTTTACTCTTGTCAGATGATAGTACCTGGCGTGTCTGAGGTATATCCGATAGAAGACTTGATATACAACAACAAAAACATTGCCAAAGAGATTCGTGACATGGTCTTAAACTTCCATGATTATGATCCACAAGATATTATGATGAGTATAGAATCACTTGAAGACTCACTTAATATAGAAAAATATATCGGTGTTATTTTTGAGAATAACTTCACTATGAGAGAGTTTAAAGCACAAATATACCTCTTGCTAAACGACTATGAAGAGGCTCTTGAACTGCTTGAGTTTGGGGAAGACAAACTTGGTCATATAATCGTAGAGTTGGCTCGTATGGAAGAATCAGAATTAGACTTTGCAGAGTATGAAGAAGCTCTTTACAATATTTTTACGCAGGAAAAGGTACAAAAAGCTTTACAAATACTAGATGGTGATGATTACCTTATAAACACGACTCTACATAGTGACTACCATAACATACTGGCCATGTATGACCGCCTAGAGAGTAAAAAAGTATGAAAACAGAAATAGACTTAATAATAAAGCCTGAATTTATAGTTGACTATAAAGACGGCTATCCGCTAATCTCTAAAGAGTCCGTTATTGACTGGAGCAAAGTAACACAGGAAGGGACAATAATAAACCTAGTAGATGCAAAAAACACATTTATAGCAAAAGGATACTACGGCATCCAGAACAAAGGTTACGGCTGGGTTCTCTCTTACGAGCGAAATGAAAATATAGATGCCGCCTACTTTGCAAAAAAAATAAAATCTGCCATAGAATACAGAGAAGACTTTTATAAAGATAAAAATACTACAGCTTTCAGAGTCTTCAACAGTGAAGGCGATGGAGTCGGCGGTCTAACCATAGACTACTTTGACGATTTTTATATGATTACCTGGTATTCAATAGGGATATATGAACTTAAAGCCGAGATACTCGAAGCTCTAAAATCACTGGTGGACTATAAAGGCATCTACCAAAAAAAGAGATTTGACACTAAAGGAAAGTATCTTGATGATGCTGATGATTTTGTATGTGGAGAAAAAGCACCCTCTCCTCTCATCGTAAAAGAAAACAAAGCCAACTTTGCCGTATACTTGGATGATGGAGCTATGGTAGGGGTTTTCTTAGATCAAAAAGATGTGCGAAAAACAATCCGTGACGTGTATGCAAAAGACAAAACAGTATTAAACACCTTTTCTTACACAGGTGCCTTTTCAGTCTTTGCAGCACTTGGAGGTGCAAAAAACACCACAAGTGTCGACCTTGCCAAAAGAAGCCTCTCTAAAACGCAAGAACAATTCAGCATAAACAACATAGATGCCAATACTCAAAATATTCTTGTAGAAGATGTTTTTAACTACTTTAAATATGCCCTAAGAAAAAAACTATTATTTGACTTGGTAGTTCTTGATCCACCTAGCTTTGCAAGATCAAAAAAGCATACATTCAGTGCTTCAAAAGATTATGTGAAACTTCTAAAAGAAGCCATTCAAATAACCAATAAAAATGGTATTATTGTCGCTTCTACAAATGCTGCAAACTTTAGTATGATGACATTTAGAGACTTTATATCTAAGGCTTTTAGAGAGTTAAAAGGGAAGTATAATGTAGAAAAAAGCTTCTCCTTGCCAAAAGATTTCAAGGTCAATGACAAGTTTAAAGAAGGGAATTATCTTAAAGTCGTGATTATCAGAAAAATCAAATAATCATATTTTCAACAATCAAGCTCGTATAAGATGATATAATATCAAAAAGAGCAAGGATATAAATAATGAATATAATTAGTATATCTAAACAAAAAATATTTGATAACAGAAATCAAACCTTTGCTTATGAGCTTGTTTTTAAAGACAGTGAAAACCACACTACCGACTTATCTACCACTGTCAAGGGAACTGCGAAGTTAATCATAAGTTCTATCAGCAGTGTTGAATTAGATAAACTGCTCGGTCAAAGAACATTAGCCTTTATAAATGTAAATGAAGAGACGCTACAAAAAGGGATTTTGGATGTTTTGGATAACAATAGATTTGTTTTAAACATCTTAGAAGACATAGAGCTGACAGAAACGATAATTGCTAAAATCATACAATATAAAAAAAGAGGTTTTAAACTCTCCTTAGAACACTTTGATTCAAGTGCTGAAATGATTACAAAATTCAGCAGACTGTTTAATTTTATAGACATTATAAAAATGGATATTGTATTATCAGAACCTGAGAATCTAGAAAGAGTCATGGCAAAATTCAAAGGCACCAGAATTAAATTGCTGGCTCAAAATATTGAGACAAAAGATGACCATACAAAATACTTAAGAATGGGATTTGATTATTTTCAAGGTCACTATCTGGATAAACCGGTTGTTATGGAAATAATAGGTTCAAAAGAACCGGCTCAAGTCGTCATATTACAGTTAATAAAAATCATAAAAGACAATGACTCTACTGAGCAACTCGAAGCTTTCATAAAAAAACAGCCTGACCTGTCTTTTAAACTCGTTCAATTTTTTAACAACTCTAAAAAATTTGACGTACAGATAGAATCATTGACTCAAGTAATTACTCTAATGGGCAGGTCAAAGCTTCTTAGATGGCTTATGGTATATCTGTACTCTGAAGCTTCACAAAATCCTGCCTCTCAGACAATACTGGCTCTTGCAATCAAAAGAGCTGAAAGAATGGAAGCGGAAGCTGCGCAAAAAGATAAAGACAAAGCTTACTTAGCGGGTATGTTTTCGATGCTGAGTTCTATCTTTGAGACAGATATTAAAGAATTGATGAATCACATAAATATGGATAAAGACATAACTTCTTTGGTTCTTAACAAAAAAGGCATCTTTGCAGGTAGTCTCCAAAGAGCAGAAGATGCTGAGAAAGACTACCTAAAAAAGATAATGTTAGCTAATTTTGCAAAACTAAATACTACAGACTTGATTTATACTCTTGAATATGGCGGAGTTGAAATAGACAAAGAGAAACTTTAAATCTAAAAACAATATTTTTGTTATGTTTTGTGTATTTAAGTTGCATATTTACTTAAAAAATCATATAATTGTCCAACATAAAATGAGGACGAATAATGTCGACTTTAAAAAACAATGATTCATGTCAGCATGATGAATATTGTGGGTTATCAAAAACTGTCTGCGTAGAAACAGATTTTAAAGAAAAGTGTCTAATGAAGGAGTCTTCTGTTGAAGAGATGCCTCTTTTAAAGAAAGTAAAAGAGTGTGTTAAGAACATTCAAGCAAGAAGTTGCACTTAGCAGCCTCTTGCTCTATATACTTATTTACTCTACGTTGAAGTATTCACTTTTTAGTATTGTAAACTTAGTAACCTCTTTTTCATCTTGAAGATTTAACTTTTTAACTGCTTTAGGATTTACAACGAAGTAACCTAATTTTACTTCTATCTTATCACCGCTTTGTAAAGCTTTATCAAATTTAACTACTCTTTTTTCATTCGCTTTTATCATAGTGTCTTTTACAACTTCCGTAGCTACCCAAGGCATAGAAGGTTTACCGTCTTTGCCGATGATTTTTACAAAAGTGTGTGTCTTTAGTTCTGTATGTTTTGAATCTCTTATAAGCGTGGCTCTTAGTTGCACTACTCTCAATGGGTGAGTCATCAAGTTGTGAGGTGCTTTATTATCTATAGTGATTTCAAAGCCTCTGTTTGCATTCACAAAACTCAACTCTACATATTTACTCAGCATCTCAGGTTTTACTCTTGCACCGGCAAAACCGTGAAAAGCATGTTGTTTACTTAATCTTACCGTTGTAGCAGTTCCATCTATTTTTGGCATGTGGCAAGTTATACAGTTAGATTGTTTATCTTTTGCACCCTTTTCATCAGTCGTACAAACAGAGAACTCATGTGAGTTTTGTTTATGTGAATGACAACCCATACATATCTGACCGTTATAAAATTTTTCATTCGTATAATCTATATCATGATATGCGGAACCAACCGTTGACTTGCTCATCCCAAAAAGTGATGATGTCTGTTTATATTTAATTGTTTCACTTTCTCTGCCAGCTTCTGCCGAGTAAAAAGTCTTATCTTTATCAGTGTAAATATTCTTATTGGCTTTAGGATGTTTTTCTACGTCCTTAATGGTATGACAACTAATGCATGTAATTCCTTCATGCCTGTCTTTTTCAAGTGTTACATTTGGTGTATGACACTTGGCACATTTGTAATCATCTTTAGCTTTTGCAGGATGCTTGTCCCATACGGCTTTATGGATTTTATCTTCATATATAGAAGATTTTTTATGCATAGAAGTTTGAAATTCTGCAGCAATAATCGGATGACACTTTTTACAAGCGGCTGTATCAGCCGTATTTGCAGACGCAAAAATCATTGAACCCAGTGCCAAAATGTAGATTATAGTTTTCATATAAACTATCCTTTTAGTTATTATAAGTTGAAATTCTATCAAACTTTCTTGAAGTTGACTTGATATATATCAATATGTAAATATTCTATCAAATAAATTTGGTATAATCCATTAAATACTTATAGAGGTGATTTTATGCTTATTCCGCCACATTTACTCAAAGGCAAAAAAATACTTTTGGGAGTTACTGGTTCGATTGCCGTTTATAAATCCCTTGAACTTGTAAGACTCTTTGTTAAAGCAGGTGCCAATGTAAAAGTTGTGATGAGTGAAGCAGCCAAAAAATTTGTAACTCCTCTTACATTTGAGACACTTACTTCAAATCAGGTTCTGGATGATTTAAACGAATCTTGGGTAACTGACCACAATCATATAAAAACTACCGAGTGGGCTGATATATTCATTATCGCTCCTGCAACTGCAAACACCATTGCTAAACTTGCCAATGCCATAGCAGACAATATGCTGCTTCAATGTGCACTTGCATATCCAAACACTAAAATACTAGCACCCTCTGCAAACACAAATATGCTTGAAAACCCTATTACAAAAGGTAATCTAAAGATGCTGGCTATTGCAAACTACGAAATGGTAGATACGCAGACAAAAGAGCTAGCTTGTAAGACTACGGGTGATGGAGCTATGGCAGAGCCCATAGATATATTTTGGCATGGAGCCAGAGTTCTCCTTCAAGAAGAGTTTTGGAGTAATAGAAGAGTCATAGTAACGGGTGGCGGGACTATAGAAAAGATTGACGATGTCCGTTATCTTTCAAACTTCTCAAGCGGAAAGATGGCTTCATCTCTTGCAACTGCACTTTATTGCAAAGGCGCAGATGTAAATCTTATAGCTACAAGGTTTGAAGATAATATTCCTAAAGACATGCACACCATTGACGTTGAAAGTTCAGATGAGATGCTGGAATATTTGACTAATTCCATTCGCATCGCTAAAAAAGGGAAACTCTCAAAAGCTACTCTAATGAGGGATGAGCAGATACACCTGATACAGAAGCAGCCCTATCTTTTTATGGCAGCAGCTGTTAGTGATTACATCCCGGAGTATACACAAGAAGGCAAACTTAAAAAAGAGATGCTGGGTGATACTTTTGAGTTAAGCCTGAAACAAAATGTTGACATTTTAAACTCCATAGACAAAAACGGTATCACAACTATAGGTTTTAAAGCTGAAATGGCACAAGAGAGTGCAATGAAAAATGCTTCAAAGATGATAGACTCTAAAGAAGTAGATGCAGTATGTCTGAATATTTTAAAAGACTCTTCTAGTTTTGGAAGCGATACAAATAAGATAGAGTTTATAACTCCTGATAAAATAGAATCACTTCCAAGTGCCGATAAGCTAAGCCTGGCTTTTGATATCTTAAAGCATGCGAAAAGTCTTTAATAATGAATAAAGCTAGACATATTGCCATAATCATGGACGGTAACGGCCGTTGGGCGGAACTCAGCGGTAAAAAAAGAGTCAAAGGACATGAAGCAGGTGCCAAGGTAGTTAAAGAGATAACAACTTACTGCTCAAACAACCAAGATATAGAGAGACTTACACTATATGCCTTTTCAACTGAAAACTGGAAAAGACCACGTCTGGAAGTTGAGTTTTTAATGAAACTCTTAGAAAAATATCTTAAAAATGAACTTCCTGTTTATCTGCAAAATAATGTTCGTTTTGAACCGATAGGTGATATTAGGGCCTTTTCAAAATCACTTCAAAAGACTATAAAAGATGTAAAGGATAAAACTTCACATTGTGACGGTCTGGTCCAATCTTTGGCACTTAATTACGGTTCACAAGATGAGATACTTCGTGCTGTAAACAAGATAAAAGACTATGAAGGTGATATAACGCAGGAGATGCTGGGAAATGCACTTGACTCTAAACATAGTGTTGACTTGCTGATACGTACAGGCGGAGATCATAGACTCTCAAACTTTTTGCTTTGGCAGTCAGCATATGCAGAACTTTTTTTTACCGACACTCTCTGGCCTGATTTTACAACTGCAGAATTAGAAAAGATAATAAAAAGTTTTACAAAAATTGAACGCCGTTTTGGAGGGCTTAAATAGTGGAGATGCTAATCGCCTTTGTGTTAGGTGCAGTAATAGGCTCATTTATAAATGTTGTAATACTGAGAATACCAAAAGATGAAAGTGTAATCTTTGTATCTTCTCACTGTACATCTTGTGATACTCCGCTAAAACCTTGGCACAACATACCAATAATATCTTGGATTTTACTCAGAGGCAGATGTTCATTTTGTAAAACAAGCATATCTGCACAATATCCGATTATTGAAATCATATCAGGTTTGATATTTTTAACACTTGCAAGCAAGTTTACTTTATCTCTGCCTGGTCTTTTGATAGGACTTAGTTTTTTAATGCTTTTAGCTCTGTCTGTCATAGATTTCAGATACAAGATGGTTCCGGACTCTTTAAATCTCTTGGCTATGTTTTTTGCCATATTCGGTGCATGGAACTTAAGCGGAGTATTTCTTAATTTTCAAAATGCCCTGCTCTTTGCCGGTGGATTTACACTTCTTAGATTTGCACTTTCCTACTATCTGACATCATCAGTTTACAGAGCGGGACTAAAGACCAAGACTTCGTGGAATAAACACTACGACAGAACACCTTTTATAGAAGCTATGGGAGAAGGGGATATTATGGTGGCGGCTACTATGGGAGCACTGCTTGGTTTAAAACTTACTCTTGTAGCTATATTTTTATCTGCTATTTTGGCTCTTCCTGTTATGCTTTTACTTAAAAATAAATCAGCAGAGCAGCAAAGAGTTCCTTTTGTACCGTTTTTGGCAGTGGCTACTTTTATAGTCTATGTTTACGACTCTCCAATCTTAGCATATATTGAGGCAAATTATTAATCATGGATAGACTTAGAAAATATATTATCGACAACTTATACATGATATTTTTATCGATGTTTATGCCGCTTTTTGCCATAGCGTCTGTTATCTTCATGATTAAACTCGCAACCTATACTGCTATCATTCAACTAACGCTTTGGGATATGGTAAAACTATACCTGTTTGTGCTTCCCGAAATTCTTTTTTATACACTGCCAATTACTTTCTTTATTGCAGCCACTCTATCTTTGTTTAGACTCTCTACCGATAACGAGATGGTTGTTCTCTTTGCTCTTGGCATACATCCAAAATTCATTTTAAAAACACTTTTTAAACCTGCACTGTTACTTACACTGTTGCTTGGTTTTGATTTTTTGATTCTCTTTCCTCATTCTACAACACTCTCAAGCAACTTTGTCTCTTACAAAAAAAGCGAGGCAAAATTTAATCTGAGTGCTTCTGAGTTTGGGCATAGTTTTGGCAATTGGCTGCTCTATATAGGCAAAGACAATGAAAATGAAAGTTATTCAGACGTAATTTTATTTAATAAAAATAAAAAAGAAGAGATTATTATCAGTGCAAAAAGAGCAGAGATTATTAATAACGCGGGAATACTTAGACTAAAACTGATTAATGGAGAAGGATACAGCTACTCTAAGGAAAAATTCTCACAAATTGATTTTGACACCATGTATATAAATGATACTATGAAAACTGATTTGACAAAATATAAAACACCTTTGGAATATTGGTTGTCAAATGACAGACGAGAGAGTAAGACTCATATGATAATCACTGATTCTCTTTTGAGTCTATTTCCAATCATAAGTCTCTTTTTAGTAGTAAGTATTGGAGTTGTACATGTCAGACATCAAAAAGGAAGGATCTATCTATATCTGTTTTTGACTATTCTGATGTTTTACGGATCCACACTCGGACTGCAAAAACTTCTTGTCTACTACACTATTCCGATTATTGCATTTGTTTGGTTGATAGCAACTTATTATATCTACAGAAAAAGCATTTTGGCGAGGTTTTAGGAGTTAGGATGCGTTGTGCTTTAATACTCGCTTACAATGGTACAGACTTCTTAGGCTCACAATCACAAAAAAATTCAGCTAATACTATTTTAGGAAATCTTGAAAAAGTATTATCACAACTTGGTATAAATTATAAGATTGTGGCATCAGGGCGAACAGACAAAGGTGTCCATGCAACCGGTCAGGTTTGTCATGTCGATCTTCCTGAGTTTTGGGATGATCTGGCAAAACTAAAAAGAGTCGCAAATGAGATGCTGCCTCCAAGCATCCAAATAATAGCCGTTAAAGGAGTGGACGCAGAATTTCACGCGAGATACAGCGCTAAAAAAAGAGTATATAGATATATCATCAAAGAATCAAAAAGTAACCCTTTCGAAGATGGCTTTGTTACATTTTTAGACTCGGTTGATTTTGAATCAATCCAAAAAAATATAAAACTCTACATCGGAGAACATGACTTTGTCAACTTTATGAAAACAGGCAGTGACACAAAAAGCAGTGTAAGAGAGGTTTACAAAGCCTTTGCTTACAGATACAAAGGCTACATTGTGTTAAATTTTGAGGCAAACGGCTTTTTAAGAAGTCAGATCCGTCTTATGGTTGGAGCACTTTTAAAACTAGACGCAAAAGAGTTGCAAGAACAACTAGAGTGTAAAAAGAGATACAAAGTAAAACCAGCGCCTAGCAACGGGCTTTACTTAGCCCGTATTAAGTACTAATTACTTAGCATCTTCTTGCTTGTTAAAGTATGGAATATACTTGGCAGTCTCATAAATCCCAAAAGTAAGATCTTTCATCTTCTGAGTAAGTTCTTTGTTTTCACTTGAATGATCTTTTAGAGGAGTTTTGCTTTGCATATCATATAATCCCCAACCCGTACCGTCTGCTCTAGTTTTAAAGTAATACTTCTCTCCAACAAGACCAAGCATAGGGTTTGAATTGTGCTGAATTGTAAAAGCATACCTTTTATCGTCGTATGACTCATCAAAAGCATCACGTCCCAATGTTGTAGCAGTATATGAGATATTTGCCATAGATGCTATAGTTGGAAGTGCGTCTACTTCACTTATGACTTTTTCAAAGACTTTTGGCTCTTTTATAAGCGGTGAATAAATAACAAAAGGAACTCTGTGAGATCCTAAGCTAAGGTTTGAACTGCTTTCTCCAACATATGTATGTTCTCCCGTACTTCCGTCAATGCCATGGTCACCCCAAAATATAAAAATTGTATTTTTATAATAGTTACTTTTGCGGGCCAACTCCATAAAATAACCAACTGAGTAATCCATAAACCTAAATGAATTATACTCTTTTACAGAGTGAAAACCATACTTAGTTGCCTCTTCTTCACTTATGTCAGTTCTTGGCTCATAACCATAACTATTATCAGGAATTGTATATGGTCTGTGATTTCCTGAAGTCTGAATAACTGATAAAAATGGCTCTTTCATAGTTAAAAGAACTTTATTGGCTTCACGAAAAAGATCTATATCTGAAATACCCCAGACATCAGTGCGTGAGGATGAATAGTCATCTTCTTCAAAAAGTTTTAAACCATCTAGTGATTGGTTTAGCATACCGCGTATATTTCCCCACGAAGCTGAACCGCCAATGAAGTAAGACTTTGTATAGCCTTTAAAGTCCTGTGCAATACTATGCTGATTTACAATCAGAGGATTACGACTTGAAGTCCCCTTTAACTCTACATCAGGCAAGCTTGTAACGGTAGTATATATAGAACGAGCTGTTCCCGTTGATGGTGTAAAGTAGTTTTTAAAGAAGTAGCCATTTTTAGCCAACTCTGCCATATGAGGTGATGGGTCTAAAGGATTTCCCGATACGCTAGACTTGTAAGATGCAAAAGATTCTAAGATGACTATAACAATATTTGGTTTGTTTCCTACAGGATGCTTGGGAGTTATGTTTCTATGATAATTCAAATTCTTTGCATCTTTATTTTTCACACCAACATAATCAGCTATAAGAGAATAGTACTTTTTTACTTCTTTTTTATCATAAGAGACTCTTCCGTTTTTCCAAGTATCAAAGAAGTAATGTATCGGATTGTAAGTTAGTTGTGTAGCAAATGGATGTTTTGAAAATGCAGCATCGCTCCAGCGAAGCGGATACTGGGAAAACTTGCTATATCCTCCTACTAGCAATATAAAAAATGAGACAAAACCAAATATCACTCCTTTCTTTATGCTTATGTTTGCATCTTCTTGCTCTGAGACACGAACAAAAAGTTTGTGTGTAAGATAGATAAAAGTAATACTTGTGAAGGCAATACCTATAGATATCCATACAACAGGATAACTCTCCCAAACCATTTCTGTTGAGATATCAAGGTTTTCCAAAAATCTTAGAGCGGTAAAATCAAGTCTTGTGCTTAAATAAGAATAATGTCCAAAATCAAAAACATAAAACATAAGATAAAAAGCAAATACAGCACTAAGGTAAACCAACCAGAAGTATCTAAAAAAGTTTTGCTTAAAAGGACTTAACCACTTAATACCGCCAAGGAAAAAAAACGGTAAAACCATAAGCACTACCATCCTAAGATCAAATCTAAAGCCAAGCCACATAGACTTTATAAAGTCACCCATGATAAGAGGAGATGTCGGATCATTAAAAGTTATATAAAAAGCAACGCGTAGAAGAACATAAAGCAGCGTCAAAGAAGGAATAAAAATCAGTAAAAATCTTAAAAGTTTGGGAAGTTTTAAAAACATATAGGTGAACTCTCTTTGTGTGTAAAAAAATATAATGGAATTCTACTATTATTTTAGTTACCATTAGATTAACAAAAATATATAAAAAATATGAAAAGGAGAAGACAATGAATAAGGTTTATCAGAAAAAACATGAGTTATGGCTAAGCATAACGTTCGCTTCTTTTGCGATTAATGATGAAGAGATTAAATCTAGACTCTATGACTTTTCTCAAATAGCATTTAGGCATATGAAATGGTTAGCTGCGGATATTCTTTCTAATGCAGATAATTACAACTACGATAGAGATATGATGCTTTACAAAAAAGATAATGTTTTTGATATCTTAGAAGCTTTAGTAAAAGAGGTTGAGAGCATCCAAAGTGTTTACGGTAAAGGCATCCTTGCAGATAGAATCAAGACTGACGATACTTATCTTCTTGAATATCTTGCGCAGGTTCTTAGAAGCGAATCAAAAAACAAACCTGTCACTGCCTTTAATATGAAAAGAGAATGGTTGGATAAAAACCTTGAGCAAGACCAGATAGACGCACTTACACTATTTTTATTTGAAGAATCATACAAAGAGTATGAGCTTATACTAGTTTATGCATATATGCAGGCAAGGACAGAAGATATTACTCAATACAATGTCTTTCAAGATTTAATAGATGAATCACATTTTCACCTAAAATCTTTTGGAGACATGATGGCAAAATTAGGTATCTTAGCACTTCCACGAGAAGTTCATGAGACGACTTATGTCATAAAAGATTTAAAACAATTTGTTATAGATGGAATAGCAGAAGAAGAAGCTGCAAAAGTTATGTGCAAAGAGTTAAGTGATGCTATAAAAGATGAGGAACTATCGAAGTTTTTTGATTTTATAAACTATCAGGAAAGTTATCACATAGAGTTGATGAGAAAGCTGCTTTAGCTTCTCATTTAACCCCTAAGCTTACTCCATAAAATACCCCAGTATTCATGCATCGCAAGTTCAGATTTTTTAAATGAACCCATAGTAGGAAATCTTAAAAAACCTCTAAATTTATCTTTATAAAAAGCAGTTGGAGCTGCTATTGGTTTAAGACCCAAAGATTTAAAGAGCTTCATTGACCTTGGTATGTGACTTGCACTTGTCACTAAAACAAAACTTTCATTACCTACTAATTTTTTTGTAAAGTATGCTTCTTCTTGTGTATCTTTTGCATCTTCTCCAAGAATAATATCTTCTTCCTTAACACCAAGAGCAATAGCAAGTTTTGCATTCATCTTTGCTGTCGAGATATCTTCTTCACCACCATAACCTGTAAATATTAACTTTGAGCCTTTAGTATGTCTGTGAATTATTATCCCTTCCAATACTCTTTTAATTCCTCCATCGCCAATTTTAGAAGAAAGAGGTTGTGATTCATCACCATTATGTCCACTTCCCAGAACATGTATATATTTTACTTCGTACTTATAGTCGTATTTTGGATATTGATTTTCAAGATTTGAAATTAAAAAGTTTGCAAACGGAGGATAAGAAAACAAGAACAATAATCCAAAAGCCAGAGATAAAAAAATCTTTGATAATCTCTTCTTTTTCATTTTTGAAAAAATAAACCAAATTATAAAAAGTGAAAAAACCATTCCATACGGTTCAATAAAAAAAGTTATAAACTTCTTTAACATAAATCCAAATTCCATTATAATAACACTCCATTTATCTTATTGCTTACTTCGGAGTTCCAAAGTAATTCTTTATGTGTTAAATATTCAAACTCTTTATAATAAACCAAGTTTTTTATACTATTTTTTAGATTTCTACTATTTTGTATGGAAATCAACTCATCCCTTTTGCTTGAAAAGATATATATAGGTGCTTTTATATCCTTAACAAATTCAATATTATCAAACTTATATCTAATCAGCCAAGACGGAACTACCCTATACTTAGCCTTTGCTATAGATGCTATTGAATCAAAAGCTCCTACTAAAAAGAGTCCCAAACTTTTATGCGAAGTTGCAACGGATGCAGCGACACTTGCCCCAATAGAAAAACCTAAAATATAAAAATCACCGTAGTTCTTTTGAACTATCTCAGCTATTTTTTTTGCATCTTCTAAAATATTTTTCTCATTTATAACACCAGCGCTTCTTCCGTAAGAGCGATAATTAAATGTTATGATTCTGCTGTTTTCAAACCGAGATGCCAGCCTGTTTATCAGACCTACACTGTCATGTTCTTTCCCACCAAAAAACAAAATAGTGTTTTTTGCATCTTGAGGTTCATACGCAACACCTTCGAGTTCGATTCCATCATCAGTCGTTATGCTTAAAATCTCACAATTCTCATTCAATTCTCCATCACGATAATATACGGGAGAAAAAATTACAAAATATTGCCACTTATATAAAGCAAATATTATTATTAAAAATGTAAAAAACAAAAACGCTATATAAATCATGTCGAGAATTATAGTACAATTCCAATAATTATTACAGGATTATTATATATGCAGATATTTGGAAAATTTTCGACAAACTTTGATATGGACTATTTGGTAGAACATTATATCTACCTAAACGAGAGCGATGATGACAAAATCACGATAGATGATTTAGAAAATATGCTCAAGAAAAAAAGAAAGACGGTAGCCGGGACAATATTTTTATATAACCCTGAGACAAGTCCCGTTGGTTACAAACTTAGCCGATTTTTACAAAATGAAGGTTTTGATAAATATGATGAATTTGTTCCTTTAAATGAAGATGCTATGAGTTATGTACTAAATGCCGGGTTAAAACATGAATATAAAGGCAAACTTATAGAGATAAAATACTTATTTAATCTAAACAGAGAAAACATCGAACCTACGCCAATTCTAGAAGAGTTTGATGCGGATTTAGACAAATTTACTTCCAACCAGCTTACCAGATATGATAAGCAGTTAAACTATCTTGACATACCAAACATCAGACTGAGCGGAAAGTTTGTATTTTTTGGATGCGGTCATAAATATGACAGACACCATAAAGCCATTATTGCGTATGCAAGGGCACTTTCAGAACATGTTCAAAAATTGGATAAAACAGTAGTATTTATGCATGATAATAACTGCGATGCAGATGAAGCACTTGAAACCGCTTACTTTCTCTCACCATTAGCAACAGGTAAGGCAAAAGAAAAAAGAGCAAACAGCTTTAAAGATGCTTTTAGAACAAATCCTCCGACTATACAAAAACTCTCTTAAACCAGCTTCCTAGCCCATCTTGCAAAGAGCCTTGCAGGACTAAGCTTCTCGTTTATTTTTTTACCGTTTAATATATGTTCACTAAGCATCTTCGCCAAATAAGGTGCTAAAACAAAGCCATAACCGCCATTACCGTTAATTATGTAAAGATTCGGATAATATGTGTATTCATCATAATTTGGCTTTTTTGTTTTAAAACAAATATCCTTAGAAGCCAGTGTCTCTTTGGATAGAACAATTTTTCCTATAAGAGGCATATAATCAAACGAACCTGAACGCAGTCCTGTAAAATCTCTTATAACATCAACATTACCCAGTTTCATAGTCATACCTGCTTTTTCAAGTAACTCCGCTCTGGCCTTTTGCAAATCATAAGGCTCGGATGCACTCTGCGGATGATAGTGAACGTTATGCGTGGCTCCGATAGCAAGTTCACCGCTAGAACTAGGAGATATTGATACATTTTGATGAAGAGAGTAAGGATTGTCAGTTGAAGTTTTTATATCTATACGATGTCCCCACACACCGCGCAGTTTTACATACGGCTCTTTTATAACAGACTCATACGCACCTGTAGCTAAAAGAACACTTTTGGCACTGTATGTATCGTTTATAATCCACAAACCTTCATCATAGACAAGAGTTTCAACTTTTTGCTCTACATACTTTGCACTCTTACACATGGCTTTACACATAGCCTGTGCGTTAACAACTCCTGCATCTATACAAATATGCTCATACTCTCTTGCATGCTCTGATAGAGTACTTAAAAAGCTCTGTGACGGCTCTTTTAATTCTAATGATGTATTTTGTTTATATTGCTTTAATATCTCTGATGACTCTTCATCTTTTGCGATATGTAAAAGCTCGGTTTTTGTAAAAAGTTTTGGGAAATTCTTCTCATAAAACTCCATACTGTAGACAAAGGCATTATGAAGAAGCTCTTTTAACTCTCCGCCTTTAGAGAACTTTGGAGCTATAAAAGCACCAGCGGCACCACTACCGCCGCTTGCAATTCCATCCATATCAAAGATAATTACCCTTTTACCTGCTTTGGCAAACTCATGAGCTACACTTGCGCCGTTAATGCCTGCACCGACAATTGCCAGATCATACATCTGTTGGCTTCTTTGGTATAAAGTAAAGGACACTCTCAAATATACCTTCCATATAATGTCGCAGATAAACCTTATAATCACTCTCGATAGCCAATACCTTTTGAGGTATCTTATACCAGTCTTCTGCTTTATGATAGATGCAAACAGCCAAAACAGGCTTATACTTCTTTATGGTCTCTTTTGCACCATCTATAGCATCTTGTTCTGCACCTTCTATGTCCAGCTTTATAAAGTCAACTTTATCTTTTACTATATTGTCAATAGTGTTTATATTAGTTGCCTGATAGTTATGGTCACAATTATTTTGAGGCTCATCTTGGTTTGCAGTGTTTAATTCTTCACAAAAACCCAAGCCGCAGTTTATAAATTCTATATTCTTTATATCTGCAAAATCTCTTTTGGCTATATTTATGTGCAACTCATTTGGCTCGACTGCATAAATCTTTTTGTAATCCGGAAATTTTTTTATTATCTGAGGAATTGTATCACCGACATATGCACCGCCGTCTAAAAAACATATGTTTCTTATCTCAGGTATTATCTCTTTATCAAAGTATTGTCCGTCATGGTTATTTGTAAAGCCCTGCATAAAGTCCAAGTCAAATGAAATCTTAAAGTTTATCACTTTTGTAAATACCTCTTTTGACTCTTCATCTTCAAGCAAGTCATACAGGTAGGCATATTCCTTCTGGTGTTTTTTAAAATCATCTTCAAAGTCAAGCATGAACGGAGGTGCACTCAAGTCCAGTTTTGAGTATCTGAAAAATGACAGGTAGTTAAAGTTGGTATAACCATTGGCATCTAGAGTATTCTTTACTTCTAATGGACTACCTGTTGAAACAGATAGAATTATAGAGTCTTTTGGGACTTCATAGATGCTGAGTACATCTTTTTTACGAGAGCGTTGAACTCTGGTAAAATCATCTATTATACCATCCACTTCTACATGTTTTAAGAGTGCTTTTGTAAGGGAGTTTATACCGAGAATATATTTTTTTACGGGAGTTTTTGGAGACAGGAAAAGCTCTGTGAGTCTCCTATCTTTTTCGTTGACGTAGTTGAAGTCTACTAGATTAAACACTGACTTCTTTGATGTCTGCAATATTTAAAATGCTTTTATAAATAGATGCTACTAAAGCTTTTCTGTTGTTTTTTACGGCTTCATCTTCTGCGTTTACCATTACATCTTCAAAGAACTTATCAAGTTCAGGTTTAAGACCTAGAAGTGCGTCCAGCTCTTCTTCATAAGAGTCATATGTTTTTACAGATACACTCTTATATGCTTCAAAAAGGGTCTCTTCTGATTTATCTTCAAACAGTTTTGCATCTACACTCATATCCTGAGAAAGGTCGATATCTTTAGTGATGTTTGCAACACGTTTAAATGTTGAAAAAGACTCACTGAAACCTTCTGCGTTTGCTATTGAATCAAGAGCAGATATCTTTTTGCCGATAGCGACTATTTCTCTCTCTCCTGATGCTAAAACAGCTTCGACTATAGAAGGGTTTACCTTATAGAACTGTTTAACACGCTCCAGGAAAAAGCTCTCTAACTTTTGCATATCTATCTCAGCATATTCAGATGCCAACTCTTTCATAGTCTCAACTATGTCAAACTTCATATCATATTCTGAAGTGATTCTGATAAGACCGTTTACGGCACGGCGAAGTGCAAACGGATCACGTGAACCTGTCGGTATCTGATTTACACTAAAAAGCGCTAAAAGAGTGTCTAGTTTTATACTCATAGCGACTATTGCACTCATTGGAGTCGATGGCAAATCACTCTCTTCACCATCGGGAAGATACTGCTCTCTTATACAAGTTGCTACTTCTTCTGTTTCACCCTGCTCTAGCGCATAGTAAGCACCCATAAGACCTTGAAGTTCTGTAAACTCATAGACCATCTCACTTGTCAAATCCGCTTTAGCCAAACTAACAGCTCTGTCTAAATCTTCTTTTTTAGCATTTGGTTTATACAAATCAAAAAGTCTCTGAGCTATTTTTGCTTCTCTTGTTATCTTGTCTTTTACACTTCCAAGACCTTTGAAAAATGCTGCTTTTTCAAGACCGTCTGTACTCAATCCGCGTTTTAAGTCATTGTCATAAAAGAAAAGTCCATCAGCCAAACGAGGACGAAGAACTCTCTCATTTCCTTCAATCACTTTGGAAAAATCATCCGTAAGCGCGTTTGAGACCACAACAAATTTATTGACAAGCTTGCCGCCTTTAAATACAGGGAAATATCTCTGATGCTCTTTCATAGAAGTGATGATAACTTCAGGAGGAAGTCTTAAAAACTCTTCATCGAATGTGCCAAGAAGTGCTGTAGGATGTTCAGTAATAGCTACGACTTCATCAAGCAAATCAGCATCTACTTCTATATTGATTCCATTATATTTTTCTAAAGATGCAAAGTTTGCTAAAATATCTTCTCTTCTTTGTTCCTGAAAAAGTGTAACTCCGCCCTCTTTTAAAACATCAAAGTACTCTTTAGCACCAGAGATGCCAACAGAGTCAAAGTTAGAGATGCGATGAACAAAAGTCTCTTTTTTAGATTTAACACCAAAAAGTTCCACATCTACAAGCTCGTCATCCAAAAGTACGTTTACCCAGCGGATAGGTCTGATAAAGCTTTCGTGAGCACTTCCCCATCTCATAGACTTGCCAAAATCAAGTGAGTTAATCCATGTGTTTATAATCTCGGATAAAAGTTCGGCAGACTCTTTACCTTTTACATATTTTTTGTAGTAAAGAACTTCTTTACCGCCTTTAGTACCTGTAGAAATCTCATCAAGTGAAACACCGCATTTCTTGGCAAAACCCATCGCGGCAGGTGTCGGCTCACCATCTTTATATGCAACGGCAATAGGCGCACCGAAGAACTCTTCTACACTGTCAGGCTGATGAGTCTTAAACTCCCTATGCCAAATAACCAGACGACGAGGAGTATAGTAAAATTCAAACTCACCCAAAAGTGAGTTCGTCTCTAAAATATCGACATATTTTTTCTCAATATTACTTAACTCTTTTAAAAGTGGAACAGCCGGAAGTTCTTCAACACCTATCTCAATCAATAACGGTTTTAACATATTTGTACTCTTTAATTAAATTAGCGCGATTTTATCTACTTTTTGGTTAAAGAGTTCTTTTATTACGCAAGTGTATTTCAAAAAGAATGTAGTCATTTCTTGACTATATTCTTTTATTAGAATCAAAGCATTATTCATGTACTATTCGCACCAAAAAAAAACATCACATAAGGTAACCATGCTAAAATTTCTTAGAAAATTCAAGATTAGTACAGCTTTTTCACTAATCATTTTTATAACCATTGTTGTAGTGACTACGGCAGCTTATTCCAAACTTTATAATGAAAACAAAAATGAGTATACCAAAAACCTAAGAACAAAGGCAGAGTCTATACTTAACTTTGCGGGTGTATTGCTTGAAAGCAGAAATGAGAAGTTTTTCAGCGGAGAATCTCCTGAAATCCCGCAAGTAATCCAAAATGAAGTTTTTAAAAGATTTACAGATATATCAGAAGGAAAAGTTTTCTTTAAACAAGCTTCCAAAACGCCAATGCTTGAGAGAAACAAAGCCGTTGATTATGAAGAAACCATGATAGACTACTTTTCAAATAACAGAGACGTTAAACAAAAAGAAAAATTTGTTGTAGAAAACAATAAAGACTACTACATACTAGCCCGCCCTATCGTCGCTGAAGAAAGATGTAAGATGTGTCATCCAACTTGGACACCGGGAAATATCATTGCTGTAGAAGATGTAAAAATCGACCTTGTAGATTATAATGCAGTTTTACAGGACAATGTGTTTTTAATGGGCTTAAACTGGTTTTTAAACATTGCACTGGTTCTTATTGTAATTCAGCTGTTTTTTCATTATGAAATAACCAAAAGAGTTAAAAGAGTGCTTGATGTAATTTTTAAAATTGAAAACGGTAATTTTGTTTTAGACAAAGAACTTGAGGGAGAGTTGACTCCGAATGATTCTACAAAAAATGAATTTGACAGAATTATAAGACACCTTAAAAAGACTGCAGACAGTCTTCAACCTGTTATTCAAAATGTTGTGCAACAGTCTAAAGACATCACATTCAATGCTTCTTATGCGACCGTAAAAGTTGATGATAACTCAAAAATGGTCGAAGAACAAAACAATGTTGTAAATAAATCAATAGAGTTTATAAACAGCGTCAGCCATTCTAATGAAGAACTGTTAGAGAATATGAAAACTTTAAAAGATGACTCTCAAAAATCTATCCGCAGTGTAGACGACGGTAAAGAGATGTTAACTTCAAACATGGAAAGTACAGATAAAGTTTATCAATCAATTGAGAAAACCGTAGATTCTGTTGAGGGACTTAGAACTCTCTCAGAAGAAGTATCTAGTGCTATCGGTGCTATTTCAGATATTGCAGAGCAGACAAACCTACTTGCTCTCAATGCTGCAATCGAAGCAGCTCGCGCAGGAGAGCATGGTCGTGGATTTGCCGTAGTTGCCGATGAAGTAAGAAAGCTGGCTGAAAAATCACAAAACAGTGCAAATGAGATAAAAGGTGTTATAAGTTCTATTGAACAAAGTATAGGTGACGTTACAAGCGATACTGAGGCCACTAAAGACATCTTCTCGGAACTAAGAGAAAAATCTGAGCATCTTGAGAATAATTTTAATTCTATTGAGGCTACTCTTCACACAACAATTGACTCAATAAACAACTTTCAAAAGAAATTTGACATACAGTTAGAACAATTAAAATCAGTTTTTAACGGCTTAAACAGTATTGGTGAATATTCTAATGCTTCACTTAACAACTCAAAAATATTAGATGAGACAATTATAGAGATTATGAATGAGAGTACAAAACTAAAAGCGCTTAGTGATGGTTTTCAAGCAGTACTAAATAAAAGAGATGTAGATAGAAGTATAATCTCTCCTCCAGAAAAATGTTTGGTTCAATCTAATAGTTTTAGTGAAGAAGCTTATCTTTTTGACGCTAATGACAGCGGTGTAGCATTTTATTTTATGGATAAAAATATAAATAACACATCCATTAACGGTGAAAATATCACCATAAAATTCTCTAGTGACATTCACAATAACATAGCAAATAGCAGATATCAGATTGTTTATGCCATAGACAAAGGAAACAATAGAATCTTCTGCGGCGCTAAGACTTTATAGGCATTTATAAAATTTTTCTTAAATAAGACAAATAAACTCTTATTTATGTTTTAGTAAATGATTATGAAGTTACAATATCACTATAAATTAAAAAACAAAAGGAATCCATATGCCAAAGATTAACAAATATGTTGATATAGATACTGTAGAAAGAGAAGCAAAAAAAGACTTAATTGACCGTCATTCTCCGTTTATTCACTGCGCTGAAACAGCCAAAGCAGGAGAGCCGTTTGAAGTAACTGTAAAAATGGGTAGCGAGTATACTCATCCAGATGATTTTGATCACTATATCGAATCTGTAACTCTTTTCAACGGTGAGACTAAATTAGCGGGTGCTTCTTATGTCCCAGGAACTTTAGGAAATACTAAAGCTCACAACACTACAACTTTTACAATTATTCCGACTGGTAAAAAACTAAACCTTGTTGCCCACGGTTACTGTACTAAACACGGTATTTGGGAAGGTACTCCTGTTTCTGTAGAAGTAACAGAGTAAGACTAAAAATACTAATCTTTTTATTCTATACTAAGAGACGGCTTATCTATGTGATAACCTTGGGAATAATCTATTCCCATCTCTTTGACTTTATCCATGACCGTGCTTGAGTGGACAAACTCAGCAATTGTTTTAATCCCTAGTTTATTTGCAAAATCAACTATTGTCTCTACAACCAGATAGGAATTTTTATCTGTATCTATATCTTTTATAAGAGAGCCGTCTATCTTTAAAAAATCTACATTCATCTTTATTAGATAAGAAAAGTTTGAATACCCATCTCCAAAGTCATCAATTGCAATTTTCGCTCCATGTCTCTTTATCTCATTTATAAAACGTGCAATCTTTTCAAAATCTTTAATTGCCTCTGACTCTACTATTTCAAATATAACTCTATTCGAGGCGCTGCTTGATTTTAGTTTTTGTAAAATAAAGTTAAACATCTCACTGTTTATAATATCTTCCATTGAAAGATTTATGCAAAACTCATAATTATTGGTCTCAAAAATTTCAAATGATTTTTCTATAATAATTTTTGTAACAAAATCATAGACTTTAATACGTTTTGATATAGGAATAAATAGTGTTGGAGATATAACATTATCATTCTCATCCAAGAGTCTTGCCAAGCACTCGTATTTGTTGATTTTCAATGTTTTATTATCTATGATTGGTTGAAAGTATGGGATTATTTTAGATTTTTCTACAGCATGCCTGACTACATTTGAAATATTTAAGTTTTTTTCATACTCATTCTCAAATCCCATTCTATCTTCGTATATCCAAAAAGGCAATCTATGATCTTTTGCATATTTTAGTGCCATCGATACTTTGGAAAATAAATTTTCCTGATTGGAATTTACACACGATGCCAATGTCACACTAACACTTATCTCATTATCCTGATATAAAACAGTTACATTTTTCACTTTTTCATAAAGCTTTGTTAAATACTCTTTTAACTCATAAAAATCTAAATAATCTTCTAAATAAATTGTAAATTCAGTTCCTGAGACTCTATATATTTTCTCATCAAAATTTTCTATCAGATATTTGCCTACTTGCTCTATTATATAGTCACCGACCATGAAACCATAAAAGTTGTTGATAGTAACAAAATTATCTATTGCTATGGTGATTAAGCTAAAGTTTTCATTGTCAAGTAAATCTTTTCTGAGTTGATATAGATTTGGAAAACTTGTTAAATGATCGGTAAAGTACCTATTTAGGAGTTGTTTTTTACAATCTTTAAGGTCGTCTGTTTTAATTCTGTCTTTTAGTTGAGTCTCTCTTAAAATCTCATCACTTATATCTTTTTTATCTATTTTTCTATCTAAGTCATAAACTACAACTGAAGTGTGAGATTTATCATCATGTTTAAACATAACGATCTTAGCATCCGGAAGTTTTTTTTCAAGTTCAAGTTTCAAACTCTGAACAAGAACCGTATTGTGCATAAAAGAAGAAATATGTATTAAAATATTTTTATTGTGTATCTCTAAAATGTTTCTAACTATGCCTGTAACTTCCGTGGATGAAGTCAATGTAAAATTGTTAATATGTAATGAATCATTTTTTTTCAGCATGTAATAATCATCCTTTTTTGGTGGCACAATTCTACCATAAAAGTATTCTAAAGTAGATTTTAACCACACTTTAAATATACCATCGAAGTTCACGATGTTTGTGGGTTTTTTTGTACCGTTTTTGTACCGTTTTTTTGACTGATATTTTAAATATTAATGGTTATCGGTACCATTTTTATACCTCTTATCTAAAAAGTCTATAATCATCTTTTCTTTTTTTGGCATAAAGTGAGCATATACTTTAAGAGTGATATCTAGATTTTCATGTCCTAAAGTATTTGAAACCCACATTGGGTCAATTCCATTATTCAACATCATACTTGCAAATGTATGTCTAGTGTTATGTAGTGTTCTATGTTCAAGATTTAACTTAGTCAAAATACTTTTATAGTTTTTATACAGAGCTAAAGTACTTCCATAATAATTACCTTTTGTATTAAAAAAAAGATAACTATTTTTTATTCCTGTTTGAAGTTGTTGACTCTTAAAAAATCTTCTAGCACTTGGTAGCATTTCAATATCTCTGTAACTTGAATACGTCTTTGGAGTATTTATTGTTCCTTGTGCAATTGTTTTTGTGATTGATATAGTATCTGTCTCAAAATCAATATCATTCCACTCCAATGCTAAAACTTCTCCCGACCTCATTCCCGTAAAAAATGATATACCAAGAAAATTTTTCACTTGTTTATTAGGGCAATTATCTAGAATTAAATCTATCTCATCCAAGGTAAAAGGTTTTTGCTTTTTCTTTGTCCTTTTCATTCTTGGAAGTTGAACCATAATAACTGGATTAGTCTCCATATATTCACTCATGATTGCAAGATTAAATGCTTCTTTTAAAAGAACTCGGGCAGTTGATATTGACTGCCTCTTTAAACCTTTTGCTATAAGGACATCATGCCATTTTTTTATAGCTATTGGTTTAACACTACTTACTGGTGTATCTTCAAAATATGGCAAAATACTATGCTTCAAAGTAGCTTTGTAAGCAAGAAAAGTTTTATGTTTTATAAATGCTATCTTGCTCTGCATAACATCATCCAATAAATCACTTATCATAGGTATTCCTTCATTTATACCTATGCCTAACTCTTCATTTAGTTTGCCATCTCTGAACTTGCCAATAATGATATTTTTATTTACCCTTGTAAATTTGAGTTTAGATGATATTAATTTATCACCTATTCCAAAATATAAAATACCATTACGGTTTTTAAATCTTAACTTTTTCACCTTACTATTCCTTTGTCTCGCTTATCACGAAACTCTAAAATAGCGTCCTCTATAAACACTAATATTTTACCATTTTTTCTATAGAAGTGATAACCCTCTTTTAATAAACCTTGCTCTATGTAGTTATTAACAGTCCTCTCTGACTTATTTAAAAACCTTGCAACTTCTTTTTTACTAGTGATTGGTGGTGCTAATTTAGCCATCCTCTCAGCTACTAAACCTATTTTAGTTAAAAGCTCTGGTATCAACTCTAAATTTTCAAAAGCTTGAGTATTCATCTTTAACTCCTAAAACGGAAACTCAACAAGCCCACGTTCTACAAGCTCATCATGCACTTCATTGTAAGTTCGTAGCAGTTCATCATACTGCTTATCTTCAATATCTATGCCCATTATCTCTTTAGAGAGTTTCTTTTCAAAGTTCTGTAATCCTTCATTTGAATATGATTTTAAATCATCTTTGAATGTTGGTTTTTCTTCTTTATAAACTTGTTTTATATTTTCTCTTAGTTCATAATCTTCTTTAGCGTTTTGAAGTAGCTCATAGAAGTAAAAGAGCGTTGGAGCATTACCATGAAGTAGTAATCTTGTTATTTGTCTCTTAATGGGTTTTCTGGCGTCTTCTAGTGAGTATCTATAAGAGATTCTCTCTATCTTCTCCATAGGAGTAGTTATCTGCATAAACTCTTTATTATCATAGTGAGTTGATATATATTGCCATACTGGTAATATATCTGCACGTTTTCGATTAGATGAGTTTATCTGTGTTTCTGTTAAAGATGATATATCAAGTAGTTTTACTAAATCACATCCTAGTTCAAATAAACTTTGAGAACGCTCTAGTGCGTCTTCTATAGTATCTATGTTGTACTGTTTCAAAAACTCTCTATGATACTCAAACTCTACGTTAAAGATAGGTTTTCTAGTATCCAATCCATTTATTAAAAAGTAGTTGTGCATTAACTCTTTTTTAATTTCAGAACCATTCTCCAACTCATTTAACTTATTATAGATTCTAAGTAAAAACGGTTTCTTACCTACATAATAAGTTTCTAGTTCATAACCAGTTGAACGCTCGCCAATATTAGCACTATGAGTTTTCTTTTTAGAGAGTATCATCTCTTTACGAAGATAGTTAAAGTTATGTTGTACGAACATATTCACATCTATTCTAGTTACTGGAAAGTAGTTTGTACTTAGTAGTGAACCTTTTAGTAGTTGTGTGTTGATATACTCTACTAAAGATTTTATACCCAGTGTATATATTCCAATAGCATTTAGTTGAACTCTGATATTATGAATGTTCTGAGACTTCTCAGAATCTTTAAATCCAACTCTAAAGAACTCATGGTTAAACCATAAAAAGCCGTCTCTACCCATACCGCTATATTTCACATCTATATCGTTTAGAGTTATGATAATGTCATTATCTGCATAAGCATAATCAAGAGCTGTGAACTCTGCTTTTTTATCTTCTATCTGGTCTATGATATTCATATAGTAGTTATCGTAGTTGCCACCACTTTGAGCGAAGTAATACAGTGCGTCTATACCTGATACATGAGGTATTAGTTTTACTCTCATATCTTTCATATTTAGTTTTCCTTTATGACTTACGTCAGGGGGTGTTACTAGAACCCCCTTATCGATATTTAATTGATAAATCTTAGAGATATTCTCCATATAAACATGGAGCCTCTTATCTCTAAGCTATATCAACGGGACTATTTATTATTCTTGATTGTTTATGTGATTGGTAACGGCTTTCATTTCTGTCTCTAGTGGCTTAGGCGCCTCTATCCGACAGATATTCAAGCTCGTTACAGTTCAGTACTAGATACCGAAGAAGGTTATATTTTGACCGAAGTATCCAACATCTATTTCAATAGTTTTTCCTATTGAATCTTTGTATTTGTTATATACTTCATCTTTCACGGTTAGGTCATGTAGTTCTTGCTTCATAGTTCCATTTCTCATTGGCTTTTTTATTAGCATTTGAAAACGATTCTTAGAAGGTGTAGTTGTTCCACTATCTTTATTAATGTACTCATCTGATTTATATGTGTTTAACAACACTGCACTTAGTTTTAACATAGGTTAATCCTTTGATTTGATTAACCAATCGATTGGTTGTTTTTGTTTATTTGTTAATTAACTGAGGAAATTATAGGAGGTTTGTTTTTAGATGTCATCCGATTTTAGAGGAATTTTTTTCTTAAAATATTCTGTTAGTTCATCGAAGTACTCTTTATTATATTCTGTATCTTCAAACATCGGATGTATCTTATCATTAGAGGCATTTTTAAACTCATATATATGTGTTAGGTCATAGTCTGTTCTTACTTGAATAGATTGAGAAATATTGTCTTTCTTTAATTTGTTTTTTGTTTTAAAAACATTTTCCATTAAGACTTCATTGATTTCTATAAGTATATTATTTGAAATCATATTTTTAGGTTTTAGTTCTTTAATCCACATGCTGTCTTTTCTAAAAAGTATTACTATTAATAAATTTGCACTTTTGTATATCTCTTTTTTTTCAAATGGAAAGGCACTATTAAGAACTTTTACAGCATTTAAAATATATTCATTTTCTTCTTGTGATAATGATTTAATACCGCCTAACAATTTGACCACATGTAATGATTTACTTGCAGAGTGAGGATTTCTTAGGTACTCTGTATATACTTTATTTCTAAATTTTAGTTCTTCATTATTTGGCATTGATTTTAATGCCGTTTTTATAGCATTATGTTCTTTTGAAATTATTGCTTTTGCTGTAGTACTGCTTGATAAAGCAACTCCAGATATATCAGTGTCATTTTGTTTTTTTAAACTATCAAATTCTTCTAGAGCACTAAAGTGTAAGAGGTAATTAGTAAGTAACATATCTATTAAGTAAAAGTATTCAATATTATCACGTTCAATTACTTTGTCATATAGAGATAACTTTAATAAATGATTTTTAACTATAGTATAGTTTTCCTCAGTTTTATCAAAATACTTATGGATTGTATTGTTTAAAATATTTTCTATATTATCATTTTCTTTTAGTTCTCGAGTGGAATGAACTTCTATAAGTGGATTTAAAATAGCATTAATATTTTCTTCTGCTATGTCTTCTTTTGTATATTCTGAAAAAGTTTTACTTATTAGTGGAATAAGTTCTTTATCTGTGTAACCAGACTTCTTTAGTTTAAGGAGGTATTCAATTAATTGTTGTGTCATTTATATATGCAAAAATACTTACTTAATAAGTCATAACAGTTTTTTTATTAAGCTAATAATTGCATGATTTTAATTCTATGCTCAACACTTTCTTGTAACTTACGCATATTTTTACCTTTTTTATCTAGTGTTACATTATGTATTGTGCTTTGCAATTTAATCAAAAGTTTTTTTATCGATTTTTTCATTTCACTATCATTTATTTTATGAACATAACTATGTAAAAGTTTATTAAACATTAGTTTAAACAATGTTTTATTTTTATTAATTCTAATAAAGTGTTCAAAATTTTCTATAATATATTCTTCGCCCACTTCAAAGTTCAACATCATATTAAAGAAATAACTATATACATCTCTTTGACTTCTAATTCCTTCAACATATAAATTTGTCATTTTTGGAGTAGCTAAGCTCATCTCTACAATTTGAGCTATCGTTGCCAAAACTCTATTTAGCATATGTGTTTTCAAAGTTTCTAGTTCATCATCGTCAATACTGATAGTATCATCTTTTAATGTAATATTTAAAAATTTTTTTATTACTTCTTTGTCTGATAATGTTTTTTCCCAATATCTAAAAATATTCACATAGTTATCTATAACATATAATAAATAATCTTGTTTTTCCTCAATTTTTACAACACTTAAATTCTTGACAAATTCTGCTAAAACTAAGTTAAGAGCAAAAAATTCTTCCCTATAATTTCTATCTATACATGTTATTAATATTTTATTTTTATTATAATCTTCAGATTTTCTTTCCTGAATTTCTGTTTTTATGTTGTCCATTCTATCTGTGATTTTTTTATCATGACTTGATGTAACAGAATTTTCATCTTCATCTTCATCTTCATCATGGGTAATATTTATATTATCTATTTTGCTTGGGTGACTTTTTTCTTTAGTTAAGAGTTCTAAAGCAGGTAATGAAATTATTTTATTTAAAAATTTTGCATCACCTAAATAACTAATAATTGTATCCAGTATTTTTTTATCATTTTTATTTAGTGCAGCATAATATCTTAGTTCGTTAATCATGTTTATAATATATTTTTTATCTGATGTCACTGTTTCATAAAATATTTCATTTTGTTTCATATATAAAGCAATAAAGTAATAATAAAAAACCCTATATGAAAATTGTACTAACCCATTATTCTTTGTAATAATTTTTCTTTCATAAAAGTAATTTAAAATATCTGTAGCATCAATATTAAATGCATAATACTTTGAAGAATAGGAAATAATTGATTCCATGATTTTATCTTCTTTAATAGCTAGACTTTCTTCAGTAAAAAATTTATAGGCTATAAAAGATAATAAATTTTTCTTATCATCAAAATCAAATTTACCTTCAAACCTTTTTGATAAATCTGATTTTTCTAAAAGATAATCTAGAAAGACATCTATTATTTGAGGTTCATTTTCCCGTATTTCAATTTTTTCCATATACATCCACGCTAATAATGTAGTAATAAATGGATTTGAAGGTAAGCTTAACTTAGATATAGTTTTAGTAACTCTTGTTGCTATACTACTTGATTTATCATCCATGACAATATTTTCTGTTAGTCTTTTACTTTCTTTAGCTCGTAAAGGTTTTATTTTAAGTCTATTGAATACATTGTATAAGTTGCTTTCTTTGCTAAAATTCAATATATTATCTTCAAAATTATCATATTCTTTAGTAGTAAACGTAGCAAATATAATATTATCGAGTGCTATTATCTTGCTAACTAATTCATCTGATAATTTGTCTATGTCATCTATTAAAAAAACAAATCTTTTCTGATTAATCATGTCTTCTAGTCTAAGTTTAGTATCCCCGTAAAAATTACCTAAATAATCGCTTATCTTAGCTTTAAACAGTGCAATACTATTTTCATTATTTAATTCATTACCAGAAATATAAATTGGTATATGTCCAGTATGACTTTTAAGGTGCATTAGATTTAGCATGTTTAAAATAGTAGTTTTCCCACTTTCTCCTTTTCCCAAGAAGAGGGTGTTTTCCTCAGATTTAATAACATCTTCTAATAAAACTTGTGTTTCTTCCTTTTCTTCTTGCTTCCCTTCGTTTTCCACATCTTCAATCTCAACTATAATAGGATGCACAAAAATATCTTCAAGGCATTTTTTATTATTTTCAGAAGTAAGATTTATAGATAAATATTGGTTCACATGATTTTGTAAAACTGGATAAATTACTGCACATATATGTTGATTTCTAACTGTATTTGGTGCCTTTTTCATTAAGTCTATATTATTGATTATATTTTCTTGGAATTCTTCAAATATAATTTGTTTTTTATTAAATTCATTTTTTTTGATTATCAATTCACTATTATCACTATCGTATAAATAACAACAATAACCATCTCTCTCATTTTTTTCATGAAAAAGTGATGATGCATGTAAACTCAAAATATCTCTATTATGTATATCCATTATATGCTTACCATCATGTTCATGTTCATGTCCATAAAATACTATGTTAAATCTGTCTAACATAATTTTTTCTATTTCATTGTGATTTTTAAACCATCTTAATGAATGGTGTATATTTAATGTCTTAATATCGCAATCTCTTATTTCTTTTGCTAAACCATCAAGCATATCAGGTATCAACCATAAGTTTGTAAAATCATGTTTACTACCTTCCATAAATATACTTGAATTTAATGAAATACATCCAAAAGTAATTCCATGGACTGTTTTTTTATATATGGTGTATAAAGTATGATTTTTTATCACTGTATCTTGTTTTAGTGAATCTATGAATTCCTTATAATCAACAAATTCTTTTAACTCTCTTTCTTCATTTTGTAGTGCTGCAATAGTTTTTTTATCATTCTTATCTATTACATAATCTCTTAATCCAGAAAAAGTTATATCATCTCTTTTATCCAAAAATACTTCATGATTACCTATGGTGAAAAAACATTCATTAACCGTAAGATTTAATGATAGGAGCAAAGGTTCAATAAATTCTGTATATGCATTATTCAACTCATCTACAGATGGTTTTTGTACTAAATCTCCAGAAAATACAACAAGGTCAACAGGGTCACTTTTTTGTAAACTATCAATCATCTTAGTTTTTAAAGTTTCCATTTTAGTCTTATTCTTGCTATCATAATGTAAATCTGAAAAATGTAATATATTTATCTTCATCTAACACACCTTGTTTAAATTTTGGATATTATAAATTAATTAACTAGCAGTTTAGCTTTTTTTTTATCAGTATAAGATTAATTGTTAATAATTGATATAAAATAATATGTAGCAGCTGAAAAAAAGTGATTATATATTACTTAATAAAATAATTGTATGTTTGTGTTTTGTGTGCCCAAACTGTGCCCAAAAATGAATAATAATGAAGAAGTTGAAAGGTTTTGATAGAGCTACAAAGTCCTTGTTTATAGTCTTTTGTAGTTTTTATTATGTTAATTTAGAATTTCCAGTATTTAAAGCCATCTCTTTAAAAAAAATAAATAAGTAAATTTAGCATTAATCAGTCTTCTTTTTATGTTCTTTATTACAGTGTTGTCTCTCACAAGGGACACCATCATGATTTCCATCCATCTTAGGATTAGGGCAGTTTTCCAAAAAGAACTTAGCTTCTTCGCAAGAGGTCATTTGAGAACAGTATTGTCTGCCGTCACACTTAAACTCTTTTTCTGACGCATTTAAATTTATGCTAAAAGTCAATATAACAAATATGTTAAATATAATTGTAGCTGTATTCATGTTTTCTCCAATGATAATTAACAATATTATACTGTAATAAATTTTATTTAGGATTCTTTTGAAAGATGATAGATATAGATAAATTATTTTATAAAATTTGTTGCACTTTTTTTTGTACCGTTTTTGTACCACTTTTTAGCAATTAAACTGCAAAATGATTAAGAAAATAGGTTTATAGAGGTGCTATTTTCCTTGATTTGTTGCAAATAACTTGCAAAACTTTAAGCCCAAATCAACCACACTTTAACTATACTCACAAAAACATAAGTCATAGGTGCTCAAGTGAAGTCTTTTCAGAATCTAGTTCTTCTTCAAAATCTTTACCGCTTAAAGTCCATTGGTTTTGATTATATTGACCCTTTTTATGTAAATGAAAAAAACACTCATGAAGCACCCAAAACATTAAATGAGCTTGCTCAAAATATTTCAACTTGCCATCTCTGCGATCTTAGTAAATCAAGGCAACAAAGCATGAGCGGCTATGGAAATACAAATGCACAACTTATGATTGTCGACTTTAGTGTTTCAATGAATGAAGACAGCAGCAATTCGTATTATGTAGGCAGAAGCGGTGAAAGTTTAACAAACATGATTGAAAAAGTCATCGGACTAAAAACTGAAGATGTATACTTTACACATGCCGTAAAATGCAAACCATTAAATTCAAACATACCTTCTGCCTCTGAATGGGACTCCTGTAAATCTTATCTTTTTTCTCAAATTGAATTTGTAAAACCAAAAGTTATTGTCACACTGGGTGAAGAAGCATACTTTAAATTGACAAATGAAGATAGAGATTTCCAAAGTGTAAGAGGACATGTGATAGACTTCAAAAAGTACAAACTTATTCCTATTTATCACCCTCAGTTTTTACTGAGAAACCCTGAATTAAAAAAAATCGCTTTAAATGATTTAAAAACTATAAAGAGTTGCTTATGAAAAAATTATATCTACTAACTTTTATTTTCCCTGTTATGGTGTTTGCACAGAGTTATCTTATATCAAATATACCTCTTCCAAAAACATATATACAAAATTTAGATCCCTACCCATGTAACGAAAGTTGTATGCAAGAATATCTTGACAATGATATGATCTTTTCTTTTTTAGCTCATGCAGATTCAAAACTGGATAACAAAGAGCAAGATGAAGTAAGAATGATGAGTATATCAATCTTAAACCTCGGTTCATCGATACTGACTAAAAAACTTCGTATTGCTCTTCTTCTTCCCTATAAGGTAATAGGCAGATATGCTTCATCTACGACAAATGCTTCATTTGCATATTTAATAGCTAAAAATCATTCTTTTGAATTAAAGAGTTATAAAATAGAAAGTGAAAGTATTGAAGATATTCAAAAAACCCTAAATAAAATATCTCAAGACGGCTTTAATTATATAATAGCTCCTCTGACACAAAAAGGTGCAAATGCTATTGGGGAAATAAATCCAGATATGAACATTTTTTTTCCTACAATAAACAAAAGAGATATAACTTCTACTTCATCTTATCTGATATATGGCGGCATTGATTACCAAGCACAAAGTGATTTACTTTTAAAAGAGGCAGTTTCTCCTCTTGTAATATTCTATGATCAATCAACTATAGGTAAAAAACTAAGTCTATACGAAGAAGAAAAGTTTATTTATGAAGGAATAGACCAAAATCTAAGCAAAGAAGAGATTGACGCTAAAATCCTGGATGCGAACAAGAGTGTAGTAAAATTTTCAATCCCAAAAAGAACTACAAACTTGGAAACTCAACTAAAAGAGAATGAAAACATTATAAAAGGTTCTTTCTTTGTAAATACGCCCATTGTCAAAACAGGTATGATTATGTCTCAACTTACACTTTATGATACGAATGCGACAAATATTTTATCTACACAAATAAACTACGACCCTCTGATCCTGTCAATGACGCAGTACGAAGATAGAAAAAACATGATAATTGCAAACTCTATAACTCAAAACAACAATATTCTAATAGAGACAAACTCTCTTTTGGGTAATGATATAGTTTATGATTGGATTAACTATACCACTACTGTTGGAATAGACTATTTTTTTAATCTTGCAACAAGAGAAGATAGAGAATATAAAATAAAAGTAGAAGACAACCAGATGATTTACCCTATAGAACTTTTAAATCCTTCCATGTACAGGTTTATAAAACATTCTTCTATAGTATCAAACATCGAAGAGTGACAGAATAAGATCATTCGTATCTACATCTATTTTTTGGGGTTTCCCTTCAAAAGTAATGTAAGCCAAGGTAATAGACAAGCTGAATATTTTTTTATTATCTCTATATATCGTTTGACAAAGTATAAACGATGCAGCCTTCATTTGAGTAAGTTCAGTTGTAATATCTAGTATATCTCCAAGTTTAGCACTCGTAACATAATCAGCTTCTAATTTTCTGGCAACAAAATGTCCGTTTTGCAAAACTGGTGTCATATCTTTTTTAAAAAAAGCATCGCTTCTGGCTCTTTCACAAAAATTTAAATAGTTTGAGTGGTAAACAACTCCACCTGTATCGGTATCTTCATAATAAACTCTGATTTTCATACTTTTAACTCTTTAATTATATATACGACATAATACTATATCTATCTAGTAAAAAAGATTTAATATCTAAAAGTCTTCATTTTATTTAAGATAGCCAATATAGTGTGTGTTTTTATTTAAAAAGTATAATTTTTTTGTTATTTTTCAAAGACTTTTTGAAGATAATCCTTAAATTTAAATTACTATGGTCATTCTTATATTGATTTAAGAAAACTAATATTTTTATCTCAGTATACTAACAATATATACACTGAAAGGATACAAGATGAAACGATTACCAATACTCTCGCTAAGCTTATTGCCCGCACTCTTAAGTGCTATGACAATTTCTGAAGTTGTGCAAAACACGATACAGACGCATCCTCAGATTAAGGTAAAACAAGAGTCGTTAAATGTTAGTAAACAAAGATTGACACAAGTGCAGGCGGGTTATCTACCTTCTGTTGATCTTTCATATTCAGTCGGTCCGGAAGCAACTAAGACTCCGGCTAATGCAAGAGAAGAAGCTAGAATGACTAGACAAGAGGCCTCTGCAACATTAACACAAAATGTATTTGCCGGTCTTAACACCGTGTATAGCATGAAAGAAAGAAAGGCTCTGATTTTATCTGCAGGAAAAACAGTTGAAGAAAGTGCCAACAGCTTAGCGCTTGAAGCGACTACAGCCTACTTGGATGTTTTAAAAACTCGCGAGCTATATGATATTGCTAAGGAAAATGTAGCGGTTCACGATAAATACCTAAAACAGATCAAAGAAAAAGTAGATGCCGGTATTGCAAGAAATTCTGACTATGAGCAAACACTCTCTCGTTATGAAAATGCAAGAGCAGCTGAATACTTAGCCCAACAAAACTATTTCATTGCTGTTTATAGTTTTGAACGTATCTTACCTGGTGTTGCTCCTGAAGAACTTGAAAACCCTGTAATAGGTGCTATACCTTCAGATGATATAGAAGGACTCGTCGACATCGCAATGAAGAACAATCCGACTATTGATGTCTCACAAAATGACATTAAAGCTTCAAAGGCTGCAATCGGCCGTGCAGAGGCGGCTTACTATCCATCTGCAGATATCGTAGCTAAAGCTTATTGGAATGACAGTGTTCACGGTGTTGGTTACAATACCGCTACAAACAACAATGATTTAGAAAGTGAAGATTCAGGTTATAGCGGAATGCTCGTCATCAACTATAATCTATTCAACGGTCTATATGATTCGGCGAATAAACAAGCAAATCAACACATTCTACTCCAACAAAACTCAACTCTTGCAGATGCTAAGCTTTTTATCAAAGCGAACACAAAAATTGCATGGGTTAAATATAATATGACTAAAAAACAGTTAGTCTATATTGATAAAAATATTGATGCGAGTGCAAAAACTGTCGCTGATTACAGACAAGAAAATGAATTGGGAAGAAGAAGTATTATAGATCTTTTAAACATTGAGTTGGAATATAACAATGCAAAAAATCGTAAAGTCAATGCTAATTATGACAACTTAACTGCCTACTATGAGATTTTATCACATACTGGTAAAATGTTAGAAGAGATGAATGTCGTCATTAAATAGAGAGTTCAGAGACCCTATACTAGAGTGTCTGGTAATATTTACAAGACTCTACAACAGGCCTTTTAGCGCAAAAGCTTTGATTGCTGATCTTCCTGTCGAACCGGGAAGATCAATACCAAAACTCTTCTCACTAGATTCAAAGGAGGCGAAGTCTGCTTTTTTTCGAGCTGCTCAGAGAGCAGGATTTAGCTCTAAGTTAGTAAATTACTCATTTAAAGATATATCCCCTCTCCTTCTTCCTATAATATTAATTTTAAAAGGTGATAAAAACGGTGAGAATGCCTGTATTCTTACTGAGATAAGTCCAGACAGAAAATATGCAAAAATCATACTTCCAGAGCTTGATGAAGGTGAAAATTGGGTTAAGGTCGAGTCTCTCGAAGAGGAATATATAAATTTTGCTTTTTTGATCAAACCAGACCATAACTATAAAGATGCTCATAAACGTATACTAAAACATGAAAAACATCATTGGTTCTGGGGAACGTTAGGTTACTCAAAATCTGTCTATTCAGATGTAATAGTCGCTTCTTTTTTAATAAATCTTTTTGTAATGGCAAGTCCAATATTTACGTTAAATATATATGACAGAGTTGTACCAAACAATGCAATCGACACAATGTGGGTATTTGCAACCGGTATTATCGTTATATATGTTTTTGACATGGTATTAAAATTTTTACGTTCTTATTTTCTTGAAAATGCAGCTAAAAAGAGTGACATTATCATGTCCTCAATCATATTTGAAAAAGTACTCAATCTAAAATTATCTGCCAAACCTGCTTCAGTCGGTTCATTTGCAAGTAATTTAAAAGATTTTGATTCAATACGAGGTTTTTTTACGGCGTCCTCAATCGCAGCTCTTATTGACTTACCGTTTAGTATGATATTTTTATTTATCATCTATATTATCGGTCACTGGCTTGTAGTCATTCCTATTATAAGCGGTTTGATTATTATCATATATAGTATGATTGTGGAAAAACCAATGCGACACTCAATTGAGAGTACATATGAAGCTTCGGCACTTAAAAATGCCGTACTTATTGAATCATTATCTGCATTGGAGACTATTAAGGCTCTTGGAATAAGCGGTCAATCTCAATGGAAATGGGAAGAAGCAGCAGGCGGAGTCGCAAAAAAAGGGTTAAAATCTAAAATATTATCCAACTCAATATCTACTTTTGTAAATTTTATTGTTCAGATGAATACAGTCTCTATTATTATTGGCGGTGTTTACGCAATAGGTGAAAAAGCATTAAGTATGGGTGGTCTTATCGCTGTAGTAATGTTGTCTTCAAGAATGCTTGCTCCTCTGGGACAAGTAGCTTCTCTTATAGCTAATTTACAGCAGACAAAAACCTCATATGATGCCATTGATGCCATTATGAATCTGGATGTAGAGAGAGAAGAAGCCAAAAAATTTGTACAAAGACCTTCTTTCAAAGGTAAGATAGAGTTTCAGCATGTGAGTTTAATCTATCCAAATACGGATAAAAAAGTTTTAGATGATGTTAATTTTACCATTAACCCCGGAGAATCTGTCGGCATCATAGGCACAAACGGTTCAGGAAAGACAACCATAGAAAAACTTATACTCGGACTTTATGAACCTACTGAAGGATCTATCTTGATTGACGGGATAGATATAAAACAGATCGATCCTGCAGATTTAAGGGATAATATATCTTATGTACCGCAAGATGTGGTTTTATTTAGAGGTACATTAAAAGACAATATTATTCTACGTGCTCCTGATGCCAACGATGAAGAAATACTTCGTGTATCTCAACTCAGCGGATTAGATCATTTTGTAAACATTCACCCTATGGGATTTGATATGCCTGTCGGAGAAAGAGGTGATGGACTCTCAGGTGGACAAAAACAATCTATTTCTATTGCCAGAGCTTTTATACACCCTGCTCCGATTATTTTACTTGATGAACCTACAAATTCTATGGACAGTACACATGAAGGCCATTTTATCAGGGCAATGAAATTTTACAAAAAGAACAAAACAATGCTACTGATATCTCATAAAAGCATTCTTATGCCACTGACAGACAGACTAATACTATTGGCTCAGGGTAAAGTTGTGTTAGACGATACCAGAGCAAATGTAATAGAGCAGTTAACTAGACCAAAAGAAGCTAAGTCATGAGCCTAAGAGATAAGTTTGTAGATTATTCTTATGATAAGAAAGACATTGGAAACCTTGACGTAAAGAATGAAGATGATTTGGAGTATATGAGCTCTTTGAGTTCCGCTATGCTTATGCAAAACAATCTAAAAACAAAGCTGCTGTTATGGATAGGTGCATTCGTAATAATATGGTTAATAGTTTGGGCATATAATGCAAATATAGATGCTCTTACCCGCGGACAGGGGAAAGTGATACCATCAAATAAAATACAAATCATTCAAAATCTTGAAGGTGGTATAGTCAGTGAGATACTTGTAAAAGAAGGTCAAGACGTTAAAAAGGGAGATATACTTATAAAGATTGATGACACAAGTTTTGCAAGTATGTTTATAGAGTCTCAACTTAGGTACAACGAATTACAGGCAAAAAGTATTCGTCTTTTGGCTGAATCCACAGGAAATGCATTTTCTGTTACCAAGGAGATTAGAGAAGCCTCTCCAGATCTCATCAAACACGAGTTTTCTCTCTATAAAACGAACAAAGAACAACTAAATAATAATATAATGATATACAAACGCCGTTTAAATCAAAAAAGAAATGAATTAAAAGAAGCTCAGGCAAAACTAATTCAATTAACAAATAATTATAAGCTTATTTCAAAAGAAGTTGCTCTTAATAAACCACTTGTTAAAAAAGGAATTGTCTCAGAAGTTGAATTTTTACAACTTCAAAGACAACAGAGTACAATTAAAGGAGAGATGGATGCTATAGAACTTTCCATTCCTCGTCTAGTTTCAGTTCTTGAAGAACAAAAAGACAATATTAGGGAAGTAAAACTTGAGTTTCACAATGCTGCAAAAGAAGCTTATAATGAAGCAAAAGCGGAAATGTCAAGAATAAAAAGAACAAACATTGCCAGAGAGGACAAAGTGCAAAGAACTTTTGTAAGATCTCCTGTTACCGGTACTATTAAACAACTTCTGGTAAATACGGTAGGTGGTGTTGTTAAACCGGGAATGGATATTATAGAGATAGTGCCAACTCAAGACAACCTGCTTGTTGAAGCAAAAATAAGACCTGCAGACATTGCTTTTTTATACCCAGGTCAAAGGGCAATTGTAAAATTCTCTGCTTATGATTTTGCAATTTACGGTTCACTTCAAGGAACTTTAACGCATATTAGTGCGGGAACTATAGTAGATGAGATAGATAAGCAGAGCTACTATCTGGTTCGAATAAAAACAGATAAAAATTATTTAGGAGATGAGGATACAAAACTTCATGTCATAGTTGGTATGACTGCAGATGTAGATATTATAACTGGTAAAAAAACAGTACTTGATTATATCTTAAAACCTATCCTCCGTGCGAGAGAAAATGTATTAAGTGAGAGATAAGATGAAAAAAATTATTCTATTTACTAATATGACTTCTATAAAAAAACATTGGCAAAATGCTTTATATGGCAAGTACTTGACTGTATCTGTAGATAATTTAAATGCTTTAACTAATTATCTTAAAACTACTAAAGAGGATGTTATTCTAATGTTTGACGAGTTAAGCGTCTCAGATATTGATGATGCACTCCTAAAACTAGAACCTTATCATAATGTTACAATTTTAATATTTAATTCTTTACCGGAAGTTCATCATGCTGCCACACTTTTAAAAAAAGGGATTAAAGGCTATGAAAATGCATATATAGCCAAAGAAAACCTGCTTAAAATGCTCAAAGGTGTAGAAGACGGTTATAGATGGCTATTTACAGATTTAACCCACTTTGTCATAAACCACTATATTCAAACAATTGATAAAAATGAACCTGACTTTATGCATTTGTTAACTCAAAAAGAAAAAGACATAGCACTTATGATTGCAGACGGTTATAGTAACAAAGAAATCGCACAACAAAGTAAAATTGCACTTTCAACCGTTAAAGGGCATGTAAGTCATATATTTGAAAAAGCCGATGTGTCAGATAGAATCTCACTCGCTCTAAAATTTAAATAAACAACCAACAAGATTGTTAAAATCAAAGCATAATATCATCTATAAACATGTTTTCACACCCGTCAAGATCTAACATCACAGAATCATCTACTAAGACACTAAAAATTCCGTTGTATATTGCAGGTTCTACAATCTCTGCATACTTTATCTGCAATAGTGAATGCATATCAGCACCGTAAAGCTGTTCTCCATGATAAATAAGATCCGCATCATTAACTTCGCGGATATTACCATTTTTGTCTATTATATTATTACTTCCTAAAGAAACCTGTACCATTCCTACAGCTTTTTCAATATCCATTCGTGACCTTATTATTTTCGCGCATACTATCCTATGTAGATATCTTTGTAAATAGTACTTTGGTATTGGTTTGTAAATATAGATTTATTTGATAAGAGATTTTCAAATTAAAAATTACAAAGTTGCTAAAAATCCCGTACATTCAATGTACGGGATAATTTTGAAAGAAATTACACGATATCGGAAGGATCATCTATCTCAATAAGTAAAGTTGCTCCAGCATCAACAAATTGAGCATAATCTTGCCCATTTATCACAACTGCTTCAGCAGTGCCAAATGAACTATGAACATCTACCTGATCATATGCATTTCCATCAGAAGATTGAATGATCAACGTATCAGATTCTACTGCACTTAAAACATCCGTTGAAGTAATACCCAATAATGGGTCACTGCCAACCACGGTAGCTCCTGAGTTCAACTGAACAGTTTCAATATTTGAAACATTAGACAAATCCAAGGTCGTACTTACAACAAGTGTATCATAACCTGTTCCGCCATCTACTGAAACATCCGTAGTACTATCATAGATTAGAGTATCATTTCCTGCGCCGCCGCTGAGTGTATCTGCATTAGCACCTCCATCAATATAGTCATCTCCGTCTCCACCGACTAATACATCAGCTTCTGATCCACCTAAAATAGTATGTGAATCAGGTACGCCTGCACCTATTTCTGTTGTAACAGCGTCAAAGACAGGTTGGAAACCATCCGGAATCTGAGTTTCAGATGCCAAAGTAACAGTTGCTAATCCATCTACGACATCTGCCAATAAGTCAACATCATCCACAACTATAACTCCTGAATCTGAACTGACTTCTACAGTAGGAGTAGTACCATCTGTATAAGTAAAGACTAACTTAGTAGTAATAAGAGAATCAAAACCGCTTAGTGTTACACTGCTTATCTCTTCACTGCCATCTACATCACCCAATACCAAGTTCATGTTATAGTCATAATTGTAAAAACCGGAAATTGATGACGGGTCATAGATATTTTGTAAAGTAAAACCGTCTTTATTAACAGATACGTCAGCATCAGCTATATACATTCCGTCAAAAGCAGTATCACTTATAATCCTAAGAGTATCGCCACCATTACTTAAATCACCTCCGTCTATATAACCATCTCCATTTAGTGTCAATTCATTACCATCACCATCTTCAAATCTGAAACCTGATGTAATCTCTGTAACTCCATCAAATAGTTTTATATCGATAAGATCGCCACCTGTAGCTTTTAAATCTAAATACAAAGCAAAAACGGAAGAAGGTAACTCAATACTTAACGATTCTCCATATTTTCCGTCAATATTAATCGCTTCATCACTGGTATGGTCTATTGAATCATCTGTATCGACACCCAATCCATGTCCAGGATTAAAATTTAAAGGGGATGTAGCCGTAATAACTAATCCATTTGAACTGTAAGTATTAGACACTCTATTTATAAAGCTCGGATCATCTTCCAAACTAAAATTAGCCAAGCTAAATAACGGATCACCAATTTCACCCAATCCAGGTCCTACATCTAATGGATCGGCGACAGGAGTAACATCTATATTCATAGTTTGACTAGCACTCCATAATGAACCGTCACTTGCACTAAAATTAAATGATGTATCAACGGCTGAACCGTCTGCACTTAAATAACCAAATGTCAAACTGCCATTTGCAAGTGCAGTAGCAGAAATAATAGCAGTTGCAGTTCCTATATCAGCCAATGTCAATGCAACACCGTCTACATATAATGTTCCGTTTACAGGTAATGACTCTATTCTGATACTATCCATAGCATCACTGTCAGGATCACTATATCCAGGGAAATCACTTGAGGTAATCGTATATACTATATCTTCAATGGCATATACAGTATTGTCAATTATTGAAGGTGCATCGTTTGTGCCTGTTACAGTTATTGTAGCAGTTGAACTAGACTCTGCTCCTTGATCGTCACTCATTGTGTATGAAACAATGACATCCGTACTTTGTCCGTTACCTAAATAGTCAAAATCCGTTCCAGGATTAAAGACTAATTTATTATCTACTATCGATACTGAACCTAAATTTGGACCTACACTTACACTGTCTAAAGTAAATACACTAGAATCAACATCTGTATCGTTGGCCAATACGTCAATAGTTACCGAAGCATTTTGAGAAGTTGTGTCAGTATCTTCAACAGCAACCGGTGCATCGTTTGTACCTGTAATCGTAATAGAGATATCTTTAGTAGTACCGTCTTCTGCTGTTACTGTAATAGTATCGCTTAGAGGAGTACTTGTTGTGTTTAATGCATCCACGACTGGGTTTGAGTTATCAAGCGTGTATACCCATACTCCGTTTGAAGCTACCGTATATGTTCCGTAAGTAGCTGTTCCGTTTGTTACAACTTGGAATACATCATCTGTATTATCCACGTCTGTATGGTTCGCATCTCCTGACACTGAAACCGAGTTCTCTGCGATTGTGTCGCCCGCTGCAGTGATTATAGCCGCATCGTTTGTACCTGTAACATTAAGTGTTAGAGTAGCTGAAGATTCAAGTCCTTCATCATCGCTCATCGTATAGTTTACAGACAGCTGTGTAGATTCCTCATTTTGTAAATAATCAAATACCGTACCAGGTGTGAATACTATTTTATTGTCAACAATACTAAATAATGAAGTATACTCACCCGCATCTACGCTGACCAATACAAAAGTTGAAGGATTATCACCGGCATCCACATCTGTGTCATTTGCTAAAACATCAAACGTAAGTGTATCATTTTCCTGACCTGAACCTGAGTCATCAAAAGCTGCAGGCGATTCATTTACATTGTTAACATTTATAGAGACAAGCTGCGTTGTAGAGTTACCATATATATCTGTAACTGTGACATTGACATTATATTCATTGTCACCACCCAAATCTAAAGGATTTTCATAGTCAGGTGAATCATTGAAAGTAATTATACCAGTGCTGGCATCTATACTAAATAACTCACTGTCTAATCCGTCTATGCTAAACGTTACAGGTGTTGTATCCGTTGCAGTGACTTGTAAAACAGCACCCGTACCGTTTTCATCAAACACTACACTGTTACCCGAAGTAATAGTCGGAGGATTACTGTCACCATCATCATAAATGACATTAACGTTTACAACACCCTCTCCATATTGAGCCAAATCTACATCTCTGCCAAATCCCAAAAGTGATGACTCATCTATAGGAACTTCTTCCAAGAAAGCGGAACTACCTTGCGGACCGGCATCCCCGGCTGCAGTTTCCATAAAGTCTATATCATCACCAAACATATTCTCATTTCCGTCAAGCCCGGATATTACCGAACCGTCAGCAAGCACTCTAAAAATACCGTCATACGCGGTTGATTCAGGGAGCGCCAGATATTTAATCTGAAATAATGCATTAGGGTCGTCACTGTAAATCTGTTCGCCCTCATACATGAGACCACCAAAACCAGGCTCACGCGTCACACCATTGACATCTACGAGTTTAACATTCCCAACAGAGACTTCCACTCTGCCTATCACTTTTCCAGTAGCCATAACACACCTCCATTATTAAGTGTACCTAAATGGTAACATTGATTTTAGTCCTTGTAAATAGTACTTTGGTATTGATTATCAAAACAAAGACTATTCCACGACAACTCTTTACTCAATATAAACCTTACTTATCAAAAAATCATTACAAACAAAAGTTTCCGCGCAATAACCGACGCTCGGAAACATATAAACACCACACAGCATCAATCGGAGAATCCATCTCAACCAAGAGTGTAGCACCATCAGCGTTATACCATGCCTATCACTTTTCCAGTAGCCATCTCACACCTCCACATTACTTAGTTTACCTGTATGGTAACATTGATATTGTTTGTTGTAAATAGTACTTTAGTATTAAATTAACACCAATTTAGTTATATTATAGTACTTTAGTAGTAGTATTAATTCAATTATTATTGTAGAATATAATTATGATAAATGAAGCGATTATAAACTATATATTATTATTTGTTTTACTGGAATTTTATGAAATAAGCTGGCAAAAAGCTCCGAGTATAATGGGTATGCTTATTCGCATGTATAAGTATTATTCAAAAAGTATATTTCTATTTTTAATCATGCAGCCTACCTTCTATTTTGCCATTTGTTTTGCAATGCTTACAGAATATAATCCAAGTGCCATGATTTTACTTTTTATAAAAACAGCAGATATAGCGACCAAAATTTTACTTATAGAACAGGTGTTTAAAAAGAAGGAATTGACTCAGGAACTAAGTCTTGTACTACTTGCTCCGATAAATAGTTTTTTACCGTATCTTGGTTTGATAATCTATCCTATTCTTATAGCGTTAAGCATAAACTAATCTGTATATCCTTTTTTGAGTTGTGCCTTTTTAGCCAATATCTGAACACTTTGCGTAATATCATCAGATGCTATATGATAATGTTCATGCAATCTTTCTAAAGAATCTTCTATCTTTTTTGTTAAAATGACAATCAAAGACTCCATCTGTTCTTTTACATCATTAATCTCATCTACTTGAGTCGAGTTTAGTTCTTTTACAATATTACTCAATTGAGATTGTGATTTTACATAGTCTGCTTTTATAACTTCAATTTCACCAATCAATTCTTTTATATTTGAGTAAATATTGTGAAGTCCGCTGTTTTGCTCCTCTAGTTCATTCATCTTTTTAGATGAAAGAAGCATTTGCTTCATTATCATTTCACTCTGTTCACGTATGGAACCAAGTCTGTTTTCACTCTCATAAAGTGATGTATTAATCCCTTCCGTATGAGACTTTAAAGATACAATTTGATTTTCAAAAGTTTTAGTCACACCTGATAGTTGTTCTAGAGTATGTCTTGTAATCGTTTTTGCTATCGTTTCCGAGATAGCCTTCATCCCACTTAAATTTTCTTTTACTTCTTCTATATCATCGGAGATATCAAGCCTATTAGCTACTGCTTTTTCCAAAGTCAGTTTTATTTGATTATAGTGGTCTTGTTCCGCTACTCTAAGTATGTCTATATGCTTATGAACTACATTATCAAGCTCCGGTAACTGCACATTTGTAAAATCATCAAACGATTTTGAAACATCTTTATGCCACAAATCCAAATCATCAAATTTTTCCAAAAACTTACCCTGATTTATTTGTATGGAATCAAGGGCTTTTATATCATGCTTAAACTTCTCTCTGAGATCTTCTTGAGCCTTTCTGTCATCTTGTTGCGAAAGTATCATACGACCTTCCAAATCAGCCATAAAGGTTTTTAACTCACTCACCTGAGCAGTGATGACTCTTGCAAACTCATCGTGCGTTCTTGCGTTTTGAGTCATCTGCGTTTGATGCAGTATGTCCATAATAATGTAAAGAAGAAGTGAGACCAAAAGCGGTAAAAAAGATTCTCTCAAAAGTAAAATAACATCAGTGATGTCAGGATGAATTATAAAATGAACAACCGAGCTAATAGCACCGATGCCAATCATAAGAGGTGAGTAATTTATCTTGTTTGGTTGTTTTAATATAGAAATCTGTCGTAAAAAGAGTATTGCCATAAATGCAAAAGCCAGGAGTAAGTCACTATCAAACACTTTTTTCCCCTTAAGATAATTTGTAGTTATTTTATCATATATTTTTATAAAACTATATCTAATATCTCTTTTGGCTCAACTACGACTATCTCATGCTCTGACTCAGGGGTAAAGCCCCAAGTAGCAAACATGGAGTTTATTCCCGCTTTTTTAGCACTCAGCATATCTTTTGAGTTGTCACCAACCATCCATGCAGTGTCTTTCTTATTGTCAAAGCCATAATGATTAAGTATCTCATGTAGCATCTGAGGATCGGGCTTTGATGCGCTTACTTTATCTGCACCGATGATTACGTCAAAAAGTTCATCTACTTCCAAATGTTTTAACATCCTAGAGGCAAAAGGAGTTGGAGCATTTGTAGCTACAGAGACCTTAACTCCGGAAGCTACAAGTTCTTCTAAAGTCTCCTTTACACCGTCATAAAGATATGGGTTTTGTATACACTGCATCGCATAATGAATCTCAAAAACATTTCTGTCTTTTTCATGATATTCATCCGTGCCGTAAAACATTTTTGGGAGGTTTCTTACTTCCATATTTATAGCTTCAACTACATACTCTTCGCTTAAAGGAGGAAGATTGTAATGCAGATCTCTTATGTAGTTTATAGAGATTGTAATATCTTTTTTGGAATCAAGAAGTGTTCCGTCCATATCAAATATAACTACTTTCATTATATCTATCTCATTTTTTCATATATCTCGGTTAGAGCATCTACAAAAAGTTCACTGTCATTTGGGCATCTGCAGACTTTGTACTCTTTAAACCCAAGTTCTTCTGCAATCTCTCTATACTCAATTTCAAGTTCAAAATCTGTCTCAGAGTTATCTATCGTAAAAGCTATGGGAAAAATGACTACTTTCTTGTTTTTTAGACTTTCCAACTTCTCACCAAGAGAGGGTGTCAACCACTCCATAGGTCCTACTTTTGACTGGTACGCAAGATGTGTCTCTTGAAAATTCATTTTTTCATCTTGCAGCTTCTGCTTTAAAAGCTCTACATGCTTTTGGACATGACGCTGGTAAACATCTCCCGCATCTACTATTTTTTGAGGAAGCCCGTGAGCCGAGAAGATAATATCAAAATCTTCGTACTTAGAATCTTGCATCTGTTCTTTGATTCGTTCAATAATTGCTTTATTATAGTTTTTATTTTCAAAGAAATGCTTAATTTCCACTAAAATGGCATCTCCGCCAATTTTATGATATTGTTCTTCAAAATCTTCAAGCGATGACTTTGTTGTAGTCGTTGAGTATTGAGGATACAGAGGAATAAGATATATCTTTTCAATATTTTCTTTGTTGAGTTTCTCTATAATTTCATCGGCAAATGGCGGAGTATATCTCATAACAAAATCAACAACAACATCTTCGCCAAGTTTATCTTGAAGCTTTTGTACCAATTTTTTAGTGTGTCCGACTATAGGCGACTTTCCGCCTAATTGTCTATATATCTCCTGTGAGCTTTCAGTCCTTGTAAAAGTAATCATGGTTCCTATGAACTTTCTTAAAAGACTGCTTTTCATTGTCAATATATTTTTATCGGCAAACATATTTTTCAAAAACAACTCTACTTCTTCAAGGTTGTTTGGTCCACCCATATTGAGTAGTATTACTGCTTCTTTTGCCATTTAATCCTCTTTGACTCGTAAACTAATTTCGTAAACTAACTGCTGCAATGGTAGCATCTCTTCGTAGATTTTATATAGAGTATCTATAAGTTTATCACCATTTTCTATAAGTTTTGGGTCTAACACCTTATATGTCGCCATTCCCTTATAAAGACTCAAATCTACATCTGACATCTCGGAACTAAAACCTTTAGGATATCTCTTGTAACCCTTCTCAATAGTTTTGTAGCCCTTTGCTTCTAAATCTTTTAAAACTTTCACAAGCTTTGCTCTTCTTCCATCGTCTTTGATGTAGTCTCTATAAGCGTCTAGCATCGGTTTTTCAAACCATCTGACTCCTACGGCAACAAAAAGCTCATCCGGAGAGAAGTGCAGATAAAAGGAGGAGTTTTGCATTCTAGAACCGTTACCCTGCCAAAAAATGATTCCGATGCGGTGCTTCAGCGGTACTTTTATGGCACCCATTCGACGTGTATCTCTGTAGATTCTAAATAGTGATTTATTTATTTTTGGCGAGAAATTTATAGTAGGCTCTAACGCCATCAGGTGCTCACCGAACTCCTTCACAAAAGCGCGTGAAGGATTTAGTATATACTCTTCATATTCTGTTCTGTGAGCTTCAAACCACTCTTTGTCGTTATTTTGACGAATGGACTCCAAAAATGGAAGTGTATTTTTACTAAAGCCCGAGAACTCCATATGTTTTAAACCTTAGCTAATTTTCTATTTCTAAAAGCCAACGCTATCATGACAAAAATAACGGCATAAGTAACAGGCACAAAATCAGGAATAGGAACAGGGTCACCTTTTGCATACGAGTGAAGTCCTGCAAGGTAATAGTTCACTCCAAAATAAGTCATGATTACTGAAGAGTAAGCCATCAAAGAGATAACCGCAAAGTTAAACTCACTGTAAATAGACTTAATAAACCTGATATGCACAACAACCGCATAAACTAAAATAGTAACTAATGCCCAAGTTTCTTTTGGATCCCATCCCCAGTATCTACCCCAAGACTCATTCGCCCAGACACCGCCTAAGAAGTTTCCTACAGTCAGTAACATAAGACCGACCATCAGAGACATCTCATTGATAGAGTTCAACTCTTTAATAGAGAGTGTAATATGTTTATCATTTTTCTCGGTTTTTATTATAAAGAGTAAGATGCTGATAAACCCTAAAAGTGCACCAAGTCCAAGGAAACCGTAACTAGCGGTAATCACGGCAACGTGGATGCTTAACCAGTATGAGTTTAGAACCGGAACAAGATTTGTAACTTGAGGATCCATCCAGTTTAAATGTGCTACAAAAAGGATAAGTCCGGCAAGAATAGATGTAGATGCCATTGTTATAGGCGAGCGTTTATAGAAGATAAACCCTGCTAAAACTGTAGCCCAACCGATATATATCATAGATTCATAACCATTAGACCAAGGCGCATGACCTGAGATATACCATCTTAACCCCAAGCCAAAAGTATGAGCCAAAAACAGTAGGACTAAAAGTCCAAATATGCTTCTCGCAAAAATCGTTATGTTAAAAGCAGGTTTTAGTATTTTTACAAAACTGATGATTAAAAGTACAAAACCCATTAAAAAGTAAATTGGATAAATGGTCTCAAAAATATTTGATTTGTTATAAAACATCTCTGCTTTGATTCTATTTTGAGCCGGATAAACCGCTGAACCGTAAAACTTTTGATATTCAGCCAGTTTCACAAGCGCTTTGTCTGGCCCATTCCAGTCACCGCTATTTAGAGAGTCGTCTATAGATGTAAAATATTCAATAGCTATGGCTCTTATTCTTTCACCATTTTGTGGAGTGAAAGTTTGAAGAGCTTCAATAGTGGGATACCATTTGTTATTTACATCATTTGGTTTTGGCCATATCTTCATAAGTGAGCCGGTATAAACAGAGTAAGTGATATTTACTCTCTCATCAACTTTTAAAATAGCCTTATCTAGCATATTTCTATGTTTTGGCTCTTTTCTGACTGCTATGTCTACTAACTCGGCTAGTTTATAACCACTCATTTCTGCCGGATCGCTAAAAAACTGAGAAAAAGAGGCGTATTTGGCATCTACAGTAGTACCGATAAGTTTATTTATCTCAGGGTTTCTTGTGTATATCATTTTTATATCACGATATGCTTCAGGCTTAATCATCATCCCGAGAATAACTTGATTTGCATCTAATTTATAAGTGCCGACTTTAATATGTGAACCTCTATGGATTTTAGCTAAAATCTCTGTTGCAAGTGTATCCATAGGCTTCATTCTACCGCCGCTGTCTTGTATGACAAGCTCACCGAACTTTGTAGCATGTGCTTTGTCAAAAGAGATGATCGTTTTTATAGCCGGGTTTAAATCCCCTGCATATGATGGAGTTAAACCAAGAATCAGACCCAATGCGACAATAACACCTAAAGCTTTATCATCAGCAGCTTTTTTAACTCTTTTTGCCAACTGTGCAAATCTATTGTGCTTAGAGAACAAAGACCAGAACATTCCAAGGGCTAAAAGAAAATAGCCTATATATGACGGTAGAGTACCCGGGTCGTTATTTACAGACAATATAGTTCCTTTTTCATCTCTATCATAAGATGATTGAAAAAACCTATATCCGCGATGCTCTAAAATATTGTTCATAAAGATTCTATAAGGCATTTCAATATTTTGTTCTTTGTCTACTAAAACAACTTCACTTGCATAAGAAGCGGGACTCATTGATCCAGGGTATCTGTCTAACTCAAATTTTTTAAGTTTAATCTCAAAAGGGATTTGAATCTTTTTTGAACCGTAAGAGAGATGTACGTCTACACCGTTGATTTGATTGTTGTAATCTTTTGCAATTGTTCCTGCTTGCCCAAAGATAAGAACTTCTTTTGTCACATCTGCAACACTTACTTTAAATCTAAGTCCGTCATAACCAGGTCTTTGAGGAGAAGCATTTGGATTTGTCACAATCTTTTTTGAAGCGTGCGGGTAAAAAGTTCGAAGAACAAATCCGCCTCCTGCTGTACTAAAAAGAGTTCTTGTTGTAAAAGGCTCTTTATCATTAGCATCTAACGTACCTTTTGACTGATCATCCATTTTCAAGTATGAAAGAGGCATAGCGTGCTTCATAAAGAACTTGTCATCTTCTACAAAAAGTGATATTACCATTTTGTTAAATGATTTGCCAGAGTTAAAATCTAAAACAAAGTTTTCCGCTTCAAAAAATTCACCTTCACTAAGAGCTATCGGTTCGCCTTTTCCTGTCCCCGTAACCATCATAGACGCCATAGCTTTTCCGCTATCTGACTTTACCGTTGTCTCAACTGCATCCGGAATATACTCTATCATTTCTACATTGACTTTTTTACCTGCAATTTCAAGAGAGCTAGAGAGAGTATTTGAACTTTTTTTAGAGAGATATACAGATTTTGAAGAAGTTACATTTTCACTGCCTGCTTTTGCATTTACACTAAAGTAAGTATCAGCACTAGTCATAGTTGATGAACTTGAACCTTCACGAATATGCATACTTCCTTCAAAGCCAACATAGCGTGTTATTGCAGCACCTAATACAATGATGATAAATGCAACATGAAAGATAAATATAGGAGCTTTTTTTAATGTGTACATCTTGTACTTGTAGATATTAAGGATCAGATTAATGGTCAATAATCCAATCAAAACCTCAAACCATCGTGCGTTATAAATGTCAGCTTTAGCTGTAATTGTTCCATAATCATTTTCTACAAATGTAGCATAACCTATTGCAAATGCGAAGATAGACATCAAAACTGCCATGGTTTTCATAGAGTTTAGAAATGATAAAAGTTGTTTCATAAATTAGCCTTTCATATAAGAAAGACATTCTATTCAAAATAAGATAATAAAGACTTAACTTATCTCAAAAAAACTTTATATTAATAAGGATTAAGGTCAAACAAACCTAGCTTCTAAAAAATCTTCGATGTATTCTGCTATTTCAGCTATTGCATCTGTTGCTTTTTCATAATAGACTTTTGTAAAGTAGCTGTCGTCTATGGCATCACTGGGTTCTAGGTTATTTAGTATTGAGTAGTCTGTAAGTTGTGCAAAGTATGTAACATCCAAGACATTTCCGCTGGTTCCTATGACGACTATCAACTCGCATCTGTTTAGTTCTTGGGTGAGTTTTTGATACTCAGGTGCCGCTTCTCCAAAAAAAACAACGTTCGGTCTCAACTTACCTCCGCAGCTTGGACATTCGCCGGCAAATTCATCTTGATTTATATAACCTATTTCAAATATTTCATCACATTCGCGACATCTCAGCTCTCGCAAAAATCCGTGCAGATGCACAATCTCATGCTCTTTCATACCGGCTTTTTCAAAAAGGTCATCTATATTTTGAGTAAGTACAGATATCTCATCAGGGTATTTATGTTTAAGCTCTACAATAAGCTTATGCGCATAGTTTGGCACTTTATCTTTTATATCCGCTCTTCTGGCATCGTAAAACTTTTTTGTGCCGTCTTCGTTCGTATCAAGACACCCTGCACTGCAAACATCTTCTACTCGGTGTTTTTCCCAAAGCCCGTCTCTTTCTCTAAAAGTAGAGATGCCAGACTCGGCGCTTATTCCTGCACCTGAGAGAATTAAGACTTTAGACATACAACATCCTTTAAAATTAGGCAGAGTTTAGTCTTGTAATTTAAACTCCACTCTGAAATCTCCGCTGTCAAGTTCAGTTGCTTCATGTGCAATGGTAAAGGGGATTCTTTCATACAGAGGAAACGGTTCATGAAAATACAAACCGACAAGCCTGTCATTTTCACTTTTTAACATACTAAGACCTTTGATTGTGTTAACCATCGGTTCAGGAGGGCTGCATCTTGTTGCATCAAATTCAAAATACGTCAGACCGTTTTCTTCGTAGGTATAAAACGGGAGTGTTGTTCCCGGGATTTCAACTAACTTTTTGTTCAAGTTCTGTGCCTTTCTTTGCTGTATATACATATGTATTGTAACTAGGACTCCATTCAAAATACTTGGAAACTCTTTCAAAAGCCTTTAGTACAATAGTATCATGATTATCATGATTGTAAATTGTTATAGGAGTGTGATAATATCTGTTATATGATTCAATGGGGTGTAGTATAAGATCCTGCCATGAAATCTCAATCTTACCGTCATATGGTTCAAAAGGGACTGTAGATATAATGGTTTTATTTGTCACTTTACATCTAAAATGACAAACTACATAGAATCTATCTATCTTTACAAACTCAAGAAGTGAAGTTATATTTTCATGTTTTATTGGCATCTCAATATACCTTTAAATAAAGTATTTTCAAGCATGAAGCAATTATTATACCATTTTTCTATACTGGAATCCTAATCTCAAAACACTTCTTATCACTCTTAAGAAGTTTGACCCCACCACCGTGAGCTTCAGCTATTTCTCTGCAAAGCACCAGTCCCAAGCCGTTTCCTTTTACTTTTGAACTTTTAAAAGCTTCAAAAAGTTCTTTTTTATTCTCAATATCTACCCCGCTGTCATAAATATAAAACTTATGATACTTGTCATCTTTTTCATGTACGACTTCTATAATACCGCTTTCACTATCGTCTAACTCTATAGCATCTATGGCATTTGATATAAAGTTTGAAAAAAGCATTTCCAAAAGATCTTTATCTGCATTTAAAGCAAAATTCTCTTGTGGAAATACAAATGATATATCTTTAGAATATCCGTAATAACCTATCGACATATCTATAGAAGTCTTTAAATCATTCCACTTAAACAGTGATTTCGAGATTTCAACTCCTTTAGAGAACATCAAAGTTGCTTTTATGATTCTGTCTATTCTATAAACAGATTTTTGTATCTCTTCGACAATAGGCATATTCTCAGGCAAAACACGTTTTTTAAGAGTTGAACTAAGCAGTGATATAGAACCTATCGGGTTTCGTATCTCATGTGAGAGATGCGCTGCCATCTGTCCCATGGTAGCAAGGTTTTCTTTTCTTTTTTGCTCGGTTATATCTGTGGCACTAAGCATTGTCTTGTCTTTATAGTTCGAACTTTTAACCAAATAAGAACGAGACTTAAATGTCACTTCATAATCATCGTTTTTAAATTCCAAGAGTTTTAGCAAAGCTAACAAATCTCTTGCTTTTGAGTTTTGTAAAAAAACTGTGTTGTCACTGTTTAATATCCAGATAGCATTTGGCAAGAATTCGACGACCTTTTCTACTGTATCTTGAAGATGAGAATAAGATGCTTTTAATTCATTAAACTCTTTTTCAACCTTGTAGGTCTGTTCTATTAAAAGGTTTAGCTCTTCTGGGGTTACTATATTTTGACTTGACATCGTAGTCTATTTAAACCCAAGGATTATTTTATAAAGAGAGTGTGCATCATCACGCCCTGCAAGTTCTCTAACAGAGTGCATAGCAAATGTAGGAAGTCCGACATCTAAAGTATCTATGCCAAGTCTTGTAGCCGTCAGGGGCCCGATCGTAGAACCACAGCCCATATCACTTCTGGTAACAAACTGCTGTATAGGCTCATCAAGCTCAGATGCCACGTTCATAAATCTTGAAATCGTCTTGGAGTTAGATGCATATCTCTGATTTGCATTAACTTTTACAACGCTTCCTTTGTTTATGTGCGGAGCGTGGTTTGAATCATGTTTAGCCGGAAAGTTTGGATGTATGGCATGTGCATTATCAGCAGAAATCATCAAAGAAGTTCTGATCATCTGCATATATTCATCATAATCAACAAACATTCTGCGAAGAGTATTTTCCAAAAATGATCCGCTCGCCCCTGATGTAGACTCACTTCCAACCTCTTCATGGTCACTGGCGATAAAAAGCATAGGTCTGCTTGCATCTACACTGCAGATGCTAAGCATACCGACATAACAACTTAGCAGATTATCAAGTCTGGCACTTGCTATAAAATCATCATTAAGACCCAGGTAAGAAGCTTTTTGCACATCATAAAAACTAAGCTCGGATGCATAAACTTCTTTAACATCCAAAACATCATGTCTAGCAAGCTGCCACTTTAAAAACTCATCAAATTCAAAATCACCTGATGTACTCAGCACGGGAGAGATATCTGTCTGCATATTTACGGTTCTCTCTTTGTTGGCTTTATCATCCAAGTGAATTGCTAAAGATGGAATAATAGCCAGAGCCTTTTTAGCATCTATGAGAACTTCTTTAATCTCTGAGTTGCTGTTTAAGTAAGACACACGACCTGCCAAAGACAAGTCTCTGTCGAACCAAGGATTTAAAAGCGGACTTCCGTATGTCTCCACCCCAAGCTTCACTATCCCATGTTCTTTAATTACAGGATTCGGCTTTAACTTCAGGTTTGGAGAATCGGTATGTGATCCAATCATAGTATAGTTCTTTGCACTCTTTGGATACGTAAAAGCAATAACAGAAGAGTCATTACGAGTCACATAATACTTACCGCCCTCTTCTAACTCCCACTTACTCTCTTCATGAAGTTTTATAAACCCGGCATTCTCAAACATCATCGACATATTTTGTGTTGCATGAAAAGGCGTAGGCGAAGCATCCAAAAAGCCAAGTAAACCTTCGTTAAAGTCATTTTTATTCATTTTAAATTTCCATTCTATAAAATATCAACGGCTTCATTGCCGTCTAAAGCAATTATGATTTTACTATCGACTCTTATTGCTGAATCGATCACTACATTGTGAAGTTTTGAGATAATAGTGATTTTCAGTTCACGGTTACCGGGGTTTTGTCTGATGAGTCTGTAAAGATCATCCAAAACATTCATATCACTGTCTAGTCTTACAGCTAGATTAAGCGGTTCCTGAGGTACTTCACGAACCTCTTTTTTAACCTTTTTACACTCTTTTTTGGACTCTTTGAGTGTCATAATCTTTGTAACACCGATTCTTGTAAACATCTCTGTATGAGTGATTTTTGCTTTAAATGCTATCGGTTCATCCAAGTCCATCTCACTAAGCTGTTCAAGCTTGTCGGAGAAGAGCATAATCTCGATATTTCCGTGAAAATCCATAAGATTGACTATCCCAAACTGGTTTCCTTTTTTAGAAACCTTCTTAACAATATCCTCTACCTTACCTATAAATATTGCAAAACTTCCGTCTTTGATGCTCTCAAGTTCTGAAGATAGTGAGTAGTTTAACTCCTCCATCACGCTTCTGTACTCATCAAGCGGATGCCCGGATACATAAAAGCCCAAAGTGTCTTTTTCAAACTCCAAGATCTCTTTTAGTTCATATTCTTCACAATTTGTAAGGGAGAGTTTTACGGTTGTAATCTCTGCATCATCGCCAAAGAGGCTTCCTGCCGCATTTTTTCTGGCATTGGACGCATCTTTGGCTGTCTCTACGATTTTCTCTATCTGATCCAAGAGAGCTTTTCTTGAAAAACCAAACCTGTCAAAACCGCCCGATTTTATACTTGATTCTATAAAACGCTTATTTACTTTTGAAGGGTCAATCCTGTTTACGAAATTTTCTATAGAGGTAAATTCACCGCCCTCTTCTCTTGTCTCTATAATCGAGAGAACTGCGGATTTACCAACACCTTTAATGGCACCCAAACCAAAAAGAATGATATCTTTTTCATCTTTGGTAATTGCCGAAAACTCAAGGTAAGAATCATTAATATCAGGAGGAGAAAGCTCTATCCCCATTCTTTTGACTTCATCAATGTAACGAACGACTTTTTCGGTGTTGTCTTTATCTGAAGTCAAAAGTGCCGCCATAAACTCATTTGGATAGTAAGTCTTCAGCCATGCAGTCTGAAATGTAACCATCGCGTAAGCGGCCGAGTGAGATTTGTTAAAACCATATCCCGCAAATTTTTCAATCAAATCAAAAAGCTTGGAAGCTTCTGCGTAGTCAAAACCTTGTTTTTGAGCACCTTGTGAGAACTCTTCATTGTAGACATTCATATCTTTTTTCTTACCCATCGCACGACGGATAATATCTGAGTAACCAAGAGAGAAACCACCAACATTCTGAACTATCTGCATAACCTGCTCTTGATAAACGATGACCCCGTAAGTATTTTCTAAAATAGGTTTCATAACATCAAAAGTATACTCAATAGCCTCTCGTCCATGTTTACGTTCAATAAAACTATCAAGCATCCCTGACTCCATCGGTCCAGGTCTGTAAAGAGCCAAGACCGCAATAAGGTCCTCAAAATTATCCGGTTTAAGACGCTTATTAAGGTCTTGCATACCTGATGACTCTATCTGAAACATTCCTACAGTCTCACCCGTACGAATTACTTCATATACTTTTGGGTCGTTCTCATCAATGGTATGCCAGTCAATGTCTCTGTCAAATCTTCTTTTTACGAGTTTAATAGCATTATCGATTACATCCAGAGTTTTGAGTCCAAGGAAGTCAAACTTGATAAGGTCAACATCCTCAAGATAGTTAAGAGAGTATTGAGTTACAAATGTCGTTTCGCCTGAGGGCTTGTAGATAGGTGTCTTATACCAAAGTTCTTCATTGGAAATGACCACACCCGCGGCATGGATACCGGAATTTCTTTTAAGTCCTTCAAGCTTTTTAGCAAATTCCCAAACACGCGCGGCATTTGCATCTGAGCCTATTAGTTCTTGTATCTTTGGCTCTTTTTGAAATGCACCATCAATAAACTCACCTTTTTTCTCTTTACCGTTAAGAGTAATTCCTAACTCATCAGGAATAAGTTTTGCCATCTTGTCAGCTTGAGATAACGGCATATCAAGAACACGTGCAACATCACGGATAACCCCTTTTGCAAGCAGTGAACCAAAAGTTATTATCTGTGCAACCTGATTACGTCCGTATTTCTCAACAACATAATCTATAACTTCCCCACGGCGAGCCTGCATAAAGTCCATATCGATATCGGGCATACTTACACGTTCAGGATTTAAAAATCTCTCAAATAGAAGATCATACTTCATAGGGTCAATATCTGTAATATCTAGTGAAAATGCGACAAGACTTCCAGCAGCCGAACCGCGTCCCGGACCTACTGCGATGCCCATCTCTTTTGCTACTTTAACAAAATCCCAGACTATAAGCATGTAACCGGGGAACTTCATAGAGTTGATGATATCCATCTCGAACTTCAATCTCTCTCTATACTCTTCATGCTTTTGCTCTGGTACATGTTTCAATCTATTTTGCAGGCCTTTTTCACAACAATGTACAAAATACTCTGCATCACCGATATCTTTATCATCACTGCTGAGAGTCACACCTTCTTTGGCAGCATACTCAGGTGTAAATTTAAAGTTTGGCGGTGTTGGTGTTTTTACAATAGGCGAATAATCTTCAATTTTATCGACTATCTCTTGAGTATGAGCAAGTGCTTCGGGGATATCGGCAAAAAGTCTGGCCATCTGCTGTGGACTTTTGAGATAAAACTCATGAACCGAGTGACGCATACGGTTAGGATCATCATAGAGTTTATTCATACCGATACACATAAATGCCTCATGATACTGTGCATCACCCGGATAGGTATAGTGAGTGTCATTTGTAGCAATTATTTTAATATCTGTCTCTTTGGCAATTTTTAATATGTCATTATCAATATATAATTGGTCGCCTATTCCGTGTCTCATAAGCTCCAAATAAAAATCATCACCGAATATCTCTTTATACTCAAGTGCGACTGCTTTGGCTCCTTCATAACCTAAAGCACCATTTCGCACGTTTCTATCATTTGCCATGTTCAGATGCCAGTTGACTTCACCTTGAAGACATGCAGATGTACAGATAAGCCCTTCACTATGCTCACGAAGCTCCTTTTTGTTTATGCGGGGAAAGTAATAAAAACCGTCTATAAAAGCTTTTGATGAGAGATACATAAGGTTCTCATAACCTTTTTTATTTTTAGCAAAAAGACAGATATGGAATCTCTGTTTTGTAGATTTATCATCAAGTGTATCACCGTTGTGGATATAACCTTCCATGCCAATAATCGGCTTGATATCGGCTGCCTTCATCTGATGGTAAAAGTCTATAGCTCCAAACATGTTCCCGTGATCTGTCATAGCTACAGAAGTCATTCCAAGTTCTTTAACGCGAGAAACCAGGTTTGTAAGTTTGTTTGCACCGTCTAGTAGTGAATATTCTGTATGAAGATGTAAATGTGTGAAAGGTTGTGCACTCAAAATAATCACCTTTAAAAGTATTAAATTATTAAAGTGATTATAGTAGATTTGTCTTAATATGAAGTAATTTTAGTCTCACTTTTATGAGACTAAGAATTATTTTAGAAGTTTCTTCCAAGCCTTTTCAACTTTAGCTGCAAGCTTTTTGGTAATGCCTTTTACCTCTGTAAGTATAGAGGTATTTTGATGCAGCACACCGACCACCTCATCTATATCCCCAAAATGTTTTAAAATTTTGTTCACTTTTTTACTGCCTATTCCATCGACTGATGTTAAAAAGTCACTTAACTCTTCTTGAGTAATCTTGGCATCTTGGGTTTGTGATTCGTTAGATTCATCTTGTGTCGGATGCGGAATATCTTTACTATCTGGAATTATTTGTTTTGATGATTTAGCAGACGGTTTTAGAGCAAGTTTATCCTGATAGTTGTATATCTCACTTGGCCACTCTTCACTCCATCTTCTTTTGACATCATACATTTTATATTCGCTATCAAGAACATGAAGATAAACTTCATTTTCACCAAAAAGTTTTCTCTTTTTGCCAAAGTATGCACCGTCATAACTAGAGTTATATTCTCCAAATGTAATGTGTCTCATAGTTCTTAAAATCGAGCTGTCAAGTTTACCCAACTCTTCCCAGTTGAACATCGGAACATGAGGTTTTTTAAATCTTCCCTCGCTAAGACTCCACATCAAATACTGACCAATCCAGTCTCTTATATAAGGAAATGCTGCAAATGCAGTAGCACACTCTAAGATGCGAACCTTACCGTCTTTACCGTAAGCAACATCACAAGCCCAGTATTCAGCCTTGGCAGCCTTAGAAACTCTTACAGCTAAATCAAGTACCGATTTTGGAACATCATTATAATCCATACTTCCGCCTTGAGAAGTATTAGTCAGCCATTCACCTTCAGGTGCACGTCTCCAAAAGGCACATACCGGTTTATGTCCTATCAGCATTACACGGATATCTGCTTCCATTGGAACAAAGTCTTGAAAATACTGAGGATGATATTTTTTTTCATCAAAAAGTTCTCTGGCTTCCTTGTAGCTGTCTACTTTATGTACAAAATAACCGCCGTAGTTTGACGGTCCGTAAGACTTTTTGATTATCTTAGGGTATTTACATTTTTTAAGAAATTTATCTGCATTGTCGTGATTATAGTAAATATATGTCTTTGGAATAGGCAAATCATATTTCCAAGCAAATCTTGTAACATTTTCTTTTGATTTGTTAGAAAACTGCGTATCCAAAGAAGGAATAAATCTAACATGAGGAAGTGCACGTGCTATCTCTCTAAAAGTCTCATAAGCAGTTGCGGGAATATTACCGATAAGTACATCGATTTTTTTTCTTTTTACCTCTTTGATAAATCTATCTTTATCGTTTTTCCAGTGGTATGTTACAGTTTCTATTTTGTTCGGCCATCCCTTAAAGTTCGAGTGGTCAAAAAATCTCAGTACATAATCAAGATATAAAAAACCTAATTTTGGCAGTTGCTTATTACTTAGTCCCATTTTATACTTACTCCCCATGTTTTTGTATGTGTAATTATAGTAGAAATGTCTTAAATCTCCGTCTCTTTTATTTTAATACTAAACTCCGCACCAAAATATTTTTTACCTTCTAATGTCAACTCTCTATTATGTACTTCTATAGTTCCATTAAAGTGTTTTGAAATTATTTTTTTACTCATAAACAGACCTATACCCGTTCCCTGAGATTTATGCTTAGTTGTAAAGTATGGCTCAAATATTTTTGTCTTAATAGCATCAGGGATTCCACCGGCATTATCATGCAATTTCACAACAACATATCCATCTTCTTTTAATATCTCTATCAGTACTGTTGGATTTTCAGCCTTTCTTTCTTTCATGGCATCTTTGGCATTGTTTAAAATATTTAAAAATACTTGAGAAAGTTCACCGCTGCTTCCGTTAATCATTATTTCTGATTCACAATGTCTAAAAATAAGATTTATCTGATTATCTTTGTACATAGCTTCAGTAAGTGTTATAGACTTATCTACAACATCACATACATCAAATACTTTGATTTCTTTATCCTGTTTAAAAAAATCTCTAAAGTCATCTATGGTTTTTGAGAGATGCTGAGTATGGTCTTTTATCTTTACAAAGGTCTCATCAAGTTCCTCATCACTTATAAGATGATTTTTATGTCTAAGTCTTGCACCTGTAGCTATTGTACTGATAGAGCTAAGAGGCTGTCTCCATTGATGGGCAATGTTTCCTATCATCTCACCCATAGCAGCAAATCTGGACTGCTCTATAATCAAAGAATCTTTTTCTTTTTCCTGAGTTATATCTTGAATATTTGCAACAACTATCTTGCTATCATCCTCTATCTTAGAGCCAAAAGAGATCCGTATGGGAAATACTTTTCTATTTTTATGCTGACCTTCAAGCTCATAAATAAAATTTTTATTATTAAATTCCCCAGTTTCCATAAACTTTTTTAATCCGTTTATATGTCTTAAAAGATACTTTTTAGGAATTATTCTATCATCCAATAGTTGTGTATGTAGCATCTCATTGGCACTATATCCAAACATATGCTCTGCACTTTTGTTGAATGTTAAAACATTAAAACTGTCATCCACTGCAATAATCGCATTATTATTTATTTCAGTAATCATATCCGCATACTCTTTTTCACTCTTTAGCTCTTTTGTTTTTCTCTTAACACTGTTATCAGCAGGTCTAAAGATAAACAATGCTTCAAAAAGCAATGTTACGGAAATAAATATAAAAATAAACAACTCTACATTTTTTAAGTTTTGAGTTTTTGATTCTGTCTCTTTTTGATATATAAATACTGCACTGTCTAAATCTTTTAAAAGTGTCTGTGAGTTTTGAAGCAAATATGTCAAGCTTCTTCCGTCTCTGTGTGTTAAAAAACTTCTTCCTCTGTCTATGTACCTTTTTACCTTCTCATCTAAAAGCACCGGCTTTTTAAAATAGACATCTTTAAGCTCATCAGACATACTTAAAGATAAAAGGTAGTTATGGGAAGAGTCCATCAAGTCAACCACTTCTTCAAGACTTTTTGTTTTGTAGTGTATGGCAAAAAGTGCTATCTTTTGCGAAAGCATTCTCTGCTGACCGCTTATATTGATTACTTTTACATCATTTGACTGTGAGTCTATGAGCTTGACAAGATTTAAGTAGGCGGCAAAGGAAAAAAGAGCTATTATAGATAGAGCAAAAACATATTTTGTTCTAAAAGATAAAGATGTAAAAAATTTAATCACTATATATGCTCTAAAGGCTCTGAAAAATAAAAACCTTGATATTCATCGACCTCCATGGCTTGAAGCAGTTTTAAAACTGCTTCACAATGAACAAACTCCGCAACTGTTTTCATACCCAAAGAGTGAGCAAAATCATTTATTGTCTTAGTTATAAGATAAGAGTTTTTGTCTATATGAATATTTTTCACCAGAGAACCGTCGATCTTAATATAATCGGGTTTAAATTTCAACAAGTATGCAAAGTTGGAGTATCCGCTTCCAAAATCATCTATGGCTATTTTACAACCTAATTTTTTTACACTCTCTATGAAGGCTATGACTTTTTCATAATCTATTATACTTTCACTCTCTAAAAGCTCAAAAGTAATAAGGTGCGCTATCTCTTTGTCACTTAGTTCATCTTGAATAAATTGGATTATTTCAAGATTTACAACATCTTCAATGGATAAGTTTATATTTATAGATATTAATGTTTCTCTAGCCTTTTCAAATGCTTTTTGAATGACTATTTTTGTTAGTTGTGGATAAAACTTTACTTTCTTTGCAATATCCAAAAAAAGAATTGGGGAATAAACTTCATCACCATCAATAATACGCATCAGAGCTTCATACTTGACTATCTTTTCATCCAAATTGACTACGGGTTGATAATAAACAGTTACATTCTTCAATGTAATCGCATTTTCAATTATCTTAGTCCATTTGACATCATTTTTATATTCAGCATCCATGCTGCATTCATCACTGTAAATCATATACGGCAATCTATTCATTTTAGCTTTTTTTAGTGCCATGTCAGCAGTCTCTAAAGTGTTTTTCCTCTCATGAGAGACTCCTATCGTAACATTTACTTTGATGACTATATCATAATCAACAATATTCAAAGGTTCTGAATTTATTGCCTTCATTACACTTTTGAGTGTCTCTTCACACTTACGTAAATCAAGTTCTGTCTCTTTCATCAGAGCAAACTGATCCGCACCGATTCTGTATAGCTCGCAATCTATATTTTTTACAAAATTTTTCAATAACTTTGAAACAGCTTCCAGTACCAGATTACCTATATGTTCTCCATATAAGTCATTGATGCTTTTAAATGAATCTATGTCAATAACAAGTAAAATCGGATTTTCTATTTTTTTCAAATCTCTTAAAAGTGAGTTTCTATTTTTAAGAGATGTTAATCTGTCTGTATGAAGTTGATAGTAGAGTTTTTCATTTTGAAGACGAAGTTCTTTAGTCTTCTCCTCTATCTTTTGTTCCAAACCTTGATTTATCTCTTGAAGTGATGTTTTTAGTTTATCGTTTTCTATTTTTATAGAAGCTTTTTCAATGGCTTTTAAAAGAAGTTCCACATCAATCGGTTTTGTAATGTACCCGGTAACAGATTGTTCTATGGTCTTTTTCATATATTCACTGTCGCTAAAAGCGGTAGAATATATAACAGGTACTTCAGAATCAATCTCTCTTATATGATCAACCATCTCAATACCACCGAGATGCGGCATCAATATATCTGTGATTATAAGATCAATTTTATCTCTGTTTTGTATGTAAAATTTCAAACCCTCTTCGCCGTCATTTGCTCTAAATATCTCTTTTACAAATGGGGATAAATTTTGGCACACTTCTTCTTGAAGAGCCAGTTCATCTTCGACATATAAGACAGTGATAGTTTTTAATAATTCAAGATTCATAATTATGTATGCTACTTAATTTAAACTGAATTGTTATTGAATCAACACATTTTAAAGACAATTTTAAAAATAAGATAGATTTATTATGTATAGCATGAGAGAAATTTTCTCATGCCATGAAGATTAAAAAGAGGTTTATTTTACTTTTTCTAGGTACTCACCATCAACAGTATTTACTCTGACAGTATCGCCTTCTAGTACATGATAAGGAACTTGAACAACTGCACCGCTCTCAAGAGTCGCAGGTTTTTTACTTCCGCTTGAAGTATCACCTTTGAAGTTTGGAGGAGTCTCAGTAATAACAAACTCCATTGTCTCAGGAGCAGCAACAGAAATAGCCTGACCTTTGTAAAAGATAATATCAACATTTATTCCGTCTTTGAACCATTTAGAAGCATCATCACACTGCTCATACGAAAGACCTAACTGCTCATAAGTATCGTTATCCATAAACTGATACATATCTCCATCATCATAAAGATACTGCATAGTTTTGTAGTCAATTACCGGAACTTCAAATTTATCTCCGGCATGAACTGTTTTATCAACTACTTTACCGTTTAAAAAACTTTTCATTTTCATACGAACAAAGGCTGCGCCTTTACCAGGTTTAACATGTTGAAACTCAACTACTTTATATGGTACTTCACCTACAATTAGACGAACATTTTTTTTGATATCGCTCATTCCGACAGTTGCCATTAACACTCTCCTTAATTTTATTGCATAAAATGAAGGAAACCTTCATCTCTTTATTTACGGTGTCAGAAGTAATTCTGTCACCTGAGTTAACACTAAGTTTCCTTCGGCAGGAAGCCCATTGTACTTATGCAATTATTTTATTTTATTTTTGATTGGTCGAATTCTACAATAAAGGTTCTTAGAATGCTATAATGTCACTAAAATTATTAACGGATTTATCAAACTATGGAATTTACTTTAGAAGCCACTTCAAAAAATGCACGTGCCTGTACAATCAAAACAGCTCACTCAACTATAAAAACTCCGGTCTTTATGCCGGTGGGAACACTTGGAAGCATCAAAGCTCTGGATATGGATGATGTTTTAAATATGTTAGGTGCTGAGATAATTCTTGCAAACACTTATCATATGTACCTTCGTCCCGGAGATGAAACTGTTGCAAAGATGGGAAAACTTCATAAATTTACAACATTTCCAAAAAGCTTTCTAACAGACAGTGGCGGATTTCAGGCATTTTCTCTTAGTGAAATCTCAAAACCCAAAGAAAACGGGATAGAATTCCGCTCTCACATAGACGGTTCAAAGCACTTCTTCACACCTAAAAAAGTTATAGACATTCAAAATAACCTAGGCTCAGATATTATGATGATTTTGGATGACCTGGTAGCTCTACCTGCGACTCAGGAGCGCATCAAACTCTCCATAGAGAGAACAACTGCCTGGGCGAAAGAGTCTATAGAATATTTTAGAGAGAAACAATCAAAGGGCATCGGAGTAGAGCAAAACATCTTTGCGATCATCCAAGGCGGAACAGACAAAGCCTTTAGGACAAAGAGTGCGACTGAACTTTGCGCACTTGATTATGACGGTTTTGCTATCGGCGGACTTAGCGTCGGCGAGCTTAACAATGAGATGTACGATACGGTTGAACATACGACCCAGTATATGCCAAAAGACAAGCCTCGTTACCTTATGGGTGTAGGTACTCCCGAAGATTTGATAGAGAACATTGAAAGAGGCATAGACATGTTTGACTGCGTTATGCCTACTCGTAACGCAAGAAACGGTACTCTTTTTACATCTTTTGGAAAGCTAAACATCAAAGGTGCAAAGTTTAAAGAAGATGAAGCACCGATAGATCCTGAATGTAAATGTATAACTTGCCAAAGATATTCTCGCGCATACCTGAATCACCTGTTTCGTTCTCGTGAGATAACATATTTCAGACTTGCGACTATTCATAACCTTCATTACTATCTTAACTTGATGAAAGAGGTTCGTGAAGCTATTTTACAAGACAGATTTGCCGAGTATAAAGAAGAATTCTACAAAAAAAGAACAAAACTTTAGTTTAGTCTTCTCTAGTTAAATATCTTTACAACTTCTCCACTGAGTTCTTGAGAGTTGTAAAGAGATTGTTCGTTATCCACTACTTTTGTGCAGTCAGGGTTAAAGAGAAAAGCACTTACCGGGCTTCCAACCTTGATCTCTCCCGCTTCTTGACCGATGGTTCTTGCAGGATTTTGAGATGTCAATCTAACTAAATCACTCATACTTAAAAGACCGGTTTTCACTAACTTTGTATAGTAAAGAGGCATTGCATCCGAGAGTGCCTCGCAACCGTAGTCTGCATCAAAAAATGCCACTTCCTTGTTTAGAGGGGAGCTTGGCTGATGAAGCGTTGTCAGAACATCTATCTCATTATTTTTAAGTGCATTTACTAAAAGCTCTACATCAGATGCAGATGCCAAAGGCGGATCCAGCTTTGCAGTCGTGTTAAAGCCTTCACAAGCTTCATCTGAATTTGTAAGGTGATGAATCGATACTTCACATCTAACATCAACACCGTCTTCCTTTGCTTTTGTGATAAGCGAGATAGAACGAGGAGATGCTATTGACTTAAAGAGTATTTTGATATTAAAATGTCTGGCAATCTCTATCATACGAGAGACATGCAAGACCTCACTCAAATCAGGAATCCCTGCAAGTCCCAATTTAGAACTTACATCACCGTCAAGCATAACCCCGCTGTTTATCAAAGAGTTATCTTCTGCTTTACAAAAAAGAGTAACACCGTACATCTTTGCATATTCTGCTATTTTTATTGCTACATCGTTTTTTGCTATCGTGCTCATATACGGAACGATTGCCCCGCTTTTTAAAAGAATGGCAATATTACTAAGCGTAGTATCTTCTTTTAAAGAATTGAGCATCAAATCAATCTTTGCACCGTCAAGATTATGAAGTCCGTTTTGGGCAAACTCCAAAACTACTTCATTGTCAATAGCAGGCTTACTGTCGGCATTTAAGACTATATGTCCGACTCCGCCCATATGTGCTTCTTGGGAAATAGTTTTAATATTCTTAGAGTTTAATACAGAGTCAGGAAGTCTTACATTTGTATCTATCAAAAGCGGCATAAAGTATGCGCCTTTTGCATCTGTGACTTCACTACCCTCTAAACCTGTACCTATCTCTGTAATGACTGAATCCTCTATACGGATATCAGCTTTGTACTCACCATTAACATCACATACTGTCGCATTTGATATTATCATCTATCACTACCTCACTCAAAATATTGTAATAAAGCTTCTCTATCTATTTTTTTAGCTTTCACATCTATGATGTCATGGTCTTTAAAGAATTTAAGAATTCTTGAAAGTGTCTCAGGAGATACACTCAGTATCTCTGCAATCAGTATATTTTTAGTTTGGAAAAAGTCCTGAGAGTGATTGTAAATATATTTTGCCACTCTCTCTTTTGAGTCTAATACCAGATTTGTAGAGATTATTATTTCAAGGTTTTTTATCTTCTTAATCAAGGATGTCTGAATAATAAATGAAAGCTCAGGGTTTGAGTATATTATCTCTTTTAAAGATGCAAAATCAATTTTTAGTATTTCAACATCTGTATAGGCTTTAGCCGTCGCAGGATAAGGAATCTGCTCAAAATTGGCAACTTCACCTATAAGTTCATTTTCATGGAAATATTTTAAAACTATCTCTTTATGGCTTGAGGAAGTCTTATAAAGCTTTATGATTCCAGAAGCCAAAAGGTATAGATATTTAGAATCATCTCCCTCGTAAAAGACTATGTTGTCTTTTGAGATGGTGTGTTCTGTAGTGAACTTCTCTATTTTATTAAGAGTAGCCTCATCCAGGTCTTTAAACATATCTATATTTTGTAATTTTAATTTCATTGGGCTGTCTTTGTTACTCGTTTTATGACTTCATCGTAAGAGATAACTTCTTCACCTTTTTTGATGGTATCTTTTGATTTATGTGCGGAAAAACCGTATGCCATAGGTGTAACATTATTTGTATCATAAAATGCTTCTCTTGCATTTATAAATTCACCGTTGTTTACGTCTGTTACCCATACAATAGCTTTATCTTTCCACTTTATTTTTTCTTCTTCAAACCATAAAGCCATACAACCCATATCATCAAACATATATGCTTTACCGTTATTAGGATCTCTGACTTGAACAGCATTTTTTCTATCACTAACAACCATAACACATCGGCTGCACATATCTCTATCCCAGTGTACTTCTGCTACACCTGTTTCAACTTTTTTATCGCAAGCTAAAAACATAACCCCGATAACAAGAAGCAGTAAAACTTTCAGATACTTAATAATCAAAGCAAGACTCCATTTTTTATAAAATATATCATTACAAATGAACTCAGTAATATAACATAAAGAGTGTTAAATATCAGAGACATTATGTAGTTTTTGTCTCTATCTTGTTTAGAGGAATCTATAAAACCGACCACAAGACCGTAAAAAGTCCCAAAAAACAAGAGAGTATAAATCAGATAACCTACAAAGTAATAGTCACTCTGTAAAAAACAAAACGGGCAGTGATGAGATGGAAGTTCATATATATATGTTCCAAAAAACACTATCAAAGTTATTAAAGATATGATGACAAAAAAAGCATTGCTTATGGCAAAAAGATATTTGTTTTTAAGGATGTAAAAAAATATTATCAGTAAAAAAGTTCCATAAAAAAAGCTCAAAAGAAGAGCCGTATCAAGAGTGAAGATACTAGAAATGGCAGAAGTAGAAGAGCTTGAATATAGAGTTCCGCAACAACTAACCATCTTATCTATCTCAATGGAGCCAAACATGATTCCCTCGACGATCAACTCAGCTATAAAAAGAAAAAATGCCAAGATAAAAAAGCCGAATTTTTGTTTTACAAAGGGCTGATTTTCATGTTTCATATCTTCGTTGTGAAGAACAATCCAATATGCGAAGATGTACAAGTTGATGATTTTTAATATAAAAAGAGGTACTCCGTATTCGGTTGCATCTACGACCCCTGCCCCGCACATCGCACCTGTGAGTACATTTGATATCTTATCAAGGGTAAATATAAAAAACAAAAACAGCGGTACTTTGATGATAAAGATATATTTAATGATGGTAGCACCGAGATAGCTGAGTTTTTCCAGCTTGTACTGAGCTTTGCTTACAGAGTTTAGGTCCCATCCAAGATATATCTTAACGCTGAGAATAAAAGCTATAATGCCAAAAAAAGCAAAAATAGCATTTAGTATAAAAATGGCTAATACTTCGGGTGTAAGAATCAAACTAAAGCACCGTTATGCATCTCAATCTCTCTGTCTACAAAATCAAGACCAAAAAAGAGAGGGTCATGTGTTGCGACGATTATTGTCTTGTTGAGAGCCTTTAGCTCTCTGAGCATCTCTATAAAATGAAGAGATAATTTTTCATCAAGGTTTGCCGTGGGTTCATCTGCTATGATGATTTTAGGGTTGTTTACATTTGCTCTTGCGATTGCA
>NZ_JBFFMZ010000004.1:0-256421 GCF_041563495.1 Sulfurimonas sp.
CATATTGACGATATCACCATTTAGACCACCCTCAGAACCAGCTATAGACAAGTAAGTCAATAGTAGCATTAGAGCAGTAAAGATAATTCCCCCAAGATAAAGCTTATTCATATATCTCTCCTATTTCTCTTTATCATCTGATTTAGATAACACCGGAGTGTCATCTACATCATCGTTTAGTGCCATATTGCTATACTGCTCATAATCGACACCATCAGCATCTTTCTTTTTCGTATATAAATGATAAATATAACCATACAATACGATTACAAGTATAAGAACTAATGTAAAATAACCATAAGCCTGTAATTGTGCAATATCCACTATAAACCTTTACTATTTAAGACTGTTTAAGTACGCGATTAAAGCGACGATTTCAGGAATCTCACCTCTAGCTACCGCATCTTTAACATCTTGATCTTTCATGTCCGCCGCAATTACTTTTGCCTCAGCTAAAGCCAGAGCATTTGCATCTGCAACACTTGAACCCATTTTAACAACAGTAGTTGACCCATCTTTCATAGGAACCGGTTTGTTATAAGGTACTGAAAAGAACTGTGCAACTGTTAATTGTTCTGCAAATGCAGTATCAATATCAGCAGCATTAGTAAACATCCAACGGTATGCAGGCATTACTGAACCAGGAACAACACCAGCTGGATCTTTCATATGGTTTTCATGCCAGTCAGTAGTACGGTAGTTACCTACACGCATTAAATCCGGACCAGTTCTTTTTGAACCCCAAAGAAAAGGACGGTCATAAGCATACTCACCACTTAAAGAGTAGTGACCGTAACGGTCAGTTTCCGATTTAAATGGACGAATAAGCTGTGAATGACAAGCATTACAACTATTTTTAATATAAACGTGACGACCCGCTAGCTCTAAAGTAGAGTATGGAGTAGTACCGATTACAGGACGAGACGCTTGCGCAAAGTTTGGAAGAATTTCTACTAATCCTGCAAACGAAATTACTAAAAACACACCTACCGCAAAAAAGAACGGATGTTTTTCTAACCAATGAAACATAATTATATCCTCTCTTTATGCGCCCATAGGCGAAGCATTTTGTAGCTCAGACTCTTCAACAGGGCGAGCAGACATAGTTTTATAAATGTTATATGCAAACATTAAGAAACCAACTAAGTATAATAAACCACCAACACCACGAATAGTGTAGTACGGATGTAAAACAGTAACCGTATCAATGAATGAGTAAGCTAAGTTACCAAATTCATCGTGAGCACGCCACATCATACCTTGTGTAATACCACCGATCCACATTGAAGTAAAGTATAAAACGATACCTAAAGTCTGAATCCAAAACTGTGTAGCCATTAAAGATTTAGAATAAATCTCACGCTTGAACACACGAGGAGCCATATGGAAAAGTGCAGCCATAATCATAAAGCCAACCCAACCGAGTGTACCATCATGTACGTGACCGACAATCCAGTCAGTAAAGTGTGCAATCGCATTAACAGATTTAATTGCTTGAATAGGACCTTCTAATGTTGAGAACATGTAGAATGTTGAACCAAGAACCATAAACTTAATCAATGGAGAAGCTGCAACTTGTTGCCACTCACCCTTCATTGTAAGAAGCATATTGATAGCTGAACCCCATGAAGGAAGAATCAGAATCACTGAGAAAATCGAACCCATTGTCTGCATCCAATCAGGAACAGTTGAGTATAATAAGTGGTGACCACCAGCCCATAAATATACGAACATTAGTCCCCAGAAAGAAAGTAATGATAATTTATATGAATAGATTGCCTGACCAGACTCTTTTGGTAGAAAGTAATAAATCATAGCAACGATAGGAACAGTGAAACCAAATGCAACTGCATTATGACCATACCACCACTCAACTAGAGCATCATTTGTACCTGCATACATAGATACCGAGTGATACCATGCACCTATTCCACTCTCACCAGCAGCACTTTCTCCTAAAATTGTAGGTATCTCCATGTTGTTGAAAAGATAAAGCATAGCTATACCTAAGAAAGTAGCAATATAATACCAAATTGAGATATATAGTGACTTTTCACGACGAATACCGATTAGACCAAAGATACTCATACCAAAGATAACCCATACGATAACAATAGCGATATCGATTGGCCACTCAAACTCAGCATACTCTTTTGAAGTTGTTACACCAGCAAATAGTGAAACAACAACCGCTGCAACACCTACTAAATATAACCAAAAGTGTAATTTACCTAAAAACATCAAAAAGCCTGACTCCGCCATTGACACTTTTAAAACACGCTGACCAACATAATACCAAGTAGAAAAAATACCACTCAATGTAAAACCAAATATTATTGCATCTGTATGCAATGGACGAAGACGACTAAAGTTAGTGTATTCCGCTAGACCTTCACCTAACATCAGGTTTAACCCTGGGTAAGCAAGTTGAAAAGCTAAGATAACACCGATGAGCATACCAACAATTCCTAATACAATTGTTGTAAACATGAACATCTTTGCAACCGTATAGTCGTACTCTAATGGACGATTCTCCATATATAGCCTCCTTAAAGATTCAAAGCAATTATGCCTAGTTAGTTATAACTAGACCAATTAACAGTATTACTATATCCATAGAAAAGTTTAAAGTATCTTAAAAAGTGACTATTTTGTGACAAATTAGACTATTTATTAGTTTTTTGTTTACTTTTGTAATTTTATTTACATTTAAGAAAAGAAATTTGTTTGTAATGTATTTGTTTTGTGATTTAATTATTATTTATTGTATGTTAGATGCAATCCGAGCTATTCAGATTGCATTAGATGTAGTACTATCTTTTTATAAGAGATAAAAATTCTGAAAATATATATCTGCTTTCTTTAGGTCCAGGGCTAGCTTCTGGGTGATGCTGAACTGAAAAAATTGGCGAATCGTTATATCGTAAACCCTCAATCGTATTGTCAAAAAGATTTGTGTGAGTCACTTCTGCGATTTCTACAATATTATCAGGTACATTATAGTTATGATTTTGTGCAGTTATTTCTACTAAACCTGTCTTAACATTTTTCACAGGATGATTTCCGCCATGATGACCGAACTTTAACTTAAACGTATCGTAACCGTGAGAAATTGAGAGAAGTTGATGACCAAGACAGATTCCAAACATAGGAACTTTTGCAGCAATCAGTTTTTTAATCTGCTCTTGTTCTTTTTTAAGAACTAAGGGGTCTCCCGGTCCATTAGACAAGAACACACCGTCTATCGATTTTGCTTTATATTTTTCTATCAGGTCATCAGCACTAAAATCATTAGGCATAACTTCAACACCAATTCCTGCACTAACTATTTCATTTAAAATATTTCTTTTTACACCAAAATCTATGACTGCGATATTTGCTTGTTCTTGCGGTGCACTTTCATAATCAAACTCTTTATTTGAATAAGTTGAGTTTTCATGCTTATATGCTTTTTTTGTACTTACTTGTTCTATATAGTTTACATCTTCAATACGAGGAGAGTTCTCTAAAATCTTTTTTAACTCATCTTTATCACTGATAGTAGTAGATGCTATCATCATCATAGCGCCCTCAGTTCTAATCATCTTAGTCAAAAATCTTGTATCAATATCACATATACCCATAACATTGTGCTTTGCTAAGAAAGCATCCAGTGATTCCTCTGCTCTGAAGTTTGAGTATCTTTTTTGATATTTTCTAACTATCATACCTTTTGCATGAGCCTTTGAGCTTTCCATATCTTGCTCATTAACACCTACATTTCCGATTTCTGGCATTGTAAACGTTACAAACTGACCTGCGTAAGAAGGATCAGACATAATCTCTTGATAGCCGCTCATTGATGTGTTAAAAACTATCTCACCTACAACAGTATCATCTGCACCAAAACTATTTGCTTCTAAAAAAGTTCCGTTTTCTAGATAAACCCAAACCTTCTTCATGTTCACTACTCCATACCTCTTTTTATCAACTCTTCTCTATAAATTTTTTCATATAAAATATCAAATTCATCAGTACCCGGTATATATCTCTTTTTATATGATCTTATTTTTTCCATTACTGCATCATCAAGCTCAGATGCATCTGCAATGAAAGATGTAATCGCATTATAGATTATATTTTTAATTCTGTTTTCTGTAACTTCAAAGTGAATCAGGTCTTCTTCGTAAAGTTCGTCTAATATCTTGTGTGAAAGATCTGAATATCTCTCTTCATAATTTAAAATTACTCCAAATTCAGGAGCAAGTTTTTTCTTTATCATAAAGAAAAGTTGTCTCTCATCAACTAGCTGAAACTCTATCTCTTCTTCATTCTCATCACAGATCTCTCCGGCTTTTTCTTCAAGAGCCATCTCTTGCTTTACGTTGGCAGTGAGTATCTTTTCTGCCTCATGAGCAACAGCTTCAAGGCCTTTTGTCATCGTAACGACACCACTTTTATTTAAATCAATAGCAACTCTGCTAGATATATGTGGTATAGCTTTTAGTGATATTTTCATAGATAGACCCTACTTGTTAAAATAATTTGTGCATCTTACAATAATAATGATTAGAATTTGATTATGCTTAATATTATTTAGCTAAAAGCAGTGTTATTGTAGAAGCTTTTTTTGCATCCATTTTAGTTAAAATCTTACCGACTATTTTTGGTTTTAACGAGCTTAAAATTAAAACAGCATCTTCTGGTTCCATGTCTGAAAGTATTCCTGCTGCAGATGCCGGTTTCATTTTTGAAAACGTTTGAGCAATCTTATCCATCTTAATGCTTTTTGTTTCTTTTAAAACTTCTTCATTTCTTTTAAGCATTTTTTTAATTGATTCTTCTTTTGTCGTGATTGCTGTTAATTTTCTATCAACCACTTCTTCTTTTTGATTCAGTCTAGTCTCTTTCTTTTTCAAAAGTTCTTCAGTTGCGACTTTTAAGGCACTAAGAGCTTGTTTTTGCTCATCTATGCGTTCTAGCTCTACTAAAAGTTCACTCTTTCTCTCTTTAAATATTTCCGTACATTCAAAAAGTTTATCACTTGTTTGAAGCCCCATAAGGGATGTTAAAGTAAAAACTGCCAGTATAATTAGTCTCAATTTTTTCCCTTTTGAGCATGAGTCATTAGAGCTACTTCATCTAAGTCTTTCATCTCTTTTAGTTTTATCTTTTTTATCTCTTTGTTTATTTCTTGGAGTTCTAAATATTTAAATTTTTCATGTTCAATCATATCAAGTTTTAGTTTTTCTTTTGCTTGTTTCACTTGATTTTGTGCAAATCCAAGCCATTCTTTATTATGGTGGATAACGGTTCTACCTGACGAAAGAAGAGTTCTATTTGCTAAAAACTCTTTCATACTTCCACTTTGAGGGGGTGTTATATTTTGAATTGATTGATATGATATTTCAAGCGCTGTTGCAGCGCTATTTAAGTCCGCGTTTGCTTTTTGTACGACTCGTTCGCTTTTTTCCATAGTACTTTTTTTCAGCTTGACTAAAGAGCTAAAACGAGTCTTCATTCATTATCCTTAATTTTATTCCATAAAATGAAGGAAACCCTCATCCATGTTATAACGTCATCGAAAATAATTCCGCTGACTACGCTAACGCTGAGTTTTCTTTGGCAGAAAGCCCATTGCACTAGTGCAATTTTAGATTTATTCTATAATATAATTGTATCATCTCTCTCCGGAGAAGTAGAGATGATTCCTACTTTTGTTTTTGAAATTTCTTCAATAATTTTAACATAATCTTGTGCAGATGCAGGAAGCTCTTCAAAAGTTCTAGCTCCGACAGAGTTATTCCAACCTTTAAAAGTCTTGTAAATCGGTTTAACGTCCTCTAAGTTTGATGGAAGATAATCTATCTCTTTTCCGTCAAGTTCGTAAGCAATACAAACTTTTACTTCATCAAAACCGTCAAGTACATCAAGTTTCATAAGAGCAAGTTCGTCACATCCATTTAAACGGCTTGCATATCTTGTAGCTACTGCATCAAACCAACCACAACGTCTTGCACGTCCTGTTGTTGTTCCAAACTCATGTCCTTGTTCTCCAAGTCTTTTCCCATCTTCACCAAGGTCTTCACTTGGAAACGGTCCGTTACCTACACGAGTACAATAAGCCTTTACGATTCCCGTAACTTTACCGATATCTTTAGGATTAATTCCTAGACCAGTACAAGCGCCGGCACTAACAGTTGCAGAAGATGTTACGTACGGATAAGTTCCATGGTCGATATCAAGCATCGTTCCTTGAGCACCTTCTAAGAGGATTCTTTTATCTGCGTCTAAAGCATTCCAAACCATCTGAGTAGTATCTGTAATAAAAGGAGCCAATTTAGCTTTGTAACCTTCCAATTCTGCAAGAAGTTCAGACTCCTCAGGCGTTGCAATTTCATAGATATCAAAGATAGCTCTGTTTTGCTCAAAATAGTCTAAGATAGAAGCACAAAGTTTTGCAGGATTTAAAAGTTCACCGACTCTATAACCGGTACGGTTTATCTTATCAGAATAAGCAGGCCCGATTCCTTTACCTGTCGTACCGATAGCTTTATCACCTTTTAGTCTCTCTTTAGCTTGGTCTATCAAAGCGTGATAAGGCAGATTTAGATGTGCTTTATCTGAAATATAAAGACGACCCTCCAAACCTTCAAACTGTACCATTTCTTTGATAATTGACTCTGGAGATAAAACTACACCGTTACCTACAACATTTATGGCATCTGGATTTAATACGCCTGAAGGGATTAGGTGAAGTGCATATTTTACACCGTCTACCCAAATAGTATGACCGGCATTATGACCACCTTGACTTCTACAAACCATGTCATACTCTTTTGCCAATCTATCAACTATTTTACCTTTTCCTTCATCACCCCACTGGATACCTACAATCAAATCTGCTTGCATAAATTTTCCTCTTTTCTCTCTTATGTTATTTCGTTAATTTTTCACAAAGTGCATCTGTATAAATAGCAAACCCGACCGATGTCAAATCCTCATTTTTATATCTTCCGCCTCTGGCATATACTTCATTTTTTTCTATTACTCTGAAAAACAGCTCATCATAATAAAGCATTTTTGCATAGTACATAGGCGCTAAAACAGTATTATTGTATTCCGCTTCCAGACATAACTCTTTCATTTTAAGCAGTTCATCTTTTATAGACTCCGGCACTATTTCCAAAAGCTCGTCAATCTGCTCTACATGCTGAAGATAAACAAGTTTTTCAAACCATTCAACCTTTAGATTTAAAAATTTATCTATGTTTATATGTCTAAAATCATTAAGTGTCAACTCATCAAACATCTCCACTAAAAGCTTAGGGATTCTGATATTTGATATTTGTACTAAAGGTTTAACTTCCAGTTTATTGAAGATATCAATAGCAATGCTCATCACTGAAGATAGTTTCTTCTCATCCATAAGCTCTACGCCTATTTGATTTTGCTCTGTTGTCGGGTAGGTGAAAACAGGCTGTATATAAAACCATTTTCTCTGTTTAGTATTTCTGCCGAGTCTTTTTTCGATAATACGAACAACATCTATCGTTGAATCCGCACGAAGAGAAATAGAGTTGTTTTTAGCGTCATTGACTTTTATAAGCTCTTTTTCATCTGCAATGCTCAGATGCTGATGGTAAGAAAAAACAGGCGTGACAATCTCTTCAAAACCGTTAGCATCCAGTATGTTGCTCGCAATGTTTTCTATCTCTCTTTTAGCCTTAGCGCTTTTACCGAAATAAAGTTTAGAACCGTTTGGGATTTCGTGCTCAAGTATCATTATTTATCTTTATTTTTGAAATAGTATTTCATTGAATACTCTGTTTGCAGTTCCGTCATAGTTTCTTCTGCCAAGCTTATCCATTGATAACTCAATTGCGTTTACTACCCAAGCCATCTCATAATCAGGAATCAAACCCATCTGGTTTATACGGAAAATTTTACCTTTTAAGTGGTCTTGTCCGCCAGCTACATTTACGGAAAATTCTTCTTTTAAAAGTTTTCTAATTTCATTGGCATCTTTATCATCTATAGTTGTCATAGATTTAGCAGGGGCTTTAGGATAGACATGCAAACCGATAGCTTTTAGCGAAGCTTCCACTGCATCTGAGCGAGAAGCGGTTCTTTCATATAGTTTATCAAGCCCACCGTCTTTTTCAATGGTCTCTAAAACTTCCAAAAGACCGATGATCAAAGTAGTGGCTGCCGTATAAGCCGTAGTATTTTTTCTTTGAGATTTTATCTCAGATGCAAGGTTTAGATAGTAACCTTTTCCAGCACCAAGTTTTTCAATTGCAGCGTTACTGATTCCAAGAATAGACAGACCGGGAGGGAGCATAAGCGCTTTTTGACTCCCTGCGATTAAACAGTCGATGTTTGTCACATCGATCTTCTCAACACCTACAGCAGTAATACCGTCAGCGATAATCATAATCTCAGGATTAATATTTTTAACAGCTGCTGCGATTTCTTCTACAGGATGACGAAGTCCGCCTGCTGATTCACTGATTTGAATTGCGATGGCATCTATGTCACTGTTTGCTTTTACAGCCTCGACAACAGCTTCTACGCTAACCGGTGTATCCCATTCATTCTGTATCTCTATATTTCCCAAACCGTGAGCTTTAGCAATCTTACCGAATCTTTCCCCGAATTTTCCGGAGTTTACATTTAAAAGTGTATTGTGGCAAAGATTTATAACTGCCGCTTCCATCGCCCCTGTTCCACTTGATGAGAGCATTATTACTTCATCAGTCTTAAAAAGATCAAAAAGATATTTTCTTGTTTTTTCAAAAATTGCTTCAAATTCCGGAGTACGGTGATGCATAGTCTCATCACTCATTGCATTACGAACATTTTGAGGTACTGGAGTCGGTCCAGGCGTAAAAAGTAACATGTAAAAGTTCCTACGAGGTAATATTTATAATTTAAAACCTCGTATTATATCGAAATAACTTAAAATTTTGGTTATTTAGGCATCTGTGTATCTATACATACTCTTTATATGTTAAGATTTCACGCTGATATATACATGTAGGGTAAAATAAAAAATTTATATTTTTAAAGGTATTTTTGTGACTATTTTCGATTCAATAATTCTAGGCGTAATTGAGGGATTTACGGAATTTCTACCCATCTCTTCAACAGGACATTTAATAGTTGCAAGCAAGTTCTTAGGCATAGACCAAACCAACATAACCAAGGCATATGAAGTAATTATACAATTTGCGGCTATTTTAGCCGTCATCTTCAATTACAAAGACAAATTTAGTTTTAAAAAGATTGATTTATGGACTAAAATTTTTCTTGCTTTTATACCGATTGGCGCTGTGGGATTTTTATTTTCATCTCAAATAAAAGCACTTTTCTCTATAGAAATTGTCGCGATTATGTTTATAATCGGCGGTGTTATATTCTTACTTGTAGAGAAATTTTTTATACCAAACGAAGTAAACCTTATTGATGATGTAGAACAAGTAACTCTCAAGCAATCACTCATTATCGGTTTTGCACAAGTCTTTGCACTCATCCCGGGAACAAGCAGAGCAGGTTCTACAATCATCGGAGCATTACTGGTCGGTCTAAGCAGAAAAGCCAGTGCTGAATTTAGTTTTTTACTTGCATTTCCTGTTATGAGCGCTGTAACTGCATACGATTTGTTAAAACATTATCATGAGTTCAGCGATACAAACCTTATGACTTTGGCTGTTGGTTTTATTGTCTCGTTTTTTGTGGCATATTTGACTATAAAGCTATTTTTGACTTTTTTGGAAAGATTTACGTTTGTTGCATTCGGAGTTTATAGAATAATATTTGGTGTGATATTATTAATATTATTTAACTAAGATTGGAATAGTATTTGCTCTGTCGCCTTTGACAATGTTAAAGGAGGTATTATGCAAATCATAAGCAGATACAACGACCACTTACATAGTTTTATGGACAGACTGGAGATTTCTTTTTACAATTTAAGTCAAAAGTTTTTGTAAAACTAAGTTGCAAACCGTTCCTAAATCAACAAAGATGATAAGGATGTATCATTGATTTATGTTCTTAGATCCATGGATGGGCCTTAAAAACTCTTCAAAATTATTTTAGCAAGACTCAATGCTTTTGCACGATGAGAAAGCTTTTTCTTAACATCATCATCCAACTCACCAAGTGTTTTATCATATCCCAGCGGAATAAACATAGGATCATAACCAAAGCCGCCATCGCCGATTGCCTCTGCCAATGCAGTTCCATGCATCCAACCATGAACACAATACTCAGCGTTTTTTGTAACTATAGCTATTGCCGCAGTATAGTGTGCGGGTGAAGATTTAACACCTTTAGCTTTTATATCATCTATCAATTTGTACAAGTTGTCCTTATCGTCAGCTTCCGGACCTGCATATCTTGCACTGTAGATGCCTGGTTCTCCATCAAGTACGTCAACGCTTATTCCACTGTCATCAGCCAAAACAACTATATCTTCATCGTTAATTGCATTGAAAACTGCTCTTGCTTTTATAAGAGCATTCTCTTTAAAAGTATCTCCGTCTTCTATGATTTCAAATTCTTCTATGAGTTCACTATATGGGATAACTTCGTAATCTTCGCATAAAGCTTTTATCTCTCTAACTTTACCTTTATTAGATGTAGCTAAAACTAATTTCAAATTTTATTCCTTATAGTGTATGTAATAATTTTTTATATATAATCTCAAAATTATACTCAATATTAAGGCAATTCATGTTTAAAAAAGTTTTTCCTCTCTCTGCAATACTCTCTCTTAGGTTTTTAGGTCTTTTTTTAGTTTTACCTGTTATTTCCATTTATGCCGCTTCCATGACCGACAACCTGCTTTTAGTCGGTATTATTGTTGGTGGATATGCTCTGACTCAAGCAATTTTTCAAGTTCCCTTTGGAGTGATGAGTGATAAGATAGGAAGAAAACCGACTCTTCTTGTTGGCTTGATTATCTTTTTAATAGGTTCACTAATAGCTGCTTTTGCGACTGATATATACACCCTGATGCTCGGACGTTTTCTCCAAGGTGCAGGAGCTATCGGTTCAGTTATCACTGCAATGATCTCTGACTTGGTTGAAGAAGAAGTCAGAGGTAAAGCTATGGCAATAATGGGTGCTACTATCGCTCTAAGCTTTGCTATTGCTATGGGTCTTGGACCTGTAATTGGCGCTAAATTCGGTGTTGATACTCTTTTTATTATAACAGCCGGACTTGCTGTGTTTGCTATGATTTTACTCTTTACAAAAGTACCGACTCCTCCAAGAATCAAACATACCTATCATAAAAGTGCAAAGACTTCTGATATCTTAAAAGATCCAAATCTTTTAAATATGATTATAATCAATGCGATGCAAAAAGGTCTGATGACCGTTGCTTTTGTTCTTATTCCTATTATCTTAACAAGCGATGCTTTTGCTTGGCAAAAAAGTGATCTTTATATGGCTTATCTGCCGGCTATGCTTCTAGGACTTATAGCTATGGGACCTGCAGCAGTATTTGGCGAAAAACACAACAAGCCTAAACAAATCTTTTTAATTTCTATAGTCCTTTTCATAGGATCATTTTTAATGATGGGCTTAACTACATCAAGTACACTTTTCATTGTTGCTGTTTCTATGTTCTTTGTAGCGTTTAACATGATGGAACCTCTAGTTCAATCTATGATTACAAAGTTTGCAAAAGTTCATCAAAAAGGTGCGGCTCTTGGCATCTCTAACTCTGTTGCATACTTCGCTACATTTATAGGCGGTACTTTAGCGGGTCTCATGCTTGATATTAGTGACAGAGAAACTATCGGTATATCTGTAGCTGTTCTTGCAACTGCTTGGTTACTTTGGACTCTCAAACTGCAAAATCCTACCAAATACTCTCACCTATTTGTCTCTCAAGACCTTGTAGAAGCAGATAAACTGAATGAACTTGAACATGAGCATATTGCCGAATGGTATGTCAATGAAACGGAAAATCTGGTAGTTGTAAAGTATGTGACAGATGCGATAGACGAAGAAGAATTAAAAGCTAAAATCTCTAAATAAGATTTTGGCTCCCTAACTAACACCCTACATTATTTTCACATTTTATTTACATAGAATCCTTTCCTAGGATGGAAAAAATGAATGACTTATATATAGAAAATCTATTAAGTTATGAAGAGATCGACACTCAAAAAGAGAGAAAGATTGAGCTTAGCTTTTTGGATGAATTTGGAGAAGGAAAGACAGGCGAAGACGAGATTATAAAAAATCTCATCTTTACGTGTGAAGAGGGAATTGACTACAGAAAAGTATAATGCTATTTCTGAGGAGTTACATACATATTGAAGTAACGTCCCTCAAATTTAGGTGGTTTTTCCATAACGCCTATATCCTCGACCATTGGCCAAACTCTTAGTAGAACTTCTTTACCTGCTTCAGGATGAGCCATTTCACGACCTCTTAAGAATACGCGAAATTTTACATGATATCCTTTTTCTAAGAATTCTCTAGCATGCTTAACTTTGTAAGCTATATCGTTTTCCGCAATTTTAACAGATAACTTAATCTCTTTTACAACGATTTTTACCTGATTTTTTCTTTGCTCTTTTTGTTTTTTCTCTTCTTGGTATTTGTATTTACCATAATCCATGATCTTAGCAACTGGCGGTTTTGCAGTTGGAGCGATTAGAACTAAATCTAGACCTAATTCGTTTGCTTTACTCATAGCTTCATCAGTAGAAATAATTCCTAACGACTCCCCTCCATCTACATTACATCTTACTTCTGCTACACGGATATCGTCATTCATTATGACACGGTCTTTTTTACTCAAAAATTTACCTCATTTATTTTAGTTTGTATAAGCTTCAAGAATTCCTCTTCACTTAAGTTATATTGTTCTCTAGTTCTTCTGTCGCGGATTGCAACAGTTTTACCTTCAACCTCTTCATCACCTATGATTACAAGCATAGGAACTCTCGTTTTTTCTGCTGTTCTGATTCTTTTGTTTAAAGAATCATTTTTAGAGTATATTTCACTATCGGCATTTATGTCGATAAGTTTATCTGCTAATTCCTTCGCATAATCCTGATGTGTTTCAGCGATTGGTACGATGGCAACTTGCGTTGGAGCGATAAACATCGGGAACTCTCCAGCATAATGTTCTGTTAATATACCAATAAAACGCTCAAACGAACCTAAAATTGCTCTATGAATCATTACTGGCTGTATTTTATCATTATTTTCGCCATTATATTCAAGTTCAAAGCGTTCAGGAAGATTAAAATCAAGTTGAACCGTTCCACATTGCCACTCACGACCGATTGCATCTGTGATTTTGATATCTATCTTAGGACCGTAAAACGCTCCTCCTCCCTCGTCTATTTCATAAGGAAGGTTGTTTTTATCCATCGCATTTTTAAGTGCCTGTGTAGAAACTTCCCACACTTCATCACTTCCGACAGCTTTTTCAGGTCTAGTCGAGATCATCATCTTATAATCAAACTCAAAAGTTGACATGATCTTATCAACAAAATCAACGACTTCGATAATCTGCTCTTCTATCTGGTCTGATGTACAAAAGATATGCGCATCATCTTGAGTAAACTCACGAACACGGAAAAGCCCGTGAAGAGCACCTGTAAACTCATGGCGGTGAACAACACCGTACTCAAAATATTTAATCGGTAAATCTCTGTAAGAGTGAAGTTCATCTTCATATACTTTAATATGACCGACACAGTTCATAGGTTTTACACCAAACTCTACCTCATCAATATTTGTGAAATACATGTTTTCACCATAGTTTTGGTAGTGACCTGATGTTTTCCAGAGGTCTGAGCGTAGCATCTCAGGACCGCGAACAGGCTCATATCCACGTTTACGGTGAGCTTTGAAAAGAAGGCTTTCAAGTCTTGCACGAAGACGTCCTCCGGCAGGAAGCCAGATAGGAAAACCTGCACCTACTTCTTCACGGAAAGTAAACAGTTTCATCTCGCCACCGACTTTTCTGTGGTCGCGTTTTTCAGCTTCTGCCAACATATCCATATGTGCTTTTAAAGACTCTTTATCTGCAAATGCTATACCATATATACGAGTTAGCATCTCGTTTTTAGAATCTCCGCCAAGATAAGCACCGGATATTTTAGTAAGTTTAAAAAATCTGATAAGACCGATGTTTGGCAGGTGAGGTCCGCGACAAAGGTCTTCAAACTCACCTTGCTTGTAGATGCTAACACTATCACCTGGAATTTTTTCCATTACGGCAAGTTTAAGATGGTCGTCTTTGAACTTCTCTTTTGCTTCATCCATAGAGATCTCATATTTTTCAATCTCATATTTTTTCTTAGCAAAAGATAGCATCTGTTTTTCAATCTTTTTTAAATCAGCCTCACCTACTTCAGACTCAGTTTTAAAGTCATAGTAAAAACCCTCTTTAACAGTCGGTCCTACATAGAACTCTGCATCCGGATAGAGTGACTTTATAGCTTGCGCCATTAAGTGTGCTGTTGAGTGACGAAGAACCTCTAAAGAGTCTGCAGAGTTATCAAGGTGAATCTGTTCACCTTCAAACCCAAGCTCTTTAGCAGTCTGTAAATCAATAATCTCTCCATTGTGTTTTATTGCAATTGCGTTCACTTAAAATTTTCCTTTATTATAATTCAGTTTTTAAAACAGCACCGTTTGAAGCGTTAGAAACTAATATTTGGTATCTTTTTAGCCATTTAGATTTGACTTCATTTTTATGAGGTCTCCATGCAGCTCTTCTTTTTGCTAAAACGTCTTCACATACATTTAGTTGCAGTAAATGTTTGTCTGTATCTAGTTCTATCTCATCGCCGTCTTCTATCAAGGCGATCATTCCGCCTTCTGCAGCTTCTGGAGAAACATGCCCTATAGATGCACCTTTTGTAGCACCGCTGAAACGGCCATCTGTTATTAGTGCAACACTCTCTCCAAGTCCCATTCCTTGAATCAGAGCAGTCGGAGCAAGCATCTCTTGCATACCAGGACCGCCTTTTGGACCCTCGTAACGGATAACTACGACATCGCCTGCTTTAACTTTGTGACTCATGATGCCGGCTATAGCTTTTGGCTGAGAGTCAAAACAGATAGCAGTTCCTTTGAACTGTCTCATTGAAGGATCGATTCCGGCAGTTTTTACAACAGCACCTTCTTCTGCAAGGTTTCCAAAAAGAATCGATAGACCGCCAACTTGAGAGTAAGCATTTTCATTTGTATGGATAATGTTTTCATCCAAGATTTTCGCATCTTTGATTCTCTCACCTAAGGTCTCCCCGGTAACGGTCGGGTTATCAAGGTGAAGAAGCCCGCCTCTTTTTGCAACCTCGCTCATTACAGCGTTAACACCGCCCGCTTTGTTGATATCATCCATATGAACAGTTGTTAATGACGGAGAAATCTTAGCGATATGTGCAACATTGTCAGCGATTTCATTGATTTTCTCGATTGGGAAATCAACTTCTGCTTCTTTTGCAATAGCTAACATATGAAGTACGGTATTTGAACTTCCGCCCATTGCCATATCTACAACAAATGCATTATGAACGGCTTTTTCATTAAGTACGTTTCTGATGTTGTATTTGCTATCGTCTGCTTTAGCCATCTCAACTACACGCTTAGCAGCTTTTTTAACAAGCGCTATTCTCTCAGGAGTCATTGCCAAGATAGTTCCGTTTCCAGGAAGTGCTATACCCATAGCTTCACAAAGCGTGTTCATAGAGTTTGCGGTAAACATACCTGAACAACTTCCACCTGAAGGACAGGCTTCACACTCTATCTCATAAAGTTCTTCATCGGTCATCTTACCTTCAGCATGTTGACCAACAGCTTCAAACGCAGTAGCAAGGTCAATCGGTGTACCGTCTTTTTTATGTCCGGCCGCCATTGGACCACCTGAAACAAATACAGTAGGAACATTAACACGAAGCGCACCCATAATCATACCCGGAACAATTTTGTCACAGTTAGGGATACAAATCATCGCATCTAACTGGTGAGCATTCATAACCGTTTCTATAGAATCAGCAATGATTTCACGAGAAGGAAGAGAGTAAAGCATACCTTCATGACCCATAGCGATACCGTCATCAACACCGATAGTGTTAAAAACAAATGGTACTCCGCCGGCTTCACGGATAGCCTCTTTGACAATTTCGCCATACTCGTGTAAGAAAAAGTGTCCAGGGATAATGTCTATATAACTATTTGCTATCCCGATGAACGGTTTATCGAAATCTTCGTCTTTAAGTCCTGTTGCTCTTAGTAGTGATCTGTGAGGAGCCTTGTCAAACCCCTTTTTTATAATGTCACTTCTCATAATAATCCTTCTGTATAATTGTTAGCTTAATGATACTACTTATAATATAAATGCGATTATACCATTTTTTTTTATATTTCCTAGAAAAACTCTTTACAAATGAAAATAAAATGGCTATAATTCCGCTCACTTAAAAATAAGTGATGAAAAAATTGCGGGAATAGCTCAGTGGTAGAGCACAACCTTGCCAAGGTTGGGGTCGCGAGTTCGAACCTCGTTTCCCGCTCCATTTAAATTATAAACTGTTGAAAACACCCAATGCCCGGGTGGCGAAATTGGTAGACGCAGGGGACTTAAAATCCCCCGGTAGCAATACTGTGCCGGTTCAAGTCCGGCCCCGGGCACCATTGGTAATTTGTTTAAACTGGTGCCATCGCCAAGTGGTAAGGCCGCAGCCTGCAAAGCTGCTATCCCCAGTTCAAATCTGGGTGGCACCTCCAGTTTTATATTTTAAAACTTACTAATACAACACGTGGATCTTTGGCAGAGTTGGTCGAATGCACCGGTCTTGAAAACCGGCGAGGGTCACACCTCCCAGAGTTCGAATCTCTGAGGGTCCACCACTTCAACTCCCTATATTGCACACTTTCAAGCTTTAAGAATTCATTAGGTCTCATCTTGGGTCTCACTTTTACCTACAAAGATTCAATCTATCGATGTAATTAAACTAAATCAGAGTAAAATAACACCATTAATTTATTAGGTTAGAGAGATATGATATTATGACTTTTAATTTAGATCAACTTATACATAAAAATTATGAGCAAACTCTCAAAGATTATCTAAATGTCAATTCTTTAGAAAACTATGATATAAAGATTGAGGAACTGCTGCCACAAAACAAAAGTCAATTTTTTAATATTTATTTTAATTTTACATATAATCTCTCTTTACTTAAAAATAATCTACTCGCTATAACAGCAACATCAAAAACTTACAATAATCAAATATTTTCACTAACCAATCAAAATCATGTTAAAAAACTTTATAGCTCTAACTCTATAGATTTCTCGACTATAAACTCCCTTGAAACAACTAACCAAGAAATTGAGTCTAAAAGATATTCTTTAAGTATTACAGAAAAAAATAAAAGATTTAATATTTTACTTCAAATAAAAAAAATCAGTACACATATATTAACTACACCATTTACAGAAAAATATCTTATTGAATATACACTAAACAAAGACATTGGAACATCGCACAACGAACTTAAAAATCATTTGTTAAATAGCTATCAAGAGGATAAAGCAATACCCTATAGAGAAGACTCAGAATACAAGAAAATCGAAAGTTTTCAACCACATGAACTTACATATAACGTGTTTTATGAAATGGCTATCAGGAATGATCAAGTTAAAAAAGTAATGCATGCTTTAAATTACCTGTACGACATCAATAGCTTACATAAAAATAAAATAAATATTGATGTAATCGATTGTTTTATTAAGAATGAGGAAAAGATATATACAATTAGTGGTACTGTAAATCTAAACGATACAACTAATTATAAAATCTTTATAGATGTCAACGGAAACAGATTACAATGTGTTGAATCCATCCATGATAATATATTTGAAGTAGAAATTTTCGTAGATAAAAAAATAGATAGCTTAGATTTATATGTTGCTATAGGATCAAAAACATACCAAGACGATAAAATAAATTTAGGATTACCAGTAGCAAATTCGACACTGATGATACGAAGCACAACAACTGGAGTTTTAGAAAAAAATAAAGAGACGACTATCTCTGTTAAAATTGATAAAGTAAAGTCCTCTATATCCCCTAATAAAGATGGAAGTTGGCTATTGGATTTAAATAGTTCACAAAAGGCTCTTACTGCGGAAATTATTCTACAAAAATATCATAGCTTTTTAAAATCAGAAGAGCATCAAATCTATTTTTCAACAGGAATTTATGTTATAAATGAACTCATAGAGGAGCTTGAAACTCAGCTTATTGAGGAATATTTAATATATCCCGATAATTATGATGTCAATCACCCTGAAAAAAGTGATATTTTATTACAAAGAGCCTCCAAAAATGCATATGATGTTCAAAAGCTACAAAACGATGCGTCATATATACATGAAAATAAGTATTTTTTTAAGGAAGATGAATACGATGGATATAGTGTCCATCAAGGTATATCAAAAGGTTCAGATAGTAGATATAATTTAAGCACCATAAAACAAGGTTCCACCAAGCAAGTAGTAGACTATAATGTATCAAATTTCCAAATAAATTTAAACCTACCAAAACATGAGCTGATATCTTATCTTACAAAATTAAAAGACAACTATGACAATGACAACTCTATTTTAATGTCACCTATGGAGCTTTGTGGAAAAGAGCTAGATATTGAACCTGAAGATATTAGAAACATGGATTCGATAAAGTGGGCGGATACTTTTTATATCTATGATTGTTATAATAATATAGATGAAAATATTACTGGTAAAAAAAGTGCTATTAGGACAGACCTTACTGAATATCACAAAGACTTAGAAGATGAGTATAATGAAGATGATGTATATATATCAAAAGAACTAGGTACTGAAAGCATGGAAGATATCAGAAATAGCTTTTTGAGTGAAGAAAAATCAAATACTAAAAAGCATTATATGGAAATAGATACCATCGGAAGTAGATATAAACTTATGAAAGCACTTATTGAAGAGGAAAAATATAAAAGTCTTATTTAGGAAAAAAGTAAACAATAGGGACTATTAATGAATAAGCAAGTTCACAGGTATAAGTCTTAATATCTGTTTTTTGTAAGCTTGTTGTATGTATGTGTGCACCTCGTTATATTGACTTTCATTTAGACCATCAACGATTAAAAAAAACCTTTTTTTGGTTGATGAAGTAGATTTTGACAAAAAGTTTTTAAAGTTTTCTACAACGTCTAAAGAGTTATATAAATCAAGCATGAGTAAACCAGTATTATTATTTATAATAAAATGATGATGCTCTGTATATTTTTCTTTCTCAGGCATATGAGGAACTTTAATCCATAAAATATTTACATAATCTTTTTTTGCTTTATATTTCATGCCTTCATAGGCTTTATCCCCCATATCTTCTATAAACTTTAATTTAAATTTTTGAACTTCATCTGAATTTAAATTCCAACTTTTTAAATAGTCTCCTAAAGTAGATGACGGAATATCTCTTCTAAACTTTTTTTTAATCATTTTTATAATTAATTTTTTTGTCCAAAATGCTGAAGATGGGTCTAACTCAAATGGACTTAGGTCAAATAATTTATGATATATTTTTTGCTCCATACTTCTACTTAGTAGTTTTTTCTCTCCAACTTTTCTTCCTTTAGGCTCAATCTTCAACCCCTTCCTCTTCCAATTAGATACCGTTACCTCATGTACACCAAGCTCCTGTGCTATCTTTTTATTAGAAACACCATAATCCATTAATTTAAATGCTCGTTCCCTAAATTCTAATAGTTTATGCTCATGCAATTTTCTTCCATCTATTTTTTCCATAATCAATTGTAGCATGAGATTTCTAACTTATTAATTAATTTATTTAATCGGTAGGTTATACAGGAAAATTAGTATGTAGTTTTTCTATGTGAAAAATTTTTATAGCTGGAATAATTACACTAATCGGAAGCAAAAAGATCTAAAGTACTAGCTTTCGGGATTAATAGGAATCGATTTCTAAATTTACTTTTAAGGAGACATTATGTCTATAGGTTTAGAAGAAGTTGATTATGCACAAAAGTATGCAAAATTAGCTAAACGATGGTTAAGTCCATCAGAGTTATTCGAAGAATATGGGTTTAGTAAAAGTACTCAAAGTAAGATGCGCCAAAGAAATTCAGCATCTACCTTACCCTTTTCAAAGGTCGGTAAATACGTAAGATACGACAGAATTGCCATTGATAAATGGCTAGAAGAACACAAAATACAAGGATAAAGAAATGAATTTAGTAGAACAAATAAAAGTAATGAGAAAGATGGAAAAGTCACAGTATGTATTAAACCGCATAGGCTTTATTCAAGAGATTTTAAAAGGGGAGTCATACAAAGAGGTTATTGGACTAGATAATGACTACGAGTCTTACGAAAAGCTTTTAACAATAGCATTTAAGGTAGCTGTTTCAAAAGCTAAAACAGTTGAGGAAATTGAAATGTGTGCTGTTGCAGTAGAGGAATGTAGTTATGGAAAATACGATCCAGATGAGTGGGCTGAACAGATTAGAATTAAAGCCTACGGTCTTGAGTGGTATTTGAAGAGACAATTTAATTCTCCTGCATATCAAGGCTTTATTGATTTTACAAATGAAATGGGGATTAAAAATCCACTTGAAGAGCTTGAACAAGCAGTAGCTCATGAACTTTAAAGGATTTAGCGATGACATATTATAAAAGTAAAAGTGCTCATACTCTCTATCCAAATGCAGGACAATTCTCTAGATGGGGGAATACACCGGATGCAACAACAGTTAGTGATAATTCTGCTCCATTGGCAAATGATTATCTAAACTATCTTCAAGAAGAAAACTTAGAAGAGAGTAAATATTTTAGTTTACTCAAAGAATTTGAAGCGACAAAAGTTGATTTAAACGAAGCAAAGTATGTTGACTTTTTACAATACTTAGCAGATTATGAAAAGATACAACATGACAGGGAACTTTATTCTCATCTAGTAAGAACTTTGGACTATTTTGTAGCTAACAACATGCTTCCTATAGATACAAGAGATGACTATGTTAAAAGTCTTAATAAGATTTTGTATTCAAGCAACCAAGAATATGAACCTGAAGCTATTAAAAGTAGGCACACCAAAGTAGATTATACATTGTATAAAAATAGTGATGTTGATTTTAGGGATGTTTATAATAACCAAATTCTAAATGAGCTAGCTCAGAAAGGTGGTGAAATTTATTTTAATAGTAATAATAAGTTCTATTTCAAATTATCAGAGGCAGATGAACTTGACGAATACCCTAAAAGGACACTTGAAGCAATACTAACTAAGGAGTTTAAATTTAAAGTAAAAATTACAGATGATGTATTGGAATATAAAGATATAGATATGGAAGATTTTATATTTGATTCTCCATCATATGAAGTAATTAGTACGAAAATGATTGGAGGTTATGATGCCTAAGAGTAAAAAGTTTCCTATATCTATCCAAGAGTTCAAATATATCCGTGGAAAAAAATATAAACCTAATATACCCAAAAAGATTATTGAGGAAGATGGCTTATTCTACTTAAATACAGCGATACCAACAAGCCTTATGATGCTTGAAGGTAAACCTGAAAATGAGCCAAAAGCAATCTTAGATCTTTTCTTTAATCTTCTTGGCGAGAAGTATGAATATTTACAATATTTTCTTCATTGGTTAGCTTTTAATTTTGCGTATGGTAAAAAACCTCTAAATGCTGTTATTCTATTTGGATTAGAGGGTGTAGGTAAAAATATTTTGTACTATATTATGACCAAATTATATGGTGAAGATAGTTGTAGCCAAATTAATGCAGAAAGCTTAAAAAGTAACTATAAACTAGCTCCTTATCTTATCTGTAAACGGTTTGTTAATTTTGATGAAGTGACAATAAGTGTAAGTAAAAAGCACGAAAGCTTCTTCAAAGCAGTCATAGCCAACCCTCATATTGAGCTTGGTACAAAAGTTGAACTACATGCTCAATGTTTATTTACAGCAAATTATTCTACTGTTTTTAATATCAAAGAGGGAGATAGACGATATAGTGCATTCCAAACAGGATCAAAATTAACGGATAACAATTTTTTAGGTTTTGGTAGCTATGAAGTATTAGAAACTAAGATTGATGTAGAACTGCCAGATTTTGCAAAATATCTTAAATCATTAGATGTTGATTTTAAGTTACTAGAAGAACCTCTTGAAACTCCTGAAAAAATAAGAATCATTGGATTATCAAAAAGCTATCTACAAGATTTTCATGATGCACTTGCTGATATGAAGATAGAATACTTCCATAAGTTACGCAACAGAGACTTATTGTTTAATATGGACAGGGATATTAAATTAAAAGCTAGAATTAATAGAGCTAATGTAGCACCAGCATTTAATGATTTATTTGGAGAGAATGTAACCACTGATGATATAATGGATCAACTAAGAGCAATAAGTACTGAAGATATTTTTAAAGTTGAAAATATTAAACACAGTGGAAGCACTTGGTATATCTATCCTAGAAGAAAAGATGGTGCATATTTTCCTCAACCGGTCTTTTAAACACTACCTTCTTATTTGGAGAATTGATCATTTTCTCCAAAAAATATCAAAAAGCCCTATAATAAACCGGCTTTTTGGTGGGCTTTTTGTAATATTTTCCAAAAAATAAGATTTATAACCTCTTCAAAGCATAAATTGCTCTAATACTCCATCATCCACTAGATATAGCTTTGTAGCAAAATCTACAAGCACATTAACATCTATATGTAATCTATACTTTTCTAGCTTTAAATCTTTTATATCTTTCTTTCTTAACACCTCTAAACTGTCGTATTTATCCATTATCTCTTGCTTCTTCTTTTGGTTAGGAATATACATGACATGGTAACGATGAAACTCGTTGTACATAGTTCCTACATTAAATCCATTGTTTTTAAAAAACTTTTTTTGGAAGCTAACCTCAAGTCTCGTAAGCTTGTATTCTAGCCCCTCTTTTTGAGATTTACCATAAAGACAACAATGGGATACTGCCTCTGCTTTATGTTTAGCATTTCTAAACTTCTCCATATATCTTGTAGTAGGAAACAATTGCTCTTCATTTGCTTTCCAGTACTGTGTCGTAGCATATCTTCTAGTGCATAGTGCTAAGACATTTTCTAACTTTGTAAATATATTTAACGCTACATCAAACTGTGTAACTTTAAAGGCTATTTTATGGGTGTTTAAATAGCTTACAAGCAACATTAAAGCATTGTGAGACACTTTATCCCTATCTGGTATATATCTCTTTAAACCAGCTAGTTTAATCGATAGGTACCACTCTGGTCTAGCTTTCTTCTTATCTTTCTTTACATAAGAGTATGAACCGCTATCTATTGTCACTACTGTTTTAAATTTATACTCAAATGTAATGCCATCATCACTGTAGAGTTTATACTCTTCACCACCACTGTATAGTCTATATGCTTTTAACCTCTCTATAATCTCATACCTAGCTGTATCACATTTCTCTTCATCATAAAAGTTACACTGTAGTGCAATCGTATCAATAGCTGTTTCTGTTCTCATCTTGTATCCCTACTAATTCATTAGATAAGAAGATAAGTAGTAACACCTGATACTGCTATATAAAATATTATAATAATTAATACCCTATACATATTATAGGAGGTCTATTGTTATATCTATTGAATTATCTTTAAGTATGAGTATGCAGGGGTGTTTTATTGTTTTTATCTTCTCTCATATAAATACAAATAAGTGAACCTAGAAATACCCCTATGTAAAATATAAATATAGAAATATTTCCTTTCCACTTATGTTACAATCTTATATCCCTATTTTATGCATGAGCTAACTGAAGCTATAAAATGAAATGGGTAGTATTTTGAGTGAAATGTACATTCTAGTTTCATTGATAATGAGAGCATATGTTAAATACTGAACAAACACTAATAAAAGTAGCACAATATTTTGATTTAGATCTCATCAGACTAGGGATAAAACAAAGTGCTGAAAAATCTAGACTTTATAAACGTCAATTAACAAAAGAGACTATAGAACATATTATTAACAGTATTGATAAAGAAATAGAATCACTTGATATAAATTCTTTTATAAAAGAAACAATTAAGGAGTTTATGGGACATTACAATTATATAACTAAAGAAATATATAGTGCTTATGATGAAAAGAGAGAAAAAGAAATTGATTGGTTTTTGTTAAAACATTTTATAGTTCCATTTTTTGCGATACGCTTAAGTCACAATACTTCTTTATACGACGATAGAATAGACAAGGGGCTCCCTGGAGGAGATTTCTGGTACTTACCGACATTTGAGTCTAGCAAATCAAAAATACTTTTCCCAGTAAATAAAGCAATGAAATGGCTAATAGATTTACATGGTGGTTCTAATCATAAATTTTATAGTATGGATAAATATCCTTCTAGTGAAAATACATATCTAAATATTTCCAGTAGTACTTTAAAAAAATGGCATGATGAGCTTGTATTACCTGATGACAAAAACATTAAAGAACTCGCATCATTCAAGTTTATATATGAAGGTGTATTTACCAAGGATAAAGAGGACTCTCTGGAGAAACAATTTAATTCTGCACTAGAATTTATTAAATCAAAATCACTATCATTAGATGAACTAAAATTAGAAGTACCAAACTTGGATAATCTCTTAGATAGATTATACTCTGAAAGTTTATCAGATGAAGAAAAAACAAGGTTTATTTTATACATAGAGCAAAGATGGGCAAAACCTACCGCAAAGCAAATTGAATATTTACTGAGGATATCACGAGTGTCACAGGCATGCTATAAAGACCTTTGTAAGTATTTTAATATAGATGAAAAAGCTACAACAATAGATGACAACAAGGCGATGCAACTAGTTGGACTATTTTCATCTATTCATAATACGGAAATTGCTTTAAGAGTCAATGGAAGCTCAGAAATATCAGAGCTATTTGAATCATATATTTATAAGATAAATAAAATACAAGAGCATGAAAAAGAAGGATTAGATCAGATTATTGCCTCTATATATGATGATATGAGTTTAAAAACAAATAGTTATAATATAGAAGAAATACTTATATTGTTTAGTCCTAATAAAGAAAATAGAAAACAAGCTATTATGAATTTTGAAATAAAAAAAGCATATGAAAGTAAAAAAGAAAAAGTAAACACGCAAGTATATCAAGCAATTAAGTATATTGAAGATACAGCTGATGAAGAGAATATACTGAATTATATTTATTCAATAACAGATAATGAAGTTTTACATAATATTGGGGATTATTTTGAAGGGAATAACTATTTAACTAATGAACAGGTTAAGCCAAATTTAGCAGTCGCTTTAACAATTCACGTGAGATATTCTTTAGTAGCAAAAGATCTATTACATAAACAAAATGCTTATAGTAAAGTTTTAAATATTTTAACATTTTCATATTATCCTAGAATGTTGGATAAAGAGGATGTTGATGAGTGGCTATTGAAGTTAGAAAAAATTTCAAATGTAAATGATTTTAGAAGTAATCTAATTAACTTATCCTATAGAGGATATCATCTCATAAATCAAAAAAATGAAATAGAAATTATTCCACTTATTGAAGAGTATATAAAATTAGTAAAAGAAATGAAGCCCCAAGAGTATAACCCGCAATTTTTATTCGTGGCTCAAGACTATATGCTCAAAATAAAAAATAAAAAAACATATAATAAGCTTACAAAAATAAATGAAAAGCACCCTTTATATAGAACACATAATAGTAATAAATTCCATTTCTATAGATAAAGTTGTACGACTTAGTATCTAGCTTCCATCTACTCTTTTTTATAAACTGTTGGTATCGGTTTTAATTAGTCGAAATTAATATGTAAAGGAACTATTATGGCAAAGTCAAGCGGATGTACTCCTCCAAACGGACCAAGTACTACTGGTAACCCATCAGGTGGTGGCAGAGGAAACTGTCCATCAAAATAAATATGAAAAGAGCATTTAAACGCTCCTTTCTATTCAAAAAATTTAGATATGTTTACTTCTAATACTTTAGCTATTTTAGCAAGGTGCTTGATATTGAAATGATGATTATCTTTTCGAAGTTCTGCACGACCTAGATAAGCTCCACCACTCATTCCGATCTCTAAAGCTAATTTCATTTGGCTATATCCTTTTTCAGTACGATACTTTATGACATTTTTAGAAATGGTATCCAGTACGGTTTCACTGTACTTTTCTAAGTCATTGTTATCCAAGAATATTTCTCCATATAATTTGACTTATAATAGGATTTTAGTTAACATTCATCAACGATATATATATCGTTATATTAAAAAATGGATTGAATAATGGCTAAAGTAGATATAGAAAACTATACATCAGATGATTTGACGAGTGAAAAATTAAGCAATTTAGTAGATAATAGAAAATCTTTTAAAGTAGTGGCGGTTAAAGATATTGGATTTATGGTTAATAAAATTGAGGGTGCTATAGAAAAACAAGATTTAAGTTGTCGTGTATATTCTGAGTTTCGTAGTGCAGCTATGGGAGCAGTAGCTATTCCTACTCCAGTAACTATATTTGGAGGTTTAGCAGCAATGGTTGGAACAGCCGCACATAATATAGCTACATTTAATCCTGATTATGAAATAGGAAAAAATAAAATAAAAAATACATTGACAGTTGTATATAAAAAAGTTTAATATCTACTTATAGGTAGTCTTTGTGATATAGCTAGTTGCTATTAAAAAAACAAAATTTATTTATAAGAATAAGAGCAAGATAGTGGCTTTACAACATAAAGCTTATTGCCTCAAATGCTGTACCACTACATAGCCCTCCATCAAGAAGATAAGCTTCTATATATTCATTGTTTATCTTTTCATTACGTCTAATTTACTCATCTTTCCTTCCTTATAGCTCTAAGGGACGTATAAAGTCGCCAATATATTCTAAAGCGATAACCTCTTTAAATGAAAACTTTGAAAGATACGATTGATTGTGCTTGAAGTTTTTAAATGCTTCTAGTATGTTATTTCCATCTCCAGATCCAAGTATCTGCATATTTGGTATCTCTTTGTGGTTTGGATCTTGTGTAAAACCTTCATTTGTGAAGAATAGAAAGCTTTTCATACTACGCTGCTTGTTGCTGTATGGGCTTCCACCATAGCTTGCTAGAAGCATCAAACTTAAAGCCACAAGCCTTAATTGAATCACGCTTCTCATAGATTCCATCTCCTATAACTACAAGATTTTGACCTTGTTCCATAACAGTAAGTCCTAAGTTGTATAGTGATGAATAGTCTTGTGGAGCATTATTCACTGTTTGTTGTTGGTTCGGTGTCTGGCTATATTGTTGTTGTGGCTGTTGTAATTGTGCAGGTTGTTGATAGTTTTGTTGTTGACTTTGGCTTATATTTGGCGTCTTCGCATACAAATTATTCCCAAATTGAGCACCCAGCGATCGTAAAGCACGTTTGAGTGAATCACTTACAGCACTCTTACTTGCATTATCTATTGCATCACCTACTGTACGAGCTGTTCCAATACCTACACCGGTATCTTCACGTTCTATACAATTACGCTGATTATCATAAATCTTTACCTTTACAATGGCACTAAATGTTATCACGTGGTTTGAGTTTTGATTAACTTCACGGTTAACTTCTTGAAGGCTTGTAATGGTGTAATCCCACATATAATTAAAGATAGTGTTGGCAACATTTATACAGTCATATGTTTCAAGATAACTAAACTTCATACCTGCCTTATCTATGGTCTTTACACGACTATCATCCAAATTGTACGATAGTGCTTTTATCTGATTTTCCGATAACATTTCATCTCCTTTATGCTGCTTCTTGTTTATCTACTAAATTCAGTAGTTCTGTAGCTTGATTGTTGGTACTGCTACGACGAGAATTTACTTTGATCTTTGCTGGTACATCCTCTTCAACAACACCAACTGTCACATACTGATCTATCTTACTCATTCCTTCAAATGTAAGCATTTCTGCTTTTACCGCTTCTTCATCTACAATCACCGAATAAAATCCCATTTTTATTAGTTCCTCAGGGTTTGTAATTTCAAATGTTTCTTTCAGCTTCGTCTTTTTTGGCGTGATAGTGAGAGAGCTTATGATTGTTCCATCCAAACGGTCTATCCCATATTCTGCTAAAACTGAAGCTATGGAAGCCATGGCTGTAATTTTTGAAGCGGTTAGAGCCTTTTTAAGAGCACTCATCTCGCTTATATCATTACTGAGGTAATCTATCTTGTTTTGGATTTCTTGGATAGATAAGCCTAAATAATCACATTTAGCGTGATAAGGCTTATCAGATTCAAGAACCTGACGTACATAGTCTTTAAGCCACTCTGGATTGTCTGGTTTGATGTTTTGAATTTCCTTTTGTAGGCGATAATCTGTAGTTTTCATTAACTCTCCTTTATGCTGCTAATGCCATTGATGGTTCTTTAATCGAACTAATTCGTTCTGCGATATCCCAGAGTCCTTGGTTGATGTCTTTATCTTTATTTATGGAGGAAATAGCACGAGAAGTGAATCTACGACCTGTCTCTTTATTAACACCAGATACATTTCCTGAGAGTAAGTTCTCTTGAATTACATTAAGCGTTGTGTAGAGGTCATCTTTCTCATCTTCATCTCTATGTGGGATGAGTAAGTCTTTGTGGTCAATTTCTAGGTGTTTTGAGAACCTCAGTGATAAGCAAGATTTTGCGAACGCCTCTTTTTCTCCAGTTGTTAATTTTAAAGCCCCAAAAGTGTTGATTTTATGCTCAAGCTGTGGCTTAAATGATGTTATCTTATCTATTGCTGTATGGATGTCGTTTGTTCTGTCTCCGATATGCTTTATTTTATAAGATTCAAACACGCTGTCTGCAATGACTAAGCCGTTTGAACATACAAATCTAAAGATGCCTGCTGATATGCTAAAAGCTGTACTTCTGTCATGGCTGTTAAAGAGTAAAAGCTCAACTGCGTTCTCTTTTGGACTGAGTAAATCATCGAAGTGACGGAAGCGTACAACGTGGCGCTGGTAACCCTCTTTATCCTCGTCTTTTACGGATGATTGTTGAACTGACACTGGGTGCCAATTATGGGACTTTATTTCATTCACTACATCTATACTAGAAACAAAGTGGTACATATTACTAGTTTGTGAGTGTTTTTCTTGTGTAAATATTGCTGGTGCTTGTTCTTGTAGTTCTTCTATTGTTAGTGGTAATTTTGACATAATATATCCTTTTTATTTATATGTTTTTATGGTTAAAAGTCTTTAAGACTAAAACTTGTTTTCTTTATTACAGTCCATAGCTTTAGCTGCTATAACGCAGGCTGTTACAAAAATAGTTATGAGTTGTGGTATTGGTGGTAACATTCAGGCTCCTTGAAGCGGGTAATAATCTGGATTATTTATAGGAGTATGAATATCATTACCCATCCCCTGCAATATTTGGTGTAGTATCTCTTTTGGTTTAATGGATACAGTGACTAATTGAAGTGTTTTTAGCAATTGTTCTCCTTAGAATTGAACTAAGGTTATAATATGTGGTTATATAAATTTGGAAATCACTTTTTATATGGAGTTGACCTATATTAGGTAGAATAAGGGTAGTGTGTCTGCTGTGTGATTAGAGAATGGTTATGATTGGAATTAAGCTTGATGAAGTATTATCGGAGAGTGAAGTAGATGTACTTATGCTATGTGGCATTAAGATATATGATTTATTGTCTCTTTGTATTCCCGTATTTCACTATTTAACTTAAACTTTGGATTCTTATAAGCTGACTAAACATATCCAAATATAGATTTAGATATTATTATTAAAATAATTAAATATATACAAATAGCAAACGAGATATAAAGAGATAAATGAATAAAATTGAAGAGACAAAGCAACTACTAAAGGAGCAATACCTACAAGATGATAGACCATGGGTTGTTACCTTTTCTGGTGGTAAAGACTCATCTACTGTTTTACATCTAACAGTAGAAGTACTACAAGATTTAAAAAAAGAAAATAAAGATACTAAAACTATATACATTGTATCGTCTGATACAAGAGTTGAAATGCCTCTGATTGATAAGTATTTTTTTGAAAAAATTGAAAAAATAAAATCATTTATAAACAAAGAACAGCTCAATATGCAGGTTGCAGTAGTATCACCTGAGTCAAAAGATTCATTTTGGCCATTGCTTCTTGGTAAGGGATATCCATCGCCAAATCAAAATTTTAGATGGTGTACCGATAGATTAAAAATCAAACCTGCTACAAAGTTTTTAACTAGCTTATCTAGTGAAAACAAATCTATTATCATGCTACTTGGTGTTAGAAGTGATGAATCACAAACAAGAGCTATCTCTATAGAAAAAAGAGACAGAAACCATAGAGGTTTAGTAAAGCATGATACGGTTCCAAATACTTTTGTAATGTCACCAATAAAAGATTGGACCAACCCAGAAGTTTGGACATTTTTAAGTAAAAATGACGCTCCTTGGGGTAAACATGATGACATGATGAAGCTATATGATAAAGGTTCAGGTGAAGGCGATTGTAATATTGCTTTAAACCCAGAGTCTCCTTCGTGTGGCAAGACAAGGTTTGGATGTTGGGTCTGCACCGTTGTCTCAAAAGACAAGTCAATGGAGAATATGCTTAAAAATGAAGAAGATCAATGGATGAAGCCACTTCATGACTTTAGAAATGATCTTGAAGAATATAGATATAATCATGAGACAAGACAAACTAGAAGAAGAAATGGGCAAAAAGCAATAGGGCCATTTAAAATGAGCACAAGGAAAGAGCTATTTACTAAGCTCTTAGAAATTGAACAAGGCTTATTGGAAAAACTAGAGGGTAAGTACTTAATTAGTGATGAAGATATTATCCAAATTCAAAAAGAGTGGCTTCATGATGGGGACTTTTTTGAAACAGCAATCACAATAGCAAATGATTATGACAGAAATATTAGACATGAATCTAAAAAAGCATTTTCAAATGATGAAAAAGAGTACTTTTCTAGTTTATGCACAAACAACAATATAGAAATCGAACTAATGGATAAACTCTTACAAACAGAACATAAGTATAGACACCAGCTAAAAAGATCAGGTATCTTTACTGATATTGAAGAAGTGGTTGAGGCATATTCATCAGGGAAAATAAATGAAATTTAATTCAGTAATTATAGAAAATTTATTTTCGTATAAAGGTCAAATAAAATTTGATTTCAATGACTCCGACAAGCCTATATCTCTAATTATTGGTGAAAATGGATTTGGAAAAACATCGTTTATAAATTCAATTAAGATTGCTCTTCATGGCATTACAAAAGATTTGCTTTCTATTGGAGAATTAGTTCTAACTAAACAAGACTATATACTAGGAAATAAAGATAAAAACTTTAGTGGTATCCTTAATAGAATCGCAAAACAAAACAATGAAAACAAAGCTGCGATAATAATTGAAGTAAATGATGGTGACACTTTTTATGTACAAAGAGAATATACTTTAAAAAACACTACCTACAGTGAATCTCTGAATATATTAGATAATGAAAAAAACGTACTTTATACAGATATTGAAGCACAAGATTTTATAAACTATAAAGTGTCACCAACGCTTGCAAAATTTTTCTTTTTTGACGGGGAGAAGGTTCAGACGATAGCAGATTTTAGTAAAGATGAATTTAGACAAATGCTAGAAGATGTGTTAGAGCTAGATATCTATGACCAACTCATTTATGATTCAAGAAATGTAATCAAAAAAATCAACAAAAATGAGTTGGACTCTGAACTTCAAAAGTTAGTTACAAAAAAAGAAGCAGAACTTGTTGAAGTACAAAATGATTTGTTATCAGCAAATCTAAAACTTGAAGCAAAATCTTTAGACTTAAAAGAACTACTTCACGATCAAAGTGAGTTAGATAAAAAGCTTTCTAAATTAAGAAGCAAATACAAAAAGCCTCTAGAAGAGGAAAAAAGTAAATTAGCTCAGTATATAGAACAAAAAAGTTTATCCTTATCTAGGTTCAGAGAGTTGTCATATATACAGCTCCCATTACTATTAAATAAAAAACTCACAGACTCTATAGATAATGACATAGAGAAAAACTATAAAGGTAATATAACTATTTCTCAGGATATTGTTGCCATAAAAAAGAAAGAATTTTTAAAACAGATTGACACTGAGCAGCGGACTAATATAGAAAAAATATTTGATAAGGTTTTTAATTCTGATGAAAACTCTCAAAGTGTCCCATTCGCAGATTCTATAAAGCTTGAATCACAATTTAATTCTTTAAAAGAAAAAGAACTAGATTTTAAAGAACTGCTAAATGATCTAATATTACTAAAAGAACAAATAAAATATAGCGAAGATGAGATATACTCACTGGAATTAAAGATCCAAGAAGACAAAGTAGAATACGAGAAGGATTTTAAACAGGTTAAAGTTATAGCGGAAAATATTGGTATAAAAAAATCTGAAGTAGAAAACTTAGAGAACCAAATAAATAGTTTGTTATCTATGGAAAATGAGATAAATAAAGAGATAAGTAGAACCAGTGTAAAAGAGCATAAGAATAGTTTATCAAAGTTAAAAATACAATCATTAGAATCAGCTATAAAAGTTGCATCCCAAATGAAAATAAAGATTAAAGAAGATAAAAAAGAGATACTTGAAACATCTATAAATATAAAGTTTAATCTCCTTAAAAAGCAAGGGTACGAAGCAGACTGCATTAAACTAGATTCAGATTTTAATATCAATATTTTTGACAAAGATATGAACCCTATGGATATACTATCTAGCTCTTCAGGACAAAAACAGATTATAGCTACAGCATTAATTTGGGGAATATCTGAATATATATCAGAAGAGATTCCAATGATTATAGATACACCACTTGGAAGACTTGATGAAAAGAACCAATCTTTAATACTAAACCAATTTTATCCAAACGCTTCAAGTCAAGTTCTTATACTACCAACACCGAGTGAACTCAAGAATGAAGGATTTAAAGGTCTTAGAGATAATGTATCGCAAGTGTTTACATTGTCCAATAAAGGCTCTGCTACAACTATACAAGAGCAAAATAAGTCTGACTTTTTTGATAATAGGTACAACTAGATGAGAACAACACAATTTTCAGAACAACAACTGCCAAGAATAGCTAAACTACTGGGATTTGATAAAGAACCTAAATGGTTAACTATACGATTTGCTATTTTTATATCATTATCTGTTGATGAAAAAATAGATACAAGTGATAAAATAGATTTCTCAGATGGTAAAACATATAGCTTAGATGTTATAACTGGTAAAGGAAAAGTTGACTTACAAGGTGAACAAGCTGATTATACTGACTTAATAGCACTTATGATAGCTAATAATGAGAAGTCTAAGGTTAACACTCAAAGAGGGCTTGAGCTAAAGCTAGAGCAGCATTGCGAAAGAGGCTTTTCTATCTTAGCCTCTTCTTTTAATGAAAATAGTGATGTATTTGAGTGGATTAAGCAAGAATTTTTATAATTATTTATCTCTTAGTGGGATACCATCGCTATCTTTCCAGTCAAGTGGTCCAGGAGCTTGTTTTCCTAACACAATAGAAGCTGACTCACTTGGTGTTTTAAAAATATAATCTTTTGTAAATTCTAAATATTTTTCTTTTTTTACTAGAATACCATCTCTTAATAACATATCTTTCAGTTCTCCATATGACCAACTTTCATGATGTTCTATATTACACCTTGATCTAGAAAGTACTTTATACTGATTTTCATCAATCTTTATCATTACAGCGTTTTTATATTCTGATCTTTCAATAAAATAATAATTTAAATCAGAATTAATGAAGTATTGAATTGAAAGCTTGTTTTGATAAAATAACTCATATGAAATTTTATAAAACTCTAAAGATCTCTTTTCAATATCCTCTTTTGACTTTATTAATAAGTTATGATGAGGAATACTAGGTAAAATAAATAATTCTTTGTTTTCTGCTAATTGTTCTAATCGTATTCTTATTGAATTTTCATTTAGAATAGGGTTAAATTTTACCAGTGTTAAATTTCCAAATAGCTTTGAATATTTACTTATATTATCAACATTTATGTTATTAATTTCTGACATATCAAATTTACTTAGCTCTTTAGGTCTAGGCATGATTTGAACTAATTTTAGAGAAGTATAATTGTAATATTTAGTACCATTTGTATAAAAATTTAAAATATTAAATAATTCAAGGGTTAAACTTTTTCTTCTATCAAATAAATTAGAGTTAGTTAATGCATCTGTAAATTCTTCTTCTACAGTTTTTATAGATTGGTTAATTAGTTTTTTTGTATATTCTAATATGCTAGAAACGTCATCTTCTTCAAACTCATTAATTAATTTACAAATTTCAGGAATTTTTTGACTTAATAACTTGCTATTATCTGTTAAAATATAACAAAAACCAAGTCTAAAAATATCTATAAAAATATTATATTTGTATTTTTTGTAATTTGCGTTGTTAAGTTTTTTGTATAGTGATAAGAATATTACATACCCTAATTTAAATCCTAGTAATTTTAAATATTTTGAAATAACTTCATCTCTTTTTAGAGTAGCATATTCTGAAACTGTTTTTTTTAAATCATCTAAAAATTCTAAAGATGTATATTGTTTTTCATCATATATTTCTTCTTTAAAAATTTTAAAAATTTTGCTTTTATCACTAGTGACCTTTTTTCCTTTTATAATTAAATAGCTTTCCAAAAATTCTTTAGGAGATATTTTACTTCCTCTTTCATTTATATTATAAATTTCTTCTAAGAATATTTTCCAATCATCATCCAGTGTATTATATTCATCTCTTGAAGCTTTACTAAATAAATAATTTTTCAGTAAGTCATCTGGATTAAGCTTTTTACCATTATCGTTTAATTTTTCAAAAACCAAATAACCAGTATCAATATCTTTCGTTTTTGTTACAACTACTTTAGTATATTCAAGCATTTGTATAGAAAAACCGACTAATTGATCTTCGTTATATACTGAAAATAATTTATTTATATATTCCATCAAACTAATAAACTCTTTTTTGCGAGTTTTAACTAAAGGACTATCTTCATTTACTAATTGGTTTAAAAAGGAAAAATCTTCAACGACTGTAGTTGAAAGTTTACTAAGTGCTTCTTGGTATATACCTGCTATATCATCAGACCTTTCTACTCTAAACATATTTATTACATTTTGAGTTATATTATCCATTTTTTTATACTTAATTAAATTTAAAATATTTTCTTTAATTGTATTTACATACTCATCTTTACTTCCAAAGTTTTTATTCCGAAAATTTAGATACTGATAAAGAAAAGATAATATAATTGATATGGTTGTAAGTCTTTGCTGTCCATCAATTACTTCCAAAGAAATATTAGACCTCTTTTCACCAAGAACAGATTCTTTACACAGAACTATACCACCAATAAAATATTCATTATATATAGCAGAGTTTCTATCCTCCATCATATTAAAAATATCACTTATAAATTTTTCAATATCAATTTTATTCCAAACAAAATCCCTTTGATAAATTGGAATAAAATAGTTTTTTCCTTTATCTTCTGAACCATCATTGTTTAAAAATAACTGCTCAATTGTAATTAATTCTGAACTAAATTGACTCATTCTATTTCCTTGTGATTTAATAAAAATAAATAGTCCTTAAAGTTTTTGTTAAACTCTATAAAAGCTGGATCTATTTTTTTACTAAACAAGCTTTCGCCTTCTATGTTTTCAATGATTTCTAAAATTTTATCTTTTTTTTCTTGTGTTAACCAATTATCTAATATATTAAAAGATTCATAAGGCTTAAGATGTTTAATTTCTTTATCTGAAATTGTTATTAAAAAACAATATTTTAAAAGTATTTTATAAATTATTTCAATATCTTCTGCATAAATAATTTTATACTGTTCTTCTAATACTTTCAATGAGTCAACTGATTTTTGTTTAGAATTATGTCTTTTAAGTAGTTTCTCAATATTTTCATTTAGTAAAAATATTTTTTTAGTATTTGTAGCAACTTTTAAATAATCAGTTGGGTTAGATAATGTAAATTTTTCATTAACTTCCCTTAGTGACAGTGTATTCATCTGTGCGTTTATGTTATCAATTAATGAATCTATTTTGTTGATTTGTTGTTCATAGCTCGTATAGCTTTTTTCCATCTCTAATTCTAGAACCTGTTCCTTTAATGAACCATGCACATTTTCGAACTCTTTTTTTTGGTAATAAATACTATAAGCCAGCCATCCAAGGGCAAGAGGTGCCATAAAGCCAGCAAAAAAATCTCCCCATTCATTTAGCTTTAAACCTTTAGAAAAATTATCTGTATTTAAATACTTAAGCAAATCATGTCCAGAATGGTATGAAGTAATTAAAAAAACTATAATTGAAATCCATACTATAGAAAAAACAATCATGCCTGTTAAAGATTTGTTTTCCCATGCCATTGTTAATAATTTCAAAATTAAATAGAAGATAGATATAATGGTATTAATTATTAAGTTGGAAATCCATTCTATTGAGTTTATAATTTCTACTCGAAAAATATCAATATGGTTAATTATTATAATAGTAATAATCATATACTTAGTAAAACTGTGTACATTATTCCAGTCTTCTAAACTAATTGTCATTTCCATTAAAAGATAAACAACTAATAGATATGTCGAGATAAGAGGAAAACCTAAAATAGAAAAGTATTTAGACTTATTTATCACGAGTTTCTTCCTTTAATAATTCCCAAAACGCCAAATCACGCATCTTTGAAATCTCTTTATTGCCATCAACATAGAAACTGAAATGTTTCTGTAGCTCCCTTACTTGGCTCATTAAGTTTTCTGCTTCGCTTTTACCATTTATATTAAAAACAGATTGTATATCTTGTGTTTTTATATTTGATACCTTATGAATTATCCATGTGAAAATGTAGTTAGCGTAATTATCTTCTGCTGTTTTAAAGTGAGTCAGTTCTTGTGTAGAGAGAATGGTTCCGACACCAAACTCTCTACCTTCTTTTAAAATCTTTTTTAAACTATCAAAATCTTGGGACATAAAGTTATCTGCTTCATCAACTAAAATCATCTTAGCTATTTGTCTAAAATCTCCATCGACTACAGATGAACCATGATTGTGCATTTGAACATAAAATAAGTCTAGTATGATTGCTACTACTAAATTTTGTATATTTGAGTCATATCCAGAAAGATTTATAACTGTAACTCCATCTATAACGTCATAAAGCGATTTAGTTAGACTTGTATCACTCTCAAATATTTCAAAATCTATTAAGTCATCTAAAGCAGCATAAAGAGAGTCTTGTTTTGTGTCTTCTCTTTGAGAGTATAACTCCCATATATCATCTAAAGTTGGAGCTGGTAAACTCCATGTATTTTTATCTGAAGCAACAATTCCATTTTCTCTATATGCATCTTGGATAACATTTTTCAAGATTGACTTTTGAACATTTCCTAAACTAAAAGCTTTTGAAAGAGTAGTTGTAAGTGTACGACCTGTATGTGTAGGAAGTTTTGGTTTTCCCCCAAATAATGCCAGCGGATTAAAAGGTAATTTTTCAAGCTCATATACTGTTGCATCAGTGGCTTTTACAAATTCTTTACCGATATAATCACCCTTGTAATCAAAAATAATTATGTCTATTTTTGAGCTAGTTACATTGTTATTGGATTGATGTACTAATTGAGTAACTAGTGACTTTGTGAACTGTGTTTTACCGGTCCCCATAGTTCCAATAATACCCGTGTTAGTATTTTGATTTTCAATTGTATTTGTTGGATGCCAAAGTATGTCATTCTTAGTTAAATGATTCTCGCCAAACTTTATCTCTAAGGGTTGCGTAGGCTTTGTTTCAACTTGTATAACTTCTACCACTTCTTCTGATTCATCAGGCTCATCTTTTTCAATCTTAATTACAGTAGTAGTTTTCTCAATTTCAACTGCTACTTTCTTAGATAATAAAAAGTTTGGATTTGTATCAAACTCTCCTTTGTGTAGAGCTTCTTTTAAATCAGTATAGGAAAGAGGAAGCATATTATTTTGATGTTCATAAGGTAGTTTTATTTCAAGTATCTCTTCTTGCTTATCAAACTTACCACTATATCTATCTTTTAGAAAAGCAACTACAGCACCTTGAGAATGATTTTCAAGTTCTGCTAATTCATATCTACCTTCAAGTAGTCTCTCTCTATCTTGATGGAGTGATTCAAAATAGTTCGGCTCAAAGGTATCGTACAGTTCATACTTTTCTATTTGCATAAAAACTTGACGAATAAATAGACCTTTCAATAATCTAGTTTTAAAGCTATCTTCCTTAAATAAGCGTTCATAGAAGAATCCTCTAAGTGCCTTTGCTTGTTTTTTTGCTTTTTCCATATCGCCACTATGAGACTTTACTTCGACAGGATAAAGGATTACTTTATCATCTCTAAACCCTACTAAAAGAATATCATCAGAGATAGCACCTTTTGTAAGGTTTTCATTGTATCTACTAAAATCACTGCCAGACATAGGTAAACCAACATTACCGGAGACACGAATCATCTCTGCTACCGAAAGTGGTACCCAAGTAGTGTTTTCTTCGGTAAGTAAAGCAGCCATATACTTGTAAGTAGAAATAATACTGACACGCTCTTTTTTGATTTTTTCATTCTCACTTATCATCTTTATAAGCCATTCACCGTTAAAAGCGTTAAACTGCTTAATGATATTCTCTTTATCTATTTCGCTACCTACATGAGCAACTACGTTAGAATACAACTCTTTTTGAGCCGTTACCGTAACAGCATCATAGTTTGCAGAAGAGCTGTATTGATCTGAAAAGTGTATAAGTATTAAATCTTCAGCATTGTTAAAAAACTCTAGCGTAACCTTTGGATCAATGATAACAGTCCAAAGTGCTTTTTCATAAGACTGTTTTAGCAAAGTTTTGAAATTTTCACTTATCATTAATGCGATAGTCTTTTTAGATTCATAGTTTGTACCTGTTTCATATACAGGTCGTTGCATAGCGTTATAGACTTGTGCTAATTCTAAGTGTTTAAAACCAGTAGTCTCAACGTTACTTAAACCAAATCCACTAAAGTAATTACCTTTTTCTTGTTGAGAACTTTCACCTGATACAAGTCCTTTTGAAACTAGTCCTGATTTTGTTTGCTCTATAGTTCTATCTTTAATAACTACTTTCTCATCATTCTTGAAAAATGAAAGATGACAATAAGTCTGTTCATCATCAAGTGTATGTTTACTATAGTTTATATGTGTACGTATGGTATCTATAATAGTTTCAGCATCTACATTTAATGTGTATCTTTTTTTGATTTCATCATAGTTATCCATGTCAGCAAAAACATCAAACTCTGTTTGTGTAAAAGAAGCATCATAAAGATTTATTACCATCTTTTTAGGCTTGCTAGCAAAGTTCTTTTTGTAATATGCAACTATCCCCTCAAACAGTTCCTTATTTGTGTGGTTATTAACACTGTTAATTATTAATGGAGCATTTGTTGTAAACAACTCTTGAAATGAGTCTATGAACTCTTCAATCTTATCTAGACTTAGATCTTTAACAAAGGAAAACTCACTATCCTCTTTTGGTACAAACTCTAACCATAAAGCATCATGCTTAGAAACTTGACTAAAAGCATATTGATCTTTGTTTACAAAAAGATAAGGGAAAAGTCCTTTAATATTTAATCTACTTAATGTGACGTTTGAAATATCTTGAAAGCTTTTATCTTCTTTTGCCTCTTTAACCAGATATAGTATGTAGGCAAGAACCAAAGGGGTAAAAGGAGACATCATACGACGACTTTTTTTTGTAATAAACCCAAATTCAAAAAGTGTTTTAGTATCTTCATCTAATGTAGAATCTTCTTCTACATTCTTCATATAGTTTAAGTAGGTTTCTATTACACCTTCAGCAAGTGAACAGGCTATATCATTCCAAGCACATAACGAAGGTGTCGTTTTATGTTGAGTAAAGTAATTTAATAAGGCTGTATATGCTTCATATAGAGGTTCATCAATCACTTTTAAAATAGAAATTGAAAGTTCTTTGTGTGTAGATGAAAAAAGTTTATTGTCTATAAACTCATGTTCCCATTTTATATGTTCTAAACGTTCAAAGTTTAGGGGAAACTCTCTATTTTCTATAATAGCTTTGTTTTTTGTACTGTTAAACTCTATATCTTTATGATTATGGAAAAGCTTATTTAGCATTTGTGGATTTAGTAAAAACGGTATAGAGATAGAGTTTTCTTCTTTACTTCCTTCTACTTCAAAGTGTAACTCATCTAACCCATTTTTTATATCAAAAGCCACATCATCATTTTTATTATAGTAATCTGTAAAATCTATCGTATGAAAAGTACCAATATCTATTTGCTTAGTTTTATCTGTCAAGATGGTACTAGTAGTATTTTCAACGGCATTAAATCTAAGTTTAAATGTATCTAACTGTAGAAGAACGAGTTCTTTTCTTGGATTAATAATATAATTGGTTTTTATATCTTCGAAATAGAAGCTATTTTTTCTTAGAACAAGTACTTTAAAAGTATGCTTATCTGATGATTTTGCGCCATTACAGACTAATGTAAAATAAGTAGGTGAGAAGTCATACTTGAACGTAACTGAGGCTATGCTTTGTCTTTTATTATACTGTGGTTCACACTCTTTTTCTATAGTTTTATTATTAGACAAAACAAAGTTACTTTTAGACAGATTTGGACCATCAACTTTAAGGCTAAGAGTTACATCTTCTCTATCTGAGAAAATAACAATATTTTGCGTTCTTTTTCCAGCTTTACTATCAGTGTTACTTCGTTTTAAATCATCAGAATCGAAAATAGTATATTCATCATCAAAAGATATGCTTTGATTTTTCACATTATCTATATCCAACTTAATATTGCTATAGGTGTTGTCTTCCCATTTTTCAACAGTTACATTTTTACGTATAAACTCTGGAGACAAGTCAGTAAGTTTTGTACTAAGTTCATTTGGAAAATCTGTCACTGTAGTTTTAATTTTTCTAAAAAGTGCTTCATTTTCTTTTAATCGTTTAGCGATACTATCAGGAGAAGCTTCTAGCTTATATATCTCCGTATCTTCAAACAGATTAAACTTATTAAAATCGACAGCATCATCTATTATGGAATTGTATAAATCAGCATATCCAAATGCAGACTGATCATCTTCCTCAATAATAATCGATACAGAAGATAGTAAGTACTTAAAAATATTTTTCTTAGTAGAACTCTTACTTATTAACTGTTGCATATCAGACTTAACTATAGTCGCACTAAAAGGATAGCCTGGAAGTGATAAATCTTTTGAAGCAGTGTCTAAGGTATCCAAAACACCTGATTGATATTTGTATATTATTAACATCGCACAGTTTTTAAAGTCATCACTCTCAGAAAGACTGTCTCTGAGTGTTGCTATGTTATTATCGTTTAATAAACCATCGAAGTTATTAACAAAGATAAGCTTTGTACCTTGTATATTTATATAAGGAACTTCAACATCCAAGAAAGGAAGTTTATTTATATCTTTATCCCTTAGGCTATCCATAATCGAGTTAAGTTGCTGTTCATCATCAGAGTCGAACTTATACTTTTCACCTATTTTTATATTAGATTCAAACCATGTTAAAAGTTTATCAACTAAAAAGTTATTAAATTGTTGCTTTGACATATACTGAATCTCCACTATCACTTTTTCTTTCAATATTTCCTACACGTTCAAACAAGACAATAAGCTCATTTCTTGTTTTCGCATCAAAATAAATTCCTCTTTCGTTAAACTCTTCAATTAGGTGTTGAAATCTAATTTTTCCTCCACTTCCAAGTATTAGATTAGTTATAAATAAAATAGTATCTTGATCAAGAACTAAAACGTTCCCTGCTCGTTTTCTATTAACTATGAATTGTTTTGCTATCTGCCGTTTGAATGCACTTTCATACTGATTAAATGCACGTTTTCTATCAACTACACAGCCTTCTTTAAATTGGTCAAAAGATAAGTCAAGTAAAGTAAACAAAGCTTCTTCTAAAGATGTTGATGGTTTTATCTCTTCCATCGATAATTTTTTTGCCTCTCTAAACGTTAGTGCAAAACTATCTACGGCTTCTACTGATGACTGAGTATCATCCAACTTATCTAATAGTTCATATAGTCTTAAGTTATCTGCCTCTACGCTATTAGAAATTGAAGTTAATAAAGACATGTATGGGAAAATATACTTTACTGAATCAAAGAGATGCGCATATCCTTTTTCAACAATTTTTGTGCGTTCTGTACTTGCTTTTTCATGTGTGAGTATAAAATAAAGTTCTCTAGATTCTGGAGAAGAAAGAGCATTTCGGTTTGGAATAAGATTTAATGCTAATTGTGACGCATATATAAAAAAATATGTTTCAAAAAACTTTTCTATGTTTTGTTTAAAGTAGTGTTTATTGGAGGATAATGACTGTAAGTCTTTATTAAATAACTTATCTATAAACGGAAGATATGAAGATGTGCCTTCAGTAGTTTTTGTAGATTTAAGATGCTTTTGTAATTCTTCTATAACTATTTTATCCATGAAATTACTATCAGAAGTAAAATCAATATTTATACTATTTATATCTAAGAGTTGTTCAAATAGTTTAAATACATTTTTTGAATTTGTACTAGCTTTTATAGTCTGGTATACCAAAAGAGAGTCTATAGTGAACTGATCTTCTTTAAAATAAATTTTCTCAATCATATCAATAAATGTAGTATCATCCATACTTTCACTGAAGGCGTTTAAACATTGTTCTTTAAAAGATTCTAAGTCAAAATCTTTTGCGACAGTGTTGGATATTTTTGATACAAAAAGACCTGTTACTTCAGCAAATGAAAATACCTTTTCTGACTTATCAAACTTAGTAGTCAATGGATAAAAATTCTCAATTTGAGTTTTAGCACCAATACTATCAACGGTAGCTTCTAATAACTTATGCTTCATCTTCAACTACCTCAATTTCATCTTCATTATTCTTAAAGTGTACTTTTTTCTTATCCGATAATAAAACAATTTCCTTTGAATGTACTGCTTTAGCAAGTATATTTTGAACCAATTCATCAAATATAACTATAGTATTTCTATCATGCTTGTTTGGACGGTATCCATTAAGTATTTGTTCTATCATATTTTGAATACTTAACGTTATGTCTATTGTTGAAATCTCTTCTGAATTTATTTTTAGAAAAAGAGGAAAACTAGTTCCTGACTTTGAAGTTACATTTTTTATCTTTGACATATTTGCTTCTATTTCAACTGGTACTGCCACAGTTATACCATTTGTTGTCGATATGGAGACTAAGTTATGTTTAGAAAGTGTTGGTGCATTTTTATTTACATAAAAAAGGACTGCCTCTTTTAGTTGCTTGTAAAAGTGTTTTATAGCTTTTTTATTTTCATCTTTATACTCATGATGAGAAGCAACTAAATGAATAAAACTGTGTACCTTACTATCATCAAAATTTATTGTAAATTCTTTGTGATAGTCGTTAGATATAGAACTATTTCTAAATAAATAGAATGTACGTATAAGTAAAAATGCATCTTTATCATTTAGAATCTCTTTTTTACATAAACTGTTAAAGCCTCTTATGAATTCAATTAATTTTTCATCTTCTTTACCACTTGCTCTATCAAGAATAAACTTATCTAATTGATAAGAACGATTTTGAAGTGGATCCTCTTTGGATAAATTTTTCATCATACTAGTACTAGTATCTTCAAACAGTTTATTAATAAGAGAATCTTTAGCTGTAAGAAGCACATATACTAAATCCAATAAGCTTCTAGTAGTTAAAAACTGATCATATTTTAAATTTATAGTTATCAATAACTCAATAATGGATTCTTGGATACTTTCAACAGAGAGTAGTTTAAAATTTTGATGCAATGCTGAAATGCTATTCTCTTCTGTATCCTTTAAAAATGCACGATAAAAAGGATTGTTATCCGAATGTAATGTTATTTTTTTAAATATACTTTGTATAAACGGTGATGAAACTTTTGAACTATTAAACTCAAATTTTGAGTAATCATCAAAGTTTATAAAAAAAGTATTTTCAGTATTTTCTTTTGATTCTAAGAAGGTTTTAATATTCTCTTTTATTTCTGAGAACTCTGTTTCACCCTCTTCTACATAATTCATCAGTATACCTATATTGATACCAACAACTAAAGATTTATTACCTTTAAAATATTTATGGAAACTACTATCTAATGCCTCGGTTGCAGTTTGGTTTGATTTAAAGCTATGTGTAGCATCTACATGAAAATCATAATCCGATTCAAAAGCATCTTTATTTTTTGCAATAATAGCTGACTTTCCATCACCACTACTACCAGATAAAAATATAAGAGACTTTTTACCTTTTTGTTGTGTGAGGATTTCAATATATTTCTCTTCAACAGGTGTTATAGTATGTAGATACTCAAAAATACTACTGTTTTCTTTACTAAATGTATGAACTGCTTCTGCTGATGATTTTGATAGTTTTGAAACAATATTATGTAAGTTATTCATTTTCATGCTGACCTTTGATTAGGTCACAAATATCGACTTCTAAAGCATGAGCAATTAAGTATAAATGTTCTAAGTTAAAGTGTTCACTGTATTTATAGTTTTCGCAGTTTGATAAAAAAGAAGTACTTTTATGTCCAATACTAATAGCAAGTTCTAATTGACTGACATTTTTTTTATTTCGATAATATCTTACATTATTACCAATGTTAATATAAAAATCATCTAGTTTACTTTTATCAATATCTGGAAATATGTTCATTAAACACCTTTTTAGTAATAATAGGTGTTTTAATATTTTTTGTAAATCATGTATACATGAAACTTAGACCATGTAGTTTGTATTTTAAAAATCTATATCTATCTCTGGAATCATTTCTATAGGTTCTTCATCTATCCGATCATGATAGTTTATATCCGATACTATAGAAACTATAGTACTTATACACCAATCTATAGCACTTTCATCTACTGGAACCTTCTCCCCAGTTTTATTTTTACCATTTCTGTGCATAATATTATTTCTTATTTCAGCTATTTTCTGAAGTTCTTTTAGATTAGTATCTAGAACTTCTATTTTAAGGATACTGACAAAATGTTTTTTTAACTTTTTAGGATTAGAAAAAGTAATAGAATATATTAACTCAACAATCTCAGTCCAATATTTTTCATATTCTCTTATCAATCGTTCTTTGTTATCCTTCTTAATGTTTAATGATTCTAAAAAAAGATTTCTAGACACGTCATCTTCATGAAGTATCTGAATAAGTGAGTCTGCTATAAAAGTTTCAAAAGTTGTAACTGCATTTGAGAATAATAAACTTAAGTACTTTTGGTGTAATTGTAAATCACTGTTATGTACTGACATTAATTTTGCTATATCTTGGATATGTTCATTAAAAATACAAGCTGGATCATTTGCAGTATAATCTGACCAGCTAATATCTGGTATTAAAGAAAAATCATCATACCTATTAGGTATTTGCTCAAAAACTTCTTCTAATAAGTCTTCATCAACTATTTCTAAATCCCAAAACTCTTCTCTTATTACATCATCGGCCGTAATCGGACCTCCATATATATAAATATATTCACCTTCATCATATGGACAATGTTCAGCTGGATCTTCATGGTTTTCATTGAACCAATGCAAAATCATTTCAATTATGTCATCTTTTGTATATATATGAAATTGTTCAATCCTAACATAAGACTCCGCTTGTGGCATGTAGTATTGGCTGCTTGACATTAGTTGTTAATCTTATCTTCTAATATCCGTAGCTCTTCGATAATCACATCAAACTCAATAACCTCTCCAGCAAACATACTTCTCATTTTTTCATAATCAATTCTAAAAGCTTCCAGTATTTCACCTTTAGGTACAATTTTCAATGTACCAACTTTTGCTTCATCATATTTCGCAGCATTCGAACGATAGTAAAATGCTTTATGTTTAGCCACAGTGTCTAACAGAGCTAAATCTTTCATAGCTTCTACACCAATAGAACTTCTACTTAACATTACAATATCATAAAGATGTCTGCTCAGTCTTTCTTTCACTCTTTCAACACGATTAATGTTATTCTCGGCATGTAGAAGGGTTGCTTTCTCCCAAAAAGTTCTTTTTGGACTCAATACTTTAACTACTGCTTTTGAGTGTATCTCAGCTATAGCATCCTCTAAAAGTGAATTAACTTCAATATCTTCACTTGGTATATGCTCAGACTTTGTTCCAGTCTCTATAAGTACAACAGGCTTTACATACTTATTTCCATATTCATCGTCTTCTAGTGATTTTGGATAGTGAAAAAGTAAATTTTCAGCATTTGTGTCGTCTAGCAATAAACTCCATTTTTCTCCTACTCCTAAATCCTCTATTATTTTCTCTTTAAGTAACACTAATATCGTATTTTCTAAAAACACTTCTCCAGCAACTTTTAAATCTTCAACTGCTCTTTTAGATGCACTTTTTGACTCTTTTGTTGCCACTATATGAGGTGCCTTATCTCCCTCAAACCCTAAGTCAGCCATATGAAGTGATAAATCTATATCTTCTGAAAATCTATCTATAAGTTTATAACATTTAGAGAGTGAAGTACCACCTTTAAATAAAACTCTATGCTTATGATTGATTCTATTAAAAAGTGTATCAAGTATATAAGTTACCCAAAAATCTTTCTCAATGACATAAGCTGGATAACCTAGCTTTTCTGATGCGATTCTAAAAGCTTGTGAGCGTTCTTTTCTTTCTAATTTTACAAATTCATACATTATGAAACTCTTCTTGTAATATCTTTAACAACTTCACGAACCCAAACTGCTCTAGACTCTGATGCCTCTTCTAGTTTACCAAGCATACTTTTCTTAATAGTATTAGCAACTCTTGACTTTACACTCTCTTGGAAAGCTTCCTCTTTACCAAGGTATTCAAGAGCACTCAAATACACACTAACACCACTTTTAGCACCTGAGAGTTTTTTGGATGATACTTTTTTAAATTCTATATCTGTTTTACCGATTGAGATAGTAGAAATTTGTTTATCTGTAAGATAGACCTGTTTCATAGGTACTTGCTGTGTTAGTCCTAGTTGATAAAGAGCATTAGCACCATCAGGAATAAAATCTGTGTTCATAGCTCTTGAAAGTGCTTTAATAATATTTGATTGTGACGGTGGAACTTCTCCCCAACGACTATTTTCAGGAATATAATAAATTCCTCTTCTTATACGCTTTATCTCTCCAGACAGCACCATTCTTGATAGTACTCTTTCAACAGTTGCCATATTACCTAAACTATTAAAATCCATATGAGTAAATACCCAGCCAGAGTTATGATTAAAAATAATTTCTTTAACTTTATTTGTATAGTTATTTATCATAAATATCTCCTTTTGTCTGTAAATAATTAATTAATTATAGACATTATAGCATAAAAGTATGGATTATTTCATTTAACTATCTAATGTAAAGAATTAGTTTATTCTCTATTAGTACCTAATAATTTTGCTGAAATATCGTTTGTATTCCTTGTTGCTGTCTCTCTTTGTAATGATAAATACTTTTTAAGTGTTGAACTATCATTGTGTCCAAGTAATGCCGTTAAATCTCCAAGACTAGCACCCATCACACTTAATGCACTGACAGATAGATTTCTCATCCAGTGAAAAGTAAACTCTTCTATTCCAGATACTAATCTTATTTTAGGGTAATGCTCTTTAGTATGCTTAATCATAAAGACATTACCTCTAGTATCCACAAACTCAAGTAATGCATCTCTAACATCACTTGCTAATGCGAATGTCATATCTGTATTAACTTTTGAGTTACTTCCTCGAACTATATACTCATTAGTTTCAAAGTTTATATCTTCCCACTGTAAAGTTAAAACTTCTTGTAATCTACGACCATAAAACCCAAATAAAAAGAGTGCTCTATGATGTGGATTTTCACTACATTGAATACTCTTCGTATCACTAATAACTACTAAGTCTTCTGATCCAAATAGTTGATGTATTGTCTCATGTATTTTCTTATATTTGGTTACTGCATCTGTAATAATCTTTTTCTCTTCAAGTTGTTTACGAACAGGTATATGACTTTTTTTAATAGGACTCTTAACGATTAAGTCATCTTCAACTGCCAAGTCGAAAAGTGGTTTTAAAATTTCATATGCTTTTTTTCTTGTTGCTGGTGCGAAATCTTTTAAGGATACATTTAAAGAAGTGAACTGGGAAGCTTTAACATCTCGTATTTTTAATTTTGCTAATTTTGACAAGTGCTTTTCAAAATAGTAATCATAATTGCGGATAAGCACATCACTCCACCCTTTTACAATTTTCAATTTCTCCCAATAATCTCTTACTGTTGCATTAACATCTGAAGAGAGCGCATTATCATGAATAATTTCATCTTTTATTCTATCAAGTTCTCTTCTAGCTGTTTTTAACCGGTCTTTAGGAGAGTGAGATTTTTGACTGCTCCACAATCTACTATATCGTTTTCCCTCTACAACAAAATCAAACCAAAACTTAACTCCATCTTTATGGATTTTAATACCAGCATCATTAGTTTTACTATATGATTTTTTATCTATTGCCATATACTAACCTTTTTAAGTTTTCATTGGGTCTCGTCTTGGGTCTCATTAGGTCTCATGTCTAGGTCTCTTTTTTGAAGATATCGAGAGGAATAAAAAAGAACAAATAAGTATGCTATTATACCTATTATAGGGGCTAAAAGCAATCAACAGGAATCATTAAGATATTTATAGTTTTAGAGTTCGAATCTCTGAGGGTCCACCACTTTTTTTTACAATCCCCTTATTTACGATACTTACAGAGATTTTTTGACAACACGAACTTATGCCTATATTTTTGTTACTCGACGGTCAGTAAACCGGAGTATTTATGATTTTTGTGTTAAATTGGTCGCAGATTTATAGAGTTAACCCACTTAATACTTGTATAAATAAAAAAAGGCTGAAGATACATCAAGAAGATTAGCAGATAAATTTGACAAAAAAATCAATAAGACTATCCAATTACCAGCTAGTTTATAAGCAACTACAAAAGCATTGATAAAGTCAATCTCAATAGTATTATCTTTAAAAAATTTATATTCATACAATCAACCTTAAGAAATAAAAAAACTCACCGAATACTATAATCAGCGAGCTACATTCTATTAAACAAATGCCTGACTATATTTTTAGCAATTGAAAAAGTTATGTAAGACTCATTTCGTTTCTTTTGAGTCAAAGCAGTCACCTTTTATTAACTTCTAGCTAATTTCATTATGTTATAGTTTCCCTTGCTAAATGAAAGGATTAAAATGGCATATATAGACTTAACAGAAAGCAACTTTAATGACACAGTTGAACAAAACAATATCGTGATTATAGATTTTTGGGCTGAGTGGTGTGGACCTTGTATACAATTTGGACCTGTATTTGAAAAGGTAGCTGGAGAAAACACAGATGTTGCTTTTGCAAAAGTAAACACAGAGATAGAACAAGCACTAGCAGGTCACTTTCAAGTTCAATCTATACCGACACTTATGGTAATTAAAGAGCGAGTTGTAATATTCAACCAAGCTGGTGCTTTAGATGAAGTAAGTTTAAACGGTCTAATTCAACAAGTAAAAGAGCTTGATATGAATAAAGTTCGTGCAGAGATGAATACAGAAAATTAAGACTATTAACCTTAAACAATAAGTTCACAACTCTCAGAGTTTGAAGCTCTGAGGGTCCACCATTTTTTAACCATATGACTACATACCCATGCACAAGGAGAAATACTTTTTCCAAAATGCATTTTTGATTTTGAATAATTGTAACTTAAGAGAATCAATACTTATATGTGATTCAACACCAGCTTGTTTACATCGTTCTTTAGTTGGTAAGATCTTTTTTTAAGGGTAGCCAGTTGTTTTACCTTTTATCTTTATAAATATTTATAGACTGTCCGTCATTATGACTCTAAGATAAAAAGTATCTCTACTGATAACAGAGATAGAGAGATAAGCAGAGTCTATAAAGATGTTAATGGCCGATTTATACATCAGCACACTCTGAAGGCTTTCCTTCAGAGCAAATCTGCTGTTTTATAGACTATATATAGTTTTAATTAAGGCTGTGTAACAGCGTTGGCATCTAAAGTAACTGCTGTCTGTGCTAAAAGTCTGCCATTAACTGTTGCACCAGTACTTACAACAATACCTTTTTGTGCCAATACAACACCTTTGAACTGCGACGTTGTTCCAAGAGTCACACCTGTGCCTCCTGCAACTTGCCAGAAGATATTTTCAGGTAATGCACCGCCGGTTAAAGTTATGATGGCACCATTGTTCACAGTGAGGTTTCCTGCTATTTGGAAGATCCAGACATCAGTTGCGCCACCAGAGATAGTTACACCTGCACTTGTTACTAAAACACCTGTCCCCCATTTGTATAGACCTGGAGTAAGAATCTTACCACTCACATCACCTGCATACAGTTCAGTATAATCAGGTATTGTTCGCCCTGCTGCATCTGTATATGCAGTTTCCATGTCGCTCACTGCCGTAGTCATATTAGATGGAGTTGGAGGTGTCATATCGGCTGCATAAATCTTTCCTGTAACTAAAGGTGATGTTGCATATGTGCCGACAAGAGTATCAGAAAATCCGGTTATATAACTTCGAGCAGCCGGACTAAGACCTATATCCCCTGTAATCGCTGTGGTACCAGTTGTTGATATTCCAGTCTTGGCAAGTATTACAAAATTTTCCGCTGTACCGAGATTTACAGAAAGTGGACCTGATGTTGCAGAAGGAACTGCACTAGGTACAGCAGTTGCCGATGTTGTAAAGCTCCAAACTTTAGCAACTGCTAAAGCATTACCAGCCAAGTCTTGAACGGCTGTTGTAATTGTTGCAGTATATTGAGTACTTACAGCAAGATTTGCAGTAGATTTAAAAGTCATAGTATTACCGGAATAACTCACTGTACCAGCAACAGGTGCAGCACCAGATGTAGTAGCTAATTTAAAGGTAGCTGTATTCACTGTTGAAGGTTTAAGTGCTTCACTCATAAGGGCACTAATACTCCTGTCAATCGTCACGTCTGTGCCATTAGTAATAGGATGTATTGATTTCACTGTAGGTGCAACAGAGTCGGTAAACACACCTGTTGTAAAACTCCAAACCAAGTCAGACTTCAAAAGAGCAATACCATTTGTATCAAGAACACCTGTAGTGATTGTCGCAGTATATTTAGTATTTGCAAAAATAAAAGCAGTTGGAGTAAAAACCATAGTGTTATGGTCCTCATATGTCACAACCCCTGCAACTGCTGTAGTACCATCAGTTACTGTAAAAGTGGTATCATTTACCGTGGAAGCATCAAGTGCTTTGTTAGAGTAAGCAACAAAACTTGTATTTAGAGCTACATCGGTCTCACCATCAACAGGAGTGGTAGGGATAGATGTTGCTGTAACAGAACTTTCACCGCTACCGCATCCAACTGCAAAAATTGTGAGTACAAAGAACATAGATAGGAGTATGTGACTTGAATATTGTTTAAAAGCTTTCATTTGCTTTATCCTTATTTTTTGTTTAAAAAACAACTCATATGATTGATATACATGAAACGAATGAATATGAATGATATAGACGAGATTGGAGTAAATTCCATTAGTGGACAAGTACAGATTCTGCAAGTATGTAAGGCTTACTTCAACGAGTAAATCACAATCAGATACTATTTTTGGAAATAGCATTTAGTAGAGTATCTTGCTTCTAATAAAACAAAACTTCTCTAGATTTATGACCAGTATATCTCAATACAGATTACATTGTCAATGATTATAAATACTTATAATCAGAAATTAATAAAATATAAAGGAAAATTAGGGGAATTAAAATCTAAATAAACAGGAATTGAGGATTATATGAATAAAGAATGCGTGAGAGATAAATTATTAAGTTAAGTATGGTGCGCACGATCAGTGAGTTTGAGTTTTCAGGTGGAAATGTACTTCTTGTATCAGCAGGTCTTGGTTATAAATTTTAATTACTATTTATAATAATTGGATAATATGTTGAGTAAAAAATATAAGTAAAATAAATAAGGAACATATGTGATTCACTCAGGCGAAAAGTATAAAATAGAAGAAAAAGAAGTTGACGGTGTATTAAAATTTCATGTAAAACTTGGTGAAGAGATTAAAATATTTGAGACTCTTTTAGAGGCTAAGATGGCTATAAAAACATTTAAACTTGGCAAAGAGTTTCTAAACCATACCGGCATGGAACTCTTTATTGAAAAAGAGTAAGAAAAGCTTTTAAAAGCTTTTCTCGATATTTTGACATTATTTTTGTGCTTGAATAAATTTTGCTAAAGCTTCAATCTGTGCATTATCTAAAGATTTAACTTGACCTTTCATTAAGCCTTTCATTGCTCCGCCGTAAGTTCCATCTTGATATCCTTTTAAAGCTGCTACTGTTTTTTGAACTTCCCAACCTTTAATAACCGCTGATTTGCCTAAAGCTTTTTTCTCACCTGTTGCGCCATGACATGCCGTACATTTTTTATATAAAGCTGCGCCGTCTGCCATTGCTGCTGTTAATGAACCTACTACTGCTAAACCCAATAAAACTTTATTAATCGTTTTCATCTTATTCTCCTTAGTTGTTATAGAAGAAGTATATGAAATAATCGTGGAGTGATTGTGGAATCTACCAAGAGATAGAGACTTCTGTCCAATTATCCAGTTCAGATTTTATATCTATGGTTAAGTTGTACTCTATGCAAATCATTTTTACGATATTTAGACCAATACCAAACCCGCCGACAACTTTATCAAATCTGGCATATCTATCTAACATTAGAGAGATACTCTCTTGTTTAATACCTTTACCTGTGTCTTTTATGCTCAGTTTGTTTGTTTCTAGGGTAATGTATATTGAACCATCTATTTTATTGTACTTAATCGCATTTGATAAGATGTTATCGACGAGCTTTGAGACCTTCTTTTGGTCAATGTGAAGTGTAGCTTCTGGATTTAAATCCGTTGTGATTTTTATTTTTTTTATATTTGCCAGGATTGAGAAGTATTCAACCCTTTGTTCTATTAGTTCTTTTAAATTTATATCTTGATTGTTTGATATGATTTTGTTGTTTAGCATAAGAAAAGTCAAGTCATCGTATATATTTGAGATTGTTTTTGCACCTATGTCGATTCGGTTGATTGATTTTATTAGATGCTCATCTTCTATTTTATTTTTATCTATGAGTTCAATATTTGTCATAATAGTACTTACAGGAGTGTTTAACTCATGCGTTGTATCTTTTATAAATGTATCTAGCAGATGCATGGCATCTTTCATTGGTTTTAAAAACAGATTGAGTAAAAAGTATCCGATGACTAACATAAAGATAAAAAATATTGAACTGTATATTACTATGGTTTTAACGGTCTCATTGAGCCACTCTTTATTGTCCCCAGTCTCAACTATAATATACTGAGCATTAAGATAAAACTTTTCCGGTTCCGTAGTATATCTGACTATTTTATTATTGGTATATGTCACTTCTGTAAGTAGGTTCTTTGGTTTTGAGAGAGTTGAATATATAAGCTTATAATCCGCACCATACAAAGAGGTTTTAAACTTTTTATCTCTTGGATATAAGAGGGTATCTGTTTTATCATTATTTAAATCTTCGAGTGAGATTAAAAAATTATCTGCGTATTGATTCAGTGCTATTGTTCTTTGGCTACTTGCCAACTCTTTTTGAAGGGTATAGTATAGCGATATGGTTAAACTTAAAATTACAACGGTGAAAAAAACATATAGAGATAAAAACCTGTATAGTGTCTTTTTTTCACTTTGTGGTAAATCTATATCCAAGTTTTTTAATACTGACAATTTTTTCCTTTCCCAAATATTTTCGCAAATTTTTTATATAAGTTCTCAAAGCACTCTCGCTTATCTCCTCACCATACTCCCATAGAGTTGCATATATCGCCTCGTGGGTGACTAGCTTGTCTTTGTTTTGTAAAAAGAGTTTTAGCAGTTTTGCTTCTTTGTTTTTGAGCTGTATATCATCACCGCCAACACTTAGCAAATCATTTGCAGTGTCGTAGTAGATGCTAGCATCTATCTCTATTTTATTTGAATCGTTATGAAAGAACTCTCTTTTTAATATTGTTTCAACTCTTAATTTTAACTCTTTAAGTGCAAACGGTTTTCGTATGTAATCATCGCAACCGCTCTCGTAACCGTTTTCTAAGTCAATCATAGAGTTTAATGAAGTTATGAAGATTGCGGGAGTAGTAACATCTTGTTCTCTTATGCTTTTTAATATCTCAAAGCCGTTTATATCCGGAACATTAACATCTAGCAGAAGTAAATCAAAGTTGTTTTCATAGATTGCATCTAAAGCACTGTTGCCATCATATACACTAAGAACACTGTAGTCTAAGTTTTCAAAATAATCAACAACAGTCTCATTTAAAGCAATATCATCTTCAAGGAGTAGAAGTTTCTTTTTCATAAATTATTATATCCTAGAATTTATGCAGATTGTACTTTTTAAGTAACCTAAAACCAATTTGCTGTAAGATTAACCCTTCAATATATATTTATTAAGGCCTAGCAATATGTACAGATTTATTTTAGATAGTAAATTAGCCATTAATACACTTTTTATAATCTTATTAATAATTTCTTATTTTGTATGGTCTTTTACAAAAAATTATTACGATCTACGTAATAAAAATTATTTTAAATCTAATGTAAATAAAATCACTGACAATATTGAAAAACGTATGCTTGTTTATGAAAATGCTCTAAGAAGCGGTATCGCTTTTTATCAAGCAAGCGAACACGTCAGCAGAGAAGAGTGGCATATATTTGTAAAAAATCTACAAATCAAAAACTTTTATCCCGGCATCCAGGGTCTTGGTATTGCCTTAATGCTTAAGGAAAATGAGATCAAACCACTTGAGTCTTTAATGCAAAAAGAAGGCTATACCAGTTTTGAACTAAAACCAAAGGGAAAGCGAGACCAATACAGCACTATTATTTACTTGGAACCGTTAGATGCACGCAATAGAGAAGCCATAGGTTATGATATGTTTTCTCAATCAACACGTAGAGAAGCTATGGAAGCAGCACGGGACACAGGATACCCGACTATCTCAGGTCGCGTAACACTTGTACAAGAGATTGACTCGGATGTGCAAGCCGGTGTTTTGATGTATCTTCCATTATATAAGAAATCTCTGCCAACAAATAGCGTAGAAGAGCGTCGCAAAGCATTACTAGGTTATGTCTACAGTCCATTTCGTATGAGAGATTTGATGCAACCTTCTTTAGATAAAGAACCTTCACTATATTTAGAACTCTATGATGGTGAAAAATCAGACAAAAACCTTCTATTTAAATCAAGCAAAGAATTTTCAAACATAGGTAAACAATCTGTGCTTGATGTCTTACATATTGGGGGTCGTGCATGGAATGTTTATGTCTACAGTACACAAAATCTAGATAAACAAATGGAAAATTATATTCCTAAAATACTTACTTCTTTATGGACTATATTTTCTTTAATTGTTTACCTTGTTCTAATCATTTTATATAACGGTCGTAAAAATCTGACACGACAAGTATATCAACGTACAAAAGAGCTTGAAGAGTCTAAACAGATTGCCGAAGAGGCTGTTGTTTCAAAATCACTATTTTTAGCAAATATGAGTCATGAAATAAGAACCCCGATGAATGCAATACTTGGATTTGTTGAACAACTCTCAAAGAATGAAAAAGAGCCGGATCGTCAAAAGATGTTTGACACAATTACTCATTCCGGACATGCCTTATTGACTATAATCAATGATATTTTAGATATTACAAAAATAGAGAGCGGAAAAATGCTCTTAGATGCTCAAAATTGTCAATTGCATAGACTTTTTGAAGAAGTTAGTTCACTTTTTACCGTATCTCTTAAGAGCAAAAATATAGAGTATAAACTTGCTATTGATGACAATATCCCTGAATGTTCTGTAGTAGATGAAGTGAGAGTCAAGCAGTGTTTAATAAATATCATAGCTAACGCTATTAAGTTTACTGATGAAAGCGGAAAAATAGAGTGTAATGTACATTTTAACAATGATGGACAAGAGATATGCATTGATATTAAAGATAACGGTATAGGAATAGCAAAAGAAAATATTGAAAAGATTTTCAATATTTTTGAACAAGAAGATGCTTCAAAAACAAGACGTTTCGGCGGAACAGGCTTGGGTCTTTCTATTACGAAAAAACTTATAGAGATCATGGATGGAAACATAAAGGTAGAAAGTAGCTTAGGGAAAGGAAGTCTGTTTAAAATATCATTGCCGTATATAGCCTGTAAAGATCAAAAAAATTTGAGTATAAACGACAAACAACTCAATGATATGAAGTTGTCAGACGGTGTTGTGTTGATCGTGGAAGACAACAAGACCAATCAACTGTTACTTTGTATAATTTTAGATGAACTTGGTGTAGACTACAAGATCGCGAACAATGGACAAGAAGCGGTAGATATGTTTGGTAATGATAGCTTCAGCATTATATTAATGGACGAAAATATGCCAATTATGAATGGAATAGAAGCAGTAAAAAAGATTAGAGAGATAGAAATCAAAGGCTCACTCCTGCCAACACCTATTATAGCAGTAACTGCAAATGCTATAAATGGCGATAAAAAACGTTTTATTGAAGCAGGAATGAATGACTACATAGCAAAACCTTATAGCGAAACGGACATTAAAAAAGTACTTTTTAGATATATGTCATATTGACAATCATCAATAAGCTTTCTTTTTTAAAAACTAAGATGTTAATGAACGGCGAACATAAATGAGAGCTATGAGCAAAAACAAAGTCACTAGCCAGCCCAAAATATATACGACCTTCGTGCGTTTGGCTTTCTCTTCTTCACGCCAGCCAGGTGGACGAATGCCCTTGACATCAAAAACAATCTTGCTTGCAAGGTTGACACACACAATATTTACGACGAGCAGTAATCCTGCACCTGTAGCAAGAACCGTGTTTCCAGACCCTAGCATAAGGCCAAGTGCTGCTGCAGGTGGAAGTAGTGCTACGGCGACCATAACTCCAACCAGCACGCTTGATAGACCAGTTGTAAGAGATAATGCAGCTGCCGCACCAGAAGCCAGTGCTAAAGTGGCAGAATCGATGCCCACGACAGTGCGCAACATAAGTTCATGATTTTCTACGTCAAAAGGCCAAAACATTCCCAAAATGCCAGACACAGCGACGGCCAGCAATATTCCCGCAACGAGAGTTTGAACCGATTTCTTAATCAATGAGAAGTCACCCATAGCCGTAGCAAAACTTAGTGCAAGATTTGGTCCGAGCAACGGAGCAATCACCATTGCACCGATTACTACAGCGACATTGTTTGTAATAAGACCTATCGCAGCTACAAGCGACGACAATATAACAAGCACGACAAAATTTAAATCAAGCCGTACCCCTTTTTCAACTTCTTCGTAAAGTGCTTCTCTGGCTTCGGTCGCAGCATCTTCTTGCTTGCGTTCTTCTTCTTCTGGTTTAGGCAACGACACATCCACTGGAAGTACTACGATGCGAGTACTTGGTTGTTTGGTCAAGAGATTTTGCAAGGCATCTAGTACCAACTGGAGTTTGTCATCACTTACCAGCATTCGCATCTTCTGCATGCCGTCTTCTTCTACTACGCTAAGGCGAATATCCTGTACTCCTTCCTTTTTAGCTATTGCCAAAACGGTATCTGAACTACCTGAGTCAGCGATTATTTCTACATACTTCATTATGATTATTTCCTAATACTAATGGCACTCTTATTGACTTGAGAGTTTGATAACAAATATTTATGCTTTCTTTACTATACTAATTATATATAACAAAAGAACAGCACCAATAGTAGCCATAACTATAGAGCCTAATAAACCGCCTGTTATGATGCCAAGCAAACTGAATACAAAACCGCCCAATATAGCGCCAACAATTCCCACAATGATATTGCCTACAAGTCCGAAGCCTCTTCCTTTCATTATATTACCTGCGAGCCAACCAGCCAAAGCACCAACTGCCAAAAATATTAATAAGCTAATAATATCCATGATTTCTCCAATTTTAATTTTTTCTAAAAAGATATATACCGACAAAAAAACTGACGGCACCGGCAATGTAAAAAGTCATGACCTTATCCGTATCTGAGCCTGTAACAGCTTGTGTGATTTGCGAACCGACAGAACCGGATAATTGATATCCCCAGATTGCAAGTCCAATTCCTAAAATTGCTAACACAATACCGATGATTTTCGAGCTTATTGCCATGTTAACCTCCTGTGGTTGAAGTAGATTATTCTTTTGTGAAAGTAGTACAGCCGTTGTTGATTTCTTTGCGTGTATTATTTATGAGAGCTTGCATTTCAACATCATCTGTAACAACTCGATCAAGTAATTTTAACGCCTCATCTGACCTGTTAGTATGACATAAAATATCCGCCAGATTGTTTAAAGCAAAGGGATACTTATAATCAATCAATAATATATATCTATAAATCTCCTCAGCTTTGTCTATCTGATGCAATTTATAATAAGCGTTTCCCAGCGCAAAAAGGGTGGGTATATCATCCTTCCAGCGAGTAAGAGCACTTTTATAAGCAATAATCGCTTCGTTAATCATTCCTATTTTTTCAAGATCATATGCTGATTGTAAAAACTTTTTTGCAGTGGCAGATGCAGGCAGTTGCCCTGGAGGTAAAAGTACAACTCCCCAATTACCACTTCTTTCCCATAATGCTCCAAATGTTCCTATTGGCACTGCTTCATTTGGTGTATTGCCAAAGTGCATTAAAATGGTTTGCTCTCTTGCATCATACCCCGTTATCGGAGCATAATGCCAAAGCGGATACCAAGAATAACTTCTATTTACCAGCACAATGACCGGGTGATGCTCTGAGAGTTCAGAAAAAAGTGCATCAAACGTCGGTTCAAGCGGATAGACAAGCATTCCATCAGCCCTTGCTGCAGCAATAAGTTCTATCTGCAGCGTACCGCCTTTTGCAGGAATCAATGTTCGCTTATCCAACTCAGTTAGTGACAAACGAGGATCATAAAGAGTACGTGATTGCCAATAAGCTGAGACCATCTCTATGGATGTTGAGGCACAAAGTTTTGAGCGAGGAGATACAAAAGGAACGTCTATCTTATATGAAGAGTAGTTGTTATCTGAAGGCAGAGGATTTTTAGGTGCGCAACCACTTGACATAATCAAAGTGGCTACTGCGAACAATAGATATAGAAGCTTAGCTGTTTTCAATTTACTAGTTAGTTTATAGGTTTTGTAAAGTTAAAAACTTTTGTCACTCCAAGAATATCTGTGATGAGTAAAACTATAAAAATTAAAACAATAGCACCGAGTATTGACGCGCCGGCATCTGCACCAGCTGGCAATGTATCAATCTGATGTGCAATTGTTGAAGCTTCTTCATCCGTCATAGAAGCAACTCTTGCCTCAATAGCTTTCGAATCTACGCCCAACTCTTGAAATCTTTTTGCTACATCCTCACGGGATATAATCTGAACCAGTTTTTCTTTAGACGACACCATAGTAGATTGCCCAAGAACTGCACCTGTGGAAGCTATCTGTGCCGATAGAACTTGAGTGAACAAAGTAACACTCAATACAAATGATAAAATAAGTTTCGAAACTTTCATGGCATTTCCTTTAGATAATTTTAGCAAAAACAAGAAACTATAATTTTCAAGTTGCATCCCATATAGTAGCTACATTAAGCTTTACTTAAACTTGGCAATCTCCTTTAATATATTGACAATCATCAATAAGCTTTTTTTACAAAGAAGTTATCATTTCATTAAAATATATCAGGATATGAAATGTCAAGCATTAAAGAGTTTATGACTCAAGACCACAGAGATTGTGATGAGATTTTTGCACAGATGGAAGATGCGGTTGCTTCCAAGAGCGCTGAGGCATTATCAAAATTTGAAGCATTTCAAGATGCTTTGACAAACCACTTTAAGATGGAAGAGACGGTTCTTTTTCCTATGTTTGAGCAAAAAACAGGGATGACTCAAGGTCCAACACAGGTTATGGTTATGGAACATGAACAGATGAGAGAACTTCTCTCTAAGATGCAAGATGCCATTGAGTCAAACGACAACGATAAATTTTTCGGCCTCTCTGAGACGCTTATGATTTTAATGCAACAACACAATATGAAAGAGGAGCAGATGCTATATACAATGGCTCAGCAACATTTAGGTGAGGATGCAGACCATATCATTTCACGTATGAGGACCATTGCCCAATAAGAAGCTAATTTTTAGGCGCATCTGAAGACACAGATTTATCTTCTTGTGTTGCGTCATCGTTTTGCGGTTGCTTTTTCTTACGCTTTTGTTCTTTTTTCTTCTGTTTTTCAATCTCACGTGCACGTTTTTCATAACTGTAATTTGTTTTAGCCATTAATAATCCTCTTTTTTTAATTTAATAAGTCACGGTTCTACAGAACCCTGCTTATACCCTCATCGACGATGAGACCAATTACTTCTTCGTAACTAAGACCGAGTTCCATCTCGAATGCTTTTGTAAAATAACTTGAACCGTTTGTCATTCCCGGGACCAGGTTTGCTTCCATAAAAAAGCACTGTCCACTTGCATTGCTCTTAATATCGATTCTTGCATAATCTCTTATTCCCAAATCCATATAAACATCAATAGCAAGTTTTTTTACTCTTTGCACCACAATATCATCTTCAATTATTTTGAGTCTTTCCGGTTTGCTCTCGACTACCTTCTGCCCTAAAATCCTAATCCCATTTTTTGCTTTAGGTGGAATAACTTCAACAGATGAGACTAACAAGTCTCCATTTTTTGTTTTTATCATGGCTACCGTGAACTCTTGTCCCTCCAAATACTCTTCGACCAAAACAGGAATCCCGTACAACTTATGCAGTGACGATACTTTACTCTCAAATTCTGCAAAATTGTTCACAAATGAAAACTCGTCAACTCCGTTTCCATTTGCTGCATCTGATGGTTTTAAAAACAGAGGATAGTTAATAGGTATGTCATAGTCTCGTGTATATTGCCCCGGAATTGCGGTGAAATACCTTGCAGTAGAGATACTCTTCTCTTTTAAGTACGATTTTGCAAGAACTTTATCAGAATCAAACATTAAAGTCTCTTTTAGAGACCCGGAAAAATTAATCCCCTCCTTCTCAAAAAATTCTGAGAGCCAAATAGTCTCTTCATTTGGAGTAACAATATATTTTACTGCCAATATGACTAAATCAGGTTTTCTTTTTACGACATCATTTAATTGTTCTCTTGTTTGACATACATTGAGTATAGTACCGTGACCCATTAAATTTATTGAGTCTAACACGCTGTTACACGCTTTAATCGCTCCAAATCCTGTCTCTTTTAAAGCTTCGTTCTTTGTTGTTATAATTTCTATTTTCATAGTTTCACTTTTATCAGTAGGTAAAGATGCCCTTAGTATGGAAATAATCCAATTATAAGTCATCATAAATATATATGAGATTTCCCGCTATCGGGAAAAGTAACATGTGGAGCTCGTTTTGAGTGTTTGCGCAACCTATGAAATATGGCTAAGCGCATAAAACAGAAGGACTCATTTCTTTAAAAAGAAACAACTTTAAGTAAAAATGATAAGTACGCCACATTTTAAGAATGGGTCTTACTTGCCTAAGAGAGTAAAATAACTTATAATCGCATTGTACTATATATTTGCTTACAAAGATGTTTAGGGGTATTTGTTCAGTAAAGTCAGAGTGAAAAAAAACTATATCCCTACTTCATTGTTTTCAACTCCTTATTTTGGTTATAAATTATTAATATATAGAACATAGTGTATCTAATTTATATTATATAGTGTAAAATACATTTGTTAGATTATGTATTACATCTTTGGAGCAGAAATGACGGATAATATTTTCAATAGAATAAAAGTACAAATCAAAAGGACATATTACGTTTACGAAAGGTACGATACGCTCGCAACTTTTGCACTTATCTATCATGAAAAAAAGTTGTCACCGGAGCAATTGGCTGGATTTCTCAGGGTATCAGACCAATTTATTATGCTAGATGATAATCACTATTTTATAAACTTTACTTACACTTCACAAAAAGATGCTTTTAAAGCTTCACAGAATCTTTTATTATATCTTGACCATTTTTTTAATGATTCAAAAACATACATTGCCTTGGACTCTTTTAATACCAATTACTCTCCTCAAGTCGTTTTAAGCAGGTTAAGACAGATTCTTGCAGAGACAAAGAAAAACTCATATTCTAGAATAGAAGATGAAAGTATTTTATCTGGTGTTTTTTAAAACCTACTCCATTTCTAAATCATCATCACCATCTGAATAGTCAACATTAATATCAGGTATAGCTTTTATGGCATCTGCATTAACTTCAAAGCTTTTCAAATCATAATCTTTTGCTTGATAAAAAGTTTGCTCTTTTGCATACTTTTTTTCTCTCTCCATCTGTTTATGGATTTCTTTTTCCATTTTTGTCTTTTGTTTTGCATCTACAGCGAATAAAAAAGAGTTAATTATAAGTATTAGCATAAAAATATTTTTCATTGTACATGCCCTTTAAATAATTTAGTTTAATAATTATAATATAATACTCTTATATATTTGCTGACTAAGCTCAAGATATATGTTTAATTGCTCTCTTGAAAATAATTATCTTATTTATCTATCATCAGCAGGATCTTTATAATCTATTGTTGGAAGTAGATATGCCGTAGTTAAAAGAGTTGCACTTAAAGCGAGTGTGATTACCAAACCGTAACCATCAAAATAATCCGTGATTCTTATCTTTCCCAGATCTTCTCCAAGGAGCTCTTTTATCCAAGGATACCCCAGTGTGAAGAATAGCCCACCAAACATTCCTCCAATCACTCCGACGAATGCATCTACACGTCCCTCAGATACTGAAACAAAAAAGGCCGATGGACACTTTCCAAGTATAACAAGACCTATACCGAAGAGGATAGCTCCAAGTATAAGTCCTCCTAAGATAGTTGGCTTCACATCAAACGTCGCATAGCCTGACTCTACTAAAAAATAAAAACCGACACTGGATAAAGCAACTGTTGTCATAGCCATTCTTGGCACCAATGTGTCTTCAAAAATCATGAACCCAGCCATTTTTTCAAACTTATCAAGGCGAGAGTATAGAATAATAGCACCAAAGACAAAGCCTATAAATAGAACAAGCCAAACAGAACCGTGTCCTGATTTAGCTACTGTATCAAACATATTTGTGATTCTATCTAGCATCTCTTACTCTCCTTTTGTAAAAAAATCTACCCGTAATCATTCCGGTTCCAAGTGCTACAACGGCAAATATCATTCCGCTAACGGCAAGCTGACTTCCACCGGAGAGAATATGCCCGGCATTGCATCCACCAGCTAAACGAGCACCAAACACTAGAAGAAATCCAGCTATAAAACTCCATATCATACGGGACTTAACAGATTTATTTTTTCTCTCTTTCCACAGAGTAGGTATGTAGCTGATATGAAATGTTTTTGTAACAAACACCGACATAAACAGACCACCGAAAAATGCGCCGACTAGCATTACGCCTTCCCATGCACCTGATTGCTCAACTATTGCTGCATATTCGTAGTTTTGTGGATCAAGACCAAAAATCATGTTAGCTATGTGGGACATCCCGGTAGATGCACCAATGGGACGGTCCGCACCCCAGACAGAAAATGTGAAGTAAAAAAGCAAGCTCATAGAGATTCCACCGAGCCACCAAGGTATTGAACGAGGCATATTTATCCTTTAATTTCAAAACGTTAACCTCTACTTAACGTTTTGAAATTATATGCTATGTTTCTTAAGCAAAGATAAATAAGAAGTTAACAATTTATTTTAGATTTCTTTTTGGTCCGGTTTTGACGTGTGTCGAATAGAGAGTCAATCCGGTAAAGGTAAGTCCACCTATTAAGTTTCCAAGTACCGTTGGAATTTCATTCCAAATCAAATAATCCATGATGGTAAAATCACCGCCAAGAATCATAGAAAAAGGAAATAAGAACATATTTACAATAGAGTGTTCAAAACCCATGTAAAAGAAAAGCATTATCGGCATCCACATAGCTATAGCTTTTCCACTCACAGAAGTAGAGACCATAGCGCCTACTACGCCCATAGAAACCATCCAATTACATAACATACCGCGAATAAAGATCGTCATCCATCCCGATATGCCATGCTCCTTATAACCTAGAGTTCTGGCTTCCCCTATAGATGCTATTTTATCTCCGACAATACCTGGTTCTATAGAGTAGCCGTAAGTAAGGACAAAGGAGATCATAAATGCAACAATAAGTGCACCAGCAAAGTTACCTACAAAGACAAGACCCCAGTTTCTAAGGACTTGATTCAGAGTAACTCCAGGTCTCTTATCCAGAAGTGCTAAAGGAACTAGGACAAAGACTCCAGTAAGCAGGTCAAAACCCATAAGGTAGAGCATGATAAACCCGACGGGGAACAACATAGCACCAGCTAGCGGTGATCCTGTTTGTATAGAGACTGTAATAGCGAAGGCGGCGGCAAGTCCAAGTATGGCACCTGCCATAAAAGCACGTATGACAGTATCTTTGGTTGACATGTATACTTTGGACTCACCAGAGTCAACCATTTTAGTAACAAACTCACTGGGTTGTAAATAAGACATATAATATTCCAATATTTAAAATAATTGCTTATTATATGTAAAAATGGCTGATTTAGACAACCACCATCTGATTTCTTCCCTGCTTTTTCGCTTCATATAGTGCTTTATCCGCTAAAGATACCAATTCATAGATAGAAAGTTCATTTCTATCTTGTGCTATACCAAAAGAACATTTCAGCTCTATTTTATGGTTATTAATATTTACTACTTCTTCTCTAAGGAGTTTTTCAATTCTTTTAAAAATTGTAACCGTCTCTCTTGCATCTGAGTATATAAAAAAGACAAACTCTTCTCCTCCGTATCTGGCAACTATGTCATACGCTCTGATATGCTCTACAAAAAGCTTACTGATTTCTATGAGAACTTTGTCTCCTACTTGATGACCGTATTTATCATTTATAAGTTTGAAGTAGTCAATGTCTGCCATAACTATTGTAAAATCTGTTCGTGTGCGTCTGGCTTTTGAAAAATCGTATTCAACTTTTTCAAAAAAATACTTTCTGTTAAAGATATTTGTCAAACCATCAAAGTTCTTTTCATAGTTCTCGCTCTCAATGACTAAAGCAGTTAATTTTTGTATAAACTGAAACTCGACTACAGAAAAATCCTCATACGTATTTTCATTTACAGTTTCATTATTTTTATATTCTATTATTACTTTCTCTTGTAAATTATGCAAACGTTTGTGCAATTCCTCAAACTCTATAATCTTATCTTTTTTATCATCTATACTTTTTACTCTTGATTCTAAGATCGCATTTAGCATATGCGTTATTTCACAGTTCTCATATGAATGATAATGAATCATTTTCTCTAAATCATCAATTTTATGATCACACACAATAAGCTTGAAAAGTGCAATTATTTTTTTAAGATGTACATCTAGGTTAGATTTTAAACTCCCAGAGAGATCCTTATGAATATCTATTCTTTCATCACTAGTCATAAAATGCCTTTTAAATTATGATTTCTTATGATTGTATATTAACTAAAAAATTTGAAGTACTTCTTGAAATGTCCTTATTTTATCCTAGTTTTGCTTTTAAATATGATTATATAAATCTTGCTTTTTGTCGATACTATGAGTATAATAAAGCAAAATTTGTCATTTCAAAAGATAAGAGAGGTAGAGCATGATGAAACCCGTAGATATAGTTACAAGTAATGTTGCAAAAGAACTACGGCGTCTAGCGGCTCAAAACTCCATACCTTTTTCAAAACTCTACATCAAAATCAAAAACGTTGAAACTTTCTACAAAGATGCAAGCAAAAACCTTGTTGAAATACCTGCTCATGAACTAAACAAATACGCACAAGAAGAGTATCTAAGAGATGCCGGTATCGAATTTGAACAACAATATGAAATAGTAATAGATTCCTACTATCGAGGACATCCTTTTGATGGAATGATTTGCAATGTAGAATTTGATGAAAACGATACGCTCGCTTACTTCGTAATCAAAAAAGGCTCCAAGCTTAGCTATTATGATGATTTATATGATGATTTTTTAGATTATATAGATGAGTACAAACTAAGATCAAATATCTTGCTTTACCTCTTTGACGTAAAATTTGAAGATACTATAAAACAGTTTGTTGATGTAATAAAGCAAATCAAAACTATAACATTTAAAGAAGATAAAAAAATTCTTGTCGCACAAGGACTAAACGCTATAGAGTCCATAAACGCCGACATCTTTATGACTATTGAAGAAAACAACGAGATAGGTGCAGAAGATAGTGAAGGAAGAGTTAATTATGCAAACAGAGGCTTTTTACTAAGCTGTGTAGAAGGTGAGCAACTATTTGAATTTATAAAACCTCAACAAGGCAGTAATGGTAGAACCTGCAAAGGAACTATTATTGAAGTTGAAACCGTAAACATAGATGCTAAACCAACATTTACGGTTGAAGACAGCATAGAAGTTCAAGATAGTTTTGAGAACATAAAATTTTTGTCTACCAAGAGTGGTTATCTGGTCAAAACAGGAAACCAATATGATGTCTCAAATACCATTGATGTTGAAGAGATATCTTTTAAGACGACAGGGACGATAAACTCGGACCTTGATTCTGAGATATCTATAAACGTTATAAAAAATGATCCGCTAGAAGATGCTATCGAAGAAGGTATGCACGTGAAGGTACAAACACTTACGATAAAAGGAAGTGTCGGTCCAAACACCAAGATAGAAGCACGTGACATATCAATAGATGGACAGACTCATGGTGAATCATCCATAAAATGTGTCAATGCGAAAATCAGTCTTCATAAAGGTAAAATAGTTGCCAGAAAAGTTGAAGTAGAGACGCTGGAAGGCGGCGAAATAACAGCGGACATAGCCATTGTTAAAAATGCTATGAGCGGGAAAATAAAAGCTAAGACTATTGAAATCGAGGTGCTAGGCTCACATGTCGTAATGGAAGCATCCGGATATATTCAAATAGAAAGAATCAGAGGCGAAGAAAACAGATTTATTCTTGACCCATCTGTAGATAGCGGTTTCAATACAATCAAAGATGATGACCAGGCTTACTTCAAAAAAATAGAAGATGAGCTCAAAACGTTAATAAACACATATAAAGAAATTACCCTTAAAGTTAAAAACTCTTTAGAACCGTGTGAAAAAATAAAAGCTGCAATAATAAACAGTAAAAATAAAGGAGAAGAGATTTCTTCAGGACTTATTCAAAAGTTTAAACAGTGCAAAGTTTTAAAAGTTCATTACAAAAAACAAAAAGAAAAAGTTGAATACAAAAAAGAACAATACGCTAAGCTAAAAGATAAACTTGCAAAAAGCGGTCCTAATATATTCGATGCAAAAATCATGCTAAGCGAGTCACTAAAAGGGTTTAACCATATTACCTATAGACTGACTAAACCTCAAAGAGAGATAGAGCTAAATACAAATGACACCATGTACAAAAAAATCTTTAAACTTGAAGAAGATGAAGACGGTGTTTTAAAAATCGTGAATACTAACGATTAAAGAACTATTGCATGTATAGCAACTACAATATCTTTGCTTTTAAAAATACTCAAATGCAAAAACGCTTCAATGACTGGAGAAGACCATCAAGGTTAAAACAAATATCTGCTATTAGTGTCTTGACGGCATCTCTATATTTTATTTTTTCATATGTAAACAAATTTTTTATTCCACCTGACATTTTACCGCTTACTTCACTAATGCATCTTTACCTTGTGCCATCCATACTAATAATAATAGCTCTATTGGCATATTTTAAAATACAATATTATTTAATGACTTTTTTGCTGATTGTCGCTCCCATTGTAGCCTCAATAGGAAATATTATAATTGTTTCGAAGTTTGATGGATACACGACTTACCAAACTGAACTTTACCTGATTATCTTTTGGGTTTTTACTGTATCTGGACTAAAATTCATTCATGCACTTATTAGTGGTATTATAATATTTATCAGTGCCGTATTTAGCACTTATGCAATATATCCTATGGAAACAGAAGCTTTTGTTATGCATTGTTTTTGGATGATGGCTTCACTCTCTTTTGGTATTTTAAACGGATATCTTCTCGAATCATCTCAAAAAACTACTTTTTTAAAAAAAGAAGAACTTGAAAATCTCGCTATTACAGACAGACTGACGGGACTCTATAACCGTGTCATGTTTGACAAAATAATCTCAAAAGAGCTGGAAGAATATAAAAGATACAAACGAACTTTTGGGCTTATGCTGATAGATATAGACTTTTTTAAAGAAGTTAATGATACTTATGGTCATTTAATCGGAGATGAATTTTTACTAGAACTTACAAGTATTTTAAAAAAATACACTCGTTCATCTGATACCATTATCAGATGGGGTGGGGAAGAGTTTATTATTATATCTTTGGAAGTAGACAAAAATGCTTCTATGACTTTGGCTGAGAATCTTCGAAAAAGAGTAGAGGAACACAACTTTAAAACCGTAGGTAATAAAACTATAAGCATCGGTATTACTCTCAATAAGGAGAACGATACTATAAATTCTATCCTCCAAAGAGCCGATCAGGCTCTTTATAAATCAAAAAATGATGGAAGAAACAAAATAAATATTTTGATATAAAGATTGTTTTCGAAGACGATGGAGATTAAATCTCTTTCCATCTATCCTCGGTTATAGTCACACTGTTTTCATCATCAAGAAGTGTCAACTCACCGTCACTTATGTTACACTGCAACATCATTGCGCGTTTTGCCATCTCTTCTATATTTCCATCTATATTCAGGTTTACCACAGAGAGATTTTTAAAACGTTTGATAACTTTTTCGGTCTGCTTCCACCATGCAGATGCACTTCCTTCCTGGTAAGTGTAGATAATGACTTTTTGAGAACGTCCGCATGCTTTTTTGATGCGTTTTTCATCAGGTTGCCCTAAATCTATCCAAAGTTTTATATCACCGTCAAGAGCTTTTTGCCATAAATCCGGTTCATCATCTTGTGCGATGCCTTTACAAAACACCAAATCCTCATTTGCATTCAACACAAAAGCGACTAAGCGAATCATCAAACGATAGTCATTTTCCGATGGATGTTTTGCCAAAGTAAAGTTATGTTCAGCATAATAATGACGATCCATATCAGCAATATTTAAAGATGCTTTGTAAATAGTTGCATTTGCAGCCATAATCTTCCTTATATTTATTACATTGTTTTATTGATGAGAGTATATCTGATAAATAGTGCTGTTATACATAAATTTGATATAATTTTAATATTATATTTTAAGAGGTTTATTATGGGTTGGACATGTCAGCATGATTATAAAGGTCAATGCAAACTTGTTAAAAAGCCTTGTGTACCGGGCATGAAAGGATGCACACTTAAAAGCAGTGAGTATATCTTTAGCAGTGGCAGTTATGAAAATGATAAAAAAGCCCAAGAGGAAAATACACAGCAGATAGATTTTGCCGCTCTAGCTAAAAGTAATTAGTTCCAAAACTCCAAAGGATCTGGATGCAAAAAAGTATAACCAAGCTTTTTGACAACTGCATCTGATAGAACTACACGGTTTGTCCTGCCCTCAAAACTTCCGAGTTCAAAGCCAAATTTTTCACTATTTTTTTTGTGTACTTTAGAACGAAGCGGATGCTGTGGTGCTACGAGGTTAAAAACACCGTTAACGACTTCATCTTCTATGATTTTTTTTGTAATATTTATAACGTCATCGCGATGTATATAGTTTACTTCTCCATCACTGAAGGTAGATACTTTTTTCCATTTTCCTGAGATTCTGTCATCATCCATCAAGCCGCCAAGACGTAATATGACTACATTATCTCTTAGACTAAGTATTAACTCTTCCGCTTCTTTTTGAAGTCCTGTTTTTGTTATAGTTACACTCTCATCTATCTCCGTATCGAATTCTCTATATACTGATATGGAACTCATCAGTATGATATTAGATCTCTCGGAAGCCAGTCTTGCTATTTTTTGAAGTGTTTGAAGATAGTTGTCTTTGGTGTTGATGGCAATGATGATTGTATCACTTTGCCAAAATAAAGAGTCCTCTGCAGTTTTTTCTCTGCTGAAACATTCCACTTTGAAGTTCTTGGCTAAAATTTTGGCAAGTGGCTTACCTAACCATCCGCAGCCGATTATGCCAACGCTTTTAAGATTTATCATTTTTTAGGATTATTTGTAACGTAACTTTTTTTAATTCCTAGCATCTCATAAACAGACACTTCATCACCAGCTTCTTCTATAAGCTTATCCGTGTCACTAAACTGACCCTTCATTTTCTTTATCTCTTCATAACCATGTGGTTTTATTTCGCTCATCGCAACATTTATGGAAGCGGCCCACATCAATACAATCACCAGCCAAACTATTTTTTTAGCACCTGCAAATACACCTATGAAATGAAAAGCTATACTTAATATAACTCCAACTACTAATATTACAGTTAAACTCATTTAGTCAAGTCCTCCCCTCTTGGCTTCATTTCTCCACCTATATCATGTACAATTTTATTGCCAAAACTCATAACACCTAGTGTGCCAACAAGCATCAGTGCAACAACAATAAATAAAAAGATAAGTGCCATTGAATATCGCTTTAAAATATTTAACATCTATTTAGGTACTATTCCATCAAACTCTATACATCTTGAACTGTGAAAATCTCTTTCATAATCGTCATTTTTAAATTTGTCGCCTTCAAGTCTCCAGCCTAGCTCTTTAGAGAGCAAAACCGATCTTGAAATCGTTCTACGCATTTTATTTTCACAAATAATAGTTTCACCGTTATTAAAAATCTCTTTAACACCTGCCATTCTTGTTGTTGTCATGTAAAAATGAAAGGAAATCATTCCAATAAGAAATACTCCAACTCCTAGCATACCTCTTTTAAAAGCCACTTTTGGCATAAAATCTCTAGTAGTAACAAAAGCCGTAACGCTCAATATAAAAATGCCAATTACAATATAAACAATCTCTAACTCTAAAAATAATTCCATTATGCTTCCTGTCTATTATATTGTGATTCCCATGCTTCTATTGCAGGTGTAAAATATTCAATACGGATTTTTTTAAACTCTCTCGAGCTATAAAGCGGCATGTGTGATTTTGCTTCAATTTCATTAGCCATCTCTGCAATTATACTATTTGTCTCTTCTTTAGTCTTTCCATGAACCATAGTAAAAAGGTTGTATGGCCAGTTTTCGTATTTAGGGCGAAGATAACAGTGACTTACAGCACTAAATGCAGCTGCCGTGGCACCTATCTCTTCACCGTTTGTCTCATCAACATCCCATACTACCATTGCATTAGCATTAAACCCTGCTTTTCTGTGGTTGAGTATAGATGCAAACCTTCTCATAATGCCAGCTTCTTGAAGCTCTTGAAGTATAGAGAAGAATGTATCATAATCAATATCAAGCTCATCAATAATCTTTTTAAAAGGTTCGCTTACCATATCTATGTCATACTGAGCTGTTCTAACAACTGCATGATGAAGAGGAGTCATCTCAATCTCGCTATGCACAACTTTTTTCACTTCTTCTTTTTTCTCATCTTTTCCGGTTGTGTTTAGCTTAACATTAATTTTAAAAAGTTTTAGAGTCGGTAGCATAATATAGTCATCTGCTTCTGTAAGTTCTGCAAGTATCTCAACAGTTCTATCAAGTCCTAATTTAGAGTCAGGTGCAACACCAAGTGTAAACCAGATGTTAAAGTCATGATTTCTCTCATAGTTGTGTGAGATGCCGGGATGCGAGTTGATGATTTTTACTGCTGCACTAATCTTGTCTGATGGAACTTTAAATGCCACTAAAGAAGACTTATAACCTAATCTCTTTGTATCAAATATAGCTGATGTTTGACGAATAATATTACTATTTTTCTGCTCTTGTAAGATGCTAAGAACTTCTTCTTCGCTCATGCCTAATTCATCTGCAATCACTTTGAATGGTCTAGCCACTAAAGGGAACTTTTTCTGTATTCTAGATAATATTTCGTCTTTCATATTTGTATTCTTTATAAGTTATTTTGATTGAAGATTGTAATCTATTTTAAATTAATATCAGTTGATGTACATCAAGTTTGTAATTTTGCAGATTATGCTATTATGTCACAAACACACGAAAAGAGATGCATGAGTTACTTTCCGGCTTTTTTAAAACTTGACAACAAAAAAATACTAATCGTTGGCGGTGGATACATAGCACACGAGAAGCTAGAACACCTTCTAGATTTCACTTCTGATATCTCCGTAATAGCCCTTGAACTTTCAGATGATATGGCTAAAGATATAAAAGACAATAACCTTACTTACGAACAAAGAGCCTACAAAACCGGAGATATAAAAGATTTTGCGATTGTCATCGTGGCAGTTGATGATATTCCTCTTCAAGCAGAGATTTTTGCCGAGTCGAAGCAGTATAATTGTCTATGCAACTCTGTGGACTCTGTAGATTACTGTGACTTTATCTTTCCGTCTTACGTAAAAAAAGATGATTTAACGGTTGCAATCTCTACATCAGGAGCTTCACCTGCTATGGCAAAGCATCTTAGGATGTATCTGCAAAACCTTATTCCAGACGGAATAAGCGACTTCTTAAAAGAGATGAAAGAGTTAAGAAAGACTCTTCCAAAAGGAAAAGAAAGAATGAAGATGCTAGATAAAAAAGCACAAGATTATATAAAAGATTGGGGTAACAAATGAGTTTAGTGAAAAAAGTTTTTATATTTACACTGCTGGCGGGTTTTTTAATAATGGGGATTCTTTCTATGAAAAGAGCTATGCCTGAAGAAAAAGAAGAGAGAATATATAAAGCATTTAAAGCTTACAGCCCTTATCAACTAGAAAAAAGAATGGGTGGTTTAACTATTATAGACACAAGAAACCCGGAAAATAAAGAAAAACCGAGTGCGGCTGAAGTTCTTCATCGTATGGATGAACTTGATAAGAAGTGGGCAAAAGAGCATCTTCGTATTGAAGGAAATGAAATTATAATCACAAAAGATGATGAAACAGTTGTTAAAATTTTAATTAAAACACCTAAAGAAAGAGCCTTTATTAAAAGCTTTTTTGGCATTTAGTCTTTTAGTTTAAACGAAAAATAGAGCGATAAAAACAGCATTGCAGCCGCAGTGCTGTAAAGCACCTCATAAGTGAAAAAGTGTAAAATAACTCCTCCTATTATAGAAAAAAACAATCCAAATGAGATGACATTAATCTGAATAGCCACATAAACCGGTCTTTTATCCGGCGGGGCTATAGAGAGCATAAGGTTCCCCGAAGCGATGCGGTTTCCATCAAGTGCAGCACCAACCATAAAAAAGACTGCCATGTATTCATAAAGAGAAGATGCATTAAAAGCAACAAAAATAGCGATTATCTGCAAAGATATAGAGATATTTGCCGTCAGCTTGTTTAGCCCTCGTCCGCTGAGTCTTCCCCACAAAAAATTACTTAGCATCGCACCTACCATCTGTGTGGTTATCAAACTACCGATAGCAACACCGTCAAGCTCTATCTTTGTCTGTGCATCCAGAATAATAAACGGAAGAGCTATCAAGTATCCGTATGCTAAAAGAAAAGTCTTTAACTGTATCTGCAAGTCTTTGTCAGCTTTTAAAGTCTCCCAAGAGTTGTGAAGAAACTTTTTAAAAGAGTTCTCTCTCTTAGCTACTTCCTCTTTAACAGGCTCATCGATAGTCCCAAAAGAGAGATAGCCAAACCCCATAATAAACGAGCTGATGATAAAAAGATAACCGTAACTATATGGTGCTTCAAAAGTATGAATAATCCAACCCGCCAAAGCTCCGCTGACAAGCCCTCCTGCACCGCTGAAAAACTGGCGATATGCCATGGTCTTTCCACGGAATTTATGAGAAAATATCTTGGCAATAATATCTTTAAAGTAAATCGCTCCAAAACCTGCACTGAACGAGAAGATAAAAAGACCAATACCGATGGAAAAAAGCGTCAAATTTGGAGAGTTCTCTCCAAAAACTATAATAGCCACACCTATAAAAAACCATGCCAAAAACCTAGCTATAAAAACACGTCTGATGTAAGGCATCATCAGTTTGTAACTCTGTGCCTGAAACGCTGCAAAGAGCTGAACTACAATAGCCCCTCCGCGAAGCAAAGCCGCAAAAAAACCAACGAGCATCGAAGAGCCGCCAAAGTAGTTTACTATAAGAGGAAGTATTGTAGAAGGCTCAGCTATCGTAGTCCCGATAGTGAGAAAAAAGCCATGGAGTATATTTCTAATATGGTTAGAAGTTTTGTCCATTTAGTTAAGCTTTTCCCAAGCCTCATCAATAGTAGCAGCATTTTCAGTCACAAAAAGATAAACGGCAGCGTTTAGTTTTGCGAGTTTCATGTACTCATCAGACGGGTTGTTTAACTGATTTAAAGACTCTTCTAACGTAATGGCTTCCCATGATTTTGTATAGTTGATGCCAAAGTGTTCAGGATCTACTATTATCTCATCAACAGCATCGCCTTTTGAAATCCATAAACGACCTTTTGAAAATAATTCAGGTGTTCCTTCATTTCCTTGGATAAGTGCAAATCTTTTATATCTGTCTGAGAAAATCTCCACATATTTTTTTACATATGGTTTGTGAAAAACACCAGTAATTGCATATTCACTGTTTGCTACGCGAGGCAGTTTTTCTATAGTGTTAAAACCTGAACGAAGACCCAGCTTCATACGAATATCTGTTATGTCACTCATCTCTTTAAAAAAGTCCGCACGGTCAAAGTAGTGTGCATTTGGGTTCAACTCTATCTTAGTGCAGATATCTTTTATGGTTATACCGCCCTTTGCAGGAGTCAGTTCATCTCCGATGACGACTATGTTAAGTCCCGACTCTTCAAGAACCTTTGCTACGAGTGGGAAGATATAAGGGTTTTTAGCTTTTCCGTCAAAAGGATAACCGAGTTCTATCGAGTTTGCAACAGTTGTTGTTTTTATAAATGCATCGCAGGCTTCTACCGCTCCTCGAAACTCTGTAGTCGTCTCAGGTTTGAGTCTCCAGCCAAGAAGAAATGCTGCCGTTTGTTCACTTGGAATACTCTGGTTTAAGATTTGTTGCATCATATCTTTTGACTCTTCAAAAGTTAAATCTCTATTGCCTTTGACTCCCGTTCCGACTGCATGTATATACTTGAAAAAATCCATCTCTTTTCCTATTCTTTTCATTGATATAAATCTATTTTTTTTATTGACTGATATGATATACTCTTATACTTAAGTTTGAATTAGGAGAAAGCATCAAAAAGATAGTCCTTATTACAGGTGCAAGTTCTGGAATGGGTAGAGCTACAGCAGATTACTTGTCTAAAAAAGATTTCATAGTATATGCCGGAACCCGCAGTGTTAAAAACCTGAAAGATTTAAACCACAAAAATATTATTCCGATTCATTTAGATATTACAGACCAAGATAGTATAGACAAGGTGACTGGACTTATCCACAAAGAGCATAAACAGATAGATGTTCTTATAAACAATGCCGGATATGGCCTTGTCTCTACAGTTGAAGATGTTACTGAAGAAGAGATGCTCGCACAATTCAATATAAACGTGTTTGGCGTACTTAGAGTTTGCAAAGCAGTTATTCCGATTATGAGAGAAGAAGAAAATGGAATCATAATAAATATCTCTTCATTCTTAGGAAAGATTGGTCTTCCTCTTCTTACCATGTACAACTCCAGTAAGTATGCGGTTGAAGGTATTACAGACTCTCTGCGTTATGAATTAAAAGATTTTAACATCAGAGTTCACTCTATCATGCCTGGCTTTTTTGACACTAACTTCGCAAGAGAAAACCTTGTCACAAATGTAAAAACTTTTACCGAAGATTCTCCGTACGCTTCACTTGTATCTAACCTTGCACCCGTTATAGTCGAGCAGATAAACAGCGGTAACTCTGCATCAGAGATCGGTGAGATGATTTTAGAAATAATAAACAATGATAAGTTTCCGGCTCGTGCTACAATAGGCGATAAAGCTAAAAAGTTTATCCCGATGAGAAAAGAGCTTAGCGATGAAGATTTTGAGAGACGTGTAAGGGAGCATTACAATCTATAATGGACAGTTTTTTCTTCAACATAACAAACACCAGCTATAAAATAACCAAACTGCTTGATACAAAAAAAGAGCATGTCACTAGAGTAGATATCTCAAACGGTATAGTCTTTTTTGATATACATCTGAACTCTTCTCAGGACCAAGTCTATCATGTAAAAAACCTTGACCGGATGATAGCTATACCCGTTACCAAAAAAGGTTCTTTCGCTATAGACGACCATATCCAAAAGAAGTGCTTTGAAGTCAAAGAAAACAGCATAGATATTTTCATATCATCAAGACAGGATCTATCTCTTAGAATAAAAAAAGAGACAGAAACAGAGATATTTGTGCTTTTTGTAGCTGACTTTATTTTAAAGAGATATTTGAGTTCAGATGCAAATGAGGTCATAAACTATCTCTATGACAACCTTCAAGATGAAGTCTCATGTGAGCTAATGGACTCTCATCCCATAGATGCTATGAGTCTGCACATAATAGACAAAATACTAAATACAAAAGCAGAAGCATACATGAACAGCATAAGATGTGAGCATAATATCTTGGAGTTTATGATTCACAGGTTTGGGCTTTTAGACATGCTTGATGATGAACTAAGCGATGACGAAATCTGTATCTCAAAAACTTCTAAAAACATCTTACTGCGCAGTTTTTCTACCCCGCCCAGCATCCAGATACTAGCCCACCTATGTGCGACAAACGAGACAAGCCTGAAAAAGATTTTTAAAAAAGTTTATAAGACCACCATCTACGGATATATACAAAAACTTCGTCTTGAAAAAGCCAACCTGCTTTTAAAAGAGAAGTCTCTAAACATCGGTGAGATTGCCAAAGAAGTCGGTTACAAACATCAGGGACACTTCTCAAAACTCTTTTTTGAACACTACGGCATCTATCCAAAAGACCTGCTAAAAAAATAATTCCTCCAGTGCTAAAATAAAATTCTTCCAGTGCTAAAAAATCATTGAAGGTAACTTCTGATTGATATATACTCTAGGAAAATAAACCTTAGGAGTTCAAAATGTCAAAAGTAGTTTTAATAACAGGTGCAAGCTCAGGAATGGGAAAACTAACAGCAGAGTTTTTATCTGACAACGGTTATACGGTATATGCGGGAACTAGAGATGCAGATGCAATAAACTATGATTCTTCACTTAAAAGTATCTATATAGACGTAACAAAAACAGATACTATAAACAGTGCTGTAGATACTATCATCAAAAACGAAGGTAAGATCGACGTTCTTGTTAACAATGCAGGTTACGGTCTTTTGGCAACAGTCGAAGATGGGACTGATGAAGAGATGTTTAACCAGTTTGATGTAAATGTATTTGGACTTCTAAAAGTCACCCGTGCAGTTCTTCCGTATATGAGAGAAGCACAAGATGGTGTGATTATTAATATATCTTCTTTCTTGGGCAAGATTGGTCTTCCACTTTTAGCACACTATAATGCTTCAAAATATGCTGTAGAAGGGATAGTTGACTCTTTAAGATTTGAGACACTTCCATACAATGTAAGAGTTCACTCTATTCAGTCTGGACTTTTTGGTACAAACTTTGTTAAAAACGGACTTGTTGCAAATGCTAAAACAACTGCTGAGGACTCTCCATATAAAGATTTAGTATCTCATTTTGTTCCAATCGTTGCAAAAGCTATCAATGAAGGTCCAAATCCGCAACCGATTGCAGATGCCGTAAAAAATATCATCGAAGATGAAAATTCTAAGATATTTGTACCTGTCGGTGGTGAAGCTGAGACTTTTGTTCCTTTGAGAAAAGAGTTAAGCGATGAAGCGTTTGAGACAAAAGTAAAAGAAACTTTTGGCATCTAACTTACAGAGATACTTAGTTCAAAAGGTTTATTATATAGATAATAATTCCTTTTGTGCTAAAACAAAATCCTTCTATTGCTAAAAAGTCATTGCTATCTTTTTTCATTTATCATATACTATACAAGAACAAAATAATAGGAAATTATTATGAAATTTTTTGTATATGTATTTATATTTATTGTGTCTCTTTTATTTACAGTATCTTTTCTTTTACCGACAAAAGAAAAACCTCTTTATAGCGATGAAGCTCTTCGAGAAGCCGCTTTATCAAGGAATATGTCAAGCACTCCCGCTACATATGAAGAACTTTTAAAACTCGTAGATACTCCGCAAAACAGACTCACTAAAGAGAAGATAGAACTTGGTAAGGGTTTATACTACGACAAGATACTATCTAAAAATAAAGATATCAGTTGTGCGACTTGTCATGTAATCAGCCAAGACCAAAAAGATAAAGATATATTTGTAAAAGCTCTTACTTCCAAAACAAACGATAAGACTGACTGTGTCGTATGTCACCTCTCAGACCAAAGCGGAACGGACAGATTTGAGACTGCAGTTGGACATGGCGGAGCACAAAACCCGCACCACCTAAATACACTAACGATTTTAAATACGTCACTTGCAAAATATCTGACATGGGATGGGGATGTAGAAACTGTGGAAGATCAAGTTGGACTTTCCATACAAGATGCAACTCAGATGAACCTCTCAAAAGAAGAAGTGCAAAAGAGACTCTCAGCAGATGCCGAGTATGTTAAAAAGTTTGAACTTGCCTTTGGCAAGGTTAGTTTTGAAAATACTCAAAAAGCCATCGGTGCTTACATACGCACACTAGTAACCCGAAGTGGTTATGACAGGTTTTTAGACGGTGACAATGATGCTATAAATGCAAAAGCTAAAAAGGGTCTGGCGCACTTTTTAAACTTTGGATGCAAGGGATGTCATACGGGCGTAACGGTCGGCGGACAAAGTATACAAAAGTTTCCTCTAAGAGATTACAACAGTATAGTTGATGTCACAAACTCTTTCAACGAAGAAGAAAAAGGGCGGGAAGTCAGTGACTTTGACTTTAATGCGAAGATGTATCACCCATTTCCGTTTGAGAACAAGGGTGGATTTATGGGTAAAGAGGGTGAAAGACTCTTTAGAGTCCCAATGCTTAGAAATGTCACGAAAACTTCACCCTATTTTCATAACGGTGCGGTTGCTAAAATAAGAGAAGCTGTCTTTCTCATGGGTAAACACCAACTCGGTATGCATCTGACGAATGAACAGATTGATGAGATTGTAGAGTTTTTAAAATCACTTGAAGGTGATGTCGTGGATTATAAAATTGTAAACAAGGATGCAGTATGAAAAATATACATATGAAAATACTTATAATTTTGATGTTTTTAAGTGGAATCTTTCAATTTAGCATCTTCAACTTAAGTTGGGAATACTTCAGAATAGTTCAGGCAGTACATATTTTAAGTTCCGCATTTATAGCTATATTTCTTCTCATACCTTATGTAAACATGCATACTTATGAATATATGATAGTAAGAGGAGCAAGAAGTGCAAGCGGTATAACACTTGGAGTGTTTCTGTTTTTCATAGTTGCCAGCGGATTTTACTTATTTTTCGTAGGTAACACTGGAGGAGATACTATCGGGCTTATTTCATATTATATACATCTCTACGGCTCATTTATCCTGTTGTATTTTCTGTTTTTGCATGCAAGAAAGAAGATCGATTTTAATGCAAAACCTATTGTTGCTTTTGTTCTAATGGTTGGCATCTCTTATCCTAGCATCTCATACAGCAGTGAAAAACTAACAAATATAACACTTGAAGAAGGCGTTGAGAGATACCACAATGAAGATTGGACGAACTCGGCAAAATGCAAATCATGCCATGAAGATATCTTCAATCAATGGGCAGACTCAAATCACAGACATATGACTGGTTCAAATCCATACTATATGGTAATGGAAAACTTAGCAGGTGCTGATATGGGTGATGAGTTTAGACAGTGGTGTATGGGGTGTCATAATCCAAGTGCAGTTACTACTAAACAAAAAAGAACTACACATAGAATGGATGTAAACAATATGCCGAGCGTTCTTTTTGAGAAAGGCTCACAAAGTCTGATTGATGAGTTTAAAACACATGGAAATTCCAGACTGGAACAAGGTGTCTCTTGCGTGACTTGTCACAGGATTACAAAAACCGACTCTAAGGGAAACAGCTCTTATACGCTGGATTTGAAAAATAGAAAAAAATACGTTTTTGAAGAGAACAACTCTAAAGTAGAGAAATGGCTCAGTGAAAAGTTTATAAACTCTAACCCGATTGTTCATAAAGAAAGCTATTCAAAAGAGATATATAAAGATAGTGCTTACTGTGCATCTTGTCATGATGAGTTTTTACCCGATGACTCAAAAAGAGCCGTTGTATCTACATTTAAAGAGTGGGAAAAATCACCCTTTAACAATCCAAAAGATCCGAGTAAACATAAAACTTGTATTGATTGTCACATGACATATCTTGAAAATGGCAAGCTTGCTCCTTTAAAAGGAGAATCGACTACAGGCGGCACTCTGAAAAAAGACATCAAAGTTCACTACTTTTCAGGCTCAAACCACTTCTTATCGGGTCTAAAAAGTAAGAAACACGAAGAGCAGGCCTTACAGCTTCTTCGTACTTCTGCAGAGATTGATGTAGATATAAAAGACGGGAAAATTTTAGCCGGTGTTAAAAATGTCGGAGCAGGACATCATCTGCCGACCGGAGTATCTGATTTTAGAGAACTTTGGCTTGATATTACCGTAACGGACAGAGATTCTAAAGTTATTTTCAGCAGCGGTAAATTAAAAGATGACGGTAACCTATATGAAGATGCAAGACCGTTTATGAAAGTCTTTGGCGATGAGAACTCAAAACCAGTCGGCCTACTTTTTTGGAGATACAAAAAACTGCTGAGCGATACAAGGATTCCAGCAGGAGAGAGAAGAGTAGAATCCTATGATATCTCAGATGCGAAAAATCTAAAATACCCTTTAAAAGCAGTTGTAAAACTTAACTTTAGAATCTACCCTCAGTGGGTTACAGATGCAGTACAAAGGGCATTTCCTCAACTACCGAATCCACCTGTTGTGATGCTCAAAGAGATACAAAGAGAATTTCAAATACAGAGGTAAACAGATGCGTTTTATTTTATTTATTACACTATTTTTATCGATGCTCCATGCCAACCACGTAAGTTGGTACGGAGACTTTGACAAAGCCCATCAGCAGGCGTTAAAAGAAAATAAAAAACTTATGGTTCTACTTATAAAAAAAGATTGTGTCCCTTGCAAAGAAGCGATCAAAGATGCATTTATTAATAAACCATATATAGACAAGATAAATGACGAATTTATATCGGTCATAATTACAAAAGATCAAAAGAGCAGTTACCCTATAGAGATGCTATATACATTGGAATATCCGTCACTCTTTTTTTTGGACAATAGAGAACTTTTTGTGTGTGAACCGATTAGAGGGGATGTGACTCCAGATAAACTAGAAAGTTATCTGGAAGAGTGTAAATGATTAGTGGGCTGCAGCCGTTTTATTAAGCTCGTCTTCGATTGCATCACGAAGGTCGGAAGTTGCAGAAGCATTCTCGAACTCAATATGTCCATCGGAAAACATAATACTTGAAGAGATAGTATTCTTACCATCCAATTTTTCAGCTATAACTTCATTACTTTTAAATTCAGTGATTATCCAACCGGTTTTTTCACCTGCTTTTTTTATTGCTTTTGCAATTTTTTCGTTATCATGAGTATTTACATACAGTGCTTCGGCAGAAACTTTCGGGTCATGTGTTTCAGATGCATTGACATTTTTTGAACTACAACCGGTAGATAGAACAAGAGCAATGGCAGAAATTAAAGTTATCGATAAGATTTTTTTCATTTTTGAGTCCTTTTTTTAATTTTCTTAATAAAATCTAAATTTTACAAAGAAATTTAATTAATCAATGATATAATAAGAATTATAAAAAATAATTGATGTATATCAAGTTTTAAACAACTAACTTATGAAGGTAATCGATGACGCAAGATATTGTAATCATACTTGTAATGGCTGTTCCGATGCTATTATTCAGTGTTTATCCGGGCCTAAAACTAGGCGATTATGTAGAAAACAAGTACAATGTTGGTGAAAGTGCTAAGAGAAGAATAGTCATACTTACCACCATCTTATTTACACTCACTCTTTCCTCTTTACTATACTATTTGTAATATAGTATATAGTTATACTTTTCAACCCTTTTGTTTCATAAAGTTACACAGATTATAAAACTTTCCTTAAATTTTAAATTAATCTAATAAATTGATATATATCAATTCTTTTTCATCCAAATAGGAATAAACTACTCCTGATTCTGAAGAATTATAACAATAAAAGGAGAGACAATGATTGAAGAAGTGGTTATGAGACAAGATATACCTCTAGATGACTTTTTACCAATATTTGTATCTTCTGCGCTTGTTTTAGTATTTGGAGGATTCTATGTTGGTATATATACCGCTGTAAAAGTTAATCTACTTAAAAAATGGACTATGTCTATTGCATATATATTTTGGATGTTAACAGCCTATTGTTTGTATTTAATGGGAAGTTTAATGCATGTAGGTGAATTTACGGTTAAAGCTTTAGTAGTTGCTGCAATTGGATTATTTTTACTTCCACACGCAGTCTATTATATGCAGCATCAAGTTCACGAAGAGAATGAACATTGATATACTGTATATATGTCAACAGCAATTTATAGGAGGGCACAGTGGCTAAAACATCCGTATGGAGTGACAATCGTTTCTGGCAACGTTCAGCAGCATGGATCACGGGATTTGCAGCAGTATTACTTATTTGGTTAACATTTGACACAGCTGGTCAAATATCAATGGGTACAGATGCAGATTTACAGAATAAGGTGACTAAAAGGGTTCCAGGACCTACGGTTATTAATTATAAAATCACTTACGAAATGAGCACAAAACGTGGTCATGAAGTTCCAGTGATAGGGGAAAAAGAAAAGTTTTTTGGAAGAGATGACTGGTCTGAAGAAGAAGCAGGAGCTTTACTTCATCTTGGTAAACTCGGTTCACAAGCAAAGAACTGTATGAACTGTCACACACTTCTTGGAAATGGAGCATATTATGCACCAGATTTAACTAAAGCTTGGTTAGACCCGGCATGGGGACCAGAAGGTTCAATGCAGGCAATGACTGGTAAAAGTACAAAAGAAGAAGCTATGGCTGAATTCTTACAACATCCGTCAACTTATCCAACTCACGCTCGTATGATGCCAGATCTTGGTATTACAGCTGAAGAGGCTAAAGGTTTGGTTGCTTTCTTGAAACATATGTCATCAATTGATACAAATGGTTTCCCAAGAAACTTTGGAAAAATACAAGGAGCAGTAAATGGCAAGTAATCACTTAACAGGTATTGGAAGTGAATCAAAACAATTAGCTACATGGTATTTTGCTTTTGCTGCTATTATTTTTGGTGCACAATTATTATTTGGTTTAGTTGCAGCAATTCAATACGTAATGCCGGGCTTCTTATTTGAATTATTAGATTTCTCAGTTGCTAGAATGTTACACATCAATGCACTAGTTGTATGGATGGTTTTTGCAATGTTTGGTTCAGTTTATTGGTTATTACCTGATGAAACTGGAATTGAAACAGTTGGAATTAAAATTGGTAAATTATTATACTGGGTATTTGTTGCAGCTATCGTTGTAGTTATATTAGTATATCTATTTATTCAAGTTGGACCTGCAGATGAAACAACTATCTGGTTTATTAATGAAGGTCGTGAGTATATTGAAGCTCCTCGTTGGGCAGACCTTGGTATCGTTGTAGTTGCTCTTGGATTTGTTGCTAACCTTTGGTTAACAGGAATGAAAGGTAAAAACTCTGGTATCGTTACAGTACTAATGGCAGATATGATTGCTTTTGCTGGTCTTTACTTAGCTGGTATGTTCTTTACAGACAATATCACAGTTGATCAGTACTGGTGGTGGTGGGTAATTCACTTATGGGTTGAGGCTACTTGGGAAGTTTTCGTTGGTTCGATTGCTGCTTATGGTCTTATCACTATGATTGGAGCACACCGTAAAGTTGTTGAAATGTGGTTATGGATTGAAGTAGCAATGCTATTTGGTTCAGGTATCTTAGGTATCGGTCACCACTATTTCTGGATTGGTACACCTGAGTATTGGTGGGAAATTGGAGCATTATTTAGTGCACTAGAGCCATTACCACTTGTTGCTATGTTCATCCACGTTATGTATGACTGGGGTAAACAACAAGGTAAACAAGCGGCTACAGGTAATCATGTATCAGTAGTAAACAACCAACCTGCTTTTGTATGGTTTTGGATGAATGCTTTTGGTAACTTCTTAGGCGCTGGTATATGGGGATTTTTCCATACATTACCACAAGTAAACCTTTATACGCACGGTACACAGTTTACATCAGCTCACGGACACTTAGCGTTCTTCGGTGCTTATGCAACTATTCTTATCGGTATGATGTACATTGCTATTCAAGGCACAAACGGTCTTAAAGTTATGAAACATACAAAATCTTCTATTTGGGCACTTAGTCTTATAGTTGGCGGTGTTATGGGTATGACGATTGCACTTACTATTGCTGGTTATGTTCAAGTTCTTGTTTCTCGTGCACAAATGGGTGCTACTTGGGCAGGTTACTTCGATGGTCAAAGCGGTATGTGGTTTGCACAAGCGATGGATTGGAGACTGTTTATGGGTATGATTACATTTACAGGTTTCTTATTCTTAATCAAAGATTTCTTAAGCACTGGTAAAAACCCAGTACACGAAAGATAAGGAGATATATTATGTTTGAACCATTTACAGATGTTGTACCAAGCTTTTTTGGTTGGTTAAATCAAGGTCCACTAACTCTAACTATCTTTCTTCATACAACAATTGTACTTCCAATGATTTGGATTTACAAGCAAGAGAAAGCTCGTTTAGAGAAAGAAAGTTAAAAAATCGTCTAGTTGTCGGCGGGCCTTCGGGCCGGCTTTATCTAATTTTAGGAGGAAGAATAAAATGAGATTAAATAAATTAGTTATGTCAGTTGCTGCTTTAGCAGTAGTTAGTTCAGGTCTTTTAGCAGATACATCTAAAATGGATGTTGAAAAAGTTTTTGAAAAAGAGTGTCAAGGTTGTCACGGTCCAAATCACGAAGGTGGTGTTGGTTCTGACTTACGTCCAAAAGTAATTGGTAAGAAAAATGCTTACGAATTAGCTGACGTTGTTCTTAATGGTAGAGCAGGTACTGCAATGCCTCCATTTAAAAATAAGTTTTCTAAATCAGATGCTGATGCTATGGTTGATTATCTTCAACATTTCAAAGGTAGAAAAATCAAGCAACTTACACTTGATACTGTAAAAGCTGGTTGGAAACCTTTAAATGACAGAATGGCATTTTTCAAAAAATATCCACATGCTGTAGATGTTAAGAAAAATACTGACATTTGTTTTGTAACTGAAAGAGATGCTGAACGTGTTGCTTTCGTTGATGGTACTTCAGGTAAAATTTTATCTAAACACCCTGCTGGTTTTGCTGTTCACGTAACGGTGACTAACAAACGTCAACCTCGTTATGCTTACTCAATCTCTCGTTCAGGTTTAGTAACAATGTTCGACTTAAACACTCCGGGTCAGCAAAAAATTGCTGAATGTCAAGTTGGTTCTGAGTCTCGTGGTCTTGCAGTTTCTCCAGACGGTAAATACCTAATGGCTGGTAACTACACTCCAGGCGGTGCTGTACTTATGAATGCTATGACTCTTGAGCCATTAAAAGTTTATCCAACTTCATCTGTAATTAAACCAGATGGTAGCATTGATTCATCTCGTGTTGCAGGTATCTTTGATACTCCATACGGTCCATATATTGCATTTGCACTTAAAGATGGTGGTCACGTTTATATCGTAGATTATTCTAAACCAGACTTCCCAATTGTTGGTGATATTCCAAATATTGGTAATATTCTTCACGATGGTTTCTTAAATGAAGGTAAAGAGATTGGTAGATACTTATTTATCGCGTCTCAAGGTTCTGATGTTGTTGGTGTTGTGGATTTCAAAACTAAATCTTTAGTTACTAAAATCTATACAGGTCCTTCAGCTAAGCCACACCCGGGTCAAGGTTCTTCTTGGTATAACGAAACACTTGGTCAACAACTTGGTGCTACTGTTAACATGAACTTAGGTCAAGTAACTATTTGGGATGATAACTTCGATGTAATTCGTCAAATCCCTATCGGTGGTGGTGGACTATTCATCGGTACATCTGAGCATACTCCATTCTTATGGGCAGATAATGTACTTGGTGGAGCAGCTAACTGGAATAAAGTTCACTTAATTAACAAGCAAACTTTAGAGTTAGACAGAATCATTACTGTTGGTACAACACAAGGTACTGTTACAGATCCTGTAACTCACAAAACTCTTTACAAATGGAAAGTTCCAACTGTTAAAGATAAAAACGGTAAAGCTGTTACACCTAGAATCTTACACGCTGAGCCAGCTAATCACGGTCACTGGACTATGATTTCTGAGTGGAACTGTGGAAGAATCGGTATCTATGAAGCTAAAACAGGTAAATTTGTTAAATACATCAATGGTTTAACAACTCCTACGTTTACGTACTCAATCGAGCACAGACAAACTATTCCAGGAGCGTAAGCTTCTACTTTCTCTCCTTCGGGAGAGAACCCCTATTTAAACATAAAACTTCTTCAAACTTTTATATATATTGTCAAAATTGACTAATATCAACGACAAATCAATAATATATTGCTATTCTTTAGATAGATAAAAAAATGACAAATTCTGTGTTTTATAAGCTGTAATTCAAGCTTGTTTTCGATAGAATAATGCACAAAATGAAAGAATAAACATGAAAAAACATATACTTTTTACACTTATCTTATCTTCTGTTTTATATGCTCAAGACTCATATGGAAAAAAGGTCTTTGAAACCTACTGTTGGGGATGCCACCACCAAACAGCAGTAGCATTTGGTCCCCCGTTTACAGAGATCGCTTCTAAACGATCTATTGATGAAATAGAAGCTTATATTATAGACCCAAAATCAATGTACAAAGCTTTTGGTTATAAAAGAACAGTAATGACCAAATTAAAATTAAATGACAAAGAGAGAAAAGCTGTAGCTCAATATATACTCTCGTATAAAGGCAAATAATGTTTAGACTATCAAATCTTATATCTTCAGTAGTTGAAGGAAAAAAAGAAAGAATATTAGACGGCTCTATAGCCATATGGAACTTTACAAACCGTTGTAATTTATCATGTATGCACTGTTATTCAAAATCAACTCTTGATGAAGTAGATACCTTAACTACAGAGCAGATTAAAAAAACTATTTTAGAGATGAAGGAAAACGGTGTTAAATTTATCATTTTTTCAGGTGGTGAACCACTTACGAGAAAAGACCTCTTTGAAATAGCTGACTTTTGTAGAGATAATGGCATTATCACTTATCTTTCAAGCAATGGCTTGTATTTCACTAAAAACAATGTCCAACGCATTGTAGACACCTTTAACTATGTCGGTGTCAGTATTGACGGAGATGAACCGACACATGATCATTTTCGCGGTCTTAAGGGCGCATTCAGGGAAACTCTTAAAGCTGTCCAACTAGCCAACTCTACAGGAGCTAAAGTCGGAATACGATTTACTATTACAAAAGAGACTATAGACTCTTTAGAATATATTTTTGAGTTAGCAGAAAAAGAGAATATTCCAAAAATATATATTTCGCATCTTGTATATTCCGGACGTGGTTTAGACAACCTGAAAATGGATCTTACAAAAGAACAAAGAAGAAAATCTGTAGAATTTATCCTTAAAAAAGCTTTTGAGTATTACGACACGGGCAGAGACATAGAGGTAGTAACAGGGAACATGGAGATGGATGCCATTCTTTTTCTAAATGAATTTGCTTCAAGGTATCCTGAGTTAAAAGAGACTATGAGAAAAAGACTTGTTACCTGGGGCGGAAATTCAGCCGGAAGAAAACTATTAAACATCAACAGTGAAGGCGATGTCAGACCTGATCCGTTTTTCCCTCTGATAGTAGGAAATATAATCAATCAAGACTTTGGAGACATCTGGCAAAAAGGTGATTTACTGGACAAACTAAGAGTTCATCCGAGAGAGATAAGCGGCATCTGTGCAGAGTGTGAGCAAATAGATATCTGCAACGGCGGTTCACGCGCTCGTGCATATGCGATTACAGGTGATTTATGGAGTGAAGATCCATCATGTTATTTAAGCCAAGAGGAGAGAAAAAACGATGATACTAAATAAACTTTTAATAGGGACAACACTTCTTGCATCTCTATTTATAAATGCAAACGCAAAAGGGGTAAACCCGTTATTTGCCATGCTAGATACAAATGAAAAAGTTTTTGTTGTTGAGAGAGAAAGCAACTCTTTAGCCGTAATAGAAAAAGGCATGACAAAAGGTCATATCTCTGGTATGCACAACATGAACCACGGTGTTGTTAAGTTTGACGGCAAAGATGGCTACGTTATCTCTCGTGACGGTTTCGTAGTAAAATTTGATCCTGAAAAAGAACGTATTGTTAAAGAGCAAAAAACTAGCGACAGCGCAATCGGTTTTACAATAAGTAAAAACTTTCTTGCAGTTGCAAACTATGCTAAAAAAAGTGTAGATATCTTAGACAGGGATCTAAACCCTATACAATCATTTGAGACTGGCTCTAAAAATGTCGGTATTAAAATCTATAAAGATTACTTAATCTTTTCACAGATGGATAATGACAAAATCACTGTTTTAAAAGACAAAAACGGCGGTAAAGGCCTTCCGAACTTTGAGATATATAAAGAGTTTGAAGATGTTGGCGTTATGCCTTTTGATGCAATGATCAAAGACAACAACTTTATAACAGGATTTTTTCAAAGTGATCACTTTGGTGTCGTAAATCTAGACACAATGAAATACTCAAAAATTAAAATCCTGCTTGAAGACAGAAAACCTGTACTCAAAGTTCCACACTTTGGCTTTTGGTCTATCGGCGGAGGATATGTTTTTATACCGGCAGTCGGAAACAATAAGGTAATGGTATATACACCTGATTTTAAACATGTAAAAAACATAGAGACTGAAGGTCTGCCTGTATTTACCGCTCTTTCTCCAGATAAAAAATATCTTGCGGTCACATTCAGCGGAAAGAAGTTTCCTGTGATTCAGATAATCGACACTAAAACTTTAAAAGTAATCAAGCGATTTGAATTTGACGGAAAAGTCTTGCATGTAAGATGGTCAAACATAAGACCAAATCTTTATGTATCAGTCAATGATACAAACAAGGTTGCTGTTTTAAACACAAAAGACTGGTATTTAAGTAGAGAAATATTTCAAATCAAAAAACCGTCAGGTATATTTATTTATGAGGAAAAAGAATAATGGGCAAAGTTTATTTAACAGGTGCTGGACCTGGGGACATTGAATTACTGACTGTAAAAGCACTTAGAGTTATAAAAGAGGCTGATGTAATCATTTACGATCGTCTTGCTAATCCGGACATTTTAGAAGAAGCAAAAAACGGCTGTGAATTCGTCTATGTAGGTAAAGAAGACGGTCGTCATATTATGCCTCAGGATGATATCAATGAAGTTATTTATCAAAACGCTTTAAAACATGCAAATGTAGTTCGTCTTAAAGGCGGGGACCCTTTTGTATTTGGCCGTGGCGGAGAAGAAGCTCTTTATCTGCTTGATAGAGATGTTAAGTTTGAAGTAATTCCAGGTATCACATCTGCTATATCTGCACCTGCTTACGCAGGTATACCTGTTACTCATCGCGGTGTAGCTGTGAGTTTTAGAGTTGTAACAGGACATGAATCACCAAATAAAAAAGTATCTCAAATCCCATGGGACAACTTTAAAACAGATGATACAATTGTGTTTTTAATGGGTCTGCATAATCTTCCTAAAATCAGTAAAAAACTTATAGAAGTAGGTAAAGCAAGTGACTACCCTGTAGCCGTGATTTCTAAAGGGACAACGAAAGATCAAAGTGTTGTTGTCGGAACTTTGGAAAACATAGTTGAAAAGGCAAAAGATGTACCTACTCCTGCACTCATTGTAGTAGGTAAGGTAGTTGAATTAAGAGAACAATTAAAGTGGTTTGAGGGTAATGCCTAAACCTATGCATAACTTCAAAGATGCTATTGAAATTGCAGATAGCATCTACTGGGTCGGTATGTATCTTGAAAACGACCCTTTCCAGTGTCATCCTTACTTTATTAAAAACGGCAATGAGTCTATTTTAATTGATCCTGGCTCAATGATTGAATTCAATGAGACGGTAAGAAAAGTTAAAAGTATTGCCGACTTAAAGTCAATCAAATACATTATTCTTCACCATCAAGACCCGGATTTAGCAGCCGCGGTACCTGAGATAGAAAAACTCATAGACAGAGATGACCTTCTAATTGTGACTCATTCTAGAATGTCGCTTTTAATCAAACACTATCTTGTATCATCAGATTATTATGAAATTGATAAAAACAACAATGAGTTGATAACTTCAAACGGATTCAAACTCGATTTTCACACAACCCCTTACTGTCACTCTCCTGGTGCATTTGTAAGTTATGAGCCAAAAACAAAAACTCTGTTATCCGGGGATATTTTTGGAGGAATAGAGGAGTCTTGGGAATTTTATGCTGATGAGACATACTTTGAAAAAGCCAAACAATTTCACCAGGAGTATATGCCAAGTAAAGATATTTTCAATTATGCCCTAAGTAAAATAGAAAAACTCGATATTAATCTTATAGCACCTCAACACGGTTCTATAATACAAAAGCCTTACATATCCAATCTTATTGAAGACATGAAAAATCTTGATTGTGGACTCTATATTGAAAAAAAGTACAACCGCGAACTACTTGATACAATCAATGAACTTCAAGAGAAAGAAAGAACTATTCAAGAGAGAGACAGACTCCTTTTTGAACAATCAAAAAGAGCTGAAATGGGTGAAATGATAGGAAACATTGCGCATCAATGGCGTCAACCGTTAGCGATTGTAAATACTATTTTAGCGATTTTAAAAGAAAAAAACAGCGCAGGAATATTAGACAAAGAAGAGATTTCTACCAGAATAGATAAGATGGAAAAAAGAGTTGTATATATGTCCGATACTATTGAGGATTTTATGGACTACTATAAACCAAATAAAGAAAAATCAACTTTTAGTGTTTACACGGCTCTCAAAAAAGCACTAGAGATTACAAACTACACAAAAGAGAGTGAAAAGATTGAGATAAAAGTTACAGCAGATGAACAACTTTGCATCTACGGACTCATGAATGAGTTTATTCAAGTAATCGTATCCATACTGTCTAATATATATGACATCAAAGAGATAAGAAATATTGCTGAGATAAAGATTGATATTGTTTTGCAAAAAGAAGATGATGATGTTGTTTTATCTATAAGCGATAATGCCGGTGGTATAGATGATGATATTTTGCCAAAAATTTTCAATCCGTACTTTACGACAAAGCATCAATCAATCGGAACAGGCTTAGGTCTGCATATAGCTAAAATGATTATCGAGGATAATATGAATGGATTATTAAGTGCCAAAAACAATAAAGACGGTGCAACATTTACAATAAGGATGAAGAATGAACAATAGTGAATTAATTGAAGATATTTCAATTCTAGTTGTTGAAGATGAGTCAGAATTAAGAGAATATCTTCAAGAATATTTACAAATATTTTTTAAAAAAGTATTTGTCTCTAAGTGCGGTCATGAGGGGTATTTGCAGTATCTTGAGAAAAGACCGGATATAATTATTACAGATATCAACATGCCAAACCTAGATGGTTTGACAATGATTAAACGAATCAGAGAGCGTGACACTGAGACGGACATATTGATAATGAGTGCTCATTCTGAACAAGAAAAATTACTTCAGGCGATTGAACTTGGCCTTGTTACATACCTAATTAAACCTATCAACTCACAGAAACTAAAAGAAGTTCTATTTAAAGTTGTAGATAAACTAAGAAGTTCTAAAAAAAGAATCTATCTAAGTAACGACATCTTCTGGGATAAAACTTCTTCGACTCTATGGAACGAGGAGAAACAGATATCTTTAAAAGAGAAAGAACTTATGCTTTTTCAACTGCTTTGTTCAAAAGCTAATCATGCTTTTACGGCTGAAAATATATTTTACCATCTCTATGGCGACCAAAGCGGTAAGGAGTTTTCAGAGTACGCTATAACATCTTTTATAAAGCGTCTTCGCGCAAAGTTACCTGAAAACCTTATTCAAAATGAGTATGGGCTTGGTTATAAAATAGTTATAAAATAGTTATAAAATAAACTGACTAAGTATGACCAAATCCTAGAGTATAATTACGTTCGAGACTTTCTAATATCTCCTTGATTCACAAGCATATTGTATAAAATCAGAATTTTAAATTCTGATTTTACTTTCTTTACATCAATACTTTCCTAAATTATACTTAGACCATAAAATTTCAGCGTCTTTATTTCCAATCTCTTTTGATTTTTGTGCCCACTTTTTTGCTTTTTTAAACTGCTCTGTTGTACAATAAACTTCTGCAAGAAGATAGTATGAACTTTCATTACCTTCTACGGCATTTTTTTCCAACCACTCGGCAGCTTTGTCAAAATCTAAAATCTGCATATAGACTAGCCCTATGTTTTGGATAGCTTGTTTGTTCCCTTGTAATGCCGAGGATTCTAAAAGCTGGGCTGCTTTTTTAACATCCGGTTTTACTGACTCACCCTTGTAATACATTAATGCCAGATTATACTGAGCATTAGGATTGTTTAATTCTGAAGCTTTTGTAAGCCATGTAAATGCTTTGGCAGAATCTTTGGCAACATTTTGACCTGTGAGATACATCATCCCTAAATCATTCTGCGCTCTTGCATCTGAAGCAGAAGCAGCTTTTTCTAACCACTCAATGCCTTTTTTTGCATCTTTTTCAACACCGATACCGTTAAAATAAAGATAACTTAATGCATTTTGAGCGGTACTATCACCTGCTTTAGCACTCTCTTTGTATAATTTAAATGCTAAATCATAATTCTTTTTCTTAAAAGCTTCAAGAGCTTCTTTCGTATCTCCAAATAGTACTACTGACATTAACAATATAGACAGAACAACCTTTAACATTACAATCCTTTTTACTTACTTTTACAATTTTTCATCATCTCTGTCCAAACCAGAGAGAAGTTTTTCAAAATATACGACTTATGATGTGGAACACTACACGATGAACAATCTTGATGTATAACACCGTTTCCTGCAAATTCCTCACCATTGTTTATATCACACTTACTTAGTATTTTAAATTCGTTGTAGATTCCCAAACCGTTATCATCAAATCTAAAGTTTGGACAAGCACACATATAACAGTTTAACTTGTCCATATCATGGCATTTTTTATTATCTTTATAAAGAGGACAAAAATCCGGTTCCTCTTTTACCATGTTGTCAAAATCAAAATAGTCGATAATCTCCTCTTCCGTATAATCTAACTCTTCTAATTTATCTATAATCACCTTATGCTTTTTAGCATGGGCGTCAAACCATTTAGTATAACTCATAAGATATATTACCTAAAAAAGTAAAACTATTTAAGCTATAATGGCAAAAAACAGCAAATATTTGCAAAAGACTAAACATTGAAAAACTCACACTTCACCTACTTACTTATTTTAGCAATGTTTTTATGGGGCGGAGGATGGAGTGCTCTTAAAATTTTAACTTATGAGCTTCCGATTGATATCATAATATTTTGGCGTTTTTTCCTTATGAGCATCTCATTTATTCCAATTTTGTACCTTATAAAAGAACCTATGACTTTAAATCGTTCCGGCGCAAAATTTGTAGCATCAAGCTCTGTTTTAAATATATCATTTATGGTTTTTTCTTTTTTAGGAGTAAAGTACGGCTTTGCAGGAAACGGTGGAGTAATTATTACTACACTGACACCGCTAATGACTTTTTTACTTGTTGCAATTCTCTTTAAAACTAAACTCTCTGCATCTCAATATTTTGGACTAATCCTCGGTATTATCGGCGGTATAATAATACTTCAGCTAAATGATTTAAACCTGTTTTTCAACAGCTCAAATATCTATTTTGCTCTATGTGCAGTTGTTTGGGCAGGAGTGACTCTTCTTTCTCAACACTCTCACAAGCATATTCATCCCATACACTACAGTTTTTATATCTCTGTAGTAGCTACGATTGCTTCATTCATCTACGCTTATGAGAGTGATTTAACGGTCGTATTTGACCAAGGTAGCAAGTTTTGGACAGCTCTTGTCTATCTGGCAGTTTTAGGCCAAAGCGTAGCCACTACTATATTTTTTATCGCCTCAGCAAAATTAGGAAGCCAAAAAACAAGTTCATTTATGTTTTTAGTACCTTTGTTCTCTCTTATAATAGCCTGGGCGGTATTGGGAGAGCCTATACAGGCACACATCTTAATCGGTGGTTCCTTAAGCCTTATTGCTGTTTATTTCATAAACAAAAAAAATTAATAGAAATTTAACATCACTTGTAGTAATATTATTCATTAATAAGTTTTATACAAGGGCTCTTATGAAAACTGTTTTAATTATCGGAGGTGGTTTCGCCGGTCTTGAAGCTGCTATCTTTTTAAGAAAATCAAATTACGACGTTACTTTGGTAAGTGATAGAGACTACTTTTTTATCTACCCCACTTCAATATGGATTCCTACAAGAGAACAAGAGTTTGATGATGTCTGTATAGATCTTAACACCTTAGAAGAAGTGCATGGCTTTAAGCTGATAGTTGATGCACTAAAAGATATAAATGCAAAAGAGAACTCCTATACATTAAACAGCGGAACTGTTTTAAAAGATTATGACCATGTGGTTCTTGCAATGGGTGCTTCAAAGATGCAGCATAAAGGAGTTGAAAATACTCTCTCGATTTGTGCTGCACCAAAACAATCACTTGAAATCCGCGACTCATTAGAAGCACTTATTGAAAAAGGCGGCGGTAAGATCTGTTTCGGCTTTGGAGGAAACCCAAAAGACACTTCTGCCGTTCGCGGGGGACCTGCTTTTGAGTTAATGTTTAATGTTCATAATCTTTTGAAGAAAAAAGGCATCAGAGATAATTTTGAGCTGACATTCTTTGCACCTATGCCTGAGCCTGGAAAAAGAATGGGTCAAAAAGCACTTAAAATGATGGCTGTTTTCTTTAAAAAACTCGGCATAAAACAGCACTTTGGTAAAAAAATAAAAGCTTTTGAGAGTAATGCAATTATATTTGAAGATGATTCAAAAATAGAATCTGACTTTACTATGTTTATAGCTGCCGGAAACGGTCACGATGTTGTTAGAGAATCTGACCTGCCAACCAATGAAGCCGGATTTGTAAAAATAAATGATTTTTGTAATGTTGTATTTGACAATCCTGCGATGCCGTCTAACATTTACGCAATCGGTGATGTAGCAGCTCTCCAGGGAGCTGACTGGAGAGCAAAACAAGGTCATGTAGCAGAAGTCATGGCAAGAAACGTTGCACATAACATTTTACAAAAAGATGCAAACAGCACTGACTTTAAAGGTTACCAGGAACATATAAATATTCTTTGTGTCATGGATAGCGGCAGCGGGGCTTCTTTCATTTACAGAGATGACAAACGAGCTTTTATAATTCCGCTTCCCATCATTGGTCACTGGCTAAAAAAAGGATGGGGCATTTACTGTAAATTGTCTAAATTAAATAAGATACCTAGGATTCCCGGTATATAATATTGGCTTGCGTTACAAAGAGTAACATACAAAACAACTAAAAATGATTTGGTCACTTGGTGACAAAATTACCAACAAATATAGATATACTTAACGTTAAACAACATAGCATCTTAAATCTTTAAGGACTGTATAATGTCTAGAAAAAGTTTATCTAAAGCCGACTCCCCAAGAAATATAACAAACAACGAAAAACTACTTGATGAAAATGACTTTATAGTATCTAAAACAGATACTAAAGGCAACATCATATACTGTAATGAAATATTTACTGAGATGTCCGGGTATAGAGCTTCTGAACTTATTGGCGCTAACCACAACCTCATAAGACATCCGGACATGCCTCGCATAGCCTTCAAGACTGCTTGGGACTTGATAAAAGAAAAAAAAGAGTTTTTTGGTTTTGTTAAAAACCTCAGAGCTGATGGCGGGTTCTACTGGGTATTTACATATATAACTGCCGATCAAGATTCAAATGGCAGGATTGTAAGTTATACATCTGTAAGAAGAAAACCTGCTCCATCGGCCATAGATGCTATTACTCCTGTATATAAACTGTTAGCAGATGCCGAGAATAAAGATGGTTTAAAAGCTTCTGGAGAACTTTTAAATGATTTTTTGAGTAAAAACAATACCACCTATGAAGAACTTGTTATAAACCTTCAAAAAGGGGCGTAATCTATGGTTGCGATTAAAAATATTAATGTAATTGCACTCTTTATTTTAATAACCGTATCTGCTTTGTTTTTAGCTATAAATTCTCAAATAATTTTTGCTATTATCTTAATGTTGCTAAGCATCTCCTCTTTGTTTATCCCTCAAAGTAGTACAACTAAAATAAGTGACGACTCTCTTATGAATAAGATTGCCACGACGCTTGAAGACGTAAAAGACGGCAAACTAGCTACACGAGTTGTTATACATAAAAATGAAACGCCTTTAGAAAGTATAGGCTGGAACATTAACAAGTGTCTAGACCAAGTCGAAATAACTTTAAGAGAAAGCCGTAATACGATAGATGCCGTAAGTAGAGGTGAGATGTATCGAAGTATGTTTCCATCGGGACTTCAAGGCGAATTTAAAGAAACAGCGAACATAATCCAAAAAGCTGTAGCATCTATGAAAGCGAATGAGAGATATAAACTTATGGGCTTACTCACTACCGCCTTTAGCGGATTTAACGGAGGGATGAAGGGCAACTTGGATATTATTACAACCGATATCAATAAAACTGAAGACTCTTTTATGGAAGTTACTGCCAATACTTCCAACGCTTCACTTTCTGCACATAATACTTTAACAGCTGTTGAAGTCACCACAGAACAAATATCAAATCTCAGCGAGTTAGTTACAAATACGGCAGATGCAATAACTGAGATGGATACCAATGTTAACGATATAACAATGATTGTCAATCTAATTAAAGATATTGCCGATCAAACAAACTTGCTTGCACTTAATGCCGCTATAGAGGCGGCAAGAGCCGGGGAACATGGGCGTGGTTTTGCTGTTGTTGCGGACGAGGTACGTAAACTTGCTGAGAGAACACAAAAAGCGACAGGGGAAATAAGCATCACTATTCAAAATCTTCAACAGCAATCAAGTAGCATCTACGAGAATTCAGCTGCAATGAGCAGTATAGCAAACAATACTAATGATACTATGAATAATTTTTCAGATACTATGAATAGTTTTACAAAAGACCTAACCTACACATCTCAACTCTCTAACAAAAGTAGTTTTGCACTGTTTTTATCAAACTATAAAATTCACCACATCTTATTTAAATCAAATGCTTACTCTGCGGTTGTAAACTCAACAGTCACGGAGGAACTTAAAAAAGATCATAAACATTGTGGATTTGGTGCATGGTATTATGGTACAGGGACTAGACTATTTGCTGAGAATTCTACTTTTAAACAGATGGAATCCCATCATGTAAAATTTCACATTCTAATAAATGAAAATATTGAATGCGCATTAAACGGCGGCTGTATGTCCGAAAGTAAATCAAAAGATGAGATTATGAAAAAATTTCAAGATGCCGAAGAGCATTCAAATAAACTTTTTGATTTAATGAATAATCTCTCAGACGAAGTCGGTGCAGATATAGAGATGAGTGAAGTTTTAAAGTAAGATTTATATTTCACACTTTATTTACACTATTTAACTTTATACTGACAACCGAGAAAGAAAAATATAGGACTTCAGGTCCACATGAAGTATAGGTTTCTTTCGTGAACTTCCCTTAAATTCAAAGCAATGCCTCACTACTTTCCCACTGTGGGTGTGGCGTTACTTTTTAGATCTCGTTATTGATTTTTTCACGTCTTTTTTGTTTCATCTTAATTTTAGCAAGCTCGCGCATATCTGCAGTAGAGTCACTCTCATCGACTATCTCAACACCTAAAATAGTCTCAACACAATCTTCTAAGGTAATGATTCCTTCTGTTTGATCGTAGTTATCCATAACTAAGAACATGTGATCTTTTTTAGTGATAAAAAGGTCCAAGGCTTTTGAAACGGGAATGTTTTCATTTATGGAAAATATATCTTTTTTAATTGATCCAACATTTACACTATCATCTTCAAGTGCCTGTTTAAAGATTTTCTTTGTCATAACTATTCCAACAACTTCTTCTATTGTTTCATGATATACTGGAATACGGGAAAACTTAAATATTTCATCTTTAGTATCAATAATCTCTTTAATACTCATACTCTCATCAAGAGCAAAGACAACACTTCTCGGTGTCGAGACATCCCCTACTTTTATTTTATTAAGGTTTAAGATATTTTCTATAAAGTCCGACTCTTTCTCATCGATAATACCATCATCTTCACTAAGAAGCATGCTGTGTAACAACTCTTCCTTAGTCAGCGTGTTCGCATCTTCTTTGCCTTTTGAGATTCTGTTTGTAACAAAAAGCGTAGATAAGATTATCGGATATGTTATAAATATAAAGACTCTGATTATTTGAGTTGAGAATGGAGCCAACTGTTTCCAATAGATTGCACCTATTGTTTTTGGAATAATCTCTGATAAAAACAATATAGCAAATGTTAAAACGATTGATACATAAACAACCGCTTCATTTCCAAAAAGTATAGATGCCTGAGCACCAACAGCTGCTGCACCCAATGTATTGGCAATAGTGTTTAAAATTAAAATAGATGCAATCGATTTATTTATATTTTGTTTATGTTGTCTTAAATATGCTCCAATTCTTGGTTTATCTTTTTCTAATACCGAGATATAAGACATATTAACTGATAAGAGTACCGATTCTAAAATTGAACATAAAAATGAAACACTAACTGACAAGACAAAAAATAGAATTAATAAATCCATTTATTTTTAAATATCCTTTATAATAATATATATGTTGCAAGGCCTAAAAAACTAAAAAAGCCTACAACATCTGTTACAGTTGTTAAAATCACTGTACTGCCTATGGCCGGGTCAATATCCATTCTCTTTAAGAAAAGTGGTATCGTCGCACCAAAAAAACCTGCTGCCAAAAGATTTATGACCATACTAAGAGCTATAACCACCCCTATCATCCCCATATCAAACCATATAGCAGCTACAATACCCATTATTATAGCAAAGAAGATTCCATTGCCAAGCGAAAGAGCCACCTCTTTTTTTATGATCCTCATGGCATCTCCTTGAGAGATGTCCCTAAGAGCCAACTGCCTTACAACAACCGTAAGACTTTGAGTTCCGGCATTTCCGCCCATGGAAGCGACAATCGGCATAAGAACAGCCAAAGCAACCATACTCTCAAGAGTATCGGCAAACAGAGCAATCACTAACGAAGCGGCAATTGCCGTAAAGAGATTAAGAGAGAGCCAAGTCGCACGCTTTTTACCTGCCTTCATTATCTCATCATCTTCTTCCGCGTCATCATCAACCCCGGCAAGATTATACATCTGCTCTGTAGCATGTTCATTGATAATATCATATATATCATCTGAAGTGATGCGTCCTACCAAGATGCCATAAGCATTTACAATGGGCATTACAGAAAGGTCATACTCTTCAAACGCATGTACTACATCTCTTATATCGTCTGTATCAACTGCTTTTTTAGGCTCAAAACTGTCTTTGCTCAGCTCAATATTATCGTTTAAAGTTTTTGAGAAGTCAAAGATAAGAAGGTCATCTAGACCTACCGTAAAATACAACTTATTATCACTGCCTGTTATGAAAAGATTTTGAACATTCTCCAGTTTATTGGCCTGTCGAAGTTCGGCAAATCGTCTAATAACATCTTGAACTATCTCATTTTTATAGGCGGTAAAGACTTCGAGCTGCATATATGCACCGGCTTCATCATCATCATATGTCTGAAGCTTTGTTATTTCTTGCTTATCTTCTTCATCTAGCGTTTCAAAAACCTGAGATGCTACACTCTCATCCACCTCACCAAGCTCTTGCATAAACTCTAGTTGGTCATCTGATTCGAGTTCGGTTACGGCGTGAGAGAGTTCATCTACACTCAGAGACTCAACAACGTCATCAAAATATCTATCAGGAAGGGCAAGAGCAACATCCCCAACCAGACTACTCGGTACAAGTTTTATGGCATCAGCAAACTCGCTATCATCTAGCTGCTTTAAAATTTTGGCAATATCTGAAGGATGAATCTCACTGATATCGTGAGAATTTAAATACTCTTTTAACTTGTTCATAATATCGGAATTATACCCTATCTTCTTATTAGATATATTACAAATAAATTTATACTTATTTTTTTATATACTTATTTGTATCAAAACAATTTTTACTGTATTATTAATAATTAGATTCACAAAAAGGATAAGTCATGAAAATTTTAAAGCTACTACTGGCTTTAGCTGTTGCAGTATTTATGTTGTCTGGATTTTGGTCGGGGAAAAGTGATAAAGAAAAACAGGCAGAGAATAATGAAGCAAGAAAAGAGAGACAAAGAACAAATACTGAAACTCTAAAGAAGCTATACAAGTATGCTCCTGAAGCAAAAAAGATGATTGCCAACGCTTATGGTTATGCAACTTTTACCAATGTTGGAGTAAACCTTATTATCTTATCTGCTGAAGGTGGAAAAGGTATGGCTCACAACAATAGGACCGGAAAAAATATTTATATGAATATGGGTTCGGGCGGTGTTGGATTTGGACTAGGAGTAAAAGATTTTAGAGCAATATTCATATTTGAGAACAAAAAAGTTTTTGACAGCTTTGTAAACTCCGGTTGGGAGGCAAATGCTCAAGCAGATGCAGCTGCTAAAGCAGGCGAAGACGGAGGTGCTTTAAATGCCGCAATAACAGTTGCACCTGGTATAAGGCTCTATAAACTGACTCAAAACGGACTTGCGATTCAGGCGACTATTCAGGGAACAAAGTATTGGAAAGATGGGGATTTGAATTAATTAAATATTTAATCTTCGTTGAAGTATTTATTGTTTAAAATTGTTCTATCTTAAAAAATAAAGGTATCACATGAAAAGAATTTTAATAAGTGCTGTAGCTGTTTTAGCTCTCTCAATATCGGCTATGGCAGGTGTTAACTCTCAGACTGGTTGTGGTCTTGGTTCAATGATCATTAAAGATGATTCATCAGCAGTATTGCTTGCTTTACAAGCTACAACAAACGGTACTTCTGGTAACCAAACTTTTGGTATTACTTCTGGAACTTCCGGTTGTAGCAAGACTAAGTTTGTTATGAATGAAAGAGCACAAGAATTTGTTGCTTCCAATATGGATGTTCTTGCAAAAGAGATTGCAGTTGGTCATGGTGAGTCAATAGACACTTTGGCTGAGCTTTTAAATGTTGAAGATACAGCTACATTCTCAGCTTCACTACAAGCAAACTACAACAGCATCTACACTTCTAAAAGTGTTGAAATGGCTGATGTACTTGATAATATCTCTACTACTTCTCTGTAAGTATTACAAAAGATTAAGCGAGTCTATCTCGTTTAATCTTCACTATTTATTTTCAAATTAATTCAGGAAATCCCTATCTTTAATAAAATATTTTTTACACTCGTTTTTTGCATCAGTTTTTCTCAAGCTTCAGCAGAGTTCTACCAAAAAAAAGCAGATGCTTTAAACTTATCAAAACAGCACTATTGGCACTTACTGCTTCACATGAACAATGAAGTTAGTGAAATAGACGATAACCGCTTTTTTTTAGCAAAAGATGGAAAAACTAATGCAAAAAATGAGCTGAATGCTACATTACAAGCACTTTTCAATGAATCAAGATTTGATGACAATTCGACAGCTTGTAGATTTCCTGCCAGAAAATCATGGCTTGAAGAACAGCTGAGTATAGATGATTTTCCAAATATAGAGTGTAATGATTATAACAAAATCCTAAAAAGGTTAAATCCTAAATCCGCGACCTTAGTCTTTCCATCAGCACACATAAATTCACCTGCATCTATGTTTGGACATACTTTCTTACGTATCAACTCCGCATATAAATCTAAACTTCTCTCATACGCTATCAACTATGCTGCAGATGCAAACCCTGATACTGAGAATGGCGTCATATTTGCGATTAAAGGTCTTTTTGGCGGTTATTATGGCAAATATTCACTTCTTCCATATTATGACAAACTAAAAGAGTATCGTGATACCGAACAAAGAGACATTTGGGAGTATGACCTGAATTTAAACGAAGAAGAAGTTCTAAAAATGGTAAAACATATTTGGGAGCTTAACGGTACACATTCGAACTACTTCTTTTTTACTGAAAACTGTTCATACAATATGCTTTGGTTGATTGAAACAGCAAGACCTTCGATAAATTTACGCAAAAATTTCACCTATCAAGTCATCCCTCTTGAAACGGTGCATGTTACATCGAATGAAAGTCTTATTAAGGAAGATAACTATAGAGCTTCAAAAAGAACAATATTACTAAAATATGAAACTCTTTTAAAACCTCAAAACCTTTCTCTGCCTAAAAAACTTGTAAATTCAGAAATAGACATCAAAGACATTATTAATAATAATTCTATATCAAATCAACAAAAAATGTATATATTAGAAGCATCTACAGAGTTTTTAGAATATTCATTTAGTAGAAATGACATGGATAAACAACAATATTTGGAACTCTTTCATAACCTAACAAAAGCTAGGGCTGCTATGGGTAAAGGAGATAACTTAAACATTATCCCTCCCGCCAATCCTCTCGATAGTCATAGAGCTGTAAGGGCGATAACAGGGCTTGGTTCAAGAGAGAATGAAGCTATTGGCTTTCTTGGTGTAAGAGCGGCATATCATAGTTTAGAAGATAGCAATTACGGATTTTTAAGAGGTACAGAGATAGAGTTTATGGATATATTACTATCATACAGTGATAGCAAAACACAATTGGAAAATGCTACTATCGTATCAATTGCATCTATTGCTCAAAGAAGTGAATTTTTTGACAGTTTTTCTTGGAGAACAAAGTTTGGCTGGGATAGAGACTATCTCAATGACAAAAGCAATTTTATGGCAACTTTGGGAGCAGGATTTAGTTGGGGAAATGATATAGCATACACTTACCTGATGCTAGACCCGCTGTTTTATTATGAAAAAACTTTTGTTTCAGGTATCGGTGGAAGTTTTGGAGTGGTGATTGACAAGTACAAATACATGAGCACAAACATAGAAGTTACAAAAAGATACTACGATAGTGGAGACGAACAAAACTTAATAAAAGCTACACAAAGTTTTAGACTCTCTCAAAACATTCAGTTAAAACTTAAGTATGATTATAAACAGAGATATAAACTAAATAAAAAAGAAGATGAACAGACTTACCAAGCTGTTCTATCTTACTATTTTTAATCAGCGACCTTATCCTTACCCTCTTCAAAAACATTTGAAATATCATTAGTCACACTCTCAACACCTTCATTAAACTCTTTTACAGAGCATCCATTAAAAATAAATATTGTAAAAACGCTTAAAACTATAGCTTTTATCACTTAAATTTCCTACCTTAAATTAAATATATACCCATTAGGTACTTTTTGCATCGTATATCTATAGAATCCGTCAAGCTCAACAACAGCCCGGTAATACCCCGCGTGATTCCCAACTCTTACATTACAAAAAATACCGCCTTTGTTCTCTTTAGCATAACTCTTTATATTTGTATCTCTCTTAAAATCAAGCACTATTCTATGCGGTTTTACGAGTAAAAAATTTCTTATTATTTTATCCTCTGTTACGACTTTAAGAGTTTTTTGTGAAGATAAAAATTTGGCATGCTTTACAGAAGCTATTTCTTTGTATTTTATAGTCTCGTTTTTCTTTGGCTTTTTTTCTCTTTGCGTCTTAGTCTCAGACTGAGTATAGTTTTGAGATATAAAGATAGGCAGATGCCAGTCTATAGAGTTATCAAGGTCAATACTCTTTTTTTCAATCGTCGCATCTAGATTTTCATACTCTATCGTTACTTTTTTTATTATTCTTGCGGATGATGGAAGAGTTATAGATGAACGTTTCAGAGGCTCGGCTGATTTCACTTGATTTGAAGTGTATGGAATATCTTTTTCACCTTTTGCAGGAAAAAATGGATTTTCACGAGCTTCTAAGGTGATGAATAAAAAAAATAATACAAATAAGACTTTAATCAAAACTACCCCTGGATTAATTTAATAAGTATTATATCAAGTTTATTTTGATTTGGGACTTACTGGTGCAGAAATCTCTTTTAGTTCAAAATACTCTCTTTGAAGTTCTGCATTTTCATGTTTCAGTCTATAAACTTCAGTCTGAAGATAGTTTTCATAATCCTGAAGCCCAAAAAGAACTTCTAAGGAGTTTGTTCCATATAAAAGAACACCTATATATATTCCAAGTGCCAATACAATCAATAAAAGACTTAAGAACTTCGCTAAAGATAGCCCCAAGTATCTTTGGGTGATACTTTGGGAATTGTCTATATCTTCATAAAGTTCTTCTTTATTCATAAAAATATCTTAGTTAAAAAGTGCCGAACCTAAATATTCACCGTATACAACTTCGTTTTCTATCTCTAAAAGGCGATTATATTTAGCAGTTCTCTCACCGCGGGCAGTCGAACCTGTTTTGATTTGACCACAGTTTAAAGCCACTGCAAAGTCTGCGATGAAAGCATCTTCACTTTCACCTGAACGGTGACTCATGACACAAGTATATCCGTTTCTCTGAGCAAGACGAACAGTAAGCATAGTCTCAGAAACCGAACCTATCTGATTTGGTTTAATAAGAATAGAGTTAGCGATACCTTTAACGATACCTTCATTTAAAATATTTACGTTTGTAACAAAAAGATCGTCACCGACTAGTTGTACTTTATCAGCTAATTTTTCAGTTAAAATTTTCCAACCATCCCAATCATCTTCACTGAGACCGTCTTCAATAGAAACAATAGGGTATTTAGCACATAAATCTACATAATAGTTGGCTAACTCTTCTGAAGTAACTGTACGGTTTTCAGACTCAAGTCTGTAACCGCCATCAACAACTAACTCAGATGCTGCAACATCTAAAGCGATTGCTATTTCGGTTCCAGCTTTATATCCAGCTTTTTCGATAGCTTCCATAATCACCTGGATAGGTTCTTCATTTGAAGATAAATCAGGTGCAAATCCACCCTCATCACCAAGTGCTGTGTTATGTTTTTTAGCTTTTAAAATAGCTTTTAAGTTGTGGTAAACTTCAGCAGAAGCTCTTAAACCATCCGCAAAATCCTCAAACCCTACAGGCATAATCATATATTCTTGAAAATCAACCGAGTTATCAGCGTGTGAGCCGCCGTTGATAATGTTTAACATCGGAGTAGGTACAACCATAGCATTTGCACCGCCAAGGTAACGATAAAGCGGCATACCCAGACTCTTAGCAGCAGCGCGAGCAACAGCCATAGAAACACCAAGGACTGCATTTGCGCCCAAGTTTCCATAGTTATCTGTTCCATCAAGTTCTTTCATCGTAGCATCGATTACAGCTTGGTTAAAAGGTGATTGACCAATCAGTGCATCAGAGATTTGAGAGTTTACGTTCTCAACTGCTTGTAAAACACCCTTACCCATATAGCGGTCACCACCGTCACGAAGCTCTAAAGCCTCACGTTTACCGGTACTGGCACCAGAAGGGACAATCGCACTTTCAACTGTTCCATCACTTAACTCTACTGTCGCTTTAACCGTCGGGTTTCCACGAGAATCCATTACTTCAATTGCACTTACGCTGTCTATAAACATTCATTTTCCTTGTATTATGTGTCTGTGTCTTCTATATCGGAAGTATCCATGATCATAACATTACTTACGCCCATGGCTACTTTTATTTTTTCTTCTATTTCTCTAGCCAATTCAGGCTCTTCTTTGAACTTGGCTTTAACGTTTTCACGCCCTTGACCAAGTTTTGTCTCCTCGTAAGAGAACCAAGCTCCGCTTTTATCTATGATGTCTAGTTTAACACCGTAGTCAACAAGCTCGCCCTCTTTTGAGATTCCCTCTCCAAACATTATATCAAACTCTGCTTGACGGAACGGCGGCGCTACTTTGTTTTTAATAACTTTTGCTTTAACGCGGTTACCTATCTGGCTCTCACCTTGTTTAAGCGAAGCTATACGTCTTACATCTATACGAACAGATGCATAAAACTTCAGTGCATTACCGCCTGTTGTCGTCTCAGGAGAACCGTAACCCATCATCCCGATTTTCATACGAATCTGATTGATAAAAATCACGGTACAGTTCATCTTAGAAATAACACCCGTTAGTTTACGAAGTGCTTTTGACATAAGACGAGCTTGGACACCTACATTCTGGTCAGACATCTCACCTTCAATCTCAGATTTCGGTGTTAAGGCTGCAACAGAGTCAACAACAATCAGATCGATAGCACCGCTTCTTGCTATAGTCTCAACTATATCTAAAGCCTGCTCACCGTAATCCGGCTGAGAAACAAGTAGGTTTTCAACATCTACTCCCAAGTTTTTAGCATAAACCACATCAAGAGCATGCTCTGCATCTATAAAAGCACAAACACCGCCGTTTTTCTGACATTCGGCTGTTATCTGAAGCGCTAAAGTTGTTTTACCGGAACTCTCGGGTCCGTAAATCTCAACAACTCTTCCCTGAGGAACACCGCCTATACCAAGTGCCAAGTCAAGCCCGAGAGAACCTGTACTTATTGATTGGATAGGCTCAATATCTTTATCACCTAATCTCATTAAAGCACCCTTGCCGAATGCTTTATCAATCTGTTTCATTGCTAAGTCTAATGATTTTTGTTTATTTGCGTCCATCTTGGGCTCACTTATATTAAATTTAGACTTATTGTATGACAAATTAAAATCTTCTTCTAAAAATATTGCAAATTGTCATATTTTTTACTGAATTTCTTTTATATAGAATTTCTATATAAATTAGTGGAATTTTATCCTTATTTGGTTAAAATCTAGTTTATGAAAAGAACTTTAATTGCACACTCCCCAGATGCTGATGATATCTTCATGTATTATGCTATCAAATTCGGCTGGGTAGATATGAAAAACACCCTATTTGATAATATTGCCAAAGATATCCAAACACTAAACGAAGACGCGCTAAACGGCGTTTATGACATAGTCGCTATCAGTTTTGCACTATATCCGCACATCAAAGAAGAATACGCGCCACTTAGAACTGCAGTTAGTTTTGGAGAAGGTTACGGTCCCAAGCTTATTAAGAAAAAAGGTGTGAAACTAAAGAAAAACTTTAAAGTCGCACTCAGCGGAAAACACACTACAAACGCGATGCTCTTTCGCATAGCTTATCCGGATGCAAGAATCACTTATATGAACTTCTTAGAAATTGAGCAAGCCGTTCTTGACGGTGTCGTAGATGCAGGCGTACTAATTCACGAAAGTATTTTGACTTATGCAGACGAACTTGAAGTTGAACGTGAAATGTGGGATATCTGGCAGGAGTTGGCAGGAGATGAACTTCCCCTGCCCCTTGGAGGAATGGCGATTCGACGCTCAATCCCGCTAAACAAAGCTATAGATTATGAAGCAACTCTTACAAAAGCCGTGCAAATTGCGCGTGATCATAAAGATAGACTCTCAAAAATGCTTATAGAGAGAAACTTGGTTCGCATAGATGCTCCTACTCTTGATAAATACTTGGAACTTTACGCAAATGATGAGTCAATCACGCTAAGCGATATTCAGTATAAAGCGATTGACAAACTGTTTGAACTCGGCTTCAAACACGGTTTTTATGATTCTGAGATTAAAGTGAAAGACTTTATGATTCCGACCGAGTACCAAGAGCTCAGGAACTCCTAATATTATGGAAGCAAAACTAATAGCCCTTGGAATAGAGACATTTAAAATCGCTCTGCTGTTAGCTTTACCGGGTCTCTTAACAGGTATGCTTCTAGGTCTGGCCGTTAGTATATTTCAAGCTACTACACAGATCAATGAGATGACTCTGAGTTTTATTCCTAAAATTATCGGCGTAGTTATCGTTATCATCCTGACTATGCCGTGGATGCTAAATTCTATGACAGATTTTGCGACCCATATATTTAATATGATGCCGGAATTTATCGAGTAATGAAAACAAAAAGTATTGACTTTTCTAAATTTTCTTCTATAAGAATAGGAGAAACTATTAAAGTCGATATTCTGGAGAATCCTGATGATTTTACTAAAGAACACTGTCTCATAGGTTCTTGCAATAATATCCTTATGGGCACACAGCCCCCAAAACTTATGAAACTCTCCAAGATATATGATTACATAAAGATAGAGGACAACACTCTTAAAATAGGCGGAGCCACCCCATCAGGAAAAATAGCCTCATTCTGTAAAAAACATAATATCGCAGACTTTGAGTTTGTCTCGCATCTGCCCGGCACTCTTGGCGGTTTAGTCTATATGAACGCCGGACTTAAAGAGTATGAGATATTTAATAACCTCATTATCATCTCTACTACAAAAGGTATTTCAAACAAAGAAGCCATAGACTTTGGATATAGATTTACGAACATAAAAGAACCGATTTTAGATGCCACTTTCATATTAAACTATGGTTTTGATGATAATAAAGTAGAGATGTTTAAAAAGATGCGTTCAAACCAGCCAAGCACGCCAAGTGCCGGCAGCTGTTTTAAAAACCCCCAAGGCGACTATGCCGGAAGACTTATAGAAGCGGTTGGCTTAAAAGGAAAACCTATTGGCGGTATGGAGTTTAGCTCTGAACATGCAAACTTTCTCGTAAACAACACAAACGGAACTTTTGAAGATGCGATTTTTCTTATACAAGAGGCTCAAAAGAGAGTTTTTGATGAGTTTGGCATCTGGCTGGAGTGCGAAATAAAGATTTTAGACAAAAGATATATGGGTAAAGATTCACCACTTTTAAAACATACTGCACATTAAGATTACGTTAATGCAATAGTCGTATAATTTAATATAAACAAACAAAAGGAGTTTACTATGAAAACTTTACTGATTGTAGCATTAATTGTTACTGGTGCTCTGGCTGTAGGTCAAGGAAACACGATGCCCTCGTATGCGGATTTTGACGCAAACGGCGATGGTAGAGTAACCCAAGAAGAGTTTAGAAACACTCAACAAAAACGGATGGAAGAAAGAGCAGAAACGGGACGTATGATGCGAAACGCAGATAAAGCTCCTAAATTTGAAGACATAGATGCAAACAAAGACGGAAGCATAGACAAACAAGAATTTAAAACCCATCGAATGAATAATCGCAGAGGTATGGGCAGAGGACAAGGAATGGGTAGCGGACAAGGCAGAAATCGCTAACATGATTGTAGTAAAAAGAATTATTTCTTTAACACTCGCTCTATCTTTTTTAGTGATGAGTGTTACGGGGTTGATGCTCTTTATAGTACCTAAGGGAAAAGTTGCCTATTGGGCAAACTGGCAGATGTTTGGCCTGACTAAGACTCAATACGGTGATATTCACATCACGTCTATGTTTCTTTTTCTGACGGTTACTGTATGGCATATCTATTACAATTGGAAACCGCTTTTAAACTACCTCAGAGACAATGCAAAAAGAATTACCTTTTTTAAAAAAGAACTGCTTATTGCATTGTCTCTAAACGCCACTTTTGTTGCAGGTACTTTAGTCGGGGTACAACCGTTTCAAAGTGTACTTGATATAAACGCGGATATAAAAGCTTATTGGGAAAGAGAGTATGGATCACCTCCGTACGGCCATGCCGAAGAGTCGTCTTTAGCTTCTTTTTCCAGACGAATCGGTGTTGATATTGAAACAGCGATAAGACTACTCAAAGAAAAAAATATTGCAGTAGATTCAAAAGAGCAGACACTGTTAGATATATCAAAACAAAATAATATTACTCCAAAAATAATCTTTGATATCATAAGAGCAAAACAAACTTCAGACAATGATGATAAGATTGATTTTTTAGGACGAAGAACACTGGGTGAACTAGCCGGTATGAATAAAATAAATCTCAAAAAGTCCATAGACTTTTTAGAGAAAAAAGGTGTTAAAGCAGCATCTGACACCAGAATGAAAAAAGCAGCCACTGCACTGGATATCACTCCATATCAACTCTACGAAAAACTAAAAACACTATAAAAATCAAGAGGCATTATATCGGCCTCTTAAATTACCGTATCTCTTTAAAAACGAAGCATTAAACCTGCATAAAGGCCTGCAAACTCTACATCAGCACTTGCACTTCCAGCACTATCATCTTCTAGTTTGATTTTTTGTACTCTATATCCGACTTCGATTGCCGGCTGAATCACAGGAATAAAATCTAAAGTATAATCCACCTTTGCACGAGCATCATAAACTACATTTGCATTATAAGATACATATTTCACATCTGCTTCAAGACCAATATTTGTCGCAGGAATCTCAACGCGTCCTCTTACATAAACAAGTGGTATAACCGCTGTTACTGAATCAGTATACTCCGTCCCTACAGGGATACCTGTTACACCGGCAGCTTTGTAATCAATCTTCGTAACTTTAAAATCAAGTCCCACATCCAAAGTTATCCAAGCAGTGTTATCTAGTAAATTATAGTAAGGTATTACATCAAACTGTGTCATTTCTAAAGTAGTTTTACCACCAGAAGCTGTAAACTCTTTAAATGTACCGGTTGCCGTACCTGTATTTTTCAAGCTTACATATTCCAATCTCAGGTTTGGAACAACTGGAACAGGATGTTTTAAAAGTGCCCACACATAAACCTGTGTTTCTTTAGACTCATCTGATTTATCCGAACCATTTGCACCACTTTCTGTGTAACTAATCTCACCGCTGGTTTTTTGAGCCCAAGCACCTACACCCATTTCAACTCTTGCCATATCTGCACTAGCTGTTGCTGCCAATAAACCTGCACAAGTCAGAGCCGTTAAAATCTTTTTCATGAAAATCTCCAATGTTGTTTTTATTATTATATCAGAGTGTTTTAGGAGTAAACTTAAAATGTAAATATTAGGGCCGAAGCCCTAAAAAAAGGAGGAAGAATGAAATGAGTTATCGGCTCACTTCGTTTTTTGGCACCAAAGGCGCCAGAAGCTGCTCAAGGGGAAGAAAAGCAGCTTTTGAAAATTATCTAGTTATCTCAGGAGTTTTTGGTTTGTTTAGCTTAACTTACTGCAGCGATTGCAGCGTCGTAGTTAGGCTCTTCAGTTATCTCAGGAACGATCTCTTTGTAAGTTACAATACCTTCTTCGTTTACTGCAAAGATTGCTCTACACGTAACACCTGCAAGAACAGAACCACCTAGTAGTACACCGTAAGCATTAGCAAAATCTTTATTTCTGAAGTCAGAAGTAACAGTTAAATCGTTAATTCCTTCAGCTTGACAGAATCTACCAGCAGCAAATGGCAAGTCAAGAGAAACGATAGTTGCCTGAACACCACTTAAACTTGCAGCTTTAGCATTAAAGTTACGAGTCTCAGTCGCACATACACCAGTATCTAAAGATGGAACAACGATGATAAGTTGTTTTTTACCTTGAGCTCCACCAACAATAACGTCGCCTAAACCATCAGAGTTTACAACTGTAACTTCCGGTGCTTTGTCACCTACATTTACTTCATTTCCTAATAACTGTACTTCTGTACCTTTAAACTTTGTAGTTGCCATTTTGGCTCCTTAACTTTTAATTTATATACGCTTTGCAATCTCAGTGTTTCTGGATAACAAAGTTAATCACTTTTTGGTGATTTATTAATTGGACAAAAGAATTATAGGTCAAATCGGATAAAATTACTCTTATTTAGATTGATAGTGTTTTTAACTAAGTTTTACTTAAGATTATAATTTGCTCTTGGGAGATATAGCCAACTCATCCAATGAACTGAATATTTCTTTCTCGTACATCTCCACTGCTACTCTGCCTATCATAGCCGCATTGTCAGAACAATATTTCAGTTCACTTAAAAGCAGTTGTGCGTCAAATGGTTTTAAAAGTTCTTCTATCTGTGAACGGAGATAAAGATTTGCACTTGCTCCACCGACTATGGCAAAAGTTTTAGGCTGTTTTATTTTAAAGTATTTTTTTAGCTTCTGAATCAAATGCTTCGTTGCTATATGCTCAAACGAAGCGGCTATATCTTTGTAATCATCTTCGTTTGATTTTTCAACAGCAAGTCTAACCGCATTTTTTAATCCGGAATATGAAAATGATATTAAAGGAGATTGTGAAAGCGGAATAGTAAAGTTGTACTTTTTTCTATCACCAGTCTTTGCCAGCTCTTGAATCAGTGGTCCACCGGGATAACCAAGTCCCATCATCTTAGCCACTTTGTCAAAACTCTCACCGAAGCTGTCATCCATACTTTTGGCAACCGTCTCTATGTCTTGCAGTGATTTTACTTCCATCACCTGCGTATGTCCGCCTGACACTAAAAGAACAGTGATAGGAAACTGGGTTTCTTTATCTATAAAAAGAGAATATATATGCCCCACCAGATGATTGACTCCAATAATAGGAATACCAAGAGCTACTGCTACAGCCTTGGCCATAGTCACACCTTCTACGAGTGTTACAGCCAAGCCTGGAGTCGATGTAACTGCCACGGCTTTTAACTCTTTAAAGTATGGTTCACATTGTTCTAAAATTTTTGGCAATGCTTCAGCATGAAGTCTTGCCGCTAGTTCTGGAACAACTCCGCCATAAACAGAATGCTCTAACTCCTGAGATATTTTTTTATGAAAAAGAAGTTTTTTGGTTTTTATATCTGTAATAGCGATTGCACTGTCATCACAACTACTTTCTATGCTCAGTATCATCTTTATTCCTTACGACTCTTTATATCCCAATAAGCCAAGCCTCCGGCCACAATGATAAGAACACCAAACATTATACCCCATGTAAGCAAGTCTGCGCTACTTGCAGCTTTCTCTATGCTCTCACCCATTTACAGCTCTCTCCACAGTCTATCTCGAATATCTGCATCTATCTCAAAGACATCATCAACATTTTTTGGCAGATACGTAAATCTTTCAAAAGCTTCTATGATTGTTCTGCTTATATCCATAAAGCCTATCTCTTTACTTATAAATTTCTCAATGGCAACTTCATTTGCGGCATTCATAACAACTCCGCGAGATGGATTTTTTAAAAGTTCTTCTTTGATCTCCCAAACAGGATATCTGTCAGTCGTTATCTCACGAAATTCCAATGAACCGACTTTAAGCAGATCAACATGCTCCAAAATATTTTCATTCATCTTTTTATCAAGAGCATATGCGATTGGAAGCTGCATAGATGCATGAGCAAAGTGTGCGGTTGTTGAACCGTCTTTAAAATCAACCAACGCATGAATAAGTGACTTTGTCTCGATGATGGCATCGTATTTACCCTCACCAAAAAGCCATCTGGCTTCTAGCAGTTCAAACATCTTGTTTACCATCGTCGCAGAGTCTATAGTTATCTTTTGTCCCATCGACCAGTTTGGATGTTTTTGTGTATCTGCCAAAGTGGCATTTTGTAATCTGGCAATATCCCAGTCACGAAATGCTCCACCTGAAGCCGTGATAATCATCTTCTCGACTGCTCTGTCTTGCATCAGATACCAAAGACCGAAGTGCTCAGAATCAATGGGCTGGATTTGGCTTACATCTATAAAGTCACCGCAAGCAACCAAAGATTCCTTATTTGCCAAAGCTACTTTCTTACCGCACTCCAGTGCTTTGAGAGTCGGACGAAGACCCAAGAAACCAACCAGTGCATTTACCACCAACTCGGACTCCGAATCTTCTATGACTTTAAGTATAGCATCTGAGCCTGAGAGCACATTTGAGTGATTTACTTTATGCGCATCATCAGCATCTGCGATGACCACGACTTTAGGAGAGTGTTCTAATATCTGTCTGTTTAAGAGTTCTATATTGTTACCGCAAACCAAGACTTCAACACCTATGTTGAACTTCTTAGCCACTTCGAGTGTATTTACACCTATAGAACCTGTTGAGCCTAGTAATACCAATTACACCAGACCTCTTAAAAGCACAAGCATAACGATAGCGCCAAAAAGGTAGCCGTCTATTCTATCAAGAGCTCCACCGTGTCCCGGAAGTATATCTCCACTGTCTTTTACACCGGCAGCTCTTTTTAGGCTACTCTCAAAAAGATCTCCAAAGATAGAACTAGTTGCCACCATGAAAGAGATGATAAAAGAGACACCTAAATCAACTATACTAAGACCGACAAACATACCACTAAAAGTTGCAACGACGATACCGCCTACAACACCCTCCATAGTCTTGTTCGGACTGGTTGCACAAAAAGGTGTTTTACCGATGCTCTTACCTACTGCATAAGCTCCGACATCAGTCATCGCTACTACTACCAAAAGCCATAAAAGTGAAAGCACTCCGTACTCTTGGTACATGGTAAAGATAAACAGCATCCCGGCTGTCGGATAAATAAACGGAAAAAAGTTGTTCCAGGTAAGTTCTTTGTTAAAAGCCACGGCACTTGCATAAGCAACACCTGCTAAAACAAAAAGATCATCACCGTATGGGTAGATGCCGGCTATAATCCAAATGCCCGCAGCATATATCATAAGCGAATCATTTTTTAGTTCAAAAAGCTTCATCGCTTCTTTAAATGCTACAAGGTAAACAGCTCCAAGCACTGCCCACATTAGAAAAAAATTATCAACAAAACCAATAATTAAGACGACCGCAATAAGCGAAAGACCGGTAACGGTTCTCTCTTTACTTGAGTTAAGAGCTTTTAAAAATCCCATGAGTTTCCTTTAGAGGGATTATACCAAATCACACTTTAATATCTAGTTTGTGTATCGGATACTCTTCATCTTTTGTTTCTTCTTTATCCTCACGCTCTTCATGTTCACTTCTTGCCGTCTCTTGGTCGGCTTCATTTTTTTGATGTTCACGATCTGGGTCTACTGCCTGATTTTCTTCAGTTGGGCGAACCTCTAAAACTTTTTCATCTTTTTCATTTGCCGCTGCTTGAGCCACCATATTTTGAAACTCTACACGGTTATTATGAGCATTTTGTATAGAGGACGCATTAGCAGTCATCTGATTTACAAAAATCGCATTTCCTATAGCACCGATTGCCATAATAACCTCCTTAATTTTATTTCATAAAATGAGAGTAAAGACTATTTAACTTTCTATCTTGTGTCTATCTCAATGGTTTTGTACTTGTTGTAGAGCACATTCGCACCGTTTTGAATAGTTACCTCTCGCCTAGGAGTATAATCGACCAAAAACTTATCTTTTTGAGGAGTTGTAAAATCTACGCACAATCTTGCGGCTCCTTCAATGATGTTCAAGGGTATGTTTTGCTTATCGGTTGTGATTATCACATGGGCGGAGGGTCTCTCTTTCATATGAATCCAGATATCTTTTGCGCGTGCATTTTTTAGGACTTCAATATTACCTTTTTCATTTTTTCCAAGCTGGACTTTGTAGCCTTCAAGCCAAAAGGTTTCTATGGAATCATTTTGCTTTATCTTTTTGGCCTGAAGCTGTTTTGGAAAAAGTAGCTGTATTTTTGCGATATCTTTAGCCTCTTGTACTGCAGACATAAAAAGTTTTATATGCTCTATCTTGGAACTGAGTGACTCTTTTTCTATATGCAGATGCGAAACTTTTTGTTTTGCTTTTTTACTTCTGCTAAATAGTGAATTTGCCATAGAAGAAGGGCTAGAGAGCTCTTTATGAAGCTCTATCTTAACAGAGTTCCCGTCATAATCATTTAGAGTGAGAGTTTTTTGGTAAGGTTTTATATTATGAATGTTTGACAAGACCAGGTTTCCAAAATGCTGACACTCCTGCGCCTCATCTTGCAGTTTTTTTTCATCATCAAGAGAGTTATACAACTTTTGTAGTTTTTTGAGTTTTTTATTCAAAAAAGAGAGTTTTTGTTTTTTTAGCGATTCAAGCTTACTCTCCACATCTTTTGCATACTCATCATACAAAAACTTCTTCACATCTTCTATGGGATACTCTTTTGCTACAAAAGGAGCAGATGGTACATTTAGAAGTTTCTGCCCTACTCTTACTTCACGAAAAGATGAAAACAAATCAACATGGCGCAGAGCTTCAAGCACGATTTCGTTTTCGTCCAAAATAACGACATTTGTATATTTACCCGTAAACTCAAATTGTAAAAGTGTGACTTCTTCTTTATACGCAGAACTGATTGATGTCTTAAACCTTAGGATTTTATCTTCATTTATAAGCTCTACGCTGAGTATATTTGCACGATTAAACCGTTTTGCCAAGACAACATCGAACGGTGCATTGTAAACTTTTGAACGGGCATATGATTGGCATCTGAAGATTTTAGAGTTTGAGCGCTGCATCTCAAAAAAGACTTCATCATCTTTATCGAATGCAATTTTTATTATTGTGTCGCTCACTCTGTATATTGCTGATATTTTTTGAAATTTTTGTAAATAATTTTTTATTTGTTTTAAGTGTGAGAGTTTCATAGTTATGATTGTATCAAATATAAAATAATTTTAAGTACAACATATATATAATGTTTCCAAGGCTAGGTAATGAAAAATAAAATTCAATCTATTATAAATACTCTTCATGCCAGCACAATCATAACGCCTATTCTTTTTGCGGCTGTTATTATTTTTACAACACTCTTCTTTTATATCCCCTATATTACAGAAAAAAACGCTATTGAGATGGCCACTAAAAACTCTATAATATCTCTTGAGCAGATAAAGCTTACACGTGCTTACTATGTAGATGCCGTAGTAAAAGACGTTAAAGTATATGCACCGAATCTGAAATTTTCTTACAATCACAAAGGAGTAAACGGTACTCTTCCGCTTCCAACTACGACTATCCACAACCTAAGCAGGATTTTTAGCAAGAACAGCGGTGTCAAATACAATCTATACAGTGCTTACCCGTTTGCTTTTAAAAAAGAAAGAAAACTAAACCAATTTCAAAAAGAAGCATTAAAACATACTAAAGAAAGTAATGACGGTATGTATATTAAAAAAGACTTTGTAGACAATAAACCTGTTTTGCGAGTTGCCATAACTGACTTTATGACAGACCAGGCATGTGTAGATTGTCACAACACACACCCAGAGAGAACGTGGGAAAAAGGATTTTGGAAACTAGGTGATAAAAGAGGTGTTTTAGAGGTTATTACTCCTCTTGATGAGGTTCTAAGGTCTAACATAAAAGCCAGAAACAATATACTTATCTTCATCTCCATAATCGGCATATTTCTGGTCGCTTACCTAAGCTATATCTTAGTCAAACGAGAGAAGCAACTACTAGACGCAAATAATGAACTCCAAGAAGAGTTAAAAAATATACTTAAAGACTTTGATACAAACGTCATAGCCTCTACAACAGATGCCGAAGGTAACATTATCTATGCCAGTGATCTTTTTTGTAAGATATCAGGCTATACAAGAGATGAGCTAGTCGGAGCAAACCATAATATAGTCAGACATAAAGATACGCCTAAAGAACTCTACAGAGATATGTGGGAAACCATACAAAACAAAAAAGTCTGGAGAGGTGAAATAAAAAATGCTACAAAAGACGGCGGCTTTTACTGGGTAGATGCTATGATATCTCCTGTTATCAACGATAAAGGGGAGATTATTGAATACAACTCCATCAGACATGATATCACGAGTAAAAAAGAACTTGAAAGTCTAAATAAATCTCTAAAATACAGAATTTCAGAGGCCATTACACAAGCAAAAGAAAAAGAACAACATATGCTAAACCAAAGCAAAATGGCTCAGATGGGCGAGATGCTCAGCATGATTGCCCATCAGTGGAGACAGCCTCTTACGGCTATTTCTTCAACTGCATCTGCATTAGAGTTAAAAATTCTCATGGATGATTACGACAAAAAAAACCTTACTTCCAGCATTAAAGACATTCAAGCTTACTCTCAGCATCTCAGCTTGACTATCAATGATTTTAGAAACTTTTTTAGAGACTCCAAAGTCGTTACACAGACTACTTTCGAAGCCATTATAGATAACACGGTTCAAATAGTCAAAACATCTCTCGAAGCTCAAGACATCATTCTTAGCATAGAGAACAACTTCACAGAGCAACTCTATATCTATGAGAATGAGTTTAAACAAGTTACCCTGAACCTCATTAAAAATGCTGAAGATGCAATCATAGAAAGTGGTGTGAGCGATGGTTTTATATCTATAAAAACTTACAAACTGGATAATAATGCTATATTTGAAGTCAGTGACAATGGAAGAGGAATCAATAATGAGATCATGGAAAAGATTTTTGACCCTTACTTTTCAACAAAAGATAAAAAAAGCGGTACTGGACTTGGCCTTTACATGAGTAAGACTATCATAGAAAATCATTGCTTAGGCTCTATTGAGTGTTTTAACACGGAAGAAGGGGCTATGTTTAGAATCATCATTGACCCAAACAAGCTTTCACTAGAGAACTAATCCGGCTTTTGGTTTACCGATATAATATCCTTGAGCATAGTCAATACCGCACTCTTTGATAATGTTATAGATATCTTCATCTTCCACATACTCTGCTATTGTTTTTATCCCTAAAGTTTTAGACAGATTTACTATGGCTTTTGTAATGGTTCTGTTTTTATTGTTTTTCTTTAGATTTTTAATAAAAATTCCGTCTATTTTTATGAAATCAAGGTTGATTTCCAAAAGTCTGCTGAAGTTTGAATTCTCTATTCCAAAATCATCTATAGCTATTTTAAACCCCATCTCTCTTAAAAGATTTAGCTGCTGAGTTATTTTTGCATTATTCTTAGCTAACGTGATATTCTCAAGTATTTCAAACGTAACTCTTGATGGAGCTATATTGTACTGTTTTGTCTTCTCATTTAAAAAATCAAACATATATTCTTCAAGCAAGTCTCTTTCTGTAATGTTTATAGAAAACTGATATGTCTTATCTTTAAAAAAATTAAAACTTTTGTTTATCATCATCCTTGTTACGGACGTAATTAGTCCAAGCTTTTCAGCAGGATGTATGAAATAAATCGGCGCTATTATCTTATCACCCAGGATTCCGCGGGCAAGGACTTCATACTTCAATATCTCGTTTTTTGCAACATCTTTTATTGGCTGAAAATACGGTTCTATCTTTTCTTCTAAAATCATAGTCCTTGTTGTTCTCAGCCATCTGACTGCTTCTTTTTCATCCCTAAAACAGTTTATCTCATTATCAAATATCTCATAATGTCTGCTTCCGAGATATTTAGACTTATCTAGTGCATATTCGCAGTTTATAAGTGTCTCGGACATATCATCTTGTACTTTTGCCACACCAATATTAAATGTTATATGTATCTCGGCATCATCGACTTTTACATTTCTGGTATCAAAAAAAGAAACTATCTGGTCACAATAATCATGCACATTTTCAAGTGAAGCGTCTTTAAGAGCAATAATAAATCTATCTGATTCAATCTTATAAAGTTTAGCTTTTTTGTGTATGTGAAATTCCAAAGCATTTGCAGTTTTTACCATTACATGATTTGCAAAAACTTTACCGTATTCTTTATTTATTGTAGAAAAATTGGAAATATCCAAAAGCAATATGTAGTTAAAATCTTTTTCAAGAATATCCGCTTGAAGTTTTTTAGAATTTGGAAGATCGGTATAAGCCTCATGATAATATCTGTGTCGGAGTTCTCTGGTTTTTTCTTCCACTTTTGCTTCTAAATTGTTTTGATACTCAAAAATAGATTTTTCCAAATCTATTCTTTTTACGACTTTTGAGATAATTGTAAAAAACTGCTCTAACTCTATAGGTTTTAATATATAACCATCAACTCCATATTTAATACTTTGAACAAAGTATTCTCTGTCATCATGTGCAGAAAGGATTAAAATGGGAGTAGATGCATCTTCTAAACGAATTCTTTCTATAAGTTCTATGCCGTTTAACTTGGGCATATTGATATCTGTAAGGATTATGTCGTATTTGGCATTTTTATATTTTAAGTAACCCTCTTCACCATCTCTGGCCGTATCTATCTTTGAGAAAAGAGTTTCTAAAAACTTCAGAGTGGACTCTCTGGCACCCTTATCATCTTCTATGTATAAGATGCTAAGTTTTTTAGTACTTTGCATCAGAGTGCCTAGATCCTCTTTATTCATTTTTCATACCTGCTGTTATTGTTAGTGTCTCGATTTTATCCCAAAAAGACTAAATTAACTATTATTTAACTACAATTTCAAAAAATAAAAGAGATGCCCGTATCATGATGCCTAAAGGTTTTGGTAAAAACTACTTTTCACTAGCAGCAATACAAGCCCATGTTTCACAACAAAAGATTGTGGCATTGTATGCATCTACTTCGACTCTAAGCGGAAAACCTCTTACTATAAAAATAACTTCACCTCCCGCAGCCTAATCTTTAAAATAACAAAAACAAAAACTATACAAAAGATTAAGGTCAACCATGAAAAATATAAGATTATCAATAATATTAGTTGCTTTTTTAAGCTCACTTTACGCCCAAGATGCAAAGACAGTGGTTCTTGAACCACTTAGCATCACATCAACCGCCATCAAGACAGACGAGTTAAAATCTACGGATGCAGTTGAAATATATACACAAAAAGACATAGAAGAAGCTCATGCCCAAAACATATATGAGTTCTTAAACTCTCAAACTTCAATGATAGCAACTCCGAGTTACGGGAACCAGTTTAACCAAAAGGTTGATATGAGAGGTTACGGAAATGACGGTTATCAAAACATAGTGGTAACTATCAACGGTCGTAAGATGAACAACGTAGATATGGTTCCCTCAATGCTCTCTTCCATCTCTCCTTCTTCTGTTAAAAAGATAGAAATCATAAAATCAAGCGGTATCGTTGTCGGTGGCGACGGTGCAAATGCCGGTGTAATTAACATTGTGACAAAACAGAGCAATGACAAGGAAATCTCTTTTTATCTGGGAACTTACGGCACGGCAGATGCTTCATTTTATCTAGGTCATAAAGATGAGAAACTCTCCGTCTCTGCAAGCGGTGAAGCACAAAAAAATTCAGGAATCAGAGATATTGACACAGCAGGAAATAAAGATGAAAACAAATTTTCAACAGGATCTTTCAACCTCTCATATCTTGCTACAGATGCGCTGGAACTTAGCTTTGGTGCTTCATTTGCAAGAACCGATGTCATCTACGGAAGTAGTCTTACAAAAGATGAGTATGAAAGTAACCCGATGCAAAAAGGCTCAGGTTCTGCAACTCACCAGACATATGACAGCGATGTTCTAAGCGGCGGAGTCAAATACTACATAAACGATGATCTCTCTATAAACGCAAATGTCAATCAAGAGAAGAAAAAATCAAACTATATCACTTACTCTTCTGTGACTGATTACAACTACAAATCACTATCTGCATCTGTGGATTATGCAACAGATGCATTATCTATAAAAGTAGGGATTGATGGATTTAACGGAGAACTTACGAGACCGACTCTTGAACTATCAAAGAAAAATCAAGCCGGATATATCATGTCTCAGATTAGGCTTGATGAACTTACCCTAAAAGCAGGATACAGATATGAAACTGTAGAGTTTGACAAACAAGGCGGCGAAAATGTTCGCGATATCCTGCACGGTGTAGAGTTTGGTCTAAATCAGACACTAAGTAAAAACAGCTCAGTTTTTTTCAACTATGCCCGCTCATACCAGTCAGCTTCTCTTGATAGACTATTTAGCTTTTTTACAGGTACTTACAAAGGTTATGTTAACCCTGCAAAAGCCCACAACTACACACTTGGATATAACCACATCACTAAAACAAACAAGTTCAAAGCTGCTATTTACTATGTAGACTTAGTCAATGAAATCTACTACAATGCTCTTACATTTAAGAACACAAACATAGACAAATCGCACAAATACGGTCTTGATCTGTCTGACAAACTTTTAATCACCGACGAGTTCAATGTTGTGCTTAACTACAACTACGTTCAGGCTATTATGGATGATGAAATAGATGGAGCAAGTAATTATTCGGGTAATTATCTTCCAGGTGTATCAGACCACAATGTTAAAGCTACTCTTGGATATACTCCAAACAAGTTCACGACTGTCGCTCTAACTCAAACATACCGTTCAGAAGCTTATTCGGCAAATGACTTTAACAATAACTTGTCTCAAAAACAAGAGCCTTATATGAGTACGGACATCTCTGCTACTTATGCACAAAAGGATTGGGAAGTTTTTGCTAAAATAAACAATATTTTTAATCAGTCAAACGGTTTATGGATTAGAGATGATGCCATCTATCCTGTAAACTTTACAACTACCGCCATTGCAGGCTTCAAACTAAAATACTAGAGGATTTCATGAGTACCAGAATTATCTTATTCATTCTTTTTATTGCACTGAACTCCCCGGCAAATGAGAGGATCATCTCTCTTAGCCCGTCTCTGACAGAGATAGTTTTTGCACTTGGCAAGGGTGATTCTATAGTCGGTACTTCTTCGTACTCTTTGTATCCAAAAGAAGCTCAAAAGATTCCTATTGTCGGAGGCTATGAAAACCCCAACGTTGAAAAAGTCTTGGCTCTCTCACCGACCTTGGTAGTCGGTCAGGATTTCAGCCAAAGCACACTTGAGAAGCTGAAATATTTTAAAATAAAAACATTGATGTTAAACCTGCGAACTATTGATAATATCAAAAAATCCATAACTATACTGGCATCTGAACTCGGTTCAAAAAAAGGCGGTAAGCTCGTAGAGGATATCAATACGGCGATAAAAAAGGCTTCCAAAAACAAGACACCACATAGTGTGATGATAGTCTACGGACTCAGAGACGACCTTCGCTCATCCACTTACATTGCGGGTCACGGCATATTTTTTGAAGATATCATAAAACTCAGCTCAAACACCAATGCTTACACGGCAACCTCGACTAACCAGCCCGTCTTAAACTATGAAAATATCATAGCTCTAAACCCGGACCAGATTATCATCCTGCATTCACATGCAACCGAACCAAACGTAGATGTAAAAAAAGCACTAAAAGCGTGGCAGAGCATCCCTACAAATGCTTCAAGAAACAATAATATATCCATAGTCGATGAAAACTACCTGCATATACCGTCTCACCGTGTAGCACTGACTATCAAAAGACTATCAGACGAGATGAACAAAAATTACAACTCAGGAAATCAACAATGAAAACTTTTAATATATTCACAAATGAACTTGACTCTCTTCCACAGGGAAAAGCAGACTTTTTACTAGCCGCATCTGTTACGCGTACCTGCGAGATAGAAGGCATCACGCAAGCCGGAATACCGGGCAAAATTCCTCTGACTCCTACTTTGGATGCCGAGTTTATAACAAATGAGAAAGTATTTTCAATGCCAGAACTGGCAGAGACTCCAAAAGGCGTTCCGACTCCCGCACTCATGACAAGAGCCGCTCATAACCTGAATCCTTACTCAAACATTGAGATCCTAAATCTGGGTCTGGATGTCATCCCTCAAAACGCTCCGATTCAAAACTTCGACATAAAACCTTCGGACTCCGTTGCAACAGGTGCAAACATTGATGCAAAAGCCGTCTTTGAAAAAGGTATGACTGCGGGAAGAAATTATGAGCTAAAAGGAAACTATCTTATCTTGGCAGAGAGTACGCCCGGCGGAACAACTACAGCTGCGACTACGGCTTTAGCTTTAGGGTATGACTGCAGAGGCGACTTTTCTTCGAGCTTTTTAAACTCTCCCGACTCCATCAAGGAAAAGACTATTGATGAAGCACTTTCACTTATAAACGACGATATGAGCAATTTTGAGAAGCTCTCTCTTGTAAGCGACAACATGCTTATCTTTTGTGCGGGATTTTTGCTTGAAGCTTCAAGAAGATTTCACGTTGTTTTAGCAGGCGGGACGCAGATGGCATCTTGTCTTTTGGTGGCCGACAAACTCAGAGAAGACGTTCTTATGAGAATAAAAAGTGAAAATATCTCAATCGCCACTACCTCATGGGTGGCAAATGACAAAAATTCGGATTTAAAACATATACTCTCGCTTCTTAGCTACACTCCGCATGCACTCCACACAAGCTTCTCTTTCGCAGATGCAGAGATTCCGGTATTGAAGCTTTATGACGAGGGAGAGGCTAAAGAGGGTGTTGGAGCAGGAGCAGCACTTGCTTACGCCAATACTAACGGTGTGACGAACGCAGAACTACTGGATGCTATTGAGCTTCTGATATACAATATGTAAAGAGGAGCGGTTTTTATGAAGACTCTATTCATCGGCGGCATTAAAAGCGGTAAATCCCTGAATGCTCAGAAATATATACTTGAAAACTCCGATGCGAAGCCCATATATCTTGCAACCACGGAGTTTGTAGATGCCGGCATGAAAGAGAGAATAGATGCTCATAAACAAGAAAGAGGCGATGATTTCATCACTCTTGAAGAACCTCTTAAAATACATGAAGCCGTAAAAAACAGCTCAAGCCCTGTACTCATCGAGTGTGTCAGTATGTGGATAAACAATATGTTCTATCACGGTCACACACTTCTTGATATGCTTCAAGAGCTTGAGAGCATTTTAGAACTGGACAAGACAATAGTCTTTGTCCTTAACGATGTAGGTTCCGGGATCATCCCGGACAATCAACTCGCACGCGATTTCATAGATGCTAGCGGAAAACTCTCTCAGCTCATAGCAGGCAGATGCGATGAAGTCTACCACACCATCGCCGGTATCTCTACGAGGATAAAATGAAAAACTTCCTCAAAGGTTTTGCCCTCGCTGTCTCAATGATGACAAGCGTCCCTTTTTTCAAAGTCCATGATTTTAACAAAGGCATAAACGGCTATGCGGTTTTGTTTTACCCTCTTGTAGGTTTCTTACTCGGTCTTATCTTGTATGGAGTTTATTCACTTTTAGAAGGGCATCTTCCGGATTTGCATCTTGGCATCATCATCTTCGCTCTTTGGGTAATACTCACGGGAGCTTTGCATCTCGATGGATTCAGTGACACCATAGACGGACTTTTTGTCTCAAAAGAGCGTGCTCTAGAAGTTATGAAAGACCCAAATACCGGCGGAATGGGCATGACATTCACAGTTACCTTTCTGATATTAAAAGCTTCATCTTTAGCCGTTTTCGACGATTTTTATCTTCTTCCCGTTGTTTTGCTTCTTTCCCGTTTTAACGTCGTCTTGGCCATATATATATTTCCCTATATCAGCAAAGGCGGCATGGGTACTTTGGCAAAAGAAGAGTTAAAAAGCTCTCAGGTTTTTACGGCTCTTATGTACATAACCATTCTCAGCATCTCTACTCTTGGTCTCTTTCTTCTAAGCCTAGTTGTCTTGTTTCTTATCAAGACATTTTTTGTGCGAAGATACGGCGGTTTTACCGGAGACATCTACGGTTTTAGCATTGAGGTGACCGAGCTTGTCCTGCTTAATGCAATACTGCTTGGAATCGTAGTATGAGAATAACTCTTGTTCGCCATGCAGAGGTCGAAGAAAAATATATCGGATGCTATAATGGTCACATAGATATCGGACTCTCAGATAAAGGTTATGCAGATGCAAAAACTCTGAGTAAACACTTCAATGCATCTGAGTTTGATGCCATCTTCTGCTCTGATTTGAAACGTACAAGAGAGACTTTAAAACAGTTTATTGATAGTGATTCTGTCATCTACTCAAAAGAGCTAAGAGAGAAATTCTGGGGAGATTATGAAGGCATGCGTTTTGAAGAGATAATCTCTCAGACTAAACTGAACTATATAAATTTCGAACAGTGGATAGAATCTCTTGGCGGAGAAAGCATAGAAAAGTTTCACTTCAGGCTTAAAAGGTTCTTTTTTGACTTCTTGCTTCAGATAGACAAAGAGGATATTTTAGTAGTGACACACAGCGGAGTTATAAAGACTTTTATACATCTGCTTCAAGGCATAAGCCTCGAAGAAGCCTTTGGCATCTCAGTTCCTTACGCTTCGTATGTAGTGTATAATAGTGAAACTAAAAAGCTGGATTTTCATGATTAGACTAGACTCTCTTAGTGTGAAGTATGACAACAAGACTATACTAAAAGATATCTCTTTAGGCGTTGAGAATCATCTAAGCATCCTCGGAGCAAACGGTTCTGGAAAAAGCACTTTGGCAAAAGCACTTTGCAATCTCATAGAGTATGAGGGAAGTGTTAGCATCGATGGCAAAGACATCAAAGATATGACGCTAAAAGAGCGGGCAAAACTGCTTTCATACATCCCTGCAAAACTCGAAGTCTACGACTCTTTTATCAGTGTTGAAGAGTTCGTGCTTCTTGGAAGATTTGCCCACAAACAAAACTTTTTGGACTACTCCCACAAAGATAAAAAAATCGCTCAAAACACTTTGGAGTTTTTAAAGATCTCGCATCTTGGCAAACACACTCTAAACTCTCTTAGTTCAGGCGAAGCACAACTTGTCTTAATAGCATCTGCCCTCTGCGCACAAAGTAAAGTCATCATCTTGGATGAGCCGACGGCAAACCTTGATCCGCACAATGCCAAAAAAATAGCACAGCACATCAAAGGATTAAAAGATTATCATCAAGTCATCCTCATCACGCACGACTTGCATCTGGCGGCTTTCATAGACTCGCCGACTCTGTTCATAAAAGACTCGGATGCGACTTACTTTGAAAAAAAAGAAGAGTTTTTTAACAACTCAACGCTTGAAGAGCTTTACGGTGTAGAGTTTGAAGATCTGGCGGTGAGATATGAATAAGCTTCTTGTCTGGTCTTTACTCTTTTTTGTGCTTCTTGCATCTCCGTTTATCGGAGCAGTTGATTTGGATGTCAGCAAAGTTTTCAGTGCCGATACACTTCAGCACTCCATATTTTTTGACCTAAGAGTTCCGCGTATTTTGTTCGCTTTTGCAGCCGGGAGCATCTTGGCTCTTAGCGGTCTGCTTTTTCAGACACTCTTTAGAAACGCGCTTATGACTCCCTACACTCTTGGCATCTCAAGCGGTGCGGTTTTGGGCGCAGGTATTGCCATAAAACTCGGTCTTGGAAGTTTTATGTTTGGCATCGCGGCTGTCAGTGTGTTTGGCTTTATGGGAGCAATGATGACAGTCTTGCTGCTTATCTATCTGGCAAGATTTTTAAAGCACTCACACTTTGAATCACTTTTGCTTTTGGGTATAGCACTATCTCTTTTTTACACCTCCGCTCTTATGGTCATCTTCTACCTCGGCGACACAATGCAAAACGATATGCTTCTTCGTTTTACCATGGGTTCACTCTCCATCATCGGCTGGATGCATCCAATAACGGTAGGAATCATCGCCTTTATACTATTTTTGGCAATATATCTTTACCGTTACGAGCTTCAACTTCTGGGCATCTCGGATGAGAGCGCAAGACTTCGCGGAGTAAACACAAAAAAGATAACTCTGACACTTCTCATAGTCTCATCTCTAGCCATAGGAACACTTGTAAGCATTAGCGGTCCCATAGGTTTTGTGGGGCTTATAGTTCCCCACATAGTCGCAAAACTTCATCCTGCAACCGTGAACAACCGCATAACCAAGACTGCTCTGTTTGGCGGTTTTTTTCTAGTCTTTTGTGACACCCTCACAAGAGGTCTGCAGACTCAAAGCGAGCTTCCTATCGGGATAGTCACGGCGCTCATCGGCGGACCGTTTTTCATATACCTGATAATCTCTAGGAGCAAAAGATGACCTTTACAAAAAAGGACGGGCGAAATCTCCTAAATATCATGAAAAGCAGACGAGATGTAAGAGGAAACAACTTTTTAAGCAAAAAAATATCTGATGATGACTTAGAAAGCATACTCAAAGCAGGAATCACGGCTCCATCTGTAGGTTACTCTCAACCTTGGAAATTTATAATCATCAATGATGAGAATATTAAAAATGACATACGAGCCAACTTTGATATTGAAAATGAAAAAGCAAAAGAAATTTTCAAAGATAAAGAGATTTACAAAAGCTTAAAACTTGAAGGCGTAAAAGAAGCACCAATCAACATAGCCGTACTTTATGAAAATCCCAATGAAGCTACCATCGGCATGACAAGCATGCAAAAAATGGGCGAATACAGCGTTGTTTGCGCTGTGCAAAACATGTGGCTGATGGCAAGAGCTCTAAACATCGGTCTTGGCTGGATAAGCATCTTGGATGAGAAAAAAGTGCTTAAACGTTTTAATGCTCCTAAAAACACCCAACTGGTTGCTTATCTGGCTCTTGGATATGTAAATGAGTTTTACAGCGAGCCTGAATTAAAAACTATAAAATGGAAAGAAGAAAAAAGACTTCAAGAGTGTGTCATGGAGAACTCATGGGCGTAAAAACCACCATCACTCTAAAAGAGCTAAACAGGCTTTTTCCCTCCTACGGTTTTACAAAACTGACACCGACCGTGTCTGGCATAATAGACACGACTTACATAGTTTTTGCAGATACCAAAGGTTATATCTTAAAAAAGTATGAGCGGGACATTCAGCACAAAATAGCACTTGATATAGAGCTTTTAGATGATTTAAAATCAGCCGGGTTAAATGTCCCTCTCTGCCTTGATAACAACGACGGCTGGTATATCTACGAAAAACTCGAAGGAAAACACCCAACGAGTGTTAAAAGCTATCACATCCAAGCTCTTGCAAGATTTATGGCTAAGATGCACAAAGAGACTTCAAAGATAAAGTGCACAACAAACATGCTCGTAGAATATGAAGTCACGCAGGCTCTAAAGTATGTAAAAGAAAACTTTTTTGGCTACTACAAAAGATTTGAGTTTTTGAAAAACTTCACTCATAACCACGATGCCATCATCCACGGAGATATCTTTAAAGACAACACTATTTTCAACGGCAAAAAAATAGGCGTGATAGATTTCATAGACTCATCATGCGGAACTTTTGCTTATGACGTTGCAGTTGCACTTGTAGGTTTTGATGCAAGAGAACGCAACGACTACTTCATAAATCTTTTTTTGAAAAACTACAACCAACACGCTCCAAAAAAACTCAGCAAAGCTCTTGTAAAAGAGAAGATGAGATTTGCCGCAAACTTCTTCGCACTAAGAAGAGTCAACGAATATAAAAACACTAAAAGAGCCAGAGAGCTGCTAAAATGAAACACGGTGCTAACATATACAAATACGCTTCACAAATCGGATGCAAGGCAAATGAGATAATCGACTTCTCATCAAACATAAACAGCTATCATCCGCGCATCGATATAACACCCACTAACAACATGTTAGTAAAATATCCTGACTCTAACTACGGCTCTTTAAAGAGTTCAATCGCGAAAAAGTACTCTCTGAAAAAATCTCAGATCGCTCTTTACAACGGTGCAACTTCTGCAATCTTTGAGCTGTTTAAAACATTCAAAAACAAGAAGACCTATCTCTACGCTCCGCTCTATGGAGAGTATGAAAAAGCAGTGCAAAACAAGAGTAAAATTCTAAAGATAAACCGCTTTAAAAATCTCTACAAAAAACCAAAAAAAGGCTCCGTTGTAGTCTTTGTAAATCCATCCACTCCAGATGCAAATCACTACGATTTAACCAGACTTTTTGGCATCTGGAAGGCACAAAAGTGCATAGTCGTACTAGATGAATCGTTTTTGGAGTTTGAAAATCTCCAATCTTTGAGAAACCAAATCAACTATTACAATAAACTATACATAATCCAATCCTTTACCAAGTTTTATGCCTGCGGCGGAGTAAGAATAGGCGCTGTTTTCTCTCATAAAAGCAATATAGAGAAGCTAAAAACACCATTGTGGAACCTCTCGGCTTACGATGCAGAGTTTTTAACAAAAAGGCTCCAAGACAAGAAGTTTGACAAGCAAAGCGCAAAGCTTCACAAAAGACACAAAAAAGAGCTTTTAAATATTCTGCAAGACTCTAAACTCTTTAGCAAGATTTACAAGAGTGATTCAAACTTTATCATGGTAAAATCTAAAAAATCAAAAGAGATATTTGAGCATCTGTTGCGTCATAAAATCCTGGTAAGGACTTGCGGAAGTTTCGACTTTTTAACCAACGACTATCTACGCTTCGCAGTCAAAGACTCTAACGCTCATAACAAACTAAAGAAGGCACTAAATGAAATCTGTTAGCATATTCGGAACAAGCAGCGATGCAGGAAAATCTACTCTATCTTTTGCCATAACCTACCTGCTTCACCATCGTGGCATCTCTGTTGCTCCTTTTAAAGCACAAAACGTCTCAAACAATTCTCAGGTTACGGATGCTGGCGGGGAGATTGCCATTCCTCAGTATTTTGCCGCCGAGGCAATCGGACTTAAGACCACTCCTGACATGAACCCTGTTTTATTAAAATCCGGCGGAAAGTCAAAAGCTCACATGATAGTAAACGGTAAAAGTGTCGGTGACAAAGATGTCTGGGATTATTACCGAGATATCAAAACTCTCCAGCCTCATGTGAAAAAGGCATTTTTGAGACTTCAAAAGAAATATGAGTGCATCGTGGCTGAGGGAGCGGGTAGTCCTGTTGAGTTAAACTTGATGGACAAAGACCTCTCAAACATATACATAGCAGATGAGTTCAACACCAAAATCATCTTAGTTGCAGACATACAAAGAGGCGGTGTCTTTGCATCTATCTACGGAGTCTACCATCTGCTTCCAAAAAAACTTCGCAAAAATGTCATCGGCGTGATTGTGAATAAGTTTCAAGGAGACATGTCACTCTTTGATGAAGGTGTGAAAATCATAGAAAAAGAGTTTAACATCCCTGTTCTTGGAGTCGTACCTTTTAAACCTTTTAACCTTGGGTTTGAAGACAGCGAATCCATCATGAACTACGTTCAAGATACAAGAGATTCAATCATCAAAGTCGGAGTTATCAAGCTTCCTCACATCAGCAACTTTACGGATTTTGAACCGCTTGTGGTCGATAAAGAAGTGGAACTCTCTTTCATCTCAAACGCAGGTGATATGGCATCTTGTGACTTGGTCGTTCTGCCTGGAAGTAAAAGGGTTGTGGATGATTTGGAGTGGCTTAGAGAAAGAGGCTTTGAAGAGAGACTTAAGTCTGAGGAGCAAAAAGTAGTTGCTATCTGCGGCGGTTACGAGATGATGTTTGAGAGGATTTTAGACCCTGAGTGTGTCGAGTCGGATGCAGAAGTCACAGAGGGTTTCGGACGGTTAAAAGGTGATGTGATTTTCCAAAAAGAAAAGATAGTAAAAAAAGGTTCATATAGAGTTTTTAAACACATCATCGAAGGCTATGAGATTCACAACGGCATTGCAAAGAAGAGATGCAAGTCAAAGAAAAACCTATATGGGACTTTCATACACGGACTTTTTGATTCAGATGAGATAAGAGAGATGATCTTCTCAGAAATAAACCCCAATTACAAAGGCTACAACTTCAAAGAGTTCAAAGCAAATGCCATAAAAGAGTATGCATCTCACATAGACAAGCACATAGATATGGACAAAATCCAAAAAGCCCTAAATGACTAATATCTTAACAGCTCTGCTTGCCTACTTTATCGACAGACTCTTCGGTGAGTTCAAGTTCATCAAACATCCCGTCATAATCATCGGTGGGCTAATCACTTTCTTTGAAGAGAGATTTTACAAAAACACTGTTTTTAGGGGTTTGTTACTTGTTTTGTTTGTTTTGGGTTCGGTTAGTTTGATCTCTGTTGGCATCTATCTCTACCTGGCGCAGATAAATATTGCACTAAACATCATCATATCTTCATTCCTTGCATCTATGTTTCTAGCTCACAGGATGCTTTATGACTCTGTAAAAGAGGTTTTAGTTAGCCAAAACAAGAAAGAGGTTATCTCTATGTTAGTATCACGCGATACTGCGCAGATGAATGAGAGCGATATCTACAAAGCATCTATCGAGACATACGCGGAAAACCTGAGTGACGGAGTCATCGCTCCTCTTTTTTACCTCACACTTTTCGGTCTTCCGGGCATCATCATCTACAAAGCTGTAAATACTATGGACTCGATGGTCGGCTACAGAAACAAAAAGTACGAGAACTACGGAAAAGTTGCTGCAAAACTTGATGACATTGCCAACTACATTCCTGCAAGAATAACCGCTGTTTTGATTATGTTTTTGTTTAAACAAAAAGATATTTTCTCATTTTACAAAGACGGACAAAAGCATGACTCGCCCAATGCTGGCTATCCCATAACCGCAATGGCTCTTGGTCTTGGCATCTCCCTTGGCGGAGATACTTACTACTTTGGAGAGTTAAAAAAGAAACCATACTTCGGAGAAGGCACAAAAGAAATAAAAGAAGCTGATGTAAAAAAAGCCCTCTCTATACGAAACAAGACAGATGTTACAGTTCTTACACTTCTAACTCTGGCTTTTGTCTTTATCAAGCTCTTGTAAAAACTTCTTTAAGGCCGGGAGATATATATCTTTTGATTGTAAAAAGCCGTGATTATGATCTCCACTTATCTTTACAAAAGTTTTTGGCTCATTGGCATTTCTAAAGACAGCCTCACCAAACCTGTATGGGATAATGTCATCATCAACGCTGTGAACAACCAAGACAGGGCAGTTTATATCTTTTAAGTACTTTGTCGTCTCATACTTAAAACGAATCAGCATTTTCGGTACATAAGAATATATATCAGACACAAGCTCATTCACCGTAGTAAAAGTAGACTCAAATATTATGGCTTTTGGTTTTAAAGTGCTTCCAAGATTAGCGGCTATCGTCCCGCCTAAAGACCTGCCGAAGATAATGATATCTTCAGGTTTTACACCCTTGTCTTTTAAGAGATACTCCCATGCACTTTTTGCATCGTCATATGTGTTCTGCTCATTTGCACTTCCCTCGGAGTTTCCATATCCTCTATAGTCAAAAATAAGAACATTCATTCCCAATGAGTTAAATAGTTTTATAGAATCAAGACGATGAGAGATATTTCCTCCGTTTCCGTGAAGAAAAAAAAGTGTCGTCTTTGCATCTTTTTTCGGAACATACCAGGCATGGACCTTTACATCTTCATCTACTTTTATAAAAATAGATTCATACTCAAGTCCGATATCGTGAGGATTCATATCTATATCTTTTGTTGGGAAATAGACAAGTTTATGTTGGAAGATATAGATTACGGCACTAAAGACTATATATCCGACCACCAAGGTGAACAGGAACATTTTTATCAGTGCCATAAATACTCCTTTTTAGAGTTTAAGCTCTTTAAAGGCTAAGCCTAATACCTCAGCAACTGCTTCATTAGTTACTTCACCTTTGTATACATTTACGCCAAGTGCAAGCGATGCATCTGCTTTTATGGCATCTACGGTTCCCTCGTTTGCCAGTTTTTTAACATATGAAAATGTGGCATTACAAAGAGCGACAGTGGCCGTTTTGGGATAAGCTCCGGGCATATTTGCAACACAGTAGTGAAGCACACCCTCTTGCATAAATGTAGCATCTCTATGGGTTGTCGGTCTTGAAGCTTCGGAGATGCCGCCTTGGTCTATGGTTACATCCACCAAAACGGTTCCGTTTTTCATACTCTTTAACATCTCGCGCGTTATTAGTTTAGGTGTTGTCGCTCCGCCATGAATAAGCACGGTACTTATGACTATGTCTGCATCTAGAAGTTCTTCTTTGAGTTTTTGCTCAGAGTAAAGAGCTGTTTTTACATCAGGCAGAGTCTCTAGAAGTTTTTCAAGCTTTGGAGATGAGCGGTTGATCACGGTTACGTTTGCACCCATCCCGAATGCAATTTTTGCAGCATTATACCCCACATTTCCTGCGCCGATGACCAGTACATTTGCACTCGACACGCCATCTGCACCGCTTATCAGAAGACCCTCTCCTCCTTCAAAACGACTCAGGTGAAATGCACCGACCAGAGGAGCCATCTTTCCGGCTATCTCACTCATCGGTTTTAGCAAGGGAAGCTGCTCGCCGATCGCAACAGTCTCGTAGGCGATGGCACACACTCTTTTTTCTAAGAGAACAGATACAAGTTCAGGCACGGGTGCCAGATGCAGATAACAAAAGAGCGTATGTGCTTCATCGAGCAAGTCGTACTCTGCCTTTTGCGGTTCTTTTACTTTAACTATGAGTCTTGCACTTGAGTAGAGTTCTTTTGCATCTAAGACTATATTTGCCCCGGCTTTTTCGTAGTCGGCATCACTAAAGCCGCTGCCGACTCCGGCATCTTTCTCTACAAAAACAACATGTCCCTCTTCAACCAGAGATGCTGTATTTTCGGGAGTAAGACCGACACGAAACTCATCAATCTTTTGTTCTTTTGGACAACCTATAGTCATATATTCTCCTCTGAAGGAATTGTGCCTTATATTGAGTAGTATACTATTTATGACTATAATATTCAATATGAAAAATATTTGTCTATTGAGGAAAAAATATGAAGCTGACTTTTTTAGGTACAAGTGCCTCAAAACCTACAAAAGAGAGAAATGTATCTGCTCTTGCTCTGGAATTTGACCAAGACAACAAATGGTATCTTTTTGATTGCGGCGAAGCTACACAGCATCAGCTCCTAAAAAGTTATCTCTCTGTCTCAAAACTAAATACAATCTTCATTACGCATCTTCACGGAGACCATTACTACGGTCTTCCCGGTCTGCTCTCTTCAAAAACACTAGACGACTCTCTTAGTACTCTTAGCATCTACGGACCTTTAGGCATTAAAAAGTTTTTACAATGCAGTGTCGGCATCTCGGAAGAAAAACTGGGTTATAAACTAGACATCATCGAGTTTAAAAGCGGTGATGAGTTTAAGTTTGACAAGTTCTCTTTAAAAGTCCTGCCTCTTGTCCACTCCATAGAGAGTTTTGCTTTTTACATCAAAGAAGATGACATAACAAACAAGATAAACGAAGAAAAACTCAGAGCACTAGGAATAAAACCGTCTGCACTTTACGGTGAATTAAAACGGGGCAAAAGAGTTGAGTTTAACTCTCAAATACTAGAACCAAAAGAGTTTATGCTCAAACCAGTTCCCGGAAGAAGACTCATTATAGCTGGGGACAACTCACAGCCTGAAATATTAGATGATTATCTGAAAGAACTTGACCTTTTGGTTCATGAGTGTACTTACACACAAGAAGTTTATGATAACTTACCCGTAAAGTTCATGCATACTACGGCAAAAGATTTAGGCTCCACAGCGCAGAAGATGCGGGTAAAAAACCTTATAGCCAACCATATCAATCCCAGATTTAACAAAAACTCCGACATGGATATAGATGTGGTGTATAATGAAATAAAACAAAAGTACAAAGGAAAACTGTTTATAGCAAATGATTTTGACGTATATGAACTTAACAGAAACGCTTTAATTAAAAAGCTTAAACATAAAGGAAGTTTAAGTAGTTCTTCTGCTATAATCTTGGATTAAACTATATTATTAGGAACTCGTAATGCTCAAAACAGTAAAGTCTAAAGTAATCACCTCAATCATTTCACTTAGCGTCATCGGTTTGCTCGCTATAACTTACTATCTCTCATCAACTCTTCAACATTTATCCGAAAAAACTGCGAAACAATCTCTCGCAATGCTTAGTGAATCAATCTTTCAGACTATGACTGGCAGCATGATGATGGGTGATAGTGCCATTGTTCAAGATGCTTTTAAAGCAGCTAGAAAAATTGAGGGTATCGAAAGCCTGAATATTTCAAAATCAAAAGCCGTTATGGAGATATATGCTCCAAAAGAAACCTTTACAACAGATGCTTTGATAAGAGACGTTCTGACAAGCAAAAATACAAAAGTAATAGAAACCAATGAAAATGGGCATCACACTATTCGTATGATTAGACCTATGGTTGCTGAGACAAAATGTCTTGCGTGTCATTACAATATAAAAGAAGGTTATGTTTTAGGAGCAATGGATTTAGTCCTTTCACTGGACAAAAATGATGCTGAAAATGAAGCAACGGAAGCTACTCTTCTTATTGCTCTTATTATCGGAGCCATATTATTTACGATCGGTGCAAGTATCTTTTTCACAAAAGAGATCTTCACTCCTCTTTCAAACTTAAAAATTCGTATCGCAGCGCTTGTAGGCGGGGACAAAGATTTAACTAAAAGACTTACTCATAGACATGATAACGAGTTTGGTGACGCTGCAAAAGAAGTAAACAAATTTATAGAGATGATTCAAGATACGGTGAATGAAGTAAAATCTCTGGGTGTTAAAAATACAGCTATTGCATCTGAGATAGAGCAATCAAGTCATGTAATTCGAGAAAGCACCTCTCAAGAACGTGAGATTGTTGCTACGACTACTCAAAAAAGTATCTCTATTAAAGACCTGCTCAGAGAGAACATGCAAGCTTCGGAAGAGACACAGAAAAATGTCAAAGAGGCTCATGATGAACTTACAACAGCAAAAACTTCTCTAAGCGCACTAAGTAACGAAGTAAACTCTTTTGTAGAGATTGAAAATGAACTTTCAGGTGAACTAGTAGGTCTTAAAAATGACGCTGACCAGGTTAAAGAAGTTCTAAATGTTATCAAAGACATTGCAGAACAGACTAATCTTCTTGCTCTAAATGCCGCTATTGAAGCTGCGCGTGCAGGTGAGCATGGACGTGGTTTTGCCGTTGTAGCAGATGAAGTTCGTAAACTTGCCGAGAGAACACAAAAATCTTTAACAGAGATAGATATCAGTGTTGGCACAATCGTACAGTCAATCAATGATGTAAGTGATAAGATGCATGAAAACGCAAAAAATATTGAAAGTTTACTCAATATATCTGACGAAGTAGAACAAAAAATCAGTACAACTTCGGATGCTATAAACAGTTCAACAAAAGTCGCTGACAAATCGGCAAAAGATTCGGTTGAGATTTCAGCCAATATTGAAGAGATTATCGAAGATATCAGTAAAATAGATGTACTCTCAACTGCCAATAATACAAGCATCTTAAGCATTGGTAATGACTTAGAGAAACTTGTATCTGTTGCTCAATCCCTTCAATCTACAATAGACGAGTTTAAAAGTTAAATAACTTTAAGCTCTTCTTCCCCGCCTTGCACCTTTACCGGTGTAGTTTTTCTTAAAACACGACTGGCAGATGCTGTATTTTGAGTTTACAGGAAGCGGTGCCGTACAGATTCTACACCTTTGAACAAAGTGACTTTGCTGCAAAGACTCTTCTATATACTTGTTTAAAATCCATCTGGTTTGCCGTGCTTTTTGCTCATCCAAAAAATAGTCCTTAAAACGGTAGCTAAGCCATAAATAAAGAGATATCTCTTTAACCATGTCTTCCGCTCTTAAAAGCTCATCCGTAGTCCCGGCATAAGTGCCGTTTAGTACAGGTGGGGTATAAATAACCGGCAGTTTTTTCTCCAATGCCAAGATATAACTCTCAAAAGATGCAATGATGTAAGGTGACTTCAAAGTAAGCGGTGCACAGGCTAAATGATACTTCATAGCTATATCCAAGTCGTAAGTATCTACAATCAAAGCGGCTTCCATCATGTCATCTAAGTTAGATGCGCGAAATGGTCCGTTAAACTCCATGTTTTCTACAAAGAATTTTAGTATCTCACTGAGTGAGTTCTCTTCCAAAATGCTTGAAACAAGTTTTATATGTTCCAAGTTTGCCATTACCTTAAACGGAATAGTAATCTCTTTTGGCTCTTTGAAGAAGTTTTTCTTTATGATACGCAGAGTATCCATGTTTAGCGCTCCAACAAAACCCTCTTCGTTCATCCCGTATCGACCGGCACGACCTGAAATTTGAAGGATTTCAGATGGAAAAAGATTTCTCTGAGTGATGCCGTCAAACTTCTCGGCTTTTGAAAAGAGTATGGTCTTTATGGGTAAGTTCATACCCATGGCTATAGCATCTGTTGCGATAAGTATCTGCGTTTCTTTCTCTCTAAACCTTCGAGCCTCTTCACGTCTGACTTCAGGAGATAAATTTCCATATACGACACTGACACTGAAATAGTGTGAAAAATCCTGTTTTAGTCGAAGTACATCTTTTCTGCTAAAGGCGATGATTGCCGTACCTTCTTCAACGTCTTTTGGGTTCGTCGGGAATTCTAAAAGTGTAAGAGGGTTTTTTCTCTCAAACTCGATGATCTCAAGCTCTTCACCAAGATACTCTGCAAGTGCGACTATAGCATTTTTTGAGTTTGAAGAACCGGTCATGATAATCTCTTTTGCAGGCGCTCCGATAATTGCATTTGCCCATGCCCAGCCACGATCGCGGTCATCTATCATCTGTACTTCATCTATGACACAAACATCAACATCAACATCGAAGTTTAGCATCTCAATGGTCGAACTTATATGAGTGGCATCTTCGTTTATGAGCTGTTCTTCTCCTGTTATAAGAGAACTTGCTACGCCGTCAGTTTTCAAGCTCTCATAACCCTCTAACGCTAAAAGTCTCAAAGGTGCAAGATAGTAACCGGTATCGGCTTGTTCTAGTTTTTTCATGGCCGTATATGTCTTGCCGCTGTTTGTCGGACCTATGTGGAGAATGAGTTTTCTTCTCATCCCTCTAGCCATTGGAAAAAGATTTTTAAAATCACGGATAGTACGAGCTAAAAGAGCTTGTCTTTGTTTTTTAATAATCTCATCATGAGTATCTATGACAAATGCTCTTATTGTTTTTCTAGCTATCTTTGAAGTAAGGTTTAGGGATTCCCCAAGTCTGTCCAAGAGAGAGGCATATACTTTTTTATGAAGTTCTTCTTGGTCGAGGTGCAAAAGTGCTGCATAGTGTTCACACTCCTCGACCAAGTCTTTTAAGCTTTTTAAAAAGTCCTCTTCCTGATGTGTTTTTGCATCTGCTATGACATCTTCAAAATCAAGTTTCTCAGACTCCCAGATATCTTTTAAAAGACTCTCCAGATCTATGTGAATATCTAAAATATAACCATGCGTAACGTCTGAATATGGAAGCAAAAAACCCTCGTTTATGTGAACTAAAAGTTCTTCCTCATGCAATTCCAAGTCGACGACGTTTAAGTTGGTAGAAATAATGGAGTGAATAACACTCTCTTTTAAAAGCGGGTAAGATGTCTTTATTTTTGGCGGTGATGCACGAAACGCGGTTACTATCTCTTTTTGAGTCAAATAAGCATGTTTCTCAGGCAGATTTTTTATAAAAGTGTTTATCTCGTTTTGTTTGGCTCGAACTATCTTTTCTTTATCTTGCTCAATCTTGGCAATGATGATTTCATCGTCAGTATTTTGAATATAGTCGTCACCGTATGCTTTTGTACTAAGTGTGAGTATTTTATGAAAACTCTGTCCGTAAAGCACATAATGCAGAGATGCATTGAACTCCAGAGTATCGTCAGTATCAAAGATGCCATCAAGAGCCTTTTGCAGCTTCGCTCTTTTTAACTCGAACCTGATATGTTTTAGTTTTGACTCCATCTTGGCAATGGTAATCTTTTTGCTTCTTACTTCCATAAAGGCATCACTAAGCAGTGCTGCTTCTTCGGGAGTGACATCCAGTTCTTGAAGCATTGCTTCTATCTTCTCATGTCTGTCTAAGTTTGGTTCTTTCACTCTATCTGATTTGTAGACTTTGTTATCTCTTGCAAAAAAGTTTAATATGTCTGAACGATAACCCGCATCTGCTTCACTCCAAAGCATTCGTGCCGCTTTTACAAGAACTTCTTTGGAATGCTCGATATCGTAGATTCCAAGAGTTGAAAACATCTCACTAAGAGTCTCAGAACTTACTCTCTCAACTCCTACATCAAAAGGATCCCCGTCAAAATATTTTTTAATTCTCTGGTTTATTTTACTGTTTTTTTTATTTTTATGTCCCATGTGAAATTGTAGCTATAAATGGGTAAATTGGTGCTGTTGTTTAAATCGTGTTTTAGATATTAAAAGATTTTGCTATAATCAGAAGATATAAAATAAGGATATACGATGCTGCTTTGGAAAATGAAAAGTATTATTAAGTATGCTATCGAACTTGATATCGAATATCTTGAGACTTTCTTGGGATACGAAGGTGACAATGTCTTGAAAATAACTACGAAAAGTAAGCCTACGCTTAATCTGTTAAAGACTTATCTGGATAATATGGAACTAGAATATAAATCTGAATATGAATTAGCCGGAAAAAACGGTGCAAGCTATAGTCTGTTTGTAGGTGTTGAAGATCCATCCCTTTTTAAACTGAAAAGAGATTGACGCTCGTATTTTATACTTGATTTTTTAAATAAATAAGTGTCACATCATCTTCAAACTTCATTGCTTTTGTAGTTTGCTCAGCGCTATTAATCAATCGCGGTTGAGCAATTAAGTTTTGAGGTAAAAATATATTTAACTCTCTATCTTCATGTTCAATAAAACCATCGCTGTAAAGCAAGAGTGATTCAAAATCTTCTATCTCTACTTGACCAATATTAGGAACTTGAGAAAAGTTCATAAAAGGAACATTGTTCGCTTTTATTTCACTTATTTGCGCTCCTTTTTTCTTTACCAAAAACGGATACATTCCACCGGATGCATAACAAAGTTTAGTGGAGTCTGGATTTATCATAAGCATAGTAAAAGAGAGTTGTTCTTCATCTGCTAAAAAAGTCTTTATCACAGGAAATAGATGCTCTACCAACTCTTGAAAATCACTCACTCTGTTTATAAGCTGATTAATAGTAGATGAAACGGCAAAAACAGTTAGAGCAGGAGAGACTCCATGTCCCTGCCCGTCTATAATATATAAAAGTCTAGAACCGTCTTCGCGCTTATATATTGAATAAAAATCTCCGCTTAATATGTCAGAAGGGGCATACAAAACTTTGCACTCTTTGGCATCTAACTCATTAATGATTCCTTTTTCAAGTTTTTCACGTGCTATATGCTGTTGCTGCATGTCATATTCGTGCAATGCTTTTATCTCATTATTCAGCTTTCTTAACTGAGTTATATCGTGACGGATAGATATATACTCTACAATGTCACCATTATCATTAAGAATAGGAAAGATAGAAGCTTCAACCGTATATTTACTGCCGTTTTTATGCAGATTTGTAACAACACCGTTCCAAACCTTCTTCCCTTTAATAGTATCCCATAGCTCTTTAAAAAATGACTTATCTATATCTGCATTTCTCACTATATTATGATTTTTACCAATAAGTTCTTCTCTTGGGTAACCCGATATTTCGACAAACTTGTTGTTTACATAAGTAATAATACCACGTGTGTCGGTTTTGGAGACAATGTTTGTCGCATCTACGATGTGACGGTACTGATTTTGCAGACAAGCTTCACTTGTAAACTCTTCATCTGTACCAATATATTCAGTTTCATCATGTCCAAGAATTGCACACATTTCATTATCTACATTAGTTTCTGCAGTGTCAATATCTTTAGGATTCTCATGCATATAATACGGCTCCGGGTGCTTTAGCTATAGTTTGAAATTTAAAGCATTATCTTATCAAAATTTCTGCACAATTAAAACAGTATAAATCATGACTTTTATGATAACATATGTTAATAATTTTTGTTTAGGAGATTTTCTTATGCAATATATACGGTTTTTCAATGAACTTACAATTGACGACATCGCCACGGTCGGCGGCAAAAACGCCTCTCTTGGTGAGATGTATCAAAAGCTGACTCCTGAGGGAATAAACGTTCCTAACGGTTTTGCAACTACGAGTGATGCCTACTGGCTGCTCCTAAAAGACAACAATATTAAAGCCAAGATTCAAGAGACTCTTAGCGGTCTTGATATCTCAGATACAAACAACCTCCAAAAACGCGGTCTTGCGGTTCGTATACTTCTTTTAAACTCCAAACTCCCAAAAACACTCGAAAAAGAGATACTTGAGGCCTACAAGATTCTCTCAAAAGAGTACGGCTCAGATGCGGTGGATGTAGCCGTTCGCTCTTCTGGAACTGCTGAAGACCTGCCTGATGCTTCGTTTGCAGGACAACAGGAGACATTTTTAAATATCTCCTCTGCAGATGCTCTGCTTCAAAGCGTAAAAGAATGCTTTGCTTCACTCTTTACAGACAGAGCAATCAGCTATAGAGAGAGCCGCGGGTTTAGCCACTTTAAAGTCGCCCTTTCGGTCGGTGTCCAAAAGATGGTACGAAGTGACAACTCATCAAGCGGTATCATGTTCAGCATCGATACCGAGAGCGGTTCAGAGGATTTGGTTCTCATAAACTCAATCTGGGGATTAGGCGAGAACGTAGTCAGCGGAAGAGTAAATGCGGATGAGTTCTTTGTCTTTAAACCTACTCTTAGAAATGGAATCAGCACTATTTTAAAACGCTCTTTGGGAAGTAAAAAAGAGAAAATGTTATACGCACAAGATGGAAAAAACACTCTAAATGTAGAAACCTCTCAGGCAGAGCAAAAAAGCTACTCTATAACAGATAATGAAGTCATCTCTCTTGCAAAGCAGGCTCTCATCATAGAAGACCATTACAAACGTCCAATGGACATAGAATGGGCAAAAGATGCGCTTGATGGTAAACTCTACATAGTCCAAGCACGCCCTGAGACGGTACAGAGCAGGCTTAGTGAAAGCTCACACATAGAAAAATACTCCATAAAAGTACCCTCTGATGCGAAGATTCTTACACAGGGACGCGCAGTAGGTGAAAAAATAGGAGTAGGCAAGGTAAACATTATTCACGACACTTCTGAGTTTAACTCTTTTAACGAAGGTGATATTTTAGTCGCAGATACTACAAATCCTGACTGGGAACCTATCATGAAAAAAGCTTCTGCTGTTGTGACCAACCGTGGAAGCCGTACTTGTCATGCTGCCATAGTCGCTAGAGAAATCGGTGTGCCTGCTGTTGTAGGATGTACTAATGCTACAGATGTTTTACAAAGCGGTGTTAGCGTTAGTGTGAGTTGCGCTCAAGGAGATGAGGGTTATGTCTATGAAGGTGAACTAAACTACGAGCGTCACGATGTAGATATGAGCAGACTCGAACCGACAAAGACAAAACTATATATGAATGTAGGCAATCCGGCAGAAGCGTTTAAGCTATCTAAGATGCCAAATGACGGAGTGGGTCTTGCACGCATGGAATTCATCATGAGCCACTCTATCAATGCTCATCCAATGGCACTTGTTAACATGACCAAAGGTAAAAGCGTCAGAGATGCAGACGAGATATCCTCTTTTATGCTCCCTCATACAGATGCTAAAGAGTTTTTCATAGAGAAGATAAGCGAAGGTATCGGTATGATAGCCGCAGCTTTTTATCCTAAACCGGTTATCATAAGAACAAGCGATTTTAAAAGTAACGAATACAGAAATATGACTGGCGGTCTAGACTACGAAGCTGTTGAAGAAAACCCGATGATCGGCTTTCGCGGAGCAAGCCGTTACTACAATGACAACTACAAAGAAGCCTTTGAATGGGAATGCGAAGCTCTAAAAAGAGTAAGAGATGATATGGGGCTTACAAATATAAAAATCATGCTTCCCTTTGTAAGAACTCCGGATGAAGGTAAAAAAGTCATCTCGATCATGAACAGCCAAGGTCTTATCCAAGGCAAAAACTCTCTTGAAATATACGCCATGTGTGAAATACCTGCAAATGTAATCTTGGCAGATGAGTTTTTAAAAGTCTTTGACGGTTACTCCATCGGCTCAAATGATTTGACTCAGCTCGTTTTAGGAGTTGACAGAGAGAGTGCTCTTATTGCTCATATATTTGATGAAAGGAACAAAGCGGTTACTAGAATGCTGGAGATGGCTATAAATGCCTGTAAAAAAGCCGGCAAATATATCGGCATCTGCGGACAGGCTCCGTCTGATTATCCTGAGATTACAGAGTTTTTAGTGAGACACGGCATTGATTCAATCTCTCTAAATCCTGATTCACTGTACAAGATGCATAAGGTTGTAAGTGACTTGGAGAGTAAGAAAAAACAATAATATTCATTTAAGTCCAAGCTAGTTACAATATACCAAAGGATAATTTTTTTCCTTTGGAAAATATATATCATTAAAAGGAAGTTTTATGTCAACAACACAAGAAAATCTGGATACGGCATTTAGCGGTGAGAGCCAAGCATACCAAAAGTATACTGCTTTTGCTAAAAAAGCGGAAAAAGAGGGGCTTGCAAACATTGCAAAACTGTTTCGTACAACAGCTGAGGCAGAACGCATTCACGCTGAAGGCCACTTAAAAGCTATGGACAAAGTCGGCTCAACTCTTGAAAACCTTGAAGCTGCTATAGGCGGCGAGACTTATGAGTTTGAAGATATGTATCCTCCTATGTATGAACAAGCGGTTAAAGACAACCACAAAGCAAAAAAAATGTTTGGTTATGCTCTTGAAGCCGAAAAAGTACATGCCCAGCTTTACCAAAAAGCTCTGCAAGCTGTAAAAGAAGGCAAAGACTTGGATGAGGTGAATATCTACTTATGCCCTGTTTGCGGATATATCGAATTAGGCACACCTCCTGAAAAATGTCCTGTATGCGGTGTTCAAGCATCCGTATTTGTTCAAATCTGATTTTAGGAGATTATTATGTTGGTATGTGACTGCAATGATGTACATTTTGATGCTATAAAAGAAGCTGTAAAAAAACATGGTGATAACATGGAAGCTATCATGGAAGAGACTGAAGCGGGAACTGTGTGTGAGTGCTGTTTGGAAGAAGATTGCGATAAAGTAGATCTTCCTCTTCCGCTTGCAATCAAAAAAGCCTTAGAAGAGATGTGATAAACTTTAGGCAATCAAGGAGGGATTAATGCACTTTATTTAAATATAATTGTACATTAACCTTTTTGGGAACTTCTATGATTGATATTTTTTCGGATAGCGATTCTATAAATACCGTATCGCACCTTATTCAACTCGCAGTTGCACCGGTTTTTTTGCTTTTGACGGTGCTTATTACATAGCTACCCTCTTTATAGCGGCAATGGCGGCTTTTATACTTGCCTTGAGTCTATTTCTAAAAGAGATATTGATGGCATCCAGATATTTTAGAGGCAAGTTTTAAACTTTAGCTCTTATAACTTTTTCCATCTCCATTACAAGCATAAGAGCTATAGCTACGAACAACAAGGTTCCCCACATTTTGAGACTAACCGGTTGAATATTCAAAACAGACTGCATAAAAGGATTGTACATAGATGCTATGTGCAGACCTTGGGCCACAAGAACTGACATCCATAAGAATCTATTTTTACTATGATTGATTTTAAAGATAGAATAATTTTCGGTACGAGAGTTAAAGACATGTACATTCTCAAAGAGAACCATCAAAAGCAGTGTTATGTTTCTTGCATTATCCTCTTTATAACCAAACTCAAGCAGTGTATAAAAAACCGCAAATGCCGAGATGCCCATATATAGACCTCCGACTACCACCCTGCTAATCATTATCTTATTAAATATAGGCTCTTTTGGATCACGTGCTTTTCTCTTTAGTACACCCGGTTCAGCTTTTTCAAGACCTAGAGCTACATCCTGAATACCGTTAGTAACCAGATTTAACCACAAAAGCTGTACCGGCAAAAGAGGAATTGGCATAAAAAATATCATCGAAAGGACTATAAGGACTATCTCGGCAAAACCTGTTGAAATAAGCAGGTGAATAACTTTTCTGATATTATCATAAGCGACTCTTCCCTCTTCTATACCGTTAACAATAGAACCAAAAGAATCATCGGTTAAAATCAAATCACTCGACTCTCTTGCGACATCGGTTCCGCTATCTCCCATGGATATACCTATATTTGCAAATTTAAGTGCCGGTGCGTCATTCACTCCGTCTCCGGTAACCGCTACAAAATGACCTAAATCCTGAAAAGTTTTTACTATAAGTTGTTTTTGTTCAGGTGAGACTCTTGCAAAAACACGCTTATGCGCAATCTCATCTTTTGGAGCACCTCTTTCTTGCCAGTGAGAGATTTCCAATCCATCAATCACCTCATCCTTATCTATAGCAATATTTAGCTCTTTTGCTATAAAAAATGCAGTATTTGGGTGATCTCCTGTCACCATAACTACCTCTATACCGGCATTTTGAGCTGTTGAGACAGCTTCTTTAACACCTTCTCTGAGCGGATCTATAATAGCTGCAAAACCAAGGTACGTGTATCCATCTTCTGCAATGGCACTTTCATCACTTATTTTGCAGGCTAGAGCTATATTTCTAAAACCTTTACTTGCCCAGGATTCTATCTGTTCGTTTAATCTCTCTTGTGCTTGTAAGTCCAAATCACTTTTGGTAAGTATTACTTCAGGTGAACCTTTAATAAAATGTACTTTTTTACCATCGAGTTCATATACCATTGCCGAAAATTTGTTTTGCGGCTCATACGGCATAGCTTCTATGAGTTTTGCTTTAGTTCTTAAACCATATAGTTTTTCCTTTATCTTAAGCGCATATCTTGCTAAAGCAATATCTACCTGATCACCAATAAAACTGTATCCCTCTTCTTCACGTTCAAAACTTGCTTCATTACATAAAACAGCACAGTTAAGAATCTCATCACTCACCGATTCTAAAGGGGCGTAAGTTTTTACAGGTGTAACAAAATGCTCTACACTGAGACTGTTTTGTGTCATCGTACCAGTCTTGTCACTCGCGATTAAAGTACAAGAACCAAGGCCCTCGATGGCTGAGAGTTTTCGTACGATAACATTACGCTTGCTCATTGAAGAACTCGCTACACTCAGTGCGACGGTAATAGCAACGGGAAGACCTTCTGGAATTGTAGATACCGCTACAGCAACACTAAGAAAAAATATCTCTTTAAGCGATGATTCCTGATATATCCCGACTAATATAATTAATAATACGATGAAACCTATAAGTTTGGCTATCTTTAGTGAGAACCGTTCCATTCTTTGAACCAACGGTGGCTTTGCAATGCTTGTGGAAGCTAAAAGGGATGCAATCTTACCTACTTCCGTCTGATCGGCTACGGCAGTTACTACACCTGTTGCACGACCTTTTGTAACCATAGATCCGGCAAAAAGCATATTTTTTCTATCACCGATGGGTTCATCTATGTCCGTTGATATGTAAGAAGCGTCTTTATTCACATCTATTGATTCTCCTGTTAAAAGAGATTCATCCAAATACAAATCTTGAGCTTCTATAAGACGTATATCTGCAGGCACTTTTATACCTGATTCGAAGAATACTACATCACCGACCGTTACATCTTCACTTAGAAGTTTCGCACGCTTAGAGCTTCTTAGTACACTCACGTAAGTTTTGAGGACTTTTTTTAGAGCATCCGCTCTCTGTCCTGCCGTATATTCTTGATATGTTCCGATTATTGCATTGATAAGAAGCACGGCTAAAATAAATCCGGCATCTGTAAAATCTTTAATTGCGAAAGAGACTATTGCAGCTATTAAAAGTACGTAAATAACAGGACTCTTAAACTGTTCTAAAAGTGTTATAGCGAGTGTCCGTTTTTTCGCCCCGGGCAGGCTGTTTTTTCCGTAGTGCTCAGTGCGCTGCTTCGCTTCACGGTCCGTTAATCCGTCAGATGTACAGCCCAAGGCTTGCAGACTTTCACTGACACTTTTAGTATAGAACATAAAACAACTCTACACTGCGGCTATTTCTTCTTCTTGGAGCTTTTTTCCAACTTTTCTTTTTTCTTATATCCTTTGATGTCCTTTTTTACATCTTGTTTTAGCTCTTTTTTAAGAAAAGCCTTTAGCTCTTTTTTTACGATTTTTTTTACTTCTTTCTTATCCATAACTCCGTCTCCTTTGTTTTACATACTTATATGTTAAATCAAATCAACTTAATCTAACCTATAAAAACCCATGTTATATTTTATTAATCGTAAGGAGCATACGCTTATAGTGATCTCCCTGCCAATATATACGATCACATATATTACATATCTCAAACTCAGAAAAATATTTTTTTACCCTTGGTGGAAGTCTATCTTCAATCTTACTCTTTTGAATACTATTTAATTCTGAGTTACATACTACGCAACGCGGAACAAGAGCATAAGATTTTAAGTTGTATTCACGTTGCAATGCTCTTAACTGCTCTAAATTATCCACAGACTCCAGATAAAAAGTAGGCGAATCTTTTCTATTGTGCAGAACTTTGTCACGTGTTAAAATAATACGTCCGCCCTCCTTTGCAAGTTCAATCAGATCATTATCATCAATCGTACTGAAAAAGAGTGTGTCAAACCCCATTACACGCAGATACTTGGAAAGCTTTCCAAGATGACAATCAGCAATAAATTTCGGCACAATATCTATATCCATAAACAAATTATACCCTATACAAATGTTTAAAGAGTTTTAAAAGTAGCTCGGTGATATACTAAAAGTCATCAAGAGGTTTATAACATGAATATTGACTTTTTACTTGAGAATACAAACTCCATATTTGAGGCTGTCGGAGGATTAGGTCTTTTTCTTCTGGGTATCATTATCTTAACAGACGGCTTACGAAACCTTGCCGGTAATGCCATGCGCTCAGCACTAATGCGCTTTACGCACTCTCCTCTGAGCGGAGCCGTAACAGGCTCGATAACCACTGCTATATTACAATCTTCCAGCGCCACGACTGTTGCTGCGGTAGGTTTTGTGGGAGCTGGGTTAATCAGCTTTGCTGAATCATTGGGTATTATATTTGGTGCTAACATAGGGACTACTGTCACAGGCTGGATTGTCGTGCTTTTGGGTTTTAAACTAAAACTAGAGGGCATTATGATGCTCTTTATGCTTTTTGGCGTACTACTTAGAATATTTGCAAAAAACAGATTGGCAACTGTTGGATATACTATTGCAGGATTTTCACTTATATTTATCGCAATTGCCATGATGCAGCATGGCATGAGTGGTTTTTCAGATTTTATGACTCCGGAACAACTACCATCAGACTCCTTTGTCGGACGACTTCAACTGCTTGCATTCGGCATAATTTTTACAATAATCACCCAATCATCCAGCGCAGGTGTAGCAATGGCGCTAAGCGCACTTTATGTCGGTACTATTAACTTTGAGCAAGCAGCTGCATTAATCATAGGCATGGATGTCGGCACAACAATCACCGCAGCAATAGCTACAATAGGGCAATCAATAGAAGCCAGGCGTACAGGCTTTTCTCATGTTGTATACAATATTATGACAGCAATAGGTGCTCTGTTTTTAATAACCCCGTTTACACTGATTGCAGAATCATTCTTTCCGACTGCGATAAGTTCTAATGCAGAGATAAGCCTAGTTGCATTTCACAGCATTTTTAATCTTTTAGGACTTATGATTATTTTGCCATTTACCAAACACTTTGCAAAACTTATGATTAATCTTATTCCCCAAAAGCAGCAACTATACACTAAAGCACTTGACAACATTCTACTCGAACAACCAAGTGTCGCTCTTACGGCGGTTCAAAACACTATACAAGTCGAAATACTTGCTCTTTTAGAACATATAAATTCTATTTTAGGTGATAAAAACTCTAAGCGGGCCAATATCACAGAACTTCAAGATGCTTTGAATAAGACTCATGCATACATTGATGAGATATCGCTAGAGAGTGAATCAGGTGCGCTTTGGGAGAGACTGGTAGCCATGATTCATACTCTTGACCACATGCAGAGACTGCATGAGAGATGTGAAGAAGATGAAGACCGTGCCATAACTCTGCGAGACACTCAACACTTCACAAAAGAGCGTGATATTATAATAATGGGAATAAAATCAATCATAGAGGATGTAAAATCTAAAAACTGGCATAAAATGCTTAAGCACTCAAATAAGACAAAAGTAACTCTCTATAAACATATGAAGAATTATCGTGAAATTATTGTGACCAAAATTGCCAAAGGAGAGATTGATGTCGAAAAAGGCACAGACTATCTGGAAGGGGTAAGGTGGCTTAAGCGGGTAAGCTGGCATCTTGTACGCATCTCTCACCATTATGAGCAGGCTCTTCTTGCAACCGGTAAATGATACCGCTTCTCAAAGATATAAAAATATGGTAAAATTTCATTTATGAAACTTAGAGTCCTGATATCTATATTATTTATCATTGCTACAACTGCTACAGCTATACATGAGCTTGAGCATATCCATGGGGATAACGACAGCACTTCATGTCAGATATGTATTGTAGACGACCACTCAGTCTCTGCAGACATCGTAGATGACTTTAGAGACTTAGAAGTTTTTAGATTTGATAACATTGCTCTAACCAACTTGGTTTACTCCCTACACAAAAAAGACCACTCCTACCAAAACCGCGCACCTCCATTTAAATCCTAACACTCAAAAATAAAAAAACAACTATTACAAATATAAAAAATATTATTTAGGATAATTATGAAAAAAATACTACTAACAAGCACACTTTGTGCAACTATCGCGTTTGGTGGAGCAGATGTGCTTCCTGTTGAAAAAAGAACTTTTGTTCAGTCAAAATTTATACCTGACATCTCCCTAGTCATGGACGCATCTTATGTGAGTAGAAATATGGCTGATGACAAAGTTGCTCATTTGGAAGTTCCAGGTATTGCTCACGGTCTTTTAGGAAGTCACTCACACGGAGGAAGTACACACACTCCAAACAATGCAAAAAACGGTTTTAACTTAAACTATGCAGAACTTGTACTCTCAAGCTCGGTTGACCCTTTCTTTACTATGGACGGTATTTTTCACTTTAGTGAAGATGCTGTTGAGATAGAAGAACTCTACTTCACTTCAACGGCTCTAGGACACGGTGCCAGAATAAAAGGCGGAAAATTTAACTCAAATTTTGGTTACTTAAACGAACAACATCACCACTCTTGGGACTTTGCCGATATGCCCTTGGTTTATGAGGCTTTTTTAGGAATGCACGGCATCAATGAGAGTGGGCTTCAACTTCAATGGATAGCTCCAACAGACACTTACCTGATGATAGGAGCAGAAATCCTTCAGGGTGAGAACACTCAGATGTTTGGTAAAGATAAAATAGGAACTTACACAACCCAAGCAGATGCACCGGCACTTTTTGTCGGTTACATAAAGACATCTTTTGACATTGATGACACAACAGTTTTAGCAGGACTTTCTTACGCTCAGGGGAGTTCAAGAATAGATCACTCAGATGATGAATCACCTCATGTATTTAGCGGTGAGAGCAAACTTTACGGTGCTGACTTTCTTGTAAAACACTACTTTGATTCATATAGCTTTTTAAAGTGGCAGAGTGAGGTTTTGCACAGAGATATGGACGGAGTTCAGTACAATCTAAATCCGGCTGACACGACGGCTGTCTTAACAAGTCCGACTATAACGAAAAAACAATCAGGACTTTACACTCAACTGGTGTATGGCATCAACAAAAGCTGGCACACAGGAGTTAGATATGATACTATTTTTCAAAATGACATCACATCAAACGGAGTAAAAACAGACACAAAAAACAGTTTTAACAAGTACTCCGCTATGGTTGAATACCACACAAGTGAGTTTGCAAGATTCAGATTACAGTATAATCATAACAGTTCTTTATATAATGAAGACGGGAACAGACAAGATATCAATACTTTAATACTTCAGGCAAACATTTCAATAGGAGCTCATGGAGCTCATGGGTTTTAGGAGAAGTCATGAAATTTCTTTTACTACTTTTACCGCTAACACTATTAGCCCACATGAATATAGCTGTTAGTTATCCGTACATCGGTGCTATTACAAAGAGCATCGGCGGTGAACATATAAACACTGTTGTTTTGGCAAAAGGAAACTGGGATCCACACTTTGTTGTTCCTCGTCCTTCTCTAATTTCTAAGATGAGAAATGCCGATGCTCTTATAATGAACGGCGGACAGTTGGAAATCGGCTGGTTACCCGCTCTTCTTCGCAGAAGTGCAAACCCAAAGGCAAATGTAGGTGCAGATAGTTTTTTAAATCTCTCTCATCATGTTGAGCTTATAAACAAGCCCTCAGATGTAGATCGTGCAAATGGAGATATCCATCCCGACGGAAATCCTCACTTTCATCTCGATCCGCAAAATATTATAATTTTGGCTCAAACAATAAAGAAGTTTCTTATCTCTATAGATGATGAGCATGCTGATGTTTACAAAAAAAACTATGAGAAGTTTGAGAGTGCTTGGAAAGAAAAGATGAGCATCTGGAAAGAGAAAATGGCTAGCAAAAAAGGGATGAAAGTCATACAGTTTCACAATAATTTAGCTTATTTCATTAAAGCCTACTCTCTTGAGAATATCGGTACAATTGAACCTCTTCCTGGAATTCCGCCATCATCAAAACACATTATAAAGACCATAAAACTCATAAATGAGCAAAAACCTTGTTGTATTTTACATGATGTTTATCACTCTACAAAAACAGCTGAGTACATTCGTGACAAAGCAGGTATAAAAATTATTCTAATGCCTCACGACATCGGGGCAATAGAAACAATAGAAGACTTGACTTCGCTTTTTGACTATCTAACAGGTGCTCTGCAATGATGGATATACTCTTAGTTCCCATAGCCTTAGTCATCATACTTGTGATGCTTCATTCATGGTTTGGGATGCGTATATTAAAAAAAGGAATCATCTTCACCGATTTGGCAATTGCACAGTTTGCAGCTCTTGGCTCATCCATAAGCCTTGGCTATTTTCATGAAGAGTACTTCTATCTTCTGACTCTAGTATTTGCACTCTTTAGTGCTTTTTTAATTGCTATTGCATCACAAAGAAAAATAAAGCTCGAAGCGTTCATAGGACTGCTTTATGTTTTAGGGGCTAGCGGGATTATGATGGTTCTGTCTCACTCGGCCGAAGGAATGGAGCATTTTAAATCTCTGCTTGCAAGCGACATACTTTTCACTCCTGCTGATGATGTAATGAAAAGTGCTGTTATTTACTCTGTAATAGCTCTTGTTTTATGGAAAATATATCCGAGAGTAAGCGGCTTTTTAAAAGAACTTATGTTCTTCTCGCTTTTAGCTCTTACGGTTACTTCTTCCGTACATTTGGCAGGTGTTTTAGTCGTATTTGTACTTCTTATTGCCCCTGCTTTGGTATCCATTTCTCTCAAATTTAACAGACCTCTTATAAGCAGTTTTGTTTTTGGATGGTTTTTTAGTATAAGTGCTATTATAATTTCTTACTATTTTGACCTTCCAACAGGTTACACCATAGTATTTTTAGGTGCGCTTCTGAGTTCAATAATAGTACTATTTACTTCAAAAAAAGCAGGTTAATCATGCAGTTTCCTGATGAATGGACACAAAAAGAATTTTTAGAGAATAAAAGAGAACTTGAAAAAAAGGGTATAAAAGTCATTCTTATAGACACCATTCTCTCGCCCATAGAAAAAGCTGATACCGTAGTATACAACCCTTTTGAACTCGCACAAGAACCGGAAGGAAGTGTCTTTGTCTTTTACTGCGACAGCGGTAAAGCAACACTCGATAGACTAAAAGAGTATAAATCAAAATTCCCAAAACACCACTGCATCTCACTCAAAGGCGGTCGCGGTTACTGGCGTAAGAACATGATGCTGCTCTAATCTTTTGAAGTTACCAGATTTCTACCTGCATCTTTGGATGTGTAGAGTGCATCATCTGCTCTTTTTACAGCTACATCTGAATGTGCATCGCCTTGTCTGTACTCGGAGACTCCAAAGCTGCAAGTAATCTTTCCAACAACATAAAAGTCATACTTTTCTATGGTAATCCTTAGTTTTTCAGCCACTAAAAATGCTTCGTCAATATTTGTATTAGAGCATATAATAAGGAACTCTTCACCTCCCCAGCGTCCTAAAACATCTATCTCTCTTATATTTGATTTTAAAACTTTTACAATATCGATTAAAATCTGGTCACCGACATCATGACCGTAGTTGTCGTTTATAGGCTTAAAAAAATCTATATCCATTATTATTACAGAATATGTATCGCCGTACCTTTTGGCTCTTTGCGTCTCTTTATCAAAAATGTTTTCTAGATGGAGTCTGTTATATGTTTGTGTTAGTTTGTCGGTTATTGAAAGTTCCTGAGCAATTTTTTTGTCTGTTATATCTTGACGTATTGCAGTGTAACCCTCTATATCACCTTTTTTATTTATTATGGGTGTTATGGTTGCATCAATCCAGCAAATTGAACCGTCTTTTGATAGATTTTTTATTTCACCTTTAAAAGTTTCACCTCTTGTGATTGTATACCACAGCTCTTCAAAGACTTCTTTTGGCGTTTCAGGATGTCTAAAGATTTTATGATTTTTTCCTATAAGTTCTTCTTTAGTATATCCTGTGAGTCTACAGAGTGCTTCACTGGCATCAGTGATTTTTCCACTCCTGTCACTGTAAGATATCAAAACATGTTCGTCGATTATATTTATATTTTTTTGAAGATTTTTACTATACTTATTAATAATCTCATATCTGTAAAATACGAAAAACAAAACGAAACTCAAGGCACTAAGAATAATCCAATGCAGTTGCACAGGTGCTGTCTGAAAATTATAGGCGTAAATAGGAGTCAGAATTAATAGAAGTGGTATCGATTTCAACATATAGTCATACAATCTCATGATATGATTGTACATCTTATAATCATAAAGTTACTTTAATCCGTTTAGCTCTGTGTTATATTTTTTTTATATAATAGAATAAACTTTAGGGACAAAATGAACAGACAAACACACACACAATTATTAGAAGAGTTTTTAAAATTTTTAAATGACGAAAGATACTACGATGCACACGATGTATTGGAGGAAATCTGGTTTCCTAGACGTTTTGAAGATAACAATGAAATCAGACTTTTAAAAGGTTTTATAAATGCTTCTGTTTGTTTTGAGTTAGAGATAAGAGGAAGAAAAGAAGCCAGTAAAAGAGCGTGGAAAACCTATTTAAAATACAGGCAGCTATTGTATAAAATAAATTCTCCCCACCTCAACAGCTACAACTTTATAATAAGAGAAATTGATAAAATAAAAAGCTTAACTAACTAATACCTCTCCACAATTTGTTATAATTTCACAAAATTCTCAAATAGGGTTGACAATGGATATCTCAAAATATATAGATATGCCTCTTTTGTATGCAAGTGAATACGGACTAAAAATAATTGCTGCTTTACTTATTTTCATAATTGGTAAAATAGCCGTAAAAAAAGTCACTGCTCTTTCTAGAACTTTAATGTTAAAAGCAAAAGTCGACAACACATTTGTCGAGTTTTTAGAGAGTATTATTTACTTTGTCTTATTGATTGTTGTTATCTTAGCTTCGCTAAATACTTTAGGAATCAACACAACATCTTTTCTGGCTATTTTTGGTGCGGCCGGACTGGCTGTGGGTTTAGCCCTTAAAGATTCTCTATCAAATATAGGTGCTGCTGTTTTAATAATCATCTTTCGCCCGTTTAAAGTCGGAGACACCATAGAAGCCGCAGGAGTTAGCGGAACGGTAAAAGATATAAATCTCTTTTCAACGATTATAGAACCCGTAGACAAAAGCATTGTGGTAGTTCCTAATTCATCTCTTATAAAAGGGAATATCACGAATTTTTCACAAAGAACACAGCGTCGAGTTGAACATGTTTTTGGAATCGGCTACGACGATGACTTGCAACTTGCCAAAGAGACTCTGATGCAGATTATTCAATCAGACGAAAGAGTTCTGACTGAACCTGCACCGCTTGTTGCAGTGAGTGAGCTTGGAGAGAGCAGTGTAAACTTTGTGTTTCGTGCATGGGTTGAGACAGCTGATTATTGGGATGTACACTTTGATATGCTTGAAAAGGTCAAACTTACTTTTGATGAGAAAGGAATCTCCATCCCATTTCCTCAAATGGATATTCACACAAATAAAATAGAAGGAAAACAGTGAAAAAAATTCTACTTATAGGCATCTTAACAACGCAGTATCTTTTTGCACTCATATCTATCGCCCCTGTAGAGCTTGGCGAAAAACCAGGACTCTCCGGAAAATTTGAAGCGGGACTTGAGACAAAAAGAGGGAATACGGATAAAGACAATTACAAGGCTTCTGTAAGAATTAATTATGATAACAATGCAAGCTATGTAATATGGGGAGAATTCTCCGGAGAATACGGTGAATCAAACTACGTGAAAGATACCAACAAAGCTTTTTCGCATCTTAGATATATCCACTCGCTTACCGATGACGAAAACTTGAGATATGAACTTTTTGCACAGCTTGAAAGTGATGAATTCAGACGAATAAACAGCAGGCTGTTGGGTGGTGCAGGATTAAGGTACAGAGTGTTCAACTCTCCAAAAAACGGTAAAGGTTTTTTTGGACTTGGCGGATTTTACGAAGATATAGAATATACCAATTCACAAATAGATCCTTCAGAGGATAACGTAAGATTAAATTCATATCTTGCCTACAGCGTTGCTCTTTCAGATATATCTACATTTTCTTATGTACTATACTACCAACCAAAAGTGGATGATTATTCAGATTATGTATTTTCAAATGAACTTGAATTAAAACTCAATATACTGAAAAAACTATTTTTAAAACTAAGCGTCACACTGAATGAAGACAGTAATCCGCCCGTTGGCGTAAAAAAAACCGATTTTACTCAGACAACAACATTTCTTTTTAACTTTTGAGACCAAAGATATAAAAACCAAGATGCCATCAGTGCGATAAAAGCTGCACTCAAAAAGAGGTATCTTGGAAATAACTCGTAAATGTACCCCGCATATAAAGCTCCTATGAATCCGCCTAAACCATAAGTAATTCCGGAGAAAAACTGCTGTGCCAAAGATTTGTGTTTGTACAGATAATACAAGTAACTAATAGCTGCTGAATGAAAAAGCGCAAAACTAAGCGCGTGAAGTGTCTGTGAGAAAAATAGGATGCTCAGATTCTGTGGAAACAAAAACAGCAAAAACCATCTTACACCTGTCACAAAAGTTGTTATTTGCAAAATCAAAAGCAGGTTCCCACGCAGAAGCCTGCCTTGAAAAAAGAGCATAAATATCTCGGCTAAAACACCAAAACTCCAGAGATATATGGTCATATCCAAGCTTATACCGTAGTCAGTCTCATATATGGTAAAAAAGTTGTAAAATGCTCCAAAACTAACCTGCATCAGGGTAAGTCCTATCCATAATCTCAAGTCGGCAAATAAGTTTATATCATTAATGACTTCTGTGACTTTGTCACTTTTTTCATCTGAGTTTTTTACAATCACAAATGCTATCATTGCGGTTAAAAAAGAGAGAACAAGCAGATAATTTAAAGCTATGTCTGCGCTACTTAAGAATTTAACAAGCACAAGAGCCACAAGAACAAAGCCGACAGAACCAAAAAGTCTGATTTTTCCATATCTCTCTTTACCGATAGTCTTAAGAGATATGACTTCAATATATGGAAGAATAATACTAAGTCCAATACCCAAACCTATATTTGCACCGAGTATTTTATAAAAATCATCTAATGAAAAATAAAACATAACACTGCTAAAAAGCATAATGACAAGTGCCGTATTAAAGATTTTCACATTAAGCCTCAAGCCTCTTGTAAAAGCAAATGGAAGTAAGAATCTGACTAATGGTCCAGCTGCAAATATAATTCCTATTTCACTCGCGGAGTAGCCTACCATAGCCAAAACTTTTGGCATAAAGATGATATAAACACCGATTATTGCAAAATAAAAAAAGTAGAAAGAGGCTAGTAATATTGGCATTTATGTTATATCTCCTTGATATATGTTAAAGAATTATAGCAGACAAATGTGTTATAATCATCACAGTGCAACAATACAAAGGGGGGACATTTCATGTTAAAAGAAATGAAAGAAGAAGACTTTATAGTCTCCAAGACTGACCTTAAAGGTCGTATAACATATACAAACAAGATTTTTATGGATATGGCTGAATACACTGAGAAAGAACTGCTTGGCAAGCCTCACAGTATCATCCGTCATCCTGATATGCCAAAAGCAGTTTTTCGCTATTTATGGGAAACAATAGAAAAAAAAGAAGAAGTTTTTGCCTTTGTAATCAACAAGACAAAAAACGACAATGCATATTGGGTATATGCGAATATAACAGCCTCTCTGGATGAAAGAGGCAACATCATCGGCTACTATTCTGTCAGAAGAAGACCTAATCCTAAGGCTCTAGATATTATTATTCCTCTGTATAAAAAAATGCTCGAAGTTGAAAAAAGCAGTGGAGTCGATGCATCATTTAAAGTTTTAACAGATATATTAGAAGAGAAGGGGGTAAGTTACGATGAACTCATTATCGCTATTCAAGAATAAACAAGCCGTTTTACTTTTTACTGCACTAGTAGCAGTAGCTATTTTTGGTCTAATTAGTGCAAATTATATTTTAAGCGGGGCACTATTTGTTGTTTTAATAATTTCTCTTTTTATCCCTACCGCTTCAACGACAAACTCTGAAACAGAGTTATCAAAAGCAATGTTTAGAGTTATTATCAATGCATCGTCTGGTAATCTGGAAGACCGTGTAACACATATACCTGATGACGGTTCATCTCTTTCAGCTCGTGCATGGGCTCTAAATGATCTCCTTGATCAACTAGAAGCTTTTATGAGAGATACTGAGACTACTATAGAAAATGCTGCTGTCGGAAAAACTTATAGAAGAACTTATTCATCAGGTCTGCATGGTATTTTCCGTACTGCATCTGAGAGTCTAAACAAAGCCATATCTTCTATTGCTAGCGGTTATGAAACAAAAATAAGAGGGGAACTGGCTCATAACCTAAGCACTTTAGGCGGAGGTGTCAGCTCCGGTTTAACCGTGATTCAAGAAGACATCAATGCATCTCAAAACAATGCTACAGAGATTGTTGAAGTAGCTCAAAAAACTGCCCAAGAATCATCAAAAAGTTTAGACAGCGTTGTAGAGATAGGTGGAAGATTAAGCAATCTTGTTGAACTTATCTCGTCTAGCCATGAAGGTATTGTAAGTCTTGAACATCGCTCAAAAGAGATCTCAGAAGTTGTAAATCTCATTAAAGATATTGCAGACCAGACAAACTTACTGGCTCTAAATGCTGCTATTGAAGCTGCCCGAGCAGGTGAACATGGTCGCGGTTTTGCCGTTGTTGCCGATGAAGTGCGTAAACTAGCCGAACGTACTCAAAAAGCAACAAATGAGATAGAGATAAACATCTCTACTCTTCAACAAGACGCAAATGACATGAGAACAAACTCAGATAATATTTCTGAGATAGCGCAAAGCTCCACTAATGTTATACACGAGTTTGAGACTACTTTCTCAGAGCTTAACTCTTTAGCTGAGCACTCATCACATGCGGCTATACAGATTCAAAACCGTCTCTTTACGACCTTGGTTAAAGTCGATCATATTATCTTTAAATCAAATGCTTACTCAACCGTGTTGGAGTCAGACAAAACTAGAGTATTTGCAGATCATAAAAATTGCCGTATGGGTAAATGGTACCTTGGAATCGGTCAAGAGAGATTCGGACATACCAAAGCATTTCAAGAGATGGATGCTCCACATGCTCTTGTTCATGATTCAGTGTTTAAAAATCTAGAGTTTGTTACACATGATTCGACTTTAAAATTTGATCATCCGAAGATTATTGTTAAGAACTTTACAACCATGGAAGAGGCTTCTAAAGTTCTTTATGGAAAACTAGACAATATGATAGAAGAGTTTAATGCAAAAGATTAATTATTGTTATTTACTTGACATTAACTTATAATTAATATAATTCTTTATCTCAATTGTGTTTTCCCCCTTTCATAAGCGAGAAAATAGACTCCTATAAATTTTTAAACAGACCAGGTGTTACTTCCCTTTTTTGATTTGGTCTGTTTTATCCTCCCTCTTTATGTTAAAATTGCAAAATGATAATCCTAACAACTCTAAACTCAAGATATACGCATAGTTCTATCGGTCTTAGATATTTATATGCAAATTTAAAAGAACTTCAGACTGACTCAAAAATCATAGAGTTTAGTATCAACGATGCTATCCAGACCGTAGCAGAAAAATTGCTTATTCACTCTCCTGAGATTATAGGCATCGGTGTCTATATCTGGAACGCTAAAGAAGTAAGTGAACTTTTACATATCATTAAAAAAATATCTCCAAAAACAAAAGTAATACTTGGCGGTCCGGAAGTCACGCATGAGCCTTTCAGGGTTAATTTTGATGAGGCGGATTTTATAATCCAAGGAGAAGGAGACATAGCATTTTATGAACTCTGCAGAGATATAGTAAGTAATACGCCTGTTCAAAACAGGATCATCAAGATGTCTCTTCCTTCACTAAAAAACATTGCTCTTCCCTATGAATACTACACGGATGATGACATACAAAACCGTTATCTTTATGTAGAAGTCTCACGTGGATGTCCTTTTGAGTGTGAGTTTTGCCTCTCTTCGATGGATGAAAAAGTTAGAGCATTTGACTTAGATGCAGTTTTGGCAGAGTTTGAAAAGTTGTGGCAAAGAGGAGCTAGAAACTTCAAGTTTGTAGATAGAACATTCAACCTTAATATGCTTACTGCCAACAAAATATTGGACTTCTTTTTAGCAAAAGACCCACCGTACTTTGCGCACTTTGAAGTAATCCCAGACCATTTCCCAGCCTCAATCAAAGAAAAAATAAAACAATTCCCTCACGGCGCTCTGCAGCTTGAAATCGGAATACAAACACTTAATACACAGATTGCCAACAACATCTCAAGACAACTAAAACTCGATAAGATAAAAGAGAATATTAGATTTTTAGAGAATGAGACTGAAGCACATATTCACCTTGACCTTATAGTAGGTCTTCCCGGAGAGTCCATACAAAGCTTTGGAGCAAACCTAGACGAGTTAGTTGGTTTAAGCAGTTGCGAGATACAAATAGGCATACTAAAAAAACTATCAGGAACTTTCATAAACAGGCATGACATAGAACACGGGATGATCTACAGTGATGTACCTCCTTATGACATCTTAAAAAACAATCAACTCAGCTTCAACGACATACAGATTATGAAAAGATTTGCTAGGTTTTGGGATTTGACTTACAATAGCGGTAATTTTAAAAAGAGCGCACCTCTGCTTTGGCAAGAATCTACAGAGGTCTTTAAAAGTTTTTACGATTTTAGTGCGTGGATATATAAACAGACAGATTCAACCTGGAAGATTTCTCTTCAAAGGCTGGGAGAGCTTCTTTTTTCATACTTAAAAGATGTTAAACGAATCACACCTGAACTGATAGCATCTATGATGCTCGAAGATATGATGAAATTAAAAGGAAGAGCCGTTCCAAACTATTTAAAACCCTATAGCAAGAACTTTCAGACAGATGCAAAAATCGGAACGGCAGGATTTAACAAAAGACAGAACTAACGTCTTTGTTCTTTTTCCTCTACTAACATTGCACTAAGAAGAGTCACAACCTTTCTAGAAGCTTTTTCGGCCGCATTAAAGAAAGTCATAACATTTTCACTCTCCGTAGTACAACTGCCTTTTTTCACACAATCTACGGCTTTTTGAATGTTCTCATGAACATCCTTATGCGGAGTGGCCAACTTAGGATAACTAGGACAACTACTAAAATTTTCTTTACCTTTTCCTGTGTGATACCACATTCCTAAGCGACACTCAGTGTCACTTTTAAAGTCACTTGTCACTTCACCTCTAAAAACAGTTTTATACCCGTTTGCTTTAAAGATAAGGTGATCAAGTTTACTTAAGATAATAAATATGGAGTTAGCAATATCTTTACTCTCTTGCTCAATTGCCGTAGCATTATCTGCCAGTGCGTGCATCTCGGTGCTAAAAACGTCCATTGAACCAATTGAGCTAGTAGATAACTCTTCCATGGCTTTTGAGTGTTCATGAACCTCTTGTGTATTCTGCTTTAGACTCTGAACCGTTATCTCAACTTCACTTGTAGCCTTTTGAGTACGTTCTGCAAGTTTACGTACTTCGTCTGCAACAACTGCAAAACCGCGGCCATGCTCACCTGCACGCGCAGCTTCAATGGCAGCATTTAAAGCGAGCAGGTTTGTCTGGTCTGAGATATCTTTAATAAGATTGATAACATCAGATATATTTTCAACATTGTTATTTAAGGTATTGACTTGCTCAAAAGTATTAGTAATATGCTCAAGAAGTAAATCTGACGTTTTATGTAATCTATCTAACTCTTCATTTACTTTAATTGTAAACTCTTTATTTTTATCTTCACTAGACTCCAGCAGATCTAATGTTCTTAAGTTACTCTCCAAGTCACCTCTGATCTCTCCAAGATCGCTATCACAACCATTTACCAGACCATTTGTAAGAGCTTTAATTAAATCAGCCATTGCCTTTTCATTTTTGTATGAAGAGCTCTCTCTTTTTAACTCTTGAACTTGTTCATTTAACGATTCTATCTCTGCTTCTAAAGTCGATATTCGTTTATCTTTCTCTTTAAGTTCCAATGACGTACTTTTATTTCTGTTGAATAACATTTTTAAACCTCATATTTAATCACATAATTGATTATATATAAAATAAGCTTAAATAATGTAAAAATATTTTATTTGATGTCAGAGAAGTTTGGATATAATCATTACATGAGTAATTTGAAGATGCTTTTTTTTCTATCCCTACTATTTATAAATATCTCTTCTGTGTTCGCAGAGCCCTACGCAGACAAAGATCTAATTGAAAAGATAGGTAAAAAATATAAGATATTTGCAAAAAAAAGATTTTATTTTCAACAAAAAACTTTTGATTCTCTAAAAGGCAGCAGTGACTTTGAAAAGCTAAATGGAGTAAATAAATTCTATAATGACGTTCGATACGTAAGTGACAAAACTAATTATGGTGTCAGCGATTATTGGGCTACTCCGTATGAATTTCTCGGAAGAGATAAAGGCGACTGTGAAGATTATGTTATAGCAAAATATTTTGCATTACAATATCTGGGAATGGATGTGAAAAAACTGTTTTTCTTCTATGTTAAATCTACAAAATTTAAAGAAGCGCATATGGTTTTGGCATATTATGAAAAGCCATCGGCAATGCCACTTATTTTAGACAATAACAACTTTAAAGTCCTGCCGGCTAACAAAAGAAAAGATTTGACACCTATTTACAGACTTCAAGCAGGACAAATCGAAAAAATATCAACAGGAAAAAAAGTAAAAAATCAAAAAGTTGGTAGAAAATGGGATCAACTTATAGAAAACATCAAAAGGAAAGTAATATGACACTCTTTAAACAAATAGCATTGATGCTATCAACATTTTTAGTAATCATCTTAATGACGGTTCTCGTCTTAAACTTTAAAAGCGCGAATGAATCGGTACAAGACAGACTTTATACAGATGCAAAAAATACTGCTTCCTCACTAAGTCTATCTCTTGGAACTGCGCAAGGTGACCTTAGTATGATGTCTACTATGATAAATGCAAGTTTTGACAGCGGATATTATCATTATATTACACTTCTGGATATTGAAGACAATGTGATATATAAAAGAGAGATTGAACAAAAGATTCTTGATGTACCCGAGTGGTTTATTAATGCTATAAATATCAAAGCACCTGTTGCATCTGCAAATGTTTCTGCAGGATGGTCTCAGGTTGGAATACTAAAAGTTCAAAGTGATGCCGCTTATGCCTACAAACAGTTATACTCCATCTTGATTGGCTTGCTTGTCTCATTTAGTATTATTGCCTTTATCGGTCTTATCATATTAAACCTTCTTCTTGTAGCTATACTAAAACCTTTAAAAGAGGTTCAAAAACAAGCCGAAGCAGTTATAAGAAATGAGTTTATTATTCAGGAAAATATTCCATATACAAAAGAGTTTAAAGATGTTGTCCTTGGTATGAATAATATGGTATCAAAAGTAAAAGCTATGTTTGACAAAGGAAATGAAGAACTTAAACGTCAAAAAGAGCTTGAGTACATAGATAAAGCAACAAAACTCAGAAACCGTAAATATCTTATTGATAAACTACCGGAATATCTCAAAATCGATGCCAGCTCAAAAGGCGGTATCAATATGATGATAGCACTTAGCGGTGTAATCGAAGCAAATGAGCAAATTGGCCATCAAGAAGTAGATAGATTGTTTTTAGCTGTTGCACATATTTTTGATGCTCATGCTACCAACTATGACAACTCTATTGTTGCAAGAATGAATGGTACAGAGTTTTCTATTTTACTTCCAGACTGTTCAGATAAAGATGGGCTAGATTTAGCAAAAGATATCTATAGCTCTTGTGAAAGAGTTATAAAAGGTTTTGAACTTGACACTAAACAAACATTTGTATCTCTTGGTCTTTATGCATATAACTACAAAGAAAACATCGGGCAACTTCTTTCACACTCTGATAATGCACTTGCACAAGCAAAATTTAACGACGATAATATTCATTTAGCAAAAGCTGAAAATACCGTTGAAGTTATGGGTAAAGAGGCATGGAGAAAAATAATTAACGCTGCCATAGAGACAAATAATTTCAACTTTGTCTCATGGACAGCAGTAGATGCAAAAAGAAGAAAAATTGCACATAATGTTCTCAGCCTTACCCTTAAAGTCGATAAAGATACAACTTACTACTACGGTCAGTTCATGGCTCCTGCAAATCAAGCCGGACTGAGTGATAAGATCTATCAAAATGTTTTAAACATGATGTTCAAGACTCCTGACATGACTTTAAAAGGTTCAACATGCTCACTCAGACTTCCGTATGATTATTTACAACAGCAAGAGACTTTTAATGAGATGAGTGAGTTATTTAGCGTATATGCTCAGAATCTTCCTTTTAAACTTATCATAGAGATGCCGGATAAACTGGTTCGCCAAAATTCTGCTTTTGTAAAAAGATATAAAGCGTTATTCGAAAAATATAACATTGATATGGGTGTTTTTGAATTTATTGGAGAGAGTGTTGATTATCAGTATTTACAAGATTTACGTCCTGTATACATCAAAGGCGAGAGCAGTTACTTCCTAAGCCAAACTGATCAGGCTCTATCTGCACTTAGACTAATCACTGATACTGTCGGAATAACTCTAATAGCTGCAGGTGTAATGGATATGGATACCCTTAACAAACTTCGTGAAAGAGATATACACGTTATTCAAGGTAAAGCTACGGAGATGATTGAACTGACGTAATATTATTTTTACAATTTATCACTTTTTTAATGTCTTTATAATATACTCGGTAGTATCATAGATAAAACAATGCTATAAAGAAGGTGTTAAAATATGTTATTTGGAAATTCTGCCAAGCTCGAAGCTGATTTAGAGACAAAAGTTAAAGAAATAAATACTCTTAAAGGTGAACTTCAAAGTGCTCACACTAGAATTTCAGAACTAGAGAGAGAATTAAGCCATTCAAATGAAGACAGAATTATGAATGAACTTATTCGCTCACTTACACATGGTTTGACACATGGTTGTGATAGAGATCTTAAAATAATACAAGAGGATCTAAGTGACAATCTTATAGCATTAGAAGACATAGATAAAAGAAACTCGACTAACAATGGGCATACAGACAATTGTTCAAACGATGTTAATGAGCTATCACAGACTATGAACACTCTGCTTGAGCATATCACGAGTACTTTTGAGCAGGTCAATACCTTAAATAACAATGTTGAAAATATTTCCAATGTTATAAGTCTTATTAAAGACATCTCGGACCAAACAAATCTTCTTGCTTTAAATGCTGCCATTGAAGCTGCGCGTGCAGGTGAGCATGGTCGCGGTTTTGCAGTCGTTGCAGACGAAGTACGTAAACTTGCAGAACGTACTCAAAAAGCTACAAGTGAAGTAGAAATCACCGTACAAGGCTTAAAGCAAAACACCCAAGAAGTACACGAACACTCAAAAGCCATGGAAGAGTTATCTACAAGTTCAAATGAACAGATGGATATATTTCAAGGAAGGATGCAAGAATTATCAGAAAATTCTCAGGCTATCTCTATAGAAAACCAAGACGTTACCTATGCAATATTTATGGTACTCAGCAAGCTTGACCATCTTATATTCAAAGCTAACGGTTACAAAACAGTATTTAGCGGAGAAGTTAAAGGTAACTTTTTATCAGATACAGAGTGCAGACTCGGTAACTGGTATTTTAATGGAACAGGCAAAGAGAAATTTGGCAATTGTTCAAGTTATTCAAAAATGGCAGCACCACATAAAGATGTTCATGATAATATTAAAAAGGCTGTTGAGTGCGTTACAAACGGAACATGTACACAAGAGTCCCAAAATGTAATGACATATTTCAATCACGCTGAAGAAGCAAGCAAAAAAGTTGTAGAACTATTATCTGCTATGCTAAAAGAAGAAAAATCCACTAGACATCACAACTAGACTCTTCATGAGTTTAGTTTTAACTAATAACTTTCTCACAAACATTTGCTATACTTATCTTAGATTTTATATAAAAAGGATGTAGGATGCTTTATACAATTGAATCAAAAAGTAGTTTAGCTACTGTAAAACAAGAGATGGAAAGTAAAGCCAAAGAGATAGGCTTTGGTGTCCTAAAAGAATACAACTTTAAAGAAATTCTAAAAGAAAAAGGCTTTCCCATTGAAAAAGAGATAACTGTTTTTGAAATATGTAATCCTGTTGCAGCACAAGAAGCACTGAGTATGCATCCGGAAATCTCCGCTTATTTGCCGTGTAGAATTTCTGTATATGAAAAAGATGGTAAGACAATACTTAGCACTATTGCCATTGAAGATATGCTTAATAGTTTTGAATTAGACAGCTCGTTTAAAAATCACATGAATAATATCTTTAACAACCTAAAAAAACTAATCTCTAGTTGGCAATAGATAATGGGTTTGGGTACTTTACTGAACTCTTCTGGAGTTTAGTCCTTTAGTTATAGCCTCGTTTATCTCTTTTTTATACTCAGGATTCAATTGCCCCAGCTCTCTATCAAACTTTATAACGATATCTTTGTTTGTGTTTGGATGCCTGCATATTGTAAAAAGAATGTCCATATATACGTCAAAGTCTGGATGCGCTCTTTGTCCGAGCTTTTCATGGACCTTACCATGATATTTTATGATTAAATCCAGAGCCTCTTCAAGTTCTTTCGTAGTTGTTTTTTTCTTTTTTATTATAGCTCTAAGGGATTGCAAGTCCGTATCTGCAGGTCGTTTTTGAGAAGGGGTTTCATCTTTTGAGGGCAACTCTACCTCCCTTTTTTTGCGACTAGACGGTAAAAATAAAAGAAATATTAAAAGAGCTAAAATTACAACCAAGCCCATAATAGATTTCAACAGCAACGTTATTTCCATAAATACGGCCCTTTAATTGTTTTGTTAATTGTTATATCGGTAAAAACTAGTTTTGAGTTTAATGGTGGACAGCTAGGGATTCGAACCCTAGATAGGTTGCCCTATACCCGCGTTCCAGGCGAGCGCCTTCGACCACTCGGCCAGCTGTCCTTAATTGGAGATGAAAGTGTACCTATAACATACTTAAAATTTCATCATCTCTAGTTAATAGTTTTTTATATTTATCCTTAATTTTAGCAATATTAAGATAATATTTCATTATAATTTACATAAAGGTGACCAGTGTTAAGCATAGCTTCATTTTTAAAACTACTAAAAGAATCATTCAGGGATTTACTTCCTATCATTCTTGTTATTATGTTCTTTCAGCTAGCGATTATTCAAAGTGTGCCTGAGAACTGGCTAAGTACGGCCATAGGGCTGGCTATAGTCGGTGTTGGTCTTGCTGTATTTCTTTTGGGACTTGAGGTGGGAATTTTTCCTGTTGGAGAGGGACTTGCAAGTGAGTTTGCGAGAAAAGGTTCCATAAAATGGATAGTTGTTTTTGCCTTTATGATAGGCTTTGGGACTACTGTTGCTGAACCGGCACTTATTGTAATTGCACAAAAAGCTGCAAGCATTAGTGATGGACGGATAGATGCAAACACTCTTAGACTTGTAGTTGCATTTTCAGTCGGATTTGCCATAGTTTTAGGTGTTTGGAGAATCGTTAAAGGTCACCCGATTCATTACTACATCATTGCCGGCTATGTTATGGTTGTAACGGCTACAGGCTTTGCACCAAAAGAGATTGTAGGTCTTGCTTACGACTTGGGCGGTGTTACAACTTCAACTGTAACAGTTCCTCTTGTTGCAGCACTTGGAATTGGTCTGGCATCTACTATCAAGGGAAGAAATCCTGTATTAGACGGTTTTGGGCTTATAGCTTTTGCATCTTTGACCCCTATGATATTTGTACAGTTTTACGGGATGTTTGTATATGAATTTGTTGATGCCGTTGAAAATATACCTGTTTTAGCTCCGATAACTGAAGCAGTAGCTATAAATAACTCTGTTGAATTTGATTTTAATGTAGTAAATATTTTAAAAGGTCTTATTGGCGTTATTATAGATGTTATTCCTATCTTGGGAGTTATTCTTTTCTTCCAATATGTAATTCTAAAAAAATCTATTGATAATCTGAAAGAGGTAATTATAGGTTTTGGGCTGGTGATCATAGGTTTAGACGCTTTTATTGTCGGTTTGGAGATGGGTCTGTTCTCAGTTGGTGAGACTATGGCTTTTGAGCTTACTCAATATGACAACAATATCATTATATACTCTTTTGGTTTTCTCATAGGTTTCTCGACCACTATGGCTGAACCTTCACTGACCGCCATTGCAAAAAAAGCAAAAGAGATAAGTGACGGCAAAATAAATGACTTTATTCTTCGTCTCTTTGTTGCACTCGGTGTTGCCATAGGCATCTCTTTGGGGGCTTACCGCATCGTTGTCGGTGGAGAAATAGTCTACTACATCATGTCAGGTTATCTGTTTGTTATAGTTCTTACTTTTATGGCACCGAAATATATAGTACCTATTGCTTATGACAGTGGAGGTGTAACAACTTCAACCGTAACAGTTCCTTTAGTAGCGGCACTTGGTCTTGGTCTTGCAACCAATATAGCTGGACGTGACCCTCTTATTGACGGCTTTGGCCTTATCGCTTTTGCTTCACTTTTTCCAATGCTAACAGTTATGCTTTACGGGATTATAACTGAGAAAATGGGTATCAAAGGAGAACATGAACGTGAAGAAAGGCACATGGATGAACTTCGTCAAGCAATCGAACATGCTAATGATATGGGACTATCAACAGTTCATATACACGGAACCGGACAAAGACACTCATACAAAATGCCTTTTTCTGCCGTTCATGTTATAGTACCGAGGAAAAATCAGGACAAAGCACTGATAGCAGCCCGTGATGCAGGTGCCGGCGGTGTAACCATCATGGATGCCCATGGTATGGGACTAAACGAAATGGACAACTTTTACAACCGTCTTCACAGTGAACCTACTGATGTGAACCTGATGTTCATTGTTCCAACCAAGAAAGTTGACCATATTATCTTTAGCGTCATGCATAAGTTAGATATTATAGGTCGAGGAGATGGGATATCTTACTCTTATCCCATCTCGCATCTTAAAGGTTTAACACTTAAAAGCAGTGATTTATAGTATTAAGATTTGACTATTTATGTAAAAGATCACTATAGTCAAACTTAGCTAGGTTTATATAGTATTTTTTACCTACCGTGATAATCCTGCTGTCTTTTTTTGCTGCTTTTTTGAATCTCTCTTTTATCTTTTGAGCTTTTTTTTCTGAGTAATTTTCATCTTTTAAATACTTTTTCAAAGAGATAAGCTCATTTGGAGCTTTTTCTTCGGCATCTATTTCTGCTTCAACAAGCTCTTCGCTCTCTATAACCAGCTCTTCATCTGGAGCATTTAACATAAACTTCGAAGATATGGCATTTAGTATATTTTTTAACTGTTCATCTTTATCTTTATATATCTGCTCTATTTTATTTCTCTCTGTAACCAGCATCTCTTCTTTTTGCTCTCTAAGCGTTCTTGTTTCACTTTCAAGTTTTTCAACTTTAAGTTGCAGTTTTTCATTTTGCTCTTCTAAAAGTTTATAATATTTAGAATCTGTTTGGGATGACACTTTAGTGTTAGTTCGTTTTGTAGTTTGTTTGTTTGCCACCGATGAACCTTGCGGCAGAAGAACATACTTAATACCATCTTCCATAACACTCTGCAATGAGCCTCTTCTTATACGATTATGTATCGCCTCTTTTGAGACTCCCAGTTTCAATGCTGCATCTGCTATACTTACTTTAGACATTTTTCTAACTCCCTTATCTCATATTTTCAAAAACTAAAGGAGCTTCCCACTCACCTGAACGAATCTCTTTCATAACTTTTTGCAGATCATCGAGATTTTTCCCTTTGACTCTTATGGCATCACCCTCTATCTGAGCATTTACCTTAAGTTTCATTTTCTTTATCTCTGCTGTTATTTTTTTAGCCTCTTTTGATTCTATGTAATCAACGACTTTAAACGTCATCTTTCGATTGTTACCCGAAGAATCTTCTACTTTTAGTTCATCCAACACCTTGGACGAAAGACCTTGTTTTAAAAACTTTGAGACTACTATGTCTTTTAAGGCATCTAACTTATTGTCACTTGAAGCAATCAAAACTAAAAGTTTTTCTTTTTCCTTATAAGAGACTTCATAAGTAGTTCCTTTAAAATCATAACGATTAGCTACTTCTTTATCTACCATATTTATAGCATTTTTGAAGTTTTGCATATCTATCTTCGCAGTAATATCAAACGAGTGTTCTTTTGCCATATTAAAACCTTTTAAAATAATAACAACGATTATAACATATTTATAAGCTTGTTATTATGCTATACTTTTCTTAATGAATATAACAAACACAAATAATTTGAAAAGAAAATACCTGCTTCTTCTGGGTATTATTTTTTTTATTGCTTTTATTGTTAGAGTCTATTACGATATACAACATCATGAGTTTATGATAAACACTAAAATGAGTAGACTTCACAAAAATGCCCTCTTACATTATGAAAATATTATCACTAGTTTAGAAGACAAGTACGTATCTGTGAGTGCTCAATTTACAAATATGCACGAGACTTATGATTTGATAAAAAACAGAGATAGACAAAAACTTTATAACTACCTACTTAGTGACTACAAAAAACTTGTAGAATATAATCCAAATCTCTATGTAATGCATTTTTTTGACACCAAAAACACTACAATATTACGTATGCATAAACCAACAAGTTATGATGATGACTTAACCGTCATCCGTCCGATAGTATCAAAAGCAAATAAAAGTAAAACAGCTTATTTTGGGTTTGAAACAGGCAAAAACGGTATGACATATCGTATTACTGCTCCATTTATAAGCAGAAAAAACGAACACTTAGGTCTTCTAGAATTTGGAATCAAACCTCAATATTTTGCAGATAAACTTGATAATCTTCTTCACGTAAAATCGGAGATATTGGTAAAAACATCCACCATAAAGAACTTATCACATAAAACAGATTTTGAAAACATCGGAGATTTTTCCGTAATTTCAAAAGATCCTATCTATACTGAGATTATAAATAAAATAGATCTAAATAAAAAAGAGCAAATCATACAAAACAAAGATAAGACATATATTTTGTTTAACGATTTATGTCTAAGAGATCATACGGGTAAGACTGTCGGTAAGGTTATAATAGCTAAAGACATAACAAAAGCCGTACTTGAGAACAGAAACTCTCTTTTAGTTCTAAACATTGCAAGCTTTATTATCTTGCTAATATGTTATGTCCTGCTTTATATCATATTTACGCGCTACTCGAACGATCTAATAAATGCGCATCAAAACATACATCAACTTAAAAAAGAAGTTGACACAGATGCTCTTACAGGCATTAATAACAGAAGTTCCTTAAACAGTTATTTGCAAAATAGTGTTGAAAATGAGAATGAATATGCAGTTTTATTTTTTGATATAGATAATTTTAAAAACATCAATGACTCATACGGACATGACGTCGGTGATATTATTTTAAAAGAGTTTACAAAAGTTGTAACCAACTCAATAAGGACTGATGATTTTTTTGCAAGATGGGGTGGAGAAGAGTTTATAATAGTTTTAAAAATCAGCTCTCTTCAAAAGGCTCTCAAACTAACGCAAAAAATAAGGGAGAATATAAACTCCAACCTATTTCATAGCAGTATAAAAGTTACATGTAGTTTTGGTGTAACGATGATTGATTTACCAAATGATTTTGACTCAGTTATTAAACGAGCAGATAAACTGCTCTACGAAGCAAAAAATGCAGGTAAAAACTGCATAAAAGCCGGCTCTTAAAAACTCGGACTTCCATCAAACATAGTTCCGCCAAATCCACCGCCGAACATATTAGCAAAGTTAGGATCACTGTATCCGTTCATTGCAGATTTAGAACGCAGCTTTTCTATGTCTGACTTGCTGGAAATGCTTTGTGGACAAACAAGAGTACACTCATTGCACAAAGTACAATCCCAAATACCGTTAGTCTGAATAGAGTCTATTTTATCACTAGGGTCTTTTTCTCTGGCATCACTTACATATCTCCAGACTCTAGTTAGCGAAAACGGTCCTAAAAACTCTTCATTTACCGCGTAAACAGGACATGCACTGTAACATGACCCACAAAGAATGCAATCACTCTGAATCTCATTAACTTTCTCATTTTCTTGAGTCAGGCTTACTGATGAAGCGGGGGATTTTTGCCAAGCTTTTGCTTTTGCGTTAAATGCATAGGCCCTATCCATATCAACCACCAAGTCACGAATAACAGGAGAGTTCTTCATAGGTTCTACCAAGTCACCGTTTTGTGCTTTGTATGCACATGCCAAAACTTCCCGTCCGTTTACTCTCACTGAGCAGCTTCCGCAAACACTGCTTCTGCATCCGCTGGCATATGTTACTGAAGGGTCTTGTTTGGTTTTTATCTCATTTAGCATTTCAAGAAGTGTTGCATCTTTCATCTCTGCTTCATACTCCAAAACAGTTTCTGTAACTTCTGGTTCTGTTGTATATCTTGCTACTTTAATTTTCATCTTTTACTCCATAAAGTCCGAAAAAAGAAGACTTTCCTCTTTCCAAGTTATAGTATGGGCTTTGTATGCCGTATCATTTTCTTTTGGCATATCACTTCTAAAGTGGGCACCTCTGCTCTCATTTCTGCTTATTGCACAAACTAAAATAATTTCACTTAGCTCTAACATATTCCCAAATTCTATGAACTCTACCAAGTTCGTGTTATATATTTTTGACTTATCTTTTAAACCCATAAGAGAGACTTCTCTTTGAATCTGACGAATATCTTCTAAAACACTTTGAAGTCCACTCTCATCTCTTGAAATACCTACGTTGTTATAAAAAATATCTCCTATGAACGAGCGTTTTTCATAAAAGTCTATCTCATTTGTAAAGTCTTTTACTCCTGCAATAAAATCCTGAGCTTTTTTAGTTTGCTTGGATGCATCTATGGTTTTATCAAAATTTTTAGCATAAAGAGCAGCATTTTTGCCTGCTTCACGCCCAAAGACTACCAGTTCCAAAAGAGAGTTCCCGCCAAGGCGGTTTGCTCCGTGAACTTTGTGATTAGCACACTCACCGACGCCATAGAGACCTTTTATCTTTGTCATAGAATTTTCATCTACCTCTATTCCTCCCATCGTATAATGAGCGACCGGCTTGATAGGGATAAGTTCATGTGCTGGGTCTACATTTTCATAAAGCTTTGCGAGTTTCCTTTCTTGAGGAAGTTCTTCATCTATAAACTCTTCACCCAAGTGGCGAATATCCAAAAAGATATTTTCACCCTTTTGAATCTCATCGTTTATGGCGCGGGCGACTTCATCACGCGGAGCCAACTCATTTGTGAATCTCTCACTTTTTGAGTTTAAGAGATGCCCACCTGCTCCTCTGGCACTCTCAGAGATCAAAATAGATGAGTTTTTAAGTGCCGTCGGATGAAACTGTACAAACTCCATATCACTGAGTCTTGCACCTGCTCTCATCGCTGCGGCTATGCCATCACCTGTTGAAGCGGTTGAGTTAGTCGAGTGTTTGTCATAGATGCGTGCATAACCGCCTGTCGCGACTATAACAGCCGGAGCTTCATAACTCTCTACTTCTCCTGTGCGTATATTTAAAACCGTAGCACCGCCGATGTATACATCTGTTTTGTCAGTTTCTTGCGTTATAAAATCTAAAAGACACCTCTCGTTTAGTATCTCGATGCCAAGGCTGAGGCATCTGTCATATAGAGTATGAAGGATTTTAAGACCGGTGTAGTCTTGAGCATAACATGCACGCGGTGCAGATGCGCCGCCCAAAGTTCTTTGAGCTATTTTTGCATCTTTGGTGCGAGAGAAACATACGCCTATAGTGTCTAGCCACTCTACCGCATCCGGTGCGCTCTCACATAAAAGTTTTACCGCTTTTTCATCTGCGATTCCGTGCGCAGACTTCAAAGTGTTTTTTATATGTGCTTCTACACTATCTTCACTCACATTGCCAAAAGCCGCATTTATACCGCCTTGAGCCATGCTTGTCTGGCTTCTTGTAGGATATTCTTTTGTTATTAATCTAACTTTAGCACCGCTCTCATTAGCATTTATGGCAGCAACCAAACCTGCACCGCCTGCTCCAATAATTAAAACATCACTTCTCATTCATGCACACCATTTAAAAAATTTCCAAATTCTACTCTAAAGTATTAATTTTCTTCTATATTCTCTGACTTAATCTTTATTGTAAAGACTGCTCCATCATTATCATTTTTAGCAGATATCCTACCATCATGATAGTCTTCTATAATATTTTTCGACATATAAAGACCTAATCCTGTACCGTTTTTCTCTAATTTGGTAGAAAAATAAGGGTCAAACACATTATCTATGATATCTTCACTGATTCCGCCTGCATTATCACTTATCTCCAAAACAGCATATTCATCTTCATCATAACTTTTAATCTTAATCTTTGCATTTACTATATTTTTATTTATTAACTGCTCTTTTGCATTACTTAATATATTTAAAATAACCTGCATAAACTCATTTTCATGCAGTTTTACAAAAAGCTCTGAATGCAAATCCAAATCTAAAATAATATAGTGAAAATCAATATTGTCTTCTATAAGATTACATGCTTTTATTATTACATTATCTAAAGGCATAATTTCTGATTTTTTATTTGGCTTATAAAAATCACTGAAATCTGAGATTATTTGACTCAAGTTTTGAGTGTTTGCTCCTATCTTATCTAATTTTTGATGTAAAAATTCTAAAAAATCTTCCCTGCCTTTTTCATTGCCCAGATCATACTTTTCAAGCTCTATCGCCATTCTTATAGCTATTTGCATTGCGGAAATCGAACTAAGCGGCTGCTTCCACTGGTGGGCTATCATGCTGAGCATCTCACCCATCTGCGCCAATCGTGACTGATGCACAAGATAAGCATCTTTTTTTACAATTTCACTCACTGCATCCGCAACTTTAGATTCCAGAGATTTGTTCAAATCCAAAAGCTCAATCTGTAATTTTTCAAGCTCTTTGTTTTTTTTATTTAAAATATATTGCCTATATAAAAAAATAGCTGCCAGCACAAGCATAAAAGCAAAAACTCTTTTTATATACCCAAAATCACTATTATTTACATAGTTTATGGATACCCACTCGTTTAAAACTTCTTGTATATCTTTAGGCTTTAGGCTTAGTGCTATTTTTTCAAATATACCAAAAAGGATCTCATCGTCATTCCTGACACCGAAATTTACTTTTACATTATCTTCAAACTGTCCTGAGATTTTGAGATCCATCCCGGAGTAGCGTTGCATATAGTATGCCGCAGCCATCATAATATCTATATGACCATAATATTTACCACTTCGCACACCTAAAAACCCTTCTTTACGAGAAGAGACGATTTTTAGTTTTATCTCAGGGTATTTTTTCTGAAGAGTCTCTATGTATGAGTTTCCTGCGACTACTGAAAATGTTTTATCTAAGACTGTATTGATATCCAATATATAATTTTTTGATTTATCTGTTATTACAACCATCGGTTCATCATAATATGATGTTGTAAATTTAAAGTACTTTTGCCTTGAAGGTGTTGCTTCAACTATCGGAAGAACATCACATTCTCTTTTTATAGCCTTATCTATGGACTCCTTCCAAGAACTTGTCTCTACAAGTTTAAATGGTGTTGATATATGCTCACTGACGATGTTCAGTATGCCCGCACCAATCCCGACAAACTTACCGTTTTCTATTCCGCTGTATGGAAGAGACGCTGGAGGTACACATATTTTTATCTCTTTTTTAGATCTTAAATAATTTTGTTCTTCTGTTGTTATTAGACTTGAATAACTGTCAAAAACAAGCTCTTGAATATCTAAATTATGTTTTGATATCCCCATGATTTTATATACATCAAATATTCTGAGTATCTTTTTTTCATCAATATTTCCTAATTTAATGTCATCTACATAAGCCAGTTTTTTTAACTCTTTTGCCTCATAAGTCAGAGCTTCTATAGTTTTGTTTTGGGAATTGTATTTTTCATATATAATTTTGACGGCTTCATCTATATTGTCAAATGCATATTTCCAACCTTTTAGTGAAGCTTTTTTAAAATCCTCTACTCTTGATGGTTTTTTTTGGACTTCTTTTTGGGAAGTAAATAATATATCACTGTAAAAGTCAAAACCCTCATCCTTTGGAGAAAAAATCTTGTAAGAGAGTCCTCTTTTTTCTAAAATATATGGCTCATTTGATGTGTATCCGGCATAGAGATCAATTCTTCCGTCCAAAAGCTCTTTAAAGTTAAAATTATGTTCTTTATATATTATCTTATTTTCATCAACCCCGTTTGACATAATCATGGCACGGATAGATGCTGATTCAACTGCGTCTTGTGTTAGCATCAGCTTTTTATTGACAAAATCCTTTACACTGTTGATATTTGAAGATGCCAGACCAATTAGAACGAAAGGAGAGGATTGAAAAATAGCAGAGAGCAAAACCACTTTTTTGCCCTCTGAATGCGATTTTATAAGACCTGATCTACCTACGCCAAAAGTAGCTCTGCCACTGGTCACTTCTTCAACAGTATTCATCTTATATTTAAACTTTTTTATCTCTACATCCAAACCTGAATCTTTATAAAATCCTTTCTCTTTTGCCATGTAGTAACCGGCAAACTGAAATTGATCCAGCCACATAAGTTGCAGGGATACTTTATCTAGAGGTTTTTGAGATGCAACAAGGGTAGATAAAAAAATCAGCAATAAAAAAAGCGTTTTCATGATATCTATTATACCACAAGACCAAGGAAGTAATACCTCGCGACCCTAAGAGTGCCGGCGACTATAACAAACCAAACAAACTTAAGTCTTAAAACACCTGCAACTAGCGTTAGCGGATCACCTATGACTGGCAGCCAGGTAAAGAGAAGTATAAAGTAGCCGTGTTTATGTCCATATTCTAAACTTTTGATTCCGCTTTTGGAACGTCCTAGTTTTGTCTTTGTTTTTTCGTACAGCCAATATCCTAGCCAGTAATTTAATATTATGGCTAAAACATTTCCGCAGGATGCAAAAATCATTGCATTTAAAAAAGACATATCATTTTTAAGAGCAGCGACAAATGCTACCTCAGATGAAAAAGGCAAGATTGTAGCTGCCAAAAAGGCAGAAAAGAAGAGAGTAAATTCTATATCATCTCCTTTTTAAAAATAGACTCTTATGTAATTAAGAGTTCAAAGACTTTATATTTTCTACTACAGATGCGATTAGAGTATCTCTTGCTTCAACAGATGCCCAAGCGATGTGCGGAGTAATATATATGTTTTCTTTGTTCTTTACGTTTAAAAGTGGATGATTAACAATCATCGGTTCACGTGTTAATACATCTAAGCCGAAAAAGATGTTTTTCTCATCAATAATTCTTGCAACGGCTTCTTCATTGATGATACCGCCACGCCCAAGGTTCAAAACAACGACTCCGTCTTTACAAGTTAACAACTGTTCATAGTCTAAAAGATTGTTTGTTTTATCGTTTAAGGGTGCATGAATAGATATAATGTCACAAGTTTGCAAAAGTGTCTCTAGCTCTACATGTAAAAAATCTCTACTGACATTTTTACCGCTTGTTGAGTTGTAACAGACCTTTGCTCCAAATGCAGATGCAATATTTGCGACACCACGACCGATAGAACCTAAGCCGATGATGCCCCATTTTTTTCCCTTTATCTCAAAAAACGGTTTTGATATATCTGTAAATATCGGGCTATTTGAATAAGTGCCGTTTTTTACATAATCATCATAATATCTTGAGTGACCCATAAGATAAAAAAGCATCGAAAAAGTGTGTTGGATAACTGAGTCGGTAGAGTAACCTGCTACATTTTTAACTTCTATAGCTCTTTGTGCTGCAGCTTCCAAGTCAACATTGTTCATCCCAGTTGCTGCTACACAGATAAGTTTTAAATTAGTTGCGCAAGCCATCAACTCATCACTTATAACGACTTTGTTAGTTACTATTACATCGGCGTTTGTTATGCGCTCTTTTGTCTCGCTTGAAGATGTGGTTTGATAGACTTCAACATTACCCAAAGCATCAAATGCGCTTAAATCCGTATCGCCAAAAGTAAGAGCATCTAATAGAACTATCTCCATTTATGCATCACTTACTTTTTCTATAAGTTCACGTGACTTCTCTAATGCTTTTTCAACTTCATCAAAAACAAGTGCAACAGCAAGTCTTCTACCTTCATGAGCTTCAGGCTTTGAGAAAACTCTAACAAAGCTGTTATCACTAAATAGAGAATCATCTACATCTACCACAGGAGCAAAGTTGTGCTTAGTTGATTTAAAAGCAGCAGATGCACCATCTCCATAAAACGTGAATCCTAGAGGAAGACCAAGAACAGCACGAAGATGCAGTGCAAACTCACTCTGAGACTGAGTTATTAGAGTTACCATTCCCGTATCGTGTGGGCGAGGACTCACTTCCGAGAAATAGACCTCATCACCCTTAATAAAAAGCTCAACTCCAAAAAGACCGCGACCGCCAAGGCCGTCAGTTATAGTCTTAGCCATATCTTGTGCTTTTTGTTTTGCAATATCACTCATTTGCATCGGCTGCCATGAGAAAACATAATCACCATCTCTTTGCTCGTGACCTATAGGCTCACAATAAACTGTTTCTTTTCCGTTTCTTGCTGTAAGCATTGTAATCTCATAATCAAAATCAACAAATGCTTCAACAATTAGCTCACTAGCATCTCCACGAGCCTCTTTGGCAATCTCCCAAGATTTAGAAACATCTTCTTCACATTTCAATACACTTTGACCGTGACCCGATGAACTCATAACAGGCTTAACAACACAAGGATAACCCATACGACCAGATGCTTCTCTTAGTCCATCTTCAGTAGTTACAAACTCGTACGGACCTGTATGCAGCCCAAGAACTTCTGCTGCAAATGTACGGATGTTTTTACGGTTCATTGTCTTACTGACTGCAGATGCATTCGGTATTACGTTATACCCTTTATCTTCCGCTGCAAAAAGGGCATCTATTGAGAGAGCTTCTATCTCAGGTAAGATATAATCAGGTTTTTCACGGTAAATAATCTCTAAAAGAGCATCTTTGTCTTGCATATTTACAACGTAAGAGCGGTGAGCAACATGATGAGCCGGTGCATTTTGATATCTATCGACAGCAACAACTTCAAGACCTAATCTTTGAGCTTCAATAGCTACTTCTTTACCCAGTTCGCCAGAACCCAGTAACATTACTTTTTTTGAATTTGATTTTAGTGGAGCGGAGAATTGCATGCATAATTCCTTCATTTTATTGAAAGAATTATATCAAAATAGGATTAAAAACTTATTGTTTTAATCCTATGAGTGTTTGAAGAAGTTGGTCAGACGTTGTAATGGTTTTACCATTTGCTTGGAAACCTCTTTGAATGATGATTAACTGAGTCAATGCTCTAGAGAGGTCAACATTTGATGCTTCAAGAGCCGCAGCTTGAATGAAACCACGACCAGCCGTTGCAGCCGTACCGATAATCGGATCACCTGAGTTAGCAGTTTGAATAAAGATATTCCCACCTTCAGTTGATAGACCTTCATTATTTGTAAATTTAGCCATAGCAATTTGCGCTAAACCAAATGAACGACCGTTAGAAAATGAACCAACTAAAGTACCACTTTGATCGATTCTAATCCCTACTAAATCCCCACCGGTATAACCGTCTTGAGAGATACCTGAAGTTGATGAAACTGAATCAAAACTTGTCATACCGTCAAATGCATTCGCAGTACCAAAACTAAGTGTTACCTGCTGATCCGGTGCTGATCCGTTGTTTCCGGAAAATGAAATATTCGGCGGATTATAAGTTGAAAGTGAACCGTCATTATTAAAACGGATAGAACCTGCTTTTTCATTATAAGGTGCAGTTGTATCAATTGTAGCTGGATCAGGTACAGTTATTAACATAGACCATGTACTACCTGTTGACGTATCAAGTGCAGTTTTTCTAAACTCCATTCTCAGTGTATGTTTAGACCCGAGTGAATCAAAAACATCGATTGAACTTGAGTGTGTAGCAGCATTAAAACTTTGTGAAAAAGCTTGACCGCCACTAGCCTGAGGAAGAACAGAGTTTAGTGCTTCCATATTTCTAGTAAAACGAGTATTTTCAGTTACAACAGAACCTGCTACTTTATTTGTATATGCCGTAACTTTAAGATTCATATCGTAATCATCTACGCCACTATTTGGATTTTGTACAACAAACTTTCCTGCATCATTAACTGCTATTGTAATACCATTAGTTGCACCACCTTGATTATTAGCTTCATCTTCCATCCATTTTCTCAAATCTGCCATAGTTGTAAAAGTTTTATCTCCACCTGCAACACTTGCAGCCGAAGATGTATTGTACTGATATCTGTGTGCTGTTGTACTTGAACCGGTTGCTAGTCCAGAACCTGTGGTAACTACAAAATCGATATTGTGAGAAGCTGAAGCAGAGCCATTATCATTTAGCAGTGTTATTTGATTAGCTGCATCTACTGCTGCTGTAACACCTGTTATAGAGCTTTGAGCATTAATGGCAGCTACATAATTGTTTGCTGTCTCAGCTACAGTTGCACCTGCAACTGCTGTAATATTTACAGCATTACCTGCAATTCCAAGCTCCGGATCTACGTTAAACGTTACATCTAAAGCCGTATTAGCTACAACAGTACCCGCTGTCAAACTTGAACTTAAAAATGAAACCCATACACCCTGGTCTTGTTGAATAGAAAAAGCCTCTCCTATTTCATTGAACATAACACCAATATCACCTGAAGCAATTGCGTTTCCGTTAGCATCAACTGCAGCAGGCTGTACATTACTGGACCCGGTTGCTATTGCATAAGCAGGGGAGAAACTCTCAACAAGCGGCCCGGAGTTAAGATTTGCTTTTAACACAACATCTTCTGTAGCACTTGCCGGTGTTGTAAGTCCAGGAGGAATATTAATATCCGTAATCGGTGCAGTTGAATCAACTTTTCCTGTTACTGAATCTCTAAGCCAGCCTTGAGTAACAAAACCATTATTATCTACAAAGTTTCCGCCTGCATCAAACTTAAAGTCACCTGCACGTGTATATTTGTATGTATTACCACCATCCGGAGAAACGATGTAAAAACCATCTCCTTGAATCGCAACATCCGTATTTTTATCAGAGTTTTGAACTGAACCTTGTGAAAAAATACGAGTCATAGAACTTACAGTAGAACCAAGTCCGACTTGAACAGGGTTTTTACCGCCTAAAGCACCTTGGGGAGCTGTAGCTATGGCTTTTGTTTGAGCTAAAAGGTCTGAAAAGTTTGCACGAGAATATTTAAATCCCGTTGTGTTAACATTTGCAATATTATTTGACTCTACATCCATCGCAACCTGGTGCGATTGTAGTCCGGATACACCGGAGAAAAGTGACTTTAACATAATTTGTCCTTTTTATCTATTAGTGTAGATAAATAGCATTTAGTGTTCCAACTTTTGAAAGTATTAATGAGATTTTTTTGTTAGTTTATAATGGTTAACTCTCACCGAAGGTGTAGCTTTAGTGATTGAGTATAATCTGTACTTCTGGCACTAAATGCCGACACTAGTGTCACTAAAGTGTAAGTGTAGTGCGTTCAGATTATACGAGATTTAATAGTATGCCTTACGCATCCATTTGTAGAGCTTTTTGCATCATCTGATCTGCAGTAGTTATAGACTTTGAATTTGCATCGTATGACCTTTGCAAAATTATAAGGTCAGTTAGTCCAACCGTCATCTGAACATTTGAGCCTTCAAGATTAAAGTTCATAATATCTGCACCTATGATGTTTTCTCCGCTGGCATCTGTGTAAAAAAGAGGGCTACCACTGTTTGTGCCCTCTAAAAATCTAGATCCGCTTGCACGATCAAGTCCTTGTTCATTTCTAAAGTGATAGACAGCTATTTTTCCAACACTGCTTTGCAAGCCGTTTGTAAATGTAGCTATGACTTCTGCATTTTTGTTTACGCTGTAACCTTCAAGGTCGCCTCCAATAGTTCCATCGGCCATACTTGATGCAGTTATTGGAATGTTATTAATTGCTACTACACCGTCGTAACCGTTTCCTAAATCGATTTCTACTGAAGCTCCATTATTATCTATAGTGCTCAAAGTACTAGAGACCAAGGCTCCTGTTGCATCAAAACTCGCGACACCTGTTTTTGTATCATATATTGTAGTGCCGTCAAGAGTTTGCGTAGTTGCCACTACATCCCATTGGCTTCCGGGCAAGACTTGCGGAACTGCCATTGTAAAAGATAGTCTTAGATGATTTTTACTATTTTGAGGGTCTACTACGGTTGCACCTATAGTTCTTACCTCAGCATCTGTACCTATGTTACCGATAAATTTAGCAGTTGTTGAAGGCTCTGGCGGATAAGTCAAAGTTTTCGGAAAACGAAGCTTCTGCTGAGATCCAACGTCCCCTAATTTAACTTCTGGCAAGATACCGTTAAGTAAACCGTCATCAGTTATATTACCGCCCATTGTACCAAGTACATAATATCCATCAGGAGTAACAAGGTCACTCTCTCTGTCAAAAGTAAAATTACCTGCACGCGTATACATTGTGTCAGTCTCACCCTGAATACCGAACCATCCATTTCCAAGAATTGCCAAGTCCGTACTTTGGTCTGAGAGCTGAATGACACCTTGGTCTCTGTTCATCGTAGATGATTGCATCTGTACACCTGCACCGATACTACTAGAGGTACTAGAGCCACTTGTAGCCGTATTTAAAGAGTCTTCAAACATAGATGCAAACTCTGTGTTATAGCCCCTAAACCCTACAGTTGAGATATTTGCCAGATTATTTGTTAAAATATCTATACCCGTCTGATTGGATTTAAGACCTGATATTCCGGTATAAAAAGCTTGAGTCATCATAACATGCTCCTTAATTTTATTTCATAAAACTCTTTTTTTTAATATACTTCTTTTATATTTTCAAGAGGTACGTAGGCAGAACCTACTTTTACAAGAGCTTTACCATCTTCAAATCTAACTGACTCTATAGGATAAGCTCCCATTCTTGTAGTTAAATCATCACCGGCTGCATTTTTGTAACTAGCTGTTACATAGTATACACCGCTCTCTGCTGCATTTTCATTACTGAGCATACCATCCCAGTCATACTGATAAACACCGGAAGAATTTGGCTCAGCAGCTATAGTACTGACTATCTCTCCATTGCTATCAAGTATTTCAACTACACCTGAAGCAATATCTTGTGGAAAATAAACTTCAAATGAAGTGCTACTACCCTCATCATGTCCTATAGCATTACTGCCTATGTCTGCAGTCTTTCCTATAGCAGCTATAGTAGAAAACTGTTGCGAACTACCTAAAGAAGCAGCTAAATCTTCTAATGCTTTATTAGTATTTTCCGCAGACTCTAAAGAAGCCAATTGAGATGTTTGAGTCAGAATTTTTTCACTATCCATAGGCTCTGTCGGATCTTGATGCTGAAGTTCAACTAACAAAAGCGTCATAAAGTCATCTTTACCTAATGCTGTTTTATTTTCTACTGTTGTAGTATTTTGTACTGTACCACTTGTTGCAAGGTTTTCACCTAATGAATTGATTGCCATAACATACTCCTTAATTTATTTGTCCGACAAAGGAATAAAGCTCCTTTATCTTAGCTTGCGCCGCTGAGGCGACTAAAGTTATGCGTAGTGCGGAACTACGATTTCTAAAGAGCTTAAAATCTCTTCACTTTGTTCTTCATTATTAAAATAGTTATATTCTTCATCCGCTCTTCGCTCATTTTGGCGATTTTGCTGTTGATGAGCACTTGAATCACTATTTTGTGAAGAGTTGTTAAAGTTTAATGAAGCATTATTTATTCCATTATTACTTAGTTGTGCTTTTAGCTCATTCGCGTTCATTGAGAGAGTATTTATTGCCGTATTGTTTGAACTGATATTAACATGAAGGTTTTTACCTCTTTGAACTATTGTCAAATCTACTTCACCTAATTTTTGAGGGTTTAACTGAACCTTTAGTCTTGTAAATGGAGACTTATAATCTTCTATAGCAGTTTTAACATCCTGTGAGATGTACTTTATCATCTGTTTTGCTTCGTTTAGTTTTACCTCAAAGCTGTCAGATTTCAAAGTTGCCGACGTCTCCAGTTTTGCATTAGAGCCATTGTTTTGCTCGTGCGATGATTCACCGTGTAGAAGTTTTTCCAAAGATCTTGCTGCGTCTGAAGCTGCACTAGGAGCTATTACTCTTGCTGTTGCCACTGAAAAATCTGCTGTAAGTCTAGCGTCAGACGCTGATGATTTTTCACCGCGAAGAAGAAGTTTCAATGTTTCATCTGCTTTTTCTTTTGGTGTTTTTTCCTCGATCTTAAACTGTTTTGCGACAACTATCTGCTCTGTTGTATGCTCTTTTGCATCTTGGGCTTTAAAAAGAGGTGTGGATTTTATAGATTCAATATTTTTGCTTAACTCTGCTTTTTTATCTTCATTTTTTATCTGTATTTTACTGTTTTCTGTTTCATCAGCTACTTCTTGAACTGTAGCGCTCTTTTTAACATCTTTAGTCGATAAAGTCTTTGTTTGTGGCAATTCGACTTTAGCCTGAACTTCCTCTATACTGATTTTTGAGATATCAATGCCGTAATTTTTTGCTAAAGCAGCTAAGCCTTTAAGTGTTTTTGGAAGATCTTTAATTTGCGATTGTTTATACGCATCACTCTCTAAAATTTTTGATTTTAAATATTGTTTTGCATCTGAGACCAAGGCTTTTAACTCTTTTGGAGTCATCTCTTGCGTTATCTTAGGGTTTAATTCTATTGGTTCTAATTCTGATTTTACAAGAGTATCACTCTCTTTTGAATTCTTGCCTTTTAGTAATGAAAGCAGTGTCTCACTTTTTGAAGATGATTTTTCACTTATATCATTATTTGCTAAAGAAAGTACTAAAGTGCCGTTTTGAACAACTTTTGCATCCTTTTTTCCGGCTCCCCTTAGAAGCTCGGAGAATGAGAGCGTCGGCTCCTTATCAGGAGTTGACAGACTCAATGGCGAAGACGTAGATACATCAGTTTTTGATTCTAATGAAATCATCTTTAGCTCCTTTTACACCCTAAATATAGGCCGTTTTCATATTATAAAGCATAAATTATTCCAATATATAAGTGTCAATACTAAAACTATTACAAACTCTGCCGATATTGTGCCTATGAATAAAATAGTTTTTTCTTTTTTCCCTATGCTACTGTTTGCTCTGAGTCCATTTGAATCGGCGGGACAAAAAAGTTTTGAGATGTCTACTTATGAGACAAAAAAGAGTTCTGAAAATGAGCAGGCTTCTAACAATCCAAAAATAAAATGCAGGTTGGTATGCGATAAAAAAGTATATAAAGAGCAGAAGATATCCGAAGCTATAGAGTTTTACAAAAACTCTAAAGAATACGGATTTAAGTAGGTATTTTTATTTGAGCACATCCAGATAATCTAAATCTCTTTTACAAAAACGTTTGACGCTTGTTTGCAAAATTTCAGTTATTTCCTCCGCGCTCTCACCATCAGCAGGATAACTTATTAAAAATGTATTTAAAAACTTTTTAAAAAATTTATCAAATAATTTTTTTACGATATCTGCACCATATTTATCTGTGTATGGCAAGACAAAGAAGTAATCTTTCTTATAGTTGGCAATGGTATCAGAAGTTCTAAGTATCTTTTTTAGAGCTCTGTTTATGGTTTCATCTTCTATTTCACTAAAATCACAATACAATACGGTAAAACTTTCTGCACGATTTTCATCAAGTCTGTCAGCTATACCTATGTTTAAACGAAGAAGTTGTTTAAAATCTCCAAATTGAAAATGAATACCAGCCATAAAATACTCCTTTGCTATCTAATCAAATGACTTTTAGAAAGCCAATCTTTGAAAAATATTTTTTGTATGCTGCCAGTATAGCCAAAAACTAATAAATTAAAAAATATTATAAAACATTAAATTTATTGGCTTCTTCACGTGTCTCAAAAGGAGAACCTTTTTGTTCAACGCCGTCATAAGAGATAGTATAAACTTTTTTAGGGTCAGCCTTGGTGTAACTGAGTATTATCTTTGTAGCAAGTTCTCTGTCTGCATCGCCTGCATCTTTACTAAGCAGTGCGTGAGGTCCCGGTATACCTACTGTTTTTGCATGAAAAAACTTATCATTTTCTATATCTTGCAGGTAACCGTTTTCTTCTTTATTTCTACCTACGACAAGTTTAGCCCCGTCGCTCAGACGAAGATGACGGCCAAATTTCATAACAGGAATATCTTTTACCTCAAACTTATCATACTTTATAAAGTCAAACATCTTTTTACCAAAATTCTCATCAGTTAAAAGACAACCGCCTCCGGGAGATTCAAAATCGGCAAGACCTATCTCTTTTGCCAACTCCAACTGTCTGTCACGACTTCTTCCCGTAATGCCTTCCAGCTTTTCTCTATCTACCCAGCCCTCTATCTCTGCAATAGTAGGTTTAAGCATTTTTGCCGACATAGGACGAAGCAATAGTCCGTCGCAGTTACTCTCATTCAAAACCGTTTGAAGAGCTTCTTTGTTTTGACTCATGGGACGCTGACCCATAACTTCACCGCTTATTAAAAAGCTGGCACCCTCGGCTTCCATGATTCTTTTTGCAACAGCAAACATCTTGGCATGACAATCTATACAAGGATTGAAATTTTTTCCATAACCGTGTTTTGGGTCAAATAAAACATCTTGCAAAAATTCACTCTGAATATCTATGATTTTTAATTCAGCACCGACTTGATTACACATATTTTGCATATGCTCAAGTCTGTCTTTCGTACTTCCAAAACCTGTAGAGATATTTACTGCCAAGACATCTATGCCTTGATCTATTATTAGCTTCATTGCTAATGTCGAGTCTAATCCACCGCTAAAAAGTGCTATTGCTTTCATTTTTTTCCTTTGTTGGGGCACAGGAGTTTAGCCGAAGCTAAACCAGTTCACCTCATTTTAATTTTGGAATTTTACCATTAAATCAACTTATAATCAATCTTTAAAAGCTGCTAACTCGCCACGTTTTAATTTTGATATTTTTCCACGGATTTTACGAATATAAAAAGCTTTTTTTTCAAATGACATATCAGATTGCATATTTATCTTTTTAAGTTCTCTTTCGTAGTGTTTTGTCAAAAACGCAATAAGCTCGGCTTTTAAAGACTCTTCATCTTTGAGTGATTTTATCTGATTATCAACTGCTATTGCCATAAGCGAAGGTTCGTCATTTTTTCCTTGCAAAGACAATAAGAACTCTCTAGAGTGAAACTGCAGCAGTGAAGGATCAAGTGCGTCCAGCATCTGGTCTATCAACTCGGGATGTTCCAAAACTGTCTTAATGAGACTTAGTTCCCACATATCTTTATGTGTGTTTTTCTGAATGAGCGGTGTATTTTTATCTCTTGGTGATTGTCCCATTCTGACAAGAGACGGGCTAACTCCTAAGCCTCCCAGGCGGGATGCCAAGAAAGTCTTATACTCTTCTTGAAGAATAGGAGAAAGTGTCTTTAGGTAACCTACACCCTCTTGCATACAAGCTTCTTTGGCTTTTGGATCACGTAAATCATAAAGCGATAGCAGCTCTTCTAAAACAAACTCTATAAAAGGCTTGGCTTCTCTAAACATTGTCGCCAACTCTTCAACGGCTCCCTTATTCACCATATCAGCAGGGTCCAGTCCATCCCCAAAAATAACTACACCGCCGTTAAACCCACCGGCACTAAGCAGTCTGGAGGCTTTTAGAGCTGCCCCGCGTCCTGCTTTGTCCCCGTCATAAGCCATAATGACTCTGGGCTCTCCCTTTCTTAAAAGAGGCAGATGCTCAGGAGTAAGTGCTGTACCTAGTGTTGCAACTGCATTTGTAAATCCGGCTTGATGAAGCATGATAACATCAAGGTATCCCTCGGTAATTATTATCTCTTTTGTTTTATAGATGCTCTGTTTGGCATAATGATAGGCATACAAAAGACGCGACTTGTTAAAAAATGCAGTCTCTGGGGAGTTTACATATTTTGCCTGATGCCCCGTGATGGTCCTACCGCCAAAACCGACAATTGAGCCGTTTGCAGAGTGAATTGGAAAAGTTATACGCTCGATAAACCTTGCAAAGTTTCTTCCGCCGTCGTATCCTACAACACCCATATCGACAGCTTCATTCATGCTAAATAGCTGAGATTTTATGTAGTTGATGGTAGCATCCGACTCTGGTGCATAACCGATTCCAAACTTCTCTACACTGCTCTCATAGATGCCGCGTTCTTTGATGTAAGCCAAAGCCGTCTGTTTTGAAGTAAGAATATTTTGATACCACTCATTTAACTTATCCATAACTTGTGAACGAGGTTTGTTATGTTTGTTGTCTGTATAACTCAGAGTAAAGTTATAGTTGTCTGCCAACTTCTCCAGCGCTTCTGGATAGTTTAGCTTTTCATATTCCATTGTAAACTTAATACTGTCTCCACCCGCACCGCAGCCAAAACAGTGATAGATGCCTTTAGACGGGCTTACAACAAATGAGGGTGATTTTTCATCGTGAAACGGGCAAGGTGCTTTATAATTTACACCTGCTTTCTTCAGCTCCACGTACGAGCCTACAACATCAACAATATCAAGGCGTGCTTTTAGGGCTTCTATGGAGTCTTGGGTAATCATAATGTGATTATATCAATAATATACTTACTTCTTTTGTATAAACTTGCCGCAACCCTTTTTCTTTGTACCTTTAAATGTAGTAAAGTTCTTTTCACCTTTAAGCCAAGCTTCATGGCGGGCACACTCTGGGCTTTTTATGCATTTTACATTATTACATGCTTTCTTAGCCATCCTACCTCCTTTTTTTATTTTACGATGAGCAGGATATAAATAACTATTTTAACATAAGTGTATGTCATAGAAAAATATTTTAGCAAGAAAAATTTGAGCACTCTTAAAAATAATGAAGTTATTGAATGGGCGAATTAAAACAGACTCAAAAGAGTCTGTTTTTGGAGGAAGAATAAAATCAGACTAATGTGATTAGTATATGTCTGAACTCGGATGATTAGGTTTGCTTATTGGCTCTTTTATTTCTTTAGTATCATAATGAACTATATTTTCAGCTTGAAGAGCACCTAGTGTTAACGTGATAAGTAAAATGATCTTTTTCATTTTGTTTCCTTTGGCAAGAACGCATTACGCTCTAGTATTTTAAATCGGACAAATTTTATCCTATTTAAAAAAAGACCATCTTGACATGAATCAATATTCACCGTTAAATTTGAATATTTGCTACATTTCTTCAAGTTTAACATCTACAAAAAAGTAAAACTTTGTAAAGAACAAACATTATGTTATAATTCCAACTCGAAAATTTTAAAGAAAGTGGGTGATGTGATATGCCTGGTATCGTACTACGTAGTGATGATAATTTTGATGCATCTTACCGCCGTTTCAAGAAGCAGACTGACCGTAACTTAATAGTTACTGAAGCTCGTGCTCGCCGTTTCCATGAAACGGAAACTGAAAAGCGTAAGAAATTCAAAATTGCATCTCGTAAGAAAATGCTTAAACGTCTTTATATGATGAGACGTTACGAATCACGCCTGTAAGCTCAAGCCCTCGGGCTTGTTCTTTTTATTTCTCTTCCCTTACAACACTTCAAATTTTATCTACTCAATAATAAAAATTTCATGATATAATATCCACATTATTAATTTAGGAGGTTCTAATGAGTTCACTCTTTCTTCGTATGAGACTGGTACACTGGATTGGTATAGTCTTACTTATTATAAATGCTTTTGTATTTACAGACAACATAATCTCACAAATCGTACAATTAATCATAGCTGTGGTTATTGTTATTCATGATATAGATGAAAAAATAAACGGTGTTGATGTAGCTAAAAAGATTATAGATAGTCTTTCAAACTTTAAATCCGGAAAAAAAATAGAGTTAAAACTTTCATTTTCTAAAGAGTACCATCATATGGTTGAACTTATCAACGAATTTACAGATAAAGTTGGTGAAGCAACAAAACTAACTGCAGATTCAAATGAAATTTACTCAAAACTTCGCCAATTACAAGAGTCCATACAAATTTTGGAAAATGATTTTAATACCGGTGAAGAACTGGCGACTAAAGTATCCGGCAAGCTAAATATAATTACAAATGAATCAGAGAACAATTTAGAATTTTCAAAAGAAGTTTTAGAAAGTTTACATCATGTTTCTATGCAGATAAATGAATCTGTAAGTAAAATGGTTGCTCTTGAAGATCAGATAAGACATACTCACGAGGGGGAGATAGCTGTTAGTGAAAACTTAAAATCCTTAACAGTCAATGCAGAAGATATTAAAAATATACTAAATATTATCTCGGATATCTCGGATAAAACAAACCTGCTTGCTCTTAATGCAGCGATTGAAGCAGCAAGAGCAGGTGAACACGGTAGAGGCTTCTCTGTAGTTGCCGATGAAGTTAGAAAACTTGCTGAAAACACTCAGAAATCTCTAACAGAGATTAATGCAAGTGTAAATGTTATAGTTCAAAGCATCTCAGATGCAAGCACCAGTGTAGAGCAAAATGCCAAATCTGCACTTGAACTTGTCGATATTTCAGAGATTCTGCAAAAGAGTTTAACTCAATCTCGAGCCGAAATTGAAGATACACATCAAAAAGGTTTAAAAGATACTGAAAACTCTGAAGTTATTAAAAACGAAGCTCATACTTCTAGAGATCTTACAAAAACTCAAATCGATAAGATGCAAGAAACCAAACTATCTATAGAAGAAATCAAAAAAGATATCGTTATCATAGATGCTAGTACAAAAAAACTGGTTGATAAGGTTTCAAGCATATAACCGCTTTTAAAAGAATAACTCTAAATATAGCGTTGTTCTTTATCTGCCCATATTATATTTTTCCGTACATCTCATTGTAAAAACTCAGGGCATATCTATCACTCATATGAGCGATACAATCAGCTACGACTCTATGTTTTTTTCTTCTTCCAAGTTGCTCGTAATAAAATTTAGGCAACATCTTCTCTTCTTCCATCAAAGCATGGTAAAGCCCTTTAATAGCCTGTTTACCTGCATACATCTTTACAACTATGGCTTTATTTTGATAAAGCTTATTAAAGAGCAGTTTTTTAAGCTTTTTAATATTTGTCTCCAACTCAGGTGAAAACCCTACTGATATCCGCTTACTGCTGTGAAGCGTAGCACTCAATATAGAAGTAGTCTCTATCTTATCTTTTGAGTATGCCAAAAGTGAATAGACAAGATGATTTATCAGATGTGAGCTAAAACGGTAACGAAACATCTCATCTTCATCTTCTGATATTCCCTCAGCCTTTACCTTTTCGAGTATTTCTTGTATCAAGGCACTCTCTCTAAGGTCATCAAAACTGATTAATCCTGAGTTTATACCGTCATCTATATCATGACTCATATAAGCTATCTCATCGGCACGGTCAACAACCATAGCTTCTATTGATGGATGAGTTTCAAGGTTGAACTCTTCATCTATCCAAGTCGGCAAGAAACTCTTTTTATATGGATACGAATGTTTGAGTATACCTTCAAGTGTTGCAAAAGTAAGGTTCAGTCCGTCAAAGTCTTTATATCTTTTTTCAAGGGATGAGACAACTCTGAAACTTTGAAAATTATGTTCAAAACCATTTTTAAATCCATCGGCTTTTAAGCACTCATCCAATGTGTCTCCGCCTATGTGGCCAAATGGGGTATGTCCCAAGTCATGCGCCAGAGCTATCGCTTCTGCCAAAGACTCATTTAGTCCAAGATGCGAAGTGATAGAACGTGCGATTTGAGAAACTTCTATGGAGTGAGTCAAGCGGGTACGAAAGAAATCGCCTTCTTGATTTAAGAAGACTTGAGTTTTATACTCGAGCTTTCTGAAACTTCCTGAGTGAATAATACGGTCTCTGTCTCTTGCAAATGGGTTTCGAAAATCTTTATCTATTTTATAAAAGCGTTCTTGTGCCTGCATATAAGTCCTTCTTCTGCCTTAGTAAAATGTTTAACAGAAAAAGATGTTACGATTTTTTCAGAAATTTTGTAAGAATCTGAATTTTAACACCGTTAACACGGCCTTCAATCAACTCGGCATTACCATGAACAAGAGCGATATTTCTTACAGCCGTACCTCTTTTAGCTACAAATGTTGTACCTTTTACATCCAAATCTTTAGTGATTACCACAGTATCTCCGGCTTGAAGTGTTACACCGTTTGCATCTTTGTAAACAAGCGCATTTTCATCGGGTAAACCTGCATCTGCCCAAGTTTTAATATCTTCTTCCATATACATCATGTCTACTAAGTCTTGACGGCCCAAAGCATTTAAAAGACGATAAGACATAACTTGAACTGCCGGTGTCTCACTCCACATAGAATCATTCAAACAGTTAAAATGAGTCTCATCCATAGAGTCAGGATTTTGAATCTGTGATGAACATGTGGAACATACATATATAGCTTTATCGGCACTTCCATCTGAAGGTACAACGTCTAAAACACTTAAACCTTCGCTACTTCCACATAATTCACAAACACCGCCGCTTCTTGCTTCTAACTCTTTTTCTAAACTCATATATATTACCTTTAAAATTATTGATGAAATTATACCTCATCTTAATCTTGATACATATTAATAACTTATGTTTTGCTTTATGATAGACTTTTGAAAATCATCCATACTCAAGGTTATTTAATGAAAAACTTTTTATCCATAACTCTGCTGCTGCTTCTCTCTTCTTTGGTTTTTGCCAATGAGAGCAAAGTATGCCAAAAATGCCATCCTATAATTTACAAAGAGTATTATAAGTCTTCTCATCGTAATGCCTCAACTCAAAATAATCCGATTCATAAAGCAATGTGGGACAAACATCCAAAGGGAGCAGATGGATACAGCTGTGCAAAGTGTCACTCTCCAAGCGATAAGGAACTTATGAAAACAGGGCTTTTAAAGGATAACAAAATTCAAAGAGAAGAACCTATCTCTTGCGTTTACTGCCACACAATCAAAAATATTGAAGAGGGTTCCCTTTCAAACTCAAATATAACAACTAATAAAGATAGAGAGTTTTATACTCTAGAAAGTGACAAAAAAGGTTCTGCTAAAGCAGAATATAAAACAAAGACTTCGTGGTTTGGTCTCGTTAAAGAATCAAAAAATTCACCTTTTCACAAAATAGACTACAACAATGAAAACTACTATAGCGGAAACGTTTGCATGGGTTGTCACTCTCACACAAATAATGAACATAGTTTTGACATTACTATGCTGGATGCGATGATAGATAAAAATGATAAAAACACATGCGTAACCTGTCATATGCCTCAAGTAAGTGGAACCAAAGTAACCATCAATGAGACAAAAACTCACGCTTTTCACGGTATCGCCGGAATCTATCATATGAATAAATCTATGGGTCAATATATTGATTTTAAGATTGCTAAAAAAACCGAAGGCTTTAGTGTAAGTATTATAAACAAATCTAACCACGCCCTCTTTGGTCAATCATTTAGACAAGGTGTATTGAAAGTTGAGATAAACAGAGCAGGTAAAAATATTCACCTTGAACCGTTTATATTTACAAGAATTCCGGGGAAAGATGGAAAAGAGGTAATGCCTTGGAATGCGAATGAAACACTAAAAGACACTCTTATATATGCAAAAAGAGAAGTGACTTTTAAAGAGTCGTTAAAGTCCGGAGACAGGGTAATTCTCACTCTTGGAGTCAGAAGAATCTCTAAAGAGGCAGCTGCAAAACTTAATATTCAAAATAACAAAGAGGCTCTCAGATTTAGAACACTTAAAACTCAGTCATTTGAGTTTTAAGCTTTGACAACCTGATTTCTGCCGGCCTTTTTAGCCTTATACAGGGCATTGTCGGCTCTTTTCATAACGGCAAAAGAATCTTTGTCTTTAGATGAGTTTTGAGCGATGCCTGCCGAGATATTTATATATATCTTTTTAGTGCTTTTGTTGTTTCTAACGCTAAAAGGCGTAGTAGCTATGTTCTGTCTCAAAGCATCTGCGTGCTTAAATGACTCATCGGCATCTTTTGAAGGGAATAAAAGCACAAACTCTTCTCCGCCGTATCTATACGCTTTTCCGCCGCCGCTTACCTCGGCAAATTTTGAAGCAACCATTTTTAAGACCTCATCACCTGTGTCATGTCCGTAAGTGTCGTTAAACTTTTTAAAAAAGTCTATATCACACATTGCCAAAGAGTATTTTCTCCCGAGTTTTGCCATATCTTCCACCAAGGCTCTGCGTCCTGGAAGAGATGTGAGTTCATCATAAAAAGCCAGTCTGTATGACTCGCGAATTAAAAGTATAAAAATGATGATGGCAAAAGATAAAAGAGCGACTTCCGTGGCATGTGGAGTTTTTAGAAAATAAAGCCCGAGATAAAAAGTCAAAAGCAGACTTAAAAACGAAGTGCTGTACATAAGATAACGGCCAAACATAACCAAAGCACTCATAACAAACAAGACAAAGATCCCGATTGCAACTGATAAATCTTTTAAAGGGTAAAAATTAGCGGCAAAGAGTTTAATTTTCATATAACCATGCAACAACTCTTTTGGATAGTAGATAAGAAAGAGTACGACAGCTATCTCTATAACAAAAAAAGCAATCTTGAGTATTCCCCAAAAAGAGAAAAGTCCTCTCTCTTTTAAGATTAAAAAAATCAAAAGATGTACAGGATAAAGCATAGATGCATATAAAAACAGAAGCGTGGCTTTTTTTGCACTGAAATATTCAAAACCGAGATATATCAGGATAAGAGGAACAATAACAAAGATGAATCTGTTACGGTTAAAGTGCCAAGAAACCCAGATGATAAGAAGACTAAGCCCATAAAAAAGATACGGCACTATATCAAAAAGAATCTCAGGTATTTTATGCGTGTTATAAATAACGACGGCAAAAAGAGCTGAGATAAATAGCGGTATGGAGAGATTTAAAGAGATAGCCTTGATTGGATTCATGGCTACTCTTTATGGAACTCTACAATATCTTCTTTGCTCTCTACTTTATGTTTTGTCTTATCGAAGGCTTTTTGCGCTTCTTCTTCACTGTAGTTTCTACACTCCTCAGGCATAACCGCCTGAGGGTCAGATGCTATCTTGTCACACATAGCCGCGTTAAATGTAATGTTTGAACATCCGCTAAATATAAGCAGTGCTGCTAAATAATATTTGTACATTTTTACTTCTTTTTTACTATAAGATCTAGATATTTTGTAGGTGTGACTCTCATCATCTCTTGTGCCAGCCAGCGGATTTGAAAAAATGCCGCGCCGCTGTCTCTGAGACTAAAATAGTTCTTCAGACTTCTGAGATTGAAAGTCACTACCATATCTACTTTTACATTGTCGGTGATTATGTGCTTAAAAGCATCTCCGACATTACGTTTCTTTTTACCTGCTTGAAGGGCATCAAACATTGCCTGCGAATTACCTTTGAACTCTTCTAAAAAACCAAGTGAACTTTTTGCTACAGCAATCTCTTCAAAGTCCTGCACCTTTGTCTGCTGATAAGCTAATTTATCAAACATCCCTGAGATCTCAAGTCTGTTATAACCCTCATCGCAAGTCACAAACATATCAAAACCTAAAATCTTCTCTATAAAAAACTCTTTATCTCCCTCAGATGCCACAAAAGCATTGATAATAGAGCTCATGGTATATCGCGTACTTCTAACGCTTATGGCTTGGATGCGGTGGCGTGCATGTTCTTGTAAGACACCTCTTGAAGTTCCGCGAATCAAAAAAGAGAGATTTGCATGCTCCAAGATGCTGTGATGAAAATACGTCCAAGCCAAATCACCTAACAGATTTGACTCTTCTATAGCGTTTATATCATCACACATACCCTCGTCGGGCATATGATCTTCAATATAGTTAATAACTCCGTTTTCACTATTTGCAAACGAATCATAACAAGTTCTTGCCGCTGTTTCAGCTACACCGATTCCGGTATCTTGAAGTAAAACTACTTCAGGTTTAGAATATTCAATGCCGTACATATTTTCCATAGCTTTTTGCCCTGAGTTAAGTTAGTGTTATTTTACAATAATTAGCTTGTAAAGAGTTAATACTCTGCAGTGATATAATCATATAGACTCTAAACTTCTATCTCTATAGCATGAGTTGCACTTTGCATCGTGCGAGAAAGTGCTTCATATAACTTTTCTAAAACTGCTTCTATACTGTCCGTCTCATCAGCCTGCGTTGCACCAAAATAATAGTCCATATTCGAATATACTGCCTCTTCAGATGCAAACTGCTCAGAAATCTTTTCGGCTAAAATCACAACTCCGCCAAGGGAAGTGTTTGAAGCAACTATGACATACTCATCTTCACTTAATTTTCCAAAATAGTCATTTGTACGGATGTGTTCCGTAATTACATCTCCTACAACTTCAAGCGCATCTATGTTTTTCTCTTCTTTGTTTGATAACTTTAATATCAATAGTGAGAGATCTAGTTTATAACGGCTCGAACGTGCTAATTCGTTTGTTATGATATCTTCTATAAATGCTCTGTTGTAGGCTTGTGTATATGAATCTTTTTCGAGTATATCGACTACATTTTTAGTGTATTTAAGAATCCCGTCATCTGAGCCTTGCTTGTCTGATTGCATATCTTGCGCATACCCATTTTCGTTGAACTTAATATGAAACATTAGCACAAAGGTATAAAAAAATGTGCTTATTAAAACATTGCCGACAACAATCGCTTCAAACATGTCTTTATATATAAAACTCTCAGGAATGGAATGAGCCATAATGATGGCTAAAGCTCCTTTTGTTCCTGAAAGTGTTAATGTCTTTGCCCATCTAAAGGGAAGTCTCATGACCAGTACAAGTGATGAGACACCCATAAATCGAATCACTGTGGTGATGGCAAATACAACTAAAATCTCTTTGGTATATTGAAGCAAGATTTGCAGTTCAATTATATTTGCGATAATTACAAAAACTATGGCATTGGCAAAGATTCCTATAAACATCGCTTCTTTTTTATACTCTCTAAACTCTCTCTTTGTAATTGCAGGAACACTTTTAATCAACTCTAGCACGGAGTCTTTATCTTTGACACTGCTTATTTTTACACGACGCTGTGTCTCACCTTTTATCTCTTTTTGTACAAGATATTTAAAAGTCAGTACAGATGCGACTATAGAGAGTATCCCTGCGATATGAAAGTATTCCGCTAAAAGAAAGGAGATAATAACGACAAGGTAGATAACGACAAACTGATCAAACGGATTTTTGAGAACCTTTATGGATAAAAATCCTATATAAGCAACACCAAAGCCTATCACCGTAGATAAAATCAACACTTTTAACAAAATATAGTTTATAGAAAGCAGACTGACCTCACCTCCTGTTATAAGAGGCAGAGCTATAAAATAAAATATTATAAGAGCGGTGACATCGTTAAAAAGCGACTCTGATTCTGCATAAATCTTGAGTCTCTCCGGCAGTTTAAACTTTGACATGATAGATGTTACGGTAATGGCATCCGTAGCCATAAGCATTGTAAAAAGTGCTATTAGCATTCCGACTGTGAAGCTGTACTGAGGCAGAAGATAAGGAGTTATAAACGTTGCAACGGTAATAGATGCCACAACCGCCACAACCGCAAGATAAAATATCTCTTTGGCATGATTCTTTAACTCTTTGATGGATATGTTCAAAATATCCGGGAGTAAAATTACAGGAAGCATCAAATATAAAATCTCATCGAACTCTTGAGGGCTTATCTCAAATAGTTCAGGGAAGAATAACGAGACCGCAAACGAATAGATTATTACCGACAGTGTTGATGGAATCTTACTCATCTCTTCTGTCATGCGAGAGAGCAGGATTATCACTAACAAGAAGGTGACAAGGACTAACATGTTTTTTTAAAAAAAGCTTTTTAGCATGTTTATGGCTTCGCCGACATCTGTGTCTTGCTGGGCATCTGTATCTTGTGTGTTTTGTGATTTTTCCAATGTTTGCTTCGTAGGAATACTCTGTTTTTTGGCTTTGTTTGGAAGCTCATATTCACTCTTGGCAATTCTCACACTTTTGAATGATTTGAGTTCCATACCATCGCTTTTTATAGGTACATAACCTTTTTTAACTTCAAAAAGGTCTTCTGAGTCATTCATCGTGCTCATCGCACTAAAAAGAGAGAACATCGCACGAACTGACTTAACAACATCTTTGTTATTTGTCATAACAATCTCTTGTTTGTAAGGCTTACCTTCATGTGTACCTGTAACAACAAAAAGCTCACCCCTGACACCGCCTACACTGACTCTTTTTCCGGTTTTAGAAATCTTGTAGTTTTTTGCTTCTTCTTTTGCATCTTTGGCGTATGCAGATGCATCAAAACCCATAGACCTTGACATCGCTTTCATATCATCAACATCGATTATCTGTTTATCGCCATCAGAACCACTGACGATATATACTTTTTTACCTACACGGTAAATCTCGCTTTTCTCATCACCGCCGCGATTAACCATCTTTGAATGACTTGCATCCCTATACATAAACTTTTGTATTTCATCACCCATCTTATACTCGGTGATATAATCTGCTTGGAGCGAACTAAAAAATAAAAACAGGGAAAGAATCAGACTTTTGTAGAACATGGCACTTCCTTTTATTTGATAATATTGTTACTTTTGCACTCCATCGAGTACCGGCACGAAGTCACAAGCTTCAAGCTCTGTTGCTTGTATTGAGGAACCGTTCTTTTTAAAGCTGGTGATAACCTGTTTGTTGTTCACTTCCATCGGAGCTACGAGTATACCGCCGTCTGCAAGTTGGTCAAATAACTTTTGTGGAACTTTTTTTGTAGATGCCGAAAATAGTATTCTGTCGTATGGAGCATACTGAATCCAGCCGTTTTGTCCATCGTCGGTTCTAGTATGAATATTGTTTATCTTTAACTCTCTAAAACGAGATTTTGCTTCTAACATCAGTGACTCTATGCGCTCTATAGTAAATACACCGCGAAAGAGATGCGAAAGTACGGCTGCCTGATAACCGCTTCCACAACCGACTTCTAAAACCCTGTCGGCACCTTTTGGCTCTAAATACTGCGTCATCTTTGCAACTGTAAGCGGAGAGCTTATCCACTGTGCAGAACCCATAGGAAGGGCATCTAATTTGTAAGCATTATGTTTAAAACCGGTCGGGACAAACTTCTCTCTGTTAGTGTTTGCGATGGCCTGTTTTACTTCATCGTTTAGGTGAAACTTCTCATGGCATTCATTTGCCAGTCTTGCAGTTTTTGTCGCTGTTATTCTATCCAATTACTTTATACCCACATTCATATATTTTCTCATAACATCTATCTCTTTCTTGCTATATGGTACCTCTAAGCAAGGCTTATTCCCATTGCGCTCCACTTTTCCGTGTGGAGATATGATTCCGCTCATTTTAGTACACTCCGCATCTAAAGAGTCACTTGCAACTACAAAACACTGGTTCATTATGGCAAGTGCCTGAGTAAGGACTTCGAAATGTTCAGTTCTTATAACTCCCCACCAAGAGGGAACTACGATTACATCAGAGCCTTCAAGTTTTTGCCACAGCTCTTTAAAACGGAGTTCAAAGCAGATAAGAAGACCTATCTTTATGCCGTCAACTTCTACTATCTCTATAGGCTCATCCACTCCTTCACTCATGTATTTATGCTCATCTCCAAAACGAAAGAGTCTTGCTTTTGCTCTTTCATAAACCACTTCGCCGTTATGAAAGATCTTTGCGAAGTTAAATATCTCGCCGTCTCTTTGTTCTATCATAGTCAAAACAATTATCTTGTTAAAAGACGCTTCTTTTATAGCCTCGTTTGCAACAGATGCAAATTTAAGGACTTCATCATAGTTATCATAATCAAAGCCTGTCAGACAGACTTCAGGTGCAACTATTAGAGATTTTTCGGATGCTTGATTTACAAGATTTAAAAGTGTTTGCAGGTTAGTGTCATAATCGGGTGTTATTGTGTCAAAAAGAAGAGAGCAGAGTGTGTATCCGCTCTCGTTAATAGTATTATTTGCGTTAATAATGTTCTCCAAAAATAAATTTAGATTACAATTATATCTTAACTCTATAGTAAAAAATAGTTAGCTAAAAACAGCACCAAGAGTTTTATCAGTGAGACTATGCTTGTTCCTATGATATTTCCTATCTGACAGGAAGTACAATGCTTGTATTGCTTACCTTCATATTGTGCATAAAAGAAGTAGATAACAATAAGACCAAGCATAGCAGACATGATGTAGTTCTCAGCACTTACGAGTGTGCTAAGGTTGTCCGTGCCCATAAAAAAGCTGGCTGCAACTCCAAGAAGTCCAAAAACAAAAAGAAACTTAAAAACGTGCAATATTCTATCTCTTTTAAAGACTGTAGGACAGTCATTTTGAGTGATTGCATCTGTCCCAAACTCCAGTTTTGAGTCAAATAATTTTTGCTCATCTTTATTTAGTCTAAACCTAAAATGAGAACCGAATGTATAATCCACTTTTCTTTGAAGAGTAATCGCCAGCTCACCGTCAGCTTCAAGAAATTTCTGATTACCCTCCCTGTCTTCATACATCAAAGTTATTTTTTCATACCGTTTTGTCTTAGCACTCATTCCCGGAAAATAAGCAGTAGCCTCCACAGGTTCAACACTGCCTTCTCTCTTTAGGACTCTTGGATTTATGAGTTCTAAAAACTCTCCGTTGTCTTTTGCTACTATCACACAAAGAGGCGAACCTATCTGGAATGCTGCAAGTGCGTCTAGATTATTAGCTTCTATAGTATCTTTTAAATCCTCAAGCAATGTGAATAATTCATCATTGAAAAATCTGACATTTGCGCCAAACTCCAAACTTGGAGTTGTTGGATATCTTGTTATCTCTCTTACCATACTCTTACTCTTTTATAAAATTTATTTAAATGTCATTAACGCATATCCGTCGTTTTGAAAACCTATGGTATCAATGAAACTGTTATCGGAAATTTTAACGAACTCAACTACATCTTTTCTATTTATGGCATTAGAGGCCAAACTCATTGCACACGCGATTACCTTAACACCTCTTTTTGTCGCCAAATCTTTTAGATAATCATGTGCTTTTTGTATATCTGCTAAATCCTTATCAGGAACTATAAAATCAAACTCTTTAGATATCATAGGTACACAAGAACCGTGAAGAGTAATGGCAAAAGTTGCTTTATCTCCACGTTTTTCTATCATAGTCATAGTCTTGTCAATAAGCCACATACGAGTCTTTATATATTGGGCATCGCTTGAACTACAGTCAAATACAGCCTTATACTCCTTTGCCTGGAACACTCCAAAAAGCAATACTAATAATATAAAGACATTTTTCATTTGTTATTGACCTAATGCAAAAACGTTTGAAAGCGTGTTTATATAGTTGAAGTAACCAGTTATTGCCACAGCTTCTATTATCTGAACATCACTGTAACCCATATCTTTTAATGCATCTATCTCTTCTTTTAAAATTTTATAATTATCTTTTTTTGAAGCTCTGATACAGAAGTTCAGAAGTGCTTTTTCTTCATCACTCGTATGTATAGCATCTACACCTTGAAGGACTTCTTCTATTCTCTCATCTGAGAGTCCCAGCATCTTGGCGATGCTCTTATGTACGTCCACACACATCTTACAGCCGTTCTCTACAGATATAAGAAGTGCTATTGACTCTTTGATCTCATAAGACAAAGCAGTCTCATCAAGCAGATACTTTTGGATCATCCCGTCAGTTGCAAAATATACTTTCTCATCAATTGCCAAAAGTTTAAATATCTCTCCGAGTTTCCCCGTTTTTTCTAAAATAGGTCTTGCTTTATCCTGAATCGCAGGACTCATATCTTCAAACTCTGGTAATTTTATATGTGCCATCTTCTCCCCTTTTAATAATGGATAATTATATTGCTAAAAACGTTAAGTTAAACTTAACGTTTCAAATTATAGGGTATAATTCTTATATCAGTATTAATAGGATAATTATTGGAATATAAAATATCAGAACTTGTAGCTCTAACGGATGTACCAAAATCAACAATTTTATACTACATCAGAGAGGGTTTGCTTCCAGAAGCTAAAAAGCTCAAGTCTAACGTTCACCGTTACAATGATGAACACATAGAGCTAATAAAATATATAAAATACATGCAGCAAGAGATGGGCAGTTCAAACGAACAGATAAAAGCAGCCCTGCAGCAAAAGAACCAGTCTCTCTCTAGTTCATACTCAATGCTGGCACCTCTAATGCAGACACTAAGCGATATCCCTGCAGGTACGAAACACTATACAAAAGCGGAGTTTATTGAACACTACGGCTTTGAGAGTAAACTTTTGGAACAACTTTTAGAAGACGGTATTCTTGTGCCTATCGGGGATGATGATTTTACGGATAAAGAGGCTTCTATCATCAGACTTATAGAAAAATTTAAAGAAGTGGGTATTGAGTGCAGCATCATAAAGAACTATGTGCATCATGCCAAATCTCTAGCAGAGCTTGAGCATCAAATACAGTTGCAGCTATGCAGCGTAAGAAGTGATGAAAATTTTTCAACACTCTGGAAGATTATGCTTGAGACGCTTTTCAATGCCAAAAAATATATCTTTAGTCGTTACACACACAAGGTCTTATTTAAAGCTCTTAAAGATGAGATTTCCAGGAATTCCTAGAAGTCGTCATCAAAATTAAGACTACCTTTTGAGTAGTTAGTTACAGTTCCCTCGAAAAAGTTGGTTTTTTGATCATTAAATTTTGCGAAATCATCAACCCATTTGATAGGGTTTTCTACATTGTAGATTTTTTCATATCCCACAGAAGTAAGTCTGTCATCTGCCAAAAATTTTATATATTGCTCAACAATATCATCAGTCAGACCTAAAATCTGACCCTGAGTAATATATTTACCCCAATCGGCTTCGAGTTTTACCGCCTCTTCAAACATCGCTTTCACTTCTTCTTTTAACTTATCTGTAAATAGATCGGGTCTCTCTTTTCTAAGAGTGTTTATCAGATTTTTAAAAAGTACGAGGTGAGTAACTTCATCTCTTTGTATGAAACGAATCATCTGAGCAGATCCCAACATCTTACCTGAACGCGCAAGAGTGTAGATATAAGTAAAACCGCTGTAGAAGTAAATTCCCTCTAAGATTTGATTTGCAAAACATGCTTTTACAAAGTTATGTTCCGTCGGATTAGCTGCCAGTTCGAGATAGACTCTTGCTATCGCATCATTTTTACCTTTTAGCATCATATCACGACGCCAAAGTTCATAGATCTCAGCCGAATTTGTCGAGATGCTGTCGACCATAACGGCATAAGATTGAGAGTGTAGAGCTTCTTCAAATGATTGACGAACAAGAATAAGATTGATTTCGGGAGAAGTTATATAAGGATTTACATTATCGATTAGATTATTTGTTTGAAGTGAATCCATAAAAATCAACTGTGAAAGTGCTTTATCATACGCTGTTTTTTCATTCTCTGTCAGATTTTTGTAATCGTTCACATCACGAGTCATGTCAACTTCTTTTGGAAACCAAGTGTTGTTTAGCATCACTTCCCAAAGATTATATGCCCATTGATACTTAATGTTGTTTAACTCAAAAATACCTGTCGGATCTCCGCCAAATACTTTTCTGTCATTCACATTCTCTGTTGAGTCTGGATTATATATATTTTTTCTGTTCATAATGACCACCAATTTTATAAAGTCCATTATTATATCCATCTCAATATTTTGTTTTCATAAATTTTTTAAAAATTTTAAAACCTAAATGCTGGCTTGAAGAAAGAACGATAAATTATTTCCATGTGTTTGTTTAATCCTAAAATCTTTATAATATAAACAAATATTAAGGAGATAGTATGAAATATATATTATTATTCATACTTACTATATCAACCATGAATGCAATAGATTTAAAACCTTACGAGGGCAGAATAGAACAACTTAGCGACCAAGAGAAAAATGTGCTTCTTCACAAAGGTACAGAACCACCCTTTAGCGGGAAATATACTAATGAAAAGTCTAACGGTGTTTACACATGTAAGATATGTGATACACCACTTTACAGATCAAGCGACAAATTCAACTCAAACTGCGGCTGGCCGAGTTTTGACGATGCGATTCCCGGTGCTGTAAAAAGAGTGCCTGATGCCGACGGAAGACGTATTGAAATAGTGTGTGCGACATGCGGCGGGCACTTGGGTCATGTTTTTGAAGGAGAAGGTTTCACTGCTAAAAATACAAGACACTGTGTAAACTCCATCTCGATAAATCTAGATTCTACCCCGGATGCTAAAGAGAGCAATATGTCTTATGCTTACTTTGCAGGTGGATGTTTTTGGGGAGTTGAGTACTATCTTGAAAAACTAGAAGGTGTAAAAGAAGTTCATTCAGGGTTTATGGGCGGACATGTTAAAAATCCAGGTTACTACGAAGTTGTAGGCGGCAAAACAGGGCACTTGGAAGCCGTTGAAGTCATTTATGACAAAAGTAAAATATCGTATGAGCAGATAGCAAAAACTTTCTTTGAGATTCACGATCCTACTCAAGAAAACGGTCAGGGACCTGACATAGGATCACAATATCTATCAGCTGTGTTTGTAAACAATGATGATGAAAAAAATACTATCCGTAAACTTATAGCCAAGCTAAAGGCAAACGGTTTTAATGTCGTAACAAAGATACTGGACAAACAAGAGTTTTATAAAGCTGATGAAGGTCATCAAAACTATTACAAAAAGAAAGGTTCACTGCCATATTGTCACGGTTACAAAAAAAGATTTTAATTTAAAAAGTTATAACCTTTACATCGTCACTTTGGAGAGCTTCTGTTAGAAGTTCTCCTGTGTGAATAAGTTTCACACCAAGTTCCCTTAACTTCTCTGAAACACCGTAATCATCCGTACAAACCACACATGCGTTAAATGAAACACCTGTCTTTTGTACAGTTTTCATCTGCTCTTGAATCTCTTCATCTTCTGCTAAAAGTTTTGCTGATGGTCCCCAAACCATAATTGTCGCTTCATCCCAATATGAACGAGGTAACATTACCGAACCATAAAGCAAAATTAATTTTTTTGCAACTTCTTTTTCACCACTGGACCATACTATCAAAAGTTCGTTTTTCATTTTTTATTTTCCTTTGCATATTATATTAATTAACTTATCACTTTATTATTAAATGCCTTATAGTTTAAAGAATCTTAAATTTAATATTTTCTTGATACTTAATAAAATTATCTTATAGTTATTTAATATTTCTTTTATCAATTATGAGATAAAATCTTTAATAGACGATTTTATTTTTTAATTATACAGACTAAAAAGGGATTAATATGGGATTATTTTCAAACTCTGGTGTGCCGCTTGATGAGTTCAATAAACTGAAAGAGGCAAACGAGACACTACAAAACGACAACTCTTCTTTGCATGAAAAAATAAGAGAGCTTGAGAATGAGTTGAAAGCTCATAATCCTCAAACAGTACAAAGCACAGCTGATAGTCTCATGGAGATGCAAAACGAGCATCTTAGACTAAATCTTATAGACATTCAAGGGAATATGGCTGAATCTGTGACTGCTTCTAAAACATCTCTAAGCAGAACTGATGACTTGGTTGACAGCATCGCTAATATCAGTGAAAAAACAAACAATGTTGTAACTACACTTGAAGGATTAAATCAACTTTCAGATACATCAATGCATACCGTACACGGACTAGCAGAGAGAACAGATGATATAGCAACGATTTTAACTCTTATAAAAGACATCTCAGACCAGACAAACCTTCTTGCTTTAAATGCTGCTATTGAAGCTGCACGTGCAGGTGAGCATGGACGAGGGTTCGCTGTTGTTGCAGATGAAGTAAGAAAACTTGCAGACAGAACAGATAAAGCAGTAAGTGAGATAAATATATCTTTACAAAGTATGAAACAAGATGTTGATAGCATGTCTGAACAATTTACAGAGATACAGACAGGTATTAGCGGCTCAAATGATATGATAACAGAGCTAAACTCATGTCTTGAACACGATGCGTCACTTATGAAAGAATCATTTAAAACCATAGGCTTTACAACCGACCGCATCTTTATGTCTTTGGCAAAACTTGACCATATATTATGGAAAACAAATACTTACTACTCTGCGGCTACCAAAGAAGAGAAGTTTAAATTTGTTGATCATCATAACTGCCGCTTAGGTAAATGGTATTATGAAGGTGAAGGTAAAGAAGTATTCTCTGAAACTCCGTCATATTCAAAACTAGAGACTCCTCACGCAACGGTACATAACGGTACACATAAAGTTTTTGATTTGATTGTTCAAGAAAAAGTTGACTTAGAAGCTTTAGCAGCTGCATTTGCCGAGATGGAAAAAGGGAGTGATGAAGTATTTGCTATCTTAGACAAAATACTTCATGATAAAGACTAAATATCTTAACAACAAAGAAGAGATGCAAATTACATTGCTCTCTACTTCGTCATATTGATATCGTGCCCTTTTAGCCCCCTCTTTTCACTGAAACCTTGTGCCTCTTCATCTATAGACTTTACTATATTATTCTTCCAATCTGTTGCCGTCTCTCCAGTCTCATGGGAATAAACAATATAAATGCCGACTATTATCATAATCAGCGCTAAAACCGTATTATTACTCTGGTTAAATGTAAAGGCTAATAAAATAAGCAGTACTAAAGATGCCGGATATAATATTCCATCCATATTTATCCTTTATGTTGTTTAATAAAAGTATAACACAGTTGGAATAATTTAAATATATTTTAAATATTTAAGTGGGAGAAGGCAATTTCTACATGTATGGTTACATGTAGAAATTATTTATAATTATTTAGTTTTTCTAGAATGTCTTTTTCTTTCATTCTCAGTTAAATATCTTTTACGAATACGGATACTTTTAGGAGTAACCTCTAAAAGTTCATCATCTTCTATCCACTCTAAAGCACGTTCCAGTGACATATCACGAGGTGGAATAAGTTTAATTGCTTCATCTGCACCAGAAGAACGGACATTTGATTGTGCTTTACCTTTAATAGGATTAACAACTAAATCGTTTGAACGAGAGTGCTCACCGATAATCATACCTTCGTACACTTTTGTCTGTGGCCCTATGAAAAGAACTCCACGATCTTGAATATTAAATAGTGAGAATGCTAGTGTCTCCCCATTTTCCATTGATGTTAGCGCACCATAGCTTCTAGACTCAACACTACCGCTGTATGGACGGAATTCTAAGAAAGAGTGATTCATAACACCCTCACCTTTAGTATCTGTCAGGAATTGACCACGGAATCCGATTAATGCACGAGCAGGAATCTCAAACTCGATTCTTTGGAAACCCTGACCCATTGGAAGCATTGATTTCATCTCAGCTTTTCTCTTACCAAGACGCTCGATTACTGAACCACTCAACTCTTCAGGTACATCAATTACCAGATGCTCGAACGGTTCACATTTAACGCCTTCGATTTCTCTAACGATTACTTCCGGACGAGAAACACCAAATTCAAAATCTTCACGACGCATATTTTCAGCAAGTACGGTAATCTGAAGCTCTCCACGACCTGAAACTTTAAATTTACCCTCACCCACAACTTCAAGCTTCATTGCAACGTTTGTATTCATCTCAGCTTCAAGACGGTCGCGAAGTTTATTTGATGTAACATGTTTACCCTCTTGACCTGCAAGTGGAGAATCATTTACAGAAAATACAACCGTTAAAGTAGGCTCTTCGATGTGCATTGGGTCAAGTGGCATTGGATTGGCAGGATCACATACGGTATCTCCAACATCAACAGTCTCTAAACCCGCGAATGCGACAATATCACCGGCTTCTGCTTGTTCAATTTCCATACGGTTAAGACCAAGAAAACCGATAAGTTTAGTAATTCTACCTTTAACCAACTCACCGTCAGCTTTTGCAAGCATAACTTGGTCACCCTTGTTGATAACACCGTTAAAGATACGAGAAATACCTATTTTACCGACATAGTTGTCATAATCAAGTGTAAATACTTGTGCTTGAGTATGATTTTCTCTATCACCTTCCGGTTCAGGAACGTGTTCTAAAATAGTTTCGAAGATGCACTGAAAATCTCCACCTTCAGTTTCCATATCTAATTTAGCTATACCGTCTCTTGCAGCTGCATAAATAATAGGAAAGTCTTGTTGCTCATCTGTAGCACCCATATCTGCAAACAGGTCAAACATCTCATCAACAACACGGTCTGGATCAGCAGAAGGTTTGTCAATCTTGTTTATAACAACAATAGGTTTTTTACCTAACGCTAACATCTTTTTAACAACAAATTTTGTTTGTGGCATAACACCTTCGTAAGCATCAACAAGAACTAAAACACCATCTACCATTTTAAGTACACGCTCAACTTCACCACCGAAATCGGCGTGACCAGGAGTATCTATAATATTGATTTTATGGTCTTTATATCTGATAGCTGTATTTTTTGAAAGAATCGTAATTCCACGCTCTCTTTCTAAATCGTTACTATCCATAGCTCTTTCATCATGATGCTCATGAGAACCAAATGTACCAGATTGTTCTAGTAATCCATCAACCAATGTAGTTTTACCATGGTCAACGTGTGCAATTACTGCAATATTTCTAATTTTTTGCATTAGTGGGGTTTCCTTTTATATGGAAAATTTTCGCGATTATACCAAAATTAATGTTATATCTTACAAAAAGTATTGATATACTTACATAAATACGAATATCCAATAGTAAATATACCCATATAAATTGATATAATATATTTATTATATATTATAAGCCAAACAAAACCTAAAATATGTTTTTAGCATATATATGGTAAAAAATAGATAATTGAGTTAAATATGATTGAATATCCAAATTTTTTAAATAAAATATTTGATAAACTAACGAATAACAATGCAAAAGTAATTATTATTGGCGGTTTTGTTCGTGATTATTTACTAAATATTAAGTCTGATGACATAGATATTGAAGTTTACAATATCTCGTCTTTTGAAAAACTAAAAAATATTTTAGAAGAATTTGGAACTATTAGCAATGTAGGAAAAAGTTTTGGAGTGTGTAAACTTAATATAGAAAATTATATTTTAGACTTTACTTTACCTCGAGTTGATTCTAAAATAGCATCCGGTCACGCCGGTTTTAATGTAAAAATCACAAAGGACTTAGATTTTGCAACCGCTGCAAGAAGAAGAGACTTTAGTATGAATGCTATTGGCTATGATGTAGTCTCTGAAACGATTATAGATCCATTTAACGGTATTAAAGATTTAAATGACAAAACCCTAAAAATGGTAGATGCAGAGACTTTTATAGATGACCCGTTAAGAGTTTTAAGAGCCGTACAATTTTGTTCTAGGTTTAATTTAACGATGGATAAAGAGCTATCTTTACTATGCAAAAGCATGATTGAGAAAAATATGCTTTTAGAATTGCCAAAAGAGAGAATTTATGAAGAAATAAAGAAAATTTTATTGAAATCAGAAAAACCTTCAATTGGTTTTGAACTCTTAAAAGAACTTGGTGCTTTAAAATATTTTCCAACTCTTGAAGCATTAAAAGAAAAAGAGTGGTATTTTTCAATTAGTGCCATTGATAAAATAGCTAACTTGAATATTACTAACAAAAAGACAAACGAAGTTTTGATGTTAGCTGCACTATGTCATAAACTTAATTATAATCAGGTTCAAGACTTTATATCTAATCTTTGTGATGACAAAAAATTATTGAATCGTGTTTTATTGCTACTAAAAAACTTAAATACCGTATCTAATATATGTCAAAAGAATATAAATAATTATGATATTTATAAACTGTCAACTAAAGTAAATATTGAAGAACTTACTACTTTGTCAAAAGCTGTTTATAAAATTGGAGATGCTCTGGCTATAAGAGCAAAAGAGTTGAATGTTTTCAACTCCAAGTTGCCTGCTATTATTATGGGAAGAGATTTAGTTTTATTAGGAATGAAGCCTTCTGTCGAATTTTCAAATATACTGGATGCAGCATACGAAGCTCAAATGCATGCCAAATTTAATTCTCATGATGAAGCTGTAATATGGCTAAAAAATTATCTTAATCACCTATAACATCCATCTTTCTTTGTAATTCAGCCTTTGCATTCATATACTCAATTGCCAAATCTATGGCATCTTTAAACTTTGTATAATAAATCTGCTTATTTTCTTTGTCATATTTTTGAACAATATCTTTTGATTTATCTAAAAATTCATTTACCAATTCTATTGTTGTGACTGTAACTTTTTTATTTGTTAATATGCTCAGTACTAAATCAAAACCTTTTTTGATTTTACTATCCATATCATCAATATCAATATATCTTTTAGATGTATTTTCATTTATTTCTAACAGTTTGTGTAAAACTTCATTCAAGCCGTCTTCATCTACAGAAAAATCAGGTATCCTATTGTTTATATAGGCTCTCATGTCTGTTAAATTCATCTTAGATATTTTATCGGTCAACTCTTTATTTTCCTGGTTTTTATCTAATGAAAAATTTTTCATCCTACCAAGCATATTCGAAAACATTTTTTCTTCTTTACCATATAAAAGGAGGAACTACACTCCTACAATTTAGAACTATCTATTTCTATGACAGTGTGGACATTTCCACGGGGATTATAATCGGCTATAATCTTCATATATTTAGGTTTAATTTTATTTTCTAATGTTTCATATATCTCATTTGCGCTGTTTTCATGAGATACATGTTTATCTCTGAATGAATTAATATACAGCTTCATTGCCTTTAACTCTACTACCCACTCATTAGGTGTATATTCAAGGTATATGGTTGCATAATCAGGATATCCGCTTCTTGGGCAAAGACAGGAAAACTCCGGTAAAGTCATCTTTATCAAATAATCTCTTTTATACTGGTTTGGCCATATTTCCAAATCTTTTTCTACATCAAACTCATTAACTATTTTTTCGCCGTACTTCATACTTTTTCCTTACTGTTAACTTTCATATTTTTTTACAACAGGGGCTAAATATTTACCCTGTAAATAATCAATTTTTAGCTTATTAGCCTTTATTTTTGTTTCCTCGGATTCAACCATTTTAATCCATGTTTTAACACCTTTTTCATGTGCCATCACATTAAAACCATCAATAATATTTTTATATTTTTCATCTTCTATATCTTTTGTATATGATGAGTCAAATCTAACTATATCGATATCTAGATCCCTAAGATATAAAAAGCTTGTATGAATGGCTCCTAATCTTTCTATAGCTATTAAAACACCCATATCTCTAAATATTTTTAAAGTGGAATTATATCTATTAATTTGTGAATAATAGTGTGTTTCATTTAACAAAAATATAAGTCTGTTTTTTATATCTGTTTTTCTGCTTATGAGTTCTTTCGCTTTTGCTAAAAAATTCGGATTTCTGAGTGAATTTGGTGATATATTCATTGCAAATATTTCTTTGGAATTATTACAACATTTAGTAATATTTTCTTCTAAAATCATTAAATCAAAATCAATCATTAAACCAAGTTTATCTAAAATTTTCATATATGTTTTTTGATGAATAATATTTGCATCCGGTGTCTTTAATTTTACAAAACACTCTTTTATAGCACATTTATTATCTTCAAAAACATCTTGTGTCATAACTAAAAAGGATCTGTTTTTAATAGCATTTATAACAAAAGATTCCAATTTATCGGGGTTTATATCATAACTGTTTTTATTAAGAAGTTTTTGATTTCTATTTAATTCTCGAACTTCAAAAAGATTTTCTATCAAATAATCAAGTTCATTGGAAAATGCTGTGTCAGTTATGCCTCCTGTTATTTTAACTTCTATCTCATCAACCATAAAATCATCACTTTTAAGACACATTAACTCTAAAATAGTCGCGTATTGATTCTTAGTACCTTTTAGTCCAACAATAAAATCTCCACCTTTTATGTGTCCCATCGGAAAATTGTATATATCTTTATTTTGAAGATATTCACCTACCCAAAGAGCAACCTTTTTTAAAACTTTATCACCGTTTTTTATACCGTAACGATTGTTTATATCACCCAGATTATCTACACTAATCAATAATAAAGTATATTCATCATTTTTTTCTATCTCTTTTTTAAGATACTTATATAGAAATTCTCTTGTAAATGTTTTGGTTACGGCTTCTGTAATCCTTATGTCAAAACTTTTATAAATAATATAAAAAATAAAATATATACTAAATAGAATAAGAAGAATAGCTTCTATATAAAAAAGTGTATCTAGGCTTTGGTAGTTTGTAATTAAAGTATTAGAGATTAGAATAATAACTAGAGCAAAGATAGGAAGTCCTATTCTAAGTGCTAGTTTAAAACGGTACTCTCTTTCTTTTGTTTCTGGTAGCAGCATTTTTGAGTACCTATTTTCTTTTATATGTTAAACATCCAAATGTTTAACATCTTTAGCATGTGTCTCTATATAGTTTCTGCGAGGTTCTACTTCATCGCCCATAAATAGAGTAAATGCATCAGATGCTACCTCTGCATCTTCTATTGTTACTTGAAGTAAAACACGATTTTCAGGTGTCATTGTTGTTTCCCAAAGTTGATCAGGATTCATCTCACCAAGACCTTTGTAACGTTGAATATATGCACCTTTTTTAGCATATTCTTTAATATTTTCAAGGACTTGGATTATATCTTCTTCAAAATTTATATCCCATTCTTCTATCTTTTTGAAAACAAAACTTGCTTCATTAAAATGAGGAGCTCCAAAAAGATCTTCATCTATAAGCAGTTCTTCCATTCCGTCTTTTGTTTGAACAAAAATGTGAATAGAATCATCACTTATACTCTTAGTTAAAATATTATTTCCGTTATCTATCAAAAATTTCTCAACTTCTGTATACATTTTGTTTATATCCAATCCTATTAAATCTGGATTTTCTATAAAGTGGCGAATCAAATCAACAAGTGCATATCTACGCTCTAACGCTTCAAGTGAACCTCTATAATGATCAACCATTCTAAAGTATGAAACCAAGTCATTTTGTCCTACACCTTCAACATCTAAAGATTCTATACCATTTTCAATCAAATAATCATTCATTTGGCGGTCATCTTTAAAATAAATTTCTTTTTTACCTTTTTTATAACGATAGAGTGGTGGTTGCGCCAAATATAAATAACCTTTTTCAACTACATCACGGAAATGTCTAAAGAAAAAAGTGAGAAGCAATGTTTGAATATGAGAACCGTCAACATCCGCATCGGTCATAATAATAAGTTTATGATAACGAAGTTTATCTTCATTATATTCTTCACCGATACCGCATCCCATAGCTGTAATCATATTAGTAATTTCATCGGATTTTAGAATTTTTTCCAGTCTTGCTTTTTCAACATTTAATATTTTACCTTTAAGTGGTAAAATCGCTTGAAAAACACGGTCACGACCCATTTTAGCCGAACCACCTGCAGAATCCCCTTCCACCAGATAAAGTTCACAGATGCTTGCATCTTTACTTTGACAATCAGCTAATTTACCAGGAAGTGTTCCAACACTCATTGAATCTTTTCTTCTTGTAAGTTCTCTTGCTTTTTTAGCGGCTTCACGTCCACGGGCTGCCATAAGAGATTTTGAAACAATAGCTTTAGCTTCTAACGGATTTTCTTCAAAATATTTTGAAAGTAATTCGTAAGTCTGCTTTTGTACTAATGGTCTTACATACGTGTTTCCTAGTTTACCTTTTGTTTGACCCTCAAATTGCGGTTCGGGCACACGAGCGGAAACTATTGCAATTAAACCTTCACTTGTATCATCACCTGAAATTTTTACATCTTTTTCTTTTGCTGCACCATTTTGAGAATTATAATTTGATATGACACGAGTAAGTCCTGCTCTAAAACCGGCTTCATGTGTACCACCGTTTGGAGTACGAATATTATTTACAAAAGATGCTAATTTTTCTTCATAAGAATCATTGTACATAAGTGCAATATCAAACTCTATATCTTCTATTTTTGCTGAAAATGAATAAACTTGAGCAACTACTTGCTTTTTATTCATATCGTTTACATATTGAGCAATACCGCCTTCAAAATGATACTTTTCTTCTACATTAGAACGTTCATCTTTAAATATAATTGTAATAAATGGATTTAGATATGCTAACTCTTTAAATCTTTTAGACAAATATTCATACTCAAAAGTCACTGTTTCCGTAAAAATACTTGGATCTGCAGAAAATTCTATAGTGGTTCCGGTTTTTCTAGTTTTTCCGGTTACTGCTAAAGCCTCTTGAGGAATACCCTTTTTAAAAGTTTGCTCATGAATCTCTCCATTTCTGTTAATAGTCATTTTAAGATCTGAAGAGAGTGCATTTACAACTGATACACCAACACCGTGAAGACCACCTGAAACTTTATAAGTGTCTTTGTCAAATTTACCACCGGCATGTAATACTGTTAAAACAACAGTAGCAGCACTCATACCTTCAGTAGGGTGCATATCTGTTGGTATACCACGACCGTTATCACTAACAATACATGTATTTTCTTTAGTAAGTGTTACTGATATAGTATCACAATGTCCAGCCATTGCTTCATCGATAGAGTTATCGATAACTTCATACACTAAATGATGTAAACCTCTATGACCTGTATCACCGATATACATACCAGGTCTTTTACGAACAGCCTCTAAACCCTTGAGGACTTTAATATTGCTAGCACCGTAATTTTGTTCCATTTAATACTCCATTGCCATTTTGACATAATAATAGATATTTTATCCAATGTTTACTAAAAGAAAGTTTTATGATAAGTTTTTAGAAGAAAGAGGATAAATTACTTCACTAATAGTGAAGTAATTAAGTATATTTAATTTATATAACTATAGGCATTACAACAGTTTTAAAATTGTCATCCATTAAAATAAAAGGTAAATTACCTTCATTTAATCCTATACTAAATTCGGAAGAATTTATACTGTTTAAAAAGTCTAAAAGATATTTAGAATTAATTGCTATTACAAATTCTTCTGTAAAATTTGTGTTATAACTTATTTCTGTTTTTGCTTCTATATTGTCATCACTTAAAGATTCAAAAGTTATAAAATTATTTAAAAAAGTAATTTTAACATCAGAAGATATTGTAGTTATCTGCTTTATTGAATCTATCATAATAGCTTTTGGTAAGATTAATGTGTTTGTTATCTCTTTAGGTATTATTCTTGAGTATTCAGGAAATTTTCCATTTATTAGTTTCGTAAAAAATGTATATTGATCTGAATGAATTATTAAATTAGTGTCATCATAATAGAGCTCAATATTATCAAAGAAAAGTTTTTGAATTTCTATTATTGCTTTTTTAGGAATTATAATAGATAGTTCACTAGCACTTTGATTAGGAATATTAACTATTGCCAATCTTCTTGTATCAGTAGATGCAAAATTGATACTGTCTTTTTTTATATCTATAAGAGCTCCGTTTAGTTCAAACTTAGGATTATTTGTATCAATTGCAGGAGTTATTTTTTTAAGTGATTCAATTAAAGAGTGAGAATCGATAGTAATACGAGATTTTCCTTCATAACTTGGAAACTCAGGAAATTCATTATAAGAAAAGGTCGGTAATTTAAAATTAGAATGAGATTGAGAAATATATAACATTTCATTTTTTACTTCTAAGTTGATTTCACCGTCTTTTAAAATTCTAATAATATCTAAGAATTTTTTACCGTTAGCAGTAATACTGCCTTGAGATATTATATTTACTTTATCAGTTGATACTTCAAAACCTATTTCATAGTCAGTAGCTTTTATTGTTAATTGGGAATTACTTACGTTAATATAAACGTGAGAAGTGATTTGAGAAGTATCTTTTTTTTCTAAAAATGGTTGTGCATAAACTAATATGTTTTCAATGATTGATTTTGAAACAATTATTTTCATATGAATCCCTATATTTATATATAATTTTAGTATGTAGTAGTAGGAGCTTGTGATTATGTGAATATCACCGTTTCCTTCCTATTTCAAGAGCTTTTTGGATGTGATAAACCAAACCGACTCTTTTCACATCTATTCACTTTTATGATTATATCTTTTTTTTTACTAACTTTGTTATATTTTAAGAAGCTGAAGTTATTTTATTTGTTAATTCTTCAATTTTAACTTTAAAATCTTCATCATTTTTCATTAATTCATTAATTTTTTTAAGAGTATGACTTATGGCAGTATGGTCTTTCATTCCAAAATATTGAGCTAGTTGAGGCATTGTGTTTTGAGTAAGTTCACGACATAGATAAATAGAGATTCTTCTAGCATAAACAAGATTTTTACTTCTACCTTTTGAACGAATTTCCGTTGGTTTGATATTTAGATCTTTTGCAACGTTATTTGTAATAGTGTCAAGAGTTAAGTTAGCACGATTTTCTTGAAGTTGATCTTTTAATACATTTTTAGTAAAAGCTAAATCAATATCAATATGCATCAGTTGTGAATAAGCATGAAGTTTAGAAAGGATACCTTCTATCTCACGAACATTACTCTCTATAACAGTGGCTATATAATTAATAATATCATTAGAGAGCTTTACTTTATTAATTTCACATTTTTTCTTGATAATAGCTATTTTAGTTTCAAGTTCAGGTGGTTGAATGTCTGCTACAAGACCCCATTCAAATCTGCTTTGAAGTCTTTTTTCTAAACCGCCTATTTTTTTAGGATGTTTATCTGCAGTAAGAATAATTTGTTTTCCATTACCCTTTAGCGCTTCAAATGTATGAAAAAATTCTTCTTGAATACCTTCTTTGTTGCTTAAAAATTGAATATCATCAATAAGCAGTACATCACATTTACGGTATTTTTCTTGAAATGAAGGCATTGTTTTGTTTCTTACATGACGAATAAAATCATTTAAAAATTGTTCTACTGATGTATATATAACACTTTTACCTTGATTTTGAAAAACATTTCCTGCAGCTTGCATAAGATGAGTCTTTCCCAGACCTACACCACCGTAAATAAAAAGAGGATTATAAACCTGTCCCGCAGCTTCACTTACACTCTTAACGGCAGCATATGCAAACTGATTAGACCCGCCTACCATAAAATTATCAAAGGTGTGAGAAGGATTAAGTAAAGAGTGTTGTTTTTGTTCATTTTTTTGCTTTTTGCTTTTAGAGTCTGTAGAATTTTTAAGTGTTATTTTTACACTTACTTTAGAACCGCTTTTAATTTCAAAAAGATGTGCTATCTTTTCACTGTATTTACTTTTTATCCAATTACTTATAAGGGCATTAGGAGCATAAAAAATTGCCAAATCACCACCAGATTTTTTGGCATCATAAGTAAGCTGCTTTATGTATCTGTTATATTGCACATCAGTTATCTCTTCTTTTAGTAGTTCTAGAACTTCTTGACCTATATTCACATAAAACCTTATTTAATTATTTAGATGTGAATAATACACTTTTTATTTATAAATTATGTTTAAGTCATTGGTGGTCACTTTGTGACAACACCTGTGGTTCCGAAGTTATAGACAATAATAAATTTATTGTTTATTTTACACTTCTCATGTGAATAACTAAAAAACAGTAGTGTGAATACTATTAATTATAATTTTATTTGAAGTATATATTACACAGCTTTTATATATAATGATAAAAATTAAAACAAATGGTTAATAATGATAATATTAGGGATTGATCCGGGAACAAGAAATATGGGATATGCACTTATATCTTTAGAGAGTGGAAAAATTTCTCTTGTAGAAGCCGGATTAATAAAAATGAAGGCTGAAGATTTACAATTTCAAATTCCTCAAATGGTAGAAGCGATTGATATTATATTTAAAAAACATGATATAGATGAAGTTGCAATGGAAGATATCTTTTATGCGCACAATCCGGCAACAACTATAAAACTGGCTCAATTTCGCGGGGCAATAATGCTAAAACTTTTAGAAGTGCACGGACAATTTTATGAATATACAGCACTTCAAGTCAAAAAAGCCCTTACAGGCAAAGCAAAGGCAGGTAAAGAACAAGTGGCTTTTATGGTTAAAAGACTTTTAAATATAAAAAAAGAGATTAAACCACTTGATATCTCAGACGCTATGGCAGTTGCTATAACACATTCACAAAGAGTCAGCTTTCGTAAATAAAAATACTTTACCCCCATCTTGTTATATATCAAAAAAGAAAAAAAGCAAAAAGAGTATACTTTCGCATTATATAGTCCAAGGAAATAATATGAACCAATTTACAAATTTACCTGAGGGTCATCCGGTTAAAGTATATTTAGAAGAAAATCAACTAATTCGCGGTCTGATAGCAAGTATAAATAGTATAAACATAGTAGAAAATAATGAAGAGTTTAAAGAAAAATTTGCAAGATTATGTTTAGTAGAAAAACATTTTGCCAGAAAAGAAAATCAGCTTTTTCCATATTTAGAACAGTATGGATGGACATCACCTTCTCAAAATATGTGGGCATTTCATGATGATATTCGTGCCATAATCAAACAGGCAAGAAACCTGGTTGAGAATGGTGAGATGCAGTCGCTGATGATGGTTTTACAAAATCTTTTTTATAACTTAGAACATATTATGCAGGTTGAAGAGGGAAGACTTCTTCCAAATGCATTTCAGATGCTACAAGAAGATGACTGGAAAGAGATGCGTGATGGAGACGAAGAGATAGGCTGGATGTTTGATGAGGCACCTACTCCGTATCCTCCACATATAAAAGATGAATATATTCACCCTTCACAAGATACAAAAAAAAGAAAATTGCCTTTTTCACTAGAGGGTAGAATAGATTTGGAACAGGGTCATATGTTACCGGAGCAGATTAACTGGCTGTTAAAGTTTATGCCTGTTGATATTACATATGTAGATGAAAACGATATTGTTATTTTTTATAATCGCGGTGAAGATAGAGTCTTTCCTAGAAGTGCAGGTATCATAGGTCGTGAAGTTAAGTTTTGCCATCCTCCAAAGTCTGTTGATCAGGTATTGTTGATACTTCGTGAATTTAAAGCAGGTCGTAAAGATGAAGCGGAATTTTGGATTACGTTTAAAGGTAAATTTATTCACATCCGTTATTTTGCAATTCGTGATGATGAAGGTAATTATAAAGGTGTTATAGAAGTTTCCCAAGATGTTACTCATATACGTGAGCTTGAAGGTCAGCAAAGATTGCTTGATTGGGAATAAAATTAGTTATAATTTTAATAATTCATAAAATTAAGGAATATAATGAGTAAATTAGAAAATGTTAGTGTTGTAAAAGAAGCGAATATCTATTATGATGGGAAAGTTACAAGTCGTACAGTAGAGTTGGCAGACGGTTCTATTCAGTCACTAGGTATTATGTTGCCGGGTGAATATACTTTTAAAACTAACGAAGCTGAGATTATGGAGATGCAAAGCGGTGACTTAGAAATTAGATTGCCGGGTGAAGATTGGAAAACTTTAAATACACCGGAGAGTTTTAACGTTCCGGCAAACTCTTCTTTTGATGTAAAAATTAAAACAGTTACAGATTACTGTTGTTCATATATCAAGGACTAAAGACCAGCTTAGAAAACAACTAAATTGTTTTCTGCAAGGATTAAAATTTATAATTTAAAATCCGGAGAGTTAATACTCCGGAGTTCTATCATCAGGACCCATATATAATTGACGAGGACGAGCAATTTTTATGTTGTCTTGTTCTTGTAATTCTATCCATTGAGCTATCCAACCAGGTGTTCTACCTATAACAAATATAACTGCAAACATATCTTTCGGAATTTTGAGAGCCTGAAGAATCAGACCGGAATAAAAATCTATATTAGGATATAAGTTTCTGCTAATAAAATATTCATCGCTCAGTGCTATGTGTTCTATTTTATTTGCTACTTCTATAAGTTCGCTATTGATACCCAATTCATGAATTAGTTCATTTCTGATTGCTTTGAGTATTTTTGCACGTGGGTCAAAATTTTTATAAACACGATGTCCAAATCCCATAAGTCTAAATGGATCATTTTTATCTTTTGCACGGGCAATAAACTCATCGACTCTATCGACTGTACCTATCATCTCAAGTTGACGAATAACTGATTCATTAGCACCACCGTGAGCACGCCCCCAAAGGGCACTGATTCCAGCACTGATAGCGGCATACGGATGAGCATGAGTGGAACCAACATTTCTAACTGCTGTTGTTGAAGCATTTTGTTCATGATCCGCATGAAGGGTAAAGATGGTATCTAAAGCTTTTATTTCTATTGGGCGAAGATCAACATGGTTATGAGGATAGGCTCTCATCATATATAAGAAGTTTTCAGTAAAACCTTTTTCTATGTCAGGATAAATAATAGGCAGACCATTTGAATATCTGTATGAAAGCGCAGCAACCGTAGGAATCTTAGCAATAATCCGGTTAGCCATCTCCATATATTCTTGCGTAGTATCAATATCTAAGTGGTGAAAATAAAATGTTGAAAGAGCCGATACACCTGCTGAGAGTATTGCCATAGGATGAGCTTGATCCGGAAAAGAATCAAAAAGCTTTTTCATTCCCTCGTGTATGAACGATCGTTTTTTAATCTCCTCAGTGAAATTTTCAAGTTCTTCTTGAGTAGGAAGGTCTTTGTGCAAAAGCAGGTAAGTTGTGTCCAAAAATGTTTTTTTATTTGCAAGATATGATATATCATATCCTCTATACATCAGCTGACCCTTTCCTCCATCAATATAAGTAATTTCAGAGCGGCAAGATGCAGTTGACGTATATCCTTTGTCAAAGGTAAACATCCCGGTTTCTTGATAAAAAGTAGAGATATCAACAACAGAAGGCCCGACTGTGGCGTCTAAGATTGGAAGTTCATATGTCTTTCCACTTCTGTTATCTGTTAGTGTCATGGTGTTCTTACCCATAATAATCCTTTTTACTTTATGATGAATTATTATATCATATAAATTGTGATGCTAGATTGCTTAAACTAGCTTCGTCTAAGGCACCGGATACCCTATGAACTTCTTTACCGTTTTTAAAAACAATAAGGGTAGGGATACTTCTTATACCGAATCTAGCTCCTATATTTTGCTCATTTTCTGTATTGACTTTTGTAAAGAGCATTTTAAGCGGAAACTTCTTAGCACTTTGTTCAAAGTTTGGACCCATCATCTTACAAGGTCCACACCAAGGTGCCCAAAAATCTACAATAACCGGAATATCACTATTTACTAAAACTTCATCGAAGTTAGAATCTGTTAGTTCTATAGGTTTTGTCTCAAGAAGTGAATTTTTACACTTTCCGCAGTTAGCCTTTTTATAAGACTCCTTTTGCGGGACGTTATTCACATTTTTACAATGCGGACATATTACTCTCATTTTTCTCTCCTATAACACTATAGCAAATATATTGCCTCTTCTAAATATATAAATTCTTTTCTTGTCTTGAGTGCTTATTGCTGATTTAAATTCAGCTATATTAGTTATTTCGCTATTTTCAATCTGTACTACGATATCATCTTTCATAATTCCAATAGAATATGCTTCGCTGTTTAATTCAACATCTTTAACTAACACTCCTCCATCTACATTAAAATTTATCTTCAATAGTTTTTGTAAGTCTAATGGTAGAGGTATTATATTCATACCTTTATAGTTTAAAGTTCCCGAAGCTATCTGTTTGTCCAGAGAACCAAGTTTTACATTTACAATATCTATTTTCTTGTCTCTTAAAAATTTTATATTTACAACTTTTGACGGTGAATATGATCCGATGATATTTTTAAGTGAACTTGCATTTTTAACAGCTCTGCCGTCTATTGAAATAATAAGATCACCTCTTTTTAGACCTGCTTTTGCTGCTGGAGAATCATCTTCTATACTTATGATGAGTGCTCCTGAACTATTGTCATAAAAACTTCTCATATCTTCATTTATATCCGAAATACCTACCCCCAAGTATGCACGGACATATTTTCCGGTGTCAATAAGTTGAGTTGCAATAGTAGTAACCATATTTGATGGAATTGCTAGTCCTATTCCATCATTACCGCCGCTTCTTGATATAATAGCAGAGTTGATTCCTATTAGATGCCCTGCAGAGTTTATAAGTGCACCTCCCGAATTTCCGGGATTTATAGATGCATCTGTTTGTATAAAGTCTTCATACTCTACGATTCCTACACGGTTTCTCCCGGTAGCAGAGACAATACCCTGTGTTATCGTTTCACCGACACCAAACGGGTTTCCAAGTGCAAATACTATATCTCCTACCTTTACCTCGTCAGAGTTGAAAAATGTAACTGCATTTAGGTTTTTAGCTTCTATCTTTATGATTGCTATATCACTTTTTGCATCTCTGCCTATAAGTTTTGCTCCATACTCTTTTTTGTCATCGGCAATACTTACTTTGATTTGATCAGCTCCGGCAACTACATGGTTGTTAGTAACTATATAACCATTTTTAGAGATTATAACACCACTGCCAGATGCTCCTTGAGGTACTTGTTGTTGATTATTGTAATATGGACTTCCATAGACTCTGGCATTGTTAGTAGTTTTAAAGGCTGATATATTTACAACACTTGTTCTAACATTTTTAATGATATTGTTGTAGGACAAAATGAAGTTTTGGCTAGTTGGATTCTTGCGCTGAATATCTTTATCTGCATATTTGAACTCTACGCTATCTTTTGCATTTAACATAGACAGCGTAAGTAAACATATTAAAAGTATCTTTTTCATGTTTTTTCCTTGTTAGTGATTACCAAAGTTTATAACTAATTGGTTTACAAAGAATTAATGAAGTGTTATTTTTTAAAAGATTTAATACTCTCTGCCATTCCATAATCAGGGTGTTTTTTTGCATCAAGAACAGCTTGAGCCATTTTATTGTTATCGTTGTTGATTATGATAGGCGCTAAAAAGTTTATAGTAGAATTTTCCAAAGGTTTTTGTATTACAACTATGTTGTAAACACTAATATTAGATTTTTCATTTATATCCAATAATACTTTGATGTTAGATGCCAGGTCAAATGAATATTCTCTTAGTGAATATGGATTTACTATTGTAAAAGATATGTCTTTGTTATCTGCATCTTGTATTGTTGAAAATAACTCATCTATTTCATATAGTTCTACATTAGTAGTTTTTTCAAAACCTAAAATATTCCCTTTAACTTCATATGTTTTCATCTACTTTCTCCTTAGAATGATTCCTCTTCATATTTTATATTAGAAGATATTATATAGCTTATAGCATTTTTTATGCCAGATAGATTATGATACTCACCGATACCAAAAGCAAAGGAATTCTCTTCACATATAAAAGAGAAGCCATCACTCGTATTTATGAGAGATAGTTTTGAGTTCTCTACAAGTTTCGCATCTGTAATACCGCTGAATTCTAAGTTCAATGTCAACCAGTCGAAGCCTCTGGCACTGTCTTGACAAGCCAGAACAATTTGCATAACAGTTGGAGATATAATTTTTTGAGAGCGAATCTCGGCATCTACAAAGTTACCGAATCTTGAAACAAAATTTGGTATATCTTTTGCAAGTAACGGCTTCATCTTATTGACAACCTACACACTCCATACTTCTATCTTCTACGTCATTTGCAACTTCCGGAGATTGTGAGCGTAGATAGTAAGTAGATTTAAGACCCAGTTTCCAAGCAAGCATATATATCTCATTTAAGTATCTGCCACTCGCTTTATCTAATGTTATAAAGATATTCAGACTCTGACCTTGATCTAGCCATTTTTGTCTAATTGCCGCAGCTTTAATAAGTGCAGTCTGGTTTAAATCATATGCAGGTGTATAATAAGCCCAAGTCTCCGGAGATAGCTTTGGAACAACTACCGGGATAAGACCGCTTAGATTTTCTTCAAACCATTTTCTTTTAAACACAGGTTCAATGGCTTGAGTTGTACCTGTTAGTATAGATATAGAACTTGTAGGTGCTATTGCCATAAGATAACCGTTTCTCATTCCCTGTTTTTTAACCTTAGCACGTAAATCGTCCCATTCATATTTGGATGCAAATAAACCACCGCGATCAACGAGGTTGATAACTTCTGCATTAGCATGGTCCATAGGCATGATACCTCTGCTCCACTGTGAACCCTCAAAATCCGGATAAGTCCCTTTTTCAGCTGCTAAGTCTGAAGAGGCAGAGATTGCGTTAAAACTAACAGCTTCCATTACTTCGTCTATTTTATCAAAGTGCTCTTGGCTTCCCCATGCGATGCCTTGTTCAGCTAGCATCTGAGCTTCACCCATAACGCCTAAACCGATTGAACGGCTTTTCATGTTAGTACGCTTTACTTTTTCTATAGGGTAGAAGTTAAGATCTATAACGTTATCTAAACAACGAATCGCAGTCGGTACTATTCTGTCTATATCCTCTTTTGTATTGATGCGAGAAAGGTTTACAGATGCTAAGTTACAAACGGCTGTGTCACCGTTTATCTTTTCTTTTTCCACAACATAGATAGGAAGTCCTCCAAGAGAATCAAGTGCAGTTACTTTCTTGGCAGGTTTTTCCATCCCGCTGTCTACTTTTACAATCTCATCTTCTTCATAAGAGACGCTATCACCATTTTCAAAGATAAATTTTATTTTATAGTGGTTAGGGTTAGTGTTTTGGAAAATTTCAGTACAAAGGTTTGAGCTTCTGATAACACCGACATGGTTGTTAGGGTTTGCTCTATTTGCATTGTCTTTAAAACAAAGGAAAGGTGAACCTGTCTCAAAGTAAGATGTTAATATCTTTTTCCAAAGGTTTTTAGCTTTTATTTTTTCTTTTATGATGCTCTCATCTTCTTCAAACTCTTTATAACGTTTGTTAAAGTCTTCACCGTAAAGTGTAGCGAGTTCTCCACAATCGTAAGGGTCAAACAGTGTCCAGATGCCATCTTCTTGAACACGCTGCATAAAAAGATCATTCAACCACATAGCAGGGAAAAGATCATGAGCACGACGACGTTCTTCACCCGAGTTTTTCTTCAGGTCTAAAAAGTCATTTATGTCTATGTGCCACGGCTCCATATAAACAGCAATAGCACCTTTTCTAGTCCCTAATTGGTCTACGGCTATTGCAATGTCATTTGTTATCTTTAAAAATGGAACTGTTCCGCCGGCTGCATTTTTATGTCCATCTATAAATGAGCCCATAGAACGGATGCCAGTCCAATCCCAACCTATACCTCCGCCAAATTTAGATAGCATTGCCATCTCAGCGTATGAGTCAAAAATACCTTCAATATTATCGGGAGTAGAACCGATGTAACAAGAACTTAGCTGATGTCTTGTTGTTCTTGCATTTGATAGAGTAGGAGTTGCAAGCATTACTTCAAACTGAGATATCATGTCATAGAACTTTATAGCCCATTCATGTTTATCTTCTTCTCTTTGAGCTAAGAACATAGCTATAGCCATAAACATGTGCTGAGGAAGCTCTATGGGGTTATTATCTCTATCTTTGATAAGATATCTGTCATATAGAGTTTTTACGCCAAGATAGTTAAAAAGCATATCTCTTTCAGGTTTGATATGTTTATCTAATCTTTCAAGATCATACATATCTCCAAGACCCATAAGAAGTCTGCCTTCTTTGTTGCCTTTTTCAAAATATTTTTTTAGTGAACAGTAACCTGTAAAACCGTTTACTTGATGATAAAGATTAAACATAAAGAGTCTAGATGCAACAAATGTCCAGTTAGGAGCATCTATGTCTATCTTGTCAACAGCAGTTTTGATTAAAGTCTTTTGTATCTCTGCTGATGTTATTCCATCGCGAAAGTGAATCTGTGCATCAACTTCAAGTTCACTCTGAGACACATTGCTCAAGTCTTTAACCGCAGCGGAAGTGTATTTTTGAATCTTGGTAATGTCCAGCGGCTCTGTTCTACCATTTCTTTTTATAATTGTTATCATATTTTGTCCTAAAATATAAACTATTGATGCTTTTAAAAGAGCATCAATAATAGTATTGATGTTTATGCTAAATGAATCTTAGCAAGTTTAATATAAATCGAATATTATTATTTATTATTATTTAAAAACTCTTTTAAAAATAGCATCTACGTTTTTCGTGTAGTAATCATAATTGAAACATTCACGAATCTGTTCTTCACTTAATGAAGCTCTTAACTCTTCATCAGCAAGTAAATGGTTTAGGTATAGACTCTCGCCTTTTTCATTTGTAGTAGCTTTGCCTTGTTGAATCTCTTCCCAAACTTTCATAGCGTTTCTCTGAACAATACGATAAGCATCTTCACGACTTACTCCCTGAATCGGAAGTTCTAGAAGAACGCGTTGTGAAAATACAAGTCCACCGGTCAGGTTTAAGTTTCTCATCATATTCTCAGGATAAACAGTCAGGTTGGCTATAACGTTATTCATACGGTGAAGCATAAAGTCAGATGTAATAAATGCATCCGGAAGCCAGAATCTCTCAGTAGAAGAGTGAGAGATATCTCTCTCGTGCCATAGAGCAACATTTTCCATTGCAGGCATCGCATAAGCTCTTATCATTCTTGCAAGTCCGGTAATGTTTTCTGTAAGAATAGGATTACGCTTATGCGGCATAGCAGAAGAACCTTTTTGTCCCTTTGCAAAATACTCTTCACACTCATATACTTCTGTTCTTTGCCAGTGACGAACTTGAACTGCAAACTTCTCTATAGTAGATGCCATTAAAGCCAAAGCAGTTGCCAGTCTTGCATATCTGTCTCTTTGGATTACTTGGTTAGAAGCAGGAGCAGGTTTCAGTCCTAACTCTTCACAGGTGTATTCTTCAAGCTCTAAAGGTGCGTGAGCAAAGTTACCCATTGCTCCACTGACTTGACCTACGCATATTACATCCATTGTCTGTTCTAAGTTCTCTAAGTGTCTTGCCATCTCATCATACCAAACAGCCAAAACAAGACCAAACGTAATCGGCTCACCATGTATACCGTGAGAGCGTCCGACCATCAGAGTCATCTTATGTTCTTCTGCGCGTTTTTTGATTGACTCCATAACCATCTTTACATCTTTGATAATCAGTTCTAATGAATCTTTCATTTGAAGGGCAACTGCTGTGTCAATAGTATCTGAAGATGTCATACCATAGTGGAACCATCTACTTTCATCTCCTAATGTTTCTGATACTGAAGTTGTGAATGCGATAAGGTCATGACGAGTAACTGCTTCTATCTCGTCTATACGTTTAATATCAAAACCAGCATTCTTTACAATCTTGTCTGCATCGTCTTGAGGAATTTTCCCAAGTTTTGCCCATGCTTTAACAACAGCTTTTTCTACGTCCAGCCATGCTTGGTATTTTGCTTGATATGTCCATTTTGAACTCATCTCTTCTCTTGAATATCTATCTATCATTATATAGGTTCCTTATGATTATTATCTTATGTTTTTATGCTAGAATTCGCACATAATAAAGTCATTTATTTTACAGAAACTATTGTAAATTATTGATTAAATGAGGAATGAATTTTGCCATTTATAATGAGGAAGATGTTTGCACCAATAAAGCAAAAAGCTTTTCTATATCTTATAAAAGAATTAGACTATACACAAAAAGAGGCACAGAGGTTAATAGCAAAAGGCAGACTTTTTGTTAATGGTGAACCAATGACTAGAACAGCCGGTGAAATTGAAGGTGATTTTGAGTTTATATATTTTGAACCGATTACAAAAGGATTAAAGCCGACGGCAGTTCATGATGAGTTCGTCGTTTTTGATAAACCAAGCGGAGTTCTGATACATCCCCAAAACAGAAAAACACCCTACTCTCTTATAGATGAACTAAAATACCAATTTGGACGAGATGCCAATATTGCTCATAGAATTGATCAAGAGACAAGCGGACTTGTTTTATGTGCAAGAAATAAAGAAAGTGAAAGAGATATTAAGATGATGTTTGAACAAAGAGATATGAAAAAGAAATATCTTGCATTAGTTCACGGAGAATTAAAAGATGCACTCTGTATAGAAGCTCCACTTTTGAGAAGAGAAGATGAAAGTGCAATTGTTAGAATGGTTGTAAAAGTTCACGAAGATGGAAAAGCATCTAAGACTGATATTAAACCGATAAAATATTTTAAAGACAAAAATATGACTTTGGTAGAGTGTTCACCATATACGGGAAGACAACATCAGATAAGAGTTCATTTGTTTCATGTGAAACATTCAATAGTCGGAGATCCTATATATGGACAGAGTGAAGAAGATATTATCAGATTTTTAGACAAAGAGTTGGATGATAAAAAAAGAATCGAACTTAGTGGTGCATCTAGGCTGCTTCTTCATGCAAATGAGTTAGAATTTGAACTATATAATAATATATACAATATAAAAAGTAAAGTTGATTTTGAAAAAATATGCCGTGAATCTATGATTACTGACACTAAATGTGAATAACAATAATAGATATTTAAAAGACATTCAAATAACAAAATTCCATTTTAGTAAAAATCCCTTTAAAAGCCCTGTATTTTGGGCTTTAAGCTGTATTGCAGTATTGTAAATTCAGAATAAATTTATATAAATTTATTCTTAAAAAAATGAGAAAAATCTCAATTTATCTTCACTAAAGCAAAAAGATATTCACACCTTAGAACAATGTGTGAATAATGCACATTTTTTATAAATTTTAGAATTTATTTTAGAATTATATTTTTTTTAAGAGATTTGATGAAAATTTTGAAGATTATTTTTTTATAAGAAAAGTAAGGTATTATTACATCTATAAACGACCTCCCTGGTGTGTTGGTCGTTTAGTCTTCAGATTATACCGCGTTGTATCTATTTATGATTTTTTTAACACGATTTTTTAAATTACGAAGTGCTTCTACACTTGTCTCACCATCAGCAGTTAGATTCTCAAAACCATCATCAAACTGTGCTTTTGCAATCCAACCAATTTTCTTGTGGTATTTAATACCTACAAAACGTACATCACCGAAGTGCAGTTGACAAAGGTCATATATTCTTTTAATACGGTCAGTATTTGTTTTTTTCTTTACAGCCATTATTGTGCTCCTTAATTTTATTTATTAGTTCGATAAAAGAATACGTTCTTTTATCTTCGCTCTGACCTTTTAGGCCACTTGTTTGTTCTACTGGTATTTTAGCATAAGTAGATTACAAGTAGTTTACTAGTCTTTTTTTTCATCATCACTTGTAGCAGCTCTCATAAAGCCTATAAGACCGACTGCAAAAACCGATATTAAAAAGATCATTTGAAATATTTCGATATAACTCATGATAATTCCCCTTCACTCTTTTCCTTTAGCTGCCCGCATGCAGCACTGATATCTATGCCTTTAGAGTCTCTTATGGTGCACAATAAGCCATGTTTAACCAGATAGTCAGCAAAAGTCACCATATCCTCTTTGGAAGGTCTGTCGTAGTCTGTTCCTGGGTAAGGATTGAAATAAATAAGATTTACCTTAGCTTTAATGCCGCTTAGAAGCTTTACAAGCTTTTTAGCTGAGCCTAAATCATCATTCTTACCTTTTATAACAAGATATTCAAACATAACTCTTTTTCTGGTATCAATAGGAAAGCGTTTAACCGCTTCTATGATAGAGTTAATATTATGTGCCTTGTTCATAGGTATTAGCTCAGTTCTAAGCTCATCATCAACCGCATGAAGCGAAATTGCTATATGAACTCCTAAGTCCATCTTGCCGAGTTGGTCGATTTTGTTGCTAAGGCCGCTTGTAGAAACTGTTTGACGTTTGCCTGAAATGCATAAGCCGTCTTCTTCTTTGAATATCTCTATGGCTTTTGCAAGATTGTTAAGATTATCAAGAGGCTCACCCATGCCCATATAGACAATATTTATCTTTCTGTTGTGTTTGTGGTCATTATCGCGTTTTAGAGTCACTACTTGAGCTACTATTTCTCCTGTCGTTAAATCTCTTGTAAAACCGCCCTTTGCAGTCAGACAGAATGAACAACCTACTTTGCATCCGACTTGAGTTGAAACACAGATGGTATATTTGGCTTCTTGGACAACTTCACCGTTCTCATCAAGCTGAGTATCTTTCATCTTAAGCCAAACAGCTTCAATGGTTTTACCGTCTTGCATCTGCAAAAGATATTTTATAGTTCCGTCTGAAGAGACTTCTTTGTTTACTATTTTAAGAGGATTTACAACATACTTTTGAGCCAGTTCTTCTCTAAGAGCTTTTGGTATGTTTTTCATATCATCAAAATTTTCGGCATATTGATGATATAACCAGCCAAATATTTGATTTACTCTAAAACTGGGTTTGATGAGAGTTAGTAGTTCTTTTTTTGTAAAATCAAGCAGTGAAGGTTTTATGTTAGTCATTTTTTTGTTAACTCTTTTATTCTATTTTTTACATGCACCGACAAAAGTTCTTTTGCTTTTTCATGGTTCTTTAAAAAGTCTTCATGAGCTTTTTTGTTTGTATAGTTTGTTATGCAAAAAACACCGCCGGCAGGAATGTTGAATTCTTGAGCTATTTTTAATACACTGAAAAATTCCATGTTCTCTATGCCTACTCCAAAGCTTAAAAACTTTTTTGTAAGCTCTTGGTTTGTTGATATATAGTTAGAAGAATTTACTATAACATCTTTTATGTTGTTATCTATATTAGCAGAAACTACATTATCCAAGGGTGTATAAGCATCTGAGCTTAAAAAAGCAAGCTCTATGTTTGAAGCAGTTTTTGATTCGATTATATCAAAGATGTTATGATCTCCATAGCTGCCCGCACTTCCTACAAAAAGTAAAAACTCCGGTTTGTCAAACAAACAAAGCCTTGTTAAATTCATAGCAGTTTCTATAAGTCCAACTCCTGTCGCTAAAGCAAAATCAAAAGTTTCGTTATTTCCTGCACATATTATCATGAGTAAACCTTTAAAGTCTTACAGGTATATTATTGTCATGTAGATAATGTTTTAAATCCATTATATCTATCTCTTTGTAGTGAAAAATACTAGCGGCGAGTGCTGCATCTGCCCCGTGTTCAAATGCTTCTTTTATGTGTTGCATTGTTCCTGCTCCGCCACTCGCAATGACAGGTACATTTACAGCCTTTGAAATTTGCTCAGTAATATTCAGTTCAAATCCTGCTTTTGTGCCATCTGCATCCATTGATGTAAGAAGTATTTCTCCGCTTCCTCGATCCACAACTTCTTTTGCCCATTCTACTGCATCTATCCCCGTATCAACCCTGCCGCCATTTAAAAAAACGTTATATTTATCACCGGTCTTTTTAACATCTATTGCCGTGACTATGCATTGTGAACCGAAACGTTTTGCACCTTCATCTATAAGTTCTGGGCGTTTTATTGCTGCTGAGTTTACACTTACTTTATCGCATCCTACATTTAAAAGCTTGTAAATATCATCAAGCTTTCTGATTCCGCCACCAACGGTAAGAGGTATAAAAACTTCACGGGCAACTTGTGCAACTATATCTACTATAGTATCCCGATTATCACTAGATGCAGTGATGTCCAAAAAAGTAATCTCATCCGCACCCTCTTCATTATAGCGTTTTGCAACTTCAACAGGATCGCCGGCATCTCTAAGACCGACGAAGTTTACACCTTTGACTACACGTCCATCCTTAACGTCAAGACAAGGTATGATTCTTTTAGCAAAATAATTCATGATAGATAGAGCCTCTTATAATATATTGCAATTATACAGTTTTTAGCTGTGTTATTGTTTAGGTAGATGATTGTTGTTTATTTAACGGTTTAGTCCTCGGTGGTCCCTAGGACATCACCTGTGGTTCCAAGCTTATAAACAACAAGCAGTTGTTGTTTAGTGTACGGTTCTCATGTTTCACATGGAACATTATTTAAACAAGATAAGTGAATAATAATTAATGTGTAGTTTATTAATAATCGTTATAATAGTGATATAAAACAAACTTGAAGGTACAGGAAATATTTATGAATAAAGAACATGTCCTTGAACATCTTAGAGCTGCAAAATCTGCTCATATAAAATGGGTTCAAAAAGCGAAGCTTCTTATAAATGGTTTGGATATAAAAGAGGATTCGATTCCTGTAGACTCTACAGAGTGTAAATTTGGTCAGTGGTTTTACAGCGAAGGACAGATATTAAATGCACTTTCAAATAATCCTGTTGAGTGTATGGTAAAGATAGAGAGATTGCATTTTAATCTGCATGATGTGTATATGAATATTTTCAATATATACTTCAATAAACCAAAAGAAGGATTTTTCTCAAAGCTTTTTGGCAAAAAACACACTCTTAAAGACTATGAAATTGAAAAAGCAAAGCAATATTACAATAATTTAGAATTAATTTCTAAAGATTTGTTAGAAGAGATAAACCGCTTGGAAAGAAGGTTGATAGCCGTTCCAGAAGAAAGAATTCAACAACTTATATGAACTTGAACAATAAAAAATCAAATTTGTCCAATATGTTAACTTATTATAAGTAAAATTACTATACACTCCTGTTTATGAATAGAAATAGCGTTGTAGCTAAGAAAAAATTTGGACAAAATTTTTTAAAAGATGAAGCAGTATTAAGAAAAATCGTCGAAGCGATGCCCAAAAACAACAATAAAATTGTAGAAATTGGACCTGGCTTAGGTGATTTAACTAAATTTTTAGTAGATGTCAAAAGCGTAGAAGCTTTTGAGGTCGATACCGATTTGTGTAAACTATTACAAAGTACATTTAAAGAAGAGATTGCTACCAAGCGACTCCATATTAATTGTGGGGATGTTCTACAAGCTTGGCAGAGTAGCCTTATTGATGAGCCGTATGATTTAGTGGCGAATTTGCCGTATTATATTGCAACAAACATCATATTGAAAGCACTCGCAGATCCAATGTGTAAAAATATACTTGTAATGGTACAGCTTGAAGTGGCAGAGAAATTTTGCGCGACGGCCGGCGAGAAGGTATTTGGGTCTTTGAGTGTAATAACTCAAAGCGTGGGAGATGCACATATCGTCGTGCAGGTTCCGCCAACTGCTTTTGAACCTCCGCCCAAAATAGATTCTGCTGTTTTTCTTATACGAAAAAATAGTGATAGAAAAGATGAGGATTTTGAGGACTTGCTTAGAGTTGCGTTTAAGCAACCCAGAAAAACCCTTATAAAAAATCTATCAGTAAAGTATGAGAAAAATGCGCTTCAAGAGGCTTTTATTGAGCTTTCACTTACACAAACGATTCGCCCTCATCAACTTTCTACGCAGGACTATCACCAACTCTATAAAAAAATAATATAATATAAAGGAGTTTGGATGGCAGAAGAGAATCAAGGGAATCAGGAAACTAACCCTCAATCAGACCGTAAACCAAATAACAACAGAAGACCTAATACTAACAGTAACAGAAACAATAACGGCGCAAAGCCAAATGCTAACAGTACAACAAACAGTACTACTAACAAAGGTGCTAAACCAAATAATCAAAGCAAAAGTAAAAACCGTAATCGTCATCGTAGACAACCTACACCGACAGATGAAAATTTAAAAACGTTTGTAGGTAAAAACCAAGAAGCACACAAACAAAGATTAAATCCACACTATAAATTAGATTTAAACTCTAAAGCAAAGGTACGTGTAACACCATTAGGTGGTCTAGGTGAGATTGGTGGAAATATTACAGTATTTGAAACTGAGAATGAAGCAATCTTAGTTGATATTGGGATGAGTTTCCCAGATGAAGATATGCATGGAGTAGATATCCTTGTTCCTGACTTTACTTATCTTCGTCAAATAAAAGATAAAATAAAAGCGGTAATAATTACTCATGCCCACGAAGATCATATCGGTGCAATGCCATATCTTTATAAAGAGATGCAGTTTCCTGTTTATGCAACACCGCTTCCTTTAGCGATGATAGGCAATAAATTTGATGAACATCACATAAAAGATTGCAGAAAATACTTTAATCCTGTCGTAAAAAGAGAAATTTACGAGATAGGTAACGATTTTAAAATCGAGTGGATGCATATGACTCACTCTATCTTAGACTCATCTTCGTTAGCAATTACTACAGAAGCCGGAACGATCATTCACACAGGAGACTTTAAAATAGACCATAGCCCAGTAGATGGCTATACGGCAGATTTGCACAGATTGGCTCATTATGGTGAAAAAGGTGTTTTATGTCTCTTGAGCGATTCTACAAACTCTTATAATCCATTGCCGACTCCATCAGAGCTAAGTGTTGCTCCTGCCTTGGACAGAGTTTTTTCTAAGGCAGAAGGTCGCGTTTTACTATCAACTTTCAGTTCAAACATTCACCGTGTTTTTCAGGCAATACAGTATGGTATCAAGTATGGTCGTAAAATATGTGTAATAGGACGTTCAATGGAGCGTAATATAGAGATTGCAATGCAGTATGACTATATTAAACTACCAAAAAATGTTTTTGTAGAACCGGAACAAATAGCACATATGAATGACAAAGAGATTTTAATTGTTACAACAGGCTCACAAGGTGAACCAAGTTCGGCATTATTTAGAATGTCAATCGGTGAGCACAGACATGTGAAAATCAAGCCTACAGACTTAATTGTTCTATCTTCTCGTGCAATACCGGGCAATGAAGGTTCAATTTCCGGTATGTTAAATCATCTTCAGCGTGCAGGCGCTAAAATTTCATACGAAAAAGACATACATGTATCAGGACATGCTTCTATGGAAGAGCAAAAACTTATGCTTCGTCTTGTTAATCCTAAATTCTTTTTACCGGTTCACGGTGAATATAATCACGTAATGAAACATAAAGAAACAGGAATATTGTGTGGTGTTCCAGAGAGAAACATCATGATTATGACTGATGGTGATCAGATAGAGATAGCACCGAAATATATGCGCAAGGTTAAAACAGTTAAGACCGGTAAAACATATATTGATAACCAAAACAATCACCAGATTGAAGACGATATTGTTCTTGATCGCCAGAAACTTGCATCTGAGGGTATTGTTATGCTTGTTGCACAGGTTGACGGTAGACATTGTAAGATGCAGGCAAAACCAAAAGTCACAACATTCGGTATAGTGGCGGATAAGCAAGATAAAGCTTTTGCTAAAGAGATGGAAGAGATACTTGAGAACTTTTTATTGCATGTTAAAGATGGACAAATTGAGAACCCAAGAGCACTGGAGAATGATCTTCGTCAAATTGTGCGAAAACATATCTTTAGAAAAATGAAGAAATATCCATTGATAGTTCCTCATGTTTTAGTATCGTAAAAAATACATTTTGCGCTATAACGAAACAAACAGTTATTGACATCTAGTTATCTAGATGTCAATTCTCTCACTTATATATAAAACAATCCTTCACTCCGTATTATTATAATAATAAATTAAAAGTTGAAAATAGTTAAAATAAGTGCTATAATCAATGTAGAAAATTTATGAACGTAAGGAGTTTGTTATGTCAAAAAAAGTTACAAATATCAAAACCCTGAAGTTAGCGCATACCAAAGAGGGAACAATCAGCGTCTCACACATTGAAGAACCATATGGTGAATCTAGTAGCCCTGTGGCAAGTATAAGTATTTCAATCAATGGAAAAAGTGAAGACTGGAAAGTTCATATTCCATATGAGAATGTAGAAGAGCTAATAAAAGCACTCAATGAAGCTCGTAATTTCTGTGAAACTATTCCTCATCATTCTTTGCATACAATGGATTTAAATGCAGATACAGGAGGAGGGCAGTAGCCTTCTTCTTTTTAAATATATTATCTCATACAAGCAAGTGCTTAATCAAATTATATTTATATAATTAATTACATAAACTTCTCAGCTATATATTGATATCCTATCATCATAAAAACCATAAAGGCAAAAAATTGTCACAGACTAAAGATTTAGAATTTGAAAATGCTGTAAGAACTATGATGCTTCATGTGAATGAGGACCCAACAAGAGAAGGCCTCCTAGAGACACCTTCGAGGGTTAGAAAAGCATATGAATTCATATATGGCGGCTATAAAGAAAATCCAAAAGAGATTTTAGAAAAAGCATTGTTTACAAGCTCTAACGATGAGATGGTACTTTTAAAAGATATAGAGTTTTACTCTACCTGTGAGCATCATCTACTGCCTATCATAGGTCGTGTACATGTCGCTTATATCCCAGACGGTAAAGTTGTTGGCCTTTCTAAAATACCAAGGGTTGTGAATGTTTTTGCTCGTCGTATGCAGATACAAGAACAACTCACAGAGCAGATAGCAGATGCTATTATGGAAGCTATAGCACCCAAGGGTGTTGCGGTAGTTATACAGGCCCGTCACATGTGTATGGAGATGCGCGGTGTTGAGAAAATCAACTCCACAACTACATCTAGCGCACTTCGTGGTCTTTTTAAAAAAGATGAAAAAACAAGAAGTGAATTTTTCTCTTTGATTAATTCACCTACAGGTACGAGATACTAAAAGTGCCTTCCTATGCCGTTTAAATCACTTAAAGATAAGATTTCATCAAAAAACTACTCAGTGGCATTTGGTGAAGTTGTTAAAATCAATGCAACTGTTATTACTGCCAAAGGTCTAAGTGTAAGTATCAGTGATATGGTTAAAATCATCTCCAATACTACAGGACAAGAGACTGTCGGGATGGTTACGGAAATTGACGGTGCCACTTTTTTTATTACCCCTTTTAGTTTTGTAGAAGGTTTTTGCTCAGGAGACAGAGTCTTTTTAGACCAAGCCGGAATGAACATCCCTGTAAGCTCATCTCTTCTTGGAAGAGTAGTAGATCCTTTTATGCGTCCAATTGACGGAAAAGGAAGCATTAATAACTCAATACTTTCACCAATCATTAAATCTCCCATAGCTGCTATGAAAAGAGGAATGATTGATGAAGTCTTTAGTGTAGGCGTAAAAAGTATAGATGGACTATTGACATGCGGCAAGGGTCAGAAACTTGGTATTTTTGCGGGAAGCGGTGTCGGTAAATCAACTCTTATGGGAATGATTGTAAAAGGTTCAACTGCTCCAATAAAAGTTGTAGCACTTATTGGTGAGAGAGGTAGAGAAGTCCCTGAGTTTATAGAGAAAAATCTTGGCGGGGATTTAGAAAATACTGTAATTGTAGTAGCCACTTCAGATGATTCTCCTCTTATGAGAAAGTATGGAGCATTTGCTGCTATGAGTGTTGCAGAGTTTTTTAAAGATCAGGGCTTAGATGTTTTGTTTATCATGGACTCTGTTACAAGATTTGCGATGGCTCAAAGAGAGATTGGTCTGGCTCTTGGTGAACCGCCTACTTCAAAAGGTTACCCTCCTTCATCTTTAACACTTCTGCCTCAGTTGATGGAGCGTGCAGGAAAAGAGGACGGAAAGGGCTCTATTACAGCTTTCTTTACGGTTTTAATAGAAGGCGATGATATGAGTGACCCAATTGCCGATCAATCTCGTTCTATTTTAGATGGACATATTGTATTATCGCGTGAACTCACGGATTTTGGTATTTATCCGCCTATTCACATATTAAACTCAGCATCCAGAGTAATGAACGATATTATCTCTAAAGAGCATTTGCATGCAGTTATGAAGTTTAGAAGATTGTATACTCTCTTAAAAGAGAACGAGATGCTGATTCGTATAGGCGCATATGCTAAAGGCACAGACTCGGAACTTGATGAAGCTATGAATAAAAAAGAGGGTATGGAAAAATTCATGTCCCAAGATGCTGATAATCAAATAGGTTATGAAGAGAGCATTGATGAACTAATGACACTGATGTCTTCTAGTCCGTTATAATTTTTGAGTCTATCCAGCTGTATCTGGACTTGTTTTCATCTTGAGCAACGGTAATAGCGAGTTTTTTACGTGAGAGAGCCTCATATTTCTTCATCAGAGCACTTATTTCACTATCTTGAGTGAAGATATCAATATATGAGTAAATGAGGTTCTGAGCACTGTTAAAACTCTTTTTAGCAAGTAAAAATTTAATCTGTACTTGAAAACTTACTCTTAGCAAATCCCCGGTTTTGTCTTTTCTGCCTTTTAGCTTTATAAGTTCACCTAAAGTTGATTTAATATCTTTTACATTTCCTTTAGAAGCATACTCTTCACAATCATGCATTAGTTTTGACCAATGTTTTTGCAATAACTCGCCTAGTTCACTAAAGTACAGATGCGGAGATTCATCGATTAAATCATAACATGCATAAAAATCATTGCTTTCATATAGCTCTTGCAACTTTATCATATCATCACACATTGAATACAACTGATCTACTTCTTGCGAAAATCCCGGAGTACCGTCTATCTTGGCTAAACTTTTCTTGGCCAAGTCAATTTTGTTCTTTTTTATATAAGCTTCTACTCTACTGATTGATTTTTGCATATCACTTTCAAGTGTTTTATATATAGGCATTTGAGTGAAAAGCGGATTTTTTAGGGATATCTCGTTCACTTTATTATAATCTTTTTTATCCAAGGCCTTTAAAAAATCTATGAAGAGCTCATTGTGTTTTAGTATAAGCTGTATAATAGGTCGTTTGGCACTAACCGTAATATACTCTTTAAAAAGTGTTTTTGCGTAGTCAGGTCTACCTAGTAATATATGTCTCTGAGCATTTGTAAACGTTTCTTTCCATCTCATTTCCATGTTCTCATACTGTTTTGTAGCTTTTAAGGCAGGAAATTTTGAACTCATAGCATAGGCAAGTGCATATTTTTTTTCAAGATAGAGAGTCTTAAATCTATTATAATTTTCAAATGATGTATAGAGTAGTTTTATTGATTCTTTTTTCGAGTTTACATCTTTGTAAACTTCCATTATTTGGTAAGCTAAAGCCTTGTTTTGATTGATAAGAGCGTTTGCGGCATCCAGGTAAGCTTTGTCATACATCTTTTCTAATGATCTGTGCTCTAGAGTATCTTTTAACATAGGTTCTTTTTCTATTAGTGCAAAAGCATCTTCTAATGAATTATCAGCAATTAAAGAGTTTAGTCTTTCACGGTTTGGAAGTTCGACATGTAATATTTTTTGATTTATCAGGCAGACTATCAGTGTTTTGGCATCTATTGCCTCTATTTTATTAATATTATCCTCAAATTCCATATATTTATTATGAATTATTTTAAATTCTTTAGAATCTATTATAAGCATGGTGTTTGTATTTGCATGAACAATTAAATATTTTGTATTTGGTATTGCTACTATTTGGTTTGTTTTTCTAAAAGGTAAGTTGATGTTTTTTAGAATCTCATTATTACGTATGGAGATTAACTGCAAATTTCCATTATTATCACCGCTTATTATTGTATTTTCATTTAAAAAAAGTAAAGCATTTTTGCGAGATGTTCCATGTAAAAGTACCTTTTTATTTGCCTGGGAGTAGATATCGATGATAAAAATTGCACCACCGTAACCGCTGACGGCTAAAAGATTTTTATGAAAAGTTATGCTACTGACAAAATTCTTTTTTACTCTAGTTTTTGGTCTTTGAAAAGGGAAGGAACAAAGTCGAGACAGCTGAGAGCTGGAGTTGTATTTGTACAAAAGAACTCTACCTTCGATATTACCCGCAATAATATATTTTGAAGATAGATCAAAAGATAGAATAGTTAAATGTTCATTATCCGTGTAGATGCTTTTAATAACCTTTTTCTCTTGCATATCGGCAATGTGCAGGTGAGTTTTTGTAGCATATGCAATAAACTGTGCATCCGGAGAGAAGCATACAGCAGTGGTGTTAAAGTTTAAGTTCTCATCTTTAAAGCTCAGCTTTACTCCACACTCCTGGTTTGCAATTATTTTTGCACCATGGTATTTTGTAGAAAAAGCAAAAGAATCAGTATTTAGTTTTGCAAATGCTGTTATTTCTGAACGAGCATGTTGACAGTCGTTAATCTTAGGCATTTAAAATTATAGATAAAAAAAGTAGTTTTGAGGCTTAAATAAAAGAAGGTTGAGCCACGATGTGGCTCAAGAGTTAATTAACAAGATGGAACGTTACCACTGTCGTTAGCATACTCATGAAAAAAGTCATAATAATGCTCAAGATATTTCTCTTTTAAAGCTTTATCCGAAGCTTTTGGACAGATTTTTTTAAGCTCATCAGCAAGTTTACCGCTTTGCTTGATAGTTTCCCATTCACCTTGAGAGTGTTGACTAGCCATTTTGGCACCGTTCATACCACAATTACCTTTTAATTTTTTAAGATAAAGTTTTTGACCTTTAGCGACATCTGCGTTAAGTGTTACAGAACTCATGCCTAGCATTAGCATAGCAGCAAGTACGATTTTAACAATTTTGTTCATTGTTTCTCCTTTTTAGATTGTACATTTTAACTAAGATAACATAAAAATTATATATATTATAAAAATAAAGTATAATATTTAATAGATTTGTAACATCTTAGAGATAAATTTTGAGGTTTTTTGAAAGAATATTAAAACGAAGCAAATGCTTCGCTTTAAAAATTATTATGCTCTACCAGAAAGCATACCGTATATAGTCATTGGTTTAAGAGCATATACTTTTAATAACCACCATATCCATCTTTCTTTAGTCGGGTCAAGTGGGAATGAAGCAGCATTTACTCCGCTGCCTGGTTTCTTAGAAGCCCAGTTAAACTCAGCTAGCATAACAGTACCGATGCTTGTAATAAGTGGACATACTGTATAACCGTCATATTTAGCTGATAATGATTTACCTTCCATAGAAGCTACTACATTGCTAACAACTACTTTGTATTGCTTACGAGCAGATCCACCAGTTTTACCCATTGGAACAGCAGCAACATCACCTAAACACCATACATTTTTAAATTTAACGTGTTGTAGAGTCTCTTTATTTACAGGAACCCAGCCTTTAGCAGAACCAACTGCCGAGCTACCTACAACATCAGGAGCTTTCATTGGAGGAGTAACGTGCATAAAGTCATAAGGAACTTCAACACGTTCGTGTTTAGTTACCATTGTGTACTCACCTAAATCTTCGTCAAATGCACCTTTTTCTTTCCAGTGATGATCAAATACAGCAACTTTGTTAGCAGTATCTACTTCAACTAGATTGTGTTTATAGTGCCATTTGAAACCTCTATCTTTAAATTGTTGGACAATTGCAGTATGGTAATCTTTAATACCAAACATTCCACCACCGTTTGGATAGAAAGTTAATTCAACTTTATCTCTAACACCGGCTTCTTCAAGACGAGAGTTTGTAAGATACATAATTTTCTTTGGAGCACCACCACATTTAATAGGTGTATTTGGGTGAGTAAATACAGCTTGTAATTTTTCAGGACCTTTGTGAGCTTTTGCTTTAGCAACTAACTCTTCGATACCTTTCCATGTTGCAGCAGCACCATCTTGGAAATAGATTGAATGTAAACCATCTTTACCAATACCACTGTTTTTAACAGCAGAGTTGTCTTTGCCAGCTGATGTGATTACACCGTCTAAGCCTTTTACAGCTGCATAATTAAGCATAAGTCCAGTAGCGATAATCATTTGATCGTAAGAGACCTCTTTTGAACCGTCAACAGTAACAGAATTATTTTCTGGATTGAAAGCAGTTACACTGCCTTTTATTAGTTTAACACCACTTGGTAAAAAATCATCTCTTTTATATGTGATATCTGAAAGATCCCAAAGACCGGCACCTACTAAAGTCTGACCTGGTTGGTAAGATACAGAAATTGGATCTGGTTCAATTACAGTTATATCAGCGTTTGATAGAGTGTTGTTAAGTCTTGCAGCAGTACTCATACCAGCTAAACCACCACCAACAATTACAATTTTACCTTTTGCACTTGAAGCAGACGCTGTTACAGCACCCACTGAAGCACTCGCTAAAATTGATGCAGCCATAGGTGACATGCTTAAATATTTCATAGCTTCACGACGAGACATAATCTCCGGATGCTTATCTACTTCGTTTAGAATCTCTTCTAAGATTTCGTTTTTTTTCATACTACTTCCCCCATGTTTTTATAAAGTGAAATGATTGTACATGTTAGAGGCTTAATTTTTTTTTAAAAATATATTAATTTGACAAGTTTGGGTGTATATATCACATATATGTGATGTTGTGTTAAGTTTTAGCATTTATTTAATGTAAAAATATAAAATAAAATAAAATTTTAAAAGCAGATAGGGACAATAAATAAGGGGATATAAGATTCTTGTTATTATAAGTATTATAAGATTTTATGATTTATAGTAAAGAGCTCTAAAAGGAGCCCTTTAACATTTTTTAATATCTATATCTGAAGTACACGCGAATATCTTGTGCTTTTTCAACAGAATCATAAGCTTTTGCTGTAGCAGAATCTATTTTATAAGGCGTACCACCGTCGCCAAAAAAAGCATTTGAACCAGTATAATCATAATTCAGGTATGTGTATCTGATTTGCATAGAAAATACATCATCTATTATAGGTTGAGTCCAGTAAGCTTCATAGGCACTACCTCGAACAGCCATTTTAGAACCAATCATCGTATCTTCACCGTAAGTAAACGGTCTCCAGTATTTAGAACCATTGTTATACTCCAGACCAAACCTACCACCAGTCAAGTTTGGCATTTGAGCGCCAATCCAATACGAAGTACCGGCTTCATTATCAGCAGAACCAAGCATTCTTTGAGTGCCGTCGGGTCTTGTTTGTGACCATGCAAATGAAGCAAATAGAATTGTACTATCTAAAAAATCATTAATTTCATTGCCTATACCGTCTATTTTAGCAGATATTGCTGCCCCATCCATTTCACCATAAGTAGTCATTACCGGTGCAGCAGGTGTTCCAACGACACTTAAGTCATTTCCGATTACGTTGAATGCGCGATAGTAATTTGTCATTAGAGAGTACTGACCATTGTCGTAAGGTTTAAAGATGGCACCAATCATATCCATGTTATCTAATGATGATCCACCGTCTTTAGTGTAATCTAAACCGGATTGGTCAAATCTTGCTTTAGCATTTGTAAGTCCACGACCAAGACAAAGTTTAAAATACATACCGGATACATATTTATCTAGTTTAACACTAGCACTTGCTCCGTCAAATTCCATATTAATAATATGACCAAGCGGAGACTTAGCTTTATCATCATCTCTTAGGTTGATTAGATATCCATTTGTTGCAGGACGACGACCAACACTTAAAGTTGTTGGGAATCCCGCAACTGTAGGAGTCCATAACCAGTATGCTTCTCTAACTTTTAAAGTGTCATCAGTTAGGTTTTCATTGATTACCCAATCAAATTGGTCATATCCACCTTTTGCCCGTTGGTTATAACTTGCACCAAAAGCTTTGTTAAAAGATAGTTGACCTTTAAAAAGCATGGTATTTGTAGGAGCATAACCCATCCCCAGCCACAAACGGTTTGAGTAAAGAGCATCGTTGCTATACTTATTTCCATTTGTAGTTTCATACTGCAAGTTATCATAAGCAGTTCTAAAATCTATATCAAACTTAATATTGTCCTTTGCGGCAAGTTTGTTTACATTACTGATTTTTTTTGTGTTTTTATTTTGCTTTTTTTCTAACTTCTGAATTTTTTTAGTTAGTGCGTCAATCTGTGCTTGCATGTCAGAATTTGCATATACGGATGTGCTTAAAAAAGCAACTGTTGAGAGTGCGATTATTTTTTTCATCTGTTTCCTCTTTTCTTGTAAAGTTATCGGAAATTATAGCATAATAATAATTATAACGCCATATTATAACTTTTTGTTATAGAGGTTTAGTAGAGTTTATTTAGCAATAGTTGTAAGGAAACTGAACCATTGAATTCGTTCTTTGTAATGGTGTAGCTACAAGAAATTTTTCTTTCTTTTGGCATTTGTAGAACTTGTCTAAATAGGATTAGTTCTAAAGTCTTTGTGTCATGTGGAAACTGTTTTAGTGTAATTTTACAGTGAGATTTGTCTTTACCCATTGTTTTTATACTTATAACTTCTGCATCTTTAAGTAAAAAGGATGGGCGATGATTGGCTTCTCCATATGGTTCAAAACTCTCCAAGAGATTTAACAGTTCAAAATCTATGTCACTGCCAGAGAGAATACCTGTTATTTTATCTTTTGGTATAAAGTCATTGGGGTCAAGAGAAGAAGCACTTATGTTTATGGCTTCTCTAAAAGAGTCTATATCATCTTCGTTTAGGCCTAAACCAGCTGCCATCTTGTGACCGCCAAACTTAGTTAACATCTGTTCATGCATTTTAATAAGTTCGTAGATGCTGACATCGCCAATACTTCTTGCACTTCCTTTTGCTATACCGTCTTCTATGCTTAGGACAATAGCCGGTTTAGCAAATTTATCGACAAGTCTTGAGGCAACGATGCCGACAACACCCTCATGCCAATTTTTTTGTGCAACGACGATTACACTATCATCCGGATTTACATCTGCTATAGCTTCTTTGGTAGCTTGTGCTTCTGTCTCTTTTCTAAGATCATTGAGTTTACTTAAGAGTTCAAACTGTTTGTATGCTTTGTTGGTATCGGTAGCTGTAAAAAATTCTAGTGCTATGGAAGCATCTTCAAGTCTTCCTGCAGAGTTGATTCTAGGAGCAATTTGAAATGCAATATCTTCAGAAGTAATGGAAGATCTGTTTAAAAAATCTCTGATTATTACAGATGCAGGTCTGTTTGAGTTCATTAAAACTTTGAGCCCTTCTTTAACAAGGGTTCTGTTTATATCTATGAGAGGCATAATATCTGCAATAATTGCAATTGCCAAGATATCTAAAAATTGTCTCATATCTATAGATAGATTTAGTTCTTTTTTTACAAGTCCCAAGAGCAACCAAGCTACTTGTGCTCCGCAAATCTCTTTAAAAGGGTACTTACAAGATGCAAGTTTTGGGTCTACAATAGCATAAGCATCCGGCAGAATATCTCCAGGAGTATGATGATCTGTAATGATTAGGTCTATCCCCCTTTTTTTGCAGATGTCAGCTGCCTCAAGGGCGGAGATGCCATTGTCTACAGTTATTATCAAGTCAGCATTCACTCTCTCTAAAACAGTCGGACTAACACCATATCCGTCCATAAAACGGTTTGGAATGATTGCATCCAGAGGATATGGGATTTGTCTAAAGAAGTCTACCATTATGGCAGTGGAGCTTACCCCGTCAACGTCATAATCACCCACAAGTGTTATTTTTTTATTTTCTTTTATAGCTTGTGCTATTTTTTTGGCAGATTTATCGGCATCTTGGAGCAAGGCGGGATTTGGAATTTGTGAGAGTTTTTTGTCTTCACCATTAAAACGATTAGAAAGCAGCTCAAAAAGAGCTGACTTGTTCAGGGTAGGTATGTTATTCAACACTCAGTGAAGCTTTAACAAATGCCAGTATTGAAGGATTTGGAGTTTGAAGTCTTGAAGTAAACTCAGGGTGAAACTGAACACCTAAGAACCAAGGATGACCTTCAATCTCAACAGTCTCAATCAGACCGTTTGACTCACCTGTAACAATCATACCCGCTTTTTCTAACTGCTCACGATATGTAGGGTTTGCCTCATATCTGTGACGGTGTCTTTCATAGATGGTTTTTGCTCCGTTGTAAGCCTCTCTAATTATTGAACCCTCTTTAGTATCACACGGATACTCCCCAAGTCTAAGAGTTCCACCCATAGGTGATTGGTGTGTTCTAAGCTGTGAATTCCCGCTTTGGTCCATAAAGTTGTCAATGAGATAAATCATCGGATATGGAGTCTCTTCATCAAACTCTATTGAGTTGGCGCCTTCAAGGCCAAGAACATTTCTTGCATACTCAACAAGAGTCAGTTGCATTCCAAGGCAGATGCCAAGATATGGAACTTTGTTTACACGGGCATACTCGATAGCCTGAATCTTACCTTCGACACCGCGAGAACCAAAACCGCCTGCTACTAAAACAGAGTCACAATCACCAAGAAGCGCTTGGGCACCTCTCTCTTCAATCTCTTCAGAATCTACCCAGTTTATCTCGACGCGGGTATCTAGATGAGCACCACAGTGAATAAGTGATTCGGTTAAAGATTTGTAAGCTTCTTTAAGTTCAAGATATTTTCCGACAAAACCGACAACTGTTTTGTTTTTCGGCTGAACAATTTTTTTAACAAGTGAATCCCACTCTTCCATGTCCGGATCTAATTCACCGAGCTCAAGTTCTTTTGCAATAGGTTTTAGAATGTTTTGTCTTAAAAATGTAACAGGAATATCATAGATTGTTGCAGCATCAAGTGCTTCTATAACGCTATCGTTAGAAACATCACAGCTCATTGCAAGTTTTTTCTTGAAAGTTTTTGGAAGAGGTCTTTCACTTCTAGCGATAATCATCTGAGGAGTGATACCGATACGACGAAGCTCTTGAACAGAGTGTTGTGTCGGTTTAGATTTCATCTCTCCCGCAGCTTTGATATAAGGAATAAGTGTTACGTGAATGAAAAATGTTCCTACAACTTCTTCGTCATGTTTCATCTGGCGGATTGCTTCCATGAAAGGAAGACCCTCTATGTCACCGACGGTTCCACCGAGTTCCACTACCAAGATATCATGACCTTCACCGGCAAGTTTGATACGGTTTACTATTTCACCGACTATGTGAGGAATAACCTGAATAGTCTGACCAAGGTAACCACCGGCACGCTCGCGTTCTATTACGCTTGAGTATACTTGACCTGTAGTAAAGTTACTTGATTTTAAGTAAGAAGTATCAAGAAATCTTTCATAGTTTCCGATATCAAGGTCAGTCTCTGCACCGTCTTTTGTAACAAAAACCTCACCGTGTTCCAATGGACTCATAGTTCCAGGGTCAACATTGATATATGGGTCTATTTTTAGCATGCCCACTTTTTTACCAGAGTGCTTAAGCAAAGTACCAACACTGGCAGCAGTAATCCCTTTTCCAAGAGAACTCAAAACTCCACCGGTAACAAAAATGTATTTAGTCATGCATAAACTCCAAAAATATTTTAATAATCGCGAATTATAGTACAGAATCTCTTAAACTCTGTATAGGTCGCATTTAGATTATATAGTATATAATGCTTTTAAATTAATTAATAAGGTTGTAGATGGATTATATACTTATCTATATAGTTGTGGCACTAGGAATCTCGACAGTTTTAAATTTATTTTTAAAACGTCTAGGAGTCTCACAAATAATAGGATATATCTTAACCGGTACTATTTTGGTTTATGCTTTTGATTTAAGAGATATGAATAACTCAAGTACTTTGGAACATATAGGTGAGTTTGGTATAGTCTTTTTGATGTTTACTATTGGGCTTGAGATTTCACTTAGAAAAATGAACAGTATGAAAATAGAGATTTTTCTAAATGGCTTTATGCAAGTTGGTTTTACTGCTCTAGTTGTATATGCTATCAGTCATTATGTGTTTTCATTAAATTCTACTTCTGCTTTGATAGTCTCATTAGCTTTTGCTCTCTCATCAACAGCAGTTGTATTAAGTTATTTAAAAACTTCAAAAGAGATATATAATCCTTATGGTCAGCGTGCAACGGGGATACTTATTTTTCAAGATATTGCAGTTATACCTATATTAATCTTACTTAGTTTTTTAACAAGCGAGGGTGATCAATCAGTCGCAGTTATTTTAAGAGATACTTTCATAAGTGCTGTTGTTATTATGCTCTTGATGTTTGTAGTAGGTAAAAGACTCATGACTTGGCTTCTGCATTTCTCGGCATCGAGTGAAGTAGATGAACTTTTTATGGGTTCAGTATTATTCATTGTCGTTAGTGCCTCACTTTTGGCCTCGTATATGGGCTTTACCTATTCTCTTGGGGCATTTGTCGCAGGTATGATAATAGCAGAGACCAAATATCATCATAAAGTAGAATCCGATATAGCTCCGTTTAAAGATATCCTGCTTGGTACATTTTTCATTGTTGTGGGGATGAAAGTGGATGTGCTTTATTTTATTGATAATATAGGGGTTATAGTAGGTATATTTGTGCTCGTGTTGATTCTAAAAAGCATTATCATGTATTTGTTACTTCGCATTACATCTTCACATGTTTTATCGCTTAAAACGGCTCTCGCTCTGTCTCAAGTCGGTGAGTTTTCTTTTGTAATATTCGCTGTTGCCAGCATGGGCGGTCTTTTAGATAAAGAGTTGGAGTCACTCTTGATTCTTGTAGTTATCTTTTCCATGATGATAACTCCATTTTTTATATCCAAGATTAACAGACTGGTGAGCAGTGTTACTCATCATGAATACTTAGGTTTAGATACTTCAGATTTTGTTTCAAGAAAAGATCATGTAATCGTATGTGGGTACAGTGTGATTGGTAAGTTTGTTGCAAAGAATCTAGATGCCATAGATGCTCCATATGTAGTGATAGATAACAATCCAAAGCATGTTCAGGAAGCTTTGCATGAAGGTAAAGAAGCCTATCTTGGTGATATGTCAAAGCTCTCTCTTTTAGAGGCCTTGCACGCGGAGAGTTCAGCGGCAGTTATTGTTACTCTGGACAATATGGATAAAAAAAGAGCGATTTGTGAAACGGTTTTAAAACATACTAAAAATATCAATCTTATAGTAAAAGTGGCAACTTTACGTGACAAAGAAAATCTAAAAGATTTGGATATTACAGCTGTAGTTGACAGTAAAGTAGAAGTTGGAAGAATATTGGTTGAGAGAATGATGACTTGTCAGTTAAAATACAGCATATAGCTGTATTTTAATTTTGTTTAGTTTCCTCTGCTTCCGGGCTTGATAGCTTCGCTGCCGTCTTTACAAAGTGGACATGCATCTGGAGCATACATCTCAAATGTAAAGTCTGCCAGTGCAAAAAACGGTATATCTTGTGGAAGTTTACAGTTTGGTTGAGTCTCAACGTCACTGTTTTGACGTTTGCAAAAACCGCGGTTTGCAAGTGCTGCCGTACCGACAATCTCACCACCAAGCTCTTTTACAACGTGCGCTGCTTCCATTGCAGAACCGCCTGTTGTAATAATGTCTTCACACATTAATACTTTCTCGCCTTTACTTACTTCAAAGCCTCTGCGTATGTTCATTACACCCTCAACTCTCTCAGCAAATATAAAACGAACATTCAGTGCCTGAGCTAAAGCAAAGCCGGCAATAAGACCGCCAAGTGCAGGAGCACAGACCGTATCTACTTCAAGACCGCTGGCTTTGATTTGCTTCGCCAATTCATCCGCAAGCAGTTTAGCTGTTTTTGGATCTTCTAAAACTTTTGCAGACTGTAGATAATACTGTGAATGGTTTCCGCTGCTTAGTTTAAAGTGTCCTTCTAAAAGAGCATCTGCATCCATATATATTTGTTTTATGTTCATTTTTATACTTTCAGTATTTCTTGTTCTTTATCTTTTAAGATAGAGTCAATATTAGTTATATATTTATCAGTTATTTTTTGTATATTGTCTTGAGCAGACTTTGACTCATCTTGAGTAATCTCTTTATCTTTTTCAAGCTTTTTTATTTGGTCGTTTGAGTGTTTTCTATCATTTCTAATAGAAACTTTTGCATTCTCACCCATACCTTTCATCTGTTTTACAGACTCTTGTCTCTGCTCAACTGTCATAGCAGGAAAAAATAGTTTAATCTGGTCACCGTCATTGTTTGGGTTTGCTCCAACATTAGCGGCTGAAATTGCTGTTTCGATATCTGATAATAAATGTTTTTCCCAAGGGTTTATAACTATTGTCGTAGCATCTACAGCGATTACTGAACCGACTTGGTCAAGTGGAGTAGGAGTTCCATAATAGTCAATCTTTACGTTGTCTAAAACTGAAGTTGTAACCTTACCTGTTCTAAGTGTTTTGAAATCTCTTTGCATATGCTCTATGCTCGACTTCATCTTTGATTCACATGTGTCGTATATCTCGTTTAACATTTGTTTTCCTTGAATATATTGAAAAATAATTACGATATTGTAGCGAGAATTTTTTTAAATGATATAAAAGAGTTTAGAAAAGGGATGTTAAAAGAGTATAAAATAGTTGCAAGGATGCAACTATTTTACAGCAGGAGTTTCGTTTTTTGTAGGTGCAGCAATAGGTGTAGTAGCAGTTGGAGCTACTACGTCTGTTGACTCTATCATGTTGTCGACTACAGAAGTCTGTACCGAACTAGAGTAAAGGTAACCTAAAGCTATTGTGTTAGAAACAAATAAAAAACCTATAATAAATGTAGCTTTTGCCAGAAAACTATTTGGTCCTTTCGCACCAAATACAGACTCGTTTGAGCCACTATAAGCGCCAAGACCAATGCTTGAGCTCTTTTGTAAAAGTACAGCTATTACTAGTATTACAACTAAAATTATCTGAACAATAAGTAAAAAACTAGTTGTCATGTATATATCCTAAGTTTAAAAAGTGGCGAATTATACCCAAAAAAATAGTTATTGCCAACCTATATTAATCTATTCATTATAAGGAAGTCACAAAATTGGATATAATTTCAAAAAGATTTTGGATAATTATGAAAAATTTCAGAAATATTATATTTATTTTGATAATCGCTCTTTTTACTTTACCCGTATATGTATATGCTTCAAAGCAAGATTCAAAAAATCAAAAACCTACTGTAAGTCTCAGTACATTTGCCCTATATGATATTGCTAAGAATATTTCACAAGATACTTTTGAGCTTGTTATGATTTTACCTTTTGGAGTGGACGCCCACAGTTTTGAGCCGACACCAAAGTTAATGGCAAAAATACTTCAAAGTGATTTGGTTGTTTACAGCGGAGCAGGGCTTGAGCCTTGGACTCGTTCGTTTGAGTTTAAATCAAAAGTCATTGACATGAGCAAGTCGGTTAAGCTCTTAGAGATTAAGGATGAGCATGAGCATCACGAACATGATGAACACTATCACGGGGCTGTAGATCCACACTATTGGTTAGATATACAAAATATGATCAGTGTTGCAAAACTTATAACCGCAGAGTTTATAAAACTTTATCCAAGAAATACAGATTTATACAAAAAAAATAGCCAAAAATATATATCAATGTTAGAGTCTTTAGATGCAAAATATAAAAGATCTCTCACAAATTGCAAAAAAGATACAATAATCGTAAATCATAATGCTTTTTCATATTTAAGCAATAGATACGGATTTCATATAGAAGCGTTAAGTGGTCTTTCTCCGGACACCCAGCCGAGTGCAAAGAATATGGTAAGACTGATTAAACATATAAAAGAGCATAAACTCTCAACCGTGTTTTTTGAGAGTTTTGTTAGTGATAAAGCAATGAAAAGTATTGCAAATGAGGCAAAAGTGGGTGTTGATGTTCTTCAGCCTTTGGGAAATATTACGGCGGATGAAGCCTCACAAAATCTTAGTTATGAGGATATTATGCTCATAAATCTAGAAAAAATATCTAAAGCTTTGGCTTGCGAATGAAATTTACTTTACCGATATTCGATGTAAAAAACCTAAGCTTTGGTGTTAGAAATCAGAATATTCTTTCCAATATTTCTTTTGAAATTTTCAGCGCGGAGTATATTGCAATCATAGGACCAAATGGCGGTGGTAAAACAACTCTTATAAGACTTCTTCTTGGTCTTGAGAAACCTACAAACGGTGAGATTAGAATCTTTGGTAAAAGAGTCCAAGACTTCAAAGATTGGTATAAAATAGGCTATGTTCCCCAAAGAGCTACACATGTAGATGCGAACTTTCCCGGCTCAGTAGAAGATGTAGTCAATATGGGAAGAACTTCACAAAGAAAACTTTTTTCAAAAATGAGTGAAGAAGATAAAGAGAGTGTCATAGATGCAATGCATAAAATGGATGTTTATGAACTTAAGGACAAGATGATCGGGACTCTTTCGGGCGGGCAAAGACAAAGGGTTATGATAGCAAGGGCCTTAGCCTCAAAACCTGAGATTCTTATTCTTGATGAACCAAATACAGGGGTAGATATGGTTTCTCAAAAAAAGTTTTATGCCCTTTTAAAAGAGTTAAATACCAAAGAGAAAATAACAATTGTTTTTATAACGCATGATATAGGTGTTATAGCCGATGATATTGCAAGGCTATTTACTATAAATCAAAAAGCAATTATATGCAATAATCCAAAAGAGACTCTAAGTTGTGAAGAGATGAGTGAACTTTACGGTATAGAAGCGCATCTGCTTTATAATCATAAGCATGAGCATTAGGGATTAAATATGTTTGAAATATTTGAATATGATTTTATGCAAAGAGCTTTTTTAGCAGGTATTATTATTGCAACATTAGCATCTATAAGCGGTACTTTTATAGTGCTTAAACGATATTCAATGATCAGTGAAACGCTTGCACACTCTGCTTTAGTCGGTGTTGCCGTTGGTTTAGTAGCAGGTATCAGCCCTTTGTGGATGGCGGTAATAGTCTCTCTGCTCTCAGCTTGGCTTATAGAATATCTGCGAGCTCATTTTTCACTGTACTCAGATGCCGTGCTGGCTATTTTACTCTCAGGTTCACTTGCAATAGCTGTTATTATTGTATCTCTTGGCGGAGCTTTTAACAACTCCTTATTTTCATATCTTTTTGGTTCTATACTTGCAGTAAGCAGTGCGGACATATTGACTATATCTATTTTTGGAACTCTATGTTTGAGTATATTGTTGTTATTTGCAAAAGAGTTTTATTTTATAGCTTATGATGAAGAAGTTGCCAAAACAAGCGGTATACAAGTTAAGTTATTGAATTTTTTACTTGTTAGTATAGTAGCAGTAATCATAGCACTCTCCATCAGGATAGTCGGAAGTCTTCTTATAGGTGCTCTAATGGTCATTCCAACCGTGTCGGCTCTACAATATAGACAAAGTTTTGTTAAAACAGTTTTTATCTCTTTGTCTTTTGCTCTCTTGAGCGTCGTTTCTGGTATGATTCTGTCTTTTTATTTTTCTCTTCCTTCTGGTGCTACCATTGTTTTATCTGTTTTGGTAATTTTTATAATCTCACTATTTGTTAACAAGAGATGAAAATAAGCTCGGAATTTTCCAAACATGCTTTACGCTACGGCTCTTATAATGTTATTCAAAACAGAGTCATAAAAAGACTGCTAAAAAAAGTCAAGTATAGACCTAAAAATATTTTGGACTTGGGCTGTGGAAGCGGAGCACTCCATAATGCCATAACTTGGAAATATGAACACTTTACAGGAGTAGATTTTGCACCTGGAATGCTTGAGTTGCATCCAAAAGCAAAAAATACGGAATGCATCTACGGTGATTTTAATGACAAGACTCTGTTTGAAAATCTTTTAACCTATAGATATGACCATATTTTTTCAGCATCTGCATTGCAATGGGCAGAGAATCTTGAAGAAGTATTTCAAAATATAAAAAGTTTAGAAGCTCCTGTCTCGTTGGCAATCTTTAGTGCAAATACATTTAAAACGTTAAATGAGACAGCATCTCTAAAACCTTTGCTACGATCTGTGGATGAAATAAACGAGCTACAGAAAAAATACTTTGATGCAGAGCTTGAGATTGTCGAGTATAAATTAGAGTTTGAATCTACAAGAGAGATATTTAAGTATATAAAAAACAGTGGAGTAAGCGGTTCAAGAAGAGTTTTAAGTTATAAACAGACAAAAAAACTTATGCAGGATTATCCTCTAAATTATTTAGAGTTCGAAGTAATATTCATTCACTCTCGTTAAGTACAATCTCTTTTTCTAAGTTATAAAGCTCATATCTTATATGTTTAAAGTTTTCACTATAAGCAGCATTGTGGAGTTTAAAAAGCTCTTCTAATACTCTTGAAGATTCCTCGGCTCTTTTGAAGTTAGCGATGATTATGCTTTTGATGTTTGTACGATTGAGCTCACTTTGTGTTGTTGGACGAAGCACATCGTTTATGCTGTCTCTATGTGTAAGTAGCTGGTCTGTCTCATCAATTTTGGATTTATGTCTAAGCTCTTTAAGTTTTGTGGAGAAGTCCTTGTTGTTATCTCTGTATCTCATAATATCTTCTACAACTCGGATGCCTTCTTTTAAGCGGTTTATATTTGCGTCTATCACCCGAAAAAGTTCAGGTGATAATTCTTCTTTAGTCGTCACTGCCGAAAATACCAAACAGGTGAAGCAGGGAAGTAAATATATTTAGAAAATCTAAATAAAGTGCGATAGCTCCATCAATAGGAGTTTCATATGCACCTTTTATAATGTTTTGTGTATCATAAATAACCAAGATGCTAAATAAAAATACAACAGCACCAGAAATTATAACGCTCAACATAGGGTTGCCTAAGAAGATGTTAATAATAGAAAAGCCTATAATTACAAAAAGTGCAATCATTAAAGGCTTGCCATAACTTGTAAAATCATGCTTAGTTTTAATAGCGAAAAAGCTCATAGCTCCAAATACCACTGATGTCATTGCAAATGCGTTACCTATAATTGTACCGCCTCCGCTCATTCCAAGTGTTCTTGCAAGTAAAGGAGCAAGCATTAAGCCTGTCATAAACACAAAACCAAACATAACCATTAGGTTAATTCCAGGTTTGTGCTTCACAAAGTGTAGCCCGATAAGTAAACCTATTTCTAAGATAAATAGCGGTAAAAACCAAGCTCCAATTGTTCCTGCAAGAGGAACACCAACGTAAGCACCGACTGCTCCAGCCATCATAGAAGCTGCAAACAGTTTATATGTCTCTTTTACAAAAGAGATAATTTGTGTGTCACTTTTAGACGCACTTTCATATGCAAATGAGCTGCCTCTTGCATAGTCACGATCATAAAGTCCCATGTTATTTCCTCAAAATAATATTGTTTGATAAGAATTCTATATATAAAGAGTTAATGCATAGCAACAAATATCAATTTTATATATATAATGTAAGGGTAATGTCAAGTATGTTAAATAGTATTGAAAAATATAAACACTTTTATATGAATTTACATATTCTTTTTAAAAACCCTTGACTTTAAAATGAGTTTCTCCTATAATTCCCATCCACAAACAAAGAGACCTTGAAAAAGAGGTTAATAGAGACTTCGAGTTGAAGCTTTAGAGATTGTTTGAGATCATTGAAAACTAAGCAAGTAAATAGACTTAATAACTAACGAAAAAGTTAGTAA